>NZ_BQHR01000055.1 GCF_021601625.1 Pseudomonas paraglycinae | reverse complement strand
TTCAAACATCTTTGGGTTTTTAAGAAACCCTAAACTTGGCTCAGCAATCGTTGGTTACATCTTTGATTTCTCGCGGAGCAACTTGTGATGCTGATAATCTTGTTGACTATCAGTCTGACTCCACAAGCACCCACACGAATTGCTTGATTCAGTTGTTAAAGAGCGGTTGGTTAAGATCTTTCGTCTCAACCGAGGCGCGCATTCTA
>NZ_BQHR01000054.1 GCF_021601625.1 Pseudomonas paraglycinae | reverse complement strand
TTCAAACATCTTTGGGTTTTTAAGAAACCCTAAACTTGGCTCAGCAATCGTTGGTTACATCTTTGATTTCTCGCGGAGCAACTTGTGATGCTGATAATCTTGTTGACTATCAGTCTGACTCCACAAGTACCCACACGAATTGCTTGATTCAGTTGTTAAAGAGCGGTTGGTTAAGATCTTTCGTCTCAACCGAGGCGCGCATTCTACAGCAGCCTCATTTGCTGTCAAGTGATTATTTTCAGAAGTTTTCGAAGA
>NZ_BQHR01000053.1 GCF_021601625.1 Pseudomonas paraglycinae | reverse complement strand
GGCCGATGAACCCAACCAGACCTGGTGTGCCGACTTCAAAGGGCAGTTCAGGATGCAGGACGGCAATTGGTGCTATCCGCTGACCATTACCGATCAGATGAGCCGCTATCTGCTGCTCTGCCGGGCGTTGCCCGGCACGCACAGCGAGCCGACGCGACAGGGATTCGAATGGGCTTTCCGGGAGTTTGGATTGCCGGACGTAATCCGCACAGATAACGGGGCGCCTTTCGCATCGACCGGTTTGGCGCGGCTGTC
>NZ_BQHR01000052.1 GCF_021601625.1 Pseudomonas paraglycinae | reverse complement strand
GGCCGATGAACCCAACCAGACCTGGTGTGCCGACTTCAAAGGGCAGTTCAGGATGCAGGACGGCAATTGGTGCTATCCGCTGACCATTACCGATCAGATGAGCCGCTATCTGCTGCTCTGCCGGGCGCTGCCCGGCACGCACAGCGAGCCGACGCGACAGGGATTCGAATGGGCTTTCCGGGAGTTTGGATTGCCGGACGTAATCCGCACAGATAACGGGGCGCCTTTCGCATCGACCGGTTTGGCGCGGCTGTC
>NZ_BQHR01000051.1 GCF_021601625.1 Pseudomonas paraglycinae | reverse complement strand
TCTACAGCAGCCTCATTTGCTGTCAAGTGATTATTTTCAGAAGTTTTCGAAGATTTCTTCAACAACTTCAACCACTTGCGCTTCCGATCTCTCGTTAGCGGGAGGCGAATTCTACAGCGTTACACGCCGCTGTCAACACCTCTTTTTCTCCGCTTTCGACCGAGAAGATCGAACCGTTAAAAGCGCCGAACAAGTCGACATTTCCAACTCCTTCCAGGCTTCGATGAACTGAAGCGACCCGCCTTCGAAACCTAC
>NZ_BQHR01000050.1 GCF_021601625.1 Pseudomonas paraglycinae | reverse complement strand
TAGCGCAAGGCCCGAAGGTCCCCTGCTTTCTCCCGTAGGACGTATGCGGTATTAGCGTTCCTTTCGAAACGTTGTCCCCCACTACCAGGCAGATTCCTAGGCATTACTCACCCGTCCGCCGCTGAATCCAGGAGCAAGCTCCCTTCATCCGCTCGACTTGCATGTGTTAGGCCTGCCGCCAGCGTTCAATCTGAGCCATGATCAAACTCTTCAGTTCAAACATCTTTGGGTTTTTAAGAAACCCTAAACTTGGCT
>NZ_BQHR01000049.1 GCF_021601625.1 Pseudomonas paraglycinae | reverse complement strand
AGACCGCGATGGTCACCGGCCCCAAAGGCGAAGAAATCCACTGCGACCAATACGGCCGCATCAAGGTGCAATTCCACTGGGACCGCGAAGGCCAGGCCGACGACAAGACCAGCTGCTGGCTGCGCGTCTCCAGCAGTTGGGCCGGCGACCGCTACGGCGCCATCTCCATCCCGCGCATCGGCATGGAAGTCCTCGTCACCTTCCTCGAAGGCGACCCCGACCAGCCCCTCGTCACCGGCTGCCTGTACCACAAGGAAAACCCGG
>NZ_BQHR01000048.1 GCF_021601625.1 Pseudomonas paraglycinae | reverse complement strand
TCTACCCAACCACCTGTGTCGGTTTGGGGTACGGTTCCTGGTTATCTGAAGCTTAGAAGCTTTTCTTGGAAGCATGGCATCAACCACTTCGTCGCCTAAAGGCAACTCGTCATCAGCTCTCGGCCTTGAAACCCCGGATTTACCTAAGATTTCAGCCTACCACCTTAAACTTGGACAACCAACGCCAAGCTGGCCTAGCCTTCTCCGTCCCTCCATCGCAATAACCAGAAGTACAGGAATATTAACCTGTTTTCCATCGACTACGCTTTTCAGCCTCG
>NZ_BQHR01000047.1 GCF_021601625.1 Pseudomonas paraglycinae | reverse complement strand
TCTACCCAACCACCTGTGTCGGTTTGGGGTACGGTTCCTGGTTATCTGAAGCTTAGAAGCTTTTCTTGGAAGCATGGCATCAACCACTTCGTCGCCTAAAGGCAACTCGTCATCAGCTCTCGGCCTTAAGATCCCGGATTTACCTAAGATCTCAGCCTACCACCTTAAACTTGGACAACCAACGCCAAGCTGGCCTAGCCTTCTCCGTCCCTCCATCGCAATAACCAGAAGTACAGGAATATTAACCTGTTTTCCATCGACTACGCTTTTCAGCCTCG
>NZ_BQHR01000046.1 GCF_021601625.1 Pseudomonas paraglycinae | reverse complement strand
ATGCATCGTTTCACTTCTGAGTTCGGGATGGGATCAGGTGGTTCCAACGCTCTATGGTCGTCAAGAAATTCGGGTACTGAGTCGTGGCCAGAGGGCCTCGCTTCAGCAAATTGGGTATGTGACAGCTTTCGGTGTTTTGTGAGCGTCGAACTTTCGGTTCATTGCGTCTTCACACACCGCAATCTGGCCTTTCGACTCAAATTGCTTGGGTGTTATATGGTCAAGCCTCACGGGCAATTAGTATTGGTTAGCTCAACGCCTCACAGCGCTTACACACCCAACCTATCAACG
>NZ_BQHR01000045.1 GCF_021601625.1 Pseudomonas paraglycinae | reverse complement strand
GAGGCGTTGAGCTAACCAATACTAATTGCCCGTGAGGCTTGACCATATAACACCCAAGCAATTTGAGTCGAAAGGCCAGATTGCGGTGTGTGAAGACGAAAATGAACCGAAAGTTCGACGCTCACAAAACACCTAGCTGTCACATACCCAATTTGCTGAAGCGAGGCCCACTGGCCACGACTCAGTACCCGAATTTCTTGACGACCATAGAGCGTTGGAACCACCTGATCCCATCCCGAACTCAGAAGTGAAACGATGCATCGCCGATGGTAGTGTGGGGTTTCCCCATGTGAGAGT
>NZ_BQHR01000044.1 GCF_021601625.1 Pseudomonas paraglycinae | reverse complement strand
CGCTGCCCTGCACATACGCCGTCGGCTGGCCGAGATTCGGGAACACGGTCTGGTCATCGCCGAACACCAGCAGATGACCTTTCTGGCTGTGCTGGAAGTGGTAGTGAATGCCTTCTTCTTCGCACAGGCGCTGGACGAAATGCAGGTCGGTTTCGTCGTACTGCACGCAGTAGTCGCGATCCGGGCACGGCTGGCTGAGCTGGAAGCTGTAGGCGTTGCCCTTGATGCCGTGCTCGTCGAGGATCAGCGCGATGATTTTCGGCGCCGACATCTGCTGGTAGATGCGCTGGTTGGTGCGGTGATGCAGGTATTGCAGCTGCGGCA
>NZ_BQHR01000043.1 GCF_021601625.1 Pseudomonas paraglycinae | reverse complement strand
AAGGCCTGCTGCTCAGCGAATACACCTACGACGAACAGGGCCGCTTGAAGTCCCACGCCGTAGGCCATCAACGCAGCGCGCTGTACCGCCGCGACTTTGCCTACAGCGCCAACGGCAACCTCGAACATATCGCCGACACCCGCCACGGCCAGCGCAGCTACACGTACGACGCCCTCGACCGGCTGATCCGCGTACGCCACACCCGCGACGATGTGCCGGAAAACTTCGCCCACGACCCGGCCGGCAACCTGCTGATGCAGGACCGTCCAGGCCCGCCACAGATCAAAGGCAATCGCCTGCTGATGCAGGGCAATCGTCATTACGACTACGACGCCTTCGGCAACCTGATCCGCGAACGCCGCGGCCGCGCACAAACCCTTGTCACCGAATACCGCTACGACAGCCAGCACCGCCTGATCGGCCTGACCCGCCCCGACGGCAAAACCGCGACCTACCAATACGACGCCTTCGGCCGGCGCATCCGCAAAACCGTCGACG
>NZ_BQHR01000042.1 GCF_021601625.1 Pseudomonas paraglycinae | reverse complement strand
TCACTTGACCATATAACCCCAAGCAATCTGGTTATACTGTGAAGACGACATTCGCCGAAAATTCGAATTTCTCAACTAAGAGAACTCACAAATTTTACCTTAGCCTGATCACCACCAGTGAAAGTGGATCTCAGTCTATCTTTCTATCACATACCCAAATTTTTAAAGAACGAACCAGTCAAAGACTAGAAATCAACATTCACCATCGCAGCGATGGAATGCTCATTTCTAAGCTCTTACTTCAGAAGCAGTAGTGGTGGAGCCAAGCGGGATCGAACCGCTGACCTCCTGCGTGCAAGGCAGGCGCTCTCCCAGCTGAGCTATGGCCCCGTATTTCTACAGGCGTTTCCCACACAAAATTGGTGGGTCTGGGCAGATTCGAACTGCCGACCTCACCCTTATCAGGGGTGCGCTCTAACCAACTGAGCTACAGACCCAATTTCGGGCTGCTTCTTTCGTCTTCTTCAATGAATCAAGCAATTCGTGTGGGAACTTATGGAGCAGCTGATGTCGTCGATTAAGGAGGTGATCCAGCCGCAGGTTCCCCTACGGCTACCTTGTTACGACTTCACCCCAGTCATGAATCACACCGTGGTAACCGTCCTCCCGAAGGTTAGACTAGCTACTT
>NZ_BQHR01000041.1 GCF_021601625.1 Pseudomonas paraglycinae | reverse complement strand
AAGTAGCTAGTCTAACCTTCGGGAGGACGGTTACCACGGTGTGATTCATGACTGGGGTGAAGTCGTAACAAGGTAGCCGTAGGGGAACCTGCGGCTGGATCACCTCCTTAATCGACGACATCAGCTGATCCATAAGTTCCCACACGAATTGCTTGATTCATTGAAGAAGACGATAGAAGCAGCTTTAAGCTCCAAGCTGATAGCTCACAGCTAGCAGTTACAAGCTCGAAATTGGGTCTGTAGCTCAGTTGGTTAGAGCGCACCCCTGATAAGGGTGAGGTCGGCAGTTCGAATCTGCCCAGACCCACCAATTTTGTTATGGGGCCATAGCTCAGCTGGGAGAGCGCCTGCCTTGCACGCAGGAGGTCAGCGGTTCGATCCCGCTTGGCTCCACCATAAACTGCTTCGAAAGTTTGAGAGTTTAGAAATGAATATTCGAACTGAATATTGATTTCTAGTCTTTTGATTAGATCGTTCTTTAAAAATTTGGGTATGTGATAGAAAGATAGACTGATGGCCACTTTCACTGGTGGTGATCAGGCTAAGGTAAAATTTGTGAGTTCTCTTAGTTGAGAAATTCGAATTTTCGGCGAATGTCGTCTTCACAGTATAACCAGATTGCTTGGGGTTATATGGTCAAGTGA
>NZ_BQHR01000040.1 GCF_021601625.1 Pseudomonas paraglycinae | reverse complement strand
CTGTGCGAAGAAGAAGGCATTCACTACCACTTCCAGCACAGCCAGAAAGGTCATCTGCTGGTGTTCGGCGATGACCAGACCGTGTTCCCGAATCTCGGCCAGCCGACGGCGTATGTGCAGGGCAGCGGCATGGTCGCCGAAGAACCGGTGATCAAAGGCTTCAAGCTGCGCCTGGAAACCCGCACCAGCCGCACCACCCGCCGCGACTACGACTTCGAAAAACCGCGCCTGCAAATGGAAGCGGCTTTTAAACCAGAGAGTAAGCCGGATGGCGAGAGCGCCGAACCGGATCTGGAAGACTACGACTACCCCGGCCGCTTCATCGACCGCGCCCGCGGCAAGTTCCTCAGCCAGCGCGCCCTCGAACGCCACCGCGCCGACTACCGTCAGGCCGAAGGTCGCGGCGACCAGACCAGACTGGTCAGCGGCCACTTCATGGAAATGTCCGACCACCCGCGCAGCGAGTGGAACGACCTGTGGCTGCTCACCGAAATTTTCCACGAAGGCAAACAGCCGCAAGTCCTCGAAGAATCGGTGACCAGCGACACCACCGACAACAAGGACGACTTCCACCAGGGCTACCGCAACCGCTTCCTCGCCACCCCGTGGGACGTGTTCTACCGTCCGGCCCTCGAACACCCGAAACCCCGCGTGCTCGGCAGCCAGACCGCGATGGTCACCGGCCCCAAAGGCGAAGAAATCCACTGCGACCAATACGGCCGCATCAAGGTGCAATTCCACTGGGACCGCGAAGGCCAGGCCGACGACAAGACCAGCTGCTGGCTGCGCGT
>NZ_BQHR01000039.1 GCF_021601625.1 Pseudomonas paraglycinae | reverse complement strand
AAGGCCGAGAGCTGATGACGAGTTGCCTTTAGGCGACGAAGTGGTTGATGCCATGCTTCCAAGAAAAGCTTCTAAGCTTCAGATAACCAGGAACCGTACCCCAAACCGACACAGGTGGTTGGGTAGAGAATACCAAGGCGCTTGAGAGAACTCGGGTGAAGGAACTAGGCAAAATGGCACCGTAACTTCGGGAGAAGGTGCGCCGGTGAGGGTGAAGCACTTGCTGCGTAAGCCCACGCCGGTCGAAGATACCAGGCCGCTGCGACTGTTTATTAAAAACACAGCACTCTGCAAACACGAAAGTGGACGTATAGGGTGTGACGCCTGCCCGGTGCCGGAAGGTTAATTGATGGGGTTAGCTAACGCGAAGCTCTTGATCGAAGCCCCGGTAAACGGCGGCCGTAACTATAACGGTCCTAAGGTAGCGAAATTCCTTGTCGGGTAAGTTCCGACCTGCACGAATGGCGTAACGATGGCGGCGCTGTCTCCACCCGAGACTCAGTGAAATTGAAATCGCTGTGAAGATGCAGTGTATCCGCGGCTAGACGGAAAGACCCCGTGAACCTTTACTATAGCTTTGCACTGGACTTTGAATTTGCTTGTGTAGGATAGGTGGGAGGCTTTGAAGCGTGGACGCCAGTTCGCGTGGAGCCATCCTTGAAATACCACCCTGGCAACTTTGAGGTTCTAACTCAGGTCCGTTATCCGGATCGAGGACAGTGTATGGTGGGTAGTTTGACTGGGGCGGTCTCCTCCTAAAGAGTAACGGAGGAGTACGAAGGTGCGCTCAGACCGGTCGGAAATCGGTCGTAGAGTATAAAGGCAAAAGCGCGCTTGACTGCGAGACAGACACGTCGAGCAGGTACGAAAGTAGGTCTTAGTGATCCGGTGGTTCTGTATGGAAGGGCCATCGCTCAACGGATAAAAGGTACTCCGGGGATAACAGGCTGATACCGCCCAAGAGTTCATATCGACGGCGGTGTTTGGCACCTCGATGTCGGCTCATCACATCCTGGGGCTGAAGCCGGTCCCAAGGGTATGGCTGTTCGCCATTTAAAGTGGTACGCGAGCTGGGTTTAGAACGTCGTGAGACAGTTCGGTCCCTATCTGCCGTGGACGTTTGAGATTTGAGAGGGGCTGCTCCTAGTACGAGAGGACCGGAGTGGACGAACCTCTGGTGTTCCGGTTGTCACGCCAGTGGCATTGCCGGGTAGCTATGTTCGGGAAAGATAACCGCTGAAAGCATCTAAGCGGGAAACTTGCCTCAAGATGAGATCTCACTGGAACCTTGAGTTCCCTGAAGGGCCGTCGAAGACTACGACGTTGATAGGTTGGGTGTGTAAGCGCTGTGAGGCGTTGAGCTAACCAATACTAATTGCCCGTGAGGCTTGACCATATAACACCCAAGCAATTTGAGTCGAAAGGCCAGATTGCGGTGTGTGAAGACG
>NZ_BQHR01000037.1 GCF_021601625.1 Pseudomonas paraglycinae | reverse complement strand
CCACTTTCACTGGTGGTGATCAGGCTAAGGTAAAATTTGTGAGTTCTCTTAGTTGAGAAATTCGAATTTTCGGCGAATGTCGTCTTCACAGTATAACCAGATTGCTTGGGGTTATATGGTCAAGTGAAGAAGCGCATACGGTGGATGCCTTGGCAGTCAGAGGCGATGAAAGACGTGGTAGCCTGCGAAAAGCTTCGGGGAGTCGGCAAACAGACTTTGATCCGGAGATGTCTGAATGGGGGAACCCAGCCATCATAAGATGGTTATCTTGTACTGAATACATAGGTGCAAGAGGCGAACCAGGGGAACTGAAACATCTAAGTACCCTGAGGAAAAGAAATCAACCGAGATTCCCTTAGTAGTGGCGAGCGAACGGGGACTAGCCCTTAAGTGGCTTTGAGATTAGCGGAACGCTCTGGAAAGTGCGGCCATAGTGGGTGATAGCCCTGTACGCGAAAGTCTCTTAGTCATGAAATCGAGTAGGACGGAGCACGAGAAACTTTGTCTGAATATGGGGGGACCATCCTCCAAGGCTAAATACTACTGACTGACCGATAGTGAACTAGTACCGTGAGGGAAAGGCGAAAAGAACCCCGGAGAGGGGAGTGAAATAGATCCTGAAACCGTATGCGTACAAGCAGTGGGAGCAGACTTTGTTCTGTGACTGCGTACCTTTTGTATAATGGGTCAGCGACTTATTTTCAGTGGCGAGCTTAACCGAATAGGGGAGGCGTAGCGAAAGCGAGTCTTAATAGGGCGTCTAGTCGCTGGGAATAGACCCGAAACCGGGCGATCTATCCATGGGCAGGTTGAAGGTTAGGTAACACTGACTGGAGGACCGAACCGACTACCGTTGAAAAGTTAGCGGATGACCTGTGGATCGGAGTGAAAGGCTAATCAAGCTCGGAGATAGCTGGTTCTCCTCGAAAGCTATTTAGGTAGCGCCTCATGTATCACTGTAGGGGGTAGAGCACTGTTTCGGCTAGGGGGTCATCCCGACTTACCAAACCGATGCAAACTCCGAATACCTACAAGTGCCGAGCATGGGAGACACACGGCGGGTGCTAACGTCCGTCGTGAAAAGGGAAACAACCCAGACCGTCAGCTAAGGTCCCAAAGTTATGGTTAAGTGGGAAACGATGTGGGAAGGCTTAGACAGCTAGGAGGTTGGCTTAGAAGCAGCCACCCTTTAAAGAAAGCGTAATAGCTCACTAGTCGAGTCGGCCTGCGCGGAAGATGTAACGGGGCTCAAACCATACACCGAAGCTACGGGTATCACGTAAGTGATGCGGTAGAGGAGCGTTCTGTAAGCCTGTGAAGGTGAGTTGAGAAGCTTGCTGGAGGTATCAGAAGTGCGAATGCTGACATGAGTAACGACAATGGGTGTGAAAAACACCCACGCCGAAAGACCAAGGTTTCCTGCGCAACGTTAATCGACGCAGGGTTAGTCGGTCCCTAAGGCGAGGCTGAAAAGCGTAGTCGATGGAAAACAGGTTAATATTCCTGTACTTCTGGTTATTGCGATGGAGGGACGGAGAAGGCTAGGCCAGCTTGGCGTTGGTTGTCCAAGTTTAAGGTGGTAGGCTGA
>NZ_BQHR01000036.1 GCF_021601625.1 Pseudomonas paraglycinae | reverse complement strand
TACCCCTCCCCCACTCAAGGACCCGAGCCCCACCATGAAATTCGACCTCGCCTACTGCCTCAGCCTCGACGACAAGCTGTCGATCTATGACGTTCGCGATCTCAATTTCGATGAGACGGTGGCGTTCGATTCTGCGAAGGAGCATTTCCAGTGCCCCAACGATGCCTGTCGTGCGGCGTTCGATGCTTCCAACGAGTTGGGCACGTTCAACGCCAAGAACGTGAATTACGTGCGCACGCCGCACTTCAAGAATCTGCCCGGTACGCAGCATGTGGCGGGTTGTCCGTATGTGAGTTTGAAGACGTCGGCGTCGGGGGGTGAGGCGGCCGATGGGGAATCGGATGACGGTCGGGAGGAGCATTTTCCGTCGGAGTTGTTGCTGACGCGTCGTGAGTATGTGCGCAAGCCTGCCGCGCCAGCGGGGGCGGCGGATGTGTTGCGGGATGATCCGGTGCGGGTGGCAACTGCCCCCTCAAAAGAGTCGCCGAGTCGTGAGACGGCGCCGGACAAGACCAGTGTCTTCGCTCACCCCGTGGAGTGTTTTGTGTCGAACTTCGCGGACAAGGAATTGCTCAAGCGTATGCCGTTGAAGATTGGTGAGCATACGGCGCCGTACAGTTCGTTCTTCAAGAAGATCGAGTACTTGATGGACAACAAGGGGCTGATTTATTGGGGTCGGATCAAGAAGATCGAGGACTTCCACAGCGCCAGTTTCCGGATCGATTTCGAGGACAAGGTCTGGTTCAAGAAGCCGGATGACAGCAAGAAGAAGCCTTATCCGGTCAGTGTCTATCTCAACAAAAAGCTGATCGACAACTACCGCAAGCGCAAGGCGTTTCTGGAAGAGATCAAGCACGCGATCGACAGTGACAAGGAGTTGTTCTGCTTCTTTTATGGCGTGACGCCGGAGTTGAAGCAGGTGCCGGGCAAGAAGAACCCCGAAAAGCCTTTCGAGGTCTTCAATGCCAATATCGAGAACCTGGATCACTTCATCATTCGTGAAGCGCCGGGTCTGGCGTGATGGTTAACCCTGGGGCAGTTGCAGTTGGACGGCGCCGGGGTGTTGTTTGACGACTGAGTACGGCAGGATCGACCAGTCGGGTTCATCGCAACCACGTTGCACTCGCGGGAAGTACGGCCCCAGGTAAATGCCCTTGGCGGTGAAATACCAATCGAAAACGCCCCAGACGTTTTCATCGGTGTAGTCGCAGCTGTCTTCATCACCTTCGGTTGGCTTCTTCATTTCGTCGGGATATAGCGAGGTGAACTGCTTTATAAGCCATTGCGCAAACTCTTCCCTCTGTTTGCCTTCGCTTGTTCCAGTCGAAGTGCCCTTCCCTCCACCCACTGCCAAAACGTCTTCCAGCTTTATCGCTTGCCCAGTATGAGCATTGAGATTGATCGGGGAGTTGCCGACATCCGGATGCGCGCCGCCACAGTCGTAACCGGTGTTGATGTTCAGGCTGACGATATCGGACGACAGAAACGTGGGCGCGACGCTTTGCCATTGCTCGGCATTCTCACCACCTTGCAGCATGCAGGCGTGATAACTGATGACCTCTTTCCAGAGCCGTCCCAACAATTGCTCGTTGATCCGCTGTTGCTCCTGTTTGGGATAACCGGACTCAATACTAAAGAAAGAGATTTTCGACTCCGGCTCCGCCCACCATTGCAGCTCGTAGCCCATGAAGTTGTCTTTCTTCCCAGGTTTGAGCTTGAGCCCCTGTAAGCGCAAATACTCGTAGGGATCGTCTTTCGTCAAAGTGGCAATGAAGGGCAACGTCGTTGCAGTCGGCGCGGGAAGTTTGGCCTCGACTAGTTGTACCGGCAGCTTTTTGCCCTTCGGGTTTTGCCATTCGCCTCGCCAACCGTTGGCGGTTTCTTCCAGCTTGAGGGTCGGCAAAGGCTTGTCATCGCCGTAACGATTGTTGCCCTCGACCAGCGTCAGCGTGCTGTCCTGCAACGCGCCACTGAGGGGCAGATCGCGGTGATACTTCTCGTAGAAGTAACGACCGGTCACTTCATCCGGATTCTGGGTATTGATCTCGACCACAATCGGCGTCTTGCCCAGCGTGCCGGTAAACACACGTCTGCCGTCGTCAGCCTGAGCGGTGGATAGCAGTGAAAACAAAGCGGCGGCGTATGGCGCCAGGCGCAACAGTCCCTTGAGCATGGATCGATCCCTGAGTGAGTCGGAGGTCGCGCCGGGACGTGAGTGCCGGCGCTAGTGAATGCGGGGCGGATTATGGCGGGGGTGGCTTAAGTAATCGAGTTTTGTCGGTTGTACTCTTCCAGCCAGGCTTCGCGCTCGACTGCTGCTATCTCCCGATACACTTGCATGCGGCGCGTCTTTGCCGCTTGAACTTCGTCCTCATCCAGAGCGCTATAACGACGAAGCCAATGAACGGTCATCTCCTCATCCGGGTAGTAGTAACCCTTGGCGCCCTTGCTGTTTCTCGGGGTGTCGTTCATCTGCGCGTCGAACACCATGGCTGCGACTTCATCAGGCGGTAAACAACCGGCCCCTGCGGCCTTGTCCTGGAAGACCCAGGCAATTTCATCGATGTGTTTTTGTGCGCTGCGATGGCTGCGGCGATAGAACTGCTGCGGTCGACACATCCACTGGAATCGCTCAATCAACGGTTCGATATCAATCCACTCGGAGAGTCCGTGATGGGTTGCATGAAGCATGACACCGTTGAACCAGCGATCAGCGAATTGCCCCACAAATGCATCCAGATCCGCCTTTTTCATGTCGGCGAAAACCATGCAATAGCGAGTCTTGATATGCATGGCGAACAGCACATACTTTCGTTGCACGGTGATCGCATGCACCAGCCACTGCTCGACAGCACTGTCCATCTCATCATCTTCAATGGTTGATGACGGCGGGTCCAAATCCACCGGGGTGATTTTTTTGCCCTGGTGAACGCGGCTGAAGAATTTGCTGGCAGCTTCGGTGCAGTTGAAGATCAGCATCCTTGTTCTCTAATAAATACTGGAAGTGGTCGATTATGGGGCTGTCGATTGACGACTACTTAACCGACATTACCACCATCACAATAACCAACAATCCAATATAAACCCAAGCATGCACCCGATCCGGTATCCGCCCGATCCACGGCGTGGCCAGTCGAATCCCTAGCATCGAGCCCAGCGTCAGCACCGCAAACGCCAGCAGATCCACATACCCGACAAACCACGGCCCGAGTTCTGTCTCGCTGTACCCCGCCAACATCATGTACGTCAGGGTTCCCGCCAGCGCCACGGGCACGCTCAGCGGATTGGCCATCGACGTCGCCTGGGACATGCTCAACCCGCTACGCCGCAATAACGGCACGGTCATGACGCTTCCTCCTACACCGAGAAAGGTTGCGATGGCGCCAATGCCTACACCGCCGCCGGACGTTTCCACCGTTCCCAGTCGCCGTGGGATTACGCCTTCGGATCGCGTAAGAAAGCCGCGTCGCAGCAGGCAATCGACAATCGTCACGCCGAGGTAGGCGATGAAGGCATAACGAATGACTTCGCCGCTGACCCACACCGCTGCGATTGCACCGACGACCGCGCCCAATCCGATGAACCCGCCCAAGGGCCACAGGTAATCACGGATGAGGTTGCCGGCGCGGCGATGTTTGTCGGTGGCGACCAGGGCGTTGACGATCATCACGCAGGTCGAGGTGGCGACGGCGATGTGCATGGCGGATTGGCTGATCGGGTCGTCGGCGCCATGGCTCGCGGTAAGCATGCGGTACAGCAGCGGCACGACGACGAAGCCGCCGCCGAAGCCGAAGAGCACGGCGGTGACGCCGGTCAGGCAGCCGAAGAGTGTCAGCAGGAGGTAGAACATGGCGCGTCGTCCGTTGTTTGAGAGCGGTCGACGATAGAGCGGCGGCGCTTGGCCTGCTTCAGCAAGTCAGCCAATAATGTTTGCGTTTACGCCAACTGCTAGGTGCCGCTCGATGCGCAATGTTTCGATCAATCTGCTGGATGACACTCCGCGCCCGGTGGTGGCGATCGGTACGGATTATTCCCACGGCTATCTGTTGCCACGTCATACGCATCGGCGGGCGCAATTGTTGTACGGCGCGACCGGGGTGATGCAGGTCAGCACGCATGACGGCAACTGGGTGGTGCCGCCGCAACGGGCGGTGTGGATTCCGCCGGGGGTGGCGCATGAGGTGTTGATGCTCGGGGTCAGCACTCGCAGTTTGTATATCGAGCCGGGGGCGGTGGATCTGGGTGAGCGTTGCCAGGTGATCAGTGTGTCGCCGTTGATGCGGCACTTGCTGATGGAGGCCGTGGAGTTGCCGCTGACCTATGACCTGACCGGGCGTGACGGCGTGCTGGTCGACTTGTTGCTACATGAATTGGTGTGCAGTGCACCACTTCCGTTGCATATCCCGCTGCCTTCTGACGGAAGACTGCTTGAGCTGTGTCAGACCTTTCTGCATCAGCCGAATGCCCATCAATCACCCCAGCAATGGGCCGATCAGCTGCACGTAAGCTTACGCACCTTCAACAGACTGTTTCGTCAGCAGACCGGCCTGAGTTTCAGTCAATGGCGCCAGCGCGCCTGCGTGGTATTGGCGCTGGCACGCCTGGCGGCGGGTGAAGCGGTGACGCGGATTGCCCTGGATTTCGGCTATGACAGCCCGGCGGCGTTCTCGACGATGTTCCGTCGCATCCTCGGTCAGGCACCGTCCGTCTGGTTGGAGGCGGCGAACTAGGGCAAATCAAAAAATGCGTTTGATCCCGGCCGAAAACAACTGTACAAAAACACAGTACATTTTCCATCAGCACTCTCGAGCCCGGAGCACACCATGGCCTCTTCAGCGATGAACCTCATCCTCGAACGTATCGCCCTTTTCCAGTTCACCCCGACCCATTGCGCCCAGGCCCGAGGGATGTTGGGCTGGAGCATTGAACAGTTGTCGCGGGAGGCCAAGGTTTCAGTAGAGGACATTCAGCGGTTCGAAGCGCAGCAGGAAGTGGCGGATTCGGCGCGGCTGGCGTTGACCTATCGGTTTGAGGCGCATGGGTTGGTGTTCTTTCCGGGGTTTGCGCCGGGGCGTTCGACAAGCAATGGTTCAACAGCCGAATCAGTGCGTGGGGATTATGCGATGGCGGAGTGATTCGGTTCGCCTGATGGAGGCGAACCTGCACCAGTGAGTCAGGCTCCTTGGACCACCGCCTCACTCTCCCCTTCAACCGCCAACCACCACGCATTCCCGCGTTGGGGTTGTGCCAAGTTGAATGCCTCGCCCATTTGCGGCGTGGTGATGGAAACACTGCGTTCCCAGGCCAGCGCAAGAATGCGGTCGAACGGTTCATGCCACGCATGCATCGCCAGGTCGAACGTGCCGTTGTGGATCGGGAACAGCCAGCGCCCCTTGAGATCGATGTGGGCCTGCAGGGTTTCCTCAGGTTGCATGTGCACGTGGGGCCATTCGACGTTGTAGGCGCCAGTCTCCATCAGGGTCAGGTCGAACGGGCCGTACTGTTCGCCGATGCGTTTGAAGCCATCGAAGTAGCCGCTGTCGCCGCTGAAGAAGATGCGTTTGTCGCCGTCGATGATGACCCAGGATGCCCACAGGGTCTGGTTGCCATCGAACAGGCCGCGCCCGGAAAAGTGCTGCGACGGGGTGGCGATGAAGCGGATGCCGGCAACCTCGGTGCCCTGCCACCAGTCGAACTGGCGAATCTTGTCGGCATCGATGCCCCACTTGATAAGGGTGTCGCCGACGCCCAGCGGAGTCAGGAACACGTTGACCTTGTCCGCCAGTTTCAACACCGCTTCATAGTCGAGGTGGTCGTAGTGGTTGTGCGACAGGATCACGGCTTCGATCGGCGGCAATTCATCGATGCTGATCGGCGGCTGATGGAAGCGTTTCGGCCCGGCCCATTGCACCGGCGACGCACGCTCGGCGAACACCGGGTCGGTGATCCAGAACTTGTCTTGCAGCTTCAGCAGCAAGGTCGAGTGGCCGAGGCGGTAGACACTAAGGTTGGGAGCGGCGATCAGGTCGGCGCGGGTCAGTGGCTGCACCGGGATGGCTGCCGCCGGCCGAGTGTTGCGTGGTTTATGGAAGATCATGTTCCACATGATGCGCAGCATCTTGCGCAAACCTTCGCGCTGCACCGGCGCGTGGTTACGAAAAGTCCCTTCGGCCTGGCGCGAAGCTTCAGGTGCTGGACTAACCGCGGAAGAAATTGATTTGGCCATGACTGAAAGACTCCAGGAAAACCGCGCAATTCACGGCTTTCCACGGTGGGACGATAAATGGCCAAGGCACGCACGCATCAGCCGGACATCTGGTTTTAGGGTGCACCGATTAAGGCAACATTACACTGATCGGTGTAGTTTCTAGGTTGCATCAAACCGGATGCCAAGTAAACTGCCGAGTGTAATTCTCTCCTTTTTCCTGCCGAATCCAATTTATGACAGCTCCAACGCGCCTCACCGACCGTAAACGAGAAGCCATCATCCAGGCCGCGATCGCCGAATTCCGTACCAACGGGTTTGAGGTCACCAGCATGGACAAGATCGCGGCCACGGCCGGGGTATCAAAGCGTACGGTGTACAACCATTTCCCCAGCAAGGAAGAGCTTTTCGCCGAAATTCTCAACCAGTTGTGGGCACGGATCAGCACCGAGCAAGCCGTGTCATATCAGCCCGATCTGCCTTTGCGTGAGCAGTTGCGCCAAATGCTGTTTGCCAAACTGCAAATGATGGCGGACGACAATTTCATGAATCTGGCCCGTGTCGCCATCGCGGCCGCGATCCATTCGCCGGAGCGCGCGCAGAACATGGTGGCGCGTATGGGCGAACGTGAGGAAAGCGTGACGGTGTGGATTCGCGCCGCCCAGGCGGATGGTCGATTGAAACCGGTCGATCCAGAGTTCGCCGCCCATCAAGTGCAGGGGCTGCTAAAAACCTTTGCCTTCTGGCCGCAGATCTCCCTGGGCCAGCCCTCGCTCGAGAGCACGATGCAAAATGCCGTGGTCGATTCTGCAATCGACATGTTCCTGGCCTGCTATCAGCTCTAGATCAGGCCTGCGCCACAGTAAATGGCTCACAAGGACACTGAATTTTCCCGCTGGAATAAATGACAATGCCTGCCATTGGCCGATGAACGGTCACGCTGAAGAATTACACTGCAAAGTGTTTCAGAATGAATCTGGCGCAGAACACCATGGAAAACCAACGCGGCAAAGGCTTGTCATTCGCCAGACGCATTTACCTGCCGCGAGCCATCGGGCTGGGCATCGGCTTCTTCAGCGTGGGCACCGCGGTGTATCCATTGAACATGCCGTCCTGGCTCTGGACCTTGTTGCTGTTTAACGGCTTTCTCTGGCCGCATGTGGCCTATCAATGGTCGACCCGCTCGGCCTTTCCCTATCGCGCCGAACGCCGCAACCTGCTCTATGACTCGGTGTTCGGCGGTTTCTGGACCGCCTGTTTCCAGTTCAACCCACTGACCACCGTGACCATTCTGTCGATGATGACCATGAACAACGTGGCCGCCGGTGGCGTGCGCCTGTTCTGGCTCGGCGCGCTCGCCCAGGTGATCGGCGTGCTGCTGGGCTGGTCAATGTTCGGGGTCAAGTTCACTCTGACGGCCACGCAGACTCAAGTCTGGGCCTGCCTGCCGATGCTGACGCTTTATCCGCTGGCTTTGGGAATGGTTTGCTACCGGTTGGCGATCAAACTCGCCGAACACAAACGCACTCTAAGCGCCCTGAGCCGCACCGACAGCCTGACCGGCCTGCTCAACCACGGCGCCTGGAAAGACCTGCTGCATCTCAAGTTCCAGCAGTGCCGGCAGCACAATTCCCAAGCGATTCTGGCGCTGATCGACATCGATCATTTCAAGTCGATCAACGACAGTTACGGACACATCGTCGGCGATGCGGTGCTGCGGCAATTGAGTCACGAGCTGAAGTTCGTGCTCGACGGAAGCGAGCTGTCCGGACGCTACGGCGGCGACGAATTCTGCGTGATCCTGCCCAACCTGCCCCTGAGCAAGGCCGAAGCGCTGATGAAGCAACTGCGTCAGGGAATGGATCGATACCGCCATCCCCACGTCCCCGAGCTGCGAGTCAGCCTGAGTATCGGGCTTGCTCGCTATCAAACCTCGTACGCCGATGCCCTTGAGTGGTTCGAAGATTCCGACAAGGCGCTGTACACGGCCAAGCACACGGGACGTAACACAATCAGCGTAGCGTTGAGCCGATCACCCGCCTGAAAAAACTTGTACAAAATTGAGAAAAATCGATTTCTTGTACAAGTTTATAAAGTTTTGTATAAGTTAATCCGCCAGCCGGGATGCTGGCACACTGCTTCCAGCCATCGAGATATCTGGCTGGCTGACGCGGAAACAGGGACCCCACCTTCAGTCCTATTTCCAGAGTGCCATGAACATGATTTTCAACCGCCACAAGACTGCCCTCGTCGATCTCCAAAACACCATCAACCAACAAGCCGGCCTGCTGGAGGCGATCAACCGCTCCATGGCAGTGATCGAATTCGATGTCGACGGTGTCGTTCTGCGCGCCAACGACAACTTCCTGAAAACCATGGGTTACACCCGTGAACAGGTAGTCGGCCAGCCCCATCGCCATTTCTGTTCTCCCGAGTTTGCCCGTGGCAATCAGTACAGCGAGTTGTGGTCGCGATTGAAAAGCGGCCAGTTCCAGTCCGGCACCTTTGAACGTATTGACAGCCAGGGCCGACCAATCTGGCTCGAAGCCAGCTATAACCCGATCAAGGATGACTCGGGCCGCGTGGTGAAAGTGGTCAAGTACGCCATGGATGTCACTGCCAAAGTGCAGCAGGAAAGCGAAGCCAATGCGAAATTGCAGGCGATCGACCGCGCCATGGCGGTGATCGAATTCGATCTCGACGGCAATATCCTCACCGCCAATCAGAATTTTCTGACGCGCATGGGTTACACCCTCGCCGAACTCAAAGGCAAACATCACCGCTTGTTCTGCCCCGCACAACTGGTCAACAGCAGCGCCTACCAGGATTTCTGGCGCCGGCTGAATCAGGGCGAACTGTTTCAGGGCCAGTTCGAACGCGTCGACAAACGCGGGGAGACCGTGTGGCTTGAAGCCAACTACAACCCGGTCTATGACGCTGCCGGCCGCTTGTGCAAAGTGGTGAAGTTCGCCTCGGACGTCACCGCCCGCGTCGAGCAGCACGAGCAGGATGCACGCAGCGCCAGCGCCGCTTATCACATCTCCGTCGCCACCCGAAAAGTCGCCGAACAAGGCACTCAAGTCATTCAGCAAGCAGCCAGTGAAATGCGCGAAATTGCCGACGACATCGCCGAGTCTTCAACCTTGATCGCGCAGCTCGGCGAACGCTCCGAGCAAATCACCGCCATCGTCAACACCATCCGCGCGATTGCCGATCAGACCAATCTGCTGGCCCTGAACGCCGCCATCGAAGCCGCCCGAGCGGGTGAGCAAGGTCGCGGCTTCGCCGTGGTGGCCGATGAAGTGCGGCAACTGGCAGCGCGCACCAGCGGGTCGACAGCGGAAATTTCCAACATGATCGGTCTGATCCAGTCGGAAACCCGTCAAGCTATCAAAAGCATGGATGGCACCCGAGGGCGAGCAGCGCAAGGTGTTGAGTTGGCGGATCAGGCCGGCACGGTGATTTTGCAGATCCGCGACGGCGCCAGTGAAGCAGTGGAAGCTGTGAGCATGTTCGCCAATGACCGGGCGCCGGGTTAAACACGATCACGGCAATCGCAGCGCCCGCCCCAGTTCGTCGAACAGCGAGACCACCGAGCGCAACGCGCGGCAGTCCGGGCGGGTCAGCAGCCACAGCGCGGTGTCGTAACCGTGCAAGGGTTCGCTCAGGGCCTGCAGCCCTTCGTTTATCAGAAAGTCCGGCAACGCCGCCACGCCAAGCCCGGCGCGCACCAGCTCCGTCACCGACAGCATGCTGTTGCAGCGATAGCCCGGCGTCACGCCAGGCAACTGCTGGCGGCGCCAGGCGACGGTCGGGTGATCGGGCAGAAAGTCGTCCGGGGCGATCCAGGTCAGCGCCGCCAGATCGGCCGCTTCAACATTTTGTAGATAACGCTGGCTGGCACAGACCCGGTAGGAAATCTTCGCCAGCTCCCGTCCGACCAGATGCTCCGGCGGTGTACGTGTCAGGCGCAGGGCGATGTCGGCATCGCGGCGGCTGAGGTTGGCGAAATCGTTGGAAGTGCTCAGCTCGATGGTCAGCGCCGGGTAGTTCGGCATGAACTGCGCCAGCGCCGGCAGCAGCAGACCTTGCAACACCGAGTCGGTACAGGTCAGGCGCACCGTGCCGCTGACTACTTCGCCGCCCTGCTCCACACCAATACGCGCAGCTTCGAGTGCCTGCTCGGCGCGTTCGGCCTGCTCGGCCAGGGTTTGCGCGAGGCTGGTGGGCAGGTAACCGGCGCGGCTTTTTTCGAACAGTTGCTGACCGAGTGACGCTTCCAGTCGGCGCACGGCGCGAAACACCGTCGACACATCAACCCTCAACAGCTGCGCGGCCCGGGCCAGAGAGCCGCCGCGTACTAAAGCGAGGATCAGGGCCAGATCCGGGAAGTCGAGTTGATATTGCGTGGCTGCATTGATCACTTGGGCAAACGCCAATTTAGAGTGCGTGAACGCCAATCTATAGTGAGGTTCATTCCTCAACAAGCACAGCGAGTACTCATGGAATCCAGAGCCCTGCGCATCGCCCTGATCGGTGATTTCGATCCGCAAGTCACCGCCCACCAGGCCATCCCGGTTGCCCTCGGACTGGCGGCGGAACACCTTCGCCATCCGGTCGAATTCGAATGGTTGGCCACCGACCGAATCCTGCCCGAGACGCCGCTGGAACAATTCGACGGCTTCTGGTGTGTCCCGGCCAGCCCCTACAAAAGCGAAGACGGTGCCCTGCGAGCCATCCGCTTTGCCCGCGAGCAGCAGCGCCCTTTCCTCGGCACCTGCGGCGGTTTTCAGCATGCGGTGCTGGAGTTTTCCCGCCACGTGCTGGGCTGGGCCGACGCCGAACATGGCGAAACCTCGCCTGACTCGAGCCGCGCAGTGCTCACACCGCTGACCTGCTCGCTGGTGGAAGCGGTGGACAGCATTCATCTGGTGCCCGGTTCGTTGATTGCCAGCGCGTACGAAACGTCGGAGATTCGTGAAGGCTATCGCTGCCGCTACGGTGTGAATCCGCAGTTCGAACGGGAGTTGCTGACCCATGAATTACACGCTGTTGGTCACGATTCGGCAGGCGATCTGCGCGCCATCGAACTGCAAAACCATGTGTTCTTTGTCGCCACGCTGTTCCAGCCGGAACGCGCAGCGCTCAAGGGGCAATTGCCACCACTGGTGCGGGCATTTGTTGAAGCCTGCTCGGAGCAATGTCGATGAAACCGGACACTGAGTGTTTCGCCGTAATCTTCACTTCGACCCGTACCGGGGGCGACAACGGCTATGCCGAAGCGTCCGAGCGCATGATGCAGTTGGTCGCCGAGCAACCGGGGTTTCTCGGCATCGATTCGATCCGGGGGGCAGACGGGGTGGGGATTACGGTTTCGTACTGGGAGAGTGAGGCGGCGATTCTGGCCTGGCGCGAGCATCCGGAGCACCGGGTGATTCAGGCGCGCGGGCGGGCTGAGTGGTATTCGGCGTTTCAGACGCGGGTGTGTCGGGTGGAGCGGGAGTATCGGTTCGGCCAGTGAGTATTGAGGTGTACTCACTGGCCCTTTCGCGGGCTTGCCCCGGGCGGCGTTCCGACGAAGAGGCCGGAACAGTCGCTGCAGAACCTCAGCCCTTCACCAGACAACGCACCGCCTCAATCTCCGGCACTTCGCGTTTACTCATGTAAACCCGCAACGGCTCGGTGATGTTGATCCGGTCATCAATATTCTGGTCCAGCAGCAACTGGATCAGTTCGCGCTTGAGGGTCATGGTCTGTTCGGTGGTCGGTGCCCAGACGAATTCGCTGCACGGAATGATGCCGTCATCGGCCACGTCCATGCCGAACGAGTCCTCACTGAAGCGCACGATGTACTGTCCGGTCTTGCGGTTGAGGCCGACGAAGCCCTTGAGGTCGTCGGCGGCCTGGCAGATGAGTTGCGATGTGATGCGCATGGTAAACCTCACAAGAGTGATCGAAGGTTTACACGCAGGGCATTGAGGCGCGCCCTCTGCCGGGGCGGTTGCCGTGGCCAAGCGTACTGCAAACGAACGCACAAAAGTGCGCAAATTTTCGCTTTCAGTACGTTTATGTCGGTCTTGCGATAGCACGTTTTCGTTTGAGTTGCTAAAAGGGACATCTTCGAAAATACCTGCGAAAGGACCTCGACATGCCCGCCACCTTCACCAAAAGCGCACTGCTGCTGAGCCTGATGCTCGGCCTCGGCCAGGCCCACGCCGCCAGCCAGCCAAACCCGGTTGCGCTCGCTGCCTCCGAGGGCATTCCGCACCCGGCGGTGATCGCCCACCGTGGCGCGTCCTTCGATGCCCCGGAATCCACCGCCGCCTCCTACAAACTGGCGCGCGATCTGGGTGCCGATTACCTGGAAATGGACCTGCAGCGCAGCAAGGACGGCGTGCTGTTCGCCCTGCACGACGACAATCTGCAGCGCACCACCGACGTCGCCTCCAAGTTCCCGGAGCGCAAGGACAGCCCGGCCAACGCCTTCACCATGGCCGAACTGAAAACCCTCGACGCCGGCAGCTGGTACAACGCCAAGTACCCGGATCGCGCGCGTCCGTCCTATGTCGGTCTGAAGATTCTGACCCTCGACGAAATCATCGACATCGCCCAGGCCAATCCGAAGCACAAGCCGGGCCTGTACATCGAAACCAAGGAGCCGAAGCTGTTCCCGGGGATCGAACATGACCTGAAGGAAAAACTCCAGGCTCGTGGCTGGCTGGTTCCGGCCGGCGCCAAACCGGCTAAAAACGCCGCCAGCGTCGGCGAAAGCAACGGCAAGGTGATCCTGCAAACCTTCGAGAAGAGCAGCCTGGAAATGCTGCAAAAGGAAATGCCGCAGGTGCCGAAGATCCTGTTGCTGTGGGTCGGCGAAGGCAGCATCGAGCCGAAATCCAAAGTGACCTTTGCCGAATCCGGCGAGAAGGACAAGAACGCGTTCTACGGCAAGCAGGAGCCGAAATCCGAAGCCGAATTCAAGCAGTGGATCGACTACGCCAAGGCACAGGGCGCCATCGGCACCGGCCCTTCGGCGAAGCTGACCCACGGCGGCGATCAGAGCTATTCGGATCTGGTGCAGCCATGGATGAACAAATACACCCACGACAAGGGTCTGCTGGTCCACGTCTACACCGTGGATGAACCGGTGGACTTCGAGAAAGTCATGGCCGCTGGCGTTGACGGCATCTTTACCAACCGCGCCAGCGAACTGCTGAAGTTCTACAAACGCCCGGCCGCCGCCAGTGTGGATCAGGTGTTGAAGAACAACGGTTTCTGATTTGTAAATCAGGGCGTCAGTATCGCGAGCAGGCTCGCTCCCTCGGGGAGTCCGGCCTGCCCGCTGCGTTTTAAGGGTGAGTTAAGTTGCGGCGATTAACCTGAACTCACTTAAACGAATCACCCAAAGGAATAACCGATGAAAACTTTGACTGCCCTGTTTACCGCTGCCGCCCTGACCCTCACCGCTGGCCTGGCCCAGGCTGACGTTCGCGTTGACCAGATCCCTGAACTGGTCAAGTCCGGCAAGATCAAGTCGCTGGAATCGATGAACGCAGAAGCGCTGAAACTGCATCCGGGTGCGACCATTACTGACACTGACCTGGATAACCACTTCAATGGTTATGAGTATGAAGTTGAGTTGCGTACTGCTGATGGCAAGGAGTTTGATGTGGACTTCGATGCAACGACTGGCAAGGTGCTGAGCGACAAGCAAGACACTTGATTGGTTGATAAAACAAAGCCGCATGACTTTTGGGTTGTGCGGCTTTTTGTGTCTGGTGTCTGGCTGAAACCATGTTTCGTCAGTCAGCCCC
>NZ_BQHR01000035.1 GCF_021601625.1 Pseudomonas paraglycinae | reverse complement strand
AAACCCGCAGCGTCTTCAAAACCCTCAGCTCCCCGGGCGGCGGTGGCTACAACGAACTGCGCATCGAAGACAAAAAAGGCGCCGAACAAATCTTCATCCACGCCCAGCGCGACTGGGATGAAAACGTTGAGCACGATCAGAAGATTCGGGTCGGCAATGAACGCCACGACACCGTGGTGAAGAACACCTACACCGAGCTGAAGGCCGAAGAACACCGCACCACCATAAGCGACCGCAAGATCGAAGCACGGATGGATGACCACCTGACCATTGGCGAGAGCCAGCATGTGAAGCTTGGGACTGCGCAACTGACCAGTGCCGGGAAAGAGATTCACATCAAGGCTGGGGACAAGATTGTCATTGAGGCGGGGACTGAGCTGACGATTCTCGGCGGCGGCAGTTTCATCAAGCTCGATGGTGGTGGTGTGACGGTGGTTGGGCCGGTGGTGAAGATTAATGCTGGCGGGTCGGCGGGGAGTGGCACCGGGATCGGGATCAAACCGCCGGTGCTGCCGGGGGCGGCGGATAAGGATAAGGCGGGGAGTTTGATGGATCAGGCGTTGTTGAATGCGCCTGAAGAACAGGTCAAACGCAAGCCAAAACGCATGCTCAATTTTTCTGGGTAATACATCGACGGCAATCCAAGCCACCAGGGATCAGAATTCAGGTAATTGGTAATGACAGAGACAACCAGCAAGAAAGTAGAAAAATGGTCGTATCCATTGAAGGTGGGAGCTGCAGAAGCTACGGATCCGCAGCAGTTTTATAAGGCGTTAGCCAAGGCGAAAGATGGTTACTACCCGTTGGGGGCGAATGGCCTCTGGCACGGAGGGGTACATTTCGATGAGGCATCTGGTTTGGTGCAGGATTTGGCGGAAGTCAGGTGCATCGCGGACGGGGAAGTTGTCGCTTATCGTATTGATAGTACTTATCCAAAGTCAGCTTTTGATACCAATGGGGCGGTGTATTCAACGGGTTTTGTACTCGTTAAACATCGTTTAGAGACGCCTGTTCCTCCTGCACCCGCCCCTGCGGCTGGGGGAACACCAGCTGCAGTAACTCCGGGGCCTAGTCTGACTTTCTTTAGTCTTTACATGCACCTCCTGCATTGGGACACGTATGAAAAAACTCCTGCATTGGGTCGGCCTTCATTTTGGAGTGGTGGCACATGGCAGGTGATGGCTACGGCAAAGGATGAAATTCTAGGCTTGAGAGTTCGACAGGAAAGGCGCGGAAAACCGGGATATAGCACGGTGTTGACTGTTTTGCCTCGCGGCACAGTTGTCGAAACTGCTGAAGAAGAAAACGGTTGGCTCAAAGTGGTTAGTGTTACGCCTCCGGATGCCAACCTCCCCGCTGGGAACGGCTGGGTGTTTAAGCGAGAGTTGACTGCAGGGGCCACACCAAATAGCTATAAGGTGGGCACTGCAGCAAAAGATCCGATGACTCCCCCTAAAAAAGGGCTGGCGGTACACGCTTCTCCTAACCAATCCAGTACGACGACCGCTATTTTGCCGATTGGAACTCAGGTGAAAATTGGCAGTGATGGGACGCGCGGTAAATACCAAAAGCTATTGGAAATTTTGGGAGGAAACGCTGTACCTCCGTTGGCAGCAGCGGAGGTTCTTGGCTACGTTTGGGAGGGCCTGCTTGAAACCAAGAGCGAGCCAGCCGAAAAAGACGCTGTCCACGTGTTGGCTACTCCTGTTTTCATAAAAGCAGGGAGTTTGGTGGGGCACGTCGGCAAATATCAGAGCTACTCAGACTCTGCTCCAAGAAATCTTCTGCACTTGGAGGTTTTTAGTTGCGAGGACGTCAAGGCTTTTACTGAGCTAAGTAAACAGAGGGCATCAGGTCTGCCAAAAGCCGAGAAAACTCTGCTTAAAATTCCAAAAGACAGTCTATTAATCACTCATGTTGAAGGCATGAGTGCGAGTAATCCGCCTAGGGTGACTGATCCCCATAAAAAAGTTGGGTACGATTTCATGGTCCCGGTCGGGGTACTGGAAGCATTGCCGGCGGACAGAAAAATCAAGGTTCCTGTCGTAATGGGCGGAACGACAAGTTATACGCTTTGGTGGCGCCTGGATGGTCTTCTTGGTGACGAAAATGGCAATGAAATTGGCGGATGGTTTTCGGAGCCGGACGTGACGTTGTCTCGTCATTCGCCCTTTGAGTGGGAGGGATTCCGTTTTATTGAGGAGACCGTCAGCAACGTGGATCATCTGGCTGCCTCTCTCCATGCTCAAGAAAACCTGACTGAGGAGGAGAAGGCAAGTTATACGCCTAACGTGGGAGCTGCCAATGACGGCCCTGCCAAGCAGCATCTGTTCAAGATGCTGGATAAAAATGGTGATAATAAACTTACGCCTTCGGAGATAAGGGAAGCGTTAGAGAAACCTTGGTTCTCGCAGCCGATATCTCAGATGGTTACACGTTACGAAAGTGAGTGGCAGTACAAGGGGGAGAAATGGAGCGCCCTAGATGAGTTGATGGGGCATAGTGACGCCGATCCGCATAAACAATGGGTGGAAGAGAAACTTCGAATCGAGCGACTCGGTTGGTGGGATAAGCTAGTCGGAAAATTCGGAATAACTGGTGATGCTAACGTCCAGCATATCCATCCCCTAGGGTTGTTGGGGGGGTTCTTATCGGGCTGTCCTGAAAAGTGTAAGGCGGAAGTTTATACTCTGGACACAACTGTCGGTCCTTATGTCGTTTCCAAAAAGCTGTTTGAGTTTTTATTGGCAATTGAAGCGTATAGAGAACATCCGTATGCGCTTCCTGATAATAATAGCGGCATAACAATTGGCTATGGCTATGACTTGGGGCAGCAGACTGCCGCCAGGGTCGATGCGGAGCTTAAAGACCTTTATACGCCTCAGGAAATCGAAAGCTTGAAAGGGGCGTTAGGCAAAAAAGGTCAAGATGCAAGAGACTATGTTCATAATGTCAGCTCAATATCTATAAGCAAAGATAACGCTCTTAAGTTGGCCGTGATTATGAAGAAGAGATATGCACAACAAGTTGTTGATGTATATCCCAAGGCTGTCAATCTACATCCGGATTGTCAAGGTGTATTGCTTTCTCTTGTTGTGAACCGAGGCAACGCGTTAACCGGTAATACCCCGGCTAAAGCTCAGAAGCGCTTAGAGATGAAGCAAATAAAAGAAGATTTTGATAACGATCAACCCGAACTGATACCTTCACGTCTTCGCAGTATGAAGCGCTTGTGGGAAAACGATCCCAGCACGGCTGGGGTGGCGACAAGACGTGAAAAGGAAGCGGTATTTTTTGAGGAGGCATTAAAATGCAACTGCTGGAAGTAATTAGCAAGTCACTGATTGCGTTATCAGTTGTTTGGATATCTATAGGCGGTGCATCGGCGGACGTCAGTTGTAGCTCTGCCACCTTGGCGGCCCCTGATATTATCAACTGCTCACAGAAATCATTTGAAAAAATTGATAAGGTGCTTAATGAGCAATACAAGGCGCTGTCAATTGATCTGGATGCGTCGACAAAAGCAGAGCTGATATCTGCGCAGAAGAAATGGATTAAATTAAAAGATAGTTATTGCAGAGATGATGGTGACGAAGGTGAAGAGTCGCCTATCGAAAAGCTTTCATGTGTAAAGCAGTTCACTAGTTTTCGGGTGAGTGAGCTCATTTATCTTCGTACTGGCGTTATAGGCGATGGCTTTTACAAGGCAGTGTCGTTAGTGAACGAAAAAGCTACATCTATGAACTACCCAAAAGCTATTGAGTTTGTTGGTGGAAGCGAAAATTTTGGTTCAGCTTGGAAAGAATACGCAGATGGAAATTGTGCTATGACTTCTAAGCTGTTTGGCGAAGATGTGGACCGATGCATGGCGAGGATGCGATTTCAGATTCCAATTTACTAGCTGTTTTCCTGTGTGGCTATATTTTCAGATTTATCAATTTGGCTGAAATGGCGGGCGGATTTATTTGTTGGAGTGAAAAGGGAGGTTATTTATGCTATTTGAATAGATCTGTTCCTTTTTTGAATAAATCTGTCGGTAAGTTGGTGGCGGCATTATATTGGCTGCTTGAGGGGGCGTCTGTGGTTAACGGGTTTTTCATAACTATGAAAAGGTCATGTTTTGGTTTTTTGGCGTTATTTCCTTTCGCCGCCCACAGCGCAGTCACCAGCGAATCACTCTGCTTCGAACTATCTGAAACCAGTCCGGTGAAGTTCGAATTCCATACCTTTTACGACGTCTCCAGCAAATGGTCAGGCGGGTTCGTAAAGTACGCCAAGTCCAGTGAGCCAATTTCCATTGTGTTGACGGATACCCAGAACGAAATGCTCGGCGCCGATGCCCCTTGGCAGAGCACCAGAAGCTGGTCTGAAGTCATCAGCGGCAAGGTCTCAGGGACCTACGAGCTCGTGACTCAAGGAACGCAGGTCGTCTCGATGACGTACACGAAGAAGTCCAACGGCAAGGTTTACTATTTTGGAAATAACACCAGCGTCGATTCCTCTTTGGAGTCCGGATGCAAGTGGGAGTAGGGCGCGCACCTGAGATCAAAAACTCTAGCAGCATCATTGCTCGGCCTGCTGTGGACGATGCCGGTGTTAGCCGAAACCACTACGTTCAGCCCAACCAAAGACGTCGAAGCAACACTGGTTCTCGAAGGCTCCACGCTGAACATCGCGATTAAAGGCGAAACGAATAACGAGTCGCGGACAATCGATTTTCAAGCTGAAAACGAACTCCATGTGCAGGTCGATGATTTCAATTTTGACGGAGTAAAGGATTTCGCGATCTGGCAGCTTGATGACGGAATGGGCACTTACGACTACTACCGGGTGTTCATTTACCAAGTCAAAACCGGCACGTTCGAAGAATTACAGCCGGACTGTGGCGATGGTTTCGTTAATTTGCGCGTCGACAAAAAGCGTAAAGCGTTGCTCAGCACCTATTGGGAAATGAACATAGCCAAGCAATGCGTCACTCGGTTCGCCAAACGCAAAGCTTGAATGACTCAAGGAAGAACACAGTGAAACGTTTTGTTTTTACCCTGCTGGCCGTGCTGCTGCCTGTTTCAACGGTGTACGCGCAGGATGACTGCAGCCATGTCACCTCAAGCCTGGAAATGGTGCCCTGCTCGGAGGCGTCGAAGAAGGCTGCCGATACGCAGTTGAACCTCAGCTACAAGCAATTGATGGCGCGGCTTGAGTCTGACTATCGAACAGATCCGGCGTTGGGTGCGGAGTACGCTGCGAAGGTTAAAGAGTCGCAGCGAGCGTGGTTGAAGTTGCGCGATGCGAACTGCCCTTTGGAGGCATTCGAGATCGAAACGGGGATGCCGGCGCATGTGGTCGCCGTTAACTCGTGCATCGCGAGAATGAGCCGCGAGCGCTCGGCGTATCTGGACAAGATCGTCCCTGCTCTTGCATCCGACGAGAGCACTTCGACGGCGCCGGCCAGCGGCACTTGTCCTTCGGAGGAATTCTCTGCGTTCCTGACAACGTTTTCTGCCAACAGCGAATCACAGCGCCGTTTCACTGCGTTGACGGTCAAGTCGCTTGTGTTGAAGCCGGTTGCCGGCAAGGACCGTAGTACCTTTGAGCCTTTGACCTCGGGCGTCAACGGAGCTTCCTTCACCTACCCGCTGATGGCTGCCATCACACCCGGCAAGACACCTGGAGTCGAGATTGAAGAGGTCGATGACAGTCACGTCAACGTGGTCGATAAGCGGGCGGGCAACAGCAATGTAAAAATCTTCAATTTCTCTCGTCAGGCATGTTGGGTGCTGGAGGGAATTGAGGATTGGTCCGTCAGCGAACAGTATCTGGTGGCAACAAATCACCCAGAAATGAGCCGTGCCGAGCAATTCTGTTATCAACGTGCTGAAGCGTTAGGTGGGTTAGGGTTTCTTGAGCAGTACCGACTGACAGTGGAGTTGATCGAAGCGTCCTTGGAAAATTACTTGTGTGCCGCAGAGTCAGGGGATGCACAGGCGAGCCTGTCGGCGGCAAGCCTTAGCCTTTCGCAAATGGCGTCTCAGTTGGAAACCCCGAGGGTTGAAGCGCTGTTCAAAGCGGCTTCGAAAATACCGAGTGGCGCGTTGGCCTATGCCACGTTTTTTTGCTTAGGAAATTCCACAGACTATGGCGGCCCTTGCCTTCATCCCGCGCAAGCGGAAGAGCAGATCATTCGGGCGGTAAAGATGGATTCGACCGAAGCGATGAATTATCTGGCTTCTACATTCGAGGATGGAAGACTGGGCACAAAAGATGTGTCCCGCGCATTGGCTTGCTACCAAATGGCTGCTGACAAAGGTGACCCCCGGGCGAAGGAGCACTTGAAGCTTTTGAGCTCGCAAGGCACACAGCCGATCAAAGCCAGTCACTGCATTTGAAGTTCGTGGGGCATGTTTGATGCGCTTTCGCACGCGCTGATCTTGAACCCGTCGCATTAAAACGCTTAACGCTTGTGCATCTGACAACCCCCATTTTCCTTTAAACTCCCCGCCCTCAAGGAACGCGCTCAGGACACGGAATGCCAGCCCCCTCTTTCTCTCTTCGCCCCGCGATGGTGCTGTGGCTGTATGCCGCGGCAATTGTGCATGTGCTCGCCGGTCTCACGCTGACCTGGGCCGGTCATTCCGGATTGATCGACGGCTATTTGCACACCCTCGAACTCGCATTCTGGGGCGCCGATGCGGTTCCCGCCGCCGGCCACGAACAGCAGGTCTGGTGGCTCGCACTGTTCGGAGCGACGCTGCAAAGCTATTCGCTGTACATGCTCGCGTTGGTGCACCTCGGCAACCGCCTTAAAGCTCCCGCAATTTGGGGATGGTTGATGGCGGGCGTGCTGTTATGGGCGCCGCAGGACATGTGGCTTTCAGCGCAAAAACAGGTCTGGTCGCATCTGTGGCTCGACGGTTTTGCGCTGCTGGTGCTGTTGCCGCCGCTGGTCTGGTTGCTGCGCCATGATCGTCGGAAATCCTCGCCAGAAAGGACCGTGAGCAAGTCCAACCCCTTTGTCGGCGGCGCCTACAAGCGCGTGCTGATCACTGGTGGCACCGGGTTTATCGGTGAAGCCGTGGTCAATCAGTTACTCGACGCCGGCCACACGGTCAGCGTGTTAGCGCGTGATCCGTTGAAAGCGGCGAACCTGTTCGACGGTCGCGTCCGCTGTGTGCGGTCGTTGAGCGAACTCGACCGCGACGAACCATTCGACGTGGTGATCAACCTCGCCGGCGCACCGGTCGCCGGTCCACGCTGGAGCCCCGAGCGGCAGGCGCAATTGCTCGCCAGTCGGGTCGATACCACCGAAGCCTTGATGACCTGGTTGAAGCACACGAGCCATAAACCGGCGTTGTGGATTCAGGCCTCGGCCATCGGTTTCTACGGCGCGCGTGATGCCAGCGAAAGCCTCGATGAACAGGCCAGCAAGGGTGACGGTTTCATGGCCGAACTCTGTGCGCGTTGGGAGGCTTCGGCGCAACCCGCCACGCAGTTTGGCGTGCGTCAGGTGGTGCTGCGCCTCGGCGTGGTGTTTGGTCCGGGCGGTGCGCTGCTGCCGTTGCTGATTCCGTTCCGCTTGGGCTTCGGCGGGCGGATGGGCGACGGTCAGCAGATCATGAGCTGGGTGCATCGCGACGATGTGATTCAGGTGATCGCTCGATCCTTCCACGATGAAAATTTGCGCGGCACCTACAACATGGTCGCGCCTGAAACCGTCAGTCAGGCAGCGTTCGCCGAGAACGTCGGCAAAGTCCTCAAGCGTCCGGTGTGGTTCCACATTCCTGCAGCGCCGGTGCGTGCGTTGGCCGGGGAAATGGCTCAGCTGTTTTTCGACGGTCAGCGTGTGGTGCCGCGGCGTTTGAGCGAGGCGGGTTACACGTTTCGCTATCCGACCCTCGACGCCGCGCTGCGCGATCTGGCCTGAGAATCGCCCATGAACAAGCCTCTGATGTACCTGCTGGCCGGCAACGGCAGCGCCGCCGATTGGTGGGATGACGCGCTGCCGCATTTTCAGCGTTACGACGTGGTGCCGCTGGAGCTGCCGGGCTTCGGCGCCAACCCACAGCCGCCCTGCGAGGATCTGGCGGCTTATGCGCAGAGCTTGTTGGCGATGACGCAAAAGGGCAGCGCGATCATGGCCGTCGGGGTCAACGCGTTGCTGGTGCTGCACGCGCTGCAACGTCGGCCCGGGCACTTTTCTCGTAGTGTTCTGTTGGCGCCGGTGGGCGCCTTTTTGTGGCAGCGCCGATTGCCGGCGTTGATGTCACCGCTGCCGATCCGCAAGTCCATTCATTGGCTGCTGTCGAACAAACCCACGCTGTTCGCGCGCAAGTTCTCCAACCAGACCTGGACGCCCGCGCAGTATCAGCGCATGGGCGCCGGTTATGCGCGCTGCCGTGCGTTTGAGCCGCACTGGGATCTGATCCGTGCCGACACCGCGCTGCCATTGCTGGAGTGGATCAACGATCCGGTCGAGTTGGTCTGGGGCGATCAGGACAAGGTGCTCGGTATCGAACAAGCGGCGGCATGGTCGGCGATTCTTGCGCGCGCAGACCTGACCATCAGCCTCAAACCCGGTTGGGGTCATTACCCGTGGATCGACGCGCCCGCGCAGTTTGCGCAGTGGCTGGAGTCGGGCGAACGCGGCTTCGTCGCGCACACCAAGGGCGGGCGTTTGCGTCTGGCGGAACTGGCCCGGCAACCGGTGCCGGCGGCGCTGACCCTCAACGATTGCAACGATCCGCGACTACCGACCTTTCTCGCCAGCCAACCACAGGCGGTCTGGGCGGTGCGTTCCTCCAGTTATGGCGAAGATCAGGCCGACTCGGCGAATGCCGGTTTGAGCACGACCTACCTGCGCGAGCCGGCCGCCAACGTGCCGGCGCGCATCGCCGAGCTGACTGCCGAAGGTGTCGAGGAAGTGGTGGTGCAGCGCTTCATCACGCCGCAGGTGTCCGGCATCGCGTTTGTGCGTCATCTGTCGGTGGAGCTCGAGTGGGTTGAAGGCCATCTCGAATCCCTTGCCGATGGTCAGATCAGCCCGGAACGAGCGACGCTTTCGCGGCTCGGCGATGCCTGGCGCAGTGGCACGTTTACGGCAACCCATGGTTTGACCGAAGACGTGCTGTGGTGCTTTCTCCAGGATGCCTTGCGGGTGTTCCACTATGTGCCGGGCGATGTCGAATGGGCCTGGGACGGTACGCAACTGTGGCTGCTGCAATACCGGCCGATCAGCGACTACGGCTGGCGCCGCCACCTGACGGCCGCCAACATCGCCGAGATCCTGCCGCCGCAACCCAGTGTGCTGGTGGAGTACGCCCAGCGCCGGGCCGCCGCGAGCATTCCGGCGATCATGGCCCGTTGGGATGCGCGGGTGTTGCAGGACAACGAGCCGTTCACGGCCGTGTTTGGCGGTGCGTCTTACATCAACAACGACCTGTTTCTCGCACGGTTGGCCGACTGGGGCATCAGCGCCAGCAACTACGCCGGTGAAGTCGGCGGCGCGACTCCGCATCTGCCGTGGCGACCGCTGCGGATGTTGTGGTCGCTGCCGTTGTTTTTGCGCATGCAGCGAATCGCTCGCGGGCATTTGCTGAGCTTTGAGCACGGCTTGCAGCGCTTCGACAAAGAGCTGGCCGACCTCGTCGCCCAAGGTGCTGACGGTCAGCAACTGGCCGACTGGTTCACCCGGTTCTATGTGTTCGTGGTGCAGGGCAATCTGTGCATCGCCACGACGCTGGCCAGCAGCGGCGGGGACTGGCTGGGCCGACCGCCCACCGCTTACGACAACCTGGAAAACAGCCCTCATCGGCTGCCGTGGGAGACCGATCCGGCCACACCTCGACCCGCGTCGAGCGCGTTGCCATTACAGGCGTTCCCGCAATGGTCAGGGCTGATCCGCCTCGCTCATTCGACCGGCCTGCCGGGCCTGCGTGGTTACTACCTGCAAGTGCGCGAGTGGTATCGCGACAACCTGATGCGCATCTTCTTCCGCCTGCATCACGCCATGCCACTGGCGGATCGCGAACACTGGTTTGCGCCGCACCCGGACATCCGCACGCGCGACGGCAGCTTCTGGCAGGACGGCCGCGAAGGTGCCGAACAAGCCACCGGATTCATGATTTACCCGGGGCAGGTGCGGGGCATCCTTGGCGAAGACATCTTGTTGGAAGACACCCTCGATCCGGGGCGCCACGCGCACTATCAGTCAGCGCGGGCGGTGATTGCGCGGATGGGCGGGCGGTTGTCGCATGGTTCGACGTTGTTGCGGGAATTGCGCAAACCGTCGGCGGTGATGCCGCAGGTGGATCTGGCCTGGGTGGGGTGCGAAGTGTTGTATCGGGATGGGGAATTGGAATTGATGAATTCGAAGGATGTGAAGTGAAACGACTGCTGGTGTTATGCATGAGCTGGTTGCCGATGGCAGCGATGGCGTCGGATATCTGCAACGAGAAAAGCGATACCAAGACTTTTCTTACGCAATGGAAAGACAGTGGAGAAAGTGTCGAAGACATACATTCTGGCTTCTACGATGACGGATTTTCTCTAGAGCGTGGCAAGGTGGTGTACCAAGGCGATCTCAACGGCGATGGCCGAGACGACTTCATCTTCCTCTCCTATTCAAGTCACGGCTCGGCCGGCGACATGACGTACGCCTTCCTGATCCAGTGCCGTGGTTACTTGAAGCATACCGGTGGTGATTACTTTGCCGGGATCAAGGTTCTGGACGGTCCGCCCAAGAACGGCGGCGACGTCAAAGACATCGAGATCTATTCCTACATCAGGGATAAGCGCGGGCAGATTCGCTACAAAAAAAATGTAGCCATGACCCGGCCACATCTGTGGCAGTTCAACCCACAGACACAGCGTTATGAAGGTCAGTCCGAATAGATTTCAGTTACGGAGTTACAGCGTGAAAGGATGCTCAGTTCTACTCGGTTGCCTCTTGGCCATTGCCACCTCCGTGGCTTTCGCCGCTGACCCGGACTTCAAGGATTACACCGTCACCCCAGTGTTTACCGGCATCAATCATGAACCGGTGCCGCAAGAACACAGCAACCCGATGATGGATATGGATCGTGCACAGGCACTCAAAGGCAAGGTCAACTTTGCCGGCCACTACATCCTGTACCGAGTCGGTTGTGGTGGCAGTGCCATTTGCGGCGAAGTGCTGGATGCGCGCACGGGGGAGGTTGTCGGCGGACTGCCGAACGCATACGACGGCAATGCGTTAAGTCTGTCAAACCGGCCTGATAGCCGTCTGCTCATTGTTTCCGGCATTGCGGCCGATACGGAAGAGGACGCGCAGGGTAATGAGCTGGAAAGCCGCTTCAGAACCCGCTACTTCGAGTTTGTGAACAACGAGTTCCGGCTGCTGACGTTCAAGGATTTGTGATCGCCGTTGTTTGATTAAGGATGATTGGATGAACCATTTTCTTGCGAGCAGCCTTTCGCTGTTGCTCTCGCTTCCAGCTTTCGCCGCTCCGAAGGACGCCTACACCCAACGCGATGTCATGCAATGTGGCGGTGTTGAAGTGGTGATGGTGTCGTCTTGCCGATCCGTGACGGTGGATGACGCAGAAACCCACCTCATCCCGGTCTGCTCCGACCAGACGATCAACATTGGCGGCAAAGTGTTGCGCCGCAACATCGACAAGGTTTTACAGCTCACGTCTGACGGTAAGAAAGCAAAGATGCTGAGTAACGTTGTCGTGGCGATGGATTGTGTGAAAGGCACCAAGGGTAGCCTTGTTTCGATAGGCGGTTATGGCGGTTGTGGTGCCTGTCCTGAATGGCGCGGGTATTACTCGACAGCGGGGCGATTGGAGCAATACAGCTTCGATAACAATCAGCGCTCATTTGGTTCGAAGGGTTCCTGGGAAGAGCTGATCAAGGCTTATGGCGTGACGAAGAGGCAGTTACAGTCGGAAAGTCCGTCAGTGAAAAGGATCGACTATGGGCAGCCTTAAGTGGGTATTGATGACCGGCAGTCTGTGCAGCGCTATGGGCGCGTTTGCCGAGGACCCGTCAATAGTTGGTATCAGCGGGCACACGGTGTCGTTTCGGGCTACAGAATGGACGATGCCCGGTGTGGATTCGGCGACTGCATGGTTCGCCGCCAATGGCAAAACCTTCCCGCTCTTTGGCGCCGATATTGGCGCCGATGGGCACTCCAATATGCTCAGTCCTGACAAGAAAACCTTGCTGCTCGACCCTGTGATTTTCGGCATGTTGTCGGACGAAAACGGTGAAGAGAAGCTAGTGTCGCAACAGCATTGCACGGTTATCTCAATGGAGACCGGTTGCGTGCTGGCTGATCGTTCGGCCACTTTTTGTGTCGGCCAGTGGAAGGGCAATCAATGGGTTACCGACGACGGCGAAGTGCTCACTCCTGCCCTGGAGACGAGGTCTCCAAAGGACTTGCTGAAACATGTCTCAAGTAACGAACTGGCGCAGTCCCGCGCAGAGTTCATCGAATGGGGTCTGGTCTTTTTAAGTCCAGAGTCTTACATGGCGTGTCACCCCCCGGCGCAAAATGTTCAGGCCTATAACGACTTGGGCTTTTACCTGGCCGAGGGCGGCAAAGATGAGCTGGCGCTGAAGTTCTATCGCGGCGTTGAGGCCGTCGGTAAACGCACAGTGCTGATGTTGAACATCGCCGACTCACTCTGGCGCCTTGATCGCAAAGACGAAGCGCAGCGCTATTACAGCCAGTACCGCGACGCAATGAGTGCCGACGGCAAGGCGCAGAAAATACCTCAACGCGCAGTTGAGCGATCCGTCATTCAGGGAATGAAAAATTGACCATGTTTGTGCGCTTTATCGCGTTGTCCTTAGGACTGCTGTCCGCTTCAGCCGCGTTCGCTGAGGACACTTGCAAAGTCATCACTGTGAGCTGGCAATACGACGAGTGTGTGGAAGCCGACCGCAAGAGTGCCGACGCAAAGCTCAATGCCAGCTACAAAAAACTGATGGAGCGATTCGAATCTCGATGGAAGCCTGAGCCTGAACAAGGAAAGGCTTACATGGCCATGGCCAAAGAATCGCAGCGGGCCTGGATCAAGTTGCGCGATACCACTTGCCCCCTCGATGCCACGGATGTCGAACCCGGATCGCAGGCATATACCTTGGTGCTCAATAAGTGCATCGCCAGAATGAGTCTAGAGCGTGCAGCCTTCCTGGATGCGGTCGTCCCGGATGATCCGAGTGAAGTGATCGATGTCGCCAAGGTTTCCAGTTCTGCTTCGCAACGATACGGCGATGTGGTGGCTCGTTATGTCACTACGTTTGGCAGCCCCTGCCTCAATGTTCAGATCCTCGCGCCCAAGGGCAATTGGCGGGTGCTCTCCTCAAAACGGTTTTGCAGTTTTAATGGCAAATCGTTTTGGGATGGTTATGCCAGTGCGTTGTTTGAGGATCATGCATTCACTGCGGATGGTTTACACCTGACGCTCAGCTTGTTCGAGCTTCGTGAAGAGCCAGAGAAGCGCCTCACCTGTGTAATTCCAATTCAGAACGAGCAAATCAAAGAGCTGAAGTGCGGCGCACCTGAGTCATCGTGAAACCATCAGCGTAATTTCGAAGATTGATCAGCAGGGAAGTGATCGGAATTGAACAAGCTTTCAAGTTGTTTTGGTGTGCTCGGGATCATCGCCGGCTTGTCGACTCAGCCGGCATCGGCAAGCGACCCACAAACCATCGGAGAACTGCATCCCCCGGTGGTTGCTTCGTTGGGTGATCAAAAGATCACGGTGTTCTTTTTGAAGAACAACCTCAAGGATCAAGTCAGGGACGTGCACGTGCCTGATGCCGAGATTTTCTACGCGCCCTTGAATGCGGTGAAACCTTCGCTGAATTATGTGTGGAAGGTTGAAGGCGAACAAATTGCCTCGGTGTTCTTCTTCGAGCGCAAATTCCCTGAGCGAGCGGGGAAGTCCATGTTTGTCCTGACAAAACACAAAGTTCTGCACGAGCATTTCGAAGGAGATTCCTATTCGGTGCTGGAATTGCCGCTCTTCAAGGACGGTGACTACTTGGCTTTGCAGTTCTTTCGGGGTGACCTGCCAGATCCTGAGTTACAGAACTGCCTTGACGGTATCAATCGGGAAGATGGCGTAGAAGTCGAGTGTGCTTACAAGGATGCGGCGAGCATCAAGAAGTACTTGGCGGATCTGGATGGAAGGATGATTTCGGATTCGAAACTGGATCAGGGCAACCGTCAGAAGCCACTCAAAACTGATGGTGACAAGGCCAGTGTCGCTTGCCCCTCACCCAACTTTTCAACGTTCCTCTCAGACTTCTCTGAACGCGCAGACGTGCAGAAAGCCTTCGTCCAGCAACCGCTGAAAATGGTCACGACCGTAGCCGGTGATCCCGAGCCCGAGATGCAGAAAAGCAGTCTCAGCGGCGATCAGCTCAAGTTCCCGATCATCCCGGATGTAGCGAAGCGAGAAGCTCAGGGCCTGACGTTGACCATCAAGGAAGAGCAGGGTGATCACGCCGTCGCCATCCTGCAGAAACCGGATACCGATTATGTCTTCGAGTATCGGTTTGTCCGTGGGCCATGCTGGCAGCTGGAAGAAGTGATGGATTACTCGCTTTGAAACAGGTGGCAAGTTGAAAAGATTGGGTTTGATCGCGTTATTGCTGTGTTCTTCCTCTGCCGTGGCGGGGCCGATGTTCCCGTCACTCACGTCGTGCAGGGACGTTGGCAGCGACTGCGCGCTGGCGCTGAAGGACAATTTTCTGGTGGACGCACATTCCGGGCAGCGTCTATCCGAGACGGCGGAGCCGGCAGGGGCGATGAGTGACTTCTGGCTGTATCGAGATGGCGAGCGCTACATCCTTCAGGAAGAAAACTACTCCCAGGCGAAGTCGCGTCGTTGGCTGGTTTTCACCTACGACAGCGGCAAGGTGGTGCTCGACGGCGCTTATGTTTTCTCGATCGACATTGATATGAACACCGGACCCTACTGGCATGGCTATGACTGCCGAGGTGATGCCAAGCCGTTCGCCGTGCCAACGAAAGACTCGTTCAGTGAAGTCGCTTTGGAGGCGTTATGCGGGGAGGCCGAAGGCTGGGTCGTCTCGGGCGGAGATACCAAGGTGCCGGTGTCGGCCAAAGGGCTGGCCGTCAGTGTTCCCGTTTATCACGCCCGCAACCGCGATGGTTCAGCGACTTACCTGTTCACTGAAAGCGATGATCCGGATCTTTCGAAGCTGGTTTGCCTGTCCAACTGTGCTGATATCGCGAAAGCGCCGGAGCGCGTTTCGCAGGAGACGGCGCCGTTGAAGGGCGGGCAGGATGGAACGTTGTGCTCGGATGACGAAGACATTTACTTCAGCTGCCCGCTGGAGGGCGGCAAGACGGTTTCTGTTTGTGCGCGGGGAAACAGCAAGCCCACGGCCGGTTCTGTTCAGTATCGCTACGGTGTGCCGGGGAATATCGAGATGGTCTACCCGAAGAATGCTACGCCACCCAAGGGCAAACTCTTTGTTGTAGATGCGTCGGAAGGCAGCGTGAACCTGAACATCATCAAGTTCAAAAGCGGTGCGTATACCTACCTCGTTAACCAGGCCTTCGTGAGTTATCTGAAGGTGCTCAAGGGGGACAAAGTTGTATTCCGACAGTCTTGTAATGCCGGTGGTCATGCTTACGTACACCGGTTGACGGATTTCGGGTTAGAGACACGACCAAAAAGCGCAGAGGACTTTCGCTAATCTCTGCTGCCGAAGATCAGGAAAGGGGACTCAACGTCCCCTTTTTTCCGCTCGCGATTCAGCTACGGCTTGGCCTGATACTCCCGAAACTCAATGTGATCGAGCGTGCCTTCCACCATCAATCGAACGCCGTCCGCCATTCTGCTAAGGCCCAGCGCCATCGAGCGGCGGGGGCCGTCGAGGTCGTCGGCCAGGTTGGCGGCGAAGGCGCTGATGGAGAGCAGGTCTTCGGAGGCGTTGGCCATGAGGGCTTCGGCGTCGGCGTTGGGGCAGAGGGCGAACAGGCCGCCCAGGCG
>NZ_BQHR01000034.1 GCF_021601625.1 Pseudomonas paraglycinae | reverse complement strand
GGTCAGATGTGTAGAAGGGACAGGGGGTGGATGCGGGGGGATTTGCTTGATCCCCCCGATGGGCGCTGAGCTCAGGGCTTGTTGACTTCGCGCAGCAGGTCGGCGACCGGGAGGTTCATGGTGTTTGAGTAGTAGGGTTTGTAGCCCCAAGCGGTAATGACGACTTTGCAGGGGACCTGGAGCTTTCCGGACAACAGGCCATTCAACTCCTGAGTTGAAAGAAATTCCTGAGTTGAACCGTTATTTACGGTCTGCCTTAAAGTTGCACTCGTCACGTAGTTGTATTTCCCACCTGCCTTGTTGGCCTCATCTACATCAATCAGTCCGTACGCCGAATACCTGAAGCGGTTAGTGATAGAGAAGTCCTGATCGTCACCCAGCGCACATTTCAGAGTTGTCGAAGCGGCGCCTTCCCTCATTCCTCTCCCAAACAGATCCAAAAGATTTACATCAGAGCCGTAGTAAATTTCGTAATATAGGCCGTTTGGCTTTCTCTCTATCGCCAGAAAATTGAGATTTGCAGGCTGGACCGTATGGTTTTTAGCGCAGGCTGAACACAAGGTAATCAGTAGAAGTAAAAGAGCGTTTTTCATATCAGCAAACGTCCTTGTTGATAGCTTCAAACATAAGGTCACTGGCTGACTTTCCCTGAGCGATGGGCCTGGTGAACATCGCTGGGGCATTGGCGTGGTTCGTATCCATATTCACATTGACATTGGGTCCACTGACCACTTGCCACTTCTCTCCAAAGTCGGCTACCGAATCGGACTGATCGGGCCTCGAGAGTGTGGCTTTGATATTGATCCAATAATCGGCCACCGGCGTCGGTTTCTCTCCGTATATATCAGATCCCAGCCACACCAGAGTGCCCTCCCCCACAGGATCCAGCGTTACCAACATATTGATCCTGTATCCCCACTCGGACATGACACGGGTCAAGTGGGCTCCGTTCCATCCACCCAAACTATGGCCCACTATATAGATAGGGCAGGATTTATAAGGAATCAGGTTCAGAACATATTTCTGAATATCCTTCTTCCCCCGAACCTCGTTGTACCCAAGCCACTCGGATTTATACTTGCCCTCTTTTTCCAGCTTACCGTTTCGATCATCAAAGCCAGATTTAGCTTGGTTAACGTTTTCAAAGGGGCCGGAAAAGTAATAGCTCTCCTTGTCACCTGCCCCGCCGATAAAAAAAATAATCGCCTTGGTACTCTCCACCGGAACAGCCTTCACACTGACATCCTTCTTGTCCGTCAGCGTATGTTCCTTGTGCAGCTTGTAATTGTTGCCTTTCTCGCACGTAACCGTTTCCGCACTCATGCTTCATTCCTCCAGAAACAGTTTGATGGTTTCAGGAAGATGCGAACTGATCGTGTGGGTAAAACCGGCGGCGTCAGACACCCCGTGTTCCATCCGACCGTCCGCGCGCTGAATCATGTATGGATGATTCGGCATCGGTTCGCCGGTCGTGTCATTCACCAACTGCAACTTGTCAGTGAAGTGCACCGGCATTGGCAGCAGGCCGCTGAAGGGGGCGTTCACCACGGTATCGCCGATGATCACGGTGCCAGATCCACCGATGACCACATTCCCATGCCCACCGGTACTGTCCAGGGTGGCGGCGTTCAGGCCATTGATAAATACCGTCGAGGCAACGCCACCGGTGATCGGGCTGCCGCACGCCGACTTGTCGGTCATTCGTGCAGCGGGCAGCCCGTCGAAATTCACATTCGGCGAACCGCTGACAATCGAGTTGGTGCCATGCCCCGGCAACGGGCAGGCGGTCGGGTCTGTCACTCGGGCAGCGGGTTTTCCGCTCATGAAAAGCTCCTTGCGGTGTCGCGTCATCATCCGTGGGGCGCGCAGCATGAACAAAGTCCTTCCATTGATCAAACCCGATTGCAAAAAAACAGGCGCCTGAAAAGGCGCCTGTTTTTTATGGCCAGTAACCGATTGCGTTATCGCGATGGCGGCACCCGGATATCCCCCGCCCGGCACTGGGTTTTCACGCCCTTGCCGCAGGCGCCGAATTGCAGGTCCTTGCCCATGCACACGCGCACTTCCGAGAGTTCCGGGCCGTTGCAGATCACGGCGATGCCGTCTGACGGGATGCCCGGATTGCTCCTGCGGAACAGGTCGGCAATTTCCTGCGCTTCGAAGTAATAAGAGCTACTGAACGGTTGCAACTCTTGCGGGATTTTCACCGCGCCCACCGCTTTGTCCGCTTCGTCCAGATAGCCCATCGCGCCGAGGCCGCTGCAAGTGCCGTGCTTGCTCCATTCGTGATCGAGGAGTTTTTTGGTCGGGAACAGCGTCAGGCCTTTGGCCGTTTCGGCGGCCGACAGGTTAGTCAGCGGCGGACAGGATTCCGGCCAGCCGCCCTTGGCGTATTGCGGCCACAGGCCATGCAGGACAAAACCGTAACCCTTGCCGGTGCATTGCGGGTCGTCCTTGTGGGTCAGGCAAAAGGTCGGCGACCAGGACAACGTCAGCAGGTAGTAATCGAATACCCCCGCCACCGATTCCGCCTTGCTGGCGGACGACTGGCGCGCCGAACTCAGGCCGATGCTACCAACCGTCAGCGCAATCAGCGCCATAATTGTAAAAAGCTTTTTCATGTTCCCGTTCCTTGGGACGCGTGCGTCCGTGGTTTCTGTGGTCTGACCGTCACGTGGTCAGGGGCTGATTGAGTCACGCTTGTGTTGCAGGCGCATGACGCAGGGCAAAACCTGCATTACTTTGAAAGGACTACGATGTTGTTGAACTCAACACAGGGAACCGACATGAGTAAAGCAGACGAACTCGCCGCGAAACTCAAACAAACCCGGCACACCCATGCTGACGAAATCACCTGCGCTGAACTGGAGATCGATTGCTGGCCGGCTCAGGTGTATGCCTTGTATCAACGCATCGAGGGCTGGTTGCAACCGGTGACCGAGGTAGGCCTGAAGATTCGGCGCAATCCTACCCATGTTTGCGAAAGTTCGCCGGATGGCGAGACCCACGACTACGCCATCGACCAGTTGATCATCGAAGCCAACCACCACAGCCTGACATTCGACCCCATCGCCCGCTTCACCGAAGACGGCGCAGGGCGCGTGCAAATCGTCCTGCCGGGGCGCGAAGCATCGCTGCTGCGCACGGTCGATGAGCACGGTGAAAGCCATTGGTGGTTGCAGACGCTCGAAACCGGGCAACAGCTGGATGCGATTGCGTTGACGGAAAACAACCTGCTGCTGGTAGTCCAGGAAGGACTCGGTTTGTAGGCCGAACCTGACACAACTGTAATCCGCGCCTCAGCCAGCTGAAAGCTGCCGCTGGTTAGCCTCCCCGTCATTGGTCAAACGGGGACTTCCAGCGCATGCCTTCCACCACCTCAAGACGCACCTTCGTCAAAGGCCTCGCCGCCGGCAGTCTGCTCGGCGGCCTCGGCCTGTGGCGCACGCCGGTCTGGGCCTTGAATAGCCCCGGCCAGGTGAACGAGTTAAGCGGCACCGCCTTCGAGCTGTTCATCGGCGAAACCCCGGTCAACTTCACCGGCCAGCACCGCACCGCCCAGACCATCAACGGCAGCCTGCCCGGCCCGCTGCTGCGCTGGCGCGAAGGCGATACCGTGACGCTGCGGGTGCGTAACCGGCTCAAGGACAGCACCTCGATTCACTGGCACGGCATTCTGCTGCCGGCCAACATGGACGGCGTGCCGGGCCTGAGTTTCAAGGGCATCGAGCCGGGTGGCGTGTACGTCTACCAGTTCAAGGTTCGCCAGCACGGCACCTACTGGTATCACAGCCATTCCGGCTTGCAGGAGCAGGCCGGGGTCTACGGGCCGTTGGTGATCGACGCCCGGGAACCGGAGCCCTTCCAGTACGACCGCGACTACGTGGTGATGCTCAGTGACTGGTCCGACGAAGACCCGGCCAGCCTGATGAAGACCCTGAAAAAGCAGTCCGACTACTACAACTTCCACAAGCGCACCGTCGGCGATTTCATCCACGACGTCGGCGAAAAAGGCTGGGGCGCCACCGTCGCCGATCGCACGATGTGGGCGCAGATGAAGATGAATCCCACCGACATCGCCGACGTCAGCGGCGCCACGTACACCTTCCTGATGAACGGCCACGCCCCGGATAACAACTGGACCGGCCTGTTCCGCCCCGGCGAAAAACTGCGGCTGCGGCTGATCAACGGCTCGGCCATGACCTACTTCGATGTGCGCATTCCCGGATTGAAAATGACCGTGGTCGCCGCCGATGGCCTGCACGTCAAACCGGTCGGCGTCGACGAGTTGCGCATCGCCGTGGCGGAAACCTATGACGTGATCGTCGAACCCGCCGCCGACGCCTACACCCTGTTCGCCCAGGCCATGGACCGCACCGGTTACGCCCGAGGCACCCTCGCCGCCCGCGCCGGTTTGTCGGCCCCGGTACCGGCGCTGGATCCGCGACCGCTGGTGACCATGGACGACATGGGTATGGGCGGCATGGATCATGGCTCGATGGACATGAGCGGTATGGATCACTCGAGCATGAACATGGGCCCGATGCAGGCGCACCCCGACAGCGAAAAGGACAACCCGCTGGTGGACATGCAAGCCATGACCACCGCGCCGAAACTCGACGACCCCGGCCTCGGCCTGCGCAACAACGGTCGCCGCGTGCTGACCTACGCCGACCTGCGCAGCCCCTTCGAAGACCCGGACGGCCGCGATCCGAGCCGCACCATAGAACTGCATCTCACAGGCCACATGGAGAAATTCGCCTGGTCGTTCAACGGCATCAAGTTCTCCGACGCCGAGCCGCTGCTGTTGAAGTACGGCGAGCGGATCCGCCTGGTGCTGGTCAACGACACGATGATGACCCACCCCATCCACCTGCACGGCATGTGGAGCGATCTGGAAGACGAAAACGGCAATTTCCAGGTGCGCAAACACACCATCGACATGCCGCCCGGCACCCGCCGCAGCTACCGCGTGACTGCCGATGCGCTTGGCCGTTGGGCCTATCACTGCCATCTCCTGTACCACATGGAAATGGGCATGTTCCGCGAAGTGCGGGTGGAAGAATGAGGACGCCGACCATGACTCGATTTGCCGCGTTTTCGTTGTCACTCCTGTCGATGGCCCAAGCCTTCGCCGCCAGCGACATGCAGGGCATGGATCACAGCCGGATGGCTGATATGCAAGGCATGGATCACAGTCAAATGACCGACATGCAAAGCATGGACGACGGCATGATGCAGCCCGCCGCGCCGACCGAAAGCCGCACGCCGATCCCGGCACTGACCGACGCCGACCGCGCCGCCGTGTTCACCAGCCACGCCGGGCATCAGGTCCACGACAGCGCCATCAACACGTACTTCCTCGCCGACAAACTCGAATGGCAGAACGCCGACGACGCCAGCACCCTAGCCTGGGATTTGTCCGGCTGGATTGGCGGCGACATCGATCGGCTGTGGTTGCGCTCCGAGGGCGAGCGCAGCAACGGCAAGACCGAAGACGCGGAAGTCCAGGCGCTGTGGGGCCACGCGATTTCGCCGTGGTGGGACGTGGTCACTGGCGTGCGCCAGGACTTCAAACCCGGCGCCCCGCAAACCTGGGCCGCGTTCGGTCTGCAGGGGATGGCGCTGTACAACTTCGAAGCCGAAGCCACGGCGTTCCTCGGCGAAAACGGCCAGAGCGCGGTGCGGCTGGAGGGCGACTACGACATCCTGCTGACCAATCGCCTGATCCTGCAGCCGACCGCCGAACTCAACGTTTACGGCAAAAACGACCCGCAACGCGGGATCGGCTCGGGCCTCGCGAACACCGAAGCCGGGCTGCGCCTGCGCTATGAAATCCGCCGTGAATTTGCGCCGTACATCGGCGTGACCTGGAACCGTACCTACGGCCGCACCGCCGATTACGCACGGGAAGAAGGCGAGGATCGCAGCGAAGCGCGACTCGTCCTCGGCGTGCGGCTGTGGTTCTGAATCCCTTCAAAAAACAACACCGAGGTCTTGCATGCGCACATTGAAAATCTCCCTCGTCCTCGCCAGCGGTTTGCTCCTGAGCACCCTGGCCCAGGCCCATCCGAAACTGCTGTCGTCGACCCCGGCCGAAGGTGCCGACGGCGCGGCGCCCGGCAAGATCGAACTGCGGTTTTCGGAGGATCTGTTGACCCAGTTCTCCGGCGCCAAACTGGTCATGACCGAAATGCCCGGCATGGCCCACTCGCCGATGCCGATGAAGGCCAAAGTCAGCGCCGGCAGCGACCCGAAAACCATGCTCGTCACCCCGCTCGCACCGCTACCCGCCGGCACCTACAAGGTCGAATGGCGCGCAGTGTCATCGGACACGCACCCGATCACCGGCAACGTCACGTTCAAAGTGAAGTGAGCGATGGCTGAACTGATCAACATCCTCCTGCGTCTGGCGCTGTATGTGGATTTGCTGTTGTTGTTCGGACTGGCGTTGTTCGGGCTGTACAGCGTTGAAGCGGTGCTGCGGTTTCGGCCGATGCTGCGCGGGATGGCGTTGATCGGGGCGCTACTGTCAGTGGCGGGACTGGTGCTGATGACCCGCGCCATGAGTGGCGAAACGGAATTCGCGGCGCTGTGGCCGCACCTGCAAATGATGGTGCTGGAAACCGACGTCGGGCTGGCGTGGACGCTGCGGATGATTGCGCTGATCGTCGTGATGATCTGGCCCGGATTGTGGCTGGCATCGATGGCCGGCACCGTCGCCCTCGCCTCCCTGGCCTGGAGCGGACACGGCGCGATGGATAACGCGTGGCATCTGCTCAGCGACATCCTGCACCTGCTCGCGGCGGGTGCGTGGCTGGGCGCGATGCTCGCGTTGATCTTGATGGCGCGGCTCGACGCACTGTGCAGCGAGGCGCGCATTCGTTCGCTGGCGGATTCCGTCAAACGCTTCGAAGGCGTCGGCGCGGCGATTGTGCTCATCCTCTCGGTCACCGGCGTGGCGAATTACCTGTTCATCGTCGGCCCGACACTGGGCGAAGTCCTGCTCGGCACCTACGGGATTCTGCTGGCGATCAAGGTTGTGTTGTTCGGAGGCATGTTGGTGCTGGCCGCGTTGAACCGCTTCCACCTCGGGCCGTTGCTCGAACAATCGTTGCGCGCCGGGCAGCATCAAGTGGCGGCCAATGCCCTGCGCCGCAGCGTGGCGTCGGAGCTGGTGATTGCGCTGTTGATCGTGGGACTGGTGGCGTGGCTGGGCACGTTGAGCCCGGAGCCGGGATGACACCCGGCAAACCCATTCACTACACTGGCCCGCACCTCCACTGCACAAGCCCGATCTCCATGACAATTCCAAAAAGCACGATGATCTTCTGCGGCCTGCTGGCCATGGCCAGCGCCGCCCAGGCACAAGAACCGGCCTCGCACCTCGACACCATTCAGCAACAAGGCCAGTTGCGCGTCTGCACCACCGGTGACTACAAGCCCTACACCTTCAAACGCCCGGACGGCGGATTCGAAGGCATCGACATCGCCATGGCGCAATCCCTGGCCGACAGCCTCGGCGTCAAAGTCGAATGGGTACAGACCACCTGGAAAACCCTGATGCCGGACATGCAGGCCGGCAAGTGCGACATCGGCGTCGGCGGCATTTCGGTGACTCTCGAACGCCAGAAAAAAGCCTTCTTCAGCAACACCCTCGACGTCGACGGCAAGATCCCGCTGGTGCGCTGCGTCGACCAGTCCAAATACCAGACCATCGACCAGATCAACCAGCCGAACGTACGCCTGGTCGAACCCGCCGGCGGCACCAACGAAGCCTTCGTCCACGCCTTCCTGCCCAAGGCGCAACTGGCGTTGCACGACAACGTGACCATCTTTGAACAACTGCTCGACAACAAGGCCGACGTGATGATCACCGACGCCTCCGAAGCCCTCTACCAACAAAAACTCAAACCCGGCCTGTGCGCCGTCAACCCGAGCCAGTTCATGCAATACGGCGAAAAAGCCTACCTGCTGCCGCGCGACGACATCAGCTGGAAACTCTACGTCGACCAGTGGCTGCACCTGAACAAAGTCACCGGCAAATACCAGAAAGTCTTGAGCGAATGGATCGCCGTACCCGCAGCTCAGTAACCCTCAGTCGTCATGCATCAGGCCGGAGCTGTACTGGTTGAAACTGTTACCGATATTGCTCCCGCCGAACTTCAACGTATTCACATTACGCGCCTCCGGCGACTGACAGTCGCTGGAGAAACAACTGGTGGTGGTCAAGCCACCGGAGCCGGAGCAGGCGGTTAGAACCGAGATGGTTGCGATGATCAATAGCGCTTTGAGTGGGTTGTTCATGGTGTGAGGCGCTCGGGTGGGGTCGGGATCTTGTGGATGGATCGTAGGCCTGTGCGGGTGGCGGGAAGATGAAACTTGCGGGGGTTTCAGCGTGGGTTCAGGTTGAACCCACGCCTGACGATCAACCCTCCACCGCAAAGGGTTGCCCGAATCTACTTCGGCTCGACGTTATCCAGCGCCTGATTCACCGCCAAAGACCCCAACATCACCAACTGCGCAATGCCGATGGCGGTTTTGCGGTGGGCGGGTTCCAGGGTGGCGGCGAAGTTATTGAGCATTTCGGAGGCTGAACCCAAGGATTCGCTGGCATTGGCGAACAGGGATTCGGTGTCGTAGGCCGGGTTGGCGAAGTACATCGGGTCATGCTGGGTGTGACTGCCCATGATCCGTTGCTGTGGGGTGAGGTAGTGATCGAGGGCGCGTTCGGCGGCTTCGTTCAGGGTTCGTGAATCGGGGAATTTGTAGGGGGAGACTGGATCGGTTTCTGGTGGGTTGGGTGTTGGTTTGAACATGGATGAAACTCCTAACACTTTTAATGAAGGCTTCACCCTTTCGCTACCAAACGAAGGGTGGCGGCCATGAACAGGTTGGTAGACCGGGTGTTAGGAGCCGGCGCGCCCGAAGACGCCCTGTACATGACCACCATAGACCCCGGCCGAAAGCACGACCGGAGACGATGACGCTGTACATCTAACACACGGGCTACCAAACCCGATCACTGGTTTTCAGTGACCCGAGAACGATAAAAGCCACGGGGTAGACGCACAAGCCGGCGGATTCTGTCTTAGGTGTAGGGGGTGGCGCAAGGTGGTGTAGGGCCGAAGTAGTGTCAGAGAGCTTGGTTTAAACACACTCAGATTTTGCTGTTTAGATGGACGACCAACACCGGGCACGTCGCCGTCAGGCAACCACCAAAGCAACTCTGATACAGTCGGTGCCAGCTAATCCGTTGACAGGGAGTCAAACATGGCAAAGCCCGCTGCACGCATCACCGATCCCACCAGTTGCCCCATCCCCGGACACGGCCCCAAAGCCATTGCCTCCGGATCCCCCGACGTATTCTTCGACGGACTCGCCGCCGCCCGAAAAGACGACACCTGCACCTGCGGCAGCGCGCTGGCCTCCGCCGTATCCAGCACCGTATTCATCAACGGCAAAAATGCCGCGCTGGTTGGCACAGTCGGTTCACATGGAGACGTTGTGATCGGTGGATCGGGAACGGTGATTATTGGTGACTCACATACGCCTGCGCCGTTTACGCCACCTACCCCGATGATCATTCATCCTGGATGGATCAGCTTCACCATTCCCGGTTCTGAGTCCTACTTGGGCATGAACTGCATTGCTCACTTCGAAGATGGTTCGACCCAATCCGGAAATTTTGATATCACCAACACTGTGAAATTTCTCAACATCCGTGGAAAAGTCTGCCAAAAGCTAGAGTTCGGCTCTCAAGAAGAACCATCGACCGGCTCAATTTTCGACACGCTATTCAATGCATCATTGAAATAAGGATTGTTTCATGACTGAGCCATTGCTCGTAACGGGAAGCTATGTTGTCCAGAAAGCACACGAGCTTGAAAATTCGCCATTGGACATGGCGATTGCGGGTATGGAGGGGGCCGCGACAAGATTTTCTTTAGATGCCATATCAGATGCAAAAGTACGCAGCAACTACATGAGCAACATCAAGCGAATGTCAGTGGAAACAAAAGCCGAAGTCGCCGCAGGGAGGCTGAGTGCGCAAGAAGGAGCAGCATTTTGCCAAGAGATGCGAAATAGAATCCTGGTCGAGCATCGAAAATTCACCTCGGCACAAGGTGTGGCCTTCGCCGAACGAAAGAAACGATTACCTCCGACGTTACAGGACACACTGGACAAGTACGCACTCAAAACAGCAAACGTCGAATACAACAAACTGACCCCAGAACAAAAGAGCAAAGTCTATTACGAGATTCTGGATTCAGCGGGCCGTAACAACGCACCGGTAAGCAAGGGAACTCAAAAATTAAGAATAATGGGAAAGGTTGGCTTACTAGTCACTGCGACCTTCGCCGTATATGAAATCATGAACGCTGACAACAAAGTAAAGGAAACAGCCCGACAAGGCATTATCATCGGCGGCGGCGCTGCTGGCGGGGGATTGGCTGGCTTGGGCGTCTCTGCATTTTGCGGCCCTGGCGCCCTAGCTTGCGCTGTGGCAATCGTTCTGGCGGGAAGTATTGTGGGAGGAATTGCTGGCAGCGCAGTAGCTGACACCTTTGATGAAGAACTGGAGGAATTTTCCAAATGGGAAGTTCTATGACAAAGCAGCAAAGAGCGGATGTGCGCTGGGCATTGTCCGATGCTTTTGTTGATAACGAGGTCGACTATTCTGCGATTGCACGAAGGACAAGAGAATTCGATCGAGATGAAGTGAAGCGCATACTCTTTGAGGAGGTGGCACCTGTTTGCCACTCAAACCTTGAAAGCACACTTCCAACCATATGGCTTTGTTTCAACAGGCAGGAATTGGAAGAAGACATTGAAAAAGTGCTGGGAGCAAAAGAGAACAGCTGGTTCAAAAGAAAAGCCAACGCCTTATTGGTGACATGGCTGAAGAGCAGATACAAATACATCTGGACAGAAATAGAAAAGCAGTATCAAAAAATAAGCTAATAACAAAGCGTCGCGACTGGAGCGATTGCATCACCCTTTTTTTCTTGAGCTATACTCGTAAGCGAACACATAACCAAGTAAAAACATAATTATCTTAAGGACTGATACATGAAGGGAAAAACCATCGCAACTTTTCTTGCATGCTTGCTACTCGCCGGTTGTTCTGACCCAAAGCAAACCAAACTGCCTGCCGATATCAGTAAATGGTCAGAGGACAAAGGGCTAATGGAAGCTGTCGGCAAACTCGATGAAAACGATAGAAAACTGTTTGGTGGCTATGCTGCCCGGCAAGTGGTGGCCAGCACATTTGGCGGTAGCAAAGTTGTTGCGGACTCAACACTTGGTGATGCTCTGAAAACACAACAGGCCTGGATCGAAGCCAAAGCTGCCGAAGCGGAAAAACAAAAAGCCTTGGCCGAGCAAGTAAAACAGCAACAGCTTGTGGCACTGAAAGAAATGAACGGAACGCTTACAGCGTCTCTTCTCAAACTTAAACTGAATCCCGCCGACTATAAAAACAAGCAATACAGCGAATATTTTTCAATTGAAATTGCTCTACACAACAATACAACTGAGGCCCTATCTGGCGTAAAGGGAACAGTCGTACTCAGCGACATGTTCGGCGACCCTATAAAAAGAATTGGCCTCACCAACGACATCCAAATCGACCCAGGTCAAACGTACATCTATAGCGGGACAATGGATTACAACCAATTTCAGGCTGCCGATAAGAAGCTGGCTGTTTCCGATACTGAGAAAATGAAATTTGAATGGGTGCCAGACACTTACATTTTCACCAGTGGCAAAAAACAAACAATGCCAAACTGAAGCTGGGAGAGTGAGAGCACGGACGAATTTATTACAAAAGTTCGAAAAAAATAAATCTGAGAATCATCTGGCCGGCCTCCCCACCTCACGGAGGTGGCGCAAAATTCAAGGTGCGAACTTAGTCTTTTGCGTAGGAGGCCGTGATGAAATTCTGTGGCATAGACCTGCATTCGAACAACAGTGTTGTGGTGGTTACCGACGAAACGGATCGAGTACTGGTCAGTCGACGTTGCCCCAACCAGCTAACGCCAATCCTTTCGCTGCTCGAGCCTCACCGTGCTGAATTGGTTGGCGTCGTGGTTGAGTCCACCTACAACTGGTATTGGTTGGTCGATGGCCTTAAGGCGGCGGGCTTCGAGGTGAAGCTGGCCCATCCCGTGGCGATGAAACGCTACGACGGTTTGAAGCATTCTGACGACAAGAATGATGCGACTTTCCTGGCTCATGCCGACGGATGTGGCTCTGGCAATGAAAGCGAATGTCGCCATTGTTCAGGCATTGCAGATCCAGATTGATTTTCTTGAAGAGCGATTACTGCACGAAGCCTATTTGCGCCCGGAGTTTTCTTTGTTGAAAACGATGCCCGGAATTGGCGAAGTGCTGGCCACGGTCATCATGCTGGAAACCGGAAATATTGAGCGCTTTGCCGACGTAGGCCACTTCGCCTCTTACGCTCGCTGCGTAAAAAGTGCGCATTACTCCAACGGCAAAAAGAAAGGTGAAGGCAACGCCAAGAACGGCAACGCTTATTTGATCTGGGCTTATATCGAAGCGGCTAATTTCGCCCGGCGCTTCAGCGAGGATGCCAAACGCTTTTTCGAGAAGAAGAAAGCCAAGACCAATGCCGTGGTCGCTACCAAGGCACTGGCACACAAGCTGGCGCGAGCGAGTTATCACATCCTGAAGGAGAAACAGCCTTTTGATGCCAGACGCTGTTTCGCCTGAGGGGCGAATGAGGTGATGGTTGGCCAACCAAAAAGGGACTGGGCTCGAACCACTAAATCTGAGTGGCGACCGACCATCACCGCCTGAGTGTGTTGTAACCGGGTCGTCTGCCAGGTGAGCCAGCTGGGACTGGACGTGTGTTTTGCACGAGCCACAGTTCTGTGACACGTTTTGGACGCATTGGCAGCACCAACGTTTCTCTGGGGCAGTTAACTGCCAGGGCGGTGCTGGTCGTATCGCTACCGCTTGATCCAAATGGTTGTCTGGCACGACTCGTTCGTAGCCAATGAAGAGGAAACGGGTTCGACGGGTTCAACCGATCAGGTTGAGTTGGAGAGCAAACCCTGCAGTTGAAAACTGCAGGGCGCGGTGGCTTTTAACCTTGACTTGAGACCGGCTAATGGGCGTCCCCTTTTTGTCCGGGGTAGTTAACTGCCAGAGTGGTGCTGGTTGTATCGCTACCGCTTAATCCATATGGGTGTCAGGCACGACTCGGTCGTAGCCAGTGATGAGAAAACGGTTTCGACGGGTTCAACCGATCAGGTTAAGTTGAAGAGCAATCCCTGCAGTTGAAAACTGCAGGGCGCGGTGGATTTTAACCTTGACTTGAGACCGGCTAATGGGTGTCCCTTTTTTATTCTATACGGTGGTGCGCTGACGGCTCGGCTTAGGCGGTGCGGGTGTTTTCCTAGGCTTGCTCGACGTTTTGCCAGTGCAGTTCCATACCAGCTAACTGGCTTGCCGCTGCCTGCGCATCGCTCAGGTTTGAGAAGTGTTTTGGTAACCCTGGATAAACTCGAACACCTGCGCGATTTGAATTGCATTGCAACGCAAAAGGCTTGAACAGGCGATTAAGAATCTCGATGCCCAGTAGTTTTTCCTTATCCACTTGGGCGATGTATTTGCATCTCGGGATCATGTGCATAATTTTCCGCGCTATTTGGTCTTGTTGGTAGGAGCCTCGACAGAGGCAAGAAACTCTCTTAGAACGCGATCTAGGTGCGGCGCGAGCTTCAGCACATCAGTATCTATGGCTTGAGTGGAATTTGCTTCGTAAGGGTATCGAGTGCCGACAAACAAACTCGAACACGACATGATCCATTTTTCTAACGGAAAACCAGGAGACAACCGGTCCGAGGTTTCACGCAACTGGTTGGCTAGATTCACTGGAATGGCTTTGTAGAGTTCAAACAGATCATGCCTATTTCCAGGCAAGCCGGTAATCAGTCGGAGGTGTCCTTCGGGATCGTACTCACTCCTTGGGAAACGAGGGTCAGCCTCCACGAGAAATGACTTGAGGTACAGCTCCGATGCGAGTGCTGAGTTCATCGTCGCTGGCCAATATAATGCTATGTCACCATCTGCGGCGCTTTGTTCAAGCAACAATGAAGCCCTCAAGTAAGCACGTGCTTCCTCGATTACCCAAGTATTTGGCAGGGACTCGCAACCCATTTTTCGTTTCCTATCGGCGAGGGAACTTCTTTGTCACGAAGTAACCAGTGGACTTTTCATATGTAACATGCTTACAGGATGGGCACTCAATTTCAGTGCTCGTCGGCCTGTCAAAGCCGTCACCATTGTTTTCAACAATCTCAAACTTCTCGCAACATTTTTCACATTTTTTTGTACGCATAATTTCGTCTACCCTCAGACTAATTCCCTACCTATCAAGAGCTGATTCTGGACCACTTTTTCTGCTGAAATCTGACGCCCCAATCAATGCAGCCCAACGTTCGAGGACTGGGCATGTGGTTCATATGGTTTGGATTTCCCTATCTTTCGTCGGTCACACCCGCCGCTACCAATAGGTTCGCGTCCGTGAGACTAATCACCGCTCTGGCTGCGCCACAGCTAAAAACTGGCCCAGTTGGATGCCCGCCTTCAATTTTTGCATCCGAAAATTTATTAGGGCAGAACGATACCTCATCGATCTTGATGAGCCTCGCATTCTTGTAGATCGTTACTGTGCTTACCATTGATAACTCCTTATCATTTTTTATCTATCAGGGTTAACAAAAATAACGGGGGGGACGAATTTATTTACCACCTAACACAAATAAATCTGCCCCCCTTTTTTTCCTAGTCAATTTCCTTTACGCATGACGACACTAGATAATTCAAATCAGACCCCTTAGAAAAATAATCCAAACCGTAGTTACGCTCCCCTTTCTTCAAGCTTCTAGTACCAAAAGCTGAAGCCCACGACAACCAGTTTGAACTCCCATTTTTTAGATGCTCATCCCTAAGTTCCTTCAATCCAAATTTTTGCTCTGGAATTTCAAGTATTTTTGCTCTTGAGATTACGCTATTAGAACTTAGCATATATAGCTGATTTAATATTCTCCCGTACAAATCAGTATCATACAAGTACTGTTCGGCCATAGTTGCCAGCCAAAACAACTGAAATTCCGAGACATAACTAGACCTCTCTATATACTCATAAATTGCGATCGACAACTGAGATTTATCTAAGGTGGTTAGAGCGTGATGATATCCCAAGGATGAGTAGATACTTTTGGAGAGACTTGGAAACCGCTCAAGCAATATAGAAAAATAATCAGAAAAATCTGTTGAATGAAACCTTAAGACATTTAAAATAAAATCTGCATCATGATCATCCAACGCATCCTCTTTTAGCAGAGCTAGCAGTTGAAAAACCTGATCTGAAGATAGATCACGAATAACTTCGATCTCTTCATACTCAGGCTCTTCATGACCAGAACCAAAAATAGAAACACCAACTTGAACAGCCACAATCTCATATAACTCTTGACGAATCTCCGAAGCTTTAACCTCTACATCCTGGACACTTTTGCGAGTTTTTTGTGGATTGATATTTAAACCCTTTTGACCAAGCAGCTTTTGAATCTGTATAAAATCTATTTTTACATTATCTTCATTATCATCAAAAATATGATAATCATCCATAAATCTCAGAACCACTGAGCTTTTCAACTGACCATACTGCTCAGTGAATTTTAGAAACTCACTCCCTATCATTTTTGATGGGTACAATCCATGAGGAAGAAAATCAACACTTCTTCCAGAGTTGATTTCCCTCATAAATTTACCAAATCCCTCCTGATCTTCAACATCAACTTTATCAGACGATGCAAACCAATGAGAAAGATCATGATGATAAACGCTATTGAAATACCCTGCCACATCGAAGCTTATGTGGTACTTGAACTTTTCGAGATTAACTGAAACATCTTTCTTGAAGGAACTATAGGCCTGACTAATCGGTATAGTTTCGCCATTTTCAAATCTATATCCGTATGACTTTCTAACATCGGAAAACGGCTTTCTAAAAATCTCTCGATTACGATAGACAAGATCATACAAGTAGTACTCAGCAACTGGATCAAGCTTTAAGGTGCGTCTGAGATGTCCGTTTGATTTATCAGCATAGACCGTCTGCTGAGGTAAAAAATTATGTGCTGACTCAGAAGAATTGAGAACTTTCTGATACACATATTTCTCAAGTTCTTTCCCCTTTCGAGCAATCATTAATCTACTCGTGTGCATCGGGAATAACCCAGACCAAAAGTCCTTTTCATAAAAATCAATGGTTTTCGACATTTTATATACCAGTGCCTGTGAAAACGGATCGATAGAAGAAACTCTTAAAGTGCACTTCTACGGTCGCCGAAATATAAATTGGGAGGGACGGATCTAACACCCGTTTTTTCTCCAACTGAGCGTCTTCGAAGTCAACCAATCAAAATGCCTCAACCGGCTTCTTAGCCTCAGCCAAAATCTTATTCGCCTCTAACCGCGGAAACGTAAACCGAATAATCATCCCCGAATCCGCGCCTTGCCCCGCCATCACCAACTCAGCAGACCGAATATTCTCAGGCGAACCAGCCAACGCACTAACAGCATTGGTTTGCCCCTTAGCGTTCAACCCTTCAAGAAACGTGTAAGTCAGATTCCCAGACGCCAGACCAACCTGTTCAAAATTGGAAATCTTCGTCGTCAGCTCTTCAGTGCTTCTCGACTTTCTCGCGGTATCGAACATATCCAGGATGGACTTCTCATCGCTCATGGAAACCAGCGTGAATGATTTGGAAAGCCCCGCGATGGCTTTCACGTACAGGTTCTGATCGAACGGGCTGATGAGTGAAACCATCATCAGCTTGTCACCGGAGAAGATCAGCGCGACGGTGAATTTCTCTTCCAGGAAATCCACATCGTCGATGCACCTCGCGGTTCCGCCGACGTCTTCGGAGCAGTCGTAGTAACCGGCCGCTTCGGTGAATTTTGCGAGTGGGGTTTGGTAGACGTAGTTCTTGAACAGCTTTTCTTCGGCGAAAGCCCCTTGGGCGGAGGCAAGCAGGGCGCCGGCGACGAGAACAGATGATGCGAGTTTTTTCAGCATGGGATCCCTTCCTCACTCTTATTGATAGCCCGATGCTATCAGTCCATTTCATGGCTGTCTTGCTTAATCCCACACTTGATGAGGTTGTATTTCCGCCGGATATCACTGAGCCCGACCGGTCATTCCTGATAAACTCCCCCACCTCCCAGCCACACCGATTC
>NZ_BQHR01000033.1 GCF_021601625.1 Pseudomonas paraglycinae | reverse complement strand
GATGAGTCACAATTACTCGGCCCGTTGGAGCAGTTATGGAAAATTAGCTGTAGCTAATCGAATGTTTGTTTTCGACTAGAAGCGAAGTGTCGAGATGAGAGCTGAGAGCGGCAAACGACGCTGATTTTTTCGGGTAACATTACCGTTTATCTCTTGCTCGAGGAATGAGCTTGCCAGCATTTCACGTGGACTCCATCCAACATTGGGAGCCCTTCGAGCATGATGGGGTGTCATATGACCTGGGCCATTTAGATAGCCATGAAGTCCTTTTCCAAAAGGAGGAGGGTAGGGAGGCAATCCGCTTCGTGGTCACCTATGGTTTGCACTGTTTCACCAAAAACGACACCGAGCATAATATTCCACTCGAATACCCCGATGGTCGCGAAAGTCAGTTGGTCTGCCTTGAGCGCTATGAAGCTTCGAAGCAGCTGAGGGGGATGTTAGAAAAACTTGCGGGCGCCACGGTCTACCAGACCCAAGGCGAAAGCTTTTTCACTTTGGACGTGATGAATAATGCGAGCGGTGAAGTGGAGCCATTCAAAATTTGCATGGCTATCTTTCGTGAGCATCGGGTGTTGCGTATACATGTGACCAGCGCGTTCTTTGTGCGGATGGGTGAAGGTTCGCCCGGTGTACCGGTCAGGAAGAAGGGCTTCAGTATTTTTAAAGTGGCTGCTGACACAAGAGCTAAGCCGAAAGGGCAATGTCCGAAAGAAGTCCGGAACAGACGCAAGGCATAAAATGGGGCATCCAGAAACGGCGAATCCCTCTCTAGGAGGGATTCTCAGCCGTCGATGTGCATGCATCTCGACGGGGCAGGTCGTTCTTGCGTCGCGCTCGGCGAACTGGTTTCCCAGTAACGGGGTGCGATCCTTTCGGATCCCTGTAACCACCCTGTGGTACACGACTAAGTCGCAAGCTAATGATAGAGAATCCATCATAACTATGTCAACAAAGCCGAATAACTGACCGAAGTCCTGAAGAGAATTGCACTCCCGAAAGCGCTGATTGCCATATGGGAGGCATCATGAATGCGAATTGATGGCAGCAGCCAAAATAATGGCGTAAGATTAATTTAGAATGGGTATTGACAATAAATTGGCTCTAGGTACGCTGAGGCAACCGCCGCATCGCGGCGGTTGCCTCAGCGTACCTAGAGCGAAAAGCAGTTGACGTATCTGTCAACTCGACCTATTCTCCGCGCATCCCGCCCAAGGCTGTAAGCCGTCCAAACCATCCAGGACGTGCCGAACCCTTGGGCGTTTTGCTATCTGGAGGAAAGTCATGCCCACAGCGGTTTTGGTTGACGGCGCCTACTTCATAAAGCGTTTTCGAAGGATCGAGCCTCAAAATGCTTACAATGCGGAACGAGCCGCAGATCTTGTTCATCGATGGGCTACAGCCCATTTAAGCAAAATGATACCCCGCCTAAACGGCCAAGCCCACGATCAACAGCAGCGCCATAGAAGAGAGCTTTATCGCATTTTTTTCTATGACTGCCCTCCGTTAGATACCAAACAACACAATCCGATTTCTAAGAAAGCTGTCGACTTCTCTAAGTCAAAGGAAGCTTTGTTCCGAAAGGAATTACACTCCCGACTTCGGAGTAAGCGTAAGGTCGCGTTACGACTTGGTCACCTTTCGAAGGACGTCAAATGGACGATAAAGCCTGCGAAAATTGCAGGTCTTTTGAAGGGTGTAATTCAGATAGCTGATCTGACTGAAAATGATGTCAGTATGGATACGCGACAAAAAGGCGTTGATATGAGGATCGGGGTTGATGTCGCGTCCTTATCGTTCAAAAAACAGGTGGACCAAATAGTTCTTTTTGCTGGCGACGCAGACTTCGTTCCCGCTGCAAAAATGGCTCGCCGTGAGGGTATAGATTTTATTCTCGATCCAATGTGGCAAAGTATTCCAGATGGGCTGATGGAGCATATCGACGGACTGCGTTCTACCTGCCCTAAGCCACCTCGAATGAATGGTGAGTAAGTTTTGCATGCCGGGGTTTGGGCAGATTTATTATGACTCTGGCGCCAAGGATGGTTTCCTTCTCTTTCCATGTCATTGCTATTGAAAGCCCCGTAGCTGAGCCGCAGCGGGGCTTTTTCGTTTTTTGCTGGATGATTGATCAGTGAAGTAATCGTTATTTTTCTCTGCTCAGCGTTCTGGCTGGGCTCGGCGAAACCACCTTCATCACATCATCAATAACCGCCTTCCCCATCTCCGTCAGGAAATGCGCAGCCCAGGCATATCGATCGGTTTCTCGAATAAACGCTGCATCCTCTGCAAGCGCCTTGGCAAGGGCCAACAGGTCGGAGGCTTGTGACAACGCTTCGCTAATGGGGACGCCAGCGCTAACGCTGAATAGTGGATTGTCCGAGCAGTAGAGAAACGGTGTGGAGCCGACGGTTTTTTCTTCTGCTTTGTCAGTCATTCTTCACCTCCGTATGCGCTCGACATGAAGAGAGGTAAAGCGGGGAGGGGAGGCTTTCGTAATCGGTTGCTGGTGTGCATTTTTCAATTCCCTTGATTTTTGAGCTGCCGCATCCGATACCAAGCGAATGGGGTGGCAGCTATGCGCGGGTTGGTAAACCGGGGAATCAAGGAAACCGGCACGGCCGAAGCCGTCCCACGCACAGCCGCCATAAAACAGAATTACAGACGAACATCGGCCGTAATTGTATGGGGACGCTGGTGCGCCTTATTCCGTCGGGTTACCAAGCCCGGCCGCTGAATGTGCAGCGACGTCTTGAGAATATCCCGCCGAAAGAAAGGCCAACAAGGCAGCAACCGGCCGTAATGCACAGCTACAGCCCATTCACACGCAACTCGCGGATTCTGCCTACAAGCTCGTTTTGAGTCACCTGATTATTCTTGTCGGCGTGATGCTCAAACCCGATAGCGACGAGGAAGTACCCTATGAACGTGATGGGCTACAACGGCTTCAGCGCCCGCGTTGAGTACAGCGACGAGGATGGTCTGTTTATCGGTCATATCGCGGGAATAAGGGATGTCGTGGGGTTTCATGGCGAGTCGATCAACGAACTCCGCAAGTCATTTGAAGAAGCCGTCACAGACTATCTGGAAACCTGCGCCCGACTTGGGGCGAATAAACGAAAGCCCCGTAGATGAAAAGCTGCGGGGCTTTTTCGTTTCCGATCCAACGCAATTCGCTACCCCAACTACTTCTGCCCCAAATCCACCACCTCCCAACTATCATCCGGATCAAACCGCTTCATCGCCTTCGCCACTTTCTCCCCATCCGGCCCGAGGTCCTTCTGAAACACCTGGCCCTCATGGCTGATCATGAAGCTCATCACCCCGGTGTCGGCATACTTCGCAGGCCAGGCGATCAAGGCGAATCCGCGGCTCATCTTGTCTCCAATCAGATAGCTATAGGCGCCGCCCGGGGCTGACGGGCCTTGGGCGTCGAGGATGCGGAAGTGGTAGCCGTGCCAGTCTTCGTCGTTGATGGCCTGGCCAAAGGCAGGGCCGAGGGGGCTGATCTGGTTGGTGTCGTCTTCTGGCCAATAGAGGCCGTCGTGTTTGCCGGGGGAGCTGAAGATTTTCTGTGCGTATTCGAGGGCGCCGTCGCCGTCGCGGTCTTCCGAGGCGTAGTCCATTTGCGCATCGTGGTAGGCCAGCGCCGATTGCACTGCCGCCAGTTCGTTGCGGCCGATGCGGCGGGCACGGATTTCGGCCTTTGCGGCGTTCATGTCGAAGCGCCAGCCGGTTTTGTCTTTGATGAGCGGGATGGGCAGCGTCCAGTGATCGGGCCCGACGGAGAGCACGGCCTTGCTGTCGCCGGTCTTTTCCAGCGTGTGCTGTTCGCGGTATTGCTGCAGGAAGGCATCGACATCGCTGCGCTGCACGCCTTCACGGGGAATGAAGCTGTGCCATTCCTCGCCCAGCAGTTCGGTCAGGCGTTTTTGGTCGGCGTGTTGCGTACCGAGGGCTTCGACGAAGGCGTCAGCGGCTTTTTCCGGGGTTGGAAATACTTGCTGGGCCGAGACGAAGGTCGAGAATGCGAGGCCGGCAGCGAGGGTCAGGCAGCTCCTGACCAGAGAATGAATGTTCATCGGCGGCCACCTCCTCTCTGGCGCATGCCTCCGCCGGACGGCCGGCTGATCTGATGTCCGGCGGCGCGGGAGGTGTTGGGACGTTGCGCAGAAATCTGGCTGGCCCGGCCGCGATCAGCCTGCACTCGGGTCTGTGACGGAGCGCGCGCACCGGCAAAGGCGTTGTTTCGCGCACTGCCCGCGGCGGGTCGGGCCTGAGACGCACGGTTGTCACGTTGATTAACGCCCGGCTGGCGCGCCTCCCGCGTGTTGGCTTGAGCGCGGTCGGCGGCTCTGGGTCTGTCCGCACCACCTTGCAGGCGGTTGCCGACATTGGCGGATTGCGCTTCGCGGACTTGATTGCGGGCTTCCCGATTGCTGGTGGCGGGGCGTTCAAAACCGGCTCTGTCCATCGAACTGCGCGCCCGTTCCCGAGCCTGCGCCCGCTGCGCGTTGTCGCCGCGATAGGCGTCACGCTGAGCCGCACCGTCCAGCTGCCGGCCATACTGGGCGCGGCTGCGGTTGTCACGATAGGGCACGCCATCGCGATGCACGGTGTTGTGCTGCCACTTGTTCTGGTTGTTGGTGATGCGGTTGTTGGCGTTGATGTTGTTGTAACGGTTCACATCGATGTCGATGTCGTTATTGCCCCAGTCGCAGTCGCCCCACAACGACGCGACGACCGCCACGCCCGTACCGAAAGCCAATCCTGCCACCAGTGCCTGACCCGGGTAGTAAGCGGGCGGCGGCGGGTAATACACCGGCGGCGAGGCCGGATAAGGCCAGGTGCCGTAAGTGGTGGTCGGGTTATAGGTCGGGACGTAGACCACCTGCGGATCGGCAGGCTGAATGATGATGGTCGTGTTGTCGGCCGGCTTGGTTGTCCCGGCAGAGATGGGCGGCGTTACGTTCTGCACGGTCACATTCTGATATTGACTGCTCTGCAGATTGCCCGCCGTCTGGGCCTGACGCCGCAAGCGCTGAACGCCGGCCATGAGTTCGTCAGGCTGAGCCAGAAAGGCATCCCCCAGACGTTGCACCCAGACCGGATCCTGCCCCAGTGTCGCCAAAACCTGCGGAAACGCCACCAAGGCCTGCACGCTCGGATCCCACGTCTGGCTGGCTACTTGCTTGACTGCGTCATCGCCCTTGGCGTCCGGATGGGCCTTGGACCAGGCTGCGGCTTCGGCGACTTCTCCCGGATAGGTGGTGGCCATCAGCACTTGAGCGAGCAGTGGATCGGGATACAGCGCAATCGACGCGAGCATCTGGTCGAGCTGCTCCGTGGTAAACACGGCATCTTTGGTCGCAGCGCTGGCAGCCGCCGGGGCCGCAGGCGCATCGGCGGCCTGCAACGAGAGCGGTGCAGTGCTCAAGGCGAGCAGGAGCGACGCGGCACGCAAGAGCGAACTGTGCATGACCTCTTCCCCACATCCAGATGGCAGGTTTGCATCCAGCGAGATATCCACGGCCAACATCGGACGCTGCGCCGTGAAGGAGGATGGTTGGCGATTGGCGTTCCGTCAAAAACTGCACAGGCTTTTTCGAAATAAGCACGTTGTCTGTGACTTACTGCACGTTTCCTTGCGTTTTGCGATAAATGACTAAACTTTCCGGTTCCAGGTCATGCATTGCCAACGAGCCTGGCTGTCGTTCCAACCCGAGAGGCCTGGTCATGGCAAAGGGAAAGAAGAAAGACTCGCCCCGAGAAAAAACTGACGAACATACAAAACTGTCGAACAAGGACTACCTTGCGGAACTGCGCCGCCTGCATGTCGAACTGGTAAAAATGCAGGAGTGGGTGAAGGCCGAAGGCATCAAGATCTGCATCATCTTCGAAGGCCGTGACGGTGCGGGCAAGGGCGGTACCATCAAGGCGCTCACCGAACGGGTCAGCCCGCGGGTCTTTCGCGTCATCGCGTTGCCGGCCCCGACCGATCGAGAGAAGAGCCAGATGTATATGCAGCGTTATCTGCCACATTTGCCGGCGGCCGGTGAAGTGGTGATCTTCGATCGCAGTTGGTACAACCGCGCCGGCGTCGAGCGGGTGATGGGCTTTTGCACGGACAAACAGGTCGACAAGTTTCTCAAGACCGTGCCGCTGGTGGAGCGCGCAGTTGTCGGTTCGGGGGTGATCCTGCTCAAGTACTGGCTGAATGTCAGCCAGGAAGAACAGACCCGGCGCCTGGAGGCGCGCATTGTCGACGGGCGCAAGATCTGGAAGCTGTCGCCGATGGACCTCAAGTCCTACAGTCGCTGGTATGACTACTCCCGGGCACGGGACGACATGATCGAAGCGACCGACACCGATTACGCACCGTGGCTTGTGGCCAATTCGAACGACAAGCGTCGGGCGCGGCTCAATATCATCTCTGACCTGCTCAGTCGCATTCCCTACAAAGAAGTGCCGCGAGAGAAGGTGACATTGCCCAAGCGGCAGAAACCGGGGGGATACAAAGAGTCGGATTATCCCTTCAGGCACATTCCCGAAAGGTTCTGAAGCAACTTCAGAAGTCGCCGGAGCTGCCAACTCAGGCAGCCCGGCGTCCTGGACAGTCCTCAGATCTCCTTGACCGGAGTCTCTCCCTGCACACTCTTGATCAACTCGATCACATGCAGACAATCCGCCTTGTTCACATACGATTCGCCACTGGCGACCGTCTCGTGGTTGCCCGCACGTAGCCGCCAGCGCCATTGGCCCTTGCCGGTGCTCGGGGTGCCTTTGGATTGCCTGTAAATCTCGAAATACATTCAGTTCGCTCCATGCGATTTATGTGCGACAGCCTGTGTGACGCCTCGACGCAAGCCTAGCGGAGCGCGGTTTTTTGGCTATCGTGGATTTGTTTCCAATCGTTCGTGAATGTTTCTGGAAGGCGCGGGCCAGAGCGCAGGGATCGCCCTCCGGATTGGCCGGAACGCCGTCGTTTCACCCTTGCATGACATTTCGGGCTGCTGCTTAATACGGTGCGGCTCATGGCGTCGAACAGCGTTCGGCGACCGACAATCACTATAAAAAAAGAGCAGTCCATTGACCCACTCGAATGGAACGCAGCACGCGGGCCCGGTGAAGTTGTCGCTGGTGGTTCCCGTGTTCAACGAAGAGGACAGCCTCGACGGCTTCCTCCTGCGCATTCGTCAGGTATTCGAGCAAGAGGCGCTAATCAACCTGGAACTGGTGTTCGTCAACGACGGCAGTTCCGATACGACGCTGGAGCGTCTCCTGAACTGCCAGCAGAGCGATTCACGCATCCGCATCGTTGATCTGAGCCGCAATTTCGGCAAGGAAGCGGCGCTGTCCGCCGGTTTGCAGATCGCCACCGGGCAGATCGTGGTGCCGATCGATGTCGATCTGCAGGACCCTCCCGAGGTGATCTTGCAGATGATCGAGCGTTGGCGAGAAGGCTTCGAAGTGGTACTGGGGCATCGTCTCAGCCGGCGCAACGACACCTGGGCCAAGCAGACCTCCGCCAACTGGTTCTACCGCCTGCACAACCGGATTGCCGATCAGCCGTTGCCGGAGAATGTCGGCGATTTTCGCTTGATGGATCGCTGTGTGGTCGATGCATTGCTCACCTTGCCGGAATCGCGGCGTTTCATGAAGGGCCTGTTCGCCTGGGTCGGTTTCCGCACCACGCAAGTCGAATACGAGCGCCCGGAGCGGGCGGCGGGGCAGACCAAGTTCAATGGCTGGCGACTGTGGAATTTTGCGCTGGAAGGCATCACCAGTTTCAGCACCGAACCGCTGCGGATCTGGACATATCTGGGAGCGATGGTGTCGCTGGTGTCGTTCGCCTTTGCCATGTTCATCGTGGTGCGCACGCTACTGTACGGTGTCGATCTGCCGGGTTATGCGTCGCTGATGGTGGCCGTGACATTCCTCGGTGGCCTGCAACTGATCGGCATTGGCGTACTCGGTGAATACCTGGGGCGCACTTACATTGAAGCCAAGCGCCGACCGGTCTTTCTGGTGCGCCGCGTTTACGATCCCAAGGACTGACCGATGGACCTCAAGGAAACCGACATCCTCGGCGACAGCATCGGCGAGCATTGGTATTACTGCTCCAAAGCGGCTGCGACCCGGCGCTTGCTGGGTGAAGCGCCGATCAAGCGAATCCTCGATGTCGGTGCCGGTTCAGGCTTCTTTTCCCACCATTTATTGACCCACACGGCGGCGCGCGAAGCGTGGTGCGTGGACATCAGTTACCCGGCCGACTCGAGCGCCACCACTGCCAGCAAACCCGTGCATTACCGTCGCTCGATCGACAGCGTGGACGCTGATCTGGTGTTACTGATGGATGTGCTGGAACACGTCGATGACGACCTCGGCCTGCTCAAGTCCTACGTCGACAAAGTGCCGTCCGGCAGCCGTTTTTTGATGACCGTGCCGGCGTTCCAGTTCATGTGGAGCGGGCATGATGATTTCCTCGAACACAAGCGCCGCTATACCCTGGGGCAATTCGAGGCTCTGGCGGGTAAGGCCGGATTGGCGGTAGAGCGGGGCGCTTATTACTTCGGAGCGGTGTTCCCGATTGCGCTGGCGTCGCGCCTGATACCCGGCGGCGCTCGGGGTTCGGCACCGCGTTCGCAGCTGAAAAAACATCATCCGCTGGTCAATACGCTGCTGAAAACCCTGTGCAGTCTCGAGCTGCCGTTGATGGGCATGAATCGCCTCGCCGGTTTGAGCGTGTTCGTGCTGGCGCGCAAACCGTGACGGCCGCCGAAAAGTCCCCGTTGATCCAGCGAGGTCTGCGTTTCGCCGTGACCGGTCTGTTCGTCACCGCGCTGCATGCGCTGGTGGCGGTGCTGTTCATCAATTTCGTCAGCCACCAGCCGCCTCTGGCGAACGGCGTGGCCTTTATCGTGGCGACGGTGGTGTCCTATGTGATCAACACCACCTGGAGTTTTTCTGCCCGACTGCACGGCAAAACCCTGCTGCGTTTCATGCTGGTTTCGGCGGGCGGCTTTCTGTTGGCGATGTTCGTGGCCTGGGCGGCGCAGATGGCCGGGCTGCACTATCTCGCCGGAATCGTTGCCGTGGCGCTGACGATTCCGGCATTCACCTTTGTACTGCACAACTTCTGGACGTATCGATGACGGATTCACGGGAGCACCCGGCACTTTCCCTGCTGCCATTGTTCTTGGGTGTTCTGGTGTTTTTTCTGGTGGTCGGACCGCAAGCGCTGAACCCGCAAAACATTGCCTGGCTGGAGCAGGGCGATCCGGCCACGCATTATCTGGGCTGGGCGTTTTTCCGGCATGCGCCCTGGACATTTCCGCTCGGGCTCAATCCGTCTTACGGCCTGGAACTGGGCAGCGCAATCATTTTTTCCGACTCCAACCCACTGCTGGCGCTGTTGTTCAAGCCGTTCAGTGGCTGGTTGCCGGAGACCTTCCAGTATTTTGGTTTGTGGCTGCTGACCTGTTGTGTCCTGCAAGCCTGGTTTGGCTGGAAACTGCTGGGGCTGATGACGCCCCATCCCGTGATTCGCCTTCTGGGCGCAGAGTTGCTGGCGTTCTCGCCGGTGATGTTTTTTCGCCTGGTGGGGCACCTTTCCCTGGCGGGGCATTTCCTGATTCTGGCGGCGCTGTACCTTGCGTTGCTGACGGATCTGCAACGTCGTCGCCTGGCGTGGGGCACGTTGCTGGCGGTGACGGCCTGGGTGCACGCCTACCTGCTGGCCATGGTTGCACTGATCTGGCTGGCGGACCTGCTGGGCAAGACATTCGGTCGGTCATTGACCCGGGGGCAAGGGCTGATCGAGGGCGGCGTGCTTTTCGCCATGGTGAGTGTGTGCTGCTGGCAGGCCGGTTATTTCAGCATTGCCGATGGCGCGGCAGCCAGTGGTTTTGGTTTGTACCGGATGAATCTGCTGGCGCCCGCCGATCCGGCAGGCTGGTCACGTCTCCTTCCCGGTCTGCCGAAAGAGGAGGGGGATTACGAAGGTTTCAACTACTTCGGCCTGGGTGTTCTGTTGCTGGTGCCGCCGGCTTTTTTTGCCGGGCTGCGAAACCGGCGACTCTTGAAGGATGAATTGCGAGCTCGTCCATGGCTGCTGGTGGCCATGCTCGGTTTATGGCTGTTTGCGCTGTCGAACCGAATAGGCATAGGCTCGTTGACGTTCGAGTATCCGCTACCCGATCGAATCATCGCCTTGGCCAGTATTTTTCGCGCCTCGGGTCGGATGTTCTGGCCGGTGTTGTATGCCTGCGTCCTGACCATGATTTTTCTAGTGGTACGCGGTTACCGGCCACGCATCGCCATCGGTTTGCTTGCGGTCGCGCTGTTGATCCAGGTGGCCGACACCCACGGCGGCTGGATGGGCATCAGGCAGGGGAAAATGCTGACCCCGTCATCGTACTGGACCAGTCCGATGACTGATCCCTTCTGGGCCAGTGCTGCTGAGCGTTACGCCAATGTGCGCAGCCTGATGCCGCAGAATCAGAGCGATCGCTGGCAGATGATCGCCGGTTTCGCAGCGACCCACGGGATGAAAACCGATGCGGTGTATCTGGGACGCATGAGCACTTCGGCGCTGGCGCAAGCACAGCAGAAAGCACGCGCGATGCTCGATTCGGGGCAATACGACGCTGACTCTTTGTACCTGCTGGACGACGATGCTCTGGTCGATGCCGCACGGAGCATCAACAGTGAAACCGATCTGCTGACGCGCGTGGACGGGGTGGCGGTGCTGGCGCCGGGCTGGAAGCGCTGCAGTGAGTGCCTGCAGGTGCCCGATGAAGGGCGGCAGATTTTGCTCACACCCCTCACTCGTCCAGGGCAAACACTGACCTTCAATTATCGCAATCGACAACTGGCCAGCGGCTGGTCGAAGCCGGAAAACTGGGGGACTTGGACAGAAGGGCGACAGGCGAAAATCCAATTGCGGGTGCAGCCGCCGGCGCGTTCGATCGTGATCGACGCGCTGGCGTTCATCTCGCCCGGGCACCCCGGCCAGCGATTGATCGTCAGCCTGAATGGCCAACAGGTACTGGATACCCGCTTGATGCAGTTTCAAGGCAATCGCCTGGAAATCCCGATCAGCGCCGCGCTCAGCCAGCGCCTCGGGAACGATGACCGGCTCGATATCGAATTGCACTTGCCGGATGCCGTCAGCCCCCGACAGTTGGGTATCAACGACGATTCGCGGATCATGGGCCTGGGGCTGAAGACGTTGACGGTGCAATGACACGTCGTTTCGATGGACGCCGCCCCCGCGGCCTTTCTACACTGCCGCAATCTGGGGATCGGGGGGGCAATGGATGAACCGCAATGAACTACGCAAGGCCGACATCAACCTGATGGTGGTGTTCGAGACCTTGATGCTCGAACGCAACGTGACCCGGGCCGCCGAGAAGCTGTTTCTCGGCCAGCCGACCATCAGCTCGGCGCTCAACCGACTGCGCACCATGCTTAACGATCCGTTGTTCATCCGCGTCGGCCATCGCATGGAGCCGACCGCCCGCGCCGAAGACATTTATCGCCACCTGAAACCCGCGCTCGACTCGCTGTCGGTGGCGCTCAGCCTGACCCGGGATTTCGATCCCGCCGTCAGCACCATGACCTTTCGTATCGGTCTGTCGGATGACGTCGAATTCGGTCTTTTACCGCCGCTGTTGCGCGCCTTGCGCCAGGAAGCACCGAGCGTGGTATTCGTGGTGCAACACGTCGATTACTGGCGGATTCCCGATCTTCTGGCGGCGGGCGACATCACCGTCGGCATCAGCCAGACCCGCGGCTTGCCGGCCAATGCCAAGCGCAAGCTATTGCGACACATCCAACCGAGCATCCTGCGTGCCGACAAGTCCGACACGCCGCTGACCCTCGATGAATATTGCGCACGACCCCACGTGCTGGTTTCCCACACTGCCAATGTCAGTGGCTACGCCGATGAATGGCTGGCGGACATCGGTCGCACCCGTCAGGTGGTGTTGTCGGTGCCGCAGTACAGTTCGTTGCCGGCGCTGCTGGCCGGCACCGATCTGATCGCCAGCCTGCCGGACTACACCGCCGACGCCATGGCCGCTTCCGGGTTCTTGTTCAAGGAGCCGTTTCCGTTCAAGACCCCGACCCTCGACCTGTCGATGGTCTGGCTCAGCCACGTCGACAGCGACCCGGCCGAGCGCTGGTTGCGTTCGCGGCTGGAGCAGTTCATGAGTGAGCGTCCGGTGATGTCGTCGCTGGCGTGAGTCAGGCGTTGCTGTGTTATATGTACGACCTTTCCGCCGAACCACTGGAGCACCGAGATGCCACACCTGCACCTGGAATACACCGCCAACCTGCCGCAACTGAACGCCGATGTGGCGTTGATCCGGCTCAATAACACGCTGGTGGGTTCCGGTCAGTTCGCGGCGGAATTCGATATCAAGAGCCGTGCGCTCAAGGTTGAAACCTTCAAGGTCGGCACCGCCATGAACGAGCGCGCCTTTGTCGCGGTGAGGCTGGCGCTGCTCAGCGGTCGTTCCCCGGAGATCAAGAAACAACTCTCGCAAAACCTGTTGGCGGTGCTGCAGGACCTGTGCGAATGGCCGGTCGGTGTCGAAGTGCAGTTGAGCGTGGAACTGCTCGATATCGACCGCGAGTCCTACAGCAAAGTCGCCATCGGCGTGTAAGACTCAGGCTGCCTCCAGCTCCGCGCAGGTCTTGATGACCTGCTCGCGCAGCCAGAGGTTGGCGCTGTCCTGATCGACGTTGTGGCTCCACTGCATATCAAGGGTGAAACCCGGCAAGCCGTTCGGCGCCTCGCAGTGATTGAACACGGCGTCGTTGGTCAGCAAACGCTGGATCCGCCGGGGCAGGGTCAGGATGAAATCGGTGCCGGTGATCATCTTCAACGCTGCGCTGTAACTGTTGGAGCGGGCGACGATCTGGCGTTTCTGCGCCTGCCGCGCCAGCCAGCCATCGACCATGTTGGTGGTCGACGTCCACGGCGTCGGGAACACATGCCGGCGTTCGGTGAAGGCTTGCAGGCTCAGGCGCGGCTCCAGCGGCGTGGCGCGTTTGTCGAAGACGCAGACCAGGTCATCTTCCAGCAGCATGCGTGATTTCAGGTCGGCGTGACTGCGATGGAAGTGCGGGCCGAAACAGATCACCAGATCGAGGCTGCCGTCGCGCAATTCTTCGACCGGCACGTCGGTTTCGAACTTGTGCATGTTGACCATCACCGGCAAGTCATCGAAGTCAAAGCGCTTCAACATCCGTGGCAGGATCAGTTGCTCGAAGTATTCCGGGGCGCAGATGTTGAAGGTCACCGGTTGCGCCATCGGGTCGAAGGTCGGAGCGCCGGCGTGGCAGAGGTTGATGCTTTCGAGGATTTTCTGCACATGGCCGTACATGCTGCTGGCCTTGTAGGTCGGGCGCATGCCCGTGCGGGTGTTGACGAACAATTCGTCTTCGAAGCTGGTGCGCAGTTTTTTCAGGCAGTAACTGACGGTGGACTGGCTGACGAACAGCGCCTCCGACACGTCGGTGACGCTGCTTTGCTCATACACGGCGACAAACACCATGAGATCCTGCATGTCGAGCTTTCTAAGCAAGTTACTGTTCAGCATCCGTTCTGTCTCGCTGTGCTCCTTGCGCCGAATCCGCGCAAACGTGTGCGCATGATCGTAACGGAACGATGGTGCCAGGACAAAGCCCTGTAGGACTTTTCACGGTCAGTTGTGGGACAGAAAGTTTTAGTAACACGACGTACACCATCAAACCCGGAAAAGGTGGCCAGAAGCCTTTATCCAGACGGGTCGGCCTGCCATTCGCTTGATCAGCCCATGTGCCGGGCGTAATGCCGTGGGTTGAAGCGCAGCACCATCAGCAGCATGAGCGCCATCACTGCTGTCAGGGACCACCAGGCCCACTCGAAGCTGCCCAGTCGATCTCGAACGATGCCGGCCATGAGTGGCGAGAACCCGGCAATCAGGTAGCCGATCCCTTGTACGAATGCGGTCAATCCGCCGGCACGTTGTGGTTCGTCGAGGTGATCGAGGGACACGATCAGGCTCATCGGGAACAGCCCGCCGATGCCGAGTCCGAGCAGGCAGGGCCACAACAGGCTCAGATGCTGCGGGCTGAGAATCAGGCCAAGGAATCCGGCGATGATCAGGCCGAGCAGGGCGCCAAGCACCAGACGTCGGTCACGGCTGCGATTGGCAATGGCCGGCACCACCAGCCCGGAAATCACCTCCATGGCCGTCAGAAAACCCAGCATCAGGCCGGCGTTTTGTTCGCTCCAGCCCTTTTCCACGTAGTACGGCGCCAGCCAGGCGAGCACGCAGGTGTAGGACGCGGTGCCGAGACCGAAGAAGATCGCGAGCAGCCAGGCGCGGGAATTCGTGAAGAAGGATTCTTTTCTGACGACGGTCCGGATGGTGTCCGGTGAGGTGGCGCGGGTTGTCCACCACACAGGAATGGCGAGCAGTGCCAAAACCGCCCAGACCGCCAGCCCCACCCGCCAGTTGCCGGTCTGCGTCAGCACCCACGGTGCGAACGAAGCGGCCAGCGCCGCGCCGCCCATGATCGAGGTGACGTAAAGGCCCATGCACAGCGCCACATTGTCGGGAAACCGCGATTTGATCAGCGCTGGCATCAAGGCCTGGATCAGTGCAATGCCGATCCCGGCCAGCACGGCGCTGGCGATCAATCCGCCCGCCGAGTCGAGAAACAACCGCGACAGCGTTGCCACGCCAATGATCAGCAACGACAGCAGCACCGTGCGTTGTTCACCAAGGCGCTGGCTGACCGCCATGCCGAAAAACATCGCCAGCCCCATCGCCATCACCGGCAGCAGGGTCAGCAACGCTGCGAGACTGAAACTGAGCGCCATATCGCCGCGAATGGCCGAGAGCAAGGGCCCGACCGCCGCCATCGACGGGCGCAGGTTGAGGGCGACCAGGATGATGCCGAGCATCAGCCAGACAGCGGGGCGGGCAGTGGCGCGAACGTTTTCCATCTTCAGACCTTTGAACCAGAGACGGTCGATTAGGCGGGCAGGCGAGCGGGGCGGCAAATCAGAAAGTCAGGGTCGCTATCGAGAAAATCGATACGGCACCTCGTCGACTGCGACTGAACCACAGCTGAACCATTCTCAAATACACCGAAAGTTTCATGGTTATTTCATGGGCCAACTAATCGTTGGCTTCTTTTTCACAAAAAATTGATGGTTGCCTGCTTAAAGTTTGTGTTGTCTGAGTCAATGAAATTTTCACAATTGACGACGGCACTTCTTTCAAGGAAATAGCCCCTCGCCATGTTCAAGTTAAAAGCCGTGCGCCCGGAATGGGTGACGTTGTTTGCCAGCGCCTTTCTTTTGACCGGATTCAATTTCGTTCTCTGGCAGCACCTGTTCGATATCACCGCTGCGGACGGCAAAGGCATTGCCATGCGCATTGCGTTCTGGGTGATGATCTTCGCGGCGTATAACATCGTTCTGACGTTGCTGGCGTTTCGACCCGTGTTGAAACCCGTGTTGACGTTGTTGTTTATGGTCAGCGCTGGCGTGGCTTATTTCATGAGCCAATACGGTGTAATGATCGATGCCGGCATGTTTCGCAACTTTGCCGAAACCAATGCCACTGAAGTGCGCGATCTGCTGTCTTTGAAGTTGCTGGCTTATATCGTTTTTCTGGGTGTCTTGCCGTCCTGGTTGTTGTGGAAAGTTCCAGTCAACTATCGTCGCTGGCATCGCGAGTTATTAAGCAAAGTTGTGGTGAGTGTCGCGTCGGTCGCGGTCATTGGCGGCGTTGCGCTGGCCAATTATCAAGGGCTGTCGTCGCTGTTTCGCAATCACCACGAAATTCGCTTGATGCTGGTGCCGAGCAACTACATCGGCGCTTCGGCCGGTTATCTGCGTGAACAGGTGGCTTCGGCGCAGCAACCGTTCGTCACGATCGGCGATGACGCCCAGCGCAACGTCGCCGTGCAGAATCATCCGCGCAAATCCCTGACGGTGCTGGTGGTGGGGGAAAGTGCCCGGGCGGAAAACTTCGGCATCCTCGGTTATGGCCGCGACACCACGCCGAAACTGGACAAGGAAGCCGGCCTGATCGCCTTTACCGACGTGCATTCCTGCGGCACGGAAACCGCCGTGTCGGTGCCGTGCATGTTCTCCAACATGGGCCGCAAGGATTACGACGCCAGCAAGGCGAAGAATGAGGAAGGGCTGCTGGACGTGCTCAAACGTGCCGGGATCGACGTGGTCTGGCGCGACAACCAGTCCGGCTGCAAGGGCACCTGCGATCGCGTCACCCTGCAGGATGTCAGCAATCTGAAAGACCCGGCACTGTGCGCCAACAGCGAATGCCGCGACGAAATCCTGTTGCAGGGCCTGCAAAGCTTTATCGATCACCTCGACAAGGACACCGTGCTGGTCCTGCACCAGATGGGCAGCCACGGCCCGGAATACTTCAAGCGCTATCCGAAGGAATACGAGCGCTTCACCCCGGTGTGTGAAAGCAACGCGCTGAACAATTGCAGCCGCGAAAGCATCGTCAACGGCTACGACAACACGCTGGTGTACACCGACCATGTGCTGTCGAGCCTGATCGATGTGCTGCGCAGCAATCAGGACAAGGTCGATACCGCCATGCTGTACCTGTCCGATCACGGCGAATCCCTGGGCGAGTACAACCTGTTCCTCCACGGCACGCCGTACATGCTGGCACCGGAGCAGCAGAAACACGTGGCGATGCTGGCCTGGTTCTCCGACAGCTATCAGAAGTCCTACTCGGTCGACACCCATTGCCTGCAAATGAGCCGCGACAAGCCATTGAGTCAGGACAACCTGTTTCACTCGATGCTCGGTCTGCTGGAAGTGCAGAGCAAGGTCTACCAGCCGGATCTGGACATGTTTGCCGGCTGCCGGGGCGCGGTGATCGACGGGGTGCTGGCCAAGGACTGAGCCGGCAGACTCACTCTGTAAGACTATTCTTTCCCTCAGGCAGGAGATTTCATCAAGCTCTTGCCCTGTAAAGGCGCGGAAAGCGCCGGTGGCGATATATACTGCGCGCCATTCTTGAAGGGAGAGCCGTGTGGCCATCGATATTCACTGGATTCGCGACAACGATAGCCTCGCGCAGTTTTGCGCCGAGTGGCAGCAGCTGCCGTTCGTTGCCCTCGACACCGAATTCATGCGGGTCGACACCTTCTACCCGATTGCCGGCCTGTTGCAGGTCGGCGACGGCAAACGCGCCTACCTGATCGACCCGCTGACCATAAACGCCTGGCAACCCTTGGCCGCGCTGCTGGAAAACCCTGCGGTGCTCAAAGTCCTGCACGCCTGCAGCGAAGACCTCGAAGTCCTGCTGCGCCTGACCGGCAGCCTGCCGGCGCCGCTGTTCGATACCCAACTGGCCGCTGCCTACCTGAACCTCGGGTTCTCGATGGGTTATTCGCGTCTGGTGCAGGAAGTGCTCGGCATCGAACTGCCGAAGGGCGAAACCCGTTCCGACTGGTTGCAGCGTCCGTTGTCCGACACGCAAATCAGCTATGCCGCCGAAGACGCCGTGCATCTGGCGGAGGTTTTCGTACAACTGCGTCCGAAACTGTCCGACGACAAATTCGCCTGGGTGCTGGAGGACGGCGCCGAACTGGTCGCCAACCTGCGCCGCGAAACCGATCCGTACGAGGTGTATCGCGAGGCCAAACTGGCGTGGAAACTGTCCCGCGCCCAACTGGCCGTGCTGCGTGAGCTGTGTGCCTGGCGTGAACGCGAAGCCCGCGCCCGCGACTTGCCGCGCAACCGCATCGTCCGTGAACACTCGCTGTGGCCGCTGGCCCGGACCCAACCGGACAACCTCAGCGCGCTGGGCAAGATCGAAGACATGCACCCGCGTACCGTGCGTCAGGACGGCGAGTTTCTGCTTGATCTGATCAAGCGCTCTGGCAGTGTGGGGCCTGATCAATGGCCGCCAGCCGTGCCGGAGCCGTTGCCGATCGAAGCCGCCGCGCTGATCAAACAGCTGCGGGCGCTCGGTCAGGCCGAAGCTGAACGTCTGGGCATCGCGCCGGAACTGATGCTGCGCAAGAAAACCCTCGAAGCGCTGGTCAAAAGCGGCTTCCCCGAGGGCCCATACCAATTGCCTGATTCGCTGCGTGGCTGGCGCCGCGAATTGATGGGCCAGAAGCTGCTCGACAGCCTGGCCACCGCCGGAGAACAGCCTTGAAACGTATTTGTTCCATTTATCAAAGTTCGAAGAAAAGCGGCATGTACCTGTACGTGCTCAAGAGCGATGCGCTGGAGCGTGTGCCGGAAGGCCTGATGGCGGCGTTCGGTAAGGCGAAGCATTCCTTTGATCTGGTGCTGAGCCCCGAGCGCAAGCTGGCCAGCGAAGACATTGCCGTGGTTCTGGAAAACCTCGAAAAGCAGGGCTATCACCTGCAAATGCCACCGGCCGAGGAAGAGTACATCGAGCACTTGCCCGAAGAGTTGCTGCGACGCAACGACCCGGTCTGATCCGCGAGGCCCTGTCCTGGGCCTCTTGTAACCCCTGGAACGGTTTTTACGGCGACGGCTGCCACGAAGTTGGCGGCCGCCTGCACGGTTTGCGAAAGGTTTGAAGATGCGCGTTCTGATTGCTGAACACGACCACGCGATATACGCCCGACTGCTGCGTCAGGCGGCTCCGGAGCTTGAAGTGCTGACCAGCGGCGACTCCGCCGAACTGGCCCGCCAGGCCGTCGATTGCCCGGTGTGGCTGGGCCAGCCGGATCTGCTGGCGACCCTGTTGCGTCAGGGCCACCAGCCACAATGGCTGCAATCGACCTGGGCCGGCATCACGCCGCTGCTGGCCGACGGCCTGCGCCGGGATTACCGCCTGACCCGGGCGGTCGGCATTTTCGGTCAGGTGATGGCTGAATACGTGCTGACTTACATGCTTGGTCACGAGCGCGAAGTGCTGGCGCGGCTGGTCAGCCAGGTCGAGCGCAAGTGGGACAACCGCACCGGCCAGAGTCTGGTCGGACGCAAGGTGTTGATCGTCGGCACCGGTGACATCGGCCAGAGCGTGGCGCAGTTCCTGCTGCCGTTCGGCGTCGAGTTGTACGGCATCGCCAGCAGCGCCCGCGAGCAGGCGCCGTTTGTCGAAGTCGGTTCGATGGCGGACTTGCCGCGGCTGGTGGGCGAAGCGGATTACGTGGTCAACCTGCTGCCCAACACCGAGCACACCCACGATATCTACGACGCGGCGCTGTTCAAGCAATTCAAGCCGACCGGGTTGTTCATCAACGCCGGGCGCGGTGTCGCGGTGGTCGATGCGGATCTGGTCGAAGCGTTGAAGGAAGGCCATCTGGCCGGCGCGGTGATCGACGTTTGCCGTCAGGAACCGCTGCCGCAACGGCATCCATTCTGGACCGCCTGGGGCTTGCTGCTGACCGGGCACAGCTCGGCGCCGACATCGCCACCGATGATGGTGCAGTTGTTTCTGGATAACTTGCGGGCGTATCAGGCGGGAGAGGCGTTGCGCGGGGAAGTGGATTTCGCACGCGGTTACTGAGCTCTTCAAGATCGTTCCCACGCTCCGCGTGGGAATGCCTCTATGGACGCTCTGCGTCCGCTTTGGGACGCAGAGCGTCCCCGGCTGCATTCCCACGCAGAGCGTGGGAACGATCATGTGGTGAAGCTTTAAAGGGTGAAATCGCCTTCAGCCGCCAGTTCGCTCAGCGGGCGACGCGGGCTCGGCGTTTCCCGTGCTTGCAGGTAATCCGCCAGGGTTGCCTTGTCACCCAGCTTGCCCACCGCAACGGCGGCATGCAGCGCATAACCTTGCGGAATGTTCAGCTCCTTGCGGGTCAGCTCCTGATCGAAGCCCGCCATGCCGTGGGTGTGCCAGCCGCTCAGGCTCGCTTGCAGCGCCAGATGGCCCCACGCGGAGCCGGTGTCGAAGGTGTGCCACAGCGCAGGCGTTTCCTCGGTCGCGCCCGGTGCGGTGAAGGTGGTTTTCGAAATCACGATCACCAGCGCCGACGCGTGCTGGGCCCAGCTGCGGTTGAACTCATTGAGCAGGCCCAGGTAACGCTCCCAGTTCGGCGTGTCGCGACGGGCGTAGAGAAAACGCCACGGCTGCGAGTTGTACGCCGACGGCGCCCAGCGCGCGGCTTCGAAGAAGCTCAGCAGGGTTTCTTCCGGGATCGCTTCGCCGGTGAAGGCGCGGGGCGACCAGCGATCGGTGAACTGCGGGTGAATGGCGTATTCGGCAACGCGAGGGTTGGCACTCATCGAAAGATTCCTTGCTACGTTTGAGGACAGGTTGGAAGCGAAACCCGGCGGGATCAGTTGGGCTGAACGATGGGGTTGTGGCGCAAGCCAGCAGTTCACCGGATGCAACGTGGTCGAGCGTTTATGGCATCCGGCAAAGGCCTGGTGAGACCGGCAAAGCTACTTGGCCGCGCAAAAACTGACAAGCCCCGCACAACCGGCAGTCGCCAGCGCTTGGCCCACGGGGCCTTGGGCACTAGACTGGCGGCCTTTTCACCACCTGATGTTGATGCTTGAGCCATGGCCGCCAAAGTCGAACCGTTCTGGATACGCAAAACCCTCGATCAACTCGATCACGAGGAATGGGAATCGCTGTGCGACGGTTGTGGCCTGTGCTGCCTGCAGAAGCTCGAGGATGAAGAAGACAACAGCGTTTATTACACGCGCATCGCCTGCAAACTGCTGGACCTGAAAACCTGTCAGTGCAGCGATTACCCGAACCGCATGCAGTTTGTCCCGGACTGCATCCAGCTCACCCCGGGCCAGGCTGAAGAATTCAAATGGCTGCCGCCGACCTGCGGTTATCGGTTGGTCAGCGAAGGCAAGGATCTGCCGTTGTGGCATCACTTGGTCTGCGGTGATCGTGACGCGGTGCACCACGAACGGATTTCCCAGTCCGGGCGCATGCTCTCCGAAGGCAGCGTGCCGGAAGACGACTGGGAAGATCACCTGATTTTCCGCGCAGGTTAACGATTGACCAAGGAGCAGGTATGGCGACGGGATTGCGCCGGGCGCTGATCGTCACGTTGCTGGCGCTGAGTGCGCCGGTGTGGGCGGCCAAGAAAGTCGATCTGGATTATCAGGTACGCCTGCTGCCGCAGAGCGATCAGGCCGAAGTGCGCCTGACCCTCGCCAAAGGCGAAGCGGTGCGCAGTCTGGATTTCGATCTGGGCGATGGCAGCCATTACAGCGACTTCAAGGCCGACGGCCAATGGCAACTGACGCCGGGCCAACACGCACGCGGCGTATGGCGCCCGACGGCGGACAAGGCCAGCCTGACCTACCGCGTGCGCATCAGCCACGGCCGCAAGAACGGCAGCTTCGACACGCGCATGACCCCGACCTGGGCGTTGATGCGCGGCGATGAACTGGTGCCGCCGGCCAGGCTCGATCAGCAGGACGGCATAGAGCTTGTCGCGCGCCTGCGCTTCGAATTGCCCGACGGCTGGAAAAGCGTCGAAACCGCCTGGCCGCGCATCGGCAAGAACAAATTCCGCATCGACAATCCGTCCCGCCTGTTCGACCGCCCGACCGGCTGGATGCTCGCCGGCCACCTTGGCAGCCGCCGCACCCGACTGGGGGAAACCGAAGTCACCGTGGCCTCGCCGCAAGGGCAGGGCATGCGCCGGATGGACGTGCTGACGCTGCTGACGTTCGTCTGGCCGCAGGTGCAAGCGGTGTTTCCGCGCCACCCGAGCAAACTGCTGATCGTCGGCGCCAATGACCCGATGTGGCGCGGCAGCCTGGCGGCGCGGGAGTCGATCTACCTCAACACGCGCTTGCCGCTGGTCAGCGAAAGCGGCAGCAGTGTTTTGGTGCGCGAGTTGGCGCAGGTGTTCGGACGGATCAACGACGAACAGCGCAGTGACTGGATCAGCGAGGGTTTTGCCGAGTATTACGCCATCGAACTGGTACGCCGTGCCGGGGGCATGAGCGACGAGCGTTATCAGGCGTTGCAGGCGAAACTGGTCAAGGACAGCCAGAAAGTCACGACCCTGCGCGGCGAGCAGATCAGCCCGGCGCAGCTGTCGAAAGCGGTGCTGTTGTTACAGGAGCTGGACGGCGAGATTCGCCTGAAGACCCGCAACAAGCGCTCGCTGGATGACGTGCTGCGCGGGGCGATGCACCTGGGGACGGTGGATACCAAAGAGTTCGTCCAACTCGCCGAAAGCATTCTCGGCGAGTCGTCCAAAGTCCTTGATACCGGGTTACTGCAGTAATACCGCCATCGCTGGCAAGCCAGCTCCCACAGGTTTGTGCGGTGACCACCGATTGGTCTCCAGCTCAAAACATTGTGGGAGCTGGCTTGCCAGCGATGAGGCCATCAGCCTCAAGGCAAATCCAGAATCAAACCCCGGCTTTCGGCGATTTCACCGAGTCGTTGCCGGTCACGGTGGCGGTGTTGGTCGCCGCCTCGGCATTGGCCTTGAGCTTGCTCAGTTCTTCACCAGCTCGCTCGATCTTTGCCCGCACGTTGTTCATGTCCTGACGGCTTTTCTCCAGCAGGCTTTTCACCGAACTGTGGCCGGTGATGCCGCGGGCCATGGCCACGCCGCCAATCGCCACCTGAATCAGCCCGAATACACCGCCACGGCGCAGGCCCTTGCCGACCATGATCACGCCGCCGGCCAGCGAGCCGATGCGCTCCCAGCCTTCGACGTTCTGCTCGGAACGGCTCTGGAACGGGGTGGATTCGATACGCTCGACGCGTTTGAGCTCGGTCATGATCTTTCTCCAGGCAATGAGTAATCGATAAACAAGCTGACTGCGCAGGCGGTCAGCTCGTTCCATCTAATGTGCGGCGTTTCAGCGGAATTTCGGCCCGGAGCGGGTGTTCAGGCCTTTGGCCATGCGGTCGTAGAGCACGACGTTGACCGTGGCGGCGAGGTTCATGCAGCCAGTGGTCGGGATGTACACGACGTCTTCGCACCAGTCGCGGATCTCTTGATCCAGCGAACCGTCTTCGGGGCCGAAGATGTACAGGGCGCGATCCGGGTGGGTGTATTCCGGCAGCGGGCGGGCGCCGTCGACCAGTTCCACGGCGACCGGGACGCAGTTGAGCGGCAGGATCTTTTTCAGGTCGTCGATGCCGATCAGCGGGATGTCGTAGTGCACGCGCTTGGTGTCGGTGACGAAGTCGGCGGCGCGCTCATAGCGCTTGCCGGTGTAGAACACGGTCGATACGCCGTAGCAGCCTGCGGCGCGCATCACCGAACCGACGTTTTCCGGTGATTTGGGGTTATACAAACCAATGCAGCTGTACCGTTTGTCTGCCACGAGCGGGGTGCCTTCGGGAAAAAAAGAGGGCGATTATACGGGGATT
>NZ_BQHR01000032.1 GCF_021601625.1 Pseudomonas paraglycinae | reverse complement strand
TGGCTGAAGTCTCAAATCATCTGCGCGTTGTAGCAATTTTTAAGCATGCGGTATCTAAGCCTCTCTGGTGCGGCCGCATGAGCTAGGCTTCGCGAACACCTCATTTCTAGGATGGATCGCATGCCAAATAACTCAGCGTCTAATATCGCCACTGCTGACGCCCTGACGTTGCTACTGCACAACCAGCACGCACTGGCGGCGGCAATCGAAGAGGTTGCCATTTGGCTTGCAGCCAGTGGCGCGGCAGTGGTTGCAGATAACGCTATGATGGCTATGGAGACCTTAGACACAAATGCAAACGCGATCACAGATGCGATTATGCGGATACGGCAATCCTAATATCGTCTTTGCAGGCAGCAATCGGCCAGAAGCGGACGTCGGCAAGCGACCGCTACCGGCCAAAAGCGGACATTTGAGAGCGGCAGCTCCCAGCGAATCGCTGCCATTCATAAGCACTCGCTCTCCAGTCATCAGATACGAATCGAATAGCAAGCGATACGCTTCAGAACGGCTCTACGACAACAGTTTGCGACTGGAAGTCGCAGGACTCAGCAACAATGAGCCAGTATTCAACTCAGCATTGCCAGACGAAAATCCGGGATGGAAAGCAGCAGGTCTGGTGCACAGGAAAGGCCGCAACACCTGTATAAATAGCCATAAAACATATGCTGGCAAATTGTCATCGTTGAGTAATATGATAAGAAAAATGGGTACTCATCTAGCAGGAAGCGAATAATGAAATTTTTCTTATCCCATAGCTCTTCCGATAAACATATAGTAGAGAAAATTTACGCTCAACTAGGCGCTGCCATATGTCATTATGATGTTGCGACTTTTGACAATACTTCATTTTTGCCCGAACAAATTTATGAAGCGCTGAATGAAAGCACGCACTTCATTCTATTTGCGTCAAAAAAAGCCTTAGCATCGAATTGGGTTAAAGGAGAGTTGAAGACTGCGTTTGGGCTTTGGATGAAGTCGCAAATCCGACAAGCGATGGTTTTTCTAATTGATGATGGCGAGCGTTCAGAAGTCCCTGGATGGTTGCAAGATTACGTAATAATTGAGCACCCTTCCACTCAGCACATTGCTTGCAGAATATTGAGTGCATTTGATGAGTGGGAGAAATTGAACGGTAAAGAACCCCCTTTCTATAGATACTCCGAAGCTCTCGATCTTGAAAAGAAAGTTACGGTGACGCCAAACAATACTGCAACTACGATAATGATTTGCGGAACAGACGGGTATGGAAGAAAGCAACTGATAAATGAGCTTTATAGAAGACGCTTTTCTGGCGTGGCAAGAAGAAAGCTCCATATCTCCTTAGATGAGCACGACTCTGATGTAAACTTTTATCGCCACTTGATTGGAACGCTATCACTCCTCTCGCCGATCGAGTTGTCCAAACGTACCGCCGACTTCATAGCTTTAAACAAGAGCGAACGTGACGAATTAATTTCCTCAACCATTATTGAGGCAACCGACGCGGGACAGTTGTTATTTTTAGATGTTGGCGTTTCTGGCTTAGATGATAGTGGAAAAATTTCGAGCTGGCTTGAAGGGGTTATTTCAGCTCTGCCGAGCTGTTCCTACCCACGTCTCATATTAATTTCAGCTCGCAAGCCCGTTTTTATACCACCTCAGTTGACTAGTAAGATGCACCTTCAGAAGCTCGACCCCCTGCCTCATGAAGAGTCTAAGCTATTATTTTCTTGGTGGTTGAATTCGTTAAATGTTCAAGATAGCAGTGATGTATCAGACAACTTTATTGAGTACGTCGAGGGAAGACCGAAATCTATAGAAATGGCTGCGCGTACATTAGCGACAGTCGAGCCAAGCCAGCTTTTACGCCAAAAAATAAATATTGCTCAAGACCTTCAAACTCAAGCGTCAGTGCTACTGAAAGACTTTGCGGACAATCATATTGCAAATATAGCAATGGCTTTAGTTGCGTACAGTGGGCATATTTCAGAAGTCGATCTCACGGAAGCCTTAAAAAGGATTCCAGCTGAGACCGAAGCCGGGATTACTCGAGCTTTGACTTTGCTCATCTCTTACGGCTTTTTGATTCAGGACTCAATATCCATTCGGCTACCCGGTTACCTTAATAGAGTGGCAAGGGACATACTGAACAGCCCGGCTTATGCAGAAGTTGTCAAGCTCGCAATCGAATATCTGATAAGCGCCAATAGCGATATAGATCTAAACGAGAAAACCAGCGTCTCTACTATAGAGGATTTCTGTATTGCAAAACTTCGAAGCGGGCAGCATTCAATTATTGGTATTGAAAGCTTAATCCTTCCATCCCAATGCTTCAGGCTTGCCAAGAAATACTACGACGATCAAGACTATGAAAAGTCATTTCAACTATGTGAAATAGCGTATAGAAACAGATTAGCATTGACGGATGATTCCGCGCTCGAAGTTCTTAGATTTAAAGGGCTATCTGCGGCGAGAATAAACAAGCAGGCCGAGCTAGCCGACGTTCTCAGTTCGTTTTCACATCATCAAAACTCCGTAAAGGCGAGACGTCTACATGCCTTCATAAAGGGTTTCAACCTACGCCTATCAGGGAGGTTTGACGACGCACTGAAGGAACTCACGATCTCGTACAACTCTAAAGGTGAAGGTGATATTCACATCCTCAGAGAGTTAAGTTTCCTACATTTTTCGTCGGGCGATATCGATACGGCAGAAAAATTCATAAGAACAGCCCATAGCAGTACAGATAACAATATGTACATCATCCAGATGCTGATCAGGGTACTATTAGCTCGCGGAAAAACACATGCGATTTTTGATGAAGATTATATATTCAAACTAATTAAAGAGCTTGAAAGCTCACAGCGCCGCTCTCGTTCATGGGTATCGTCCATGGTCAAAGCTGAGTTTTATTTCACTATTGATGACATTGCCGCTGCAGAAGCGATCATCGATGGGATACCGGAAAGCAGCGCTGTCAAAATCCTTAAATCAAAAATACAGATCAAGGAGGGTAAATACAATCCGGCTCGCGAACAGCTAGCAAGATTGAAAGCTACAATAATGTCAAGTCATGAAGGCCAGAGGCAAACTTCGCTTCCAGAAGTTTGTGATTGTTTGGTTAAAGCATCCACATCTATCTCGTTGGCAGATGGGCTGCAAGAGTTAGACAGAAATATCCGCTTCCTTCCAGAAAAAACTGCACAGTACTGGAGAGATTTTTTCATACAGGAACTCGCTTACTCGCAAGTAAGTGCTACCTCGGCTCAACGCAGGCTGCTTGGGCTGTCTTAGATAACTCAATTGTGAAAATGGTCGCTTGCGAATATCCGAAAGCAGTCACTCAGAAACGACTGCTTTCGGCCGACAGCGGTCACTCCAGAACGTCCGCTTTTGGCCGGTAGTGGGCGCCTGTCAGCGTCCGCTTCTGGCCGGTTAGCGACGGTCAAGGCTCGACCGTCGCTATGCATTTTCAAACCTCGGTCTGTTCCGCCATCTCTAGGGCGTCGTCGACTTCAATTCCCAGATATCTAACGGTGCTCTCCAGCTTCGTATGGCCAAGCAGCAGTTGAACCGCTCGCAGATTCTTCGTCCTGCGATAGATCAGCGATGCCTTCGTACGCCTCATTGTGTGAGTGCCATACATTGCTGGATCAAGGTCAACTGCTTCCACCCAGCCTTTGACGATACGTGCGTATTGACGTGTTGATAGATGGTCTGAGGTACGCAGCTGACTCGGAAAAAGGCAGTCCTCGCTCCGGAGTTGGGCCTGGTGTATCCAGGCCGCAATAGCAAACCGTGTTTGTTCGGTGATCTCGAATTGCACTGGCCGTAGCGTTTTCTGCTGCATCACCATGGCGCGTGGTGATACGTGCTCGCCATGGGCGACGTCGCGCACACGAAGCTTGGTTAAGTCGCAGGCCCGAAGCTTGCTGTCGATGGCCAGATCGAAGAGCGCAAGATCACGGGTTCGTTCTGCAATTTGAAGCCTTACCCGGATGGCCCAGATATCTCTCAGTCTGAGTGGAGCTTTCTGCCCGACCAGTTTTCCTTTGTTCCAAGGCTGGCGGCTGCAGGTAGCGAAGGTGTTCATGACGAGTCCTCCACGTGTCGAAGGACAAGGATGGCTAACCAGAGAACGGGTCGCTAACCGGCCAAAAACGGACGTTCGCAGGTGGTCGCTAACGGCCAGAAGCGGACATTCGCATGCGACCGCATAGGGCCAGAAACAGCATGTGACGACTGTAAAACGTGGAAACTCTGTGACTGCTGTTGACTGAAATGAAAAAGCCCGCCTAGGCGGGCTCCCGCAGTGAGGCAAAATCTAAGATAAATTGTGGTGATCATCAGCACGGCACAAGTCTATTCGAGAGAAAGTAGCTTTCTAATTTCGGCAATAATCGCGTCAATACTGAATGGCTTTGGCAGCACCGCGTCAAACAGATCCGATCTCCGCATGCCTATGTGCGCCTGAGCGCCACTAATCAAAATAATCGGCAAATCCTGACAGGAAGGAAGGACTCGGACGGCTGTCGCGAACTCCAAGCCATCCATTACCGGCATCATAAAGTCGGTGATGATCAAATCTGGACGTTCTCTATCAAGTACCTCGAGCCCCTTTTGGCCATTGCTGGCCGTCACCACCATGAAGCCCTCATCCTCCAGCGCGAAACTGAGAATGTCAGCGATCAGATACTCGTCGTCGACGACCAGGATGGTGGTCATGTTAATTCAACCCGCACAAAGGCTTAAGATCTTGAACCGGGCGTTGACTCAGTGGGTACTGATGGTTCATGTCTTGAAGCCTTTTTCAGGAAAACGTCTTGATCACGGATGACGACCTCGAATCGCGAGGGGTCGTAAGAGCTGTCTCGTACTTTAAGAATGGAAAGCGTTCTGCTTAGTTCAGAGTGATTTTCAGCGAATCGCATCAACATCAGATTGTCGACGATGCTAGACAGGTCAGAGTTTGGTGCGCTGACCTCGGAACCAAATAAATCGCGCATTTCCCAGGATGCGAACACCGTAACGCCCCTGGATCGAAGCTCGTTCATCAGAGAACTGAAAAAATCAGTTATCCGCGCCGGATTTGTCGTAACGCGAGTCATGCCGCTAAGGCTATCGATGAACACACGCTTGATGCCCTTTTCTTCAACGAGACTCAGCAGTCGTGCGCCTAACCCATCCAATAGGCCTTCCGTAGTAGGCTGCCAAGCAATGCTCAGCGCTCCTCTGTCTTCCATTCCCTTGATATCGATACCCAGGGAAAGGCCTTTGAGCCGCAGCCGTTGTGGACTTTCGTAAAAGCCAAAATGTAGGCCCGGAGCTTCCACTGTCGACTCAGCCAGAAACTTGAGGCCAAGGGTCGTTTTCCCAATCCCGGAGGGGCCTATGACAAGAGTCACGCTGGAGCTGTGCAGACCGCCTCCCAAGATGTCGTCCAGTGATTTAATGCCACTGGCGATACGCGTCATATCCGCGCTGTCTGGAGAGGACGGATGGCTGTAAAGGCTTTCGAGTCGCGGATAAACCACAAGGCCATCTTCGGTGATTTCGCACTCGTGGAGGCCGGTCATTGCTGGACTGCCACGAGTTTTACGAAGCTGAATTCGACGCACTGAGCGAGTGCCATACAGCTCCTCACCCATCTCAATCACACCATCAACCATCGTGTGCTCAGGACTGCCATCGTCGAGCCGGGAACTGGTGAGAAATAGCACGGTGCAGCCAGCGAAAGCTGCATGCCCTTGTAACTCCGAGATGAACTTCTTGGTGTCGATGGGAGAATCGGCTTTCGAGCGTGCATTGAGCAAACCGTCCACAACCATAACTGTGGCTTTCTGACGGCTGATTTCGCGCCGAAGCAGTTTCACTACCTCATCCAGCCCTTCGTTTTCCAGAGTGTCAAACGCGCTGACAAATTGAATTTCGGCGCCGACCTTGGAAGAGTCGAAAAAGCTCAGGGTGGAAAGAAACTGAAACAGACGATCATGGGACTCAGCCAGCAGCGTGGCGACGAGAACCCGGCCTCCATTGTTCGCATGATGAAACCCAAGCTGGTTGGCGAGGATCGTTTTCCCAGACCCAGGGCGCCCTTGGATTATGTATGAAGCGCCTGCGACCAGACCTCCCTTGAGCAGAGCGTCGAGCCCTTCGATTCCACTTTGGAGGCGTTTTAGCTTTTCCACAATGCGACCCTGATCTGAAAAACAGGCTGTTTTAGCCGAGTGGCTCGAATGCTACCGCCATTCTTGTTTCGTAGCCATTCAGGGCGAGTTGAAATCTGGACCGGCAATGCCGCATTACGGTGGTATGAGTGGCTTAAGTGAGTCCGCTTCTGACCAGAAGCAGTCGTTCACAGGAGGTAGCTTTTGACCCCTAGCGGTCGCTTAAATTTAAAACCTCATTCGTCCATCGTAATGGACGGTAATTGGTATGCCGTGTCTGGATAAGCGCTCCGAAGTCAAAAAAAGGGTGTAGCATCAAAACCTGTCCATCGGAAACCATTTAGCCATGTCCGCGCTAAGCGAAGAGAGCCGCCAGATTGTAGCTTCTCTGGCGCACCGGATTGGCGCCAACGCTGACATCGCAGCGATCGCGCAAGCGATTGTTTCAACCTTGCAGGGTATGGACGCCGCCCTCACGCCCATCATTGGTCACCAAGGCGGGGCTGCGCTCTATCGGCGCAGTCTCCTCCTGTGCACCTCCCGGAATCCGCGCCTGGCCGGTATCTATGATCAGGCACAGGTTGCGTTCGATCTGACTGCTCTCAAGCAGGCGCTACTTGAACAAAGCGAAGACAATGCGTTGTTCTTCGGTGAAGTGATGTTGACCACCTTCTATGAATTACTCACCACTCTGATCGGGCCCTCGCTCACCGCAAGGCTGCTTCGCGACGTGTGGGAGCCTCCTTTGAGCGACCCCCCCTCGCAGGAAAAATCGCCATGAGCACCAAAGTGACTATCAACCGCCTGGCCACCGGCGTGCCAGGATTGGACGAGGTGCTGGGCGGTGGTTTGCCGGAGTTTTCGTTCAACCTGATTGCAGGCCCGCCCGGCTGCGGTAAGACCACCCTGGCCCATCAAATGATGTTTGCCTTGGCAACACCTGATCGCCCCGCATTGTTCTTCACAGTACTGGGCGAGCCACCGCTCAAAATGCTGCGCTACCAGCAGCAATTCGACTTTTTCGACACTGAAGCGTTTAACCGCTCGATCCGCTACATCAACCTGGCTGACGACACGCTGGCCGGAAATCTGGACGAAGTGTTACGCCGGATAGTCGACGAAGTAGAGATTCATTCACCGGCGCTGGTGTTTGTCGACTCGTTCCGTTCGGTGGTGCTGGCCAGCCAGACCCAAAACAACCCCAACAACAACCTGCCACAGTTCATTCAGCAACTGGGCATGCTGATGACCACCTGGCACGCGACGACTTTCCTGATTGGCGAGTACTTTACCGAAACTGAGACCAACCCGATTTTCACCGTGGCCGATGGCCTGATCTGGCTGCGTCAGAGTATTCAGCGCAACTCTATGGTGCGCAAGATGGAAATCATGAGGATGCGTGGCCAGCCGACCTTGCCGGGGTTGCACACCTTCCGCATCGCCTCCTCGGGCATCAAGGTCTTCGCGCCGGCCGCATTCAATCCTGTTGAAGCGCCACTGGAGTTTCCGCTTCAGCGTCTGAAAATGGGCGTGCCGCAGCTCGACGAAATGCTGGGGGGCGGTCTGCCTCGAGGTTACTCATTGCTGGTGGCCGGGCCGTCGGGATCGGGCAAAAGCATACTGGCAGCCACCTTCCTCGCCGAAGGCGCGCGCAATAGCGAAACCGGCGTGATTGCGGTGTTCGAACAACGGCCCAATCATTCGCAGAACGCGACCCTGGCAACGCTAATTCAGAGCGGCCAGGTCGGGCTGGTCGACAGCCGCGCCCCTGATTTGTCCATCGATGAAATCGTACACTTGTTGTTGGGCGAAATTACCCGATTGAACGCGACCCGCGTGGTCATCGACTCATTGTCGGGGTTCGAACTGGCACTGGCCCCAACCTTCCGCGAAGACTTCCGTGAATCCCTGTCGCGAATGGTCACGGCACTGACGAGCGTCGGCGTCAGCGTGCTTATGACCTCGGAGTTGGAAGATCGCTATACCGACCTGCGTTTCAGTCCTTACGGCACGGCATTTCTCACCGACGCCATCATCGTCCAGCGCTATATTGAAGTAGAGAGCCGTTTATTGCGCATCATGGCCGTCGTCAAAGTGCGTGCGAGTGCTCATTCCGATGAACTGCGTTTGTACCAGATTAACGATAACGGATTACAGATTGGCGAAATGCTGTCGGATCAGGAAGGCCTGCTCGGCGGACGACCTACCAGGCGCGTGGGCAAAGACGACGGGTGAACAAACCATCATGAATGAGGCCAATGGCAAGACCAAGCAGGCGCTAGCCACCGCCGCTAGAGAACTATTCCTGCTTGGCCAGAAAACTGTCGAGGCCCGCGCGGTGCTTGCGGCGCTTCAGAAGGAACTAAACGACGCCAACACACAGCTTGCCGATAACCTGCAGCTCGAACAACTGATCGAGGCCAATCAACAATTGGTCCTGGCGATCCTTTTGGCGCAGTCCGATGCAGAAAAACCAGAGCGCACACAGCAAGAGCAGCGGCTGTACTTGGAAATGCGCGAAGCCAACGAGCAATTGGTGATCGCAGCGCTCAGCGCACAACACCTGCAGGCGTCTGCCGAACTCGCGCTGGAACAGCAACGCAAAGTCCTGACAATTGTAGCCCACGAGCTGCGCAATCCATTGACGCCCATCAGCATGATAGCCGGTCGTCTGGTACGCGTGCCCAGTGAGGAACTGCCGCGCATGCAGAAGCTGATCGAAGGTCAGGTGAAGCATATGTCCCGTTTGGTGGAGGATTTGCTCGACATCGCCCGTGCCAGCACTGGCAAGTTTCACCTCGATTGTAGCAATGTCGATATGACTCAGATCATCAATGACGCTATAGACATCTGCACACCCGTCATGATCGCTCACCAGTTGCAATTTAACGCGGTACTGCCTGAACGCGCATTGATGGTGAAGGGTGACCCTATGCGCTTGACTCAAATTCTTGGCAACTTGCTGGGCAATGCTGCCAAGTACACCCCTGCGGGCGGTACCGTCAGCCTTTCGGTGACCGTCGAGGACGGAGTGATGAAGATAAACATCCGCGATACCGGCATTGGGATTACTGCCAAGGCATTGCCGTTCATCTTTGAACCTTTTGTGCAGGACGTCCATGCGGTGGGCTTTAACGGGGCGGGCCTGGGCATTGGTCTGACAGTGGTACGAGAGTTGGTCGAAGCTCACGGTGGCACAGTTACCGGCCGCAGTGCTGGAGATGGCAACGGGAGCGAGTTTGTGGTGACATTAACGTTGCTCAACTATTAATCTCTTAACACCATCTGGAGGTTCAGCATGTGGAGACTAAATCTCGACAGATGTATGCAAATGTACGCCTATGGTTGCAGAGCAAGGGCTGTTGCGAAAACCTACTGGGAATCGCTCATTGGGAAAGTGAGGCCAGTTGTATGAGAACCTGATTGATCCGCCATTTGAGCCTTACAATTTTTCCATGAAAGATAACCTTTTCGTCGTTTTACACGTATTTCTATGTGTTATATGGGCTGCGACATTTATCTCGGTGCTCTATTGGATCAGTTAGTAACACTCTGATCGAAACCAGCTAACTCGCTCAGTTGAATCTCCCCAACTATAAATGACTGCTTTTGGCCGATCACTGCCCTTGGCGAGGGGCAGAATACGGCCAAAATGAAGCCTACTAGCAGCAAATGATTCTGCCTCCTGACTCTCTACTAAGGCTTAGTCACCGAGCTGCCATTCAAGTACCGGCAGCTGCCGGAGCTCGCCACACACTGGGCGCGGTACATTGCGTAGATGTCGAGCGCCGAGCCGCTCGTAGAACGCTTGGGCCCAAGGATCGGACTCCACCACCAAGGTTCTTGCGCCCAGCCCGCGTGCCACAATCAGGGCATGCTCTACCAGGCGCCGTCCGTGGCCGCTCTTCATGATCGACGGGGCGACCCAGCAATGCTCCAATTGCCATCCGTCTTCGTCTTGCTCTAATCCGTAGAACCCCAGTAGCGAGCCATCGGCCTCGACCAGCACCGCATAACGGCCGGCCAATTGTGCCGGGGTTAATGTCAGCGCGGCTTCCCACTCCTTCATCCAAGCCTCGGGATAACCCCAGTGGGCCTTGCTGCGCTGAGCGAGGACGCTGAGCGCAGACGCATCCGCCTCTCGGGATGGTCGCAGGATCGGCGTATCGTCCGCCAACAATTTTCGCGCCGCTGGGTCAGTGGCCAGCAGGCTGTACTGGTGCAGGCTAAGGAAGCGCTCGTCCTTGTACTCCAATTCCCTCAGCGTTCCCTCAAAGATGAAGCCGAGCCGCTCTAGCAGGCGGGCGCTGGCGAGATTCTCCGGCTCAACATCGGCATGGATACGGTGTACGCAGAGGGTGCCCAAAGCGAAGCGGATAATCACGGGCAAGCAGATCTGCATCAGACCTCGCCCCCAGTGCTCCGGCATCAGCCAGTAACCGATATCCAGGCTGCGATCAGCGTGAGACCAATCATTGAAGCCACAGGCGCCCACCAACTCGTCCCGCCCCGGCAGAGCGATGCCCCACCAAATCCCCTCGCGCCGTTCCAGCAACTCGTCGTACCAGCGCATCTGCTCATCTGTCGCTTCGAGGCTCTGGTAGGAGACGCCGTAGTGGGCAATCACCTGGGGGTTAGAGAGCCCGGCGAAAATCGCATCGACATCACGACGATGAATTCGCCGCAACGTGCAGAGGGGCAAGAAAAACTCGGGAAAGTCGACAATAAGGTCCATCAATTTCAGATTCACAGCGGAGGTTAGTGCAAGAATACTCGCAACAAAGGGGCCTGGATCACAGGTACAGTTAGAGGAGGACTAGGCATAACAGAACATTAATCAGCAGACTGATTGGCTTCTGGCAGGCTGGCCTTGGCTCACGGCAGTAGTTTGTGAGCAGCAACATTCGGCCAGAAGCGGACATCATAGTTCGGATGGCTGTTCCTTGAAGATTTCAAAAGCAGGTCCATCGCCATTAACAGCCGAAGGGAAAGATGAGCAACGAATTCAGTTACGTCTGGTTATTGCCGCTGCTTGAAAAGCCTTTCGAAGCGGCGGCAGTCGATTTGCCTAACTCAGTAAAATCTTGCAGAAAAAGCACACGCTGCCTGCCCAGATATCGCTGCAACAGTTGGTGCTCACAGCACTGGCTTCACATTCCGAGTACTGGGCAGGATTAGCGCTGCAATGGTTAGAAGATGGCTTTCCTTTGGATTTCGAGCTGACCGAAATGTTGGCTTTTTGCGCCGAGAAGAAAACCCTACCTCAATCTCACCGCCACAGAGAACGCAGACTTGCCTATGCAAAGTAAACGACAGCTTTGGGTCGAAAAGGGCAGCTCGCTAGTGGCCGCTATTGGCCGGTAGCGGTCGCTTGTGAGGGGCCGCTAACGGCCATAAGAAGACGGCTCACCAAGGAATGCTTTGTGCCGCTCTTTGCCGATCACGGCGAGCGCAAGTTGGGCGCTGCTGCCCTTAACAAGCAAGGCGCCTGCCGCTCAGACAAAATTACACCGTGATGTTTTCTTCAGGGGGGGCAGTGGGTTCTCACGGTCAATGAAATCAGTGGCTTAGTGCCTAGGAAAACCCAGAGTTTCATTCTAATTCACAGTTATTGGTACAGAATTCGGTACGGGATTCACATCCCATAAATGCGCTTAATGCGAGTATGGCAATGGAAATGCTGGACACAAACACGCGAGCGCTAACAGATGTAATACTGCGACTACGGCATTCATAGGGACTCGCCTGACTCCGCAATCGGTTGGACGCGAAGAACTCTTTCCAAGCCAGTCACGCTAGCTCTTGTCGAGCCAACGTGTTTTTTTGGCAGATTCTGTTTGAGGCGTTCGATGCTTCATTTCATTGATTGCCTAAGCTATTTCTTTTCAGTCAAATAAAATCTATGGTTTGGATCGATAAATACCACATAGAAAGTATTTACGTCAAAAGGGGTTCCATCCTTAGCAAGGGGCGCTCCAGCCACTTCTCCTGGAATAGTAAATCCTATAAGGCGTGAAAGATTTTCCATTCTAAAACGTCCCCACCTTACATCAGTAGGTACAAATTTTGGATGAGTGAAGTCGCTTTTTTCAGGAAATGAATCATAATCGGCGAGCACTCTCAAACCTCGAACGCCCCCGCATCGCTCATTTCTCCAGTAGTTCAAGCTACTTTTTGAGTAGCAACGTAATTTTTCAAGAATAGACGCGAGGTCTGCTGCTGAGAGATCTGCAAAGCTAGCGCCGTGAAGTTGTGTGTCGTCATAGTATGAAAAATTGAATCGACAACGCTCTCTTATATCTCCGGTTGCCAATTTTATTTCTATGAAGCTTTCTAAGAAGCTAACTCTCCTAGGATTAGAACCATGACGACTCATAGTCTTGGAACCCCGCCTATCTTGCCGCCTCTGTACAGCGATGAAATCGATCTGTCATTACGGATGATGTCACTAGGAATTTCATCCAAGCGATAGCAGAAGCTTTCACTTTCAGTTTTTCCTACTAACACCGTTCTGTATTTTCCCAGATGGTCAATTATCTCTAAGTTGTGCGAGGTGAAGATGAATTGAGCGGAATGCGGATTTGTTTCAGGGTTTAGAAAAAGATCAACAATCATAGGCAGCAAATCAGGATGGAGATTCATATCAAACTCATCCATGATTAAGGTTCCTCCCCAGTGAAGCACAGACCAGTATGTCTGAAGCCTCCTGTAGAGTGCAGTTGTTCCATGTGATTCCGTAAAGTAAGTCAGCGCTCTTGGATGTTGCCCTCCACCTGTATGATAAAACATTGGATAATGCTCGAGCTCACCTCGCTCATTCGTAAGTTCGAAAAGCCTTATGTCTGATATTCCCATGTCGCAACGAATAATAATGTCTCTCGTGAATTCGAGTGCGCGCGGGACATTGTGGTAGTACTCATTGACATCTTTGTAAGAAAAGAATTTCTTGTCATCCAAAACTGTTAGGGCTGACACATTTCCTTGAAACTTACTAAAGAAGCTGCGAACATTTGATAAGTCAGAATTTTCCAGCTTTAGATTGTAGTTATTAAAAGAATCAATCAGTGAAGAATTATTTTTCAGAACGATGAGTTCGAGATCTTCGAGGCCAGATATTTTATATATCAGTTCATTTTTTTTACGCTCAAACACCCTGGTTTTTCGAGATACTTTTTTATATAGAGCTTCACGTATTACTTCATCTTTCGTTAAAGAGCACTCATATATGTAACGGATATTGCTGACTTCAAAGTCCACATAAAAATCGCAGGGCTTGTCGCTTCCGAAAAAAGGTTCAACGTAATTATTTGTTTCCTCCCCTCGCGCGAACGTTCTAGTGCAGAATGAGTTCATGAACTCTAAAGCCCTCAGAATGCTAGTCTTTCCTGAAGCATTAGCTCCTTTCACCCCCATAACGGTGGCGACTTTCCGCCCTTGGGTGACACTTTTGGGGACTTTAGAGTTGAGTTCAAACGAAACGTCGAACCCGTCCTTGAAAGAAAAGTAATTATTTGCACCAAAAGAGTGAATCATGAATTTCAGACCTTAAATACATAACGCGTCAAAAATGACGCGTTTCTAGGATAGGCTACGATACCCCCGAACGCTAGCACTAGTTTTCTATGTATGAATCGTAAGGCGGTTTGTGGATGGAACGCCGTTTATGTTCAATCGGCCCCCACACCAATCCCCGGTGTGGGGGCCTTTTGTGGGGCCAGGGAATCCACCACCGCCGGGACTGGTCTACCGACCCGTAGCAGCCTGGAAAATACCCAGGACTATCTCACGAGAACAGGATTTGGGTTTATGTCTTAAGCCTACGAGGGCTTGGCGACCGTCGGGGTTTTGGCCCTTTACCGAGGCCAGCCAGCGAACAAGCTGACCACCCTGAAGCTGAATATCCGAGTTTGCAACGTCAATCCGAAGCACTTTCGCATTGAATTCGACCCCTACCTGCAAGGCCCGAAGGAAGCCAATGCCGTGCAGGTGGTGCTGCCCGGCGGACTGCTGCAGGGGCTGATCGACGACGGCAGCAATCAACCCGACGGCGGCTGGCTGCTGATCGACGTTGAACAGTGCGAACGACCGTCCGAACCGCCGGCGAACCTCAATGGCTGGAAATGGGAGTGAGCATGAATGAGACATTATCCGGACTGAACTTGCCGGGCGCCATTCGCGCCCAAGCGTCCAAGTTACTGGCCGCTATCAATAACGCGAGCGGTCTAGGCGAACTGCTGCGCGACACGGGACGCGCCGAAGGGTTTGTCCTCGGCATCAGACCTTAAACGCGCTGAGCACGGCCGACGTCGAACACCTCTCTATCGTACTAGAAACGGCCGCTCACAACCGTTATATGGAGCTGGGCGGATGATCGGCGAGGCGATCCATGAAGACGTCCTGCGTGCCTTGGTTGGGCAGAACGCGGTGCGCGAATGCCTGGTGGCCAGGATCAATGGCGGCCCTGACTGGGGCATGTCGATTCGCCTGGGCAGCAGCGGTGCCCGCTGGGTGCCGGTGCGCTCGCGCCGTGAGACGCTGCGCACCTAGGCGAGCCTGACGGCGGTCGGGCGTTTTGCCGACAGCGTGGGCCTGCGCGGATTCGGTGTGGAGCTGTGACCGGTTCTAACTCAGCTATTGGCGAAGCGTCGTCGGTGAGCGACAGCCAAAAGCGGACACTCAAGGGGCGTCCAGCATGTTCTCCAACGAATTGTCTTTTCCCTTATCTATTCAAATGCTTCCAACGGCAAAGACCGTCTAAGGTTAGCTGAATAGCTGAATAGCTTGCCTGACGCAAACCGTTTTCTGAGGGAACGCTATGACTTATAGGCCTTCTTGCTCTAGTATTCGACACGCCTGTAAATTTGAAAGATTTTTCAAAAAAAAGCCCTCCACTCCAATATCCAGTCAATGAGTAAAAAAATGCATCTACCCACTGAACTTCAAAACTCAGTCATATTGTTTGTCACATCCAACAGTATCGAAAGAGACGCATTGATTTCAGCATTGGAAGACTGCGGGGCAAAGATGAAGCGTAGGGCTATTGACCTTCTGCCACGTTTGAGGGTTGGAGTCTTGGCGGGGTATCCGGTTTGCTTATTAAGTGCCGAGCGCGGCAGTCATGGGAAAGCGTCTGTTGGGATGCTACTGCCCGACGTCTTACAAACATTGAAACCACAACTCGTTGTGCTTTGTGGTTTCTGCTATTCGAATCCTGCTAAGGGGGATTTGCATGATGTTATCGTATCGAACAAGATTGTTTCCCTTGTAGATTTTATCGCGAAAGACGGAGCTCTGGCCCTACGCTCACAACCAATTTTGGAGTCGCTCATAAGTGATGAAGAATTGGACACACTTATTAATTCCAGTTCATATGCTTTCGCCAAAGAAATAAAGCAGCGAAATCTAAGTTCCAAGTTCATCACTGGGAATGTATATAGCGGTGAAATTTTTTCCGAAGATGTCGGCTTCTCAAATGGATTATTTAAGGATGATGAAAATGCCGTTGGCGGAGACATGGAGGGGCAGCCCGTGGCGGCACAGTGCGGTCAACGAAATATTCCTTGGATGTTCGTCAAGTCACCTAGTGACAATGGCGGGGGTACTCGGGGCACCAGAAATGCACAGGGTTATTCTGCGAGCGTAGCCGCGATCGCTTCCTGTAAATTAGTACAAGAGTTTATAAATTTAAAAAAACTATCCGTGTCGAGCGAACTACTCGAAGCTGTAGGCAACAGTGGGTCTGAACCAACACTTGATTTATTCGATGAAACCACTGTACACGAGCTTAGGGGAAACCGGTCGTATGCTGCGAAGATTGGAGAATTTGTCAATAAGTGCTCATTAGGAGCTAAGTACGACGAGAATTTTAAATCACATCTATCTGCAGTACTCAAGGAGATGGCGGAAAACTCTGTTAAGCATGGGAGATCCTCGCGCGTCCAGCTTCGTGGCGGGGTGCTCGAGATCGCGCTGGACAGCGATGGAACCTTATTTAACCCTCTAGAAGAGTTCCCTAAAATGAGGGCGAGTGGAGGAGGACAAAGAGAGCTTGCATCCTTCATCAAAGAATATGGCCCATCTGGAAAATCACTCATAGAGTTAAGTTGGCAAGCGGAGCAAAATACGCAGTCACTGGTCATAAAATTTATAGAAGAAACCGGAGATCTACGTAGAAGCTATTTTTGCACCTTACTACTCACGCAGCAGGATCTGCGCAACTATGCATTTGAGCTTGAACCTCTTGTTGATTTGTCGAGCTGTCGCGACGTATGGATTGACGCTGAAAATGTGTACATGAGTGGATCGGATGGCATGCTGCTTTCGAATCTCTGCGATAAGATCCCTAAAACGGTCGAGCGAATTCTTATTCGCGGAGTTCCAGCGCGACTTAAAGAAGAACTCCAATTGCACTTCAAGTTTGACAGCAGGGTGCTTTTTACATAAGAGGTAATATGTATCGAGTGCACTACATTTAAATATGTGGGCGGCAGTCGAATGCGCCTGGTTACTCGAACCCTTGTAAATAGTTAAATTCGTGTTTCAGCATCGCTATGGAGTTTACAGCTGTAATGTCACCACAATTCGTCCAGAGTAGCCCGTAAAACCAGATAAGGGGACAGATTTATTTTTTGGAAAAATAAATCTGTCCCCCTTTTTTGGATGCCCAGGCCGGAAACGAACTGCCATCACGATTTTAGGATAGGCAGGAGGCATTGCTTCAGATCAATGCGGTTCAGATTACTGCTGTGGGTCGATAGTTGCCTCCTTGAATGACTGCTTCTGGCCGAAAACTGCCGTTCGCGAAGGATAATAGTTTACGAGTGTTTTCAGCGCCAAGGATCTTTCCACTGTCGCGCAAATAATTGCCGACAGCTATACACTACCTTTCAGATAATCCACGCTCACTAAAAACACCTTCAAAATACTGTAAAAATTCGTTTTTTATTTCGGGACAAACCTTCTTGATATAGAAAAGAAAATACCATAAAGGTGTGGCCTCTCCTGTATCATCCTGCTCCCAGTCTTCCTCATTTCCGAAGCAACAGATTACACATCGTACGAAATTCGCGAATGCTGGATCCGATTCTCTATATTGCCTTTCAATTGGCCAAAGATCGACAAAGAACCCCTTCCTTTGCTCCTGACTAGACTCAACTACTCCAGGAGTTACGGCCTTACTCAGGTAGTTAGACATAAGATCGAGTTTTGCAGAAGAAATACTACTTAAAGCGTCGCCTTCAATCAAATGAAGCAAAAAATCCGCGTAGCACCGCACTAATTGATTAATGGATACGCCGGCGGCAAGGAGACGCGCCTCAAGATTTTCGACTTCTTCAATTTCTTTTTCATCACTCATTCTTTAACTCCATCACATACGCCGAGCTTACCCATAACTTGCGCGCAAGATCGGCAAAACTTCAACTGTTTACCATCATTCCTTACGGTCGTAGATGTTGAGCCGTTCGTAATATCTCTCAAAGCTTCGACAGATTTGACATCGTTAGCCTTGGCAATCTTACTCAGCGCATCCGCTTCTCCGCAGTGCCCATGAATAAAAGGAGAACGTTGATCGTCAGGTATCGATTCATAGAGCTCTTGAACCACAGGATGCTGAATACCTTCCCCACCTGCTTTCGTGCTGTATCCAACCTCCGGTGCTTGCAGATTACCCGACTCAATTGTAGTGCGTGTGCCTTTGTTGTTCGGCGTAATTCCTTTTTGACGAGCCAGCCCGCGCGGGTCAGTCCACCCAGTAGGATTCGGAACATACTGGTAAAGGTTGAGTCCCCCTTCGTAACCAATAGGATCTTGACTTATGAAACGTCCCACTGACGGGTCGTAGTAGCGATGCCTGTTGTAATGCAGCCCCGTCTCATGATCATGGTACTGCCCTTGGAATCGGATAGGATTTGCAATGCCCTGCTGCTTCGCCCAATGCGACTGCTCCTCCCGAATCTCACCCCAGGCCTTGTAGTGAGCGCTCCATACGACGTCACCATTCTGATCGGTCATCTCCAAAGGAGTGCCCAAATGGTCGCATTGGTACCAATTCAATACATCGATTGGGGGCGATACTGCGGAACGATTCCAAAGCGGATCATCCTCTAAGCTGTAATCCTCATCGTAGTCAGGCAATCCCATCAGATTAATGGAATGATTCGACATCGCCTGAGCGACAGGAATGAATGTTCCGGGCTCAAACACGTAATGAATAGTGCGGCCCGCCTCCCCATCCTGCTGAGGACCACGACTTTCCCAAGCCAAGTTATCGCCATCCCAACCGTACAACGTAAAGCCACAGCCGTGCTCTCGCTGCAATCGAGCGTGCTCAGCGCTATTCCACAGTGAGCCTGCCGCCGGCCGCTGCTTGTAGTGGACCTTCGAATTCTTGGATAAACGTCGACCAAGGGCGTCGTAGGCAAACTCCACCGAAAGCCTTGAGTCCTCAAAATGCACCAGCCGATCAAACAGATCCCAACGCATCTGGCTGTAAGCACCATCGCACCAACGCTTTATCTGGTTACCACGCTCATCGTATTCGTAGTGAGTCCCTGCATACTCGCGCAGCAGGTTATCGACTAACTTGCTGCGTGGGGGAGTCAACTCCAAAGGCCGCCGACTCTCTGCCACTTTCTCATCAAGCAGGTTACCCGCCGGGTCAAAGTCGAAGGTTTCAACACCCAAACGACTCACTGCGCTCAACAACCGGCTCACCGGATCATAGCGATAGGACAACTGGCCACGGCGCGTATCGTTGATTTCGTTCAGTTGCCCTGCGGCGTCGTAGGCGTACTCACGCTTAAGCAAAACCGACTTGTCATCACTACGCCCCAACAGTTGCTCTTGCAGGCGCCCGGCCGGGTCCCACTTCTGCGTCTGCACAAGTCGATTACCTTGATGCCGAGCAACTTCGCGATGCAGGTCGTCGCGCTCAAAGCCAAGCAACTCATGCTCGTTCAGGCGCAATGCCAAGAGATGACCGCTGCCGTAGGTCAACCAACTGACCCGATGCCCATCAGGACGGATCGTGGCCACACGTTGGTTGAGCACGTCGTACTCGTGCTGCCAAACAGCAACCAGTGGCTTGTCCAAACCGAGGTAGTGCTGATGCTCACGCACCATATTGCCGGCCATGTCATGGAACCATTGCACTTGGCTGTCTGCGTTACTGGCGAGGATCATGTTGCCCCTGCCGTCATAGGCGTAACGCTCCGCTTGAGACTGGTCGCCAAGCGAAGCTAGACGCTCGGTTACACGCCTCATCTCGTCATACGCTACCGTCACAACACGGTCACCGGTGGCGACCTTTGATAGGCGTCCAGAAGCGATGTCGTACTGGTAGCGAGTCAGACGTCCGTCAAAGCCTGTTTCGGTCAACAAGCGTCCTACTGGGTCGTAGAGAAATTGCGCCGAACGTTGATTCTGGTTCTCCAGAGCCTGCAAACGTCCCAAACGATCCCACCGATACCGCAGAGTCTGTTCGGCAGCGTCCACGCGTTCTTCGACGAAACCAGCTACCGTGTAGCTCCAGGTCGTGCAGCGATCCAATCCGTCGACATGGGCCAGAAGTCTGCCCTCAGCATCGCGCTCAAAACGCTCCTCTGTTTTGTCCGGATGCCGGATAAGCGCTACCTGCCCAGCCTTGTATTCGTATTCGGTGCTCTGCCCTGCTGCATCCGTTGCGCAGATCATCAAGCCGCGATCGTCATACTCCCATGTACTGATCTTGCCCGAGCAATCCACATACTTGAGTAATTGACCCGCGTCATTGTATTCGAGGGTCTTCTCGTTACCGTTGGCATCCTTGATGGCAATCGGCAGACCTTTTTTGTCATATGCGTATTCAGTCTTGTTACCGAGCGGATCGACCGTTTCAACCAGGTTGCCGGCGTCATCATAGGCGCGCAGCCATAGCCCGCCTTCCGCGTCCATGATTTTGATGAGTTGGTCGTGGTCGTCATAGGCGAAGTGCACCACGCTATTGTCGGCGCGAATATGCTCAAGCCGATTGCCGCGCTCATCGTAGCTATAGCGGTCAGTGGCCCCATCGGGATGCACATGCCGGACGACGTTTTTGGCGTCATCGCGGAACAACCATTCCGACAAGCCATCGGCGTGACGAATGCGATACGTGTAGCCCAGGCTGTCGTAGTAATGCCATGTCTCGTTACCGTGAGCATCCGTTACGTACGTCAGACGAATGTTCTCATCCCATTCCAGACGGGTGTCGAAACTGCCGTCATCGGCCCACTCGCGCACGGCCTTGGCATCAGAGCCCGTGCCCTGCCACTGCAAGTTCATCCCGCGCCCGGTCCGGTCCGTGTAGCGCGTGATCAGATGATGCTCATACTGATACGACCGAGCTGCACCGTTCTCATCCTGGGCAAGAGTCAGATCGCCGTGCGCGTCATACTCATAAGCGCACAGCTGACGCTGTGGCGCCCCGTCACGGATCTCCCAGAGGCCGGTCAATTGTCCATGCGCATCGATCAGCGTGCCGAGGTGACGATGCACCTTGGTGATGTCATTTTCCTGATAGGTAATCAGGTCGGACAGTACGGGAGCATCACCGTGTCGATGCTCATGGTGCAGCATGATTCCGGCGCCACTACGCAATACAACACCTACTAGCAGGTAGCAAAGCCCATGACGGATGTAGGTTTCCTTGCGATCGAAACCCCGGCATAGCAGCAACTGTCCCTCGCTGACATGCAGCAAAGTGATGTTTTCAATTGCGTCGTAATGAAACTGACCGATCTTAGGTAACGGATAGCTATGGCTTCGGCCGTCTGCATTGTGGAACACCAGACCATCGTCCTGCTCATCGATGCGAGTCGTGAACGGAGTGATCCAGCGCGCGCCCAAGATGCCCGAATCATAGGCGCTCAAGTCCGAGCAATACGTGCGGGTCCAATCAATGGGGAAAGCGCCGGGCAAGCTGAAATCCGAGTGATCAAACGTCTCTGTACCCATGGCAAAGCTGATGCGCTTGCAGGTCGCAGGACATACTTCATTTTTCTCATCATTGGGGCGCGTCTTCGGCTTCGACTCAGCCCGGCTTACTTCAACCTTGCCATCGCTGGCAACGCGTCGGGATTGGCTAGTCATGCCCGGTTTGACGTTACCGCCCTGGCCGTGTGCGTTGCGCATGCGCCACGCTGCAACCGCGCTGGCCAGTACGACCAACAGCGCGCCAATCGAGCTTTGAACGGCCGGGTCACTCAACTTGTTCAACTGCGTGCGCAGCTCGGGTCCCATGGCGCGCAGTGATTTCGTATGAATCAGAACTTTTTTCTTTGCTTGTTCAGGCAACAGATGCTCGGCCGCACTGTTGGCAACGCCTTTGCCCGCTGCTTTGTAAACGTTTGCCGCGGCGCCGAAGATATTGCTGATAGCGCTCAAAGGATCATGTAGCAATTGATCGCTGGCAGCGCTTGCCATCTCCCCGGCTTCTTTTAAATTGCCTTTGGCATCGAGCTGTCCGTTTACGACGCGCTCTAACCCAACAGCAATTTCATTGAGGATCTTTTCGCCAAGCTCTCCTGCATCATTGAGCAGCTCCTTGAGTTTGGCTTGTGCCTGCTTAACGAAATCATCGATCACACCAACAATGTCAGCGTTCAGATGACCGACCACGACGTTGATCAACGCATCGCCCAACACCAACTTCCCGACCTTGGCGACCTCCTGGCGAACAAGGAACAATGTCGGACGCAAGCTCATGCGCGCGGCTGCCATGTTCGGCGGCATCGGCAAGACACCGATCAGGTTGATCCCGAGACTGACCCAGTTGAGAGGATCTTGTCGTGGGCTGTTCGAGAGTGTCACCACATCGTTCAGTGCATCGACCAGCGCCATGATATTGCCGACAACAGGCAGCGCACCGGCGACCGTCTTGATGCGCTCCAATGTCACCAGATCGCCACTGATCTCTCGTAACCAAGCATCGAATTGAGCCGCACTTCGACCCACATCTTCCACCATGATCAGATTCAGCGGAACAACGGCGACTTGTGGTTCACGTTTGGTTGCAACAGCGATATTGGTCGTCATGGAAGCGTCTTACCAGCCAGTAGGCTCGGGAATTCAGAGATGTCATGAGGCTCATCGCCAGGAGGCCTACGTCTGCACGTCGCCTCTCGTTGGCAATGAAACCAGGATGTAGTCAGGTCGATCAGCTGATCACTGCGCCTTTCGGACCGCTCGCAATGAGCGCGGCGCCACAGGCAGTTTTCATACCGTCCAGAGCGATGGGCGTACCATCAACGGTGTAGGTGCTGCTGCCTTCTGCAATGGGGAAAACCCCTTTGCAAAGCGGACAGCTAACTTTGTGACCGACGCCAGCAATAGGCTTGCCGTTGAGGTCGGTTCGGGAGAAGGCTTCGAGCACTTTGCCACCGTGAGTGGTGGAGTCGCCTAAGCGAATAACATCTTTCATGGTGTCACTCCTTTGACTAAATCTTGGATTTATATCGGCCAGGCAAACGTTCGAAAGAGGGTCGCCCTCGTTCATATTTTCTGGCTGGCCGATAAAGCGCGCCGCAGTCACTACCGACCTGTCACGCGCCCTTCGATCTCACACTGCGTTTCGTAGATCTAGCCGACACATTTGTGTTTATCCAAGCTTGCTTAGCCAAGCTTCGATTGTTGTCAGCGAGATCACTCTTCGAATCAATCAGCTCTGCAGCCACCAATTCAGCAGCGTTTCATCCTCTTCATCATCAATGTTCTTGTAGACGTTGGCGTAATACCATTCGAGGCCGGTTTTCTCGCGGAAGCGATCAAAGAACTCATTGATTCTGTCCATCCCGTTGCTGGACGGCACAGCCAACGAAAGATTGCCTTCGAAAACGCCATCAAGTGTTCCACCCAGCTCATTGCCGACATCAGATTCGAGCTGAGCAATGACGTCCTCGGGGATGAAATCGGCGTAGATATGAATACAAAAATTCCCTCCGCGCTTGAGGACTTCAGCGTGAGTGTTTTTGTTTTTTATCGAGATGACATCACCTCGAGCCAAATTCAGCGCAAGGCCAGGTGAAGACAACAGCTCATATGTATCCTGCCCCATCGCAATTGCAGGGAGCTCCTCGAATACGGGGCCACCGTCATCTGATACAAACACCTGAATCAGTACAGGCAATTCTTTATCGTCCATATGGCGCTCCACAACTTCCACGTTCGACACACGACATCCCTTCCTTCACGTAACCGCTATTTCCCGCACTCAGGTTACACGACGCGCCCTCAAGATCTACGTTGACATCGGCAAGGTTGCCCCCATTTGAGGTGGCCACATTCTTATGCCCCAAGTGCATGTCATCAGGATTGGTAGAGGTATGTCCACACCGCCAGCACTTGTAAACGCCCACTGGCTTACTTTTATCAATGAGTTTTTTGCGACAAGCCGCCTGCCCTTTTCGACTGCCTCCGCCGACCTTACTCGCAGCGATATCTTGAGGCGATGCTCCAGCGCCGTCTTTTAGGGCGCGCTTGGATGGCGGTTTCTTCACCAGCCCTAAAGGGTCCACCCATTGGGTTGGGTTAGGTGCGTATTGATGAAGGTTTATGCCCCCCATCAGACCTATCGGATCCTTTGAGATGAAGCGACCTACATGGGGGTCGTAGTACCTGTATCGGTTGTAGTGCAAGCCTGTTTCATGATCGTGGTACTGACCTTGGAAACGAATTGGATTGTTCAGCCCATGCCGTACTGCTGTGGCTGATGTCTGTTCTTTTGCCTGTCCCCACGCCTTGTATTGAGCGCTCCAGGCGACCTGACCGTCCTGATCGGTAAGCTCCAATGGTGTGCCTAAATGATCACACTGATACCAGGCTAAAGCATCAAACGGATGTGCTTTGGGTACATGACTCCAAAGCGGGTCATCTTCAAGACTCTCGCCACCGACATATTCAGGCTGGCTTAACAAATCAATCGAGGCGTGTCTGATCGCTTGAGCCACCGGAACAAACGTGCCGGGTTCATCAACGTAGTGGACTGTGCGGCCAGTTCCCCCATCAATAGGCGCAGGACTGCTTTCCCAGGAAAGATTATCTCCGTCCCACCCGTACAAAGTCAGGCCACAGCCAAGCAAACGCTGAACACGTCCCTGCTCATTTTTATTCCAGTGAGAACCTGCTTCAGGACGATTTCTATAATGGGCGGTTGAATGCTTGTATAGCCGGCGACCCAAGGCGTCGTAGGCGTATTTGACCGAGAGACGATCATCCTCGAAATGAACCAACCTATCGAACAGATCCCATTGCAATCGACTGCGTTGACCATTGTGCCAACGCAGTGTTTGATTGCCGCGATCGTCATATTCGTAATGGGTGCCGACGTATTCCCGTAGCAGATTGTCTACCAACCGACTACGCGTTGGCGCATGATCAAGAGGCCGCCGTACTTCTGCCACCTTTTCGTCGAGCAGGTTACTGGCAGGATCGAAAGCGAATTTCTCAATCCCGAGGCGGCTTGCTGCACTGATCAGTCTTCCGACTGGATCGTAACGATAGGACAGCGGTCCGCGACGCGTGTCGTTTAGCTCGGTCAACTGGCCGACCGCATCGTATTTGTATTCGCGCTTGAGCAAAGTGGAATTGTCATCACTTCGGCCTAGCAATTGCTCCTGCAGGCGACCTGCCGGGTCCCATTTTTGAGTCTGGCGCAGACGATTGCCTTGATGACGAACGACCTCACGATGTAGGTCATCTCGCTCATAACCGACCAGCTCGTGATCATCCAGTTTCAACGCAAGCAAATGCCCACTGCCGTACGTCAGCCAGCTCACCCGGTGACCATCCGGGCGGGTCGTAGCTACGCACTGATTGAGGGGGTCGTACTCGTGCCTCCAGATTGCAACGAGCGGTGCATCCAGGCTCTGATAATGCTGATGCTCTCTGATCAAATTACCGGCCAAATCATAGAACCACAGCAGCCGGCTTTGGTCATTCGTGGCCAAAACCATGTTGCCATTACCGTCATACGCAAAGGATTCACTCTGAGACGTATTGCCCAAGCTGGCATGGCGTTCTACAAGCCGTCCCATGGGGTCAAACGACATCGAAATGACGCGCTCACCGCTAATCGCTCTCGCCAAACGCCCGCTCTCGGAATCGTACTGATAGCGCGTAGCAACGCCATCGAATCCTTTTTCCTCAAGCAACCTTCCGACAGGGTCATAGTGAAATTGGGTGCGCTGCTCGTTTTCGTTTTCCAGCGCTACAAGACGACCCAGCCGGTCCCAACGGTAGCGAAGCGTTTGCTCGCAGGCGTCTACGCGCTCGGCAATCAACCCGGCAGCGTTATAGCTCCATGTCGTGCAGCGATCCAGACCGTCAATATGGGCAAGAAGACGCCCTTCGGCATCACGCTCGAATCGCTCCTGGGTTTTATCTGGATGAGTAATCAGGGCGATATGTCCAGCCTTGTACTCATACTCGGTGCTTTGTCCTGCTGCATCGGTAAAACAGATCATCTGACCGCGATCGTTGTATTCCCATTCGCTGGTCTTGCCAGAGCAATCGGTATATTTCAGAAGCTGACCAGCATCGTTGTACTCAAGCGCTTTCTCGTTGCCGATTGCGTCCTTGACAGCGATCAACTGACCTGCTTTGTCGTAGGCATACTCCGTGTTGTTTCCAAGCGGATCGACCGTCTCCACCAAATTGCCGGCATCATCGTAAGCTCGCTGCCATTGCCCACCTTCTGCATCACTAACCTTGATCAGTTGATTGAGATCATCGTAGGCGTAGTGAGCGACACTGCCGTCGGGACTGATGTGCTCGAGCAAATTACCGCGCTCGTCATAGCTGTATCGATCGGAGGTCCCGTCTGCATGAACGTGACGAATGATGTTTTTTGCGTCATCGCGAAAGAACCACTCTGAACGTTCATCGGGATACCGAATCCGGTAGGTGTAGCCCTTGATGTCGTAGTAGTGCCAAGTCTCGTTGCCATGGGCATCGGTGACATATGTCAGGCGGATGTTTTCGTCCCATTCAAGACGAGTATCGAAACTGCCGTCATCCGCCCACTCGCGCACGGCCTTGGCGTGTGAGGTGTGGCCGTCCCACTCCAGATTCAACCCGCGGCCGGTGCGATCGGTGTATCGAGTCAGCAGATGATGCTGATAGTGATAGCTCCAGGCAGCACCGTTTTCATCCTGTGCCTGGATCAGATCGCCGTGGATGTTGTATTGGTAATTACACAGTTGTCGTACAGGCGCGCCGTCACGGATTTCCCAAAGACCGGCCAACCGCCCATGATCATCAAGCAGGGTTCCGACGTGCAAATGGATCTGCGTTATATCCCCTTGATAGGTGATCAGGTCAGACAATACCAGGGCGTCCCCATGCCGATGCTCATAGTGCAGCATTAGCCCCGCGCCACTGCGCATTTTGACATCCGTCAGCCAGAAGGAACGACCACGACGGACATAGGTTTCTTTGCGCTCGAAACCGAAGCAAACCAGCAGTTGATCCTCACCGGAGCGAACCAGCGTGAGATTCTCAACGGGGTCATAGTGATAGAGGCCTACCTTGGGCAGAGGAAAATCGATACTACGACCGTCGGCTCCAAAGAAAACCAGACCATCGCCCTTGCAGTCGAATCGGGTGGTGAACTCTGTCACCCACCGAGCACCTAGTTCGCCATTGTCAAAGGCATCAAACCGGGAGCTGTAGGTACGCACCCATTCAATAGGAAATGGACCTGGGAGGCTGAAATCGGTATGGCTTAGCGACTCGGAGCCCAACGCGAAGCTAATACTGTTGCAAGTACCCGCGCATGCACCATTTTTCTGGCCATTGGCGTTAGCATTCGCAGGAGCCTGACGGCTGCTGGCTTCGAGCCGGCCTTCACCTGCTTTGCTCTGCGCCTTACTGGTGGCATTAGGTTTAACACTAGCGCTCTGTCCATGTCCTCGGCGTTTACGCCAAGTCACCACAGCACCGCTGAGCATTTGCAACAACCAACCGATGGAGTGCCGCGTTCCCGGGTCACCCAACTTACTCAGTTGGGTTTTGATTTCTGGCCCCATCGCTCTCAATGTGCCGGTGTGGGTCATCACCAGTTTTTTAGCCTGGTCCGGCAGAAGGTTTTTCGCTGCGCTATTGGCAACTCCTTTACCTACGGCTTTGTAGGCACTGAATGCAGCACCAAAGATATTGCTGATGGCCGCCTTGGGATCGCTAAGCAATTGATTGCCGGCAGCAGTGATTTTCTGACCCGCGGCGCGCGCATCGCCTTTTGCGTCGAGCTTGCCGTTGACGACGGCTTCAAGCCCTTTCGCAATTTCGTTTACCGCGCTTGCCCCCAAGTTCCCGGCATCGGCAAGAATGCCCGAAAGTTTTCCTTGGGCCTGTTTTACGAAGTCATCGATCGTGCCGACGATGGTGGCGTTCAAGTGCCCGACCAGCACTTCGATCATAGAATCGCCCAACAACATCTTGGCACTGTTACGCAGTTCCTGACGTACCAAAAACAAGGTCGGGCGCAAACTCATACGAGCAGCAGCCATGGTCGGAGGGGCTGGTAAAACACCGATCAGGTTGATACCCAGGCTGACCCAATCAAGTAACTCCCGCTGCTTGCTTTTGGTAAGCGTGACGATGTCGCCAAGCGCGTCGACCAGCGCCATGATGTTGCCTACAACCGGCAATGACCCGGCGACCCCTTTGATTCGATCGAGCGTGACCACATCACCGCTAATGGATCGCAGCCAGGCATCAAACCGAGCGGCACCACGCCCCACGTCCTGCACATCCAACGTGTTGAGCGGAACGACGGCTACCTGAGGCTCGCGCTTCTTGGCAACGGCAGCTTCAGTCATGACAGCACCTCCCCATTTAACAGGTCAGCTGCCTTAAGCGCTGGTTTGGGCAAGGACGGGGCCGGAAGGCTAGGCAGCTTGCCCGCCTTGCTTGCTGCACTAAGAATGCTCGACGCGCTCGGTGTCGCCGCACCCGCCAGTTTTGGCAAGCCAGCCACTCCGCCTTGTACAGCACCTTTAACCTGTTGCGCCGTTTCCAATGCACCTTGTGCCGTCTGTACAGCACTCATCCCTGTCTGGGCCATATCCTTGCCCTTCTCCAGCACATCCCAGCTCTTGCTCGGCAACACTTGAGCAACCATTGCTTGCACTTGGCTTGGAGCTTCGTCCGCGCCCGGCGGATTCAATGGCCACTCCGGTTTGCCGATATAGCTGCCTTCACTCCAGGTATCGGCCGGATCCTTGCCGAACAGCACGCGCGCCGGTCCCGGTGCAGCACCAGAAACGCTCGCAAAGCCCTTACCGTCGAGTTTGCCCTTGATGCTTTTGCCCAACGCATCGATGACTTCGTAATCACCTTCCTTGATGCCTTGGCGTCCGGCGTACTGGTTGAACAATTCGAGGTTACCCTTGCCCGGTTTCGGCGGTTCCGGGAACACGCCCGCCAGGGACTTCGCCCCGGTGTAGGCGAAGTTCGCCGCATGCGCGGTGTACGGACCGCTGGTCGCGTGGGTGATGCCGCCGGCGTTGTAGGTCGTGGCGCTGCCGCCGCCCTGGATCACCAGTTCGGTCTTGGCGGTGATGGTGATGCGGTCGGCATTGGCGGTGATGTTGAGTTTGGCCAACAAGTTGATGCTGTCCTTCAGTGCCTTGACATCGATGTCGCCGGAGGCCGCCACCAGCCGCCAGCCGATGCTCTGCACGAACAGGCGCATGCCGCGACTGGCGCTGGCCAGCAGGCGTTTGCCGATGGAGAAACTGGTGTGACCGGTGCTGCTCAGCGCCAGGTGTTCGCCGGTGGCGATGTGGCTGGAGCGCGGTGTGGTCAGGGCGATGCCGGCGGGACTGGCGAGCACCAGATGCGGCTCGGTGAACTCGGGAAATTCATTGGCGGTGAGGTTCGCCGGGCCGCTGCCGAGCACGCCTTGGTGCTACGCGTGCAAGGCCTTGGCCACGTCGTCCTGATCGCCGGCCTCTTGAGCCTGAAGCTCTTTGGCTTGTGTGGCGAAACCGTCCTGTTGATCGCTGGCCGTGGCCAGACGCTCGGCGGTTTCCGGCAGGTCCTTGTGGTGCTTGGATTCATTCGGGCGCGGCTCGGTGGTGATCAGCAGACCGGCACCGGCACGCACGGCGCCGTGACGATCAGTTCTTAACTCAAAGCCTTCACCCCGAGGCTGACCGCCGCTTGGGCGCGGGTGGGTCAGGTAACCAAGGTTGATCGCACTCGCACCGTGATCACTGCGCAGCGCGATGCTGATCTCGCTGGTGGTGTCGTCGATGCGCAGTTCGTTGGCGCGGCTGCCCTTGTATTCCTTGCTCTTGACCGTAGCGAGGGTCTTGAAGTCCGGCAGCTTGTAAGGCGGCAGATTCGCACCGTGGTACAGGCAACCGGTGATCAAGGGCTGATCGGGATCGCCTTCGAGGAAGGTGATCAAAACCTCCATGCCGACCCGCGGAATGTTGATCGCGCCAAAGGTTTCGGCGGCCCAGTTCGAGGCCACGCGCATCCAGCAACTGGTTTTGTCGTCGTGTTCGCCTTCGCGGTCCCAGAAGAACTGCACCTTCACCCGACCGTACTGGTCGCAGTAGATCTCTTCGCCCTCGGGGCCGCAGACCACGGCGCTTTGGGTGCCGAGCACTTTCGGTTTCGGGTGATCCAGTGGCGGCCGATACGGCACGTCCCACGGAATCGCATTGAAGCGGTTGCGGTAGCCCTGATGGAAATCGTCTTTGTTGTCGGTGGTGTCGCTGGTCACCGACTCTTCGAGCACTTGTGGCTGCTTGCCTTCGTGGAAGATTTCGGTGAGCAGCCACAGGTCGTTCCACGTCGGGTTGGCGTGGTCGGTCAGGGCCAGAAAATGCCCGGTGACCAGAATCGGCTGGTCGCTGTTGCCCTCGGCCAGGCGATAGTCGCTGCGGTGGCGTTCGAGGTTGCGGTTGGCCAGGTGCTTGCCGCGCTCACGATCCACGAAACGGCCCGGGTAGTCGTAATCTTCCAGATCCGGCTGAGCGCTGCTCTTGGCGTCGCTTTCCAGCTCGATCTTCGGTTTGACGAAGTCGTAATCACGCCGTGTGGTGCGGCTGGTGCGGGTCGCCAGACGCAGGCCGAAACGCTTGACCACCGGTTGATCGGCGACCAGCCCGGAGTCCTGTTGATAGGCCACCGGCGCCAGTTTCGGGAACACCGTCTGGTCATCGCCGAACATCAGTTTGTGGCCGCTGGAGGTGTGCTGGAAATGGTAGTGAATCCCCTCCTCCTCACACAGGCGCTGGACGAAATGCAGATCGCTTTCGTCATACTGCACGCAGTAGATGCGCTCCGGGTAAATCGCGCTCAACTGAAAGTGATAGTCGCTGGCGAGAATGCCGTGTTCTTCCAGCACCTTGCTGATGATCTGCTGCACGGTCATCTGCTGGAAGATGCGCTGATTGACCCGATGCGCGAGGTACGACAGCTGCGGGCGCAGGGAGATTTTGTAGCGCGTCAGGCGCTTGCCGGCCTCGCCCTGGGCGATGCTGTAGATCAGCCCGTGAATCCCCGTGCCGCTGGGCGACAGCTGCAGGAACGCGAGTTTGTGCAGCAGGCTTTCAAGGTTGATCGAGGCCTTCTCACTGACCAGTTCCAGTTCGAACTCGAAGGGGGTGTTGAGCGCCTCTTTCCCGGTGAACGACAGCACCTGGAAATCGCTGTCCGCGCCATCGATGGTCAGATTGAAATGAGGCTGATTGGCCGGTGAGAACATCCCTTGTTCCTCGCGCAATTCTGCGACGCGCAACAGCCCTCAAGGGGCTATAGGCAAAAAAATTTTTAGAGGTGAGTGCGCCCCGACCGGTCTTGCCGGCCGGAGCGGTACAACGATCAGCCGAAATTAAACGACTGGAGCACGCCAGTCATCGGAACCCGAAGTACCGGATACTTCGTGGGTCCAGGTGATTTTGCGGTAGGTGAACTGCACTTCTTCCAGGTGGGTGAAGTGGGCGTTCGATGGATCCTGGCAGTTGTGCATCTTGTTGTTGATGGCGACGATGATCGCGTCTTCCAGTTTGGTGGTGTAGTAGTGCTCTTGGGTACCTTGAGCCGAAGTGCGGTACCACTGGATAACGATTTCGCTCATGCGCTCGCCGGAGGTCAGAG
>NZ_BQHR01000031.1 GCF_021601625.1 Pseudomonas paraglycinae | reverse complement strand
GCACAAATCGAAATCAACCCCCGCCCCTGCCCCGCCGCATCCAGCAACTTCGCCAGGTTCGCCACGATCCGCCCGCCCGTCGCGGCAAACGGATGCCCCGCCGCCAGCGAGCTGCCCTTGACGTTCAAGCGGCTGCGATCAATCGAGCCCAGCGGCGCGTCCAGCCCGAGCCGGGTCTTGCAGTACTCCGGATCTTCCCAGGCCTTCAACGTGCACAACACTTGCGCGGCAAATGCTTCGTGAATTTCGTAGTAGTCGAAGTCCTGCAAGGTCAGGCCATTGCGCGCCAGCAAGCGTGGCACCGCGTACACCGGAGCCATCAAAAGCCCTTCGGCGCCGTTGACGAAATCCACCGCCGCCGCTTCGCCGTCCCGCAGGTACGCAAGGATCGGCAGGCCACGTTCCTTCGCCCACTCCTCACTGCCCAACAGCACCACCGAGGCGCCATCAGTCAGTGGTGTGGAGTTGCCGGCGGTCAGCGTGCCCTTGGCACTTTTTTCGAAGGCCGGTTTCAGGGTGGCGAGTTTTTCCAGGGTCAGGTCCGGGCGCAGGTTGTTGTCGCGGGTCAGGCCGAGGAACGGGGTCATCAGGTCGTTGTGCCAGCCTTCGCTGTAGGACGCCGCCAGTTTGTGGTGGCTTTCGAAGGCCAGTTGATCCTGTTCTTCGCGGGGGATGTTCCAGGTCTGCGCCATCAATTCACAGTGCTCGCCCATCGACAGGCCGGTGCGTGGTTCGCCGTTGCGCGGGAATTCGGGGATCAGGTGTTTCGGACGCAATTGCAGGAAGGTCTTGAGCTTGTCGCCGGTGGTCTTGGCGCGGTTGGCTTGCAGGAGGATCTTGCGCAGGCCTTCGCTGACGCTGATCGGCGCATCCGACGTGGTGTCGACGCCGCCGGCAATGCCGCAATCGATCTGGCCGAGGGCGATCTTGTTCGCCACCAGCAACGCCGCTTCCAGGCCGGTGCCGCAGGCCTGCTGAATGTCGTAGGCCGGCGTCGCCGGCGACAGGCGCGAGCCGAGCACGCATTCGCGAGTCAGATTCATATCCCGTGACAATTTCAGCACCGCCCCTGCGACCACTTCGCCGATGCGCTGGCCGTGCAGGTTGTAGCGTTCGATCAGGCCTTCGAGGGCGGCGGTGAGCATCACCTGATTGCTCGCGGTGGCATACGGCCCGTTGGAACGGGCGAACGGAATGCGGTTGCCACCAATGATCGCGACGCGGCGCAGCTGACTCATGAAATGCTCCTTGTGAAATATCCGGTCTGAAAATCGAGCGCTGAAAACCCGGTCGGGCCACAAAAGCGCCGAGGGCAAACTACTCTGCTGTTCTAGCGTAGGCCTTATTGCGTGGATCGAACGATTGATTGCCCTTCGCAGTCCACACTTTGAACCCCATCTTCTGGAGAGCGTTCCATGTCTGACCGCTATATCGACTTCGCCAACTCGTCCATCGGCCACCGTCTGGTCGGGGCCCTGGGCCTGCCGTCGCCGGTGCGGCTGGAACGCTGGCAGGCCGGGCGCCTGCGGCCGGTGGAAGGTGCGCTGCTGATCGGCGGCGGGCCGCTGGCCGAGCGGGTCAGCACCTTCGCCAATCGCCTGACCGACGCGATCTACCGCTACGGCGACCAGCCGGCGACCGCCACCCAATGGATTCCCGGCCACGGCCCGAAACTCAAGGCCGTGGTGTTCGACGCCAGCGATTTGCAGCACACCGACCAGCTCAAGCAACTGCGTGAATTTTTCCAGCCGTTGATGAAGAACCTCGACAGCAGCGCACATCTGGTGATCCTCGGCCGCGCCCCGGAAACCCTGCGCGAACCGTTTGCTGCCAGTGCACAGCGAGCGCTCGAAGGCTTCTCCCGTTCACTGGCCAAGGAGCTGCGCAGCGGCGGCACGCTGCAACTGATCTACGTCGGCGAAGGTGCCGAGGATCAACTGGAAGGACCGCTGCGGTTTTTCCTCTCGCCGAAAAGTGCGTTCGTCTCCGGGCAAGTGATTCGCCTGAACCCTTGCGCCACGCCTGTGACCGACTGGACGCGCCCACTGGCCGGGCGCAAGGCGCTGGTCACCGGCGCGGCGCGCGGTATCGGCGCATCGATTGCAGAAACCCTGGCCCGTGACGGTGCCGAGGTGATCCTGCTCGACGTGCCGCCCGCGAAAACCGATCTCGACGCCCTGGCCGCTCGCCTCGGCGGGCGCGCCATCACCCTCGACATCTGCGCCGAAGACGCCGCCACGCAACTGATCGAACAGCTGCCGAACGGCCTCGACATTCTGGTGCACAACGCCGGCATCACCCGCGACAAGACCCTGGCCAACATGACGCCCGAGTTCTGGGACGCGGTGCTCGCGGTCAATCTCAACGCACCGCAAGTGTTGACCAAGGCCCTGCTCGACAGCGGCACCTTGCGCGATAACGCCCGGGTGATTCTGCTCGCCTCGATCAGCGGCATCGCCGGCAATCGCGGGCAGACCAATTACGCGGCGAGCAAGGCCGGGCTGATAGGACTGGCCCAGGCCTGGGCGCCGACGCTGCTGGAACGCGGCATCAGCATCAACGCCGTGGCGCCGGGTTTCATCGAGACCCAGATGACCGCGCACATTCCGTTCGGCCTGCGTGAAGCCGGGCGCCGCATGAGTTCGTTGGGTCAGGGTGGCCTGCCGCAAGACGTCGCCGAAGCCGTGGCGTGGCTGGCCCAGCCGGGCACCGGCGCGTTCACCGGGCAAGCGCTGCGGGTGTGCGGCCAAAGCGTGCTGGGGGCCTGAACATGACCATCGAATGGCAAACCCTGCACCACGAGCCGAGCCTGCCGGGGCTGTATGCCCGGGCGGCGACCCGACGCAAAATCACCGGCACCACCCTGCCCGACAGCGGCTTGCGCTGCGCCGTCGAGGTGGATGGCAAACGTCTGGCGGCGTATCGCAAGGTCTGCGGTTTCGCCGATGACGGCCTGCTGCCGCCGACCTATCCGCATATCCTGGCGTTCGCCCTGCAGATGCAATTGCTGACGGCCAAGGAGTTTCCGTTCCCGCTGCTGGGGCTGATTCATCTGAGCAACCGCATCCGCGTATTGCGGCCAATGGGCGGGATCAGTCGCGCACAAGTCAGCGTCCGGGTGCATAACCTGCAACCGCATCCGAAGGGCGCGACCTTCGATCTGCTGACCACCCTCGACGATCAACTCGGCTCGTTGTGGGAAGCCGAAAGCCGGATGCTCTGTCGTGGCGTGAAGCTCGAAGGCGAAGCGGTCGAGCAGACCTGGGAGCCGACGCTGGCCCTCGCGCAAGTGGCGCAATGGAAGGCGCCAGCGGACATCGGCCGGCAGTACGCGAAAGTCTCCGGCGACTACAACCCGATCCACTTGAGTGCCGCCAGCGCCAAGCTGTTCGGTTTCCCAACCGCCATCGCTCATGGTCTGTGGAACAAGGCCCGGACGCTGGCGGCACTGGCGGATCATCTGCCCAAGGCCAACCTTGAGGTCACCGTGCACTTTCGCAAACCGGTGCGCCTGCCGAGCGAGGTGAGCCTGTTCGCCAGCGCGGCCGGTTCCAGCGGTGAGTTACGCCTGATCGGCGCCGGGGATCTGGAGCACATGGTGGGCAACTGGCAGCCGGTAGCCTGACATCGAGGCCGGGAAAACCTGATCAATTGTGTATATATCACTTAAGTTTTCCCGCGCCGCACAAACGTCCCTCGCCGAAACCCAGCCTTGATTTTCAAGGCTTTTTTTTGCGCGCCTATATCCTCGGTATTAGTCGTTAGGCGGCATTCGCAGCCCCCTGCATAAAGGCGCTAATACCAACTTGAGAATGGCGTGGATCCAGCCTTGCGACTGATATGAGCACAACGGACGAAGGCATTGCCGGCAACAGAACCGGCGAGCCGTCGAAGTCAACGAACGTTGTCACAGGTGCAAGGAACAACCCTCATGAAAACCCACATGAAAGCTCAGGCGTGGTGCAAGTCGGCAACAGCACTGGCCCTTATTCTCTCTCTCGGTCTGGCCGGTTGCAGCAGTGGCGGCGGCGGTCATCACAGCAGCTCCGACAGTTCTTCCCCCGACAGTTCGACTGCGGGTACTGGCGGCACCGGTGGTACGGGTGGTACCGGAGATACCGCAGGCACTGGCGGTACTGGTGGCACTGGTGGCACTGGAGGGACGACAGATCCGACCAATCCGACCAATCCAACTAATCCGACCAACCCGACGGATCCGACCAACCCAACCAATCCGAGCACTCCGACCCCTCTGGTTACCACCACACTGGTGCAGGACGTCGGGAATACCGTCAGCGGCGTCGGCGATGGTGTCGGCCAGGTCGGCGACTCCCTGAGCGGCGTGCCGATTGTCGGTGGCGTGGTGCAAAGTGCCGTCAAAACCGCCGGCAACGTGGTGACCACCCTGGGCGACGGCGTGGCCAACGGCATCGGCAAACTGGCGACCACCGACAATGGCCTGGGCGTCACCGCTTCGGCGGTCGGCGGCGTGGTGCAGGATGTGGGCAACGGCGTGTCCGACCTGAGCGGCAAACTGGCGACCGCCACGGGCAGCGTTCCGGTAGTCGGCGGCGTGGTCACCCGTGTAGCACCGGTGCTCAATGGCGTCGGTGAACGGGTCACCATGCTCGGCGACACGCTCAGCACCGCTACCACCACCGGCCCGCTCGGCTCGGTTACCAAAGAAGTGGGCAGCAAACTGGTGCCGGTGATTGCCATGGTCGAAAGCACCACGGACAAACTCGGCAGTGCCACGGGCCTGGGCGCTCCGGTGAACGGCCTGCTGCAGAAAGTCGGCAGCACCGTCGATGGAGTAGGCGACAAAGTCACCGACGCCGGCAATGGCAACGCCCTGACCAACACCGTCGGCGGAGCCCTGAGCAATGTCGGCACCGCTGTCGGCAAGGCCGGCGGGCTGGTGGACAACGGGACCGGTTCGGGAACGGGCGTCGGTGGCGGTCTGGGCAGCAATGGCCTGCTGCAAACCGTCGGCGGCGCCGTGGTCAACGTCGGCGCAGGCTTGAGCAGCGGCAATGGCAGTCTCGCCGCACCGGGTGGTGTGCTGGCTGCGGCGGGTAATACCGTGGCTTCACTCAACACCGTGCTCGGCGGCTCGGGATCGCCGATCACCAGCCCGACCACTCCCCTGGCAACCCTGGGCAACAACGTGGGCGCCGGACTTGCGCCGGTTACCACTGCGGTCACCAGCCTGACCCAGAATGTCGGTGCCGCCACCGGGCTCGGCTCTCCGGTCGCGGGTCTCACCAGTCAGGTCGGCGGTGCCGTCGGCAATCTGGGCAACACCATCGCCGGCACCAACAGCAACCCGGTCGTGGCGGCGGTCGGTAACACTGTCACCACGGTGGGCAACACGGTCACTGCGGTCGGCGGGCTGGTCAACGGTGGCACTGCCACCGGGACTGGCGGCGGACTGGGTGGAGTTCTCGGTGGCCTGACCGGCGCCCTGGGAGGTAACAATCGCTGATTTGCACCTGGCCGATTCGACGGCCTTACCTACAGCGCCTACGCTTGGTTGAGGGCGGAAGATTCCCACGAGTCTTCCGCTTTTTTCTTAGGAGAAACCCTGCCCCGTGCTGCGGGTTTGAACATGGAGTGTCCTATGCGCGTCATGGCATCCCTGATGTTGCTCAGTCTCAGTTCCACCGCCCTCGCCGACACCCTGCCCAGCTTTCTCAACAGCAACGAAACCATTCGCAACCTGCCGGTGCCGAACCTGCCCGCCGACGCTTACCGGCCGAACGCCGCGCCGCTGCAAGTGCCGGAGCCCGGTGCCACGGCCACGCAGCCGTTGCTGATGGGCACGAAGATCAACCTCAGAACCGTGCAGATCGAAGGCGGCACGCTCTATCCGCTGAACGAACTGGCCGAAATCTACAAACCGCTGATCGGCCGCGAGAGCAGCCTCGCCGACCTGATCGAAGCCACCCGCACGATCACCCGTCGCTATCAGCAGGACGGTTATCTGCTGTCCTACGCCTTCCTGCCACAGCAGACCTTCGATGACGGCGTGGCGCGCGTGGTGCTGGTGGAAGGTTACGTGCGCGACGTGCAGATCGCCGGCGACGTCGGACAGGTCAAAGCCCTGCTCGACCGACTGGCCGCCAAGCTCCAGGCCGAACGCCCGCTGACGCGCAAGACGTTCGAGCGCTACACCACGCTGATGACCCGTATTCCCGGCGTGACGATCCAGGCCCAGGTGCCGCCGCCCGGCACCACCGACGGTGCAACGACGCTGGTGGCCCAGGCCAGTCGCAAGCCGTTCACCAGCACCCTGAGCACCACCGAAGACAACCGCAATGGCACCCAGGCGTTGCTCGGCGTCAGCAGCAATTCACAAACGTCGATGGGCGAACAGTTGAGCCTCAGCGGCCTTTTTCCACCGGGGGATGATCACGAGCATTACTACCGGCTGGACTACAACCAGTTCATCAACGACGAAGGTGCGCAGCTGAGTCTGTCGGCCTCACGCTACCGCGCCGATCCCGGCACCAACGTGCAGTTGAGCAACGGACTGGAACTCAAGCCGCACCGCGAAAACGACCGTTATTCGCTCGGTTTCACTCTGCCGCTGATTGCCGCCTCGGATGAACTGCTGACCGCCGGATCGCGCCTGTACGCGGTCAACGACAAGACCCGCTACAACGTGATCGGCTACCCGCTGAGCGTCGAAGAACGCACCGACATCCGCGCCCTCGCCTTCGAAAGCGACTGGCGCAAGGTCGATGCCCGACAACTGCGCATCCTCAGTGGCGGCGTGTATCAAGGGTTCGACAGCCTGGGTGCGCATACCAACAACAGCGCCATCGACCTCGACTTCTTTCGGGTACGACTTTCCGGGGTGCAGAGCGACAAGTTCCTCGACAACTGGCAAGGGGTGCTGTCGGCTGCGTTGTACTGGAGCCGTGACACCCTGCCGGACAGTGAGCGCGCTGTGTTCGGCGGGCAGAATTTCGGCCGCGGTTATCCCGACGATCAGGCGTCCGGCGACAAGGGTTGGGGCGTGGCTTACGAGATCAATTACAGCTTCAACCGCGACGGCAACTGGGTGCGCATCCTGCAACCGTACTTCGTGCTCGACCGCTCGCGAAGCTGGTTCAATGAGTTGCCGGTGCAGGCCAACAACCTGTCATCGGCGGCAGTCGGCCTGAGATTTGGCGATGCGAAGTACTACAACATCGCCCTGGAAGCGGCCAAGGCGATGTCGGATGAAGCGCTGGACACCTTCAATCGCCGGCCGCGCTACAGCATCAGTTTCAGCTATCAGCTGTAGCACGAGCGACCGCTGAATCAGAAGGCGTAGCGTACTTTTGCCGTGAAACCGTCAGCGTCAAAACCGCTGGCGGTCATGTAGTTGTACGACCCGCCGACACTCCACGCGCCCATCCGGTAGTTGGCGCCCAGACCCAGTTCATAACTGTCACGCACCGGAGTGGTGCCACGGCTGGTGAACGAATCGCCACCCAACACGAACGACGACGTGGTGCCGGTCTTGTCGCCAATGACGTCTTGCCAGGCCATCAGCTTCGCTTCGGGCTCAAGGCTGCCGGTGCCCACATCGAACGCAGCGGCCAGACGTGCACCGACACCCATTTCGCCCACTTCATAACGCTGACTGCCGACATTCAGCGAGGCCGAACTGCCCTTCTCGCGATAGCTGTCCATGCCCACGTTGGCGTAACGCGCCCCGACCTGCGGCTCAAGCACCACATCCGGCATCAGGTGCACGCTGTAACCGGCCAGCGCGCTGACGCCGAACACATTGCTGTCGTAATCACCCTTGGCGCGGGTGCCGGCGATGTAACGGCGCGACTCGTTGTCGTTCCAGCCGTACATCAGCGACGAATCGACGAACCAGTTGTCGTGGGTCCAGTTGCCGTACAGGGTCAACGCATGGCCGGTGACCTGGGTCTTGTTGCCGCGATCGGATTTCACATCGGTGTCGAGGTAGCTGTACGCCAGACCGACCGCCAGATCGGCATTCAACTGACCATCGGCACCCACGGCGATGCCATGGCTGTCGGCATCGTAACCACTGACACCACGACGCTCATCCTGGTTGGCATCACTGCTCAAGGCTTGCAGCCAGACACCTTTGTCTGTCGGCACGCCGGCGTTACGGGCGCGACTGGAACGCTCATTGATGACACCCGACACCAGCGTCTGACTGTTGGTAGCCGCGTGAAGCACCCCACGGCTGACATCCGGGCTGAGGGTTTCGGACAACCGCGCCAGTTGCGCATCGGTGCTGGCGTTGGCGAACGCCTGGAACACCGGATCCTGCTCATCGAGCCGCGACAACAGACTCGACACGCGGCCCACTGCCGTTGCCGCATTGCGACTGCCGCCCGCCACAAGGGTATTTTGCGCCAGCACCTCTTCGGACTTGTTGGTCACCACCGAGGTGATGTCGCTGCCCACAGCCCCGAAACTCTTCACATCCAGCAAAGCAGAGGAAGACGTCACGGTGAGGTTATTGCCGCCGACAAGACTGCCCGAGCTGATCAGGGTGTACTTCGTACCACCCGGCGTCACCCGGAAATCACTGGAACGCGCCAACAGACGCAACGTCGCACCCGGCGCGATATCGGTAGTGCCCGTGACCTTCAACACCGGCAGCGCCGGATTGGTGTCATTGCCCAGGTACATTTCCAGCACCGAGTCGGACTCTTCCATGTCGAAGTCACCGATGATCGTGGTGTGCGGCTTTACCAGCGTCAGCGTGCCGTCCTCGATGGTCACGTAACCGGACTTGATGGTCGAACCGTCGAAAACCGCATCGCCGTCGATGATCACGCCGGACAGGCCGATCAGATCCCCTTTAACCGTACCGCCGAAAAAGTCGAAATAACTTTCGCCATCATCGACCTGGATTGCCGCCGTGCCACCCTCGATCGAACCGAACAGTTGATAAATGGTGAAAGGACTCGCACCCACTGCCTGACCGCTGACGTGCACGCCAATGGACTCGCCGGAAATCGTGCCGTAGTTGGACAGGTTCAAGATCGCTGTACTGGCAGAGGTATTGAAGTTCACGCCTTCAAACGTCACCGCCTCAGCGTTCGCCCCGGTGGCGCGAATAGTCCCGAAGTTATTGACGCTCCCCTTGAGCGTGGCACCGTCAAGAAACAACCCCAGCGCGTCCGACCCGCTGGCGCTGATCGTGCCGTTGTTGCCGATGCCATTCAGTTTGGTTTGCACCAGCATCACACCGCTGGAACTCGCCCCGCTGGCCTCGATCAGCCCATCGTTGCTGAGCGAGCCGTTCAGCTCACTGCCCATATCCGAAATCCCGGTGGAGGTGCCCGATCCAGCCAGTCCATTGACCGAGATCGAACCCTTGTTGATCAGGTTCCCGGCTATTTTGCTGGGCGTCACACCGGAAGCCCCCAGCGCAATGCCCACACCAAACTTGGCCCCGTCAATGCGGATACTGTCGTTGTTACGCAACTGGTCTGCCGTCAGCCCCAAAAACTGAGCGCCATAGGTCAGCGTCGAAGGCGCGCCGGGAGCAATCGTCCCGTTGCCACGCAGGTCGATCAGACCATAGTTCTGCAGGTTGCTGTTCAATGGCCCGCCGCTCAGGTCGTAGCTCAAATTGGCGCCGGCAGCGGCAACAACGCCCGCGTGCAGCGAAGTTGCAGCAACAGACAGCGCCAGTAACGAGCGGCACAAGCGATCAGTGTTCAATCGAGATTCCCTTCCAAAACATGAAAAACAGTTTCAGCAGGGGGTATCAAATTCACTCAGGCATCCCTACCGAACCCACCAGGTCGTCCGGTTTGGGCGCGGGGAATGTACACGAGCCATCATTTCGACACCATCAAAATGTCAAAGGGATGGCGTCAATTTCAAGATCGGCGTATTCGAAGTAGAAGCTGCGTGAGCACTCAGGAGACATTGACCTTTGGCTTGGGAAACAGATTGTCCAGGGTCTCCAGCAGCCGCACGTGATAGATCGGCTTGCGGAACAGGTCCAGCACCTGCAACCGCAGCATGTCGCTGACATCCTCCATGTCCGCATGCCCCGACGTCACGATCACCGGCAGATGCTGGCGCGAGGTGTGTTCGCGCAGGCGCTTGATCAGCGACATGCCGCTTTCCTCCGGCATGCGCAGATCGGTGATCACCAGGGCGATATCAGGATGGCGGGTCAGGTGATGCAGGGCGAGTTTGACCGACGTCGCGGTATGACAGGCGAAGCCTTCGCCCTCCAGCAACTCCGCCAGCTCCAGCAACGCGTCCTCTTCGTCGTCAACCAGAAGCAACTGTTGGCGGGGCTGTGAAGAAGCAGTCATTGGACAATCCCTGAGAAACTGATGGTGGAACCGAGTGTAGTGCGAGATTGGCGAGCCATCGAGTCAGGGTGTCTGTACCGGTGCAGTCTGGGCCGTACCGCCCAGCGCTACTAGAATGTTGTTGAAGATGGCCAGTACCTTCGCGCCGACCGGCGTCACGAACACCACGACCACCACTGCTACCATCGCCACCACAATTGCATATTCGATGGCTGACGCCCCTTCGCTGCTGTGCAAAAACCGGCGGGCGCGCAACAGCAAGTATTCAAATAGCATGGAGGTTCTCCTTCGTGCCGGGGCACTCAGACTGCCGCATCCAGAGTCGCCTGCGATTCTCCGGTCCGGGACGCGGAACGGAAAACCTGCAGGCAGGATTCGAAGGTCAACGGGATGAACGCGATCAAGGTACGGGGCGAGTGACCGCAGTACCACCGAGTGAAACCAGAACGGAGTTGAAGATGTTCAGAACCTTGGCGCCGATCGGGGTCACGAACACTACGACCACCACCGCCACCATCGCCACCACAATCGCGTACTCGATCGCCGAAGCACCTTCTTCACTGTTGAGGAACAGCCGCACTTTGGCCGCCAGATAGTCGAGACTCATACGAAACATACGTCAACTCCTTCGCGCCTTTGGCGCCGATGTCACGCTACAGCGGCAAGGTTCCACCGTGCCATTTGAGCATTGTCAACAAACCCCCTCCCAACAACTGTAAGAACGGATTAATCACAAAGGATTAATCGCTTCGTCATCCCCTGCTTTTCGACTGCTAATTGGCCAACACCCATACTTTCGTGGGTTATTTGCCTGTCAGAAATGGCGTTTTGGCTTGTTTCAGCTAGCGTGGAAATAGCGAAATAGTTGGATGTTCATAGCTGCCTGATTGCGATGTTCCCTTGGTAGGAAGTGCGGGCTGGTAGTGCAGCAGGAAAGGGAGAGCCGTCATGAACAGTCGTGTGACCATGGGCCTTGCAGCGTTGCTTTTACTGGGCGCCATCGTTGTCGGATATTGGGGCCTGGTGCTCAGCCGCCAACCCGCTCCGGTGGCCGAGGCTCCCGCGCCGACGGTGGTCACCGTCGAAACAACCGTCGCTGCCGCCGAAGACCAGACCCGTCAACCTGTCGTGGTGCTGGTGCGTGACGTCCCGCCATTCACCCCTCTTGCTGCCGCCGACCTGGCCGTTGAAAAACTGCTCAGCGCCCCTGCCGGCAGCCTCGGCACAATCGAACAGGCCGTGGGCCGCACTCCGTGGCGCCACCTGAGCGCCGGCACCTGGCTCAACGAAGAAAGCTTCGAGGCCGGCGGCACACTGGCGCGCATGATCCATAAAGACGAGCGCGCGCTGGCCGTGTCGGTCGATGAAGTGATCGGCGCAGCCGGGCAGTTGATCCCCGGGGATTACGTCGACGTGTTGTTGTTCCTGCGCCAGGACGCCGCCAATCCGCAGCAGTCGGCGCAGATCGTTGTGCCAGCCATGCGCGTGCTCGGTGTCGGCGAGCAATACGGCCTGACCAATGACGGCCAACCGTCCGCCCCTGCGTTGAGTGCCGACGACAAGATCAAACAGGACCAGCGCCGGCTTACCGCGCGCACCGTGGTGCTGGCGGTGCCTGAACAATTGTTGAGTCGAATGATGCTCGCCACCCAGGTCGGGACGTTGCGCCTGGCCGTACGCAGCAGTGAGGAACAGCGCCTGGCCAAGTATTGGGCCGGCGAAAGTCAGGCACCGGAAAAACTGGTCGCCGCCAACAGTCAACTCTTCCAGTTCACGCAGCTGGCGCTGGGGACAACGCCGAAAGCGTCGTCGAGCGGCGACCAAGCTGTGGCGGCACGACCCGCAGTGGAAGTGATTCGCGGCAATCAGACCAACCAACAAAACCCATGACTGAGCAAGGATCCAAGTGCATGCAGAGTCGTTCCTGGCCGACCTTCAATCCCGTGCTCCGGGCCTTGCTGCTGATGGGACTTTCAATCAATGCTGCGCACGCGGCCACCGGCAACTGCGCGGCCCTCGGACGCTTGCCGCCGGTGATCGAAATCAACGAAGGCTGGCAACAGGACATGCAGTCACCGGTGGCGATCACACGCCTGGCCATCGGCGATCCGAAAATCGCCGACGTGCATGCCAATGGCAATTCCTCGTTCCTTCTGACCGCCGTGGCGCCGGGCGCGACCAGTCTCATGGTCTGGACCGGCTGCTCCAGAGAGCCGCGCCAGAGCATGGTGTTCGTCAAGGGCGCCGCCACCTCGGCCCTCACCAACACCAGTGCGCTGCCGTCGGATGATGCGCTGTTGCCCTCGCAGGTGCAGACCGACATTCGTTTCGTCGAAGTCAGCCGCACCAAGCTCAAGCAGGCCTCGGCTTCGCTGATCGGCACCCGCGGTAATTTCCTGTTCGGTTCCCCCGGTACCCTGCCGCCCATCGACGGCGTTCCGCAACCGCGATTGCCGGTGGACAACTCGCTGTTCAACTTCTCGTGGATCGGCGGCAAGACCATGGCGATCATCAATGCCCTGGAAGGCAGTGGGTTCGCCTACACCCTGGCGCGGCCAAGCCTGGTGGCTCTCAATGGGCAAAGCGCAAGCTTCCTCGCAGGCGGGCAGATTCCGATACCGGTGCCCAGTTCCGGCAGTGACAACGTATCGATCGAATACAAGGAATTCGGCATCCGCCTTACCCTGACGCCCACCATCATCAGCCACGATCGCATCGCCCTGAAGGTGGCGCCGGAAGTCAGCGAACTGGATTTCAGCAACGCGGTGAACATCGCCGGCACCACGGTGCCCGCCCTGACCATTCGCCGCACCGACACCAGCATTTCCCTCGCCGATGGTGAGAGTTTTGTCATCAGCGGTTTGATCAGTACCAGTAACAGTTCCCAGGTCGACAAGTTTCCCGGGCTGGGCGATATCCCGGTGCTCGGGGCCTTTTTCAAAAGCTCGCAGATCAAGCGCGAAGAGCGCGAGCTGCTGATGATCGTCACCCCGCATCTGGTGCGCCCGCTCTCGGCGGAGGCGCAACTGCCGTCGTTGCCGGGTGAAAAACTGCGCAACTACGACCCGAATTTCTACCGCATGTTCTTCCTGGAAAACGGTAACTTCGACAAGCGCAGCGGGTTGTCCCAATGAGCCAGAGCCTGAGTCAGACCTTCCTCGCCATCACCCGCAACAGCACCGATCTGGAATGGCTGCAAAGCGCGCTTGCACCGCTGGGCCAGGTGGTCAGTGCCGGTGGCGGCAGTCTCGACGAATTGCTCGCTCTGGTGGACGTCACCTTCGCCAGTCTGGTGTTCGTCGGCCTCGACCGCGAACACGTGGTGGCCCAGAGCGCGCTGATCGAGGGCGCGCTGGAGGCCAAGCCGATGCTGGCGATCGTTGCCCTCGGCGACGGCATGGACAACCAGTTGGTACTCAACGCGATGCGCGCCGGGGCAAGGGATTTCGTCGCCTATGGTTCGCGCTCCAGCGAAGTGGCCGGGCTGGTGCGCCGCTTGAGCAAGCGTCTGCCGCCAGCGCCCCACAACACGCAACTGGGTGGCCTGACGGTTCTGTACGGGGTGCAGAGCAGTTCCGACGGCGCGTTACTGGCTAACCATATGGCGCTGGTGGTGCAAAAGAGCGGGCAGCAGACGCTGCTGCTGGATCTCGGTCTTCCCCGTGGCGACAGCCTGGCGTTGCTGGGGCTGGAGAGTTCGTTCCACTTCGGCGATGCCTTGCGCCACCTGCGCAGGCTCGACGCCACACTGATCGACAGTGCATTCACCAGCACCGAAGCGGGGCTGCGGATTCTGGCGTACGCCGACAATGACGAACCGCTGGAGAGCACCAGTGCCGCCGAGCTGTTCATGTTGCTCAGCGCGTTGCGCCAGCACTTCCAGCACATTGTCGTGAACCTCACCGGCCAGCCCGACAGCGAAGCCCTGCGCACCTTTGTCAGCCATTGCGACAAGCTGATCTGGTACACCGACCAGAATGTTCTCGATTGCCGGCGCAACCTGGCGGTGTTCAATCTGTGGCGGGAAAAAGGCATGAAGCTCGACCACGGGCGGCTGCTGGTCGATCGCTATTTGAGCAACGTCGCGCCGGATGCGGACACCCTCGGCAAGACCTTCAACCTGGAAGTGATCGCGGTGCTGGCCTTGAGTCCGGAGCTGCGCATGAATGCCAAGAACCAGGGCGTCAGCCTGTTTGAACTGGCACCCCGGGAGAAACTCACCCAGAGCCTGCGGGTGCTCGGCGAACGGCTGGCCAAACGCTCCGAAGGCTTGGCCAAACCCAAGGTCACCTGGTTCGACCGGTTGCGAGGCACCTCATGAGCCCGGAAAAACTCTTCGGTGCACCGGCGCGGGGCCAGTCGGGCAACACTGACCACGAAGGTCTGAAACTGGTCCTGCATCGCTACATCATCGATGCCATCGAGGAGTCCGGAAAAAACCTGCTGGAAGGTTCGCGGCAGTTGCTGGCGCAATTCGTCACCGACAAGGTCGCCGAATACATCGCCCGTCTGCATCTGGCGATTTCGCGCTACGAGATGGAGCGGCTGGCGGAAGAAATCGTCGATGAACTGACCGGATTCGGCCCGCTGGAAGTGCTGCTGCGCGACACCGCCGTAACCGAAATTCTGGTCAATGGCCCGCACCGGGTGTTCGTCGAGCGCGAAGGCGTACTGCATCAGAGTGACCTGCGCTTCATCGATGCGCACCACGTCGAACGGGTCATGCAGCGCATTCTCGCGCCACTCGGTCGGCGGCTGGACGAGTCTTCGCCGATGGTCGATGCACGTCTGCCGGACGGCAGCCGGGTCAACGCGATCATCCCCCCGATCGCCCTCGACGGCCCGTGCCTGTCGATTCGGAAATTCCGCAAGGACATGCTCAAGAGCAACGACCTGATCGCGATGCAGACCATCGACCTGCCGATTTTCGAGTGCTTCCAGGAGGCCGTGGGCAAGCGCTGCAACATCCTGATCAGCGGCGGCACGGGCACCGGCAAGACCACGCTGCTGAATATCCTCAGCCAATTGATCAACCCCCACGAACGATTGGTGACCATCGAAGACGTCGCCGAGCTGCAACTCGGCCATCCCCACGTGGTGCGTCTGGAAACTCGCCCGCCCAATGCCGAGGGCCATGGCGAGGTCAAGGCCAGCGACCTGATCCGCAACGCCCTGCGGATGCGTCCGGACCGGATCATTCTCGGCGAGATCCGTGGCGTCGAAGTGCTCGATGTGCTCACGGCGATGAACACCGGTCACGACGGTTCAATGAGCACGGTACACGCCAACAACGCCCAGGATGCACTGCTGCGGCTGGAAACCCTGGTCGGCCTGACCGGGCGCACGGTGGCCGAACGCACCCTGCGGCAGATGATCTGCGCGGCACTCGACGTAATCATTCAGTTGACCCGCATGCCCGACGGCCGCCGCTGTGTCAGTGAAGTGGTGGAAGTAGTCGGCGTGCGTGAAGACGTGTACGTCACCAACACCTTGTTCCGTCTGGATCGACGCACCGGTTTCGGCTTCCTGCGCGAAGCGGTCAACCCGGCCGGCGACAAGTTGCGGCACGAGTCGAGTCTGGGCTGAGCGCATGGAGCCTTCGTCATGATCGGACCGGTGATCCTGATCGTCCTCTGCCTGCTGTTGCTGGGGCTGTCGATTCGACTGTTCCTGCAGGGCGTGCGCAAGACTGCCAACGAGCGAGTGCTCTCTCGCCTCGCCGCCGGGCAGCCGCAAGCAGCCGCCGAAAAATCCTCGTGGACCGGGCTGGAGCGGATGTTCCTGCGCGCCGGCCTCGGCCGGCCGAACGAGCACTTTGGGCTTTGGCTGTCGTTGTGGGTCGTGGCCATGATGCTGGGTTACCTGCTGGCCGACTGGATCGGTCTGCTGGTGCTGATACTGGCGCCGCCGCTGATTTTGCGGTTGTACATCGCGTGGCGATATCGTCGCCGGCTCAATCGGATGATCGAACAGTTGCCACAGTTGCTCGACCACACCGTGCGCAGTCTCAAGTCCGGCCGGACCCTGACCGATGCAGTGATGGGCGGCATCGAAACCAGTGAGGATCCGTTGAAAACCGCAATGGGCCGGGTGCAGCGCAACGTGCAGTTGGGGGTGAACCTGCCGGATGCGGTCAGTGATTTTGCCGAGCTCTACGAGCAGGACGAACTGCGCATGTTCGCCCTGGGCCTGAAGGTCAACCATCGCTACGGCGGCAACGCCAGCGAGTTGCTGGAGAACCTGATCAAACTGATTCGCGAGCGCGACCAAGGTGCCCGCCAACTGCGCGCCCTGACCGGCGAAACCCGGATGACCGCGTGGGTACTCGGATCGCTGCCGGTGATTCTGGTCAGCTACTTCATGCTGACCAATCCCGGCTACATGCTCGGCATGTGGAACGACTCGGGCGGTCGGACCATGTTGATCGTTGCGGTGGTGTTGCAGGTCTCCGGTTGCCTGGCGCTGTGGCGCATGTTGAGGAGTGTCTGACATGCTGATGCTGGCCAGTCTCATGCTGTTGCTCGGGGCGCTGTTGCTGGTCGGCAATCACCTGCTGACCGAGCGGCGTCGGGTGCGTCAGGTCAACCAGCGTCTGCACGGACATCTGGTGCGCGAGAACCGTTTCGGCAACTGGTTACGGGCGCTCGGCAGCAGCCGGTTCGGCCAGCGCTCGGTGAGCATCGACAGCGAAACCCAGACCCTGCTCAGCCGTCTCGGCTGGCGCCGCGCCAGTGAGCGCTCGTTGTTTGCCGCCTGCCAGATCGGCACGCCGCTGCTGACACTGGGGCTGGGGCTGTTTCTGAAGGAAGTATTTTTCCCCCTCGCACCCAACGGCTGGCTGGTGCCGATGATCGCCACCGGCGTCGGCTATCTGCTGCCCAAACGTCTGTTGGCGTATGCCGCTGCCCGTCGGCAGAAAATCATTTCGGTGGAAGTGTCGACGTTCATTCCGCTGCTGCGGATCCTGTTCGAGTCCGGCATGGCCGTCGAGCAGGCCCTGCGCGTGCTCAGCACCGAAGGGCAAAAACTACTGCCGGAGCTGACCAGCGAACTGCGCCTGATTCTGGCCCGTGTCGACTCGGGCCTGGAACTCGGGCAAGAGCTGAACAAAGCGGCCGTGATGCTGGCGGTGGATGAGTTCACCGACACCTGCGTGATCCTGCAACAACTGATTCAACAGGGCGGCGGTGCGATGAAATCGCTGCTGGCGCTCAAGCAACTGCTGGATGACCGACGCCTGACACGCTTGCAGGAATACATCTCGAAGATGTCGGCAAAGATGTCGGTGGTCATGATGCTGCTGCTGTTTCCGGCCTTGCTGATCGTTTTGGCGGGCCCCGGTTTTACCGCAATCACCCGGGCGTTTGCGTCCTGAGAATGACAATGGCGATGGAGAGCGATGGATGAAAGCACTGATGGTCGTGGCAAGTCTGTTGCTGCTCGGCGGCTGCGCAACGGACGGTCAGGCGCCGTGGACGACGATGCTGGCGCCGGCCAGTTGCAGCAAGTTGAGTTCCGAACAGGAGCTGTCGCTGAACCTGGCCGATGACCTGGTCAACGACGGCAAGCTGCACGCCAGCCTGGCCAACCTGCAGGGCCTGCCCGACAACCTCGTCGAAGTGCGACTGCGCAAGGCCAAGGTCTATCGCCTGCTGGGGCGCAGCGAAGCCGAGCCGCTGTATCGCAGCCTGCTCGGCACGTGCCTGAACGCCGACGCCGAACATGGCCTGGGCCAGCTGTATGCCGCCCGTGGCGACAACGGACAGGCACAGGCCCACCTGCAACGGGCGGCGCGGCTGGCGCCGACCAATGAAAACATCCGCAACGATCTGGGCGTGGTGTACCTCAATCAGCTGCGGCTCGAAGACGCTCGTTTCGAGTTTCTGACGGCCATCGAGTTGAAGCAGAACAATCAATTGGCGACGCTGAATCTGGTCACCCTGTTGCTCTATCAGAACAACTGGCAGCAGGCCGCGGAAGTGGTCAGCCGCGCGCACCTGACCCCGGAGCAGTTCACCGATGCCCAGGAACGCGCGGAGAAACTCAAGTCGCCGGTCAAGGCCAGACCCGTCGCTGGCAATCAGGTCGCGGTGGCGGCTGACGCGCAACCGGCGACGATCAAGTGAGCCTCAAGGAGGTGCCATGAACACGTTAAAAACGCTGTGCTGCCTGAGCCTGCTGAGTCTGCCGCTCGGCGCGCTGGCCATCGACGCCGGCCCGGCCTCGGCCCAGCAGCAGGAAACCGAAGGCTGGCTGTTGCTGCAAAGCCGCAACAAGGCCGCGTCCCCCGATCCGCAGGCGGCCACGGCCACCGAGCGTGAGCTGGCGATGCAGCGCTGGCTGAAGAAGTACCAGTACGAAATCCCCGACTTCTATGACCCGGATGCCGGGGGCAAAATCGAGACAAAAAACTGATTCGAGGAAGACGCCTTGGCGACTGCCCCGGTCGACCCAAGGGCCGCCGGGGACATCAATCAGTGCGCCGTAACTCGCTGCCGCAGAGCCGCCGCACTCGGCGACAAGGCCAACGCCAGTTGCGTGCGGTTGTGCATGTGAGTCAGACGCAACACTTGCGAAACGTAGAGCTTCACAGTGTTTTCGGTAATGCCCAGCTCACAGGCAATCTGATAATTGGTTTGACCCTTGCCCACCAGGCGCGCCACGTCCAGTTGCCGTGGCGACAGCTGATTGAAGATCTCGGGAATCTCCAGTTCACCGGCCCCACGGGTGGCTTCGTCACTGACAGGAGCCGGGCCGCGACGCACCTTGTCCAGATCCTGATAGAGATCATCGATGGACGACGACAGGTCCTGAAGCTTTTGATTCAGATGGCCAAGTTGCAGGGTTTTCTGCCGTTCCTGCAACACCGCTTCCTGGCGTTGCAGGCCTTCGAGCAGTTCATCCAGATTGACCGGTTTCTGGTAATAGTCGGCAATCCCGGCGCGCAGGGCCTTGATCACGTCCTGCTTGTCCGCCCGACCGGTGAGCATGATGGCTTCGAACGCCCGGTGTTTGCCGGCCAGCCGTTGCAGTTCCTGCACCAGTTGAATGCCATCCATGTCCGGCATGTGCAGATCGCACAGCACCAGTCCGATCGCGGTGTCAGCCGTAAAACGCTCGATCGCCTCCTTGCTGGACTCGCACGGAACACAACGGTAGCCGCTGCTCTCGAGAAATTCACAGAGTTCTTCGACGATCAGAGGCTGATCATCGACAACGATGACTTTTACCGCAGATGTAAGCTTGTTCACGTGCTGCTCCATGCCCGGGCCAAAGCTGACCATTCCTGTACTGTCAGCCACTGGCTGTATAACTCGTTACTTTGAAGGTAGACCCACTTTCCGACTATGTACATAAGACTAGTGGCGCTTGGCGACTAATGGATCCAAGGTAGTGCAAGCACAAATCCGATCAGCACGAACGGCGCAAATGGCAGCTTTTTTGACATGGATGGCGCCATACATCGAAGTTGATGCCTAAGCCCTTGACTCATATGCAGCCAGACTCTTGGCGCAAGCAGAATCCAGATCAGGCTCGCCGCACCCGCACCGATAAAAATCCCGAGCAGCGAGACGCCGTCCGTCGCAAGACCAAGAGCTGTCATTAGTTTCACATCACCGGCGCCCATTCGGCCCAGAAAATACCCGGGCAACGTGAATGCCAGGGCCACGACACAAGCCCAGCCTCCCTGCCCGGCTTCGGCGCCCATCCAGGTGGTACCGAAAGACAGCAGATAGACCAGCGCAAGGGTCCCGACACCCAGCGTCAGGACGTTGGCAATCCTTCGTTGCCGGGCGTCCTGGGCCGCGCAAGCCGTCAACCAGATCAGAAGGACAAGGCTCTGCATGCGGTAAAAACCGTCCGTTTTTGCTGAATGATTCTATGCTGATACTACGCAGTGACTGTCAGGGTAGACGCACGGATGAAAACCGGCTCTCGGAAGGCGCAAAAAGGTGCGGTGGCGATCGAGTTCGCCCTGGTGTTCGTGATCTTTTTCGCGGTGTTTTACGGTCTGGTCAGCTATGCCCTGCCGTTCGTGCTGATGCAGACGTTCAACCAGGCCACAGCCGAAGCCATACGCCGCGCCGTGGCGGTTGACCCGACAATTCCCAACTATTCAACCGTGGTGGTCAGCACCGCCAATGCCGCGCTGAGCCAACAATTGTCGTCAACGCTGCCTTCTCTGAATGTGGTGGTCGGCACTGATACGTCAACGGTCTATGACCCGACGGCGGGCACGCTCACCGTCAGCGTCAATTACCCGGTGAGCAAACTCAATCTGGTCATTCCGTTTCTGGTGTTGCCGGGCATCGGCGCGGTCCCCAGCCTGCCCACCAACCTGACCGCCATTTCGAGCCTGAAATTTTGACCCCGGGTGACAACCTGCTCGGCCGCCTGCTCAAGCGGGGCATGGTCGCCAGCGACTTGCCAGACGCACTCGGCACCCCGCTGACGGGCCTGCACATCCACCTCGACAGCGAAGGCGGCGTATTGCAAATGGCTGGCCCGTTACGCCTGCTGCTGACGCAACAGACGCCCCGTGACAAACCATTGCCGTTGCGCGACTACCTGCTGGCGCACAGCACGCTGGCCATCGAGGGTCGGCCGCAGGACTGGCAAGGCCACCTGCTGGATCTGGACTTCCACGGCCTCGGCGAGCAGACCTTGCAACTGCGCGGCTGGGTCCAGCCGCTGGGCAATGGCTGGCTGCTGCAACTGATCGACATCGCCGACCTGTTGTCCGAACGCCAGCAAGCGCATCAGCGCGAGGCGTGCCACATGATCGCCGAGCAGATCAGCAAGCAGTTGCGAAGCTGCAGCCTGGGACGATTGCCGATGCTCGTCAGCGAACAATTGCAGGTGATCGCCCAGCGCTGGCAGATCCCGTGCCTGGCACTTGCCCTGCTCGATGAACAGGAACAGGGCTGGCAGATCCATCAGCAATTCCACGCCCATGACGCCCCGGCGCTGTGGCATGACGGCCAGCGTCTGGGCACGCCGCTCGACAGCCTCAATGGCACCGGCCCGCAACGCCTGGGTGAACATTACGGCCAGTACGAACACTCGCGGGTCCAGGGCCTGTTCGGCAATGCCGAAGGCTTCGCCGTACCTTACAGCGATGATCGAGGCGTGATGGCGTGGCTGCTCTGCGGTTTTTACGCGGTGGACAAGACCGCGCCGTACCTGACCGACCGCGACTGGCTGATGCTGGCGGGCGCACTGGCCGGCCCCCTGCTCGGTCGCTTGCGCGAACAACAGCATCAACTGCAGCTGGAACGGCTGGAGTCATTGCAGTCGCTGCTCGGCACCGGATGGTGGGAAATCAGCACGAGCGAGCAGATTCAACTGGCCCCGACGCTGGCCGCCACTCTGCAACAGGACAGCTCGACGCTGACGCTCGACACCTGGCTGACACTGATCCATCCCGCCGATCGCGAAGAGGTCCGCAGCCGCCTGCAAGCATTGCAAATGCACGGGGAAATCCTCGACCTGTGCGTGCGCCTGCATGCTCGCGACACGAGCCAGACGCCGGCGTGGTATCGCCTTCAGGGGCAAGTCACCGGCACCGGCGAGCATCGGCGTCTGGTGGGTTTCATGCTCGACATCAGCGACATCAAGAACCAGCAGCAACTGGCCGCCGCCGCCCATGCGCGGCTGGACAACCTGATCGCCAGTTCACCAGCGGTGATTTACGTCCAGCACTACGTCGAAGGCGCCCTGCTGCCGGCGTTTTTCAGCGCCAGCCTGCAACCGCTGCTGGGCTGGAGCCTGGAAGACTGCGATGCCAGTGCGCTGGCAGAGCGGATTCACCCGGATGACCGCACCCTGTATTTCGAACGCACCCGGCAACTGCTGCGCGAAGGCTCGGTGCGCGCCCGCTATCGGATGCGCGACAGTCGCGGCGACTATCACTGGCTGCTTGACGAAGCCCGGCTGTTGCGCAATGACCTCGGGCTGCCGGTGGAGGCTGTCGGCTTGTGGCTGGATGTCACCGAAGCGACGCTGGCCGCCGAGCAGGTCAAGCAGAGTGAAGAACGCTACCGGATTCTGGTCGAGGACTCGCCGGCGATGATCTGCCGCTATCGCCCGGACCTGATCCTGACGTTCGGCAACCGGCCGCTGGCGACCTATCTGGAATGCGCTCCCGAAGACCTGGCCGGGGTCGACCTGGGCAGCTGGATGTCCGAGGTTCAGCGCGCGGCCTTCGTTGAGCGCCTGGCGCAGTTGACTCCGCAATCTCCCGTCAGCACCGCCGAAATCAATCTGCAATTGCCGGGGCGCGAACATGCGTGGTGGGTGTGGTCGGATCGCGGCGTGTTCGATGAGCACGGCAAACTGATCGAAGTCCAAGCCGTTGGCCGCGACAACACCGAAGTGCGCCGCTCCCAGCAGCAACTCACGCAAAGCGCAAAAATGGCCACCCTTGGCGAAATGGCCACCGGTCTGGCCCACGAAATCAATCAGCCGCTGAACGTCATGCGCATGGCCATCGTCAACGTGCAGAAGCGCCTGAGCAACGGCGATGTGCAGATCGATTACCTGACCGACAAACTCAATCGCATCGACGCTCAGGTGCAGCGCGCCGCCAAAGTGGTGGATCACATGCGGGTGTTCGGTCGCCGCTCCGAGATCGAGCAGCAGCTGTTCAACCCGGCCAGCGCCATCGAAGGCACGTTGTCACTGCTGGCCGAAGGCATGCGCGGCAAAGGCGTGGATTTGCGCATCAGCGAGACCGCGTTCGAGGTTCAGGTACGCGGGTACGTCGATCAGCTTGAACAGGTGCTGATCAACCTGATGGTCAACGCCCGGGATGCGCTGCTGGGCAAACGCGAGTGCGACCCAACGTTCAAGCCGTGGATTGCGATCTACGCCGAGCGCGACGAGCAGAAGGTGCGACTGTGGGTCGAGGACAACGGCGGCGGTATCGACCCGCGTCTGCTGGAGCGGATTTTCGAACCGTTCTTCACCACCAAACCGATAGGCGTCGGTACCGGCCTTGGGTTGTCGGTGAGTTACGGGATCATCGAGAACATGGGCGGCCACTTGAGCGTGCGCAACTCGGCGGACGGTGCACGGTTCTGCATCGAACTGCCGATCGCCCCCGACGACTAGATCACCAGATACGCCTTGCCGGTCTGGCCGCAGGTCATGTTGGCGCCGACGTCGACATCCATCAGATTGATCCCCAGCCCCTTGAGCAAATTGTTCAGCAACGGATCCAGCAACGGACTCACCAGGTCGGTGATCACCGGTTGCAGGATCGTCGTAACATCGCTGATCAGGCTGGCGACGCCTGTGACAATCGCCCCCAGCGGGTTGCTGCCCTGGGGTTTGTAGACGATCAGATTGATCCCGGCGAGGGTGCTTGCCAGGCTGTTGACGATGTTGCTTGAGGGCGCGGCGGCAATCACGCTCGGCGGCAGTTTCAGGTTGGGCGGTGTGGCGAATGGTGTGGTGCTGGAAAACACCAGGTTCTGGGTGTTCTGCGCCACGCTGGTGTTGACCATGATCGCGATGCCGCCGGCGCCGTATGGCACGTGAGTGCTCGGGTCACAGCTGCCGATCCCCAGAATCTTGTGGCAGGTCACCGTGCCCAGATCCACCAGCGGCAACGGTGTGACGGTGGGTTGGGCGGCAGATGAAAAGGCGTTGGTCGGATCGATCTTGCCCACCTTGAGATCGGCAACCGAGGTGATGGTGCGGGCCGTCAGGCTTTTGGTGCCGGTGTTGTCAGTCGGGCAACTGTAATCGGTGACATAACTGATGGCGCCGCCGGCATCCAGGCTGATGTCGATCTGCGGCGAGGGCAGCAGCTTCGGGTCCAGTTGTTCACAACCGGCGCCGAGCAGGCAGCCGACCGAATTCAGTGTAGCGACCAGATTGAGGCTCAACAGCGCATTGAGCGTCGGTGTCAGCGTGCCAACCAGTCCGAGTACCGCATTGGCCAACCCGGTTACCCCGGACAGTACCGGCAGATTTACCGAAAGCAGCGTGCGAATCTGCGCAGTGCGCACATAAATCCGGTTCGGCCCGGTGGGGTTGGCCCTGGCCAGCGCCGGATCTCCGATGGCGGAAAACTGTGGCGGCTCGATGACCTTGACCCGCACCGTGACATTCGCCAGCCCCAGCACGCTGATCGGCAGCGTCGCGGCCACCGCACTCTTGCTGTTGGCCAGTTGAATCACGCCCTGGACCAGTTGCAGCAACTGCAGATTGGCATCCAGCCCGGCGGCCGTGGTGCCGGTCTGCAATTGCAGGATGTCGCCGAGTTTTACCGGTGCGGCATTGATCGCCGCCACTTGCAGCTGGCCCAGCGCGGTAATCACTTCAGCGGTGGCGCCATTGAGCTGCACCGCCGTAATCGCGGCCTGGATCAGTTGGGTCACCGTGGCCTGGGTATTGAGCAACTGGGTGTAATTGCCGGCGGCGACGTTGAGGTTGATCGCCAGTTGGTTCAGATAACTGAGCAGGTTGATATCGGTGTTGAGCAAGCCATTCCACCCCACGGCCGTCAGGTTGACGTTACCGCCAAGCAGCCCGGAAAACAGCGGGTTGAGGATGTTCGATTGCGCGGTGTTGATGCTTGCCAGGTTACTGCGGATGTTCAACTGAGCGACGGTCGGCTTGGGTTTTGCCGCCACCGCCGAAGCATAAAGCACGGTGTTGAGACTGACCGGTGTGCCACTGAACAACGCCTGCACGCCGCCGGCAAAACTGGTGGTGACGGTACGGTTGGCCGCAACCTTGACCGCCTCCGATTGTGTCGCGTCCACCGTAAATGTGCGCAGGCCGGTAGCGGCTGTCGCCAACTTTCCGCAATCGATCACAAGGACGTTGGTGGCATCGGCGACAAACCCGTTGCGCGTCGCGCTTTGCCCCGCGTAACTGGCAGCGGTGAGGCCTGGCAGGCAATTGCCGCCACGGCTGACGGCTTCCAGGGCGGCGGTGTCCACCAGGCGCTGCAGTTTGCGTTGTTCCATATACAGACGGCCGGTATCCACCACCAGCAGCATCAACACCAGCGCCAGGCTGAGGGTGGCGGCCGCCATCAGGCCGATCGCCCCCCGCTGCCGGGCTGGCCCGCCGCATTGCGGATGACGCGACATGGCGCACTCCTTTGCCGGCGCACTGCCGGGCGCAACCTCCATTGGTGGATTTGAGTGTAGACGCGCTGCACCGACACTGCTGGCAACGCGCCAGTTTCACCCGCCCATAAAAAACGGGAGCCATGGACTCCCGTTTTGTTTGCGCAGGCTCAGCGCGGAGGGTAATTCGACAGGATCCGCGCCACCGTCTCGCGGATGGCATTGCTGCGATCCGCCGGGTTCGGCGTGCGGCTGAGCATTTGCTCGTCGCTGCCGCGCCACACCAGTTTGCCGTCCTTGCCGTCGAGCAGATCGACCTGGATGGTCGCCACCTTGTAGGTGATGTTGCGGGTTTCGTTGTACATCGGTGCGCCCCAATAACCGTTCCACGGGCCACCCCAACCGCCGCCGTAGTTGGTGGTCACCTGTTGCTGCCGGTCCTCGACGATCAGGTAAGTCTGCACAAACAGATCGCCTCGGGCGCCCGAGGCGGCCGGGCGCAGACCACGCTGATCCAGTTGATCGGCGACGGCTTGCCGAATGCGTTGTTCAGTCAGGTCGCTCTTGATCCGTGGATCGTCTGGGCGGTATTGCAGGGCGGGGTCTTTCCAGCTCCAGCTGCGGTACGCGGCAAAGTCGCGGCTGGCGTCGAAGTCATGATTGACCTGGTTGGCGGCGCAGGCACTGAGCAGTGCGGCCACGGCCAGTAAAGCGAGACGGCGGAACATGGTTTTTCTCCGGTGGAAGACATGAACCTGAGGGAGCTTCTCAATTGCAGGAAGCTAACTGGGAGGATACGCCGACATGGCCTTTTCGACAGCCTCGCGAATCGCGTCGGTGCGATCACTTTGCTTGCCTTGAGTGCCGGTTTCGGCGCTGGCGCTCCAGACCGGCTGACCACTGCCGGCGTCGAACAGATCGACCCGCACCACCACGACCTGTTCCTGATAGGTACGAACGATCGGCACCGTGTTGTACATCCCGTAACCGCGGCCGTAACGGTCATAACCACCGTATCCGCCGCCGTAGTAACCGTAATCGTCCTGCACCTGACGCAGGCGGGTTTCCAGGCTCAGGTTGGCACTGACCAGCAGGTCGGCCGGGCGATTGTCATGCAACGGGCGCAGACCGCGCTGATCCAGCGCACTGCTGACGGCTTCTGCCACTTGCGCCGAGTCCGCCCAGGCTGTGCCCGGCGGCAGCTGACCGTTGAGCCACGCCCAGCTGCGATAGCGCCCGTAATCACGAGGGGGCGCGGGATAAGCGCTGCGGTCGAAGGTGGTTGCCGCTTGTGGTGGCGCCGGCGGCAACGGCCGCGACTGCGCCACGTAAGGGTTGCTGCCCTGGCAGGCGGCCAACCCCAGACAGATCAGCAGTAACCCTGAATGACCTTTCATATCTTGCTCCGATCAGATCGGCCGGCAGATCCAGTGCAAGTAGCGCCCAAGCCCGGCGAAGCTTGGGTGACGACGGTGGGCGAGTTCCATCTCGAGCAAATCAATCAACTCGGCGCGGGCCTGGAATTCCACCGGCATGTAATCGTGGAAAACCCGCACCCCGCTCTGAGTTTCGACCTGCCACAACCCGGCGAGTTGCGTTGCCAGTTCCCGTGGGTCGAGCGGCTGTTGCGGCGTCAGGCTCTGCTTTTCACCGGCCATGTCGTTCTTGCGCATTTTCTTGAAATGGCCTTTGAGCAGGTTCCGGTAAATCAGCGCATCGCGGTTGTAGAACGCCAGCGACAACCAGCCGCCGGGCTTGGTCAACTGGTGCAGCACCGGCAGGATCGCGTGCGGTTCGGCCAGCCATTCCAGCACCGCATGGCACAGCACCAGATCGTAGGGCTCGGTGAGCTGGCCGAGCAGTTCCTGCCAGGGCGCCTGAATGAACGTCGCGGTTTGCCCGGCGTCGGCAAAGCGCTGGCGTGCGCCTTCAAGCATCGGCTCGGCCGGCTCGGTGAAGGTCACCTCGTGCCCGCGCTCGGCCAGCCACAGCGACATGTGGCCCAGGCCGCCACCGATGTCCAGCACCCGCAACGGACGATCCGGCAGGGTTTCGGCGAGGTCGGCTTGCAGCACCGCCAGGCGGATCGCGCCTTTGGCACCGCCGTAGATTTTTTCGGCGAAACGGGTCGCCAACTGATCGAAATGACGGTCGCTCATCAGCTGAACCGCCGTTCGCTGTCGGCGAGTTTGCTGCGCACCACTTCATTCATGTCCAGCCCCAGTTCGCTGCACAGCAGCAACAGATAGAGAACGATGTCGCCGACTTCCTGCCCGGCGTGGGCGAGTTTGTCCGCCGGCAGTTCGCGGGACTGGTCTTCGGTCAGCCACTGGAAGATTTCCACCAGTTCGGACATTTCCACGCTGGCGGCCATGGCCAGGTTTTTCGGGCTGTGAAATTGCCGCCAGTCATTGCGGTCGCGAATGGCGTGCAGGCGTTCGGTCAGATCAACAAGGTTCATCGGGCTCTCCTGAAGGCGTATAGCTTCGGGGGGAAGCTGCGCGAAGGCAAGCGCCAGTCGCCCGTTAAAACCCTCTATGCTTGCAGGGAACTCGACCGCACCCGCTGCGGCCCAAGGCTCAGCTCTTTCATCAGGAAACAGACATGCAGGTAGAAAGCTTTTTCGAATGGCTGGGCCAGGCGCTCGGCTCGATCATCCGCTTCATCGTCGATGGCCTCAGCGGCCTGTTCAATCTGCTGGGCAACGCCGGCGGCAACTTTGTCGACGGGCTGTCGAAGGCGCTGGGCATGGACACGTCGATCATCAGCATCATCGCGCTGATCGTCGGCCTGATGCTGCTGTGGTCGGCGATCCGCGCGTTCATGAATGCCTCAATCATTGCCGGGATTATCTGGTTGCTGCTGGGATTGTGGCTGCTGAGCTGGATCATTCACTGACACCTCCCGCTACAATGCCGCTCCCCAAGGAGCCCGCATGTCCAACCTGATCGCCGACTGGCGCGACCGCCCGACCCATCGCCGGGTCTGGGCCCTCGCCGCCCCCATGATCCTCTCCAACATTTCCGTGCCGCTGGTGGCGTTGGTCGACAGCACCGTCATCGGGCATCTGCCCCACGCCCATCAACTGGGCGCGGTGGCGGTAGGTGCCAGCCTGTACACCTTTCTGGCCTGGGCCATGGGTTTTCTGCGCATGGGCACCACCGGCTTCGCCGCCCAGGCCGCCGGGCGCAGCGACGGTGCGGCCTTGCGGCAGATTCTGCTTCAGGGCCTGCTGCTGGCGATGGGGCTGGCGCTGCTGCTCGGCACCCTGGGCGTACCGTTGAGCGGGGTCGCGCTGCACTTCATGCAACCGTCGGCGGAGCTGGATCAACTGACCCGCGACTTCTTCCACACCCGGCTGTTCGGGCTGCCGGCGGCGCTGGCCAGTTATGCGCTGGTCGGCTGGTTCCTCGGCACCCAGAACGCCCGGGCGCCGCTGGCCATTCTGTTGAGCACCAACCTGATCAACATCGTGCTCAACCTGTGGTTCGTGATCGGCCTGGACTGGGGAGTGGTCGGTTCGGCCCGGGCCTCGGTGATCGCCGAATGGAGCGGCGCCCTGCTCGGCCTGTGGATGACCCGCAAGGCACTGCGCGCCTATCCCGGGCACATCGCCTGGGCCGCACTGAAAGTCTGGCAGAGCTGGCGCCCGCTGCTGGCCGTCAACCGCGACATTTTCATCCGCAGCCTGGCCCTGCAATCGGTGTTTTTCCTGATCACCGTGCAGGGCGCGCGACTCGGCGATGCCACGGTCGCGGCCAACGCGCTGCTGCTCAACGGCCTGCTGCTGACCGCCCACGCACTGGACGGTCTGGCCCACGCCGTCGAAGCCCTGTGCGGCCACGCCATCGGCGCCCGTGATCGTCTGGCCCTGCGCCGGTCGCTGGTGGTTGCCGGTGGCTGGTCGTTGCTGGCCAGCCTGGGCTTTGCAGCACTGTTTCTGTTGGCCGGCCACTTATTCATCGAAATGCAGACCGACATCCAGAGCGTGCGCGAGACCGCGTTCATTTACCTGCCCTACCTGGCCGTCCTGCCGTTGATCGCGGTCTGGAGCTACTTGCTCGACGGCCTGTTCATCGGTGCCACCCGCGCCCGGGAAATGCGCAACGGCATGCTGGCGACCGTGATCCTGCTGCTGCCGGTCGCCTGGGCGCTGCAAGGTCTGGGCAATCACGGCCTGTGGATTTCATTCCTGTTGTTCATGGTGCTGCGCAGCCTGACGCTCGGAGGGCTGGCGTGGTGGCTGCGGCGCACCGATGGCTGGTTCAACGGGGCCGCTCACTGAAGCGGCGCTTCACGACGGGTCGTTGAGCCAACGCCGACGCAACAGTTCGAGCCGTTCCCGTGGGGGCAATCCTTGCGGCAGCGGCGTCAGTTCGGCACGTGGATGCTGCAAACGCAGCCACAACCAGTCGTCCAGCAACGCCTGCTCGCTGAACCCCAGTTCCAGGCCTTGCTCCTGAAAGGAAGACATCAGCCGATAGTCGTTCCCTGTCGCCTGACTCCAGCGCCAGACATGCTGATCCAGCAGGCAACGGTGCAGGCGTTCACGCTGCTGGCGGGTCAGGCTTTGCTCGATACGCAGCGGCTCCACGGCCAGCCCCGGATTGCGCAGTTGCTGCCAGCCCTGACTGCCGCCGGCCAGATCGGCCCAGGTCCCGCCGAACCAGCGCAGCCATGCAATCGGCCCAAGCCAGCAGCTCAATTGCCGGGCATTGCAGGCATCGAAAAAGTAGCTGGCGGTCTGGCGATTGTAGAAATTGAGCAGTGCCCGGTGATTCAGACCGACGGACACGGTCAGCATCCGCTGCAAGTGTTCGCGCAACAACGACGCCGAGGCCTCGCTGCCAAACAGCAGCCCTTGCCAGGTCAGCGGATCGGCGTGGCAGAGCGCCGACAGCGCCGGGCTGTCACGCAGGTCGATCAGCCACGGGCCCTGGTCACTGACCGGTTGAAACTCCGTCCCGTCGAACAGCTTCAGGCTGTGCACACCGGCGAAACCCTGGCGCAGCGTCTGCACTGCCTGCGGCGCCTGTGCGATGTCCAGCAACAACCACTGCGCACGCTGTCCGGGGGTCGAAACACTCATCTTGCGTCGCTCGTCTTGAGCCCGCCGACCAATCGACAGCTGCACAATGACGCCGCGCAATGGCGATAACTGCCGCCACCCGGTATCAGGCACAACAACAATAACGGCTCGGCCGCTTTCAGCCATTGAGGCAGGCCCGCGCTCGCCAGACGCTCGGGCAGTGGCGGCGATGCGTCATCCTCGATGGCTTTGGTGAGTGCCGGGATCTGCAAGACACCGCTGATCACCGGCTGTTCAGGGTTGCCTTCCAGAAAGCTCACCACCACCTCTGCTCCGTCCTGCAATGATGTCATCGGCGTATCGGCCAACGCCGGAGCCAGCGGCAGCCAGCAGTGGCTGGGGCGGGCCCCTTCCCCCTGATAGAGCCAGTCGAACTGAACGGCCACCGGCCGCACCGCATCCGGTTGCGCCTCCTCGACCGATACCACCCAGGCACGTTGCGGGCTGCGCATGCGCGCCCCCAGGTGTTCAATGGGTGACCGGAACACCGGCAACCGGTCAGCGGCAAAAATCCGGTTGCTGTAAGGCGGTTCGAGCAACTGATCGGCTCGATGCTCGATTCGGCTCACCAGCCAGTGCCCATTGGCTTCTGCAAGGGGCTGGCCGGTAATCGTCAACCAGTGACCACTGCGCAGGGTTGGCGAATCGGAATGCCCCCGCGCCGTACGTGTCCGCCGCGAGCCTTCTGCGTACAGGCCGGCATGCTCGCTCAGTTGCCAGCGGCGCACTGTTGGCGACGGTTCCCCATCCCCGCAATCGAATCGCAGGTTCGCGGCGTGTGGCAGCCTGGCGGGATCGTCCCCGAACACCAGGCAATGTCCACGGTTCCCATGTTCGAAGTGATAGTGAATGCGTGCCTGCCCGCACAACCGCTGTACCAGTTGCAGATCCGACTCGCCGTACTGGGTGCAGAACGTCCGGGGCGGATACGCGCCTTGCAGGTCAAATCGGCGCCGGGTGCCACTGATACCGTGCTCCCTGAGCACCTGATCCAGAATCTGCGGCACGGAGCGGTCGCTGAAAATGCGCTGGCTGTAGCGCAGGCCCAGACAACTCAACCGAGGCCCCAGCCGCGCCCGGCACAACCGGGCGTCGCGCCCCTGTTCATGCTGGACAAGACTGTGCAACTGCCCGTGAACACCATTGCCGCAAGGCCCGAAACACAGGCGCGCCGAACGATACATCAGCCCGGCAAGGTCCAGATGCGGATCATCGACCAGCAAGTCGATCTCAAACGCAAAAGGCTCGCTGATGGCTTCGCAACCCGTGAATGCCAGGACTTCAAGCGAGTCGGACAGGCCCGCTACATCGAGACGAAACAACGGCTCGTCGGCTGGATCGAACATGGGGAATTCTCTACAGCTGTCCCTTTTACACATCTCCGAGCCCACGTGACCTCTCTGCATCTCGTATGC
>NZ_BQHR01000030.1 GCF_021601625.1 Pseudomonas paraglycinae | reverse complement strand
GCAGCGTCAGATGTTGATAAGAGACGGACCCCGCTGCAATCCACTCAACACCCCTTCGCGGCTGACCAGCGCCAGCTCCGTCGGCGGCAATGGCGGCAAGTCCGTGCACACCCGATGCTCCGGCAACACCGCCGACGCCGGCAGCACCGAAACGCCGAGCCCTGAGGCCACCGCCGCTTGAATGCCGGTCAGACTGTGGCTGCCGAAGGCCACCCGCCAGGGGCGTTGCGCCACGTCGAGCAGGCGAATCGCCCGTTGCCGGTACAGGCAGCCTTGGGGAAACAGCGCCAGCGGCAACACGCCGCCGGAAGAATCGAACTCCACGCCTTTGACCCACACCAGTCTTTCCGGCCAGGTCGCCCAGGCGGGGCCGCTGTCGGGTTCGCGTTTGATCAGGGCGATGTCGATTTCGCCGCTGTCGAGGCGTTGGCGCAGGTCGAGGCTCATGCCGCTGACGGTTTCCAGTCGCGCTTGCGGGTGGCTGCGGGTGAAGCCGGCGAGGATCAGCGCCATGCGTCGGGCGTCGAAGTCTTCCGGCATGCCGATGCGCAGGATTTCCAGATCCAGGTCGCTGGCCAGGGCTTCGCTGGCCTCGGCCGACAAGGCCAGTAATCGACGGGCGTAGTGGATCAGCAGTTCGCCGTGCTCGGTGACGCTGACGTTCAACCCGGTGCGGTCGCGCAACAGCAGGGCGTGGCCGACCAGGTCTTCGAGTTTGCGTACCTGTTGGCTGACCGTGGATTGGGTGCGGTGGACGCGTTCGGCGGCGCGGGTGAAGCTGCCTTCATCGACCACGCAGACGAAGGTTTTCAGCAGTTCCAGATCCAGCATGGCGGCGGCCTCGATATTTGTTTGGCAACTGACGGTCGGCTATTTATTTAATTTCACACTATCACCCCGAGTTCATAAGCTGAAGCCCTCACTTGCAGAGGAATTCCCCATGACCTTGATCAACACACCGCGCCCGCAATGGCTGACATTCGATTGCTACGGCACCTTGATTCAATGGGACGAAGGCCTGCGCGCCGTGGCTGGGCGGATCCTGAGCGAGAAGGGCGAACACCGGGTCGACGCCGGGCGCCTGATCGAGGGTTATGACCGCCACGAACATCGCCTGGAACAGACGCCACCGCACCGCTCGTTTCGCGAACTCAGCACTCTCGGCCTGCAACTGGCCCTGGAAGAACTGGGCCTGGCGAGTGCCAGCGAAGACAGTCAGCGCCTGGCCGCCGCGATTCCGCAGATGCCGCCGTTTCCCGAAGTCGTCGAGACCCTCGCGCAGCTCAAGGCCAAGGGTTTCAAGCTGTGCATCGTCTCCAACACCGATGACGACATCATCGCCGGCAACGTCGCTCAACTCGGTGGCCACATCGACCGGGTGATCACCGCGCAACAGGCCGGTGCCTACAAACCGGCGCCGCGGCTGTTCGACTACGCTCATGAGCAATTGGGCGTCAGCCGCGATCAGGTGGTGCACATCTGCGCCAGCCCGATGCTTGATCACACGGCGGCCCGCGACATGCATTTTCGCTGCGTATGGATCGACCGTGGCACCGGTCGTCAGTTGCTGCCGGACTATCGGCCCGACGCGATCCTCAACACGCTGGACGAAGTGCTGCCGCTGTTCTCGTCCCTTGGCTGGTAATAGAGGAGTTTCGCCATGGCCCATACCCTGACCGGCAGCGCCCGAGCTGCGCGTTCCGGCTCGTTGAACCTCGACAGCGAAGCCATCATAACTGCTCGCCAAGAGCTGGCGGCGTGCTTTCAACTGGCGGCGCTGCACGCGCTGGAGGAGGGGATCTGCAATCACTTTTCGGCGATGTTGCCGGGACACGCTGACCTGTTTCTGGTCAATCCGTACGGCCATGCGTTTTCCGAAGTGACCGCGCACAACCTGCTGATCTGCGACTTCGCCGGCAACGTGGTGGACGGCGAGGGTCAGCCGGAAGCGACCGCTTTCTATATTCACGCGCGCCTGCACCAGCGGCTGCCCCGAGTGAAGGTCGCGTTCCATACCCACATGCCGAACGCGACGGCGTTGTGCCTGCTGGAGGGGCCACCGCTGTTATGGCTGAGTCAGACCGCGCTGAAGTTCTACGGGCGCACGGCAGTGGACGAGCATTACAACGGGCTGGCGCTGGATGAGCGCGAAGGCGACCGGATTGCCGGGGTGATGGGCGAGGCCGACATTCTGTTCCTGAAAAATCACGGGGTGATTGTCGCGGCGCCGACCATCGCCGAAGCCTGGGACGACCTGTATTACCTGGAACGTGCCGCGAGAGTGCAACTATTGGCAATGGCCACGCAACGGGTGTTGAAACCGGTACCGCACGCGGTTGCGCAACGGGCGTACGAGCAGATGCGCGAGGGCGATCCGGAAAGTGCGCGGGCGCATCTGCACAGTGCGATGCGGCGGTTGGCGAGCCTGGGGTAAAAGCGAGGAAAACGGGCAGGCAAAAATAATTCGCGCCGCAGGTCATCCAATTGCCCTGCGCGCCGATAGCAACTGGGTCGGGATCGTGGCGGGGGCACTTGGTTGCCCCACACAACCCGGTGGGCTACGCTCACGAAAACAAGGGTTTCGGGCTTTTGCCCCTGTCGTACCTGCCCAGGACACGCTTTTGCCTATCCCCATTCACGATCCGAACCAAGCCCCCGGCGGCACCCTCAAGCGTTTGCCCCTGCGCAAGGCGGCGGTGTTGTTCATAGTGGCTGTGTGTCTGAGCCTGTCCGGCCTGTTGTATTTGCAGATCGAACAGTCGCGGCGCCAGGATCTGGCCAACGCACAGGTGTCGTCGGCCAACCTGACCCGGGCCATGGCACAGCAGGCTGAAGACACTTTTCTGGCAGCGGATCTGGTGTTGACCAGCCTGGTCGACTGGGTTCAGGACGATGGTTATGGCGCGGCGCAGAAGCCACGTTTGCAGAAAACCCTCGCGCGGCGGGTGCAGCAACTCGAGCAGTTGCACGGCATGTTTCTGTTCGACCGCGAAGGGCAGTGGGTGATTACCTCATTCGCGGATCTGCCGCGCGGCAATGGCGTGGCGGATCGCGAGTACTTCAAGTTTCACCAGCAGAACGTGTCGGGTGTGGCGCACATCGGCCCGGCGATCCGCAGCCGCGAAAACGGCGAGTGGATCATCCCGATCTCGAAACGGGTCAACGACCGCGCCGGCAATTTCCAGGGCGTGTTGCTGGCCGGGATCAAGATGTCGTACTTCGACAAGTTCTTCAAAAGCTTCAGCCTGGACGACAACGGCACCATGTTCCTCGGCCTGACCGACGGCACCTTGCTCGCCCGGCGGCCGTTCGACGAGAGCCTGATCGGCACCTCGCTGGCCAAGGGCGAGATCTACCAGAAGTTGCTGCCCAATGCGTCCGCCGGCACCGCGATGATCGATTCGGTGGTCGACGGTGTGACGCGCCTTTATGGCTATCGGCAGCTGGAAAGCTACCCGTTGGTGGTCGCGGCGTCTTCGTCCCGGGACACGATCCTCCAGGGCTGGTATGACCGGGCGTTCCAGTCCAGCGTCATCGTGGCGCTGGTGATGCTCGGCGTGGGGCTGTTTGGCTGGGTGTTCATTCATCAGGTGCGCGATGGCGAGCGGATCGAGAAAAACCTGCGCAAGGCCCAGCGGACGCTGGAGCAGATCGCCACCCACGACAGCCTGACCGGGCTGGCCAACCGGCGTCTGTTCGAGCGCTCGCTGGAGGTGGAGTTTGCCCGGGGCGCGCGGCAGTCGAGCCCGGTGAGCCTGATCATGCTCGATATCGATTTCTTCAAAAGCTACAACGATGCCTACGGCCACGTGGCCGGCGACCATTGCCTGACGCAGGTCGCGCAGGTGGTGAAGAACTGCTGCCAGCGCAAGTCCGATCTGGCGGTGCGCTATGGCGGGGAAGAGTTCGCGGTGTTGCTGCCGGATACCGACATCAATGGCGCACTGGCGATTGCCGGGCAGATCCGCCGCAGCGTCATGGACAAACACATCACCCACAGCGGCTCGCCCACCGGTTATCTAACGGTGAGCCTGGGCTGCTACTCGTTTATTCCGCTGGGCAACGACAGCCCGGAGCTGTTCATCCAGCGCGCCGATGCGGCGCTGTATCAGGCCAAAAACGCCGGCCGCAATCGTGCGGCCGTGTTATCGATGGACGTCGGCTTCGGCGAATTGCTGCGCTCGGATCGCTGACAAGAAAACAATCGGGTTCAGACACAGGCCATGGCGTTTACCACGGCCTGCTCTTGTTCGTTCAGCCGCCAGTGCCACCGCCGGCACCGCCCGTGCCGCCACCGGCCGAACCGGTGCCACCTCCCGCGCCTGAGCCCGAACCGCTGGCGCCGCCGTTGGTGCCGGTGCCGCCCCCCGCGCCGCTGCCGCCGGACGGCGAGCCCGGCGTGTTATCGGGCGGCATTTGTGAGCTATTGGTGGAGCCGGATTTGGTGCCCGTGGCATCGGCGCCGTCGTTGGCGGCGAATGTCACGGCTGAGCCCGTGGCCAGCAGGCCGATCAACAACAGCGAGGTGAGTTTGCGCGTCATCATGGTCTGTCTCCGGAAAGGGGATCTACCTGATATTGGTCTGACGCGCCGAACCCTTGGTGCCGGCCGGATGACGAGCGGTCAGAAGTCCACGGTGGCCGAAACCTTCAGCGTACGCGGCGTGCCCTGGGTCAGGTAACCGCCGTTGGCCGAGGCCCAGTAAGCTTCGTTGGCGACGTTCTCCAGATTGGCCCGCAGGGTGATCTGCTTTTCATCCAGCTTGAAGGCATAACGCGAGCCCAGATCGAAGCGGTTCCACGCCGGAATGCTCTGGGTATTTGCCGCGTTGAGGTACTGGCCGCCGGTGCGCAACATCCGCGCGCTGAGGGCGGCACCTTCGAGGCCCGGAATGTCCCAGTCGGCGCCGAGGTTGAACTGGAAGCGCGGCACCCCGACGGCGCGGTTGCCGTCATTCACGCCGTTGCTGCTGCCTTCCAGTTCAGTCTTCATCACGGTTGCGCCGCTGAGCAGGCGCAGGCCGTCGAGCGGTTCGCCGTAGACGTTGAGTTCCACGCCTTTGTTGGTCTGCTGGCCGTCGACCCGGAAGATTCCGTCCTGGGTGTAGCTCGACGGTTGCTCGATGCGATAGACGCCGAGGTTGGCGCCGTAGCTGCCCATGTCCAGGCGCACGCCGGCCTCGATCTGCTTGCTGCGCACCGGGGCGAAGGTTTCGTCGCGGTTGATCGCCGTGGTCGGCGGCGTCGGGCCCTTGGCCAGGCCTTCGATGCGGTTGGCGTAGAACGACACGTGCTCCCACGGCTTGATCACCAGGCCGTAGACCGGGGTGGTGATCGACTCTTCATAGCTCGAAGTGCGGGCGCCGGTGGCGGTGCTCCAGCCGTCGACTTTCAGTGCCTGGCGACGCACGCCGAGGGTCAGCAGGATGCGGTCATCGACGAAGCCGAGGGTGTCGGAAATCGCCTCGCTGCGCAGGATGTTCTTGCCGGTGATACGCGGGTCGTTGATGTCGCTGGCGAACGAGGTGGGCGCCGGGCGCGGCTTGTCGGTGACGTTGTACAGGTTGGTGCTGTAGCGCCCGGCGGTGCCAATGGTTTCAAACGCCGAGCGCTGCTCGCCCCAGATCCCCGCCCAGCCGAGGTTCAACTGGTGCGTGACGGGGCCGGTGTCGAAGCGGCCGTTGAGCCCGGCCATGGCGCTTTGATTATCTTCGTCGTGGGGTGAATAGAGCATGCCGCCACGGGCGTTGCCGTTGAGGTCGGTGACGGTCAGCGACGAGTACACGCCGTTCTCGCGGGTGTGCTTGGCGCCGCCGGACACGTAGGCCGTCCAGTTGTCGTTCAGGTCGTATTCGGCGCGGACCATGCCGAAGGTGTCTTCGAGTTGCGAGTAGCTCCAGCTCTGGGCGTAGCTGGCATTGGCGTGCGGCACTTTGGGGGCTTTGGTCAGGCTCGAATCGACATAGATCACCGAGCGACCCTGGTTGATGACCTGCTTCTGGTAGCCGAAATCGGTCGAGACCCGCAGGCGATCGCCGCGATAGTCCAGGCCGACGCTGAACAGCGACGAGCGCTGATCTTCGTCATCGACCGCGGTGTCGCCTTCGCGCTGCATCAGGTTGACCCGCGCGCCGAAGCGGTTGTCCTCGCCAAAGCGCTGGCCCAGATCCAGATGCCCGCCGACCCGACCGTCGGCGCTGTAATCGAGAGTGACGCTGCGGGTCGGGGTGTCCATCGCGCGTTTGGGTTGCAGGTTGATCCCGCCACCGATGCCGCTGCCGCTCGGGGTCACGCCGTTGACGAACGCGTTCGGGCCCTTGAACAGTTCCACTCGATCCAGCGCTTCGACGGCGATGATCTGCCGGGGCAGCACGCCATAGAGGCCGTTATAGGAAATGTCGTCGGAGGCCAGCGGCAGGCCACGGATCATGAACATCTGCGAGAAGTTGCCGAAGCCGTTGGACTGGCGCACCGAGGCATCGTTGAGCAACACATCGCCGACGGTCTGGGCCTGTTGGTCGGCCATGGTCTTGGCGGTGTAGCTGGTGACGCTGAAGGGCAGGTCGTTGACCTCCTGGTTGCCGAGCATGCCGATCTGCGCGCGCCGCGCGACCTGTTCGCCGCCAAAGGTGTCGCCGCTGTCGTCGCGCAGGGCGCTGACGTTGGTGGCGCCCAGTTCCAGCGCGCCGTCCGCCGCGACTTTCGGGGCCACGGTGTAACCGTTGTGGCCGGTGCTGATCAGCTCGAAACCGCTGCCTTCCAGCAACCGCGCAAAACCGCTCTGCGCGGTGTAACTGCCTTGCAGGCCCGGGCTCTGACGATTGCCCAGTTGCGCCGGATCGAACGACAGCGGCACGCCGACGCTGACCGCAAATTGCGCCAGCACATGGCTGAGCAGGCCGGGGCCGATGTTGACGCTGCGGCTGGCGCTTTCACTGACGCTGTCGGCGGCTTGGGCGGCGCTCGGCAGCAGTGCGCTGAAGGCCAGGGCCAGGCTCAGGTTCAGGGCCTTGAGCGCAAACGTGGCGGGGCGGGGCGATGGCATTGCGGTCATTCGGTGTTCCTGTCGGGGGCGTGGAATTGAAAGGTCTATCCACTCACCGGACGAGACGCGAAAAGGTATCAGTGAATACGGAAAATATTTTCCGAGGGCTCAGACACGCGGTTCCACCGACAGCCAATAACGGGTCAGGCTGTTGATGTTCAGCGGCAACGTGTCGCTGAGCAGACGCAGGCTGGCGTCGGTGTCGCGCAGGGAAAACGCCCCGGACACGCGCATCGCCGCGACGTCCGGATGACAGCGCAGCACGCCCCGGCGATAGCGGCTCAGCTCTCCGAGCAATTCGTCCAGACGCATGTTGCTGGCCAGCAGCATGCCTTTGTCCCAGGCCAGGGAGGCGGTGTCGAAGGTTTCGGCGCTGTCGAAGCTGTTGAGTTTGAAGCGCTGACGCTCACCGGCCTGGAGAATCGCACTGTGCTTGAGCAGTTGCGGGGTGATCTGAACCTGGCCTTCAAGCACCGACACCTGACTGCGCGAACCCTCGGTGCGCACGCAGAATCGCGTGCCCAGCGCGCGGGCCACACCCTGCGGGGTTTCGACAATGAACGGACGGGCGCTGGCGTCTGCGGCGGTGTTGATCAGCACTTCGCCGTTGAGCAGCAGGACGCGACGCTCCACCGGGCTGAAAGCGATGTCCACGGCGCTGTCGGTGTTGAGCACCAGTTGGGTGCCGTCCGGCAATTGCAGGTTCTTCTGCTCGCCGACAGCGGTGCGCTGGTCGGCGGTCCATTGCTGCCACGGCACATGCTGCGAGGCGATGCCCAGCGGCCCGGCCATCAGCAGCAGGCCGAGGCGGGTAAGGGTCTGACGACGGCTCAGGCCTTCTTTGCGGGACGCGCGTTTCAAGGTCTGGATCGCGACGTTGGCCGGCACGCTGCGTAAATCCCCCAACAGCGCTTCGGCCCGTTGCCAGGCCATGGCGTGCTCGGCGCTGCGGCTGCGCCATTGGGCGATGGCCTGATGGTCGGACGGGGTGGCGGTGCCGGAATGCAGTTGCACCAGCCAGTCGGCGGCTTCGCCGAGAATCTGCGGGTTGATCATCGACGAACTCATCAGGCGACACTCAGGCAGGCAATGAACGCGGCACGCATGTGCCGTTTGACGGTGATCAGCGAAACATTCAGGCGCGTGGCGATCTGCGCGTAGGTCAGGCCTTCGATCTGCGACAGCAGGAAGGTCTCGTGGGTCTGTTCCGGCAGTTCGCGCAGCAGCGCTTCGATGCGCCACAGGGTTTCGAGAATCAGGTAGCGGGTTTCCGGCGACGGCACTTCGGCGGCGGGCAGGTGCGCGATGGTTTCCAGGTACGCGCGCTCCAGGTCCTGACGCCGCCAGCGATCGATCATCAGGCCTTTGGCGATGTGCGTCAGCAGCGCCCGGGGCTCGTTGCCCAGCGGCTTGATCACCTGCCGGGTGAGCAGGCGCAAAAAGGTATCGTGCGCCAGATCGGCCGCCTCGCAGCGGTTGCCCAACTTGCGCTGCAGCCAGCCCTGCAGCCACCCGTGGTGTTCGCTGTAGAGCGTCTGGACTTGCTGATTCAACGGCTGATCGAGGGACGACATGGAGGGCAGGTACTCGTTTCGGGCGTCCGTTGCCAGAGATGCAATCGAGAGTGCGATTAGGGTGCAATTAAGAATTGATCGCATTCTAGTGGCGCGCAACGAGTGATGGCAATTGTCCTTTCACACTTTCTTTTCTGACACCGACGCAGTGGCCTACCCATCTTCCGGGAGATTGGCTATTTGCCGGTCCGGGCGCCGGGACTAACGTAGCCCCACATTCACTTGCCCCGGAGATCCCCGATGAAACCTCGTATCGATTTCTACACCGCGTCCCCAGATGCCCTGAAAGCGATGATTGCCCTGGAAACCGCCGTCTCGAAACTGCCGCTGGAAAAGACACTGATCGAACTGGTCAAGCTGCGCGCTTCGCAGATCAACGGCTGCGCGTTCTGCATCGACATGCACACCGCCGACGCGATCAAGGGCGGCGAAACCCCGCGCCGGTTGTTCGCCGTGACCGCGTGGCGTGAAGCGCCGTTCTTCACCGAACGTGAACGCGCCGCGCTGCTGTGGACCGAATCCCTGACCCAGCTGAGCCTGACCCACGCCCCGGACGAAGATTACGAAGCCGTCGCTGCCCAGTTCTCGCCCAAAGAAATGGTCGACCTGACTGTGGCGATCAGCACCATCAACAGCTGGAACCGCTTGGCCGTCGGCTTTCGTAAAACCCCGCAAGCCTGATCGATCAATGTGCATCGGCACTCGGCGCGGCCGGTGGTTGCACCTTGCGCATCAAGGGCACCATCGCCGTGGCGATGCCGAAGCACACCATGATCATCAGGAACGTGTCGCCGTAGGTTTGCGTCTGCGCCTCACGGTAGGTCAGCAACCATAGCTGACGCAGGCTGGCGGTGAGGCCGACATCGCCGCTCTGACCCAGCGCGGCGAAGTTGCCGCCGACCTGGGCCAGCCACTGATTCACCGCTTCGTTGCTGCTGTTCAGATGCTCCGCCAACCGGGTGAAGTGCAGGTTGGTGCGGTCGTTGAGAATGGTCGCGCACGCCGCAATCCCGATTGCACCGCCCAGGTTTCGCATCAGGTTGAACAGGCCCGACGCATGCTTCAGGCGCGCGGGTGCCAAGCCCCCTAAAGTCAATGTCACCGCCGGCGGCACCGCCAGTTGCTGGGCAATACCGCGCAGGGCTTGCGGCAGCAGCAATTCTCCGGCGCCCCAGTCGTGGGTGATCGGGCTGAATTCCCACATCGACAACGCGAACAACGCCAGGCCCGCCATCATGATCCAGCGCAGATCGATGCGATTGGCGAGAAAGGCGTACAGCGGAATCGCCATGATCTGGAACACCCCGGTGGAAAAAACCGCCAGACCAATGTCCAGCGCGCCGTAGCCGCGAACCCGGCCGAGAAACAGCGGCGTCAGGTAAATCGTCGCGAACAGGCCGATCCCGGTGACGAAGGAAAAGAAGCAGCCAAGGGCGAAGTTGCGATCCTTGAGCGCGCGCAGATCGACGATCGGATTGGCCACGTGCAGCGTGCGGCCGATGAAGGCCAGCCCCGCGAGTCCACTGATCCACGCGGTGGTCAGGATGGTCTGGTCGCTGAACCAGTTCCAGCGCGGGCCTTCTTCGAGGGTGTATTCCAGGCAGCCGAGAAACAGCGCCAGAAACACCATGCTCAGATAGTCCGCGCCCTTGAGCAGCGACAACTCCGGCTGATCGATCTTGACCAGCATCGGCACCGCCACGGCGACGAAAATTCCCGGCACCAGATTGATGTAGAACAGCCAGTGCCAGGAGGAAATGTCGGTGATCCAGCCACCGATCACTGGGCCTAATGTTGGCGCCAGCGAAGCCACGGCGCCGATGGTGGCAGCGGCGATTACCCGCTGTTTGCCGGTGAAGAAAAAGAACGCGGTGGTGAACACCAGCGGAATCATCGACCCGCCGAGAAACCCTTGCAGCGCGCGAAAGGCGATCATGCTCTGGATGTTCCAGGCGATGCCGCAGAGCAGGCTGGCGAGGGTGAAGCCGACCGCCGAGGCGCAGAACAGCCAGCGCGTGGAAAACACCCGCGACAGCCAACCGGATAACGGAATCACGATGATCTCGGCGATCAGGTAACTGGTCTGCACCCACGCCGTTTCATCGGTGCCGGCGGACAACCCGCCGCCGATATCGCGCAGCGAGGCCGAGACGATCTGGATGTCCAGCAACGCGATGAACATGCCGATGCACATCGTGGCGAAGGCGAACACTTTGGTCGCCGTCGTCATGTCGGCGGCATTGGATGGCTGCGCGGCGGCGGTGAGGGCGGTGCTCATGGCGCGCTGGCCACGGCGTTGGTTTCAGGTTGGGCGCGGGTGTCGACTTCAGCCGTCACCGACAGGCCCGGACGCAGGTGGCCGAGCACGCCATCGGCCGGGTCGAGCAGAATCCGCACCGGCACGCGCTGGACGATTTTGGTGAAGTTGCCGGTGGCGTTTTCCGGCGGCAGCACACTGAACTGCGAACCGGTGGCCGGGGCGAGGCTGTCGAGGCGACCGTGGAATTCCTGGCCGGACAACACGTCAGCACGGATGCTCACGCGCTGGCCGGGTTTCATCCGCGCCAGTTGATCTTCCTTGAAATTGGCATCGACCCACAGACCACTGGCCGGCACCACCGACAACTGTTGCGAACCGGCCTGCGCATAGGCGCCGACCCGCGCGCGGCGGTTGCCGATCACGCCGTCGACCGGGGCGCGCAGTTCGGTGTAGCCGAGGTTGAGTTGCGCCAGATCCCGTTCGGCCCGGGCTTGCTGGAGGGCGGCGCGGGCCTGTTGTTTCTGGGTTTCGATCACGGTGAGCTGGCGCTGCGCGGCCAGCAGTTCGGCCTGGGCCTTGGCGCTCAAGGCTTGCGCGGTCTTGAAGGTGGCGTCGGCCCGTTGCGCGCTTTCTACCGAGACCGCGTTGGTGGTCACCAGACGTTTGTAGCGCGCGTTGTCATCCCGCGAACGAGCGGTTTCAGCGCTGGCGGCATCAATGCCGGCGCGGGCCTGACCGATCACCGCTTGCTGTAGTTGTTCGGTGGCGTCGAGGTTGGCCAGCAGCGCCTCTTCGGCGGCGACTGCGCCTTCGGCCTTGGCCAGATTGGCGCGGTAGTCGCGGGCGTCGAGGCGAATCAGCACGTCGCCGGCCTTCACCTTCTGGTTGTCGCTGACCAGCACTTCCTCGATGTAACCGGCGACTTTCGGCCCGATCACCGTGACGTCGCCGCCGATGTAGGCATCGTCGGTTTCCTCGAGAAACCGCCCCGTGCCCCACCAATGCGCGGCATACAGCCCGGCGAATACCAGCGCAGCCAGTCCCGCAGTCGGCAATAGCAGGCGTTTGAGCAGGGGCGGTTTGGGAGCGCTGACCGGAGCGGCGAGATCGGGTTCTACGGTGGGCATGCTGGTCATGGCGTAATACCTGAAGAAGCGGAATGGCTATTACGACCGTAATATGACGCGAGTAATATTTTGTGGCAATTGATTTTTTCCGCCGATCGTCAGATGAAGACTGTCGAAAGAAGAAGCTGACTATTTGTTTAAGAAATGTAAGCGCCGTAGGAAGCGTCTTGCAATTGTGTAGGAAGGCTCTGACTATCACCGCTATTGATGGGGTGGCATTAAGCCAGTTGATTGCAAGGATGTTGAGTGCCGTATTCGCTTTGCGCTGTTTCTCGTAGTCGTTCCCTGCCGCGCCCGCTGTTGTCGGCCTTGTTGTTGAGTGTGTGTGCGCCCAGCGTTCTCGCCGCCGAAACTCCAGCCCCTGGCCAGGAAGTGCTGCGCCAGCAACAACTGCAACAGCGCGATCTGCAACAGCTGCAACTCGAACAGCGCAAGCGGCAACTGGAGCGCGGCGCGTTCGGCCCGACGCCTGCCACTCCGGCCATTCCTGAGTCGATCAAACCCGATGAGCGCTGCTGGCCCTTGAGCGGTACGCGTATCGGTGGTGTCACGCTGATCGGCAAAGACAAACTCAACGCCCGGATCAAACCGCTGCTGGCGCCGTGCATGGGCGTCGGCCAGATCAACCATCTGCTGGCGACCATTACCGCGCTGTACGTGGAGAAGGGCTACATCGCCAGTCGGCCTTACCTGAGCAGCGCGCCGGTAGCCGGGCAATCGCTGGATATCCTGATCGACGAAGGCTACATCGAGTCCATCGAACTGGCCGACCAGAGCCTGCCGGTGTCCCTCGGCGGTGCATTCCCGGGCATGCTCGGCAAGCCGCTGAACCTGCGGGATCTGGAGCAGGGTCTGGATCAGTTGAACCGCCTGCGCTCGCTCGATCTTACCGCCGACATCGCCCCCGGCAGCCAGCCCGGTGCGTCGAAAATCATCTTGCGATCGCGCACCTCGGGGCAGTCGCGCTGGAGCTTGGGCCTGGGCGTGGACAACCTCGGCAGCGCCAGTACCGGTCGTGATCGCGACACACTGAGCCTGACCCTCGATAGCCCGCTCGAACTCAACGACCTGTTGAGCCTCAGCGCCAGCGACACCCTCAATCAGGGCGACCGCTACAGCCGCAACGCCAGCCTCTATTACGCGATTCCCTACGGTTACTGGACGTTCAGCACTTTCGCCAGCCACGCCGAATACCGCGCGCCGTTCAAGCTCAGCACGCTGACTTTTCACAGCACCGGCATCACCGATCAACTCAGCCTGCGCGCCGACCGGGTGTTGTGGCGCGACCAGAGCCATCAGCTCAGCGCCAATCTGCAACTGGCGCACAAGGATGTCGACAGCTATCTGGAAAGCGTCCGCCTCGGCATCCAGAGCCCGACCCTGACCGTGGCCGAGGCCGGGCTCAATCTGTTCTGGCTCGACCGCGCGGTGTGGAACCTCGACGTCAATTACGCCCAGGGTTTGCGCTGGCTGGGCGCCGACGACGATGCCGATCGTCAGGTCAAAAACCTGCCCAAGGCACAGTTTCGCAAGTACCGCGCCGGCCTCAGCCAGTGGCGCAACGGCCAGCTCGGCGCGCAAGCCTGGCAATGGCAGAGCCAGCTCAATTTGCAGTACAGCCCGGATCCGCTGCCAGCCATCGAACAGTTGCTCGGCACCGACGATTCCGCTGTGCGCGGTTATCGGGTCAGCAGTGCGTCCGGTGCCAGCGGCGCGATCTGGCGCAACACTCTGCGCCTGCCGCTGCGCACCGATTTGCCAGTGCAGCTCACCCCGCGTGTCGGCCTCGACCACGGCTGGATCAAGGCCGATCACGGCGCCCCGGTTCAACGCCTGAGCGGCGCCAGCATCGGCCTCAATCTGGGCTGGAAAAACCTGCAAGTGGACGTCGATTATCAACGCAGCCTGAACACCCCGACCGGCCTGCACCGCGAGCCTGAAACCTGGCTGATGCGGGTCGGATTACAGATATGAACGTCAGTGAACAACAGCCATCGGACCTGAGCGCGACAGCCGTGGCCTTCAACTCAACGCGCAACGTGATGCCGCACTACATGGAGAGTTTTTTATGCCAATGAATACCTTTGCGTTTCATCTTTCCCCACGGGGCAAACTGCGTTGGGCCATCGCCAGCCTGTTCCTGGTCGCTCACCTGCCGGGCGCCATGGCCGGCGGCGTGGTGGTCGCGCCCGGCCCCGGCGGCACCGCGCAACTGCAGACCCAGGGCGGCGTCCCGATCGTCAACATCGTCGCGCCCAACGGCTCGGGGCTTTCGCATAACCAATTCCTCGACTACAACGTCGACCGACAGGGCCTGGTGTTGAACAACGCCTTGCAGGCCGGGCAATCGCAGCTCGCCGGGCAACTGGCGGCCAACCCGCAATTGCAGGGCCAGGCCGCGAGCGTGATCCTCAACGAAGTGATCAGCCGCAACCCTTCGGCCATCAACGGCGCCCAGGAAATCTTCGGTCGCGCCGCCGACTACGTGCTCGCCAACCCGAACGGCATTTCGGTGAATGGCGGCAGTTTCATCAACACGCCGAACGCCAATCTGGTGGTCGGCCGGCCCGAGCTGAACGACGGCAAGCTGCAAGCCCTGAGCACCCGCGACGCCACCGGTCAGTTGCAGATCCAGGGCGGCGGGCTGCGTAACGGTGAAGGCTCGATCAACCTGATCGCGCCGCGCATCGACAGCCAGGGCGCAATCAGCGCTCGCGATCAACTGAACCTCACCGTCGGGCGCAATCAGATCGACTACGCCAGCGGCCAGGTGAAAGCCGTGGACCCGGCGGGCAACACCACCGATCAACGGATCGACGCCAGCCTGTTCGGCGCGATGCAGGCCGGGCGCATCAACATCGTCAGCACCGCTGAAGGCGCGGGCGTGAAGGTCGGCGCGGTGCAAGTCGCAGGACGTGACGGCGTGCAGATTCGTTCGGCGGGCGACTTGAGCGTCAGCGGTCAGGCGATTCCGGACAGCCTCGACGTGACCCGCGCCGGCATCCGCAGCAGCCAGGGCGACGTCGGCCTGCACAGCGGCAAGGACCTGACGCTGGCCGCCGCCGACGTCAGCGGTCGCGACGTGAAGGTCGATGCCAAGCGCAATCTGACCCTGACCACCGTCGAAAGCCGCAAGCTTCAGGAACAGCGCGAAAACTGGAACAACAGCACCATCGGCATCACCTGGGAAACTTACGAGCGCACCAAGACCGACAGCGATTCGCGCCAGCACGGCAGCCAGATCGTCGCCAGCCGCGACGCGCAACTCTCGTCCGGCAAAGACACCGAACTGAAAGCCGCCAAGGTCGACGCGAAGAACAACCTCAGCGTGCAAAGCGGCGGCGATCTGCGCCTGACCGCCGCCACTGAAAGCCACACCCAGACCGATCAGGGCAAGCACCGCAAACACCTGTGGAAAGCCGATTGGGACAGCAGCAGCGAAGAGCAGCGCAGCATCACCAGCCAGCTGAAGGCCGGCAACATTGCCCTGCAAACCGCCGCACTGTTGCGCTCCGAAGGCGCTGAATTGAACAGCGCCGGCGATCTGCAACTGGCCGGCAAACAGGTGGAAATCACCACCGCGACCCGCACCAACCGCAGCAGCGACAACCGCTATTCCGGTGACCTGGTCGGCGGCGGTTTCTTCGGCAAGACCGGCGACGCCGACAAGGGCCAGACCCAGCATCAGGGCAGCAAGGTCAATGCGGCCGGCAAACTGGTGGTCAAGGCCGACGACGTGCGCATCAGCGGCAGCCAGGTGCGCGGCGGCCAGGATGCCAGCGTGATCAGCGACAACGGTTCGCTGACCATCGACGGCGTGCAGGACACTTCGCACAGCAACAACCACGACAAGGACAGCAAGTTCTTCGGCATCACCAAGGACGAGTCCCGGCAGAACAGCAAGGACAGCACCACGGTGCGCAGCGAGCTGGCTTCCGACAGCAACCTCAAGCTCAAGAGCGCCAAGGACATCGAAGTTGCCGGCTCCACGGTCAAGGCCGGCGGTTCGCTGACGGCGGATGCGGCGGGTGATGTGAAGGTGCATTCGACGCAGAACACCGACGACAGCAGCAACAGAACGCAGACCCGAGGTTTCGACGCTTACGCCAAGGAGCAGACGGCGGAGCAGTATCGCGCCGGCGTGCATTACGAAGACAAGGCGCAAACCGTCACCACCAACGACGTCACGCAGCAGGGTTCCAGCCTCAGCGGCGGCAGCGTGCAGGTGAACGCGGGCGGCGACGTGACGCTCAAGGGCGCCGAGGTGAAATCCACCGCTGGCGACACCAGCCTGAGCGGCAAGAACGTCTCGCTGCTGGCGGAGCAGGACAGCCACAGCACCTCGACCGAGACCCGCAGCACTGGCGGCGGTTTTTACTACACCGGCGGGCTCGACCGCGCCGGTAGCGGCGTGGACTTCTCGCACAGCACCTCGCAAGACACCACCGGCAAAACCACCGCGCAAACCACCGGCGTGCAGAGCAGCGGCAGCCTGAACATCAACGCTGACAAACTCGCCACCGAGGGCGCGCAACTCAAGTCCGGCAACGGTCTGAACGTCGCCGCCAACGAAGTCGACAACCGTGCTGCCAGCAACACCGAAAGCATCATTCACAGCGAGAGCAACTGGTCGGCGGACATCGGCGCCAACGTCGAGTACAAAGACATCGCCCGGCCGATTGCCGGTGCGGTGAAAGACGTGCTCGGCGGCAAGGTGCCGGACAAGGACGCACTGACCAATCTCGGTCAGCCGAACGTCGGTATCGACGTGGCAATCGGTCATGCCAGCGCCGATAAAACCGAGCAAGGCAGCAACGCTGTGGTCAGCCGGTTCGACGGCAAGACCGTGGACGTGAAGGTCGGCGGCACGCTGCACGACCAGGGCACCCAGTACAACGCCAGCGCCGGCAAAGCGAACATCGGCGCCGACAAACTGGTGGCCGATGCAGCGAACAACACCCACAACAGTACCGAAAAATCAGTGGATGCCAAGGTCGACGTGCGCGTCTACACCAAGACTGGTGAAGACGTGAACGTGGCCGGCAGCGGCGCGGGTGGCAGCAGCCAGTCGAGCAAGGACAGCTCCACCGCGGTGGTCGGCGGTTACGCTGGCAATCAGGGCGTGAACATCAATGTCGGCGGCGATGCCCAGTTCGAAGGCAGCCGTTTCGATGGCGGGCAGGGCGGTGTCAGCATCAAGACCGGCGGCGATCTGGCCCTGAATCAGGCCAACGACCGCCAGAGCAGCGACAGCTCCAGCCTGCGTGGCAACGGTTCGCTGACGGTAGGCACCTTGCCGGGCACCGACGGCACCAACGTCGATCTCGGCGCTGGATTCCAGCTCGATCACAAAGGCAACAAGACCACCGACACCCAGGCCCACGTAGCCAGTATCAATGGCAACGGCCCGGTGCAATTGAGCAGCGGCGGCAATCAGGTGCAGCAGGGCACGAAGATCGACAGCGTTGGTGCTATCGACCTGAAAGCCGACGGCAAACTCGACCTGCAAGCGGCCACCGACTCGCACGTCGCCACCGGCAGCAATCTCGGCGGCGGCCTGAAGGCGGGCGGCAGCAAGACCAGCAGCGAGAAGAGCCGCGATCAGGGCGGCAACCTCAGCGGCAACTTCAACATCGGTCGGGTCAACGAGAACACCCAGACCCTCAGCGGTGGCCAGCTTAACAGCCAGAACGGCATCGCCCTGAGCGGCAATTCGGTGCACCTGCAAGGCACTCAGGTCGGCGCGCCGAACGTCAGCATCGATGCGCAGAAGGGCGGTTTCGTTCAGGAATCCGCGCAGTCCAGCGACAACCGCAACAACTGGAACGTAGCGCTGAACGCCGGTGGCAATCTGAGCAAAAGCACACCGACCGCCGCCGATGAAAAAGTCAGCAGCGATCACGGCTTCAGTGCCGGGGCCAAGGTCGGCGTGGACTACCTGCAAGGCACCACCCAGCAGAACAGCCAGATCAAGGCTGACAGGGTGGTGTTGAACAGTGGCGGTGATGCGAGCCTGAGCGGCGCGCGGATTGATGCGCGCAACGTCAGCGGCAATGTGGCGGGTGATCTGTCGGTCGAAAGCCGTCAGGACTCCAGCACTCACGCCAAGGTCGACGTGGATCTGGGCCTGACCGCCAAGAAGACCCCGGCCGACGACAAGGGAAAACTGGCGGGCACCGACTACAAGCCAACGCTGAAAGCCGGAGGCGAATACGCGCACAAGGACAGCGTCAAACAGGCCTCCGGCATCAGCGCTAGTCAGGGTGTGAACCTCACCGTCGGTGGCGCTACCCAACTGACCGGTGCGCGGATTTCCGCCACCGAAGGCAAGGTCGATCTGGGTGGTTCGAAGGTCAGCAGCACCGACCTGAGTAACCTCGACTACGGCGTAAAAGCCGGCCTGGATCTGCCGCACAAAACTGAAGAAAATGCACCGAAGGTGTCCGTTGAAAACGGCAACCTGAAAGTCGGCCCGGTGACCCTGAGCGGTCATCTGGACAGTCAGCCCCTGCAAGCCGGGATCGACGAAAAAGGCTGATTGACCGTCAGTGAAACCGGCGGGGGCGAGCCTGCTCGCTCCCGTTTCTGATGGACACCCGGCTCAAAACGGCAGCCACTGTCGTTTCCCGTCAAGTCGATGAAAGCATGCGCTCTACACTCGGGTGAAACCGGGAGGCCGCGCCATGCACGACAACGTCGAACACCTGAGAATCCAGCTGGCCTGCGCCCTGCGCTGGGCCGCGCGTTTGAACCTGCACGAATCCATCGCCAATCACTTCAGCGTGGCCACTTCGCAGGACGGTCGCGAGTTTCTGATCAACCCCTACGGCAAACACTTCTCGCGGATCCGTGCTAGTGATCTGCTGTTGCTCAATGCCGACGATCCGTCCAGTCTCGACTGCCCGGACTCCCCGGACAAAACCGCGTGGGCCTTGCACAGCGCCTTGCACCGCAACCAGCCGCAGGCTCGTTGCATCCTCCATACCCACAGCAGATACGCGACGACGCTAGCATGCCTGAAGGACTCGCGCCTGCCACCGATCGAGCAGAACAGCATGCGGTTTTTCGAGCGGGTGGCGATTGACGAAGGATTCGATGGCATGGGTCTTGGGGAAGAGGCGGAGCGGGTGAGCAGGCTGCTCGGTGACAAGCCGATCCTGCTGATGGGCAATCATGGATTGCTGGTCGCGGCGCCGAGCGTGGCTCAGGCGTTTGATGATCTGTATTACTTCGAGCGGGCGTGCGAGGTGTATATCACCGCACTGGCGACCGGGCGGGAATTGCGCGTGGCCAGCGATGAAGTGGCGCGCAAGACGTGTCGGCAATGGCTGGATTATCCGGGGTTTGCGGATAAGCATTTCAATGCATTGATGGGCATCCTCGACGAAGAGGAACCGGTCTACCGCCAGCTGAATTAGCAATGGGTTCTCGGATGGCTGATCCAGAACCCGCGCGGATTCGTGCCACAGTGAAATTGAGTTTGGCTGGAAAGAACAAATTGTTATAGCGAATGGGTATTGAATGACTGTCAGTTCTGACAGTGTGCAAAAAGCTGATAAGGGACGACGATTGGCTTGAGGCGCGTGGTTTCAATTTAACCTGTGCGAGCATCAAACCAATCAATTCATGGAGCAACAGAAATGGCTGATATTCATTTTCAAGACTTGTTTAACGGTGTAATTAACTGCAGCTCAAAACCTCAAATTAACGGCATTTCGGTAAAAGTGGGGGCGTTGTCAAATGAGGCGAAAGTGGGTGACGAGTTCACCGGCGAATTTCAGGGATGCAGTGATTCCGAAGGTGAGGTACCCATCCAGGGCGCTTCGACATCATTGAGCCGAAATGTAACACGGGCTGACATCGAGAATGGCTCCGTTGATTGCTTTAAGGAATGGAACAAAATCAAACTCATTGGAAATGGCTCGGTTCGTTATAACTACCTGATCAATGGCGTAGTGGAGAACACTGCATCGGTAGTGGTCCGGTTAGTGAATTCAAGTGGTCAATCGTGCGACGAGGTCCGAACGCACAACTGAACGTCCGAGTTTCAACAATGCCTGCCTGTTGCAGGCATTTTTTTGCCAGCAAGGCTTGCGCAACGTCACGGGTGAATGGCCGCTCTTCGTTTCAAGGTGCCTTGCTCAACGGTTGGCGCATCACCGGCGCACTCCACGCCTGGCGCCGATCCTCACTCGGCGGGCAACCAAAGCGTGCGCGGTAGGTGCGGGAGAAATGCTCCAGTGAGCCAAACCCGGAACACGCCGCCACCTGGGCCACGCTCATCTGCGTCTGTTGCAACAGGTTGTGCGCCCGGGCCAGGCGCAGGGTGATGTAGTACTTGAGCGGCGAGAGCCCGGTCTGATGTTTGAACTGGCGCTCGAGTTGACGACGTGACAGGCCGACTTCGCTGGCAATTGCTTCGCAGTCCAGCGGTTCTTCCAGAGCCTTTTCCATCAGTTGCACGGCACGGCGGATCTTGTTGCCGTACATCCCGCTGTTGCCCAGACCGCCGTCGAGCTGATTGTCCGCCGGGGCGCGCATCTGGCCCATCAGCAGGTGCAGGCCGATTTCCCGGGCCAGATCAGGATCGATGCGCTGGCCGATCCAGCCCAGCAGCATGTCGAGAATGGTAGTCGCGCCGGCGCAGGTCAGGCGCTGGCGTTCGAGGGTGTAGAGCTGCGGTCGGGCGCGGACCTTGGGGTAACTCTCCTGAAAACCCTGCAGGTTGTCCCAATGCACCGCCGCTTCGTAGCCGTCGAGCACACCAGCGGCGGCCAGCGGTTCGGTGCCGGTTTCCACGCCGATCAAGACCGCGCCGAACAGCGCCTGCTTGCGCAGCCAACTCTTGAGCGCCGGATTGCGGCTGTGTTGATGCACCTCGAAACTGGCCAGTACCACGCAGGCGTCGAAGGCCTGCTCGTTGTTCAAGCCAGCTTCGGCGATGCTCGCCTGACCGTTGCTGGCCGTCACCGGGCCCGGCTGCAACGACAGCAACGTCCACTCGAACAGCGTGCGCTGGCTCAACCAGTTGGCGATGGCCAGCGGTTCGAGCACTGCCGCCAGACCGAAATTGGAAAACGCCGGCAGCAACAGCACCGCCACTCGCAGCGGTGCTTCATTGCGCGGTACAGCTTCAGCGGATCGGGTCATCGCCATCTCTGCTTCATCGTTGTTCGGTCTGCCAGTGCGGGTTGATCCACACCGGTACATCGAGGGCTGGCAACGGCGTGAGGTTACGGATCAGGTCGCTGGCCTTTTCCGCGATCATCACCGTCGGTGCGTTAGTGTTGCCGCTGACGATCGCCGGCATGATCGACGCGTCCACCACCCGCAAGCCGTCGAGGCCATGCACTCGCAGTTGCGGATCGACCACCGCTTCAGGGTCGCCCGCCGGCCCCATCTTGCAGGTGCCGCTGGCATGGTAGCCGGTTTCCGTGACCTGCCGCGCCCAGGCATCGAGTTCGGCGTCGGTCTGCACCGAACGGCCCGGCACCAGCTCTTCGCCCTTGAAAGGGGCCATTGCCGGTTGCTCGATGATTTCGCGCACCAGCCGTGCGCCGGCGCGCATGTCGGCACGGTCCTGCGCGGTCTTCAAATAGTTGAACAGAATCCTCGGCGGCCGCCGCGGTTCGGCGCTGTGCAGGGTCACGCTGCCCAGGCTGGTGGGGCGCATCAGGTCGATGTGGATCTGGAACGCGTGGGTCGGCACCAGGTCGACGCTGCCCGGTTGCACCGCCAGCGGCATGAAGGTCAGTTGCAGGTCCGGGTGTTCGACACCGGCTCGGGAACGCAGGAACGCACCGGCCTCGAAGTGATTGCTCGCCGCCAGGCCGTCGTGACGGACGAACCAGCGCGCGCCAATCCACCATTTACCCGGCGCGGTGGTCCAGCGATACAGCGACACCGGTTGTTTGCAGCGAAATTGCACCACCGCGTCCGGGTGATCGTTGAGGCGTTTACCGACGCCGGGCAGGTCGTGCACGACGCCGATCCCGAGGTCACGCAGTTCCGCCGCCGGGCCGACGCCCGAGAGCAACAGCAACTGCGGCGAATTGATCGCCCCGGCCGTCAGCAACACTTCCCGGCGAGCGCGGACGGTGTTCGTTTCGCCGTTCTGTTCATAATCAATCCCGACCGCTCGCCGGCCCTCGAACAGAATGCGTAGCACCAACGCATCGGTGACCACGCGCACATTGCCCCTAGCCAGTGCTTCGCTCAGATAACCGCGCGAAGTGCTCCAGCGCCGACCGTTGCGTGTAGTGCGATCCACCGGGCCGAAGGCTTCCTGCCGATAGCCGTTCAAGTCCTCGCTGACGCCATAACCGGCCTCGGCCCCGGCCGCGATGAACGCCGCGCACAATGGTGTTTCTACATCGCCGGGAGTGACGTGCAAATGGCCGTCGCCGCCGCGATAGTCATCGCCACCGCCGGCGTGAGTCTGCGCTCGCTTGAAGTACGGCAGCACCTCGCGATAGCTCCAGCCAACGCAGCCTTGCTCGGCCCAGCCGTCGTAATCCCGGGCATGGCCACGGATGTAGACCATGCCGTTGATCGACGATGAACCGCCGAGGGTGCGGCCTCTCGGCGTGCCGATTCGGCGGCCGTCGAGGTACGGCTCGGGCTCCGACTGATAACTCCAGTTATAGCGCGACCCACCCACCACAAGGCCCACGGCGGACGGCATGTCGATCGTCCAGCTCTTGTCCTCGGGCCCGGCCTCCAGCAGCAGGATGCGCACGTTCGGGTCTTCGCTCAAGCGATTGGCCAACACGCAACCGGCCGAACCGGCGCCCACGATCAGGTAATCAAACCCGGTTTCGTCCATGGTTTGCTCCGTTCAGACAAATGACGAGGGAAGGGCGGATCAGTCCACGCAATGGCCGTGAATACCGTTGAACACCAGACGATGAAAGTGATGCACCAGATGCTCGCTTTCATTGCTGCGCTGGGCGTCGATCATGTAACGGCCCTGGTCATAACCGAGCGAGCGCAGGCCTTTTTGCACCGAGATGTTCAGGGCGATGTCTTCGGGGCCGAGGTCTTCGTTCATCCACTTCATGCACGCCGTGCTGACGGCGGCCGTCTCGGGGTTGCAGGAGTAGTAACCGAAGCGCAGCAGCGAGCGCTCGGCGTCCAGCGGAATCATGATGAACGAGCCGAGAAACTCGGAGAACGGGAAGGTGTAGAAGGTGTTGTTCGGCCACAGGCCGATGTTGAAAAAGCATTCCTGCGGGTTCAGTTCGCTTTTCAGCGGCACGCCATAGGCCTCGGTCGCCGACAGATTGGCCGGTGCGGCGTAGGTCCACCAGTTGTCGCGTTTGATCAACTGGTAACCCTTGAAATCGATCAGCCGGGCGAGGTCGATGTGGCACGGGCCGGACAGCTTGAAGTGATAGCCCTCGATGGAATTGTCCATGATCACCTTCCAGTTGGCCGGCACGATCACGTCTTGTTCCTCGATCAGATGCATGTCCGCGAGATCCGGAAACACCCGGCGCATTTCTTCGTCGGCACCGGGGAACAGATCCCGCAGCGACGGCGCATTCGGATCGAGGTTGAAGTAGATGAAACCGCCGAGTTCTTCCGTGCGCACTTGGGGAATGTTGAACTGCGCCAGCTCGAAATTCTTCATCCGCTCGCAACGCGGCGCACCGCGCAGGCTGCCGTCCATTTCATAGCACCACGAGTGATAGGCGCAGCGCACCACGCCGCCGGTAGTGCCACGGCGTTCTTCGAGCAGGCGATTGCCGCGATGCTGGCAGACGTTGTGAAAACCATGGATCTGCCCCTGCCGATTCTTCGCCACCACCACGCTCTGGTCGAACAGATCCGTGACGACGAACTGCCCCGGCTCAGCGAACTCACTGACATGCCCGGCGACATGCCAGGCCCTCATGAAAATGTTGTCGCGCTCGGCACGGAACAGGCTGTCGTCGTAGAAATAACGCGAGGGCAGGGTGAAGGCCTGCTCCGGATCCTGCTGATCCCAGGCGTCGACCGGACTGTGCTGCTTGCGGGTCTGGAAACTGTGCATGAGGCGATCTCCACGGCGTGTTGTTGTGGGATCTAATCTAGGGTGCGGCGCGAGGGTGGGGTTGATGGATTGCGACCAGTTGATGGGTGGAATGATCAATCTCAGGCTGTATCGGGGAGGTCTTGACAGCCCTGCGATAATGAAACTTCACCGCGATCATGATGCAGAGGAAGGTTTTCCATGGACAATCAAGCACTCAAGGCCTTGTTCGACCAGCAATCCGCGATCTATGACAAACAGTGGAGCGGGATGGCGCCCATTCGTGATGCCCTGTATCTGCTGCTGGATTCAGTGTTCGCGGGCCTGCCGGAGAATGCCCGGATACTATGCTTCGGCGTGGGCACCGGTGTGGAAATGGCCCATCTGTCGCAGCAGTTTCCCGGCTGGCAATTCACCGCAGTCGACCCTTCGGGCGCCATGCTCGACGTGTGCCGTCAGCGAGCGACAGAGGGCGGTTTTCTCTCCCGCTGCCATTTTCACGAAGGCTACCTCGATACGCTGACGGATGAATCCGGTTACGACGGCGCGACCTGTTTTCTGGTGTCGCAGTTTTTGCTCGACCCTCAGGTGCGTATCGACTTTTTCCGTGAGATTGCCCGTCGTCTGGTACCGGGTGGGATTCTGGCGAATGCTGATCTGGCCTCGGATACTCAATCCCCGGCCTATGAAGCATTGCTGCGTCACTGGATGACGCTGATGGCTTCGGCCCAGGTGCCGCCGCAAATGCTCGAACGAGCGCGCACGGCGTATGCCCGGGATGTGGCGATTCTGCCGGTGCCGCAGGTCGCCAGTCTGATCGAGTCGGCCGGGTTCGAGGCGCCGGTCCAGTTCTTTCAAGCGGGTTTGATGCATGGATGGTTCTGCCCACGCAAGGCAGAGATTGCCGCGAATTAGAGCGCCGAAGAGATAGGGGAAAACAGCCTCGTCGGCATTCCCGAGGAATCCATTGCTTCGGCTTAATAGGAAGCATTACTATTCACGCCCCTTTCCTCAGCACGCCGCAATGATCCCCATGCTGCCCCGCAGACCCGGCTTTCTCGAGCATTACGAAGAGTTGATCGGCACCTGGACCCGTCGCCTGCGCAATCGCTCGCAGGCCGAGGATCTGGCGCACGACACCTTTGTGCGGGTGCTCGAATCCGATTCGTCGGCGGTGCAGCAACCCCGGGCGTATTTGCACCAGACCGCGCGCAACATCGCGGTGGACGGCTATCGGCGTGAGGACCGGCGGGGCGCCATGGAGTCGGAGGCGATCGATCTCAGTGAGTCGCCGAGCGGCGATCCGGAGCATTACATGCATGCGATCCAGCTGGCCGATTCCATCGAACGTGCGCTCACGGAGCTTCCGGTCAACTGCCGACGGATTTTCGTCTGGCAGAAGATCGAAGGCCTGACCCAGGCGGAAATCGCCGAGCGCCTGGGCCTGTCCAAGAACATGGTGGAAAAGTATATGATCCGCACCCTGCGGCATCTGCGTGATCGCCTGGACGGGGCGCAATCATGAGCCGCGGCGTCTTTTCATCCCCAGCCAAACAGGACATTCCATGATGGATACTCGTGATTGCGCGTGCGGGCAAACAACGGTGCGCGATGACGCGGCACGCTGGTTTGTGCGTTTGCAGGAGCCGGCCGTCAGTGCCGACGAACAGCAGCGCTTCGACGCGTGGCTGAACGAACATCCCCAGCACCGTGACGAATTCCAGTTGCTCCAGGGCTTGTGGACGGCGGCGGATCTGCTGCCGGCGCCACGCCTCAAAGCTTTGTGCGAAACCCCGCCGGCGCGGCGCGAACGCCGTCCGTTGTTGCGTTATGCCGTGGCGGCCAGCGTGGTCGCGGTGGCGCTCGGGCTCGGTCTGTTCAGTGGCTTGAATCATCCGGCGGGTTACAGCGCTGAATTCGCCACGGTGCTGGGCGAGCGCAAGCATGTCGCGCTGCCGGACGGTTCGGTGATCGACCTCAACAGCCGCAGCCGTCTGCAGGTGCGTTTCGAGAAGGATCGGCGGCTCATCGAATTGACCGAAGGCGAGGCGATGTTCAGCGTCGAGCACGATACTTCTCGCCCGTTCGTGGTCGAGGCCGGCAGCGGCAAGGTCACGGTGACTGGCACTCGTTTCGATGTGCGCCGCGATGTGACGCAGACCCGGGTCGCGGTGGAGCAGGGCACGGTCAGGGTGCAGGGTCGTGGTGCGGCCGATGCCGATTTCATCAGCCTCACTGCCGGCCTCGGCACGCGGATCGATGCACAGGGCAAAGTAACGCCGGCCTACGCGGTCAACCCGGCGGAGCTGACAGCCTGGCGCAGCGGCAAACTGGTGTTCAACAACGCCAGCCTCAGCGAAGTCGCCGAGGAAGTGTCGCGTTATCGCGACAAGCCGCTGAAGGTCTCTAGCCCCGCCGTGGCCAATTTGCGCCTGACCAGCGTGTTCAAATCCGACAATACCGATGCCTTGCTCAGGGCCTTGCCGAGCATCCTTCCAGTGGCCGTGCGCACTCTTGCCGACGGCAGCCAGGAAATAATTTCAAAATAAAATTCAGGTTTTTTTCGAGTTCGTCGTCTTCCTGTTCAACTGCAACTGGTTTGCATTAACAGCCGCACACTCTTGCGATCCACAGGACTCCGTTCGACGTGAAAACCTCCACCGCCAAAAACAAAAAATCCCCTTGGTTACCGCTGGCGCTCGCACTGGCGGTCAACGCCCCCGTACCGATGGCCCTCGCCGCCGAAGCCATTCACATCCGCGCACAGCCGTTGGGTCAGGCCCTGAGTGAACTGGGCCAGCAAACCTCGTTGCAGGTGTTTTTCAGCCCGGACCTGGTCGCCGGCAAACAAGCGCCGGCCGTGGATGGCAATCTTTCTCCGGAGCAGGCCCTGCGCCAATTGCTGCAAGGCAGCGGTCTGGATTATCAGATCAATGAAGGTTCGGTGACCTTGTCCCCAGCCCCGACTTCCGCCGCCAACGGCCCGCTGGAACTGGGCGTGACCGACATCAAAGTGGTCGGAGACTGGCTCGGCGACGCCGACGCTGCCGTGGTGCAGAACCACCCCGGCGCGCGCACGGTGATCCGTCGCGAAGCGATGGTCGAGCAGGGCGCGATGAACGTCGGCGACGTGCTTCGCCGCGTGCCGGGCGTGCAGGTGCAGGAAGCCAACGGCACCGGCGGCAGCGATATTTCGCTGAACGTCGGCGTACGGGGTTTGACGTCGCGCCTGTCGCCACGCTCGACCGTATTGATTGATGGCGTGCCGGCCGCGTTCGCCCCGTATGGTCAGCCTCAACTGTCGATGGCGCCGATTTCTTCCGGCAACCTCGACAGCATCGACGTGGTCCGTGGTGCCGGCTCCGTGCGTTACGGGCCGCAAAACGTCGGCGGCGTGATCAACTTCGTGACCCGCGCGATCCCGGAAAAAACCACCGGTGAAATCGGCACCACCCTGGAAACCTCGCAGCACGGTGGCTGGAAACACATCGACACCGCGTTCCTCGGCGGCACTGCCGACAACGGCATCGGCATGGCGCTGTTGTACTCGGGCGTCAACGGCAACGGTTACCGCGAGCGCAACAACGGCAACGACATCGACGACGTGATCCTCAAGACCCACTGGGCACCGACCGATCAGGACGATTTCAGCCTCAACTTCCACTACTACGACGCCAGCGCCGACATGCCCGGCGGCCTGACGCAAAAGCAGTACGACGACAAACCGTTCCAGTCCGACCGCGACTACGACGGCTTCAGCGGCCGCCGCAAGGACGTGTCGTTCAAGTGGATCCGGCAGATCGACGAGCGCACCCAGGCAGAAGTGCTGACCTACTATTCCGACAGCTTTCGCGGCAGCACCATCGCCGCCCGCGATCAGAAAACCCTCAGCTCGTTCCCGCGCTCCTACTACACGTTGGGTATCGAGCCGCGTGTTTCGCGTGTGTTTGACGTCGGCCCGACCACCCAGGAAGTCAGCGTCGGTTACCGTTATTTGAAAGAGGCGATGCACGAGCAGTCGAGCCGCCTGGCGCTGGTCAACAACGAGCCGGTGGTCACCAAGACCTCCGACGGTCATGTGTTCCAGGACCGTACCGGCGGCACCGAGGCCAACTCGGTCTACATCGACAACAAGATCGACGTCGGCAACTGGACCGTGACCCCGGGCATTCGCTTCGAACACATCAGCACCGACTGGCATGATCGCGCTGTGCTCGACACCGCCGGCAAACCCGTCCCCGAGAAAAACCGCAGCATCGAAAGCAACGAGCCGTTGCCGGCCCTGAGCGTGATGTATCACCTGTCCGATGCGTGGAAGCTGTTCGCCAACTACGAGACGTCGTTCGGCAGCCTGCAGTACTTCCAGCTCGGCCAGGGCGGCTCGGGTGACCAGACCGCCAATGGCCTGGAACCGGAGAAAGCCAAGACTTACGAAATCGGCACGCGCTATAACGATGACGTGTGGGGCGGTGAAGTGACGCTGTTCTACATCGACTTCGATGATGAACTGCAATACATCAGCAACGACGTGGGCTGGACCAACCTCGGCGCGACCAAGCACCAGGGGATCGAAGCGTCGGTGCATTACGACATGGCGGCGCTCGATCCACGCCTCGACGGCCTGACCGCCAACGCCGGTTTCACTTACACACGCGCGACCTATGAAGGCGAGATCCCGGGCTTCAAGGGCCGCGACCTGCCGTTCTACTCGCGTCAGGTGGCCACCGTCGGCCTGCGTTACGACATCAACCGCTGGACCTACAACATCGACGGTTTCGCCCAGTCCAAACAGCGCTCGCCGGGCACCGGCGTGAATGCTGACGGCAGCTTCAATGGCAACTACATCACCGAAGGCACGGCGGACGGGCAGTACGGCGACATTCCGGGCTACGTGACCTGGAACGTGCGCGGCGGCTATGACTTCGGTGCACAGCTGTCGAACCTGAAGCTCGGCGCCGGGGTGAAAAACATCTTCGACAAGCAGTACTTCACCCGCTCCAGCGACAACAACTCGGGGATCTACGTGGGCACGCCGCGGACGTTCTTCGTGCAGGCCAGCGTCGGTTTCTGATCTGCACTGATCGTTCCCGCGTCTCGACGTGGGAACGATCCAGCTCAGACCTTCAGCGCTTTCCCGCCAATCGCCACCGCCACCAGCAACGTCGCCATCAGCCCGAAGGCGAAACTCAAACTGCTGGCATGGGCGACAAAGCCGATCACCGCCGGCCCTGCCAGAATCCCTGCATAACCCAGCGTGGTAATTGCCGGCACGGCGATGCTTTCCGGCATCACCGTCTGTTTGCCCACCGCCGTGTACAGCACCGGCACGATATTCGAACAGCCGGCACCGACCAGCGCATAGCCCAGCAGCGCGGCTTGCCAGCTCGGGGCGAACGTCGCCAGAAACAATCCCGCCGCTGCCAGTAGTCCGCCAAACAGAATGATCCGGGTTGCGCCCAGTGCGCGGACGATCCGGTCACCGGTCAAACGGCCGGCCGTCATGGTCAACGCGAACGCTGCGTAACCCAGCCCGGCATAGGCGGTGTCGATCCCGCGTTCCTGCGCCAGGAACACCGCGCTCCAGTCCAGCGCCGCGCCTTCGGTAAGGAACACGATGAAGCACATGCCGCCGATGAACAGCACGATTCCGTGGGGCACTGCGAACGCCGGGCCCGAGCTTTCACTGCCGTAAGGCAACATGTGCGGCACCGCCTTGAACAGCGCCGCGATCAGCACCACGACCACCACCAGCATCGCCGCCAGTGGCGACAACCCGAGACCGAGCAGGGCGCTCACACCCGCCGCGCCGACGATCCCGCCGAGGCTAAACAGGCCGTGGAACCCCGACATCATGTTCTTGCCGCTGGCCCGCTCGACGATTACCGCTTGCAGGTTCACCGTCGAGTCCACCGTGCCCAGTCCGGCGCCGAACATGAACAACGTGGCGATCAACGCCGGAATCGACGACACCGTCGCCAGCAACGGCAACGCCGCGCAGATCAGCAGCGTGCCGCCGGTAGCCACTTTTCTGCAGCCAAATCGCGTGGCCAGAATCCCCGCCAGCGGCATCGCCAGAATCGAACCGACGCCCAGGCACAGCAACAGCAACCCCAACGTGCCTTCATCGAGCCCGGCCCGCGCCTTGGCGTACGGCACCAACGGCGCCCACGCGGCGATGCCGAGCCCGGCAATGAAGAAAGCGATGCGCGTGGACATCTGTTGCAGACGTCCGGGTGCGAGGGGTGGCGGGGTGTTGATGGCAGTCATGAAACGTCCTTGGTCTTGCGGTCAATGGCGTGATGCAGGGCAACATCGTTGCACATCAGTCCATGGGCCGCGACCTTGAGTTCCCGATTCGGCTGATCGGTGACAGCGTTTCACTGCTCACGGATGCTTTGCGTCAACTTCAAAAAGCGCGGAACGACCGCCTCGGGCGGTGGCACCAGATCTTTCAGGCCGTCGGTGCCTTTCTGGAAAGTGAACATCTGCGCTGCGATCAGCGGGCTCGCGAGACCGCCGACATGGGCGATGGCGGACCAGGCGCGATCCTGTTCGGTGGTTTCCGGACGAGGGTCAAGACGCCAGCCTTCTAGGGTGGTCATGCGATCGCCGATGTAGAACTTCTCCATGATCTTCGACTTTTTCCAGATTTCGGCGTCGTAGCCGGGGCGGTAGTCGGTATCGTAGGTGCCGTCGGTGGGTTTGGCGTGGTTGCCGAGTGAGGCGTTGATCAGGCTCATGATGACGTTGGGCGTGCTGGTGAAGCGCAGGCTGTTCTTGACGTTGAAACCGGTTTTGCCGTCGTCATGGATAAAACCGTATGGCATACAGACCCCGGGGCCTTCGGGCACTTGATAGAGGTCGCGGGCTTCGAAGCGCGCGGCAAGGTCCTTGATCCGTTGTGCGGAGTTTTCGGCGGGTTTGTTCATGTTGAAGTAGAACACCCGGTTGTTGCGCCAGAGCAGGAATTCGTAGGGCGTTTCCTTGCTGCCCAGAACGTGGGAATCGGGGATGCCCAGGTCGTGTTCATAGGTTTTGGTCTGTCGTATCTGGTCTTCCAGTTTGGTGATTTCGTTTTCCTGGTTTTTGATGATGTCGGCGCTGTATTTCATTCGCTTGATCGTTTCCAGCAGACGCTCGTTGGTTTTGAGGTCGTCCTGAAGGATTTTTTTATAGGCTTCGGTTTCGTGAATGATTGCGTTCCGTTGTCGATCAAAGTTTTCGCGTGTAGTGACATCGCTGACTCTGATCGTCATTTCGTCATAGTTGTAGCTGACGTAGTCCCCAACAGCGTGAACGTTCTTCGAAAAAACATGGCCTCCGGCTGATGCAATCTTGCTGCGTTCAACCGCGAAGGTTGCCCATTCAAATGGTTCTGGTGACTCGAATCTGGTGCGTCCCAGGCATTCTTGCAAGGCAGGTTCCGCAAGTGCTGACTGACTGCCCAGCAGCAGAACTGCGAAGGAAAAGAAGATTCGGTTCATGAACTGTGCTTACTTCGATGGGGCTTCATGTTCACGACCCGACTCTCACTGCTCGCGAATGCTTTGCGTCAACTTCAAAAAGCGCGGTACTACCGCCTCGGGCGGTGGCACCAGATCTTTCAGGCCGTCGGTGCCTTTCTGGAAAGTGAACATCTGCGCTGCGATCAGCGGGCTCGCGAGACCGCCGACATGGGCGATGGCGAACCAGGCGCGATCCTGTTCGGTGGTTTCCGGGCGAGGGTCCAGACGCCAGCCTTCGAGGGTGGTCATGCGATCACCAATGTAGAACTTCTCCATGATCTTCGACTTTTTCCAGATTTCGGCGTCGTAACCGGGGCGGTAGTCGGTGTCGTAGGTGCCGTCGGTGGGTTTGGCATGGTTGCCGAGTGAGGCATTGATCAGGCTCATGATGACGTTGGGCGTGCTGGTGAAGCGCAGGCTGTTCTTGACGTTGAAACCGGTTTTGCCGTCGTCATGGATAAATCCGTAGGGCATACAGACGCCGGGGCCTTCGGGCACTTGATAGAGGTCGCGGGCTTCGAAGCGCGCGGCAAGGTCCTTGATCCGTTGTGCGGAGTTTTCGGCGGGTTTGTTCATGTTGAAGTAGAACACCCGGTTGTTGCGCCAGAGCAGGAATTCGTAGGGCGTTTCCTTGCTGCCCAAGACGTGAGAGTCAGGGATTCCCAGGTCGTGTTCGTATTTTTTGGTTTTTTTAATCCGCTCTTCCAGCTGAGTGATTCGGTTCTCCTGGGTTTTGATGATGTCGTCTGAGTACTTCATCTCCTTGATAGATGCCAACAGGTACTCGTTGGTCTTGAGATCGTCCTGCAGAGTTTTTCTATAGTGCTCGGTTTCGTAAACGATGGCGTTGCGTTCTCTGTCAAAACTTTCCCGTGTCGTGACGTCGCTGATTCTGATGGTCATTTCGTCATAGTCATAACTGACGTAGTCACCTACTGCATGAACACTTTTAGAAAATACATGGCCTCCTGCTCCTTTCATGTTGCTGCGTTCAATAGCAAACGTTGCCCATTCGAATGCTTCTGGCGACTCGAATCTGGTGCGTCCCAGGCATTCTTGCAAGGCAGGTTCAGCAAAGACTGATTGAGCTCCCAGCAGCAGGCAGGCGAAGGTAATGATAATCCGTGTCATGAACTGTGCTCATTTCGATGTGACGCTTCGCTCAAACTTGCGATGTGTACGTCAGTTTTTTTGTCTTGGTTGTGAGCAATGATTGTCAGGTTCAACCCTGATTCATTGTTCTCGCCCTTTGTCCAACAGATGGGTAAAGCGGTAATAAAACCTCTAACTCCAATGGGAGCAGGATACGTTTTCACACCAGCTAGAGTTTTGCTTTCCCAGAAGCCTTGCTCATGTGGCAATGGATCCGATATTTGGCCGCCTAGTTTCAAATGCAACGTTGAGCGATAAGTCCAGGTTGGCCAGATTGGGGAAGGAAATCCATCTTGATACTGCTGAGCAGTTGAGGATTCGATTACTTGTGATTGATTGAAGTTTCGCGGAATGAAGTTAAAGGAGTATTCATATGCCTTGGAGTTGCTGGCGGCTTGAGCCTGAATGGCTCTCCAGGTCTTTTCAGCAGCAGGCTGATCGAGAACTTCGTCCGAAACAGTGAAGTGAGCTACGGGGCCATCTTTCTTCGCCTGACTCATCCCGAAGTGCTTCTTCCACAAATCCTTGCGCAATTTATTGATTGTCTTCCCTACCTTCTGGTTGTGTTTGCCGTCCAGCTTGGCGTCAGTCGATTCGCTATCGCGCACAATGACTGCCAGCTCAGAGTCACGTGTCCCGCATTGACTGCGGTCATTGATGTTGGCGCTGCCGAGAATCGCTACACGATCATCCGCGATCAACAACTTGCTGTGCACGTAGATCTGTTCAGTGACCACGCGATCGCCAAGCGTATCCCAAGTGCGCAGGTTGAGCAGGGTCAAATATTTTGACCAGTCCTGTTGGGCGTAGACGGGCTTTTTGTTGGTATCCACCCGCTCAATAATCTTCCCGGCCTCTTCCTTGCTCGCCCCGCGATCCATCATGTCCTTCATCGCCATGTGCCGTTGAATGCGTTTGACCAGACTCTGCTCGCCAAACACCAGACTTTGCATGGTCAGGTGAACCTGGTGCATGAGGTTCAGCACGTTCAGCGCACCTTCCGGATGCACCGGCAAAATCAGGTACACGTGAAAAGGACGGTTTTCGGCAATCGCCCGACCGATGCGGTCGGCCAGCGCCTTGCCAATCGTGTTGGTGAGCTTCTGTTCTTTCCCCAGTTTCTGCGTCAGCCAGCCCTGTGCGTTGGTCTGCCAGATCGTCAGAAAACTTTTGAGAAAGGTGCGGGCCTCTTCGCCGGGCTCCTTGCTGATGGCGTTGACTTCTTTCCAGTCGATCTGGGTGAAGTCCTGGTCTTCCATCGCTTCACGCAGTTTGATCCGGGCGACGAAATTCTCGTTCAAGGTGGACGGGTCGCGCAGGCTGGCCATCGGGCCGGACAGCGGCCGGCCTTCCGCCAGCTCGCCCTCGTCACCGAAGTCGGTCTGGAAGAACTGGTTCTCGATGTAGATGAAGTGCTGGGCACTGGAAATGGTCTGCAGCATGGCGCGCAGGCAGTTGTCCTGGACCCCGCCCACGTTGAAACCCTCGGGCAGCGGCAGGTTGACCCTGGCCATGTCTCGACCCTTGGCTTCCTGAGTGGTCATCGCGGCTGAAGCGCTGCGCAGCACTTGCACGCTGACTCCGCCTTGCGCTGTCTGCGGTGGCGTCGGCAGGGTCGGGGCCTGATCGATCCAGACCGGTTTGGGCATGGGCAGCTTCAGGTTGATCTGATTGTTGAGATCCAGGTGATGGGGCAGGCCGGCGTCCCTGACCAGCGTGTTGACCCACTCCATCAGGGCGACGATGACGGTGGTTTTTTCCAGGCTCTTGATCTCGGCGATGTAAGCCTGTTGGCCGTTCCAGCGGTCGATGAAGTTGCGCGACAGGTCGTACACCGACGGCCCTTCGATGCGGCTATGAACGTCCTGCCACGGCATGCGCGGCTGATCCTTGTCCAGCCGGCTGTAATCTGCCGAAGCCAGCGGCTGCGGTTGGTGTTTGAGATATTCAAAGGGCTCCCGGTGATTGGCCACGCGGTCTTGCAGCAACGCGTAAAAGTGCCCGAGCAATGAAGTTGTCAATTGGCCGATGTTGTTCAGCCAACCCATTTTCTCTGCGGGCATCGCGTCGTAACCCTTGTCGCAGAACATGGCGACAAGGCGGCCGAGATCGGTCGAGTTCGTCCAGTTGTTGATCAGCTCGTAACTCTTCAGACGCACGGAAGCCTGCAAATTGCCGGCGCTGGTTTCGACTTCGCGAATCCACACTTGAGCCTGGCCTTTGAGCGGTTCGGCCAGCGGCAGGCGCGTCCAGTTGTGTTTGATCAGCGCGGTGATATTGCGGATGGCCGCGTCGGTCAGATATTCCCTGGGCCTGGCCAAAGGATCGATGGAGGACACGGACTCCTTCAGACTTTTGCCAGCCTTCATTGCCCGGTCCAGAACGGGCAGTGGGGGACTTGCGAAGAAGTTCTGAATCGCCGCGATGGCGTTGATCACGCTGGCGCGACGGGGCAACGCCAGTTTGATGTTGGTGTTTTCTGTGCCGATGGTCGTTTCGGCCAGCGGTTTGGACAGGTCGAACAGCGTGCCCAGCAGCAGGCCCGCTCGACTGACGTGCTTGTTCATGTCCATCCAGCCCAGGTGCGGAATCCCCGGGTTATACGCATCGTTACCCTGACGGTCGACGGCGCTGAGGCTGAAGTTGTTGTCATCTCGACGACCGTAGGCCAGGTCGATGCCGCCGACATAGCCGATCTTGTTGTCGATCACCACGCACTTTTGGTGATGGGAAAATGTCGAGCCCAGACCCTTCATGTCGCTTTGCTGGATGGCCGGGGTGCAGAAGGCACGCGGCACCTTCAGTCCGGCGTTGAGCTGGAAAACCGCCAGCATGGTTTCGAAGTCATGAGTGCCGACACTTGCCGCCGGGCTCAGCCACGGCATGACAAAGACTTTCAGTGTCGGGTGCGCCTGGAGGGCGTTGTACAAGCACTCCCACAAGGTCTGCTTGCCGTCCAGGGTCACATCGTAGTTGACCTGCCAGCCAGTGATGAAAATCGAGGTTTCGGCCTTGGCGATTTTCTTGGCCAGATCCTTGTAGTAATCCTCGCCAGTGGTGAAAAAACGTACCTGGTTGCCACTGCGCTTGGGCGCGAAGGCGGACTTGTCCTGTATGAAAAAGTCCGGCGCGTTGACGGCGGGCAGCGCTTTGCCGGCGGCCGTGTTGATCTGGCTGACTTCCTTGTGGCGAACGCCGTTGTAGGGGGTAGCGGAATCCGTCATGGTCATTCGTCCGTGCTGTGCAGGCGGCTGTACAAGTCGCCGTCGGTGAGCAAGTCCTGCTTGCTGCGTTCGTTGCTGGCGGTGTTGATGGTGCGGTGGTGGGTGCTGTCATGAAAGTCGAGGGCAGCGAGAGCGAAGCGCTCCTTGTCCGCATCCGCCGGTTCGTCATGCAGGGCCACGGGCACGCGTTGCCCCGGATAGCACAGCCACAACGGGCCGGCTTCGGCATAAGCTTTGGAGAGTTTCAGGCGTTGCGGTTCGTCGATATTGACGCGTCCGTTCTCGTCGGTCTGACCTTCGAGCAACGGTTGATCCACGCCGTCCTGGACGATCTGCCAGAGGGTGTGGGCCAGCGGGAAACCTTCATCGCCGGGCACATCGGTCAGGGTAATGTCGAAGAAGTATTCCCGTGGCTCGGGCTTGGTCGGCAATACGCCCGGTTGCGCGGGCGCCATGAGATTGCCGGCCTTGGCCGACGGCGCAGGGATCGGCAACAGCGGCATCAGGATCGCAATCCCGGAACCTGTTCCCGCCGAACCACCGGCATTGATCTTCACCACCGGCCCGACCACCGTGATGCCGCCGCCATCGAGTTTGATGAAGCTGCCGCCAGCCTGGAGGGTCAGTTCGCTGCCGGCCTCGATGACCATTTTGTCTCCGGCCTTGAGGTGGATTTCCTTGCCAGCACTGGTCAACTGAGCGGTGCCGAGTTTGATGTGCTGGTCCTGGTTAACGGTCAGGTGATCGCTGGCTTTCACTTCCACTTTGCGATCGGAAATCGTGGTGCGGTGTTCTTCGGCCTTGAGTTCGGTGTAGGTGTTCTTCACCACCGTGTCGTGACGTTCATTGCCGACGCGAATCTTCTGGTCGTGCTCGACGTTTTCATCCCAGTCGCGCTGGGCGTGGATGAAGATTTGTTCGGCGCCTTTTTTGTCTTCGATGCGCAGTTCGTTGTAGCCACCGCCGCCCGGGGAGCTGAGGGTTTTGAAGACGCTGCGGGTTTTGTTCGCCGGCAGGGCGTACGGCACCGGGTTTTCCTTGTGGTACAGGCAGCCGGTGACGAGGGGCTGGTCGGGGTCGCCTTCGAGGAAGGTGACGAGGACTTCCATGCCGATGCGCGGGATGGAGATGGCGCCGTAGCGGTCGCCGGCCCAGGAGCTGGAAACGCGCAGCCAGCAGCTGGTCTTGTCGTCGGCCTGGCCTTCGCGGTCCCAGTGGAATTGCACCTTGATGCGGCCGTATTGGTCGCAGTGGATTTCTTCGCCTTTGGGGCCGGTGACCATCGCGGTCT
>NZ_BQHR01000029.1 GCF_021601625.1 Pseudomonas paraglycinae | reverse complement strand
GCCCTCCACCAGCATCGCCTGACAGGTCGGAATGGTCTTGCCATAACGGGCGCTGAGCTCCGCCGCGCGGGCCACCAGTTCCCGGGGAAAGTGCAGATTTTCCAGGGTCATGTGGCCGACCACTTCGCTGCTGAGATAACCGAGCATCTGCTCGGCGCCGGGGTTGAAGGTGTTGATCACCCCGCGCAGGTCAGTGGCGATGATTGCCACCTGGGTCGCCGCGTTGAGCACCCCGCGCAACTGACCGTGGGTGCCGCGCAGTTCCTGTTCGCGCTCATGCAGTTCCTGGGTGCGCAATTCGACCATGCGCAACGCGCGCTGGCGCTGACTGACCAGCACATAAAGCAGCGCGCTCAGCAGCAGACTGAGCAGTCCGCCCAGCACCACCACGCTGCCAACCGACGAATGGTTGGCCTGCATGAACGCTTCGCTCGGCAGGATATCCACCTGATAGTCGTGATCGGCCATGCGCACCAGCCGGGTAGCGGACAGATCGCTCGGCGCCGGTTCATTGGTCGATTCGAACAGCACTTCATGCTGATCGTTGGTAGACAGATCGAGGATGCGCACCGACAGATAGTCATGGAACGCATCCGGCAAACCGTCCGCCAGCAGCTGACGCATGCTTATGACAGCCATCACGTAGCCGTATGATCTGGGCTCGCCTTCGCGCAACACCGGTGCCACCAGCAATACGCCGCGGGCGTAAGCCGGCTCGATACCGACCAGATGCATCGGCTGCGACACTGCCAGACTGCGAAGCTGGTCGGCGCGCTCCAGGGTCGAGCGGCGCAACGGCTGAGCCAGCAAGTCGTAACCCAGCGGAGAACCGAGCCGGCTCTGGGTCTGGCTGTACAACACCACCACGTATTCATCGCGGGCGGAGGCCAGTTGCAGTTCGCCGCGCGCATTGAGTTCGCGCACGCTGAAGGTGCTCAGGCCCTCATCTCGCACGCGCTGCTCGAAGGCGGCACGTTCGGCACCGCTCACCCGCAAGGCAAACGAATAAGCCTGGGTGCGCAGCAATAGAGGATGGGTGTAACCGTCGAATTCGGCGCGGGACACCGATTCGGAGTTGGCGAAGAACCGGCGCAGGCCATCGAGACGTTGCTCCTGATCCTGAAAACGCTCTTCGATGCGGCTGTAGCGCTCGTTGGCCAGCAGCTGAAAGCGTTGGCGCAACTGGCTGTGAAACTGATTGAGGGTGCCCCAGGCGAGCAGCCCCGTGAGAATTCCGCCGGCGAGCAATACCAGCACCCCGACCAGCCAGGCCGAGACGTCTTCGCTGATAAAACCCAATATCTTCGGGCGCACGGGGTGCAACGACATAAAAGCCACTCACTACGTCAGCATCTGCGGGAAAAACCCCATCGGCCGTGTGTGAGTTATAGCTATTAGCCACTAATTTGGCTAGCTCTGAACGGATCCAAGAGCCTTTAAAAATCAAGGCTCTGTGGATCCAATTTTGCAGAGCGTCAACGAGCCGTGATTTTCCAGGCGCGGTGGATCTTGCCATTACGGGCGAAATCCGGGTCGATGGTGCTGGCGGTGATTTCCTCGACCGCGTAGCGCTCGGCCAGGTTGTCTTCAAGCTGGAACTTGCGGAAGTTGTTGGAGAAGTACAACACCCCACCGCTCGCCAGTCGGGCCATGGCCAGGTCGATCAGTTGCACCTGGTCACGCTGCACGTCGAAGATGCCTTCCATGCGCTTGGAGTTGGAGAAGGTCGGCGGATCGATGAAGATCAGGTCGTATTCGTCGCGGGAATTCTCCAGCCACGCCATCACATCGCCCTGCTCCAGACGGTTCTTGTCGGAGAAACCGTTGAGCGACAGGTTGCGGCGCGCCCAGTCGAGGTAGGTTTTCGACAGGTCGACGCTGGTGGTGCTGCGCGCGCCGCCCTTGGCCGCGTGCACGCTGGCGGTCGCGGTGTAGCAGAACAGGTTGAGGAAGCGCTTGCCGGCGGCCTCTTTCTGGATCCGCATGCGCATTGGCCGGTGGTCGAGGAACAGCCCGGTGTCGAGGTAGTCGGTGAGGTTGACCAGCAACTTCACACCGCCCTCGGTCACTTCATTGAACTTGCCCTGAGCCGCCTGACGCTCGTACTGCTTGGTGCCGCTCTGACGCTCGCGGCGCTTGACCACCACGCGGCTCTTGTCGATGTTCAGCGCCTGCGGGATGGCCGCCAGCGCATCGAACATGCGGATCGAGGCTTTTTCCGGGTCGATCGACTTCGGCGCGGCGTATTCCTGAACGTGCACCCAGTCGTGGTACAGGTCGATGGCCATGGCATATTCCGGCATGTCCGCATCGTAGACGCGGTAGCAATCGATGCCTTCGCGCTTGACCCACTTGCTCATGGCCTTGAGGTTCTTCTGCAGGCGGTTGGCAAACATTTGCCCGCCTTCACTCAGGCGCGGTTGCTCGATCACTGGCGCCGGGGCCGGCGTCGGTTTGATCGGATTGCCGTTCTTGTTGAACTTGCGCTCTTGCGGCTCATCCGGCGTCTGATCGTAGGCGGCTTGCTCGCGTTCGGCCTGACGTTGCTCCGGGGTGCGACGCTCGCCGGTGACGAACTGATCCGGCAAGACTTTGATCAACAGCAGCTTGCACGGCAGCGCGCCGTTCCAGAACGAATACTGCTTGTGGCTGCGGATGCCCATGCGCTTGCCCAGGTCCGGCGCGCCGGTGAACACCGCCGCTTCCCAGTTCAGGCAGGCCTGACGCAGACGCTCGCCAAGGTTCTGGTAGAGGTACAACAGGCTGGCTTCATCACCCAGACGCTCGCCGTACGGCGGGTTGCAGATGACCAGGCCTTTCTGGTTCTGGTCCGGACGCGGCTCGAAGGTCGCCACTTCGCCCTGATAGATCTTGATCCACTCGCTCAGGCCGGCGCGTTCGACGTTGTTGCGGCCCGGCTGAATCAGGCGTGGGTCGGCTTCATAACCACGAATCCACAGCGGCGGCTTGGCCAGACCGGCAGCGGCGCGCTCGACCGCTTCTTCATGCAGCTTTTTCCACAGCGCCGGCACGTGGCCGAGCCAGGCGGTGAAGCCCCACTGCTCGCGACGCAGGTTCGGCGCCATGTCGGCGGCGATCATGCCGGCTTCGACCAGGAACGTGCCGACACCGCACATCGGGTCAGCCAGCGCGCCACCTTCGGCGGCGATGCGCGGCCAGCCGGACCGGATCAGGATCGCGGCCGCGAGGTTTTCCTTCAGCGGCGCGGCGCCCTGCTGCAAGCGATAGCCGCGCTGGTGCAGGCTGTGGCCGGAAAGGTCGAGGGACAGAATCGCTTCGCCGCGATCCAGGCGCAGGTGAATGCGCAGATCCGGGTTGAGCTTGTCGATGCTTGGGCGGTCGCCCTGCGGGGTGCGCAGTTTGTCGACGATGGCGTCCTTGACCTTCAGGGCGCCGAAGTGGGTGTTGTCGATGCCCGAACCGTGGCCGCTGAATTCCACGGCCAGGGTGCCGTCGGCCAGCATGTGATCCTGCCAGTCGACGTCGAGTACACCGTGGTACAGGTCTTCGGCGTTTTTCATCGGGAAACGCTTGAGCACCAGCAGCACCCGGTTGGCCAGACGCGACCAGAGGCACAGGCGATAAGCGGTTTCCATGGTCGCCATACCACGCACGGCGGAGGTGTGTTCGCGGGCCTCTTCAAGGCCAAGCCCGACGGCTTCCTCGATGAGCAGGCCTTCAAGGCCTTTGGGGCAAGTGAGGAAGAGTTCGAAACGGTCGGACATGGTTTTTCCAGAGCCTTTGGCTAATGAACCGGCAACGCATTGCCGATCCGGTTTTCAATCAGGCGCTTTTCTACAAGAGCGCCCGCGTGGCACGAAGGTGTGCCGTTCCATCCCCGCTGCTCGGGTTAAAAGAGCTTAGATGCCGGGACAGATAAAAAAGTTGAAGCAACAAAATGACTCAAAGCAACCCTTCGTCGAATAGTACCCCAGCGTAAACGTGGGTCATTCTCACTAAAGGATTAACCTCATCATCCAGCGCGGGGCCGATCATACCGGGGTTTGGCCAATAGACGCTGGATAAATACGCGGTTACTTATGGCCATAGCATCTTTTTCGTTACGTCCTTATGACAAAACGGTCATTCCATCGATGTGACTCATTGGTTAGAACTGGACACAGGTTGACGTCGCAACGGCGTCAACACCTTGGCTCGCCACGCCGGCAGCGAGCCGCCAACGGCAGAGTTTTTCTGCCAGACCTCAATTGAGGTCGACGCGACAAAAACAGTCAACAAGTGAGGGAAACACCCTATGAGAAGACTTAAGCGTGATCCGTTGGAAAGAGCATTTTTGCGCGGATATCAATATGGCGTTGGTGGCAAATCCCGTGAGCTTTGCCCATTTACTCTACCGTCGGTACGTCAAGCCTGGATCAACGGCTGGCGAGAAGGACGCGGCGACAACTGGGACGGTATGACCGGCACTGCGGGAATCCACAGACTCAACGAACTTCACGCCGTCGGCTGACACAGGGCACTTATTCCGACACGACAATCTGATTTCGTAACAACCTGATCACCATGCACGTCCTTCCCGGACGGCGGGCTACGGCCCAGGGGCTCCTTCGAGGAGCCCTTTTTTGTGCCTGCCTTTTATGTCCGCCGATCAGCGCTTGGCGGCGATCGCGTCCACGGACTCGCGAATCAGCGCCGGGCCCTTATAGATGAAGCCGGAGTAGATTTGCACCAGACTCGCGCCGGCAGCGATCTTCTCGGCCGCATGCTTGCCTTCGGTGATGCCGCCCGCCGCGATGATCGGCAACTTGCCGCCCAGCTCGGACGCCAGCACTTTCACGGTGTGGGTGCTCTTCTCACGCACCGGCGCGCCGGACAGACCGCCCGCCTCGTCACCATGTTCCATGCCTTCGACGCCCACGCGGCTGAGGGTGGTGTTGGTGGCGATCACCGCGTCCATCCCGGTTTCGATCAGTGCTTGCGCGACTTGCGCGGTTTCTTCGTCGGTCATGTCCGGCGCGATCTTGATCGCCAGCGGTACATGTTTGCCGTGGCGCAGGGCCAGTTCGGCGCGGCGCGTGGCCAGGTCCGCCAGCAATTGCTTGAGCGAATCGCCGAATTGCAGGCTGCGCAGGCCCGGAGTGTTCGGCGAACTGACGTTGACCGTGACGTAACTGGCGTGGGCGTAGACCTTGTCCAGGCAGATCAGGTAGTCATCGACCGCGCGCTCGACCGGGGTGTCGAAGTTCTTGCCGATGTTGATCCCCAGCACGCCCTTGTATTTGGCCGCCGCCACCCGCGCCAGCAGGTTATCCACACCAAGGTTGTTGAAACCCATGCGGTTGATAATCGCCTCGGCTTCCGGCAGACGGAAAATCCGTGGTTTCGGGTTGCCCGGCTGCGGGCGCGGGGTCACGGTGCCGATTTCGACAAAACCGAACCCCAGCTGGGCGAAGCCGTCGATGGCCGCGCCGTTCTTGTCCAGACCGGCCGCCAACCCCACCGGGTTCGGGAACTGCAGGCCCATGACATTCACCGGCAGCGACGCCGGCGCCTTGCACAGCAAGCCGTTGAGGCCCAAACGCCCGCCCGCGCCGATCAGATCCAGCGACAGATCGTGAGAGGTTTCCGGGGAAAGTTTGAACAACAGCTGACGGGCCAGGGTGTACATGGGCGGCTATGACTCGGGCGGCGAAAAGAGGCGGCGATTATAGCCGGGCATCGCCCCGCCGCGCGAGGCGCACGGGTAAATCCGTGCGCATGGCATATGCCTTGCACCTTCCTCGGCATCAGCCCGCAGGCCAATGGTGGCGTGCAGGCAAGGACAATGGCGTCGTCTCTCGGTTTTGCGCGGGCAAAGCCTGGGACGACGTTTTTTTTGAGGGTGGCTTTCATGACTCAAACCTCCGCCGGGCCGCTGGCCTGGGTCAACGGCAGCGATGCCCCGGAAAAAAGCGCGATCAACCTCGGCTTCATGGCCCTGAGCGACTGCGCCTCGCTGGTGGTCGCGGCTACTCAGGGCTTTGCCCAGCCTTACGGCCTGACCCTGAACCTCAAGCGCCAGAGTTCCTGGGCCAACCTGCGGGACAATCTGGTCAGTGGCGAACTCGATGCCGCCCACAGCCTTTACGGTCTGATCTACGCGGTGCACTTGGGCATCGGCGGTGTCGCGCCGACCGACATGGCGGTGCTGATGGGTCTGAACCAGAACGGCCAGAGCCTCAACCTGTCCCACGGCTTGCAGGGCCTGGGCGTGACCGGTCCTGAAGCGCTGCACCACCATGTGCACCAAACCCGCGCAAAACTGACCTTCGCCCAGACTTTCCCGACCGGCACCCATGCCATGTGGCTGTATTACTGGCTGGCGAGCCAGGGCATTCATCCGTTGCAGGATGTCGACAGCGTGGTGGTGCCGCCGCCGCAAATGGTCGCGCACCTGCAGGCCGGGCGTATTGATGGCCTCTGCGTTGGCGAACCGTGGGCGGCCAGCGCCGTGCAGCAGGATCTCGGTTTCACGCTGGCGACCAGCCAGACCATCTGGCCCGATCACCCGGAAAAAGTCCTCGGCTGCACCCGCGCGTTCGTCGAGCAATACCCCAACACCGCCCGCGCGCTGGTGATGGCGATCCTCGAAGCCAGCCGTTTTATCGAAGAAAACCCGGAAAACCGCCGCAGCACCGCGCAGTTGCTGAGCGCCCCGGAATACCTCGACGCCCCGGTGTCCTGCATCGAACCGCGCTTTCTCGGCGACTACGACGATGGCCTCGGCAATCGCTGGCAGGACCCGCACGCCTTGCGCTTTCACGGCGATGGCGCGGTGAATCTGCCGTATCTGTCGGACGGCATGTGGTTCATGACCCAGTTCCGCCGTTGGGGTTTGCTGCGCGATGACCCGGACTACCTCGCCGTCGCCCGTCAGGTGCAACAACTGGAGATCTATCGCGACGCGGCGACTGCTGTGGGCGTCGCAGCCTGGGGCAAGGACATGCGCAGCAGCCAGTTGATCGACGGCAAAATCTGGGACGGCAGCGACCCGGCCGCCTACGCCCGAAGCTTCAAGCTCCACGCGCTGAGCGACAGCGCGCCCCTTTTCGCCCAACGCTGACAGGAGACCGCGAACATGCTGCGCATTCTGCTGATCAACGACACCGCGAAAAAAGTCGGACGCCTGAAAGCCGCGCTGACCGAGGCCGGTTTCGAGGTGATCGACGAGTCGGGTCTGACCATCGACCTGCCGGCGCGCGTCGAAACGGTGCGTCCGGACGTGATCCTGATCGATACCGAGTCACCGAGCCGCGATGTGATGGAGCAAGTGGTGCTGGTCAGCCGCGACCAGCCACGGCCGATCGTGATGTTCACCGACGAACATGACCCCGGCGTGATGCGTCAGGCGATCAAGTCCGGGGTCAGTGCCTACATCGTCGAAGGCATTCACGCACAACGCCTGCAGCCGATTCTCGACGTGGCCATGGCCCGCTTCGAGAGCGATCAAACCTTGCGCGCCCAGCTTCAGGCCCGCGACCAGCAACTGGCCGAGCGCAAACGAATCGAACTGGCCAAGGGCCTGTTGATGAAAATGAAGGACTGCAACGAAGAAGAGGCCTACACCCTGATGCGCCGCCAGGCCATGAGCCGCCAGCAGAAACTGATTCAGGTGGCGGAGCAGATCATTGCGATGAGCGAGTTGCTCGGCTGAAAAGCCCCTCACCCTAACCCTCTCCCGGAGGGAGAGGGAACCGACCGCAGTGTCTTGCGTCATACATCGACCTGAAAAACCCAGTCGATTATGGATTCAAAGCCGATCGTTCACGTCGGCGTATCTCTCGAATATCCCCCGATCAGTCCCCTCTCCCTCCGGGAGAGGGCTAGGGTGAGGGGCTTTTGATTTTGACTTGGCACAAATCTCGCTAAGCAATCCCTACAGGTAACCAACGGCGGTTGCCCCACCTACGACAAAGACGTCGCTCACCTTCTTCGCCCCCTTTCGGCGATCCGGGTAGCGGCGTTTTTGCGTTTTGGCCCCACAGCCCGGGGCCGGTGGTGCGGCCGTGGCGGCGCCCCACTGTGCTGGTTCTGACTCCTTCTCGAGATTCTCTACAGCTGAGGTGCGCGATGAATAAAAGCTTCTGGAAATCCGGCCACACCCCGACCCTGTTCGCGGCCTTCCTGTATTTCGACCTGAGCTTCATGGTCTGGTACCTGCTCGGCCCGCTGGCGGTGCAGATTGCCGCCGACCTGCACCTGACCACCCAGCAGCGCGGTCTCGTGGTGGCCACGCCGATTCTGGCCGGCGCGGTGCTGCGCTTTGCGATGGGCATGCTCGCCGATCGCCTGTCGCCGAAAACCGCCGGGCTGATCGGCCAGGTGATCGTGATCTGCGCACTGTTCGGCGCCTGGAAGCTTGGCATCCACAGTTACGAACAGGCCCTGCTGCTCGGTTTGTTCCTCGGCATGGCCGGCGCCTCGTTCGCCGTGGCCCTGCCGCTGGCCTCGCAGTGGTATCCGCCGGAGCATCAGGGCAAGGCGATGGGCATCGCTGGAGCCGGCAACTCCGGGACCGTGTTCGCGGCACTGATCGCCCCGGTACTCGCGGCGTCGTTTGGCTGGAGCAATGTATTCGGTTTCGCCCTGATTCCGCTGATCCTGACCCTGGTGCTGTTCGCCTGGCTGGCGAAAAACGCGCCGGAGCGGCCGAAAGCCAAGTCCATGGCCGACTACTTCAAGGCCCTGGGCGATCGCGACAGCTGGTGGTTCATGTTTTTCTACAGCGTCACCTTCGGCGGCTTCATCGGCCTGGCCAGCGCCCTGCCCGGCTACTTCAACGATCAATACGGTTTGAGCCCGGTGACCGCCGGTTACTACACCGCGGCCTGCGTGTTCGGTGGCAGCCTGATGCGTCCGCTGGGTGGCGCGCTGGCGGACCGGTTCGGCGGTATCCGCACCCTGCTGGCGATGTACACGGTAGCCGCCGTCTGCATCGCGGCGGTCGGCTTCAACCTGCCAAGTTCCTACGCGGCGCTGGCACTTTTCGTCTGCACCATGCTCGGTCTCGGCGCGGGTAATGGCGCGGTGTTCCAACTGGTACCGCAACGTTTCCGTCGCGAAATCGGCGTGATGACCGGGCTGATCGGCATGGCCGGCGGCATTGGCGGTTTTGCCCTGGCGGCCGGCATGGGCGCGATCAAACAGAGCACCGGCAGCTATCAACTGGCGCTGTGGTTGTTTGCCAGCCTGGGTGTGTTGGCGTGGTTCGGTCTGCACGGAGTCAAACGTCGCTGGAGAACCACCTGGGGTTCGGCGGCCGTGACTGCTGCCCGGGTCTGAAGCCCGAATGGCTCTGCAACTGAGCTTTGCCGAAGCCAGCGCCACCGGCCCCCGCGCGGAAAATCAGGACGCTTTGCGCCTGGTGACCCCCGCCCCGGCGCTGGCTGCCAGCAAGGGTTTCCTGTTCGCCATCGCCGACGGCGTCAGCCAGTGCGCCGATGGCGGGCTGGCCGCGCGCTCGACCTTGCAGGCGCTGGCACTGGACTATTACGCCACCCCGGAAACCTGGAGCGTGGCCCAGGCCCTCGATCGTCTGCTGCTCGCACAAAACCGCTGGTTGCAGGCCAACGGTGGCGGACAGCCGTTGCTCACCACGGTCAGTGCGCTGGTCATGCGCGGTAAACGCTTCACGCTGGCGCATGTCGGTGATTGCCGGGTCTATCGCTGGCACGCCGAGACCTTGCAACGGATCACCGAGGATCACGTCTGGGATCAACCGGGCATGCAGCATGTGCTCAAGCGGGCACTGGGACTGGATCAGCATCTGGTGCTGGATTTTCTCGATGGCGAACTGCGTGACGGCGAATGTTTCGTGCTGCTCAGTGATGGCGTGTGGGCGGCGCTCGGCGATACCGCCATCGCCGGAATCCTGCGCGATCAACCGGATCTGAACAGTGCCGCGCTAACGTTGGTCAACGCCGCGCATCTGGCCGGCAGTCAGGACAACGCCAGCGCGCTGTTGGTGCGAGTGGATGCCGTCGGCGAGGCCAGCCTCGGCGACGCGCTGATCCATTTGCAGCAGTGGCCGCTGCCCCCGCCGCTGAAACCGGGTCAGGACTTTGAAGGCTGGCGGGTTCAAGAGGTTGTAAGTCGCAGCCAGCAATCGTTGCTGTATCGCGTGCTCGATGGTCAGGGCCAGGCGTGGCTGTTGAAGACGTTGCCTGCACAACTGGCAGACGATGCTCAGGCCGGTCAGGCCTTGCTGGCGGAGGAATGGTTCCTCAAACGCGTCGCCGGGCGGCACTTTCCTGAAGTCCATAGCGCTGGTCAGCGTCAGCATTTGTACTACGTGATGCGTGAATATTCGGGGACGACCCTGGCTCAGTTGTTCGGGCAAAGCGGCCCGCTGCCACTGGCTCAGTGGCAGGATCTGGCCGAACGCCTGCTGCGGGCTGTCGGCCTGTTGCATCGACGGCAGATCCTGCACCGCGACATCAAACCGGAAAACCTGCACCTGGGGGACGACGGCGAGTTGCGGCTGCTGGATTTCGGTCTGGCGTATTGCCCCGGTCTGTCGCAGGACGCACCGTCAACCCTGCCCGGAACCCCGAGCTACATCGCACCGGAAGCCTTTCAAAGCGCAGTACCCAGCGCACAACAGGATCTGTATGCGGTGGGCGTGACCTTGTATTTCTTGCTCACCGGGCATTTTCCCTACGGCGAGATCGAAGCATTCCAGCGCCCGCGTTTCGGGGTGCCGGTGAGTGCCGGGCGTTATCGCCCGGATCTGCCGGAGTGGCTGGCGCAGTGTCTGGAACGCGGTGTGGCGGCCGATCCTTTGCAACGCTATGAAACCGCCGAGGAATGGCTGCTGATTCTGGAGCAAGGTGAGCGCCGCAGCCTGAGTGTGCGCCCTCGTCCCTTGCTGGAACGTGAGCCGTTGAAGGTCTGGCGGACACTGGCGTTACTGGCACTGCTGGGCAATCTGGTCCTGCTGTTCCTGTTGTTTCATGGCTGATGTGGCGCTCCATTAACGGGCGTGCCGCTTCCATTCAGTGCAAAAACCACATCGAACATCTGGCCATTTCCAGCATTACCCCAGTGAAATCGCGGCTCAGCGCAACTTGGCACAACCACTGCATTAACGTTTCCAACTGACATAAAGCCCGACCTTCAACGACGAAGGCCAGGCTTCCCGAGAGAACGGGACAAGGACAAAGGCGTCCTCGCTAGGTAACTGGCGGGACGCCTTTTTTGTTTGCGCCATTTTTGTCGAGCAAGGCCTGACTGCCCACAAGAGGCAAGCCCGATGCTCCCGGAGAACCTGATGAAAAAACTCAAACTGGTGATGATCGGCAATGGCATGGCCGGGGTCCGCACCCTGGAAGAACTGCTCAAGCTGAGCAACGAGCTGTACGACATCACGGTCTTCGGCGCCGAACCGCACACCAACTACAACCGCATCCTGTTGTCGCCGGTACTGGCCGGCGAACAAACCTTCGAAGAAATCGTGCTCAACGACCTCGACTGGTACCTGGAAAACAACATCAAACTGCTGCTCAACCGCAAAGTGGTGGAGATCGACCGGGTCAAACGCCGGGTGATCGCCGAGGACGGCACCGAGGCCGAGTACGACCGCTTGCTGATCGCCACCGGCTCGACCCCGTTCATCCTGCCGATCCCCGGCAACACCTTGCAGGGTGTGATCGGCTACCGCGACATCGCCGACACCCAGGCCATGATCGACACCGCAAAAACTCACAAGCACGCCGTGGTGATCGGCGGCGGCCTGCTCGGCCTCGAGGCCGCCAACGGCCTGATGCTGCGCGGCATGCACGTCACCGTGGTGCACCTCGGTGAGTGGCTGCTGGAGCGGCAACTGGACAAGACCAGCGGCCAACTCCTGCAAACCGCCCTCGAATCCCGTGGCCTGCACTTTCGCCTGTGCGAACAGACCCAGGCCCTGCATGACGCCGGCAATGGTCGCGTCGGCTCGGTGCAATTCAAGAACGGCGACATCATCCCCGCCGATCTGGTGGTCATGGCCGCCGGGATCCGCCCCAATACCGAACTGGCGGAAAAGGCCGGTATCCCGTGCAATCGCGGGATTCTGGTCAACGACACCCTGCAAACCTACGACCCGCGCATCTATGCCATCGGCGAATGCGCCAGCCACCGTGGCATCGCCTACGGCCTGGTGGCGCCGTTGTTCGAACAGGCCAAGGTCTGCGCCAATCACCTGGCGCAACTGGGTTTCGCCCGTTATCAGGGCTCGGTGACGTCGACCAAATTGAAAGTCACCGGCATCGACCTGTTTTCCGCCGGCGACTTCATGGGCGGCGAAGGCACCGAGACCATCACCCTCTCCGACCCGATCGGCGGGGTGTACAAAAAACTGGTGATCAAGGATGACGTGCTGGTCGGCGCCTGTCTGTACGGCGATACGGCAGATGGCGGTTGGTATTTCCGGCAGATTCGTGAGAATCACGCCATTGGTGAGATCCGCGATCACCTCATGTTCGGAGAAAACGCACTTGGCGATGTAGGACATCAGGGCCAGGACAAAGCCATGAGCATGGCCGACAACGCCGAGGTCTGCGGCTGTAACGGCGTGTGCAAGGGCACCATCGTCAAGGCCATTCAGGAACACGGACTGTTCAGCGTCGACGAGGTGAAAAAACACACCAAGGCCGCCAGCTCCTGCGGCTCCTGCGCCGGGCTGGTCGAGCAGATCCTGATCAACACCGTTGGCGGTGCAGCCGACGTCAAACCGAAAAGCGAAAAAGCCATCTGCGGTTGCAGCGACCTCAATCACGGCCAGATTCGCCAGGCCATTCGCGAACAGCATCTGCTGACCATCGCCGGCACCATGAGTTACCTCAACTGGCGCACCCCGAACGGCTGCGCCACCTGCCGCCCGGCCCTCAACTACTACTTGATTTCCACCTGGCCCGGCGAAGCCAAGGACGATCCGCAGTCGCGCCTGATCAACGAACGGGCCCACGCCAACATTCAGAAGGACGGCACTTATTCGGTGGTGCCACGGATGTGGGGCGGCGTGACCAACCCGTCGGAACTGCGGCGTATCGCCGACGTGGCGGACAAATATCAGGTGCCGATGGTCAAGGTCACCGGCGGCCAGCGCATCGACCTGCTGGGGATCAAGAAACAGGATCTGCCCGGTGTGTGGAAAGACCTCGACATGCCGTCCGGCCACGCCTACGGCAAATCGATCCGCACCGTGAAAACCTGCGTCGGCAGCGAGTTCTGCCGCTTCGGCACGCAGAATTCGACCCAGTTGGGCATCGACCTCGAGCACGATCTGTTCAACATGTGGTCGCCGCACAAAGTGAAACTGGCGGTCTCCGGATGCCCACGCAACTGTTCGGAAGCGGGGATCAAGGACGTAGGAATCATCGGCGTCGATTCCGGCTGGGAGATGTACATCGGCGGCAACGGCGGGATCAAGACCGAAGTCGCCGAGTTCTTCGTCAAGCTCAAGACCGCCGAGGAGGTGCGCGAGTACAACGGCGCGTTCCTGCAGTTGTACCGTGAGGAAGCCTTCTACCTCGAACGTACCGTGCACTACCTGCAACGGGTCGGCATGGAGCACATCAAAAAAGCCGTGCTGGAAGATCCCGAGCGCCGCAAGGCCCTGAACGAGCGCCTGCAATTCTCCCTGTCGTTCGAACAGGATCCGTGGAAAGAGCGCCTCGCCCAGCCACAACTGAAGAAAGAATTCGACGTGATCCCCGTGAAAAACCTGGAGGTGCCGGCATGAACTGGCTCGATATCTGTGCCCTGGAAGAGATCAATGCCCTCGGTTCGCGGATCATTGCCGGGCCCAAAGGTGACATTGCGATCTTTCGCACAAGCGACGACGAAGTTTTCGCACTCGATGACCGCTGCCCGCACAAGGGCGGCCCATTGTCCCAAGGCCTGATCTACGGCAAACGTGTCGCCTGCCCGCTGCACAACTGGCAGATCGACCTGCAATCCGGCGAAGCCCAGGCACCGGACGTCGGTTGCGCTCACCATCACCCGGCCCGGGTCGAGAACGGCCGTGTGCAACTGGCCCTGCGGGACGCCGTCTGATGAACCGCCAGACGACCGCCTCGACCTGCTGCTATTGCGGGGTCGGCTGCGGCGTGCTGATCGAGCATGACGGCGAGCGCATTCTCGGCGTCAGCGGCGATCCGGCGCATCCGGCCAACTTCGGCAAACTGTGCAGCAAAGGCTCGACCCTGCACCTGACCGGTGATTTGGCAGCACGGGCGTTGTACCCGGAATTGCGCCTGGGCAAAGGCCTGGCGCGCAGTCGCTGCGACTGGAACACCGCGCTGGATCACGCCACCAACGTGTTCGCCGACACCATCGCCGAACATGGCCCGGACAGCGTGGCGTTCTACATCTCCGGGCAGTTGCTGACCGAGGATTACTACGCCTTCAACAAACTGGCGCGGGCGCTGGTCGGGACCAATAACATCGACAGCAATTCGCGGCTGTGCATGTCTTCGGCGGTGGTCGGCTACAAACGCAGCCTCGGCGCCGACGCACCACCGTGCAGCTACGAAGACCTGGAGTTGAGCGATTGCGTGGTGATCGTCGGCAGTAACATGGCCTACGCCCACCCGGTACTCTTTCGCCGCCTCGAAGAAGCCAAATCCCACCGCCCGCAGATGAAAGTCGTCGTTATTGATCCACGGCGCACCGACACCTGCGATCTGGCGGACCTGCATCTGGCGATTCTGCCGGGCACCGATGTCGCGTTGTTCCATGGGATTTTGCATCTGCTGTTGTGGGAAGACTGGATCGACCGCGACTTCATCAAGGCGCACACCGACGGGCTCGCCGAGCTGAAAAGCCTGGTACGCGATTACACGCCGGCCATGGTGTCGCAGTTGTGCGGAATCAGCGTCGAGCAGTTGCAGCAATGTGCGGAATGGATCGGCACCGCGCCGAGTTTTCTGTCGCTGTGGTGCATGGGCCTGAACCAGTCCACCGCTGGCAGCGCGAAGAACAGTGCGCTGATCAATCTGCACCTGGCCACCGGGCAAATCGGCCGGCCGGGTGCAGGACCTTTCTCTTTGACCGGTCAGCCGAATGCCATGGGCGGACGGGAAACCGGCAGCCTCTCAAACCTGTTGCCCGGGCATCGCGAAGTGGCCAATCCGGAGCACCGCGCCGAAGTGGCGGCGTATTGGGGTGTGGATAAGCTGCCGGAAAGTACCGGCCTCAGTGCTATCGAACTGTTTGAACAAGTGCGTAGCGGCAAGATCAAGGCGCTGTGGATTGCCTGCACCAACCCCGCACAATCGATGCCTGACCAGAACGCTGTACGTGCAGCGTTGGAAGCTTGTCCGTTCGTGGTGTTGCAGGAGGCGTTTCGCACCACCGAAACCGCGGCGTTTGCCGATCTGATGCTGCCAGCGGCCAGTTGGGGCGAGAAGGAAGGTTCGGTGACCAACTCCGAACGGCGGATTTCCCACGTCCGCCAGGCCATTGCTGCACCGGGTGAAGCGCGTCCGGACTGGGCGATCACGGTGGATTTCGCACAACGCCTGGAGAAACGTCTGCGCCCGCAACAGCCGGGTCTGTTTGCGTTCGAGCAACCGGGTCAGCTGTTTGACGAGTACAAACAACTGACCCGGGGTCGCGATCTGGATTTGTCCGGGATCAGCCATGGGTTGATTGATGAACTGGGGCCACAGCAATGGCCCTTTCCCGCTGGCGCTCGCCAAGGTACAGCCCGGCTGTATGGCGACGGAATCTTTCCTACGCCGAACGGGCGCGCGCAGTTCGTTGCCGATCCCTATCGCGCCGCCAAGGAACAACGCGACGCGCGCTTTCCACTGACCCTGATCACCGGCCGCCTGCGTGATCAATGGCACGGTATGAGTCGCACCGGTACGGCGGCGCAGTTGTTCGGCCATGTCAGCGAAGCGGTGTTGAACCTGCACCCGGATGAGGTGCGCCGCCACCGCTTGCAGCCGGGGGATCTGGTGAATCTGAAAAGTCGTCGGGGCGCGGTGATTGTGGCGGTTGCCAGCGATGACAGCGTGCGTCCGGGTCAGGCGTTCCTGCCGATGCACTGGGGCGATCGTTTCCTCAAGGGCGGCGTGAACAGCCTGACCCTGCCCGCCTTCGATCCTTTGTCGAAACAGCCGGAACTCAAGCACAGCGGTGTACGGCTGGAACCGGTGAATCTGCCCTGGCAACTGTTCGCACTGATCGAGGGCGATGTTCAACGGCATTTCGAGGCGCTTCGACCGCTCTGTGAGGCGTTTTCCTACGCAAGTCTCAGCCTTGTCGGACGTGAACGGCCTGCGCTGCTGATACGCGCAGCCAGCGCCGCCGCACCCGATCCGCAATTGCTGCGTGAAATCGACCAGTGCCTGGCCCTGATTGAGGGGCCGGTGCTGGCTTATGACGATCCTCGCCGCGCCATCGGCAAGCGGGTACGCATCGAAAACGGACGAATCACCGCGATCCGTCTGGCCGGTGAAACCCTCGCTCAGCACTGGTTGCAAGGCCTGTGGCTGGAGGGGCGCGCCGACGAACAACTGCGGCGCTGGCTGCTGGCACCGATGAGTGCACCGCCGGGCAATGCCGGCGCGCAGGTTGTGGCGGACAAAACCTTGTGCAACTGCAAGAACGTCAGCCACAGCGCGGTCTGCGCCGGCATTCGTGAAGGTCTGGATCTGCAGGGTTTGAAAAATACATTGGGGTGCGGAACGCAATGCGGTTCCTGCGTCCCGGAAATCAAGCGCTTGCTGGCCGCCGACGTGCGTCCGGTCGCCGTCATCTGAAGAGGAAAACACCATGAACGCGAAAGTCTGGCTGGTGGGCGCGGGCCCCGGTGATCCTGAACTGCTGACGCTCAAAGCGTTGCGTGCCTTGCGCGAAGCCGAGGTGGTGCTGATCGACGATCTGGTCAATGAGGCGGTGCTTGAGCACTGCCCTGCTGCGCGAATCATCGCGGTCGGCAAACGCGGCGGCTGCCGCTCGACGCCCCAGGCGTTCATCCATCGGCTAATGCTGCGTTATGCGCGTCAGGGTAAATGCGTAGTACGGCTCAAGGGCGGCGATCCATGCATTTTCGGGCGTGGGGGTGAGGAAGCGCAGTGGTTGCGCGAGCGCGGGGTCGAGGTGGAGCTGGTCAATGGCATCACCGCCGGACTGGCCGGCGCGACCCAGTGTGATATTCCGCTGACGTTACGCGGCGTGGCCCGGGGCGTGACGCTGGTCACGGCTCATACCCAGGACGACAGTCAGTTGAACTGGCGGGCGCTGGCGCAAGGCGGGACGACGCTGGTGATTTACATGGGAGTGGCGAAGCTCGGCGAGATTCGCGAGCAACTGCTGGCGGGCGGTATGGCAGCGGATACGCCGGTGGCGATGATCGAGAATGCCTCGTTGCCAGAACAGCGTGAATGCCGCAGTGATCTGTCGGCGATGGAAGACGATGCCCTTGGTTTCCGACTCAGGAGCCCTGCGATTCTGGTGATCGGCGCCGTCGCAGCAGCTGCGACCCAGGTCGATTCAATCGACTGGGCAGCCGATCGCCTGGCCTGACAATCCCCGGTTTCACCAAATCGCAGGCAAAGAAAAGCCCGGCCTAAGCCGGGCTTTTCTCGGAGCGGCAGCTAATTACTTAGCTTGAGCTTCAACCTGCGCTTCTACGCGACGGTTAACAGCACGGCCAGCTTCAGTTTTGTTGTCAGCAACTGGGCGGGATTCGCCGTAGCCGATCGACTGAACGCGGGACGATTCAACACCGTACTGGTTGGTCAGAACTTGCTTAACGGCGTTCGCACGACGCTCGGACAGTTTCTGGTTGTAAGCGTCAGGACCGACGGAGTCAGTGTGACCTTCAACAGTAGTGGTGGTGGATGGATACTGCTTCATGAAGTCAGCCAGGTTTTTGATGTCGCCGTAGCTGTTTGGCTTAACAACCGACTTGTCGAAGTCGAACTTCACGTCCAGCTCAACACGAACAACTTCAGCAACTGCTGGGCAGCCATCAGCGTCAACAGTTACGTTGGCTGGGGTGTCCGGGCACTTGTCAACGTTGTCGCAAACGCCGTCGTTGTCGCTGTCGGAGCAGACTTCAGCCGGAGCTGGAACTGGAGCAGCAGCTGGCTTGGAGCCGCCACCGAAGTTCACACCGATACCGACGCTAGGAGCCCACTCGGTGTCGCCCTGGTCGATGTTGTATTGAGCTTCAACGCCAGCACGGGCGTAGAAGTTCTCGGTGAAGTACAGCTTGGCACCGCCGCCAACGTTGGCGAAGGTAGAGCGGTTACGACCGCCAGTGCCGTTCTGACCGATGCTCTGATCGGAGAAACCAGCCGAGACGTATGGACGCAGCATGTCGCCTGGGTTGTTGAAGTGGTACAGAGCATCCAGAGCGGTGTTGGCGCCCTTGATGTTACGACCGTCGTCGGAACGCACGTTGTGCACTTCGTCGTAGCCCAGACGCAGTTCAACGTCGTCGGTCAGGAAGTAACCGACCGAGCCGCCGAACAGGTTGCCGTTGTTCTTGAAGTTACGAGCGCTGTCGAATTGTTCTTTCTTTGCGAAGCCTTCGATTTCAACTGCGCCTTGGCCTTGTGCCAGAGCGCCGAAAGAAGTGGCGGCAATCAAAGAACCAATGGCCAAGCCCAAGGTGTTTTTCAGTTTCATCCGTTAAATCCCCATCTGGTGATTGTGAAGCAGTCCCGCAAACCGGGGGACAACTCGGCGGCAAGTCTATCAGAACTTGCCTACACGTAAGAGATATTTGCGCCGAACTAAGTTTCAGCAATGCCTGCAAATTTCTCACGCAATTTATCAAGAGCGCGTTTGTAACGCATTTTTGTCGCACTCAAACCCATGTGCATGATGTCTGCGATCTCCTGGAACTCCAGCTCTGCGACAAATCGTAGCACCAGAATTTCCCGGTCAATCGGGTTCACATACACCAGCCAGCGATCCAGTCCGCCCTTCTCCTCGGGTTTCGGCGCCTTTTCTTCGGACGCTTCCTCGAGGGGGTCAAGACTCAGTGCGTCCATCAAGCGACGCTTTCGCCGTTCCTTCCGATACTGTGTGATGCACTCGTTGTACGTGATGCTATATAGCCATGTCTTGAACTTCGATTTCCCCTCGAAGTTCTTCAGGCCGTACAGCACCTTCAACATCACCTCCTGACAGACATCGTCCGCGTCGCGATCGTTCCCGAGATATCGCGCACAAACGTTAAATAATGTCCGCTGGTAACGCCGCATCAATTCTTCATACGCGCGCGTCACGTGAAAAAGCTCGGTATGCGAGCGCGCGACCAACTCCTCATCAGAGAGCTCGCGGGGGTCGTAGCGCGTGGATAGCGTTTGGGCTTTATTCAAAACAAGTCGTGCCGACAGTCAGGTCAATGTCCACCGCAGCCAGCGACAGCTGGCATTTTGCGGCGGCATACATTAGCAGGGTTTGCCGGGTTAGCGGCTACTCACATGCTGCTCCAGCAGGATCCGATTGGAGAGAGAGACTAGCTCACCCTCATCGGTCAGCAATGTGGTCTTAACCGTGCCGATCTCTTCGATCTGGCCTTCGACCTCGCCAATACGCACTTGTTGCCCAACCTGATACAACTCACGCACATAGATTCCCGCAAGAATCTGACCGGCAATTTCCCGGCTTCCCAAACCCATGGCCAGCGCAACCGCCAGACCAACGGTAATCAATACGATAACGATCACATGGTTCAGCAGGTCGGTCTTGACCTCCAGCTGACTGATCGCGACCGAAATGCTGATGATGATCACCAGGCCCTGGGCAATTCGCCCAAGTCCTGAAGCGTAGTCCAGGCCTACGCCTTCTGCCGCTCCGCGAACCAGGCCATTGGCCAGTTGCGCAAGAAGGACACCCACCAGCAACACCAGCGCCGCGCCGAACACTTTTGGCAAATACAGCGCGAGCATGTCAAGCGTAGCTGAAACTCGCTCAAGTCCAAGGGATTCTGCTGCCGAAACAAGAAAAATCAGCAGAACGAACCAATACACGATTTTGCCGATCAACGTCGAGATCGGCACTTGCAGCCCCGCACGGGACATCAATTTGGTCAGGCCGGTGCCGCCCATCAGGCGATCGAGGCCCAGTTTGGCCAGCAATTTGGACAGCAAGGTGTCCAGCAGCTTGGCGACAACAAAACCCAACAACAACACAACCAATGCGCCGAACAGGTTCGGAATGAAGTTAGCGACTTTGGTCCACAACGCAGTCATTGCAGTGACGAGGCTCTGAGTCCAGAGATCAAGTTCCATATTCAATCAGCCTTATCAGCAGTGCGAGCGGTAGGTTTACGGAGACGGGAGACCGGCGCGACATGGGCCGAGCCGTTATTCAGGGCGATCATCAGCGCGGGCAGCCAGCGGCCCAGCAGGCTGAACAGATCGCCGGCGCCAACCTGGCGGTTGGCGGTTTTGAGTACGCGGCCCAGGCAGGCATCGTCGTCGCGACCGGACGGCGAGGCGTTGAGCATGTCGCGCAAAGACTGTTCAAACGGATCGTGCATACGCACCTCTCGTGATGTCTGTGAAAGACGCGGGCAAATTTGGTCGGGTCACATGGCGCATCTTCATACCCAGCGCAAACGGCGAAACAACCACCATTGTCCGAACGCCAGGGCGAGCACCGTCAGACAGGCGATCAGGAAACCATAAGGGCTGCTCGAGAACGGAATGCCGCCGACGTTGATGCCCAGCAGACCGGTAATAAAACTCATCGGCAAAAAGATGCAGGTGATGATCCCGAAGCGGTACATCGTGCGATTCATGTGCACGCTCAAGCGCCGGTCTTCAGCCTCCAGCACAAGCCCCACGCGCTCTCGGGTCAATTCGAGCTCTTCGAGATAACGGGTCAGGCTGTTGTTCAATTCGTTCCAGTAGTCGGCATCGTCATCGACGAACCACGGCAGTTTTATCCGCGTCAGCTGTCCGAAAATATCCCGCTGCGGTGCCAGAAAACGCTTCAGCCCGGCAGCCCGGCGACGGATGTGCAAAATGGCACCATGCTCGGGGGTATACCGTTCGTCGGCATCCAGTTTTTCTTCCTCTTCATCGACTACTTCGGAGAGGCAAGTCACCAGATCCTGCACCTTGTTGGTGAGGAATTGCGCCAGATACAGCATCAGCTCGGACGAGGTTTTCGGCCCCTTGCCCTCGCCCAGCATCACCAGCAACTCATCGGTGGCGCGCAATGGACGCAAACGCAGGGAAATCACCCGCTGGGCCGCAGCGAAAATCCGCACCGACACCATGTCTTCCGGCTCGGCACCCGGGTTGAGGTTGACCCCGCGCAAAAACAGCAGCAGCTCGGAATCCGGCAGCGGCAACAGGCGTGGTCGGGTGTTTTCTTCCAGCAGCAGATCGCAGGTGAACTCGTTGAGCCCACTGGATTTGCGCAGCCAGGTCTGGGTCTGCGGGTGACTGCGATCCCAATGCAGCCACAAGCTTTCATGAGCCTGCAGCTGCAGATCGTCGAGATCAGTCCGGGCTATCGAACGCGCACCGCCTTTACCGTCCAGCACCAGGGCATGCACCAGCCCCCATTGCGCGTTTTCTTCCTCGAACATCCTCACCCCTGTGGTTACCGCGATTTATTCAGGCATTTTCAGCGGACTTGGCGAGATGATCACGCCATTGTTGTCCGCATAGATGTACTGGCCGGGATGGAAGGTGACACCCGCAAACGTCACCGGCACGTTGAGGTCGCCGATACCGCGCTTGTCGGTTTTCATCGGGTGGCTGGCCAGGGCCTGCACGCCAAGATCGGTCTGGGCGATGACGTCCACATCACGAATGCAGCCGTAGATGACCAGCCCTTCCCAACCGTTTTTCGAGGCTTTCTCGGCGAGCATGTCGCCCAGCAGCGCACGGCGCAGGGAACCGCCACCGTCCACCACCAGCACCTTGCCATTACCCTTGAGCTCGACCTGTTCCTTGACCAGCGAGTTGTCTTCGAAGCACTTGATGGTCACGATCTCGCCGCCGAACGAATCACGGCCGCCGAAATTGCTGAACATCGGGTCCAGCACCTGAACCAGCTCCGGATAGGCGTCGCACAGGTCAGGCGTAAGGTAATGGTTCATCGAATAACTCCTGTAACAAGGAAGACGATCAAGGATGTCGCACTCTTTTGAAACGAGTCCCGGCGGTCGTTGTTTACCTTAGCCCATGTCATGGTCGCTGAACGAACCTGAACACAAGCTGAAACGTAATAGCGAAACAGTCACTAAATATGACCAGAACCGTCCAATGCGTCATATCTTAGCCGCAAGCCGACTCGAACGAAATGCCCTTTTCAGGACGCCGCGTTCAGACCGCTGCCGCCAGATCAGGCTTCTCGCCAAGCAATGGCGTGTGCTGATCCGCCAGCCAACGCGCCACCAGCGGCCAGACCTCGGCCTGCGCTGCCTTGCTGACCAGCATCTCGACATGCCCGAACTGATCGTTGAAGCCCTGCTCACGACCGAGGTTAATGAACTGCTTGTGCTCGGAGCCGATCTGTTCGAACAGTTTCTGGCACGCCCAGGCCGGATCCTGATGATCGCCCGCCGCGCTCACTGCCAGCACCGGCACCTGCACATCGGCCAGGCCTGCCCACCAATCCTTGTCCTTGTCGCCGAAACGGCCGAACAGTCCATACCAGCGCATGCTTTCCAGCGCCAGGCCGATCGGCTCGTCCTCGGGGCCGCGCTTGAGCCGCGAACCAGACAATTGGGCAAAACGCTTGAGAATGAAGCGCCCGCTCCACTCCACCGGCGGAATTTTCAGCGGCCAGTACGTGCGGCTGACCTGGGTGCCGAAAAACGCCGCCGAGGCCACCGCCGGTTCACCTAGGTATTCGCCGCCCAGCGCGGCTGCCAACGTGATGCCACCCAGCGAGTGGCCGATCCAGTGCGGAATCTGCCCGCTCTGCTCCCGGACGAACGCGGCGATGGCCGGCAGATCGTAACGGGCATAGTCGGCGACGCGGTTGCGGCGGTAGTCCTCGTTGCGCTGGGACAGACCGTGACCGCGCATTTCCGGGATCCACACATCGAAGCCCAGCCGCGTGAGATACGCGCCCAGGCCCAGGCCCTTCGGCGAAAACCAGAAGCGTCGGTTGGAAAAACTGCCGTGCAGCAAGATCACCGGCACGCCGCGCGACGCCGGCTCATCGGCCATGCCGAGACGAGTCACCGCGATTTCCACGGACCAGTCAGGGCTGTTGCCCGGTTTCAAACGGTAAACGTCTTCGCTCAGATCACCGCGCCGTTCGGCGCTGATCAGGGCGACAGGAAATAGGTTGCTGCTGCTTTGCATAATGCTCTTGCACAAAAAAGGGCGGCATCCGGAGAGCTCGCCCTACTTCAATCTTAAAGCCCCGACCCGGTTCAACGGGCCGGGGCTTCATTCACGGCTTATTCCGCCGCTTGGCCTTCGGCAAGGAAGAACCAGGTTTCCAGCACGGTGTCCGGGTTCAGCGACACGCTTTCGATGCCCTGCTCCATCAGCCACTTGGCTAGGTCCGGGTGGTCCGAAGGGCCCTGACCGCAGATGCCGATGTATTTGCCGGCCTTGTTGCACGCGGCAATCGCGTTGGCCAACAGCTTCTTGACCGCCGGATTACGCTCGTCGAACAGGTGCGCGATGATCCCGGAGTCACGGTCCAGACCCAGTGTCAGCTGAGTCAGGTCGTTGGAGCCGATCGAGAAACCGTCGAAGAATTCGAGGAACTCTTCAGCCAGGATCGCGTTGGATGGCAGTTCGCACATCATGATCACGCGCAGACCGTTGTCGCCACGCTTGAGGCCATTCTCGGCCAGCAGATCCACCACCTGGCTGGCTTCGCCAAGGGTACGGACGAACGGCACCATGATTTCGACGTTGGTCAGGCCCATCTCGTTGCGCACGCGTTTCAGCGCACGGCACTCGAGTTCGAAGCAGTCGCGGAACGATTCGCTGATGTAACGCGACGCGCCACGGAAGCCCAGCATCGGGTTTTCTTCTTCCGGCTCGTAGAGTTTGCCGCCGATCAGGTTGGCGTATTCGTTGGACTTGAAGTCCGACAGACGCACGATGACCTTCTTCGGTGCGAACGCAGCGGCCAGGGTGCTGATGCCTTCAACCAGCTTCTCGACATAGAAGCCGACCGGATCGTCGTAACCGGCGATGCGCTTGTCGACGCTTTCCTTGATGTCCTGTGGCAGGCCGTCGTAGTTCAACAGCGCTTTCGGGTGCACGCCGATCATGCGGTTGATAATGAATTCCAGACGGGCCAGGCCCACACCGGCGTTCGGCAGCTGCGCGAAGTCGAAGGCGCGGTCCGGGTTGCCGACGTTCATCATGATCTTGAACGGCAGTTCCGGCATGGCGTCGACGGAGTTCTTCTTGATGTCGAAACCCAGTTCGCCTTCGAAGATGTAACCGGTGTCGCCTTCGGCGCAGGACACGGTCACGCCCTGGCCATCCTTCAGCAGTTGGGTGGCGTTGCCGCAACCGACAACAGCAGGAATACCCAGCTCACGAGCAATGATCGCCGCGTGGCAGGTACGGCCGCCACGGTTGGTGACGATGGCGCTGGCGCGCTTCATGACCGGTTCCCAGTCCGGGTCGGTCATGTCGGAGACCAGTACGTCGCCCGGCTGAACCTTGTCCATCTCGGAGACGTCCTTGATGATCCGCACCTTGCCGGCGCCGATGCGCTGGCCGATGGCACGACCTTCCACCAGCACGGTGCCGGTCTCTTTCAGCAGGTAACGTTCCATGACGTTGGCCTGGGTGCGGCTCTTCACGGTTTCCGGACGGGCCTGCACGATGTACAGCTTGCCGTCGTCACCGTCTTTGGCCCACTCGATGTCCATCGGGCAGCCGTAGTGCTTCTCGATGATCATCGCCTGCTTTGCCAGCTCGCTGACTTCAGCGTCGGTCAGGCAGAAACGCGCGCGTTCGGCCTTGTCGACATCAACGGTTTTCACGGAACGACCGGCCTTGGCCTCGTCGCCGTAGATCATCTTGATGGCCTTGCTGCCCAGGTTGCGGCGCAGGATTGCCGGACGACCGGCTGCCAGCGTGCCCTTGTGGACATAGAATTCGTCCGGGTTCACCGCGCCTTGTACGACGGTTTCGCCCAGGCCGTAGGCGCCGGTGATGAACACCACGTCACGGAAGCCGGATTCGGTATCGAGGGTGAACATCACACCGGCGGTGCCGGTTTCCGAACGCACCATGCGCTGCACGCCAGCGGACAGGGCGACCAGTTTGTGGTCGAAGCCCTGGTGGACGCGGTAGGAAATGGCACGGTCGTTGAACAGGGAAGCGAACACTTCCTTGGCCGCGCGGATGACGTTTTCCACGCCACGGATGTTCAGGAAGGTTTCCTGCTGACCGGCGAACGAAGCGTCCGGCAAGTCTTCGGCGGTGGCGGAGGAACGCACGGCCACGGCGACGTCAGGATTGCCGGCCGACAGCGCGGCGAACGCGGTGCGGATCTCGGTGTTCAGTTTTTCAGGGAATTCGGCTTCCATGATCCATTGGCGGATCTGGGCGCCGGTCTTGGCCAGGGCATTGACGTCATCGACGTCCAGCGCATCAAGGGCCTTGTGGATCTGATCGTTCAGACCGCTCAGTTCCAAGAAGTCGCGATAGGCTTGCGCCGTGGTGGCGAAGCCGCCGGGGACCGAAACACCGGCACCGGCCAGGTTACTGATCATCTCGCCCAGGGATGCGTTCTTGCCCCCCACATGCTCAACATCGTGTTTGCCGAGCTTATCGAGGGAAACTACGTACTCTACCAAGGTGATCTCTCCACTAACTGTGTTGGAAAAGCTCAGAAACCGGCGGCTCGGGGGAGCGTTGGCCGGCTGTATGGCCTGGACCTGGAAAATAAGTGAGAATGCGGGCCAATGGCGGCCGGCAAATCGCGCCTATCATATCCAGAAATACTCATTAGCTTAAGGCCCAAGGTGCAAATGAAACGATCTGCTTTCTTTATCTCCGATGGCACCGGCATCACCGCCGAAACCCTGGGTCAAAGCCTTCTGGCGCAGTTCGAAAACATTACCTTCAGCAAATTCACGCGGCCGTACATCGACAGCGTTGAAAAAGCGCGGGCCATGGTACAACAAATCAACAAAGCCGCTGAAACCGACGGTTTCCGGCCGATCATCTTCGACACCATCGTCAATCAGGACATTCGTGAGATTCTCGCAACCTCCAATGGTTTCATGATCGACATCTTCTCGACGTTCCTCGCCCCGCTCGAGCAGGAACTGACCGAGCATTCTTCCTACACCGTCGGCAAGTCCCACTCCATCGGTCACAACTCCAATTACATGGAGCGGATCGAGGCCGTGAACTTCGCCCTCGACAACGACGATGGCGCCCGCACCCACTATTACGACAAGGCCGACCTGATACTAGTGGGCGTGTCGCGTTGTGGTAAGACGCCGACGTGCCTGTACATGGCGATGCAGTTCGGCATCCGCGCGGCCAACTACCCGCTGACCGAAGACGACATGGAACGCCTGCAACTGCCGGCCGCCCTGCGCGCCCACCAGCACAAGCTGTTCGGCCTGACCATCGACCCGGACCGCCTTACCGCGATCCGCAACGAACGAAAGCCCAACAGCCGCTATTCGAGCTACGCCCAGTGCGAGTTCGAGGTGCGCGAGGTGGAAAACCTGTTCCGCCGCGAGAACATCCCGAACATCAACTCCACGCATTTCTCGGTAGAAGAAATTTCCGCGAAGATCCTCGTGGAAAAAGGCGTGGAGCGGCGCTTCAAATAACCAATAAATCGACAAACCGGTTCACCGGCGTGGTTTCAAGCCGCGCCTGATCCTTGCACAGCGCAAGAATCTCCCCGCTGCGCTGCCCGGTGAAACGGGTGGCCAGATTTGCCCTGAACTTGTCCTCCAGCAATGGAATGCCCTCGGCGCGACGCCGGCGATGGCCAATCGGGTATTCCACCACCACGTTCTCCGTGCTCGAACCGTCCTTGAAAAACACCTGCACCGCGTTGGCAATCGAGCGTTTGTCGGCCTCCAGGTATTCACGGGTGAAGCGCGGGTCCTCGACGATGACCATTTTCTCGCGCAGCACATCGATGACCGGATGGGCCTTGTGGAAATCGTCTTCGTACTGCTCGGCCACCAGATTGCCGAACGCCAGCGGCACGGCGGTCATGTACTGGAGGCAGTGATCGCGGTCGGCGGCATTGGCCAGCGGCCCGACCTTGGAAATGATGCGAATCGCCGATTCGTGGGTGGTGATGACGATCCGGTCGATCTCATGCAGACGATTACGCACCTGCGGGTGTAAGGTCACGGCGGCTTCGCAGGCGGTTTGCGCGTGGAATTCGGCGGGGAAGCTGATTTTGAACAGCACGTTCTCCATCACGTAGCTGCCGAACGGTCGGGAAAAACTGAAGGCGCGCTTGTCTTCGGGCTTGAGCGCCAGATCGTTGTTGGTGTGGCTGAACAAAACGTCGTAAAAGCCCCATTGTTTGGCACTCAAGACGCCGGGGATTCCCATTTCGCCGCGCATCGCGATATCCGCCAGCCGCACGCCCCGGCTCGATGCATCCCCCGCCGCCCAGGATTTGCGTGAACCGGCGTTCGGCGCATGGCGGTACGTGCGCAATGCCTGGCCGTCGGCGAACGCGTGGGACAACGCTGATAACAGCTGCTCACGGTTGGCGCCCATCAGTTTGGCGGTCACGGCAGTCGAGGCCACCTTCACCAGAATGACGTGGTCGAGGCCTACGCGATTGAACGAGTTTTCCAGCGCGATCACGCCCTGGATTTCGTGGGCCATGATCATCGCTTCGAGTACATCGCGCACCGTCAGCGGCGTTTCACCATTTGCCAGACGCTTTTGCGACAGGTGATCGGCCACCGCGAGAATCCCGCCGAGGTTGTCCGACGGATGCCCCCATTCGGCGGCGAGCCAGGTGTCGTTGTAATCGAGCCAGCGCACGATGCAGCCGATGTCCCACGCGGCTTTGATTGGGTCGAGGCGATAGGACGTGCCTGGAACTCGGGCGCCGAATGGGACGACGGTGCCTTCGACGATGGGGCCAAGGTGTTTGGTGCACTCGGGGAAACGCAGAGCCAGCAGGCCGCAGCCCAGCGTGTCCATCAGGCAGTTGCGGGCGGTGTCGAGGGCTTCGGCAGATTCGATCTTGCAGGTGAGGACGTAATCGGCGATGTCCTGCAGGACACGGTCGTAGTCGGGGCGGTTGTTCAGGTCGACGTTGGCGCTCATGTTCGATTCACTCTTGGAAGTGGTTCGTTGATGGGACCTCGGTTCAGGGCTAATTTTTCTTGTTATTGAAATGCGTAAAGCGCTGAGAGCGATCAGGTTCGCTCTCAGCGACTGTGCGTTAGAACGAATCGCCAGGAACGCGCACGTAACCTTCCATCAGGACGCGTGCACTACGGCTCATGATCGCTTTCTTCACGATCCACTCACCGTTTTCCAGACTCGCTTCAGCCCCGACACGCAACGTCCCGGACGGATGCCCGAAGCGCACAGCGTTGCGCTCAACGCCGCCGGCCGCCAGGTTCACCAAAGTGCCCGAGATGGCTGCTGCGGTGCCAATCGCCACCGCCGCCGTCCCCATCATCGCGTGGTGCAGCTTGCCCATCGACAACGCCCGCACCAGCAAATCCACATCCCCAGCGCCAATGGCTTTGCCACTGGATGCCACGTAATCCGCAGGTTTGGCAACGAACGCCACTTTCGGCGTGTGCTGACGCTTGGCCGCTTCATCCAGACTGGAAATCAGCCCCATGCGCAAAGCACCGTAGGCACGAATGGTCTCAAACATCTGTAACGCTTTCGGATCGCTGTTGATCGCGCTTTGCAATTCAGTACCGGTGTAACCGATGTCTTCGGCGTTGACGAAGATCGTCGGGATACCCGCGTTGATCATGGTCGCCTTGAACGTGCCGACACCCGGCACTTCCAGCTCGTCGATCAGGTTGCCGGTGGGGAACATCGAACCGCCGCCGCCCTCTTCTTCCGCCGCCGGGTCCATGAATTCGACCTGTACTTCGGCGGCCGGAAAGGTCACGCCGTCGAGTTCGAAATCGCCGGTTTCCTGGACTTCGCCATTGGTGATCGGCACGTGGGCAATGATCGTTTTACCGATGTTGGCCTGCCACACGCGAACCACCGCCACACCGTTGTGCGGAATGCGGCTGGCGTCCACCAGACCGTTGCTGATGGCGAACGAACCGACTGCCGCCGACAGGTTGCCGCAGTTGCCGCTCCAGTCCACGAACGGCTTGTCGATCGACACCTGACCGAACAGGTAATCGACGTCGTGATCGGCCTTGATGCTTTTCGACAGGATCACGGTTTTGCTGGTGCTCGAGGTGGCGCCGCCCATGCCGTCGATCTGCTTGTCGTACGGATCGGGGCTGCCGATGACCCGCAGCAACAGCGCATCACGGGCCGGGCCGGGAATCTGCGCGGCTTCGGGCAGATCCTTGAGGCTGAAAAACACGCCTTTGCTGGTGCCGCCACGCATGTAGGTGGCGGGGATTTTGATCTGCGGTACGAAATTAGCTGCGTGAGCCATGGTGCTCCTTAACGAAGACATGGGACTTGAAGTCCCATGCCCACATCAGTTGATTTAAACGGCAACCGCCGACTCTTCGAGGAAGTCCTGAGCGAAGCGCTGCAACACGCCGCCGGCCTCGTAGATCGACACTTCTTCGGCGGTGTCGAGGCGGCAGGTCACCGGCACATCGACGCGTTCACCGTTCTTGCGATGGATTACCAGCGTCAGGTCGGCACGCGGCGTGCGCTCGCCGATCACGTCGTAGGTTTCGCTGCCGTCGATGCCCAGCGTCTTGCGGTCGGTGCCCGGTTTGAATTCCAGCGGCAACACGCCCATGCCCACCAGGTTGGTGCGGTGAATGCGCTCGAAACCTTCGGCGGCGATCGCTTCCACACCCGCCAGACGCACGCCTTTGGCCGCCCAGTCCCGGGACGATCCCTGACCGTAGTCGGCGCCGGCGATGATGATCAGCGGCTGCTTGCGCTCCATGTAGGTTTCGATGGCTTCCCACATGCGCATCACTTTGCCTTCCGGCTCGACACGGGCCAGGGAGCCCTGCTTGACCTTGCCGTTTTCCACAACCATTTCGTTGAACAGTTTCGGGTTGGCAAACGTTGCGCGCTGCGCGGTCAAGTGGTCGCCACGGTGGGTCGCGTAAGAGTTGAAGTCCTCTTCCGGCAGGCCCATTTTCGCCAGGTACTCACCGGCGGCGCTGTCGAGCATGATTGCGTTCGACGGCGACAGGTGATCGGTGGTGATGTTGTCCGGCAGCACCGCCAGCGGGCGCATGCCCTTGAGCGGACGCGCGCCGGCCAGTGCGCCTTCCCAGTACGGCGGACGGCGGATGTAGGTGCTCATCTCGCGCCAGTCGTACAGCGGCGTGACTTTCGGGCCGGTGTCTTCATGGATGGCGAACATCGGGATGTAGACCTGACGGAACTGCTCGGGCTTGACCGAGGATTTCACCACCGCGTCGATTTCTTCGTCGCTCGGCCAGATGTCTTTCAGGCGAACTTCCTTGCCGTCGACCACGCCCAGCACGTCTTTTTCAATGTCGAAACGAATAGTGCCGGCAATCGCGTAGGCCACCACCAGCGGCGGCGAAGCAAGGAACGCCTGCTTGGCGTACGGGTGAATCCGCCCGTCGAAGTTGCGGTTGCCAGACAGCACAGCGGTCGCATACAGATCGCGGTCGATGATCTCTTGCTGGATCACCGGATCCAGCGCGCCGGACATGCCGTTGCAGGTGGTGCAGGCGAAGGCGACAACGCCAAAACCGAGTTGCTCCAGCTCCGTGGTCAGCCCCGCTTCATCGAGGTACAGCGCCACGGTTTTCGAGCCCGGCGCCAGCGACGACTTGACCCACGGCTTGCGAGTCAGCCCGAGCTTGTTGGCGTTGCGCGCCAGCAGGCCAGCGGCGATCACGTTGCGCGGGTTGCTGGTGTTGGTGCAACTGGTGATGGCCGCGATGATCACCGCGCCGTCAGGCATTTGCCCCGGCACGTCTTCCCACTGACCGGCGATGCCTTTGGCCGCCAGATCCGACACCGCCACACGGGCGTGCGGGTTGCTCGGGCCGGCCATGTTGCGCACCACCGAAGACAGATCGAAGGTCAGGCCGCGCTCGTATTGCGCGCCTTTCAGGCTGTCGGCCCAGAGACCGATCTGCTTGGCGTATTGCTCGACCAGCTGAACTTGCTGGTCTTCGCGACCGGTGAGTTTCAGGTAATCGATAGTCTGCTGGTCGATGTAGAACATCGCCGCCGTGGCGCCGTATTCCGGGGCCATGTTGGAGATGGTCGCGCGGTCGCCGAGGGTCAGTGCCGAAGCACCTTCGCCGAAGAACTCCAGCCATGCGCCGACCACTTTCTGTTTGCGCAGGTATTCGGTCAGCGCCAGCACCATGTCGGTGGCGGTGATGCCCGGTTGCAGCTTGCCGGTCAGTTCGACGCCGACGCTTTCCGGCAGGCGCATCCACGACGCGCGGCCGAGCATCACGCTTTCGGCTTCCAGACCACCGACACCGATGGCGATCACGCCCAGCGCATCGACGTGCGGGGTGTGGCTGTCGGTGCCGACGCAGGTATCCGGGAATGCCACGCCGTCGCGCACCTGAATCACCGGAGACATTTTCTCCAGGTTGATCTGGTGCATGATGCCGTTGCCCGGCGGGATCACGTCGACGTTCTTGAACGCCTTCTTGGTCCAGTTGATGAAGTGGAAGCGGTCTTCGTTGCGACGGTCTTCGATGGCGCGGTTCTTCTCGAACGCCTGGGCGTCAAAACCGCCCGCTTCAACCGCCAGCGAGTGGTCGACGATCAGTTGGGTCGGCACCACCGGGTTGACCTGCGCCGGGTCGCCGCCCTGCTGGGCAATCGCGTCGCGCAGGCCGGCCAGATCCACCAGCGCGGTCTGGCCGAGAATGTCGTGGCACACCACGCGAGCCGGGAACCACGGGAAGTCGAGGTCGCGTTTGCGCTCGATCAGTTGTTTCAGGGAATCGGTGAGCGTGGCCGGGTCGCAGCGACGCACGAGGTTTTCCGCCAGCACGCGAGAGGTGTACGGCAGGGTGTCGTAGCTGCCGGGCTGGATCGCATCGACAGCCGCGCGGACGTCGAAAAAGTCCAGCGGCGTGCCGGGCAGGTTCTTGCGAAATTCTGTGTTCATCGGTCAGGACTCGGTCACGGTAGTTTCAAAGAGGGGGCGCCTGTGCCGGCGCCCTCCCCGGTCAGCGCTGGTCGATTGGCACGAACTTGCGCTGTTCGACGCCGGTGTACTCGGCGCTTGGACGGATGATGCGGTTGTTGGCGCGCTGTTCGAACACGTGCGCTGCCCAGCCGGTCAGGCGCGAGCAGACGAAGATCGGGGTGAACAGCTTGGTCGGGATGCCCATGAAGTGGTACGCCGAGGCATGGTAGAAGTCGGCGTTGGGGAACAGTTTCTTCTGCTCCCACATGGTCTTGTCGATGGCTTCCGAAACCGCGAACAACACCTTGTCGCCCACTTCGTCGGCGAGTTTTTTCGACCAGCCCTTGATCACCTCGTTGCGCGGATCGCTGTCCTTATAGATCGCGTGGCCGAAGCCCATGATCTTGTCCTTGCGTTCGAGCATGCCGAGGGTGCCTTTGATCGCCTCTTCCGGCGACGAGAAGCGCTCGATCATTTCCATCGCCGCTTCGTTGGCGCCACCGTGCAGCGGGCCACGCAGCGAGCCGATGGCCGCCGTGACGCAGGAATACAGATCGGACAGGGTCGAAGCACACACGCGAGCGGTGAAGGTCGAGGCGTTGAATTCGTGCTCGGCGTAGAGGATCAGCGACACGTTCATCACTTTGACGTGCAGTTCGCTCGGCTTCTTGTCATGCAGCAGGTGCAGGAAGTGGCCGCCGATGGACTGCTCGTCAGTCACGCAGTTGATGCGTTTGCCGTCGTGGCTGAAGCGATACCAGTAGCACATGATCGCCGGGAAAGCGGCCAGCAGGCGGTCGGTCTTGTCGCGTTGCTCGGAGAAGTCTTTCTCCGGCTCGATGTTGCCCAGGAACGAGCAACCGGTGCGCATCACGTCCATCGGGTGGGCGTCGGCGGGGATGCGTTCCAGCACTTCTTTCAGCGCTTGTGGCAGGTCGCGCAGCTTGCTGAGTTTGCTCTGGTAGTCGGCGAGCTGTGCCTTGGTCGGCAGTTCTCCGTAGAGCAGCAAGTACGCCACTTCTTCAAATTTTGCATCTGCTGCCAGTTCGCGCACGTCGTAGCCGCGATAGGTCAACCCGGCACCGGCCTGGCCCACGGTGGACAGTGCGGTTTGCCCGGCAACCTGGCCCCGGAGCCCGGCGCCACTGAGTACTTTTGCTTCGGCCATTGTTGTCTCCAATCTTGAATTTATTAGGGAGTACGGTTGCGGCTTACTTCTTCGCCGCAAACAACGCGTCGAGCTTCTGCTCGAAGGTGTGGTAATCGATGCGATCGTAGAGCTCCATGCGAGTCTGCATGGTGTCGATGACATTCTGCTGAGTGCCGTCGCGGCGGATCGCGGTGTAGACGTTTTCCGCAGCCTTGTTCATCGCGCGGAACGCCGACAGCGGGTACAGCACCAGCGACACATCGGCGCCGGCCAGTTGCTCGGTGGTGTACAGCGGCGTCGAGCCGAATTCGGTGATGTTGGCCAGGATCGGCGCTTTCACACGGCTGGCGAACAACTTGTACATCTCGAGTTCAGTGATGGCTTCCGGAAAGATCATGTCGGCGCCGGCCTCGATGCACGCAGCGGCGCGATCCAGTGCCGATTCCAGACCTTCAACGGCCAGGGCGTCGGTGCGGGCCATGATCACAAAACTGTCGTCGGTGCGGGCATCGACGGCAGCCTTGATGCGATCGACCATTTCCTGCTGGGTCACGATTTCTTTATTAGGGCGGTGACCGCAGCGTTTGGCGCCGACCTGGTCTTCGATGTGAATCGCTGCTGCGCCGAACTTGATCATCGACTTGACGGTGCGGGCCACGTTGAACGCCGAGGCGCCGAAACCGGTGTCGACGTCCACCAGCAGCGGCAGGTCGCAGACGTCGGTGATGCGGCGCACGTCGGTCAGCACGTCATCCAGGCCGGTGATGCCCAGGTCCGGCACGCCGAGGGAGCCGGCAGCCACCCCGCCACCCGACAGGTAGATCGCCTTGAAACCGGCGCGCTTGGCCAGCAGCGCGTGGTTGGCGTTGATCGCCCCGACCACTTGCAGCGGATGTTCGCTGGCGACCGCATCGCGGAAACGCTGGCCTGGAGTGCTCTTGTTGGAACTCATGACTCACCTCGTTCAGTGGCTGTCTTATTGTCGGCGCCGTCCTGGTAGTGACGGGCGATGTTGCGTTTCGAGGCGCCGATGTGACGGCGCATCAACAATTCCGCGAGCTCGCCGTCACGGTCGGCGATGGCATCGAGAATCCGGTGGTGTTCGGCAAAGGCCTGGCGCGGGCGGTTGGGCGTGGTGGAAAACTGGATGCGGTACATGCGCACCAGTTGATAGAGCTCGCCGCAGAGCATTTGCGTGAGGGTGCGGTTGCCGCTGCCCTGGATGATCCGGTAGTGAAAGTCGAAATCGCCTTCCTGCTGGTAGTAGCCGACACCGGCCTGGAAGGCTGCATCGCGTTCATGGGTTTCCAGCACCCGGCGCAGTTCGTCGATTTCTTCGACGCTCATGCGTTCGGCCGCCAGACGGCAGGCCATGCCTTCGAGGGATTCACGGATTTCGTAGAGTTCGAGCAATTCGGCGTGGCTCAGCGACACCACCCGCGCACCGACGTGCGGTACGCGCACCAGCAGGCGCTGGCCTTCCAGCCGGTGGATCGCCTCGCGCAGCGGCCCGCGGCTGATGCCGTAGGTGCGCGCCAGTTCCGGCTCGGAGATCTTGCTGCCCGGGGCGATCTCGCCTTTGACGATGGCCGCCTGGATGCGTCGGAAGACGTTTTCCGAGAGCGTCTCGGAATCGTCGCCGTTGATCACCGGGGGATCGAGTTGATCCAGCATATTGTCGACACCTTCAAATCCAATGCGGCAAAAACTAGCGAACCAGCCCGCATCAGTCAAAGGATAAATACAGATTGTCGACAATCGTCTAATAAGCCTTCATATCAGCCCCAAGGGTTATAGACCGGTCCCGCCGCTGGCGCCATAAAACCACCGTGCTAGAATGCCGCCCGCATTTGCGAGTCATTTGCACGGCTTGTCATAAAAAGCTGATAGGCACACGAAGGCGCATGGGCAGACAGGATTTCCTGATGCCATGGCCCTGAACCGAGAACGGAACGCTGCTCGCCAGGATTTATGAGACTCAAGCCCTTCCCCACATTCTTTGCACTGTTTTGCCTGCCCGGCCTCGCCGCGGCGGGGGAAAAGACCGTGTACGGCCTCAACGAATACGCTGCCCTCGACGGGATCAACCTGGAAGTGGCGGCGAAACTCGACACCGGGGCGAAAACCGCCTCCCTGAGCGCCCGCGACATCAAACGTTTCAAACGCAACGGCGAGTCCTGGGTACGTTTCTACCTGGCCATCGACGCCGCGCATTCGCACCCGATCGAACGGCCGCTGGCCCGGGTCAGCAAGATCAAGCGCCGCGCCGGCGACTACGACCCTGAAGAAGGCAAGAAGTACACCGCGCGCCCGGTGATCGAGCTGGACATCTGCATGGGTTCGGCAATGCGCAGCATCGAAGTGAACCTGACCGACCGTAGTGCGTTCCAATACCCGCTTTTGATCGGCTCCGAGGCGCTGAAACGCTTCGATGCGCTGGTCGATCCCAGTCTTAAATACGCTGCCGGCAAACCCGCCTGCGCCATCGCCGCTCATACCGCCGAGTAATTTCCATGCGTTCTCTAACCTTCCACCTGAAAGTCCTGATCACCATCCTGGTGTTGCTGGGCGTTTCGGTTACGGCCTATCAGATTTTCGTGCTCGGCATTCCAGTGACCGAAGACGCCACCGACGACTTGTGGAACATCGACGCCAAGGTCGAGTTCGTTGCCAGCACCAAGGATCCGGTCAAGATCCAGATGTTCGTGCCGCCCCTGAGCCGCGATTACGTCAGCCTCAATGAAAGCTTCATCTCCAACAATTACGGTGTGGCGGTCAACCGTGTCGACGGCAACCGCAAGGTCACCTGGTCGGCACGCCGGGCCAAGGGCAACCAGACCCTTTATTACCGCCTGGTGCTGACCAAGCGTTACACCGCCGAGAAAACCAAGATCAAAGGCCCGACCTTCCGCGACAGCATGGCCATCGAAGGCCCGGAAAAGATTGCCGCCGAAGCCCTGCTCGCCCCGATCCGCCAGCACTCGGCCGACGTCGAGACCTTCATTGGCGAAGCGATCAAACGCGTCAACAACGTCAACGACGACAACGTGAAACTGCTGCTGGCCGGCGATCCGTCGACGCCGCACAAAGCCAAGATTGTCGAACTGCTGCTGTCCATCGCCCACGTGCCGGTGGAGAAAGTCCACACCATCCGCCTCGTCGCCGATCAGCCGCAAACTCCGGAACTGTGGCTGCGCAGCTTCAACGGCACCGACTGGCTGTACTTCAACCCGGAAACCGGCGAACAAGGCCTGCCGACCGACCGCCTGCTGTGGTGGAGCGGTGATGAAAACCTGATCACTGTCGACGGCGGCAAGAAGGCCAACGTGACCTTCAGCCTGAACAACAGCGAGATGAACGCGATTCGTCTGGCCAAGCTGACCGACGAAAACACCGACGCCAACTTCCTCGAATACTCGCTGTACGGCCTGCCGCTGCAAACCCAGCAGACGTTCATGATCATGGTGATGATCCCGATCGGCGTGCTGGTGATCCTGATCCTGCGCAACCTGATCGGCCTGCAGACCCTCGGCACGTTCACACCGGTGCTGATCGCCTTGGCCTTCCGCGAGACGCAACTGGGCTTCGGCATCCTGCTGTTTACCGTGATCACCGCGCTCGGGTTATCGCTGCGCTCGTATCTGGAACACCTGAAGCTGCAAATGCTGCCGCGCCTGTCGGTGGTGCTGACGTTCGTGGTGGTGCTGATCGCGGCGATCAGCCTGTTCAGTCACAAACTCGGTCTGGAGCGCGGGCTGTCGGTGGCGCTGTTCCCGATGGTGATTCTGACCATGACCATCGAACGTCTGTCGATCACCTGGGAAGAACGCGGCGCCAGCCATGCCATGAAAGTGGCGATCGGCACGCTGTTCGCAGCGTCCCTGGCGCACTTGATCATGACCGTTCCTGAGCTGGTGTACTTCGTGTTCACCTTCCCGGCGATCCTGCTGATCCTGGTGGGCTTCATGCTGGCCATGGGTCGTTATCGCGGTTATCGCCTGACTGAACTCGTACGTTTCAAGGCTTTCCTGAAGAAGGCTGACGCCTGATGTTCGGTTTCTGGAAGACCTGGAAGGCCCTGGAAGCCCGGGGCATCATGGGCATCAATCGGCGTAACGCCGACTACGTGCTCAAGTACAACAAGCGCAGCCTGTACCCGATCGTCGATGACAAGATCATCACCAAGGAACGCGCGATCAAGGCCGGCATTCACGTGCCGGAACTGTATGGCGTGATTTCCACGGAGAAGGAAATCGACAAGCTCGGCGAGATCATCGGCGGGCGCAACGACTTCGTGATCAAGCCGGCCCAGGGCGCCGGCGGTGACGGCATCATCGTCATCGCCGACCGTTTCGAGGGCCGCTATCGCACGGTGTCGGGCAAGATCATTGCCCACGAAGAGCTGGAGCATCACATCTCCAGCATCCTCACCGGTCTGTATTCGCTGGGCGGCCACCGTGATCGGGCGCTGATCGAATACCGGGTGACCCCGGACCAGATCTTCAAGAGCATCAGCTACGAAGGCGTGCCGGACATCCGCATCATCGTGCTGATGGGCTACCCGGTGATGGCGATGTTGCGTCTGCCGACCCGTCAGTCCGGGGGCAAGGCCAACCTGCACCAGGGCGCCATCGGCGTCGGTGTCGACCTGGCCACCGGCCTGACCCTACGCGGCACCTGGCTGAACAACATCATCACCAAACACCCGGACACCACCAACGCGGTGGACGGCGTGCAACTGCCCTACTGGGACGGTTTCATGAAGCTTGCGGCCGGTTGCTATGAGCTGTGTGGCCTGGGGTACATCGGCGTGGACATGGTGCTGGACCAGGAGAAAGGCCCGCTGATTCTGGAGCTGAATGCGCGGCCGGGGCTGAATATCCAGATTGCCAACGATTGCGGACTGACGTTGCGTACCCATGCGGTGGAAGCGCATCTGGAAGAGCTCAAGGCGCGCGGCGTGACGGAGTCGGTTGAAGAGCGGGTGGCGTTTGCTCAGGAGTTGTTTGGGCATATTCCGGCAGTCGAGGGCTGAAGCTCAGAAGCAAAAGCACCCTCACCCCAGCCCTCTCCCGGAGGGAGAGGGAGCCGACGGTGTTGAACATTCGAGTTACATCGACCTGAATGACCGAGTCGAACTCAGGCTTTGAAAAGCATGAAGATCTGCTCCCTTCCCCCTCTCCCCCTTTGGGGGAGAGGGCTGGGGTGAGGGGGTAGGCTTTTGACTTTGATCTGGCATCGGAGAGGACTACAATCCCCACCCCGCCTCGATGGCCGATCTGCCCCGCCCATGTTGACCTGTTCCGTACACCCGCTGCCCTACCGCGCCAACCCTGCCGACTATTTCGCGGCCGTCCGCCATGCGCCCGGCGCCGTGCTGCTCGACAGTGGCCGGCCGAGTGCCGACCGTGGCCGTTATGACCTGCTCAGCGCCTGGCCGCTGGAACAACTGGCGGTGTTGCCGGACGAGCGCGGCGACGATTTCCTGCAACGTCTGCGGGACAATCTGACCCGCTTGGGCGACGCGCAATTGCCCGATGGGTACGAATTGCCCTTCGCCGGCGGCCTGATCGGTTACCTGAGCTACGACTTCGGCCGGCATCTGGAGAACCTGCCGAGCCAGGCCCGGGATGACCTGCAATTGCCCGATGCGCGCTTTGGGCTGTACGACTGGGCCTTGATCAGTGATCACCAATCGGCAACCAGCCAGTTGGTATTTCACCCTTCGGTCAGCGCCAGCGAGAAACAACGGCTGATCGATGTATTCAGCCAACCGGTGGGCGCCGAACTGACTCCGTTCAAGCTGAGCAGCCCGATGGCGGCAGATCTCTCAGCCGACGAGTACCGTCAGGCGTTCGAGCGTATCCAGCATTACATCCAGGCCGGCGACTGCTATCAGGTCAACTTCGCCCAGCGCTTCCGCGCGCCGTGCCAGGGCGATCCATGGCTGGCCTACTGCAAACTGCGTGAGGCCTGCCCGACGCCGTTTTCCGGTTTCCAGAGCCTGCCCGACGGCAACGCGGTACTGAGCCTGTCGCCCGAGCGCTTCGTCAAAGTCAGCCAGCGTCAGGTGGAAACCCGCCCGATCAAGGGCACCCGCCCCCGTGGCGCGAGCCAGGCCGAAGACGCGGCCAACGCCGCCGAACTGCTGGCCAGCCCCAAGGATCGCGCGGAAAACCTGATGATCGTCGACCTGCTGCGCAACGACCTGGGCCGCACCTGCCGCATCGGCTCGGTGCGGGTGCCGGAGTTGTTCAGTCTGGAAAGTTATCCGAACGTGCATCACCTGGTCAGCAGCGTGACCGGTGAGCTGGCGGAAGATCGCGATGCTCTGGACCTGATCGCTGGCAGCTTCCCTGGCGGTTCGATCACCGGCGCGCCGAAGATTCGTGCGATGCAGATCATCGACGAACTGGAACCGACCCGACGTGGGTTGTATTGCGGTTCGTTGCTGTATCTGGACGTGCGTGGCGAGATGGACAGCTCCATCGCCATTCGCAGTCTGCTGGTGAAGGATGGACAGGTGTGCTGCTGGGGCGGTGGCGGGATCGTCGCTGATTCGGACTGGCAGGCGGAGTATCAGGAATCGATTACCAAGGTCAGAGTTTTGCTCGAAACCCTGCAAACCCTTTAACTAGAAGCGCCCCACGTTGATCGTTCCCACGTCGAGGCGTCGAACCGTCCGCGTGGGAATGCATCCCGTGACGCTCCGCGTCCCAGTGGACGCGGAGCGTCCATAGCGGCATTCCCACGCGGAGCATGGGAACGATCAAGGAATGTGATTACAGGGACAGGTCGCGGTTCGAGGCTTTGAGGAACTCCTGCTTCAACTCTTCGAACGTATGCACCGCCGGAAACTGCGGAAACTCGCGAATCACGTTATCCGGCGCATGGAACAGAATCCCCGCATCCGCTTCGCCCAGCATGCTGGTGTCGTTGTAGGAATCCCCCGCCGCAATCACCCGGTAATACAAGCCCTTGAAAGCCAGAACCGACTGACGTTTCGGATCTTTCTGACGCAACTGGTAACTGGTCACCCGCCCGGTGTCATCCGTAATCAGTCGGTGGCAGAGCAAGGTCGGAAAGCCCAACTGACGCATCAGCGGCTGGGAAAACTCGTAGAACGTGTCCGACAGAATCACCACCTGAAACCGCTCGCGCAGCCAGTTGACGAACTCCACCGCGCCGTCCAGCGGCTTGAGGGTGGCGATCACTTCCTGGATGTCCGAAAGCTTCAGGCCATGCTCGTCGAGGATGCGCAGGCGCTGCTTCATCAGCACGTCGTAGTCGGGAATGTCCCGGGTGGTGGCCTTGAGCGATTCGATTCCGGTTTTTTCGGCGAAGGCGATCCAGATTTCCGGCACCAGCACCCCTTCAAGATCAAGACAGGCAATTTCCACAGGACACTCCATTTGTAATGTTTATTGAGCCGAGCGAGCCCGAACTCTAGCGGCTCGACCTGGAGCGCGCAACGCAGAGGCTGCCCCGGCGCGCGTTGCTTTTTGTTACCATCGCCGCCATATAGAGCGCCCAGCGCCACCGACCTGTAGGAAGCCGCCCTGATGAGCCCAACGTTCGACGTCGTGGAACTCGCCACGACCTATGCCAACAAATCCGCGCAGGACATCCTCAAACTCGCGTTCGCCGAGTTCGGCGATGACCTGTGGATATCTTTCAGCGGCGCCGAAGATGTGGTGCTGGTGGACATGGCCTGGAAGCTGAACAAGAACGTCAAGGTGTTCAGTCTCGACACCGGCCGCCTGCATCCGGAAACCTACCGCTTCATCGATCAGGTGCGCGAGCACTACAAGATCGACATCGAACTGGTCTCGCCGGACTACACGAAACTTGAACCGTTCGTGAAGGAAAAAGGCCTGTTCAGTTTCTACAAGGACGGCCATGGCGAATGCTGCGGGATCCGCAAGATCGAGCCGCTGCGCCGCAAACTGTCCGACGTGAAGGCCTGGGCCACCGGCCAGCGTCGTGACCAGAGCCCTGGTACTCGCAGTGCCGTGGCGGTGATGGAAATCGATACAGCGTTCTCCACCCCGGAGCGCACCCTGTACAAGTTCAACCCGCTGGCGCAGATGACCAGCGAGGAAATCTGGGGCTACATCCGCATGCTGGAGCTGCCGTACAACAGCCTGCATGAGCGCGGTTTCATCAGCATCGGCTGCGAACCGTGCACTCGTCCTGTCCTGCCGAACCAGCACGAACGTGAAGGTCGCTGGTGGTGGGAAGAAGCGACCCAGAAAGAATGCGGGTTGCATGCCGGGAACATCATCAGTAAGGCATAAGCATCGCTGTTGCCCCGTGGGAGCAAGTCAGCTCCCACAGTGTTCACCGCCCGTCTTGAAAAATGTGTACACACGAATGTCACCATCGGTGCCATTTATGTGTGCACTTTTCGTTTCTGCGCCCTGAAAAGTTACATCAGGCTCCAAAAACACTCCCTCCCGGCGCCCGCCAAAATCCCTCCCGAAAAATAAATACCTGTTCGAACGGTCAATTTATATCGCCGGTATTTCAACGACTTGGCGCTCCTCAATAACTTTTCGAAATCAGCGATGATTTTCATAGATCGCCGGCTGGCACAGATCTGGCTTTAGTGCATGCATGTTTTGTATACAAAACCGCAAAACATGAACCCACACTTTCGATCCGCAAGCCTGAAGCGCCCTATCCCGTACAGGCTGCAGATGCCCCGTAACCAGTGATGTTTTCACCGCCGCGACGAAGATCTGCCGAGCCCGAACGCTCATGCACAGTCATCGCGGCCCGAACATCAGGAGCCTGCCGGAATGCGTACGAGTCTCTCCAATAACAACATCGCGCTGAATCTGCCCGCCTCTTCACCCCTCGACCACAGCGTGGCCGGTGATGGCATCGCCGAACCGCTGCAACTGAGCCCGCGTCTGCACAACAGCGACCTCGCGCCGACCAAGGTCGAAGGAAGGCGCTGGGGCAAATACAGCATCTTTGCCCTGTGGACCAACGATGTGCACAACATCGCCAACTACTCGTTTGCCATCGGCCTGTACGCCCTGGGCCTGGGCGGCTGGCAGATTCTGCTGTCGCTGGGGATCGGCGCGGCGCTGGTGTACTTCTTCATGAACCTGTCCGGCTACATGGGGCAGAAAACCGGCGTGCCGTTTCCGGTGATCAGCCGGATCAGTTTCGGCATTCACGGGGCACAGATTCCTGCATTGATCCGGGCGGTGATCGCCATCGCCTGGTTCGGGATTCAGACGTACCTGGCGTCGGTGGTGTTTCGCGTGCTGCTCACGGCGATCCATCCCGGTTTCGCCGACTACGACCACAACTCGATCCTCGGCCTGTCGAGCCTGGGCTGGGTGTGTTTCGTGGCGATCTGGTTTGTGCAGTTGGGGATTCTGGCGTATGGCATGGAAATGGTCCGCCGCTACGAAGCCTTTGCCGGGCCGGTGATTCTGCTGACCGTCGCCTGCCTCGCCGCGTGGATGTACACCCAGGCCAACGCGACCATCGCCTGGTCGATCCGCGAACCACTGACCGGCGGCGAGATGTGGCGCAACATCTTTGCCGGCGGCGCTTTGTGGCTGGCGATCTACGGGACGCTGATCCTCAACTTCTGCGACTTCGCCCGCTCTTCGCCGTGCCGCAAGACGATCAAGATCGGAAATTTCTGGGGCCTGCCGGTCAATATTCTGGTGTTCGCCGGGATCACCGTCCTGCTGTGCGGCGCGCAATTTCAGATCAACGGCCGGATCATCGAAAGCCCGACCGAGATCATTGCGTCGATTCCCAACACGTTCTTTCTGGTACTCGGATGCCTGGCGTTCCTGATCGTCACCGTGGCGGTGAACATCATGGCCAACTTCGTCGCCCCGGCCTTCGTGCTCAGCAATCTGGCGCCGAAATACCTGACCTTCCGCCGCGCCGGGCTGATCAGCGCGACGATTGCGGTGCTGATCCTGCCGTGGAATCTCTACAACAGCCCGCTGGTGATCGTGTATTTCCTGTCCGGCCTCGGCGCCCTGCTCGGACCGTTGTACGGCGTGATCATGGTCGACTACTGGCTGATCCGCAAAGGCCGGATCCACGTACCGCAGCTGTACAGCGAAAACCCGAACGGCGCGTATTACTACAGCCGCGGGATCAACCTGCGGGCTGTGGCGGCGTTCATTCCAGCCGCGCTGATCGCCATCGTCCTGGCTCTGGTGCCGGGCTTCCACCTCGTTTCGCCCTTCTCCTGGCTAATCGGCGCCGGCATTGCCGGGATGCTTTACCTGATCATCGCCAAACGCCAGCCGCACTACGCCGACGTCGACGGTGAAGCCATCGCCGTCGACAACGTCAGCCACTGAATCTTTTGGCGGCCCTTCGCGGGGCCGCAGAACCAACCGTAATAAGGACTTCCCATGCGAATTCTCGTGGTCAACGTCAACACCACCGAATCCATCACCCAGGCCATCGCCCGTTCGGCGCAGGCTGTCGCTTCCCCCGGCACCGAGATTGTCGGCCTGACGCCGTACTTCGGCGCCGATTCAGTCGAAGGCAATTTCGAAAGTTACCTGGCCGCCATCGCTGTGATGGACCGGGTGATGTCCTACGACCAGCCGTTCGATGCGGTGATCCAGGCCGGCTACGGCGAACACGGTCGCGAAGGCTTGCAGGAATTACTCAACGTGCCGGTGGTGGACATCACCGATGCGGCGGCCAGCACCGCGATGTTTCTCGGCCACGCCTATTCGGTGGTCACCACGCTGGATCGCACCGTGCCGTTGATCGAGGATCGGCTGAAACTGTCCGGTTTGTGGGATCGCTGCGCCTCGGTGCGCGCCAGTGGTCTGGCGGTTCTGGAGCTGGAGCACGAACCGCAGCGGGCGCTGGAAGCCATCGTGCATCAGGCGGAACTGGCGGTGACTCAGGATAAAGCCGAAGTGATCTGCCTCGGTTGCGGCGGCATGGCCGGGCTCGACGAGAAGATCCGTCAGCGCACCGGGGTGCCGGTGATCGATGGCGTCACAGCGGCCGTGACCATCGCCGAATCGCTGGTGCGACTGGGCCTGTCGACCTCCAAGGTGCGGACTTACGCAACGCCACGGCCGAAAACCATCATCGGCTGGCCAGCACGTTTTGCGCGTTGAAACGTTCGGCGAGGCCCAAGGTAGAAAACTGCTCGATGACAAAATCGACGAACGCCCGGGTCTTGCCCGGCAGCAATTTGTGTTCGGCGTAATAGATGGAGATGTTGCCGTCGTCGACGTACCAGTCGGGTAAGACTCGCTGCAAAGTCCTTGCCTCTAGGTAGCCGACCGCAAACGGCATGCTCACCAACGCAATCCCCAACCCCTGCGCCGCCGTGGCGCAGGCGGCTTCTGAATCGCTCATGGTCATTCGTGCCTTGAGGGTTAGCGGGCTGTGTTGCCGGGTGCGATGCGTCAACTGCCACGAGCGCACGCGACCGGTCTGCGGTGAGCGGATCAGGATGCCGTCGTGCAGCTTGAGGTCGTCCGGCTCGCTGATCGGCGCGTATCGATCCAGATAATCCGCAGAAGCCACCAACACCCGATGCGCCGGCGTCAACCTGCGCGCTACTACGCCTTGGGGCAGTTCGAAGCCTCCACCAATTGCTGCATCGAAACCCTGGCCGATCAGATCGACCTGGCGGTTATCGAAATGCCAGTCCGGATTGATTGCCGGAAACCTTTTCAGGAACTCCCCCAGCAACGGCACGATGTACAAACGGCCGAACACCGTGCCCATACTGACTTTCAGCGTACCGGCCGGTTGACCACCAGCGCTGGCCAGATTGTTCACTGCATTCTGGATGGTGGTGAGACTGCCGCTGACCTCACTCAGAAACAGTTGCCCCGCTTCCGTCAGGGTCAATCTTCGGGTGCTACGCTGGAACAGCCTCACGCCGAGGCGCGCTTCCAGTTTCGCCACACTCTTACCCACGGCGGCCGGTGTCAGGCTAAGGCGTCGCGCGGCCTCGGCAAAGCTGCCGACTTCGGCGCTGCGCACGAAGCATTCGATACTGCTGAAGGTTTCCATGGCCGCCACTATAAACTTTTGGTTTACACAGACTATAGCAACCACGGTCTACCCGCCTATTGGCGAGGGGCAGATACTCGACACCACACCAAGGCAGCCTGCCTTGAAACTTCTGGAGATCGAACATGACCACTCAAAACCTCAGCGGTAAAGTCGCTCTGATTCAAGGCGGCTCTCGCGGCATCGGTGCCGCCATCGTCAAACGCCTGGCCGCTGAAGGCGCCGCGGTTGCCTTTACCTACGTCAGCTCCGCCGCCAAGGCTGAAGAACTGCAAAACAGCATCACCGCCACCGGCGGCAAAGTCCTGGCGATCAAGGCCGACAGCGCCGACGCCGGTGCCATTCGCCACGCGGTAAGCGCCACTGTCGAAACCTTTGGCCGCCTCGACATCCTGGTCAACAACGCCGGTGTACTGGCCGTCGCCCCGCTGGAAGACTTCAAACTGGAAGACTTCGACCAGACCCTGGCAATCAACGTGCGCAGCGTGTTCATCGCCAGCCAGGAAGCCGCCAAACACATGGGCGAAGGCTCACGCATCATCAACATCGGCAGCACCAACGCCGACCGCATGCCCTTCGCCGGTGGTGGCGTGTATGCGATGAGCAAGTCCGCACTGGTCGGCCTGACCAAAGGCCTGGCCCGCGACCTCGGCCCACGCGGCATCACCATCAACAACGTGCAGCCCGGCCCGGTCGACACCGACATGAACCCGGCTCACGGCGAGTTTGCCGACAGTCTGATCCCGCTGATGGCGGTGGGTCGCTACGGCAAGGCAGAGGAAATCGCCAGCTTCGTGGCCTACCTCGCCAGCCCGGAGGCCGGTTACATCACCGGTGCCAGCCTGACCATCGACGGTGGTTTCGGCGCCTGATTGATCAGATAGTCGATAACGAAAAACGCCGCCCCTCCTTTGACAGAGGGGCGGCGTTTCTTTTGTTCGCGATTTGATCAGGCCCAGTCGAGCGCCGGCAATCCGCATGCACTCGGCGTAAACGCCTTCAACGTACGAAGAATCCCGTCGGCGTGTGCGTATTTTTCATCGGCCATGGCGGCATCGGGAATGGCGATGGCAGTCATACCGGCCGCTTTCGCCGCCGTCACACCGAATGGCGAGTCTTCGAACACCAGGCAATCTTCCGGCGCTACACCCAGGCGGCGCGCGGCGGTGAGGAAGATGTCCGGCGCCGGTTTGGCCGCGCCGACTTCCGGGTCGTCAGCGGTGACGATGAAGTCGAACAACGCGAACCAGTCGCGGTGCAAGGTGGTTTTCTGACCGAACGACTGACGCGACGAACTGGTGCCGACGGCAATCGGAATGTTGTGCGCCTTGAGGTGGCGGATCAGCTCCTCGGCGCCCGGCATCGCTTGCGCGGTGGGAAAACGCTCGCGCATCAGCGGCTCGCGGATCACCAGAAACTCTTCGGCGGTGATCGGCAGGTCCAGCGCTTCAACCACATAACGGGCCAGATCGCCGGCGCCACGCCCGATGATGTTCTGCTTGATGCTCCAGTCGAAGGTGCGCCCGTACCGCTCGGCAATCAGCGAGGTAACCTCGGTGTAGATGCCCTCGGTGTCCAGCAGCAAACCGTCCATATCGAAAATCACGGCCTTGATCGGGCCGAACGCCTTCAGCGGTGCATTCATCATCGGATCCGTTATCAAAGACATCCCGGGCGGCGTGGATAGCGCCGCTGCTCGGATCTGATTAAAGGGTTCAGCAGCATAACGAGCCCGGCCAAGGTTGAGCAACGGGCAATGTCGGTTGTCCGCCGAACGCCCTCTCGCACATTTAGAGAATCGCCCTACAGACATCGCCTACTCGGCTGACTTCTTTCCTGTTTGATCCCCCGCAAAGTTTCGCGCCATTCCCCTGATGCGCGCGAGTGACTGCGAATGCTTCCATCTGACCAACTCCTGAAACTGAACAACAGCATTGGTTTGCTGGTGGTCGCTGCGCTGAACCCTGATCAGCCCGACGTCGAAAAGCTGTTTAAGGAGTTTCGCCTTTGCCTCAACAACTATGACGCCTGGGCCGAGCAGTTCTGGACGGGCACCGCGCTGGGTGTCGAGCAAGTGTTCCAGGTCGGCAACGATGTCCGGCTCAGTGCACCGGTTGCCAGCCGCAAACCCATCAGTTCCTCCGTGGCCATGTGTTCCGCCAGCGGCTCCCTGACGCTGGTGCACATGTTCGAAGCCGCGCGGTTTGTGCCGATCGGCGATACGCCGGTGACCCTTGAACCGGTCATTTCCGATGTCGACGGTGTTCTGGGTTTCGGCGATCCACTGCATTACACCATCGGCCCCAGCGGCATTCTCAAGGTCGACGACTGCGACCGGGGCCAGCGTTATCGCATCACCTTCTTTCCCGATGTTTCCACTGCGCATATCCGGACGTTATACGCCTCGTATCAAGGCCTCATCGATGGTCTGGAAGGCTGGTTACGTGAGGAATGGAAAGGGTTTCAACCGCAGTGGACGGCGTTTTCCAGCGCCGGTTTCACCGAGCGTTACGGGCAGTTGCAACAGGCTGACTGGCACGGTTTTGAAACTGCCCTGAATGGTGTCTGGGATGACGTGAAGCAACTGTTCGCGTTGCTCGCCGATTTGCAGGCCAACAGCGAAAAGCTTCTGCAGTACCTGTCCGCCGCCGAGCTGGAGGCCCTGCTTGAGGCGTCCACCGAGGCCATCGCCAATGGCCTGCTGATGCTCGGCGATGAGCCGTTGCTGTTCATTCATCTGGCGGCCTTTACCAGTTGGCTAAAGATGCTGCCGCCACAGTATCTGGCCGAGGTGGTGGCTGAGGTTCGGGCCGAATTGCTGGTCAGTTTTCTGCTGATGTGTGTGTCGGGTGGCATGGGTGTGCCGCTGCGGTTGAGCACCAAAGTACTGGGCAAGATCAAGTCACCGCGTGCGCGGGAATGGCTGGCGGCTTCGGCGTTGCGGCTGGCGGAGCTGACCTCCGCGCCTGATCTGACCCGGCATGCGAGCGCGTTGAAACCGCTGATGGTCAATGCGGGTCCGGCACCGTTGCGGCCGACACCGGCTATTCCGCTGGAGGTTCGCACGGGGGATGCGCTGGTGCTGACAGTGCCCAATCCGGCGGCCGTTGCGCGTGAAAAGTCCCACGGCATGACGCGAATGGAACGGCATGAGCCTCGGGATGAGGCTTCGGATCAGGCGAAAAATCCCAACGGTGACAGTGCCGATTGTGCGCCGCTGACCTGCACCAACGGCTGTCCGGTGTCGATGGTCACCGGTGAGGAATTGCTGACGCTGACTGATGGAGTGCTCGATGGGCTGCTGCCGTTCGAGTTCAGCCGGTTGTACCGCACCAGCGCGGCCGAGATCGATGTTGGGTTGGGGTTTGGCTGGGGTCATTCGCTGGCGCATCGGCTGGAGGTTGATGGCGCTTCGGTGGTCTGGGTGGATCACGAGAACCGGCGCACGCGGTTTCCGTTGCCGAGCGTCGAGCGGCCGGCGATTCACAACAGCTTGTCGCGAGCGGCGATCTTTCTCGGGGATGAGCCTGAGGAGCTGATTGTTGCGCTGGCGGGGGACTCGGCGCGGTTTTATCACTTTCGGGCTGGGCGTCTGACTGCTGTCAGCGATGCCTACGGTAACCGGTTGCGTATTACGCGGGACCGCTTGGATCGCGTTGAGCGCCTCGATAACGGGGCCGGTCGTTCCCTGTTGCTGCGCTATGAGCGGGCGCATCTGATCGCGGTCGATTATCAGGTTTTTCGGGAGTCTGCCTGGCGTACCGAGCAGACGCTGGTCAGTTACCGCTTTGATGCTCGCCATCGACTGATCGAGGCGTCGAACGCCGTCGGCGAGACCGAGCGTTACGATTACGACGACCGGCACGTCATCCTGCAACGGCAACTGAGCGGCGGCGCGAGCTTTTTCTGGGCGTGGGAGCGCGCTGGCAAAGCGGCGCGTTGCGTGCGGCACTGGGCGTCGTTTTCGCAGATGGACACGCGTTACGTCTGGGATGACACTGGCCGGGTCACCGTGCAGTACGTCGATGGGACTGAGGAAACTTACGTCCACGACGACACCGCGCGGTTGGTGCGTCAGGTCGCCGCCGATGGTGGCGAACAGCTCAAGGCCTATGATTCGGCGGGCCGGATGGTTGCCGAGCAGGATGCGCTGGGGGCGGTCACCGAGTACCGCTATGACGACGCCGGGCGGTTGATCGCGCTGATTCCGCCGGACGATGCGCCGACATCCTACGAGTACCGCAACGGTTTTCTGCACAGCCGCTCACGTGGCGATGCGGTGTGGACGTACCGGCGCAATGCCCAGGGTGACATCACCGAAGCGGTCGATCCCGATGGCCATGTCACCCATTACCACTACGACGCGCAGGGGCGGTTGCTGTCGGTCCGTTATCCGGATTCTGGCCGGCACGTGTTCGTGTGGAACGACCTGGGTCAGTTGGTCGAGGAAAGTCTGCCGGACGGTGGGGTTCGGAAGTTTTCCTACGACCTTCAGGGGCGGCGGATTACTGCGCAGGACGAAAACGGCGCGATCACTCGCCACGCGTGGGACGCCGTTGGCCGGCTGATCCAAACAACGCTGCCTACCGGGGCGACACGGGCTTTCAGTTACAGCGCCTACGGCCAGATCACCGCCGAGCGCGATGAACTGGGGCGTATCACCCGCTACGAATATGACGACGACCTGCACCTGGTCAGCCGGCGGATCAACCCCGACGGCACGCGGCTGCAGTACCGCTACGACCATGCGCAGCTGCTGCTCACGGAAATCGAGAACGAATCCGGCGAAAAATACCGGCTGGACTACACGCCGACCGGACTGATCCGACAGGAAACCGGCTTCGATGGTCGGCGCACGGCGTATGCCTACGACCGCAATGGCCACCTGCTGGAAAAGACCGAGTTCGGCGACGACGGCTCGACGCTGGTCACCGCTTACCAACGTGATGCTGCTGGGCGTCTGCTGCTCAAGACCCTGCCGGACGGGGTCGAGGTCAGCTACCGCTATGACCGCCTCGGTCGGCTGGTCGGCGTGGATGACGGCCAGGATCACCCGCTGGCCTTCGAATACGACCTGCAGGACCGGCTGGTGCGCGAGCATCAGGGCTGGGGCACCCTGCGCTACACCTACGACGCCTGCGGCCAGCTCACCCGCCTGCGCCTGCCGGACAACAGCAAGCTCGACTACCACTACGCCAAGGGCGGCGCGCTGACCGCGATCGACCTCAACGGCGCCTTGCTGACCCGCCACGTCTACCAGAACGGCCGCGAACAGCAGCGCCAGCAAGGCCTGCTGCTCAGCGAATACACCTACGACGAACAGGGCCGCTTGAAGTCCCACGCCGTAGGCCATCAACGCAGCGCGCTGTACCGCCGCGACTTTGCCTACAGCGCCAACGGCAACCTCGAACACATCGCCGACACCCGCCACGGCCAGCGCAGCTACACGTACGACGCCCTCGACCGGCTGATCCGCGTGCGCCACACCCGCGACGATGTGCCGGAAAACCTCGCCCACGACCCGGCCGGCAACCTGCTGATGCAGGATCGCCCCGGTCCGACACAGATCAACGGCAATCGCCTGCGGATGCAGGGCGATCGTCATTACGACTACGACGCCTTCGGCAACCTGATCCGCGAACGCCGCGGCCGCGCGCAAACCCTTGTCACCGAATACCGCTACGACAGCCAGCACCGCCTGATCGGCCTGACCCGCCCCGACGGCAAAACCGCGACCTACCAATACGACGCCTTCGGCCGGCGCATCCGCAAAACCGTCGACGGCCAGACCACCGAGTTCTTCTGGCAAGGCGACCACCTGATCGCCGAAAGCAGCCCGACCCAACACCGCAGCTTCATCTACGAACCCGGCACCTTCCGCCCGTTGGCCATGCTCGACGGCAAAGGCCCGAAACGCGCCTGCCCGTTCTACTACCAGCTCGACCACCTCGGCACCCCGCAGGAACTGACCGACTACAGCGGCGACATCGTCTGGTCCGCCAAATACAGCGCCTACGGCAAGGTCACCTCACTGGAACTGGCGACCGAGGACTACCTGAACCAGCCACTGCGCTTTCAGGGGCAGTACTTCGATGACGAAAGCGGGCTGCATTACAACCGGCACCGGTATTACGACCCGGACGTGGGACGGTATCTGACGCCGGATCCGGTGAAGCT
>NZ_BQHR01000028.1 GCF_021601625.1 Pseudomonas paraglycinae | reverse complement strand
CTGTACCTTTGCAACTTCTGTTTAGGCAGGCTTGAGCGCGGTGCCAACCGCGTATCAAGCCTGTAAAAGGTGTAAACGATGTCCCCGGTCTAATGTGTAAAGGATGTACCGGTCTCTACAGTGAGGGCTGGATCTCCAGCCGAAAACACAAAGTCAGTTCACCTCGATCGCCTTACCCGCCAACCCTTCATTTTCCTTGCGAACAAACCTGTTCGCCCGCCCAAACGTCCCGAAATCGTTGAACCGAACCCCCATCTCCCGCATCACCTTATGCGCCACCGGCACCGTCAACTGGCGAATGTAAAACGGCTCCCTCACCACGAAATGATGAATCCCGTGACTGCTGCCGAAATTGAAGCAGAACGCCTGCAAAGGCCACAGCCACCAAGGATTCAGCACCTGACATTGCTGAAGCACATTACCCGGCTCCACATCCCCGTAGTAATGCATGTTCGAACTGATGAAGTGCAGGCAGAAAGTGCGCAATACGTTCGGGCCAATGATCACCACGGCGGCGATGTCGATCACCTGCATCACCGACAACGTGGTCGCCGACCATTCAATCGGCGAGCCCATCAAGTAAGCGACGCCATTGGCGGCATGGAACCCGAGAAACACATACCACGCGCCCCAATGTACTAGCGCCAACGGTGCGTACACCTTCAGCGTGCGTTTGATAATGCTGAACTTGTGCGCCCAGGTCTTGGCCCGCAGCATGCGGATGAACGCTGACATCACGTTGTCGCCGACCATCAGCAACCGCGCGAAACCCCAAGGCTCGCCATTGGTGATCGCCCGTTCTTCCATGTCGGTTTCGGTACCGGACACCTTGTGATGATTGAGGTGCAGATGGCGGCGGATCCACGGGTTGATCGTGCTCGGCCGCGCCAGCCATACCAGGCCCATCATCAGGTTGTGCGGCACGCGCTGTTTGCGGAAATACATGCTGTGGATCAGGTCGTGTTCGAGTTCGTGGGTCAGCGAAGCGAAAAACGCGTTGAGCAACAGGCATACCCACCACGCCAGGTGCCCGCTGATATAGAGCGCTGCCGAACCGATCATTCCGGCCAGAGCAAAGGCGAGAATCCCGGCGCCGAGTGCATCCTGATGCTTGAGAATCGGGTAGCGCTCGCGCAGTTCCACGCCCTTGGCCAGCACCACTTCGCGAATATGCGCTGATCGCTGGGCAGCATTGTGTCGCTGGGGACTTGCAGAAGTACGGTCCATGCTTCCATCCTCTGGTTATTGATGTTCGCATCCTGCCCCGCGCGGACTCCAAACGCGGTAGCCGAGAACGCCAACCTGTTGACCGGAAGCGCCAATCAGCATGAAGGAACCGACTTCTCTCGCTAGCTGGACCCGTGCCCTGCGCAAGCAACTCGACGCGCTGGGGCTGGACAGCACTGCCCTGTGTCAGCAGGCCGGGCTCGATCCGCAACTGATGGACGACCCGAACGCCCGCTATCCGTTGTCCGCCACCACGCGTCTGTGGGAAATCGCGGTGCAGGTCAGCGGCGATCCGGCAATCGGCTTGCGGGTGTCGCGGTTCGTCAGCCCCACCACCTTTCACGCACTGGGCTATGCGTTAGTGGCCAGCGGCAGCCTGCGGGAAGTGTTCGAGCGGATCGTGCGTTATCACCAGGTGGTCAGCGACGCGCTGGAACTGGAGCTGACCCGCACCGAGGACCGCTACCGCTTTCGCCTGAAAATCCCGGCCGGCAACCCGGCCCCCGCCTTCGAAGCCATCGACGCCTTTGCCGCCATCTACGTGCGCACCTGCCGCAATCGCCTGGGTCGCGACTACGCACCACTGGCGGTGTACCTGCGCCGCCCGGAACCGATCGATGCGCATCAATGGCACAAGGTGTTCCGCTCGCCGGTGCATTTTTCCGCCGAAGAAGACCGCATCGAATTCGCCCTCGCCGACTTCGACAGCCACCTCGACGACGCCAACCCGGAACTGGCCGAGCACAACGAAGCAGTGCTCAAACGCACCCTCGCCCAACTCAAGCCGCTGACCTGGGAGCGCAAGGTACGCGACGCCATCGAAGAACAACTGCCCGAAGGCGAACCCAGCGCCGAACGCATCGCCCAGACCCTGCACCTGAGCCTGCGCAGCCTGCAACGGCACCTGGCGGACGAGGGTTGTCGCTTCGACACCCTGCTGAATGAAAGCCGCGAAAACCTCGCGCTGCTGCACCTGCGCGATCCGCAATGCTCGCTGAGCGAGGTCAGTTATCTGTTGGGATTTGCCGATACCAGCAGCTTCAGCCGCGCGTTCAAGCGCTGGACGGGGATGACGCCGGGGCAGTTTCGGGATCAGTTGCGCTGAAGGGGTTGGAATTTGTTCTGAATCGACCAGCCTCTTCGCGGGCAAGCCCGCTCCCACAAGGATTGGGGCGTACAAAAATCCGCGTCACACCTCGACTACTGTGGGAGCGGGCTTGCCCGCGAAGAAGCCATTCAGATCGCTGCAAATCCAAGCTCAAAAACCGTACCCGTTGCATCACTGCTGACCCGCACCCGCCCCCCATGCAACTGCATGATCGACTGCACGATTGCCAGTCCCAATCCGCCGGAGTCTCCTGGCTCCGCGCGGGACGGGTCGACGCGGTAGAAGCGGTCGAACAGTTTGCCCAGATGCTCATCCGCGATGACCGGGCCGAGGTTGTGCACTTGCAGCCAGCACAGGCCTGGCTCATCGCGTCGGCGCAGGCTGATGACCGAGCCGGCATCGGCATGGCGTACGGCGTTGGCCAACAGATTGCCCAAGGCGCGTTGCAGCAGTTGCTGATCCGCCAGCAACTCTCCGCTGAACGTGTTTTCGAGGCGGATTTCCCGGTCATCGGCCAGAGCTTCGAAGTAGTCGCACAACTCTTCGCCGATTTGGTGCAGCTCCAGCGGGCGCAGATCGAGCGCTCGCTCAGCCTGCTCGGCGCGGGCGAGAAACATCAGGTTTTCGGCCATGCGCTTGAGCCGTTCGAACTCTTCCATGTTCGACGCCAGCACTTCCTGATACTCGGTGCTGCTGCGCGGATAATTCAGTGCCTGGCCGTTGCTTGCGAGCAAGGTGTGCAGCGGCGTGCGGATTTCATGGGCGAGGTCGGCGGAAAACTGTGAGAGGCGCTGGAAGCCGTCGTCCAGCCGCACCAGCATGCCGTTCAGCGCGTGCACCGGCTCCAGTAATTCCGCTGGCGTGCCGGCGGTGGGGACGCGTTGGTCGAGGCTGCGCAGGTCGATGCCGCGCAGCGCTTCACTCAGCTTGCGCAGAGGCCGCAAACCACGGCGCAACAGCACCAGGCCCAGCGTGAAGGCGAGCACGGCACCCAGGCCGACGGCCAGATACAAGCGCAGGCGATAGCTGCCGAGCATCTGCTCGCGCTCGCTCAAGACCTTGCCGGCGATCACGGTCAGCGCTTCGCCGTTCGGCCCTTGGGCCTGTCCTGACAACAGGGCCAGTTCGACACCGTCCGCCGCCTGCCAGGTCAGCACATCGCTGCGTTGCGGCGGTTGATCCCGGGGGATGGCCTGCACCGCAGGCAGTGCACGTTGGCGAGGATTGATCGTGATTACGTTCGAGCCGTCCGCGCGTTGCACCAGCAGCAGACTGTCGAGGTTGCCGAGCATGTTCTGGTACAACCGTGGCCGTGCCTGCAAGGCGTCGAGGCTGTCACTGTCGGCGAGCAGCGCGCGCACCTGTTCCAGGCGACCGAGCAACGCCATGTCGTCGCGCCAGGCGATTTCCGAGGCCAGCGAGCGATACAGGAACACGCCAATCGCGCTGAGTACCAGCGCGCAGACGGCAGCGAACGCCAGAGCCAGGCGCCAGGCGATGGATCTAGCGCGCATCGTCGGGCGCTTCGAGTTGATAGCCGACCCCGCGCACGGTGTGGATCAGTTTGGGCATGTACGGATCATCGACTTTCGAACGCAGCCGACGCACCGCGACTTCGACCATGTTGGTGTCGCTGTCGAAATTCAGGTTCCACACCTGCGAAGCAATCAGCGTGCGCGACAGCACTTCACCCTGTCGGCTGGCGAGCAAATGCAGGAGGGCGAATTCCTTGTTGGTCAGGGCGATGCGCTGGCCGCCACGGCTGACCCGGCGGCGCAGCACGTCGATTTCCAGGTCAGCGATGCTGTACGACTCGGCCTCGCGCATCGGCCCGCGCCGCAACAACGTGCGCACCCGCGCCAGCAGTTCGGCGAAGGCGAATGGCTTGAGCAAATAGTCATCCGCCCCCAGTTCGAGGCCACGCACGCGGTCTTCGATAGCGTCCTTCGCCGTCAGGAACAGCACCGGCGTGGCGCCGCGCTGGCGGATCAACTGCAGCAATTGCCAGCCGTTGAGGCCCGGCAACATCACGTCGAGGATGATCAGGTCATATTCCTGCTGCTCGATGAAGTAGCGCCCGTCGAGACCATTGAGCGCCACATCCACGGCAAAACCCGACTCGCCCAGCCCTTTGGCGAGGAAATTCGCAGTTTTGGCTTCATCTTCTACGACCAGCAAACGCATGGCACACCTCGATTGATCAGAGGCACAGGCTAGGCTCCTTCGGCGGCGTTGCCCATTACAAACTTGTAATCCGGCTGACGAGGTTTCGACGGGGACCGGCGGATAAGGTGGCGGCCTTCGCTTCTGGAGCCTACCCATGTCCGCTAAATACTTGGTTGCCAGCCTGGCAATCGGCCTCGGCACTGCCGCAATCGCCGCGCCTGAGCTACCCCGTCACGCCGATCTCGATCTGAAAACCGCACGGCTGCTGGCCGACACAGCGCTGGAAAACTGCACCGGCACGGTATCGGTGCTCGACCGTGGCGGCAACCTGTTGGTGACCCTGCGCGGCGACGGTATCGGCCCGCACAACACCGTCGCCAGCCAACGCAAGGCCTACACCGCGCTGTCGACGAAAACCCCGACCCGGTTGTTCGCCGAGCGCGCCCGCAGCAACCCGGAAACCGCCAACCTCAACACCCTCGACGAGCTGCTTTTGCTCGGCGGCGGCATCCCTCTGTTCGCTGGCAAGGAACTGGTCGGCGCCATGGGCGTGGCCGGTTCCGGCGGCGGCGAGCAAGACGAGAACTGCGCGATCAAGGCTGCCGACATCGTCGGCCTTTCCATCAACCGTATTTGAACCCAGGAGCATCACCATGACCCCACTGCGCATGACTTTTGCCGCGCTCGGCCTGAGCGCTTTTTCGAGCCTGGCGCTGGCCGCCGGCAATCCGCTGAGCGTGCATGTACTCAATCTGGAAAACGGCCTGCCATCGCCGGGCATCAACGTGACGCTGGAGCGCCATGTCGGCCAGGACTGGCAGCCGCTGGCGCAGGGCACCACCAATGAACAGGGGCGGATCGCCGAACTGTTCCCGGCGAACAAAACGTTCGAGGCGGGTGAATATCGGGTGGTATTCAAGACAGGCGAGTACTTCGAGAAGACGAAGCACGAGACGTTTTTTCCGGAGATTCCGGTGATCTTTCAAGTGAAGCAGACGGATCAGCACTATCACATTCCGTTGCTGCTGAGCCCGTATGGTTTCTCCACTTATCGCGGTTCGTAACTCAAACAGACTCCTCAAAAAAGCCCCTGCCCATCGACAGCAATGTTGAATGTTCAGGGGCTTTCTACTTCACTAACCGTCCCAGTGCGGCAGGGTTGGAAATCAGCTTGCGGCTGGTGCGTCCTTATTCGACCTTGAACTTGAAAAACGGGCTCCAATCAGACCTTTCACGATTATCCGTCTGCACAGCGAAAGCCTCATATTCAGCTGCAAGCAGTTTCTCTTTCACAGACCAAATACCATCCGGGCCGACTTGAGTTGAAGCAAACGAGTCACCATCAATCGGAACTTTCATGATCCATACCCACCACCCAGCCAGACCAGTACCCGAAAATTCAACCGGGTTGTTGACGTCACCTTGGGGTTTGACAACGACTGGTGCGGGGACGCTTTTATTGATAGGGAGGTTAGAGTAATCAGCGGTGCCGGTAGCTTTACTGTTCATCGGTTCCAACTCCTTGGGCGGTCGTATTTGACACACTTGTTGTACACCGCCCAATAGGAGCCCACCACTGTCAGATCTGACAGGTGGCACGCAGTTTTTCCATGTCCAGAATCTCGATTTCCCCATAGCCGAGACCAATAACTCCCTGATCTTTCAAGTCCTTGAGGATCTGGTTGGTGGTCTGCCGCGACAGCGACAGCATCGACGCCAGTTGCTCTTGAGGCAGTTGCAGCACCCGGCGTGGTGGGTCGAGTTCGCCGTAGCCTTCGGCGATCATCAGCAAGCGATGGGCCAGTCGCGCCGGGGCCGGCAGCAGGCTCAGCTGTTCGAGGTTGATGAAGGTCAGGCGCAGCTTGTGGCTCATCAACAGAGCGAGATGGCGCCAGTAGACGGGTTGCTCGTCGAGCAGTTTAAGCAGCGTGGCCTGGGGAATGTTGAGCAGGGTGCAAGGCCCGACCGCGTAAGCGTCATGCGTGCGGGGCTGGCCATCGAACAGGCAGATTTCGCCGAACCAGTGCGGCGCCTCCACCAGGCTCAGCAACGCCTCCTTGCCCTGCTCGCTGACCGCGCCGATGCGTACCGCGCCGTCGAGCACCGCGTACAGGCCGCATGGCGCATCGCCGCGCTGGAACAAGCGCTGCCCCGCCGCCAGCCGCCGCTCCCGGGCCGCCGCCAGCAGACTATCCTGAAAGGACGAAGGCAGATGACTGAACCATTGCCCGATCAACAGGCGCTCGCGCCAGACCTTATCCATGCGTTCTCCTAAAGATTGTCGCCTGCCTGACAGAGCGAGCCGTGAACCCGGGGCATGATTCGATCACCCTACAGGAGGAACAACAATGAAAAGCCTCGTCGATCATTTGAGTCAATACGCCGCTTACCACCGTGACCCGCGCAACATCGCCAGCCACTTTATGGGGATTCCGTTGATTGTGGTGGCAGTGGCCGTGCTGTTGTCGCGGCCGGAATGGTCGGTGGGCGGATTGTGGGTTTCCCCGGCGGTGATTGCCGCCCTCGCTTCGGCTTGGTTTTACCTGCGTCTGGAGCTGAAGCTCGGGGTTCTGATGACCGTGTTGATGGGGCTGTCGGTCTGGGCCGGGCATGCCCTGGCGCAGCAGAGCACCATGGTCTGGCTCAGCAGCGGTCTGGCGATGTTCGTGATCGGCTGGGTGATCCAGTTTGTCGGGCACCACTATGAAGGACGCAAACCGGCGTTTGTCGATGACTTGAGCGGACTGATTGTCGGGCCGCTGTTTGTGGTGGCCGAGCTGGCGTTCATGCTCGGGATGCGGCATGAGCTGAAAGAGCAGATCGAGGCGCGGGCGGGTGTGGTGCGGGTCAATCCGAATCGTGCGGCTGTCTGAACCACTGCCCGGCTCGCTCGTTCCCACGCTCTGCGTGGGAATGAATCCCGTGACGCTCCGCGTCACAGTGGATGCGGAGCGTCCATAGCGGCGTTCCCACGCAGAGCGTGGGAACGAGCGAGATCAAACGTTGGCGACTTTCTGCCAGACCTTCGGCTTGAAGAACAACGTCTCACCTTTCGCCAAACCGGTCAGGCTGTCGTGGTCCTTCACCACTTCCGCCTCGATCAGATCGCTCTGCCCCTCAACCTTCAACGTCACCCGCGTGGTCGCGCCCAGCGGCCGGATATCGCGGACTTCAGCGGCGTGGTGATCCTCCAGCTCATGCCGCGACAGCGATACTTCGTGCGGACGGAACAGCACGTGATTGTCATCGCCCAGATGCAGGCGGTTCGAATCGCCGAGGAAGTGATAGACGAAATCGCTGGCCGGGTTTTCGTAGACATCGCCCGGTGAACCGATCTGCTCGATCACACCCTTGTTCATCACCACGATGCGGTCGGCCACTTCCATCGCCTCTTCCTGGTCGTGGGTCACGAACACCGAGGTCAGGTTGATGTCTTCGTGCAGGCGCGCCAGCCAGCGGCGCAGCTCTTTACGCACCTTGGCGTCGAGGGCGCCGAACGGCTCATCGAGCAGCAGCACTTTCGGCTCCACCGCCAAGGCGCGGGCCAGGGCGATACGCTGACGCTGGCCGCCGGACAGTTGCTCCGGATAACGATCCGACAGCCAGTCCAGTTGCACCATGTTCAGCAGCTCGTGGACCTTGGTCGCGATCTGGCTTTCAGTCGGGCGCTGGTTCTTCGGCTTCATGCGCAGGCCGAACGCGACGTTGTCGAACACCGTCATGTGGCGGAACAAAGCGTAATGCTGGAACACGAAACCGACATTGCGATCCCGCACGTCGTGGCCGGATACGTCTTCGCCGTGGAACACGATGTTGCCGTTATCCGGAGTTTCCAGACCGGCAATAATGCGCAGCAACGTGGTCTTGCCGCAGCCCGACGGGCCGAGCAGCGCTACCAGTTCACCGCTGTGGATGTCCAGGCTGATGTTGTCCAGCGCCTTGAACGCATTGAAATTCTTGCTGACGTTACGCACTTCGATCGACATGAATTATTCCTCCGCGGCGCTGGCGCGCAGGCGGTTGATACGGTTTTCGCTCCACTGCTTGAGCAGCAGGATGAAGAGCGCCAGGATCAGCAACAGGCTCGCCACGGCGAACGCGGCCACGTGGTTGTATTCGTTGTAGAGGATCTCGACGTGCAGCGGCAAGGTGTTGGTCACCCCGCGAATGTGCCCGGAGACCACCGACACCGCACCGAACTCACCCATGGCCCGCGCGGTACACAGCACCACGCCATAGATCAGGCCCCATTTGATGTTGGGGACGGTCACGTGCCAGAACATCTGCCAGCCATTGGCGCCTAGCAGACGCGCGGCTTCCTCCTCCTGAGTGCCTTGTTCCTGCATCAGCGGGATCAGCTCACGGGCCACGAACGGCACAGTGACGAAGATCGTCGCCAGCACGATGCCCGGCAGGGCGAAGACGATCTGGATGTCGTGATCCTGCAGCCACGGCCCGAACAGGCCCTGGGCGCCGAACATCAACACGTAGACCAGACCGGCGATCACCGGCGATACCGAAAACGGCAGGTCGATCAGCGTCACCAGCATGCTCTTGCCGCGGAACGAGTACTTGCTCACGCACCACGCGGCGCTGACACCGAACACCAGGTTCAGCGGCACCGACACCAGCACCGCGATCACGGTGAGTTTCAACGCCGACAAGGCATCCGGTTCAAAGATCGCAGTGAAGAACGCGCCGAGGCCGTTCTTCAATCCCTGGGACACCACGATGAACAGCGGCAGCAGCAGAAACAGGAAGAAAATCAGCCAGCCGAGGCCGATCAGGATCCGCCGCGAAGTGGCACTGCCACGGCGGGCGGCGTTGGCCGAGGAAGCGGCCGCAATAGACGATTGGGACATGGTTCGCGCCTCCTTATGGGGTTTCGATGCGCCGCTGCAGCAAGTTGATCAGCAGCAACAGGACGAAGGAAACCACCAGCATCAACACGCCGATGGAGGTAGCGCCGGTGTAATCGTACTGGTCGAGCTTGACCATGATCAGCAGCGGCAGGATCTCGGTTTTCATCGGCATGTTGCCGGCGATGAAAATCACCGAACCGTACTCGCCGACGCCACGGGCAAACGCCAGTGCAAAACCGGTCAGCCAGGCCGGCAACAGCGCCGGCAGCAGGATGTGACGGAACACCTGCAATGGTTTGGCACCGAGGCACGCCGCGGCTTCTTCGACTTCACGCGGGATGTCGGCCAGCACCGGCTGCACCGTGCGCACCACGAACGGCAGGGTCACGAAGGTTAGCGCCAACGTGATCCCGAGCGGGGTGTAGGCGATCTTGAAACCGAGGTCAGCGGCGAACTGCCCGACCAGCCCGGTCGGCGTGTACAGCGCCGTCAGCGCAATACCGGCCACGGCGGTCGGCAGGGCGAACGGCAGATCGATCATCGCGTCGATCACCTTGCGTCCCGGGAACGTGTAGCGCACCAGCACCCAGGCCAGCAACGTGCCGATGATGCCGTTGATGATCGCGGCGCACAGCGCGGTGCCGAAGCTCAGCTTCAATGCGGCGAGAACGCGGGGCGCGGAGATGATCGTCCAGAACTGATCCCAGGTGAGTTGGGCGGCGTGGACGAACATCGCCGCCAGCGGGATAAGCACAATCAGGCTGAGGTACACCAAGGTGTAGCCCAGCGTCAGCCCGAAGCCGGGTATGACGGGGGAGATACGACGCGACATAAAAGTCCTTGGTTTGAGAACGCGCAAAGCCCCGAACATAAATCCGGGGCTCGTTTTAGGCTATTGAAACTTACTGCGCCTGATAGATCTGGTCGAACACGCCTCCGTCGTTGAAGAATTTCGGCTGTGCGGTTTTCCAGCCGCCGAAGTCCTTGTCGATGGTCACCAGCTCCAGTTTCGGGAACTGCTGGGCGTACTTGGCTGCCACGTCCTTGTCACGCGGGCGGTAGAAGTTCTTCGCCGCGATTTCCTGGCCGGCCGGGCTGTACAGGTGCTTGAGGTAGGCTTCGGCGATCTGCTCGTTGCCCTTCTTCTCGGCGTTCTTGTCGACCACCGCCACCGGTGGTTCGGCGAGGATCGACAGCGAAGGCACGACGATGTCGAACTTGTCCTTGCCGCCGTCTTCTTTCAGCGCCAGGAAGGCTTCGTTTTCCCAGGCCAGCAACACGTCACCCTGACCGTTGTTGACGAAGGTGATGGTCGAGCCACGGGCGCCAGTGTCCAGAACTGGAACGTGCTTGAACAGGGTCTGTACGTATTCCTTGGCTTTGGCTTCGTTGCCGCCGTTGGCTTTCAGGCCGTAGGCCCACGCGGCGAGGAAGTTCCAGCGTGCACCGCCGGAGGTTTTCGGGTTCGGGGTAATCACCGAGACGTCGTTCTTGATCAGATCGCCCCAGTCCTTGATGCCTTTCGGGTTGCCCTTGCGCACCAGGAAAACGATGGTCGAAGTGTAAGGAGTGCTGGCGTCCGGCAGACGCTTCTGCCAGTCGGCCGGCAGGGTCTTGCCGAGTTTGGCGATTTCGTCGATGTCGCCGGCCAGGGCCAGGGTCACGACGTCAGCGCGCAGACCGTCGATCACCGCACGGCCCTGCTTGCCCGAACCGCCGTGGGATTGCTGGATTTTCACGGTGTCGCCGGCGTGCTCCGACTGCCAGTACTTCACGAACTCGGCGTTGTAATCCTGATACAGCTCGCGCGTCGGGTCATACGACACGTTGAGCAGTTCGTAATCCTTGGCAACCGCGGAACCGGCAAACACAGCACTGGCCAGGGCGGCCAAAGCGTAACGGCGAATCGACGACATGGTGAAAGCTCCTGGAATTCTTGGTGGTGGCTTTTTCTTATGGATTGCTGGAATCGGGTTGCTCATTCAACGACCGCAGCCTGTGGCAGCTTCTGCCAACAGCTCACCGCAGGAGCTGCCGCAGACTACGAATCAGGCCGGTTTGTTACCCGGTTGCTGCAGACGGAATTTCTCTTTGCGTTCGATCTGGACCACCTGGGCGTTATGCACAGTGATTTCCACCGCGCCGAAACGCAGGTCGCGCAAGGCGCTCTGGATTTCGCGCAAGATGGTGCTTTCGTCCTGACCGTCAACGCTACGCAGGGATGCGCTCATGGTGCTGCTCCTTTGTATGGGATATGCCTGGCAGTGGGCGGCACTGCGTTCGGCGTGGGAGCAATATAAGAGAGCTTTGGATATTCTTAAAAAGACTATTTAAGAATGTTTATATAACTGGAAAACATTATGTGATGCAGCAAGGGTTTGCGGCGGATTTGCCCGCCGACAAACCCGCCGCAGGCCGCCCTTAACCGATCAAGGGCGCCCGATTCCAGTCGATTTGCGCTTCCGGAACCGGCCGCCCGAACCAGTAGCCCTGCCCCAGATCACAGGCCTGGCCCAGCAGGAACGCCGCCTGTTCCGCCTGCTCGATGCCCTCGGCGTGCACCTGCATACCCATGCTGCGGGCCAGGGCGATGATCACCCGGACGATCGCCGCGTCGTCCTCGTCCCACGGCAGGCCGGCGACGAATCCCTGATCGATCTTGAGCTTTTGCACCGGCAGGCGCTTGAGCCGCAGCAACGACGAATAACCGGTGCCGAAGTCGTCGATGGCCAGACGAATGCCCAGCTCGCGCAGACGATGCATCTGCTCCAGCGCGACCTCCGGATCGTCCATGACCGCGCTTTCGGTGACTTCCAATTCCAGATAGGCCGGGTCCAGACCGGTCTCGTGCAGCACCTGCGCAACCTGCTCGTACAACTCGCGACGGGCGAACAATCGTGACGACACGTTCACTGCAACGAACGACAGCACTACTCCGGCCTGCTGCCATTGGCACATCTGCCGGCAGGCCTGCTGCATGACCCAGGCGTCGATTTCCGAGATCAGCCCGGTGCGTTCGGCAATCGGGATGAACTCCGCCGGCGACACCAGGCCACGTTGCGGATGTTCCCAGCGCACCAGCGCTTCGACGCCGATCAGGCGACTGGTTTTCAGGTCGTGTACCGGTTGGTAGTAGACCCGCAGCTCCTGCTGTTCCAGCGCGCGGCGTAATTCGAAGGCGATTTCGACCCGCTGCTGGGCGTGGGCCGTGAGTTCTTCGGTGTACAGCGCGTAACCGTTACGGCCACTGCTCTTGGCCTTGAACAGCGCCGCATCGGCGTTGCGCAACAGCTGCTCGGCGCTCAACGCATCGCTGGGAAACAGGCTGATGCCGAGGCTGGCATTGATGAACAGTTCATGGCCGTCGAGACAGAACGGCTCCTTGAGCGCATCGAGAATACGTTGGGCCAGCGCCGCCGCCTGCGCCGGCTGTGGACAACTTTCCAGCAGGACCGCGAACTCGTCGCCGCCCAGCCGCGCCAGGGTGATGCCCGGCCCGAACAACGCCTGCAAACGCGCGGCGACCGCCTTGAGCAAACGGTCACCGATAGTGTGGCCGAGACTGTCGTTGATCAGTTTGAAATGGTCCAGATCGATCATCAGCAGCGCGCAACCGCGCTTGTGGGTCTGCGCCGACGCCAGCGCCTGTTCGGCGCGGTCGCTGAACAGCAGGCGGTTGGGCAGGTCGGTCAGCGGATCGTGGTGGGCCAGATGCTTGAGTTCGTGCTCGGAATCCTTGATCGCGCTGATGTCGGAAAACACCGCGACGTAGTGGCTGAGCCGACCGTCTTCGTCGCGGATCACCCGGATCGTCTGCCACTGCGGGTAGATCTCGCCGCTTTTACGCCGGTTCCAGATCTCGCCGCTCCACTCGTCCTTGGCCTGCAAGGTGGCGAACATCGCCTGATAGAACCCCGGCGGATGGTGCCCGGACTTGAACAGGCTGGGCTGCTGGCCAATGACTTCCTCGCGCTGATAACCGGTGATTTCCATGAAGGCGCGATTGACGTGCACGATCAGCCCCTGCCGGTCCGTGACCAGCACGCCTTCGCGGGTGCAATCGAATACCGCAGCGGCCTGACGCAGGCGTTCGCGATCCGCCTGGCGTTCACGCAATCGGGCGCCGATGCCCAGGCATTCGAACAGCCGCGCCCGGGCCAGGAAGATCAACCCGGCGCTGAGCGCCACGAACAGGTAGCCGTTGATCAGTTGCCAGCGCAGCAACTCGTCAGAGCTATCGAAGAAACTGTTCAATAAATAACCAGTACCTTGCAGCCAGACCACGGCAAGGACCAGGTAAAGCAGCGCTGCACGCAAGGCATCGCGGTAAGTGGCAGACATTCGGCCGTCCATGTCCCTACAAAAATGTCGGGATTATAGGTCAAGAAACATCCAGCCATCTCTTATCTGAAAGGGCGACTGGTTTTATCTGTGTGCTTGGTGATAATGCAACGGCTGTTTTTTCTTTATCGAGGGCCCTATAGCCTATGTGGTACGAAGGTTTTCTTGGCTTGTCGGCCTGGTCGCTGGTCGCCGTCACCCTGGTGATGACCCACGTGACGATCGTTGCCGTCACGGTCTACTTGCACCGCTACTCGGCCCATCGCTCCCTGGAGCTGAATGCCGGGCTGAAGCATTTCTTCCGTTTCTGGCTGTGGCTGACCACGGCGCAGAACACCCGCGAGTGGACCGCCATCCACCGCAAACACCACGCCAAATGCGAAACCGAAGATGACCCGCACAGTCCGGTCGTCAAGGGTCTGTCCACGGTCCTGCGCAAAGGTGCCGAGCTGTACCGCGAAGAAGCGCAGAACCCGGAAACCCTGCGCATCTACGGCAAGAACTGCCCCGAAGACTGGATCGAGCGCAACCTCTACAGCCGTTACCGGCTGCTGGGCGTGGCGATCATGGCCGTCGTCGACCTGCTGCTGTTCGGCACCATCGGCATCACCATCTGGGCAATCCAGATGATGTGGATTCCGGTCTGGGCGGCCGGTGTGGTCAACGGTCTCGGCCATGCCGTCGGCTACCGCAACTTCGAATGCCGCGACGCGGCGACCAATCTGGTGCCATGGGGCATCCTGATCGGCGGCGAAGAACTGCACAACAACCATCACACCTACCCCAACTCGGCCAAGCTGTCGGTCAAGAAGTGGGAGTTCGACCTCGGCTGGGCGTGGATCCAGGTCTTCAGCTTCCTGCGTCTGGCCAAGGTGCAACGGGTCGCCCCGATCGCCCACCGCGTCGAAGGCAAGGGCAGCCTGGACATGGACACCGCCATGGCGATCCTCAACAACCGCTTCCAGATCATGGCCCAGTACCGCAAGCTGGTGATTGGCCCGCTGGTCAAACAGGAACTGGCCAAGGTCGATCATTCGGTACGCCACCAGTTCCACCGGGCCAAGCGTCTGCTTTCCCGTGAAACCAGCCTGCTGGAAGATCGCCACCACGCGCGCATCCAGAACATGCTCGAGCACAGCCAGGCGCTGAAGGTAATCTACGAGAAACGTCTGGCCCTGCAGCAGATCTGGGTCAAGACCAGCGCAAATGGCCACGACATGCTCGCCGCCATCAAGGAATGGGTACACGAGGCCGAGGCCAGTGGCATCCAGTCCTTGCGTGAATTCGCCGACCAGTTGAAAACCTACTCGCTGCGCCCAACAGCCGTCTGATGCCGTTGATCGGTGCGCCCCATTCCCGGGCGCACCCTTCGGAACTTCACCCCCGTTCCCCTATCTCAAAGACACTTCGCCACCCCCGGCGGGCTTTCCCGTGGCCGTTGTCGACTTCCCGGCACGCCCTTTGAGATTCGTGTCGATGGTCAACAACAATCAAAAAGACTCATCCCCTCCCCAGTGGCCCGAGGCCGCGCAAACCCTGATGGCATTGATGCACGCCCAGGGCGAAGTCGCCCGGCTTAGCGAACGCGAGCAGCTGTTCAGTTCGCTGCTGGTCAGCGTCAACGCCGTGCTTTGGGCCTTCAACTGGGAAACCCGTCAGGTGCTGTACGTCAGCCCCGCCTACGAACGGATTTTCGGCCGCTCCGCCGCCCTGCTGCTGGCCGACTACAACCAGTGGCGCGACAGCATCTATCCGGACGATCTGGAATACGCCGAACGCAGCCTCGCCGAAGTGCTGCACAAAGGCGCCGTGGAAGACCGCGAATACCGGATCATCGCCGCCGACGGCCAGGTGCGCTGGATCAGCGACAAGTGCTTCATAAACCGTCAGGACGAACCAGGGCAACCGGTGATCATCGTCGGCATCGCCGAAGACATCACCGACAAGAAGCAGATGGAAACCGAGCTCCAGCGACTGGCCACCACCGACGTGCTGACCCAGAGCAGCAATCGCCGGCACTTCTTCGAATGCGCCCACCGGGAATTTGAACAAGCCCGCCTGCAAGGTGCGCAAATGGCGTTCCTGCTGCTGGACATCGATGACTTCAAAGTGATCAACGACACCTACGGCCACCCGGAAGGCGACAACGTGCTGCAACGAATCGCCGAATGCGGTCGTGCCTCGTTACGCCGGGGCGACCTGTTCGGGCGGATTGGCGGTGAAGAGTTTGCTGCGGTTTTCCCGGGCTGTGCGCCGGACATGGCGATGCAGGTGGCCGAACGGCTGCAACGGGAAATTCAGCGCTTGAACTTCAACCACGGTGATCAGACGTTCGGCATCACCGTCAGCCAGGGCCTGACCAGCCTTACCCCGGAAGATGAAAGCCTCGACACCCTGTTCGCCCGCGCAGACGCGGCGATGTACGAGGCCAAACGGCAGGGCAAGAACCGGATCATTTCCGCCTGATTCAAGAGCGGATGCGCAATCAAGCCGCTATTTGCGCATCCGCATCAGCTCCGGCAAGCCGATTTTGAGCAAGCGCGCCGTGCGGCTCTTCGCCAGCTCCTCAACGCCCTCATGCTCGGTCAGCCGCGCCATCTGCGCCGCCATGTTCATCACCAGCGCCTCTCGGGAGTACACCCCGCCCCCGAGCTGATAGACCGAGGCAATCAGCTCGCGCAGTTCCAGCGGCAGGCGCCAGCGAGTGCGCAACGCCGAACCGTACGCCGCACCGAATTCGGCCAGCGCATCGCCGACTTCCTCCAGCTCGTCCAACTCGCCGCCGGCCTGCTTCCATTCCTGCAGACATCGCAGCAACGCCAGATCGCCGAGGCGATGGAGCATGCCGGCGCAGTAGCAGCGCTCCTGATCCAGATCGAGCAGCCGCGCCAAGGTGCGGGCGTACTCGGCAGTGTGCAGTGACAGGCCCCAATAGCGCTCGGCGTAGTCGGCCAGACACGGGTCGCTCAGTCGGGCACTGCGCTTGAGTGCCAGGCCAAGAATCAGGTTCATGCTCTGCCCGGTGCCCAGTCGATGCAGCGCCTGCGCCAGAGTCTGCACTGGCGCGCCATGATGCTGAGCGGCGCTGTTGGCGGCGGCAATCAACACGGCGGTGATCTGCGGATCGGTGCGAATTTCCTCTTCCAGCAGCTTCAGGTCCAGGCCGTTGGGGTTGAGGCTGCGTTTGACCGCCACCTGCACGTCAGTCATCAGCGGTGCGCCGTCGGCCTGCTCGCGGCGACGTTCGAGGAAAACCGAGAGGGTCATGCCCGGCGCCAGCGCCGGTACTTCACAGAACACTTCTTCGCCGGCATTCAGCAGCAATCCCTGCAAACGCTCGGTCAGGCTTTCCATGTTCAGGGGTTTGGCCAGGTAGGCGGTCGGCGCCAGCGGCAGGGCTTCGCGCACGCTGGCGCTGTCGTTGCGACTGCTCATCAGAATGAACGGCAGCGGCGGATTGCGTTTGCGCTGGCGGACACTGCGTAACACGCTCAAGCCATCGACGCCGGGCAACTCCCAGTCGACGATCGCCAGGTCATAGGGGACTTCGCTGAGCAGCGACATCGCCTCCTGGCCATCGGCGCACAAGTCCAGCCGCGCATCGCAGCGCACATTCAGCAACACTTGTTTGAGCAGGTCACGAGACCACGGGTCGGCCTCGGCAATCAGGACTCTCGGTACAGCGGGTAAATCGACGGCCGTCATGCTCGCCCTCCCTTGCAATGCTTGAACCTTAGCCAATGCTGGCGTTTCGGTACAACCTGAAATCCGCGCCCGTGTTTCTCCAGGCATGAAAAAACCCGCCGAAGCGGGTTTTTTGTCGATCCAATCACACGGTGCTGCGGATTACAGCTCCGAGAAGCACTCTTCGATGATCGCCAGGCCTTTGTCCAGTTGCTCGTCCGGCGAGGTCAGCGGTACCAGGACGCGCAGCACGTTGCCGTAGGTGCCGCAGGACAGCAGGATCAGGCCCTTGTCACGCGCCTTGGCCACGACGGCAGCGACTGCGGTCGGGTTTGGCTTGTGGCTGTCGCCGTTTTCGAACAGCTCGACCGCGATCATGGCGCCCAGGGCACGGACTTCGCCGATCACCGGGTACTTGGCCTGGATGGCTTTCAGGCCGGTGACCAGACGCTCGCCGACAGCTTTGCAGCGGTCCAGCAGTTTTTCTTCTTCGAACACTTCCATCACGGCCAGGGCCGCGGCGCAAGCGATCGGGCTACCGGCGTAGGTGCCGCCCAGGCCGCCTGGAGCGATGGCGTCCATGTACTCGGCCTTGCCGCACACACCGGCCAGCGGGAAGCCGCCAGCGATGGATTTGGCGAAGGTGGTCAGATCGGCAGCAACACCCATCTGTTCCATGGCGAAGAAAGTGCCGGTACGGCCAGCGCCGGTCTGCACTTCGTCAGCGATCAGCAGGATGCCGTGCTGGTCGCACAGGGCACGCAGACGCTTCATGAACTCCTTCGGCGCGACGTAGAAACCACCTTCACCCTGCACAGGCTCGATGATGATCGCGGCGATGTCTTTCGGCTCGGCGTCGTTCTTGAAGATGCGTTCGATGGAAGCGATCGAGTCGTCGATGCTCACGCCGTGCAGTTCGTTCGGGTACAGCGCGCGGAAGATGCCGCCTGGCATCAGGCCCATGCCGGCCGAGTAAGGCACGACTTTACCGGTCAGGCCCAGGGTCATCATGGTACGACCGTGGTAAGCGCCGGTGAAGGCGATCACGCCAGCGCGGCCAGTGGCGGCACGAGCGATTTTCACGGCGTTTTCAACGGCTTCGGAACCGGTGGTCACCAGCAGGGTTTTCTTGGCGAAGTCGCCCTGTACGCGAGCGTTGATTTTCTCGCACAGCTCAACGTACGGCTCATAAGCCAGAACCTGGAAGCAGGTGTGAGTCAGCTTGTTCAGCTGCTCGGTCACGGCGGCGATGATTTTCGGGTGCACGTGGCCGGTGTTCAGTACAGCGATACCGCCAGCGAAGTCGATGAATTCACGACCTTCAACGTCGGTCACGGTCGCGTTTTTCGCGGACTCGGCGAAGATCGGGTGAATCTGGCCAACACCACGTGGAACAGCTGCGGTACGACGGGCCATCAGTTCAGCGTTAGTCTTACTCATTACAGTCCTCATTCGCCGCTCATCGGGCGGCGTGGTTCAAGGATAAAGCGGGAGGAATCGGCGGTGGCAGCATGCGATGATCGACTGCCACGGCGTTCCCGGCCGCAGAGAAAATTCCGGTTTGAAACGACGCAAAGGGACAGCGCTCTCGTGCCCTTTGCGTTTACAGCGATCTTCTACCGAGGCTTAGATGCCCAGGCAGAGGTATTTGATTTCCAGGTAATCTTCGATGCCGTACTTGGAGCCTTCACGGCCCAGGCCCGAGGCCTTGATGCCGCCGAACGGCGCGACTTCGTTGGAGATCAGCCCGGTGTTGACGCCGACCATGCCGTATTCCAGGGCTTCAGCCACACGGAACACACGGCCCAGGTCGCGAGCGTAGAAGTACGAAGCCAGACCGAACTCGGTGTCGTTCGACATTGCGATCACGTCGGCTTCGTCTTTGAAGCGGAAGAGCGGCGCCAGCGGACCGAAGGTTTCTTCCTTGGCCACGGCAGCGTCTTTCGGCACGTTGGTCAGGATGGTCGGCTCGAAGAAGTTGCCTTCCATCGGCTTGCCGCCGGCCAGAACGGTTGCGCCTTTGCTCACCGCGTCAGCGATGTGCTCTTGTACCTTGGCCACGGCTTTCTCGTCGATCAGCGGACCCGTGGTGGTGCCTTCTTCCAGACCGTTGCCGATCTTCAGCTTGGCGACTGCCACTTTCAGCTTCTCGGCGAACGCGTCGTAGACCGAATCCTGAATGTACAGACGGTTGGCGCAGACGCAGGTCTGGCCGTTGTTGCGGTACTTGGAAATGATCGCGCCTTCGACGGCCTTATCCAGGTCCGCGTCGTCGAACACGATGAATGGCGCGTTGCCGCCCAGTTCCAGGGAAACTTTCTTGATGTCCTTGGCGCATTCCGACATCAGCTGACGACCGATTTCGGTCGAGCCGGTGAAGGACAGTTTGCGCACGATCGGGTTGCTGGTCAGCTCGCTGCCGATGTCGCCGGCGCTGCCGGAGACCACGCTGAACACACCTCTAGGAATGCCGGCGCGCTGGGCCAGTTCGGCCAGAGCGAATGCGGAGAACGGGGTTTGCGAAGCAGGCTTGAGCACCATGGTGCAACCGGCAGCCAGGGCCGGGCCCGCTTTACGGGTGATCATCGCCGCCGGGAAGTTCCACGGGGTGATGGCAGCGGTAACGCCGATCGGTTGTTTGATCACGATCAGGCGCTTGTCCGGCTGGTGGCCCGGAATCACGTCACCGTAGATGCGCTTGGCTTCTTCGGCGAACCACTCGATGAACGAAGCGGCGTAAACGATTTCGCCCTTGGCTTCGGCCAGTGGTTTGCCCTGCTCGAGGGTCATCAGGCGAGCGAGGTCGTCCTGGTGCTCGATCATCAGTTCGAACCAGCGACGCAGCTTGCCTGCACGCTCCTTGGCGGTCAGTGCACGCCAGGCCGGCAACGCCTTGTCGGCGGCTTCGATGGCGCGGCGGGTTTCGGCAGCGCCCATCTTCGGCACGGTGCCCAGAATCTCGCCGGTGGCCGGGTTGTTGACCTTGATCGTCTGACCGCTGTCCGCGTCGACCCATGCGCCATCGATGAAGGCTTGCTGGCGGAACAACTGGGTGTCTTTAAGCTGCATGTCGGCTTTCCTTAACAGCACCGCGCAAGGCGCGGAGCAAAATTATGATTGTAGAAAGGCGCCTCGCAAGGCTGCCGTCAGGGAAATCATTCACCGGGCTGGCACATCAATAGCGCACGACTCAAAACGCGTGCGGCTCAGCACCTGGATAAGGAGCGTTTGAAATCTCAAACGAATCCTAGGTTCAAAGGGGTTGAAGGACAATAGGGCGTTCGAAAAAAAGAACAAAAACGCCGCAATTGCTGAACATTTCAGATCAACGTACCAACAGCTCGGGTCGCAGGGAAACCATAGAACAGCCTCTCAAAAGCGCCAAGCGAGCCTTTTGCAGGACGTTACAGCTTTATGGAATGCAGTGCTTTTCAACCGACATGCGCACTGAGAATACGCACCAAAACCCGGCATGGACGCCCCGAGCCGACCTAGGTATGATGTCGCCCGCTGCACCAGTAGCTCAGCTGGATAGAGTACTGCCCTCCGAAGGCAGGGGTCGTGGGTTCGAATCCCGCCTGGTGCGCCATGAACAAAACGAAAAAGCCCCGGACTGCAAGGTCCGGGGCTTTTTTGTGCCTGCTGGCTGGCGACTCACTCCGTCGTCCAGTCAAACTCGTCGTATTCATCATCGTCTTCTTCGTCCTCGATCAAGTCATCATCGAGAACGTCTTCCTCCAGATCCTCTTCGGCCTGCTTGGCCAGAAGAAACTCCTTGCGACTCTCCGTCACTGCCCGCCGCAGTTCCTCACCCTTCACCGGGCAGTTGAGCATTTGGGCGATGCGGTCGATTTTTTGGGCCACGGCATCCTCCAGCGCATCGGCAATGACCCGATAGTGCGCGTTTTTGCGGGTCAATGCCAAATGGCGGATGGCTGATACGGTCAGTTCTTGCGGATTTTTTCCAGCCGCAGGTCGAGATTCACGTTCGGGTAGCGCTTGTGCAGGTTGTTGAACAGGCTGTCGGCCGCTTGCGACTGGCCGGACTGGCGCAGGCGCAGGACTTCGCGCAGTTGCTCGTCGAGACCGTTGACCGGGGCGGCGGCGCGCTTGCTGACCTTGGCTTCGTCTGCCGTGTCGGCGCTGATCGATTCGCTCTGCATCGGTGCAGCCATTTCCGCCATTGGCGCGGGAGCCATTGCGGGTGCAGGCGCGGAAAGTGCGCCGGCGGGAGCCGACAGCGATCGGGCCTCCTGGCGCGCCACGGGCGCAGCCGGTTTGGCAGCAGGGGCGAAATCGTATTGAGCCACGGGTTCCGGCGCGCGTTGCACCAGCGACAGCATCAGCGCGATGCCGACCAGACTGGCAAAGGCCACCTGGTAGCGCGGTTGCTGGCAGGCCTTGAGCCAGCGTTGCCACAGGCTCTGCCGTGGTGCCGGGGTTTCTCGGCGGGCGGCGTTGAGGATCAGCGCATCAAGATGCGCCGGCGGCTCGGCGTTGTGCTGTTCGCGCACGTGCTTGAGCAGTTGCTCTTCGGGTGTCGGGCGGACGTCCGTCATGTCAGTACCTCCTCGGCCAGCAGCCGACGCAGTTTTTGCTGGGCGTAGCGCAAGCGGCTCTTGACGGTTTCCAGCGGTGTTTCGGTGAGGCTGGCGATTTGCGCCAAGTCGAGATCGCCGTGAGCGCGCAGCAGGAACACTTCGCGCTGGTCGGCGGGCAAGGATTGCAGGGCGCTCTCCAGGCGCTGGCTGTCGCGGCTGAGGTTGAGCAATTGTTCGGGATCGGAGGCGTCGTCGCTGACGGCGTGGAATTGCTCGTCGTAGCTGTCATGCAGCGGTTGCCGGGCGCCGTGTTTGCGCCAGTGGTCGATCAGGCGATTGCGGGCAATCTGGAACAACCACGTACGAAAGGTCGCCCGGCCTTGTGGCTGACTGGCACTGCGGATCAGGCTCAGCCAGGTCTCCTGGAAAACCTCATCGGCTAGTTCCGGTTTGCCGCTCAAACCGAGCAGAAACCGGTAAAGGCTCTGGCGATGGCGCGCGTACAGGATCTCGAACGCCTTGCCGTCACCCTCGCGATAACGGGCCAGCAGCGATTCGTCGCTGCTGGCCTCAAGGCTGTCTGCAGAAGCAAACAGCTGTGTGATGAAGACTTTGAGGCGGCTCACTATTCAATCCGTCGCTCAGTGGAGATTACGTTGGAGGCGGTGGAGGTACGCAGGCTTTGCGCCAGTTCAACCAGTTGCACGAACTCGTTGCGCAGGCCGAAGCGGTCATCGCCACGGGCACCTCGGGCCAGGGCTTCGGTGTCCTTGAGGCTGAAATCGCCAGTGTAGCGACCGTCCTTGAGTTGCTGGGAAAACGCGGCGACGGCGGCAGCAAAGCGCAGGTCTTCACTGGCCGGCGCAACCTGATTGGCAATCGGCCGCTCGATCAGCAGACTTTTCCCACCCTCAGGCTTTTGATATCGCACACGCAGCATTGCCAATTCTCCTTTCTTCTCGGAAACCACTGCATCGGTTTTTCCGTAACGCAGCGGTTCCAGCCAGCCCTTCTCGCCTGTCGGGACAATTTCATACAACGCCGTCACCGTATGGCCTGCACCGATTTCACCGGCATCGACCTTGTCATTGCTGAAATCCTCACGCTTCAACGCGCGGTTTTCATAACCAAGCAACCGGTATTCGCTGACCTGCGCCGGGTTGAACTCGACCTGCAATTTGACGTTTTTCGCCACCACGGCGAGGGTCGAACCGAGTTGATCCACCAGCACCTTGCGCGCTTCGCGCAGGTTGTCGATGTAGGCGTAGTTGCCGTCACCGGCATCGGCCAGTTGTTCCATCAGGTGTTCATTGTAGTTATCCACACCGAAACCCAGAGTGGTCAGGGAAATCCCGGTCTTGCGTTTATCCACAGCCATTTGTTTCAGACTGTCGAAGTCGCTGATGCCGACGTTGAAGTCGCCGTCGGTGGCCAACAGGATGCGGTTGATGCCTTTGGGGATGAACGCCTGCTGCGCCATCTGATAAGCCAGCTCGATGCCTGAAGCGCCGGCGGTCGAGCCACCGGCGGTCAACTGCTCGATGGCTGTGCGAATTTTCGCCTTTTCCCGTCCGGAAGTCGGCTCCAGTACCACTCTGGATTCGCCGGCATACACCACCAGCGACACCCGATCCTGCTCGCGCAATTGATCGACCAGCAACTTCAGGGTGCTTTTGACCATCGGCAAGCCTTCACGGCGGTCCATCGAGCCGGACACATCCACCAGAAACACCAGATTGGCCGGGGCCAGTTCCGCCACCGCGCGGTCGAAGGCCTTGATGCCGATACGCAGCAAGCGGGTGTGCGGGTTCCACGGTGAAGCGGCCAGTTCGGTAGTCACGCCAAAGGGCGAGCCATCGCTCGGCAACGCGTAGTTGTAGGGAAAGTAATTGACCATCTCCTCCAGCCGCACCGCGCCTTCCGGCGGCAGTCGACCCTGATTGAGCAGGCGCCGCACATTGGCGTAGGCGCCGGTGTCGACGTCGGCGCTGAAGGTCGAGACCGGGGTTTCGGCGACGCTGTGGATCGGGTTGTCGGCCAGCTTGGCGTACTGCTCGCGTTGTTCGTCACGATAGCCTTGTGGATAACTTTCACTGGCCGGCATCGGTGCAAAACGGGCGATCGGCGCCGCCAGTGCACTGCGTTTGGCCATCGCGCTATCGGCCATGACCGCTTCAGGCTGCACGGAAGATTTCAGTTCGGTCTGCGCCGGAGGCGGCGCGACGGTGGTTTCCGGGCTGGAGGAAACGCCGCAACCGGCAACCACCAGCAACACACTGGCAGCAAGGGGGCGCAGAAGCGTGGAAGGAAGGGACATGGGGGCTGACCTCGGGGATGAATTTATCCATTCATCCCCTGAGACGGGCAGCCCTGTCAGTTCGGGTTAAACCTCGCCGAAATTTTTTTCAGCGGTGATAACGCCGCACCGCACTGCTGTTGCGCAGCACGTGGCCTTTGATTTTTTCCATCAGCTGGGCGCGGGTCAGGCCGGCGGGCAAGGCGTCCGGGGCCAGATCCAGGGCGTAGATCTGGATGATGTAGTGGTGCGCGCTGTCGCCCACCGGTGGGCACGGGCCGACGTAGCTGGTGGTGCCTTTGCTGTTGGTGCCACCGACGCCTTCGAGGGCCGATTTGGCTCCGACACCGGCCGGAATCTGCCGGGTCGTGGCCCTGATCCCGTAGTGAACCCAGTGATCGACGCCCGCGCCTTTCTGGCCGTCCGGATCGTGCATGACGATGGCGTAGCTCAGGGTTCCGCTCGGGCCGGCATTCCAGCTCAGGGCCGGCGACTGGTTCTTGCCACCGCAGCCGGCCGCATCGCTGGCCGCCGCCGAGGTGAACAGGCGGTTATCCGACACACCGGGAATGCTGAGGGTGAAACGCTCCTGGGCCTGCGCCGGAAACTGCACGCAAAGGGCGACGGCAACGGCCGCCAGCCAAGGGTTGAGAGAGGTCAATCGGGTCATTCCGGGAGCACCTTGTGCAGTTGGGCCTTCGTCGGCCTGCAAACTATAGCCGTACCGTTCGTGCCGTGGCAGTGGGAAATGGCTGAACCTCGCAATGCGGCCCAAACTCGTAAGAGAAATGCCTGTGAGGAGCACGACCATGACCCTGCACCGTGTCGCCCGTTTCGCCGATGTGCCTGAAGACCGTGGGCTGGAGGTGCAGATTGGCGACTGCAAGATCGTCCTGCTGCGCGCCGCCGGCCAGTTACGCGCCTTTCAGGGGCAATGCCCGCACGCCGGCGCGCCGCTGGCGGAAGGTGCGTTGTGCCACGGCCGGCTGATCTGCCCGTGGCACAAGGCAGCCTTTCGCGCCGAAGATGGCGCCCTGTGCGAACCTCCGGCGCTGGACAGCCTCAAGCGCTATCCGCTGGAACTGCACGGCGACGAGGTGTGGGTCGATGACCAGCCGTTGCCGGATCCGCACACTCCGCCGCAGGACGATCCGCGCACCTTTGTCATCGTCGGCGCCGGTGCCGGGGGAACGGCCTGCGCCGCCGCCCTGCGGGAAAAAGGCTTCGGCGGGCGGATCGTGCTGATCGACCGCGAGCCGGACGCCGGCTACGACCGCACGGTGCTGAGCAAATTCGTGCTGTCCGGGGAAATGCCGCCGCCGGAAACCCCGCCCCTGCGCGATGACGATTTTTACCGCGAACAGCACATCAACCGGGTTTCAGGCGAGGTCACCGGGCTCGATGCCGATACCAAAACCCTTCACCTGAGCGATGGCCGCACACTGCATTACAACGCGGCGGTACTGGCCACCGGTGCAACGCCAAACGCGCTGAAACTGCCCGGCGCCGACCTGCCCCAGGTGTTTGTCCTGCGCTCCAAAGCTCAGGCGCAATCCATCATGGACGCCGCCCAACCCGGTCAGCGCGCGGTGATCATCGGTGACAGTTTCATTGCGCTCGAATGCGCTTCGGCCCTGCGCCAGCACGGTCTCGAGGTGACGGTGCTGGCGCGCCATGCGATTCCCTTCGCGGCGCAATTCGGTGAAGCCGTCGGCAAGGCGATCCGTGCGCTGCACGAAGAAAACGGCGTGAAATTCATCACTGATCACGAAGCCAGGAAGATCACCGGCGACGGCAAGGTCGAGGCGGTGTTGCTCGACAACGGCCTGCGCCTGTCGGCGGATCTGGTGTTGGCGGGAATCGGCGTGCATCCAGCCACCGAAGCGTTCAGCGACTTGCCGCGCGAGGACGATCAATCACTGTTGGTCGATGCCAGCCTGCGCGTCGCGGACAGTCTGTGGGCCATTGGCGATATCGCCACCTTCCCGCTGAACGGTAAACCGCAACGCATCGAACACTGGCGCCTGGCCCAGCAGCACGCGCGAATCGCCGCCGCGAACCTGCTCGGTGGCGATGAGCATTACCTCGACGTGCCGTATTTCTGGACCTGGCATTTCGGCCGCAACTACGACTATCTCGGCCACGCCGAGGCGTGGGATGCAGTCGAATTCATCGGCGAACCCGAACAGCCGCCATTTATCGGGCTGTTCGGGAGCAAGGGCGTGGTGGTGGCGGCGGTGGCCTGTGAGCAGGAACGGGCGATGGCGCTGCTGGCCGAACGCATGAAGCAACCGCTGCCGATGGAGGAAGCTTGGCGGCTGATTCGCGCCGTCAGGTGATCCGGTTCAGCGGCTCGCGGTTGTCGTCGTCCTCGGCGTGCAGAAAGATCACCCGAGGATGCTCCAGCGGGGCCAGCGGTGGCGGAAGCTCCTGCGGCTGAACCGGCCACAGATGCGGCACCACATGACTGACATCGCCGTCCTGATCGTTGTGGATGGTCATCACGCCCGGCCCGCGCAGCTTCTGAAAGCGCTCGTCGCACAGTTTGAAGCTGCGGCTCAGCCCCTCATCGTCGACCACCGGGGACGGCAGGCGGCGTTGAGCGAAGCTTCGGCTCTTGCGTTGCTGATAGCGCGCCCAGCCGATCAGGATCACCGCGTTGACCAGCGCCACCCACAGGTAAATCTGCAAGGTGCCAAGGGCTTCGAACGCCGAATTGTCGATGCGCGGCCCGCCTTCGTGGGTCTCGATCAGCGGCCATAAACCCCGCGCCAGCAGATACAGCAGACCGATCCAGGCCAGCACCGTGAAGAACGCATCGACCACCACCAGAAACGGCCGTTGGCGGGTCCGGATGATTTTCATTTGATAACCTCCTCTTCATCGTCCCCGAGCGGCTTGATACCCCGGTCGGGACTGACCCAGCGCGCACGCTTCTGGTGTTGGCCGAACAATACTTTGGGGAAACTGACCAGCGTGGTCAGCAGGCTGACGAACCAAAACGCAATCGGATACCAGACCACCCAGAACATGGTCTTGCCCAGGCCCGGTTCGTAACGACGGTCAATGATGATGCTGACCGCGAACTGCACCAGGCAGACAAACGCAAGCAGCAGACCGGTAAACGCCGGGGGCATCAGGTGATCGACGGCAATGGCTTCAGGCATGACCACGAACTTGCCGACGCCCCAGAAGATCACCGACAACAGGAAGGTGAACGCCCAGCCGGTCGACAGGCAGTATTCGAACAGCAGCGGCCACAGGTAACGGTGACGGTACTGCCAGATCCCGCGGATGTTCTTGAACAGCACTTCGGCACCGCCCTGGGCCCAGCGCAGGCGCTGCTTCCACAGACCGCGCAGGGTTTCCGGCATCAGGATCCAGCACAGGGCACGGGGCTCGTAGAAGATGCTCCAGTGATCCAGTTGCAGCTTCCAGCTGATGTCGATGTCTTCGGTGATCATGTCCGGGCTCCAGTAGCCGACCCGGTTCAGCGCGGTGCGGCGGAACGCGACGATCACACCCGACACGGTGAAGATTCGCCCGAACACCCGCTGAGTGCGCTTGATCAGCCCGATGATCGACGAGAACTCACCAACCTGAACCCGCCCGACCAGGGTCGAACGCGTGCGGATTCGTGGGTTGCCGGTCACCGCACCCAGTCGTGCGTTGTCCAGCATCGGCGCCACCAGATAAGCCGCAGTGTTCGGCGCCAGCAGCGCGTCACCGTCGATGCACACCAGATATTCGCTGCGCGCCGCGATGGCGCCCATGCGCAGGGCCACGGCCTTGCCCTGGTTTTCCGCCAGGTGCAGCACGCGCAGCCGCGGGTCTTCCTTGGCCAGCGCATCCAGCACTTCGGCGGTGTTGTCCTTGGAGCCGTCGTTGATCGCGATGACTTCGATGTTCGGGTAGTGCTGCGCCAGCGCCGCGTGGATGGTGTCGGCGGCGTTGTCGCCCTCGTTGTAGCAAGGGATCAGGATCGAAATCAGCGGTTCGCCTTCCAGCGGTGGCGGCAGGGTGTCGTCCTTCCACGGCCAGTGCCGCTCCCAGTGCAGCCAGAAATACAGGCCACCGGAAATCCACAACCCGGACATGAACAGCGGGTAGAAGAACACGAAGTCCATCAGGAATTGCCCGGTGACCAGGAAGATCAGCCCCAGCGGGACGCCGAGGACGATCGCCAGAACAAGCAGGGCCAGCAGTCTATCCAGCATGTCATGGGTTCCATTTGTTGGAGAGTGCAGGCCGCACGGTTTTCAGGTCCGGCAGGTTCTCGAGAAAGTTGTCCGGGTAGTAGCCGAAACTGGTGGCGCCCTGACGCTTGAGGCGGCTCATCCAGTCGGCCAGTTGTGCGCCGTCGATGTCGGCCTGGTCTTTTTTCGTCCAGTCCCGGGCCTGCAGTTCGAACACCGTGCGATCCAGCGCACCGGGGCGCTGTTTGATCTTCGCCACCAGCGCTTCGAGCCACGGGCCGGATTGCGCCTGGGTCTGTTTTTCCATGAGCGGCATGGCCATCGGCGCCGTCCAGTCGTAAGTCCCGAGGAAGTCGTCGAGGTTCTGCGCGAACCACGCTTCGCTGTGCGGATTGAGCACCGGCTCGGCGAAGATGTTGCGTGCGGTGAGCACTTGCGGGCCACGAATCGCGCGCACCTTGGCGGTCAGTTCGTTGGTGAAGTCGATCAGGTAGCGGCTCTTGAAGCGCGTCCAGCGCTGCATCGCCGCCGGATCGTCACGCAGAGCGGCGATCGAGCCCGGCAGGCCGTTGGCGGCATAGGCCTTCAGCGCCTGAGGGCCGGCGTCTTCGAAGTCCGAGAGCACTGCGTCGTCGTGGTAGAGAATGCCGTCGACCGAAGTCAGGCGCGCCACGTCTTCGTAGATCTCGCCAATGATCCGCCGTACCTCGGGATCGAACGGCGACAGGCGCTTGTATTGATCCGGATCGACAGCGCTCGTACCCGTCTTCGGATCCCAGCGCGTTACCCGTGGCAGCTTCGAATCCAGTTCGAAACTCAGCACCGGCATCCAGGCGAAAACCTTCACATGAGCCCGGGTGCGCAATTGCCAGGCGACGCGGTCGAACAGGTCGGCGCGCATCGGCAGATGACGGTTCGGGAAGTACAGCGAATGCACCAGGCCATCGCCCTTCGGATCGGCGAAGGCTTGCAGGAACACGGTGTTGGCGCCCATGTCGGCCATGCGCTGGATCAGTTTGCCGAGGTTGATTTCCTGCTGCGCCGGATCCGGGTCGTAGACGTTGTCCAGATCCACATGCACGACGCGCATGGTGAAATCCGATTGCACGCCGACCACGCTGTTGGCGAAGTGCTCGCCATCAGGGTCGGAAGCCACCAGGAAACGCGGCCCGCTCATCAGGTTGTCGAGGGCATCGAGACCGTCATCGAGGGTCAGGGCCATTTCGTAGCCTTCCTCACTCACCACGGTCAGCGACGTGCCGTCCGCCGTCCCGTAAGGCCAGACCCAGACGCGCGGTTTCTTCCCGGTGTTCTTGCGGATCTTCTCCGAGATCGCCTGCACGTCGGCGCGGATCCGCGCCTGGAAATCGGCTTCGGATTCGTAGCGTTTGCTCACTGGATCGTAGCGTCGGGTCGCGGCCGCCGGCTGCAGGTTGCCTTGCGGGTTGGCGAGGATGCCTTTGTGGCTGGCGTCGGTGTGAGCGGCGATTTCCACCAGGCCCGATTGCGAGATTTCCCGCACCTGAGCCCAGGTCAGGAAGTCCGAGCGCGGACGCGGCGTGCCAGCGAAGTCCACCGGTTGGTTCAGCGGCGTATCTATCCAGGTGCCGACCGGCGCCAGCAGCGCATGCCAGTTGTAGGCGCGCAACACCGGCAGTACGCGGGTGTAGAAGCTTGAGTAACCGTCGTCGAAGCTGAGCAGGATCGCCTTGGGCGGCAGTTCCGGCCCGCCTTTGCGCGCGGCCATGATCTGGTCGACCGTCACCGGTTTGTAGTTGTTCTCCCGCAACCAGGCGAGCTGTTCGAGCAGGCGCTCGGTGCGCACCGCCACCACTGCCTGATCGGGATCACGGTCTTCGACGTCGTGGTAGGCAATGCCCAGCACGTGGTTTTTCGGCCAGGGCTTTTCATTGGCTGCCAGCGGTCGCTCGGACGGCGGCACGAAGGCCGGGGCTTGCTGGGCGCAGGCGCTGACCAGCAGCACTCCCAGCAGAAGGATGAAACGCGAAATCAAAGGCATCTTCAAACTCTTCTAGAAGCGGAAAGTGAGGTCGACGAGCAGACGCAGATCGGTTTCCCGGTCACCGTCGTAGGGCCGGTTGATCACGCTGAACAAACCGCCCACCTCGAACACGTCGTTCCAGGCGTAGCGCTGGCCGTAACCGAGCAATGCCATGCCGCCGGTGCCGTGATCACGCTGGCTGTAAGTCCCCGCGCCGGCCTGGAATTGCTGGCTCCATACCGTTTCGTAGCGGTGGTACAGCATGTGATTGACGTTCAGCAGCGGCATGACGCTGAAGTCCGACTTCGGGTTGAAGTACGGCACGTCATCGGACTTGGAGTTGTGGCTGGTGCCCACTTCCAGGCCCGCGTCGACTTGCAGGTTCGGCGCGCTGTAGACGCCCTCTTTTCCGGTCAGCAAGGCTTCGACGCGATTGTTGCCGTCGCTGAAGTGCGACGGGCTGACCGCCAGCCGCCACTCGCGGCTCTCGTTGGCGCGCCAGCGGATGAAACCGCTGCCGCCGTTGGCCTTGATGTCGCTGTTGAGAGCCCGCAGCGGGGTCTCGGCCGACAGGTATTCGAGGCTGCCGCCGTATTGCCAGTGATCGTCGATGTCGCGGGCAATCGCCAGACGCGCGCCCTGCTTGTCACCGAAACCATAGGAATGATTCGACACCTCGGCTTCAAGGGTCATGTCGCGGGTGCGACGCTCCAGACCGACACGCTGGAAGCGGTGGTGGCCGGTGCCTTCGGCAAAATCGCCGGTGGCGTATCCGGCCCCGGCGAACACCCGCCAGTCTTCATCGATCGGCGGGCTGTAAAGCGTGGTCTGGATGCCGAAATCGCGGCTGCCGGAGACCGCGCCTGCATCGCCACCGCTGCCTCCGTTGGCCTTGCCGCCATAGGCTTCGACGCGCAGCTCGGACATGTCGTGCACTTCGCGTTCACGGGCCAGACGCTGGACCTGACGGTTGTCAGGAAAGCGCGCCACCACGTCATCGGTCAGCGCATCCATCTGCCGCCATTCCTGCAAGTCCATGGCGGTGCGGGCCTGCGCGACTTCGAGGCCCATGTCGCGCGGCGCGATGCTCTCGGTTTCCTTGAGCTGGTTTTCCGCGCGGCGCGGCCAGTTACGGGCCAGGTATAGATCGGCCTGGGCCAGGCGCAGGCCGATGTTGCCCGGCGCCTGATCCACCAGGGTCTGCAAACGTTCTTCGCCGTGGGGCAGGTCGGAACCGTAAGTTCCGGCCTGCGCCGCCAGTTGCTGGGCGTCCATCCATTCGTCGTTGGGGTTGCCGATCGGCAGGCCCTTGAGTTCGACGCGCGGCTTCTGCGCCCTGGCCTGATCTTCAGCGACTTTGCGCGCCTCTTCGGCGCGGTCGCTTTCCAGCAGCGCGTAATACAGCGCCGTGGTGTCTTCGAGTCGGTCGCCGACATCGGCGTCCGGCGCTGCCAGCACCTGACGGTAAAGATCGGTGGCGATTTCCGGCTGGCGCTGATCCAGATAGGACGCCGCCACCCAGCGCAGGGCGTAGGTCGGGATCTTCACGCCTTCGGCTTGCAGCTTCTGGTATTCGCTGATGACTTCGGCGGTGCGCGCCCGGGCCTTGAGCGCGCCCATGCGGTCGATGCGCCAGCGGGTCACGTCGTCGTGGGCCGTAGAGTCCGGGGTCCAGGTGGCGAGCAATTGGTCGTAGTCGGCCAGGGCGCGGTCGGCGATCACGTAGCGTTCTTTTTCGCTGCGGGTGGCCAGTTCGGCGAGTCGCACGCGTTCCGCAGCCAGATCGCCTTCAAGACGGCGCAAGGTGACGGGATCGATCAGCCCTGGACGCTGTTTGGCCAGCCGCAGTGCCGGCTCCGGCAGACGCGCCTTTTGCAGGGCGACCACGTATTCGCGAGCGACCTCGGGTTTGTTGCCGGCGCGAACGAAAGCCTGGTCGTATTCGAACAGCGCGTCGTATGGCTTGCCGGCGCGATTCAGGGCGTAGCCCAGCGCCAGTCGGCGGGAAGGATCATCGGGTTTGGCGGCGACCAGCGAACGGGCGCGGATCACGCCTTCGTCAGGCTTGCCGGAATCGGCCTGGGTCAGCGCCAGACCGAGTTGAAGGTCGGCGTTATCCGGCTCCAGCGTCAGGGCCTTGTTGTAGACCTCGATCGCCTGATCCCAGCGCTTGAGGTTGCGATAGGCCCGGGCTGTGGCGGCCAGCGCCTGAACCGGCAGTGCCCGGCCACGACCCTGAGTCTCGTAGACCTGCACCACTTCGGCGTCGAGACCGGCCCAACCGGCGATTTGCAGGTGATCGCTGACATGGCCGGTGGTGGCCTGGGCCGGCGGCACCTGACGCAAAACGGTCAGCGCGGGTGTGTAATGCCCGGCCCGGGCGTCGAGCACCATTTGATCGTAGGCCGTATCGGCGTACGCGAAAGCCGGCCAGAGCAACTGGCTGCACAGCGCGACTCGAAACAAAGGGCGTAAACCACGATGTAATACAGGAACATCAATACGCGGCATTCGTCAGCATCCTTACATGGCCAGCCGGGTAGCAGTGCCCCCCCCTTGCCCAATTCGTAACGGAGGCCAAGTAGATCACCTGGCCAAGCTATCCAAGCAGTCTTGCACGCAAGCGTAGATCAATATTCAGAACACAATAATTGTTCAGATTCGTGACGATGACTGGCCCCGGCTAACTGTTAACCCGGATGCCAGACAGCAAAACGCCCGGCGTCTGCGGGTGCAGAGGCCGGGCGTTTCGGTGACGCGCGAGGCGTTTACTGAGGCTGTTCGATACTGCCGAACTTGCTCATCAGGAAGCCCACGAACTGCTCGACGGTCATCTTCTGGCCGTTGAATTCAACCTGATTGGCGGCGTAATGCAGCTTGGTGACAACGTTGGTGCCATCCAGTGTCGCCAACTGCGAACCAACGGCCATGCCGGCGAACATGTCGGCGCCAGCACTGGCCTGGTCAACGATGGCCTTGGCATCGGTCTGGCCATCGATTTGCGCCTGCACGCTGAGCAGGTCGACCAGCATCGGCTTGGACACCAACACATTGATGTCCAGCAGCGCGATCAACTGTTTGCCCAGTTGATCCGGTGGCAGGTCCATCGATGCAGGCTTGGTCAGATCAAGCACCAGATTCGCCCGGCTTTCGCCGTTGGCGGTTTTCAGCGACAGGTCTTCCAGCGCCAACTGCGGCCCGGCTGCCAGCAGTTTCTGCAGGTCGGCCTTGACCTGGGTCGACTCGGCCTCGGTCAGGTTCAGCTCCGGTGCCGGCAGGCCGGCGGCGGTGGCTTCGGCAGCGGCTTTTTCGTATGGCTGCAGCTTGGTCTGGTAGATCTGCATCAGCGACATGGCCGACGGGATGTCGAGGTTTTTCAGGCTCATGGCCAGATTGGCCGAACCGATCTTCTTGTCGTTGAGGGTTACTTCAGCGACCTTGTAGTCGGCACGGCCGGAGGCGTTGCTGCCGTTCTCTTCGGTACGGTTCTTCATTTCGAAGTTCTTCACGCCCAGCACCGATTGCTTGGCGCCGAAGGTGGTTTTGCTGGCGGTCAACTCCAGGGTGTTTTCGCCGGTGTAGTAGCCGTAGGTGCTCTTGGCGAGGTTGCTGGCCAGGGTCAGGCCATTGAGTTCGATCTGCACCGGCGTCTGGTCTTCGGCGACCGTGGTCAGGTGCAGGCTGTCCATGTAGCCGTCGGCCTTGACCTTCTGGGCCTGAGCGCTGGCGGAAATATCCATGTTCAAACCGGAAAACTTCAGGTTCGATTTTTCATCCAGCGCAGTTTCCAGTGGCAGCAGTTCGAGGTTGCCGGTGGTGGACTGGTCGTAGCCGATGTTGACCACACCTTTGAGCGGCGCCGCGCCCTTGGTGGCGGCAAACCATTTTTCGGTGATCGGGGTCTTTTCCAGTTCGTAGTGACTGGTGGCCATGACCGGCAGCCATTTCAGCGACACCAGTCGCGAGAACGGCAGCGGGCCGTGTTCGATGTGATCGACGAACAGCAACTCGACCGGCGTCTCGCCGAACATTTCACCCTCGCCCTTGAGGCGATAGTGCGCGGTGCTGCTGAAGGTGTTGCGCTCAAGCGATACCAGCTCCAGCGATGCACTGCCGTTGGAGCCGGCCATGGCGGTCTGCAACTCGCTGTTGGCGTTGGCGACGGCATTGTTCAGCACGCCTTCGATTTTGGTGCCCGTGTACCAGGCCCCGCCTACGCTGATGGCGCCAATGGCCACAACAATTCCGAGAAGCACGCCTGCTGATTTATTCATGAATGACCTGATCGATTTCCGTGGCTGAAAGTGTGGTCGTCTTCCCTGAACCCGTGACCGGGCCGTGGCGCGACTCCGCTGAATTTAGCGGTGGAGATTAGCACTGGCAGTGCGACGCGGCCCAATGTTTAAAGGTTAAAGAATGTCCACGAGACATGGACAAACAAAAAGATCGCCGGGTTCGGCGATCTTTTAATGATCAGGAATATTGCACCTCGATCTCGTCGAGCTGATGGTCGAAGCTTTTCAGCCGTGCGGTCCAGGTGTACACCAGCACTTCGAAATCCCGGTCGATCACCGTCCCGCCCGGCCCGTCGCTGCGCGGGTCGCAGAAGTCCAGTTGATAACGCTCGCGGGCCATGGCGGTTGCGACGTCCGACAGTTCGCGGGCGTTGTTGAGCCAGTGCCAGCCGTCGCCGGCGACTTGTCGGTCGAGGGCCAGACATTGTTTTTTCAGGGCTTCGAGGCTTTTTTCCAGCGGCGTGCCGGTGAGCTCGCCCATGACTTCGGCGAAGGTCCGCCCCGGTTGCCAGTAGCCGCCCCAGAAGTAGCGGTCGAATACGGTTTCGACTTTGCGCAGCGCGACCTTGGTGTCCCAGATCAGCAGCAATGTCTTGCTTTGCTCGAGCTGGCGTTTCTTGAGTCGCTGGGTCTGCACCAGCGCCGACGCCACGACCACGATCGCCATGACCGCGATCAGCGCCACGGTGCTGTCGAGGAAGACCATTGCCTTGTCGATCTGGTGGGCCAGCATGATGCCGTAGAAATAGGTGGCCGACAGCAGCACCAGGGCTACCAGGGCGCACCAGAAGCCGAGAGCGTAAGGGTTTTTCATTATTGGTTTCCCCTAGACCTGCGCTAGCGATGTGCACTGAAAAGGCGCCTGGTTCGGGGCGCCCTTTCAATACTTCAAAGCATAGCAACGGCCTCAGGGTTTGCTGGCGCTCGAGGCTTGCGTTCGTCCGCTTTCCCAACCGCCACCCAGGGCAAGGAATAAATCGATCTGGCTCATGGCAACCTGGGTGTTGGCGGCGGCCAGTTGCGCAGTGACGTCGGTGTAGGTGCGGGTGGCCTGCAGGTCGGCGAGGAATGACTCGCGGCCGGCCTGGAAGAAGCGGTGCGTCTGGTCGGCCGCCAGCTTCGCCGACTGCTCGGCATCGGCCAGCGCATCGCGGCGTTGCAGCAGCGCGGAGTACTGGGACAGGCCGGTCTGGGTTTCGCGGATGGCGTTGAGCACCACGCCGTCGAAATGCGCCAGCGCGCCCTGGGTCGTGGCTTCGGCTTCGCGGATTCGGGCCCGGGCGCCGTTGGTCGGCACGCTCCAGCTCAGCGACGGGCCGAAGCCCCAGCGGTTGGTGGACGGTTTGCCAAGGTTGTCCAGAATGCCGACAGTGCTGATCGTCGCGCCGAAGCTGATGTCCGGGTACAGCTCGCCGGTGGCGATACCGATACCAGCCGTCGCAGCCGCCAGACGCCGCTCGGCCTGACGGATGTCCGGCCGACGCTTGAACAGCGCAGCGCCATCGCCCACCGGCACCAACTGGGCGATTTTCGGCAGTTCGGCGCAGGTCGCGGTGCCGGCCGGCAATTGATCGACAGGCTTGGCCAGCAGCATCGACAGACGGAACAACCCGGCCTGCCGCGCCGCCTCATAGCGCGGCATGTCGGCGCGCAGGGATTTGAATTGGGTCTGCGAACGGGTGACCTGGGTTTCGTCGCCGCGCCCGGCATCGCGCAGACGCTGGATCAGGGTGGTGCTCTGGGATTGCAGGTCGAGGGAATGCTGGGCGATTTCCCGCTCCTCGTTCGCCGCGCAGACCTGGGTGTAGGCCCGCACCACGTCGGCGACCAGAGTGATGCGCGCGGTATCGGCAGCGGCCTGGGTCGCGTCGGCGTTGGCCTTCGCCGCTTCAATCCCGCGTTGCAGGGTGCCCCACAGGTCGAACTGGTAGGACGCGCTGATGCCGATATCGCCGACGTTGGCCACCGGCACTTTCTCCGGCAGCAGGAATGCCTCGCCGGATTCCTGCAAGCGTTGCGCGCCCATCTTCACGCCGCCGCTCCAGCCACCGGCCGCCTCGGCTTCATCGACCTGCGCACGGGCCCGCGACAGGTTCGCCGCTGCCACCCGCAGATCGGTGTTGGACGCCATGGCCTGCTGCACCAGTTGATCAAGACGCGGATCCTGATACAGCCGCCACCAGTCCGCCGGCACCGGGGCCGACACCACCGGTTTGCCGGCCACCGCCAGGTCGCCCTGGAAATCCTTGCGCTGGATCGCCGCGTCTTCGGGCACGTGATAATCCGGCCCGACCATCGAGCAGGCCGACAGCATCATGCCCAGTCCGGCGATCATCAGAGCCCTGCTCATTTTGCGGGCTCCTGCGGTTGATCGTCGATGATCGACACGGTGGCGGTACGCCCGGCGATCATGCGGAAGTCATCCGGTACGTCGTCGAAGGCAATGCGCACCGGAATCCGTTGCGCCAGTCGCACCCAGCTGAACGCCGGATTGACGTTGGGCAGCAGGTTGCTGCCGCTCGAACGGTCACGGTCTTCGATACCGGCGACGATGCTTTCGACGTGCCCGCGCAGGCGAGCGCGGTCGCCGATCACGCGGATATCCACCGACTGCCCGATGTGGATGCCGTCGAGTTTGGTCTCTTCGAAATAGCCATCGATGTGAAACGAATTGCTGTCGACCACCGACAACACCGGACGCCCGGCGGTGACGAACTCCTGCGAACGCGGCGCACGGTCGTTGACGTAGCCGTCCACCGGACTGCGGATCACCGAGCGGTCGAGGTTGAGCTGAGCGCTGTCCACCGCCACCAGCGCTTCGGCCAGGGCCGATTGCGCTCGGGCCACTTTCGACAGGCTTTCTTCCAGCTGTTCGGCTGGCACCAGATTGCCCAGACCACGGTTACGCTTGGCTTCACGCTGCGCCTGAGCCAGGGTTTCTTCGCGATCGGCTACCGCGGCCTTAGCCTGGCGCAGCGCCAGTTTGAAACGGTCCTGGTCGATGCTGAACAGCACCTGGCCGCGCTTCACCAACTGGTTGTCCTTCACTTCGACCTGCTGGATCAGCCCGGACACGTCCGGGGCGATCTGCACGATGTCGGCGCGAATGTGGCCGTCGCGGGTCCAGGGCGCAAACATGTAATACATCACCATGCGCCAGACCACGACGACGGCGAAAGTCACGATCAGCAGCGTCAGGACGACGCGACCGAGGGTCAGAAACGGTTTTTTCATGTCATCAGGTATCGACTGAGTGAATCCACGCCGTACAGCATCACGGCGTAGAGAGCCACGTTGAACAATGCCCGGTGCCAGACCAGACGGTAGAAATGCAGGCGTGTGAGCACGCCGTGTACCAACACAAACAGCACATAAGTGATGCCCATCAACACCAGCAGGGTCGGCAGGAAAATGCCGCTGATGTCCAGATCACCGATCATAGGGGCGCTCCTTCGGGCAGCGGTTCTTCGGGCTCTGCGTTGGAAACGAATTCCACGCCGGGCAACAGCGCCAGGCGCAAACCGCTCAAGGCGTGCAACAGGTTGAGCCGGGTTTCTTCATCGCCGTGGCCGTTGAGCGCGCGGCGGGTGCGATCCATGGTCATCAGCAAGGCACTGGGCGCCGGCAGGCGTTCGCCGGCCTTGAGGCAGGCCCGGAAATACTCGCCCACCTCTGCCACCACTTGCTTGAGCAACGCGTTGGGCGCGCCCGTCACTCGCGGTGTGTAGGCGAGCAGGTCGAGCAGGTTCAGCCCCACGCGCACTTCGCGCATGGCGATGCCGGTGTCCTGGCCAGTCAGCGCCAGACGCGGCAGGTGCTGCATCAGGCGGTCGAGCAGTTGCACGCCAAGCTGTCGGTGTTCGGCGAGGTTGGCCGGTTCGGTCATGCTGACGATATCTTTCCAGCTGAAACGGGTCAGGCGCTTGGCCGCCAGTTCGGCGCCGAACGGCCGGGCGATCAGCGTCCAGATAAACGCAAACAACAACCCGATCGGGCCCGCCAGGTTGGAATTGACGAAGGCAAAGAAGTCCGCGTCGTAAGCACCGGAAATGCTGATGAACGACGAAGTGTTGACCAGCGTCAGCAGCATGCCGAGGTAGAAGCGTGGCTGCACCGTCAGGGTGCCGACACAGATGAACGGCACCGCGAACGCCAGCACCAACATCGGAAAGTCATGCAGGTTCGGCAGCACCAGAAACAGGTACAGACTGGCAAACAGCACCGACATCCCGGTCCAGAAAAAGAACCGGTAGATCTGCGGCGCCGGGTCGTCCATCGAGGCGAAGAAGCTGCACGAGACCGCCGCCAGAATCACCGCGCTGCCACCGTCGGTCCAGCCCAGCAGGATCCACAACACCGAGGCAACGATGATCGCCAGAATGGTCGAGGCCACCGAATACAGCATCAGCCCGCGGTCGATGAATGGCGTCAGGCGACCGAGGCGCCAGTGACGATACACCGCGCGCCAGCTGTCCTGGCGCTCGCACAGGATTGCGTCCTGCAGACTGCGGCAGTCCTGCCACAGATCGATGAATTCGCCGAGGCGATACAGCGCGTTGGAAAACAGCAACTGTTTGCGATCTTCCAGGGCTTCGGCGCTCGGTTGCAGCGCTTCGAGCTGATCCCGCAGCGCTTGCCAGCGTTCCAGATCGGCGTCTTTGTGGCCGAGCCATTCGCGGGTCGCAGTGAGCAGCGGGGCGAATTTTTCCACCAGCTCGGGCGTGCGCCGTTCGAGGGCGTACAGCGAATCTTCAAGGGCATCGATCACCGGCAGCAGATGGATCATCCGCCCGCGCAGTTCCTTGGTGTTGCGCACCGTCTGCGGCCGCGCACCCTCGTGCGGCAACTGGCCGATCATCAACTCCAGGCTGTTGAAACTGCCGACCATCGCCATGCGCAGGGCTGCGACCTCTTCGGGCTGCACGTCGCGGTTGAGGAATTTAAGGCTGTAGGTCGTGGCGTCGGCGAACCATTTGCCCACGGCGTCGTTGAACACCGGCGCCAGGCGTCGTGGCCAGAACATCGCGCCGACCACCGCCGCCACGGCGATGCCGAGAAAGATCTCTTCAGTCCGCGACTCGGCCACGTCCCACACCGCCAGCGGGTTATCCACCACCGGCAGGGCGATCAGCGGCAAGGTGTAGCCGGCCAGCATCAGCGCGTAGTTGTTGGCGGTGCGCAGGTGCAGGGACAGGAACAGCAAAATCCCCGTCCACAAGGCGATGACCACCACCAGCACATACGGGCTCTGGACGAACATCGGCACGAACAGCACCGCCGCCGCCGCACCGAGAAACGTGCCGATCGCCCGATACAGCGCCTTGGAACTGGTCGGGCCGAGGAACGGGCTGGAAACGATGTACACCGTGGCCATCGCCCAGTAAGGGCGCGGCATCTGCATGAGCAGGGCGATGTACAGCGCAGTCATCGAGGCCGCGAACGTGCGGACCCCATAGAACCAGTCCCGCGCCGGGGGCATGCCGGAAAAGAACCCGTTCACGGATTGATCACCGTTGGCGGAGTGGCCGCCTCAAAAGCTCTCAGTACTCGAAGCGTAGCCTCCAGATCGCGCTGGTCGATGCCTTCGAGCACTTCATGACGCAGACGCACCAGTTGCGCCTCCACCGCTTGCACCAGCTCACGGCCGGTGTCGGTCAGGCTCAGGCATTTGGCGCGACGGTCCTGGGCATCTTCGGTGCGGCAGACAAACCCGGCGTGACACAACTGATCGAGCAGGCGTACCAGCGACGGCGACTCCATCCCCGCCGCCTGCGCCACCTGCACCTGGCGCACACCCTCGCCCAGCCGCCCGATCATCAACAACGGGACGGCGCAGGCTTCGGAGATTCCATAATTGACCAGCGTGGTCTGGCAGATCTTCCGCCAATGCCTGGCGGCCACCACCATGGCACTGCTGATGTTCATCTGGAGAGCGTCGAGGTTATTCGGCACGAGGGAATGCACACACTGTTAGTTTGCTAACTATCAATATCGCATTGGTGGGGAAATTCAGTCAAGTTTTGAAACAAATTGGGTTGCGTGCTTCAACTCAACGTCTTTTCGCGTTTTCGTAGACGTCGCTTCGCTCGCGCTTACCCACGGCGACTACCGAGACAACCACCCGCTCTTCGATCACTTGGTAAACCAGTCGATAACCGGACGCTTTGAGTTTGATCTTGTAGCAATCAGGCATGCCGTGGAGCGAGTCAGCCGGAATACGCGGACGCTCAAGACGCTCAGCCAGCTTCTTTTTAAATTGATCACGCAGCGTATGACCCAGTTTGTTCCACTCTTTGTGAGCGGAAGGCAGAAATTCGAGCTTATAGGTCATCCAGGCTTACCGGTATGGGAGTCTCGTGACTGCGAGAACGAACGATTTCTGCCAACTCGAGATCATCGAGCCGCTCCATCATGGCTTCGTAAACGTCAGCCGGCACCATGTAGCCCATGACCCGGTTGTGATTCAGGACAGCAACTGCTCCTCCGTGCGCGCCGTTTAGCACTGCGGAGGGGTTTTTTTTCAGTTCAGAAACACTGACAGCCATATCGGCCAGAACACTTTGCATAATAAAAGACCTCAATTGAGGTCGTAATTCTGGTCTAAGGAAGCATTACTGGCAACCGGATGAGTCGATTCAGCTTACGAACGGCAAGCTGATAATTACCCCCGCCCCTTCCTCAACATCACATCCAACTGATCCACCACCTCCGCCCAATCCGCATCATCGAGAATCTCGTCGCGCAGGAAATCCGCCTGGCTCTTGGTCCAGAAAAACGCGTCGCACAGGTGCAGTTCCGGTTTGAGCGGAGAATGGGTGGCGATGAACTGGTCGATGCTGACCGGGTCGTTGTCCAGGCCGAGTTGCTTGAACAGGGATGGGAGGCTGTGCGTCGGGTTTTCCATGTCGGAACTCCTGCGAGATTTATAGGGTGTGAAAGATTTTTCGCGAGCAGGCCCGCTCCCACAGGTCTAGCGCAGAACCTGTGGGAGCGAGCCTGCTCGCGATTAGCGTCGTCAAAAGCGCCGCAAACCTACTGACTCAACTCCCGCACCTGCGCATGCGGCACCATTTTCAGGAATTCGGGCATGCTCATGTGCAGCAGGTTGTTGTGGTTGCCGGCTTCCAGGTAGATGTCTTTCTGCCGGGTCAGCAGCGGGTCGATGACCATGTCCAGGCCGTAGGAATCGCCCAGTGGCGGTACAGCGCCGCGTTCGCAGTCGTCGAAAATGTGCGCCAGATTGCTTTCGCGGGTGATTTGCCATTCGCCGCTGCTGCGCACTTTGCTCAAGTCCAAGTGGCGGCTGGCGGGCAGCACCGCCATCAGGTAGTGCCCGTGACGGTCGTCCAGGATCACCGATTTGGCCACCCGTTCTGCGGCAATCCCGGAGACCCGCGCCGTTTCCAGGCTGCTGGACGAGTGCGGGTGGGTGACGATGTCATATTCGCATTGCGCCCGGTTGAGGCTGCTCTGCACTTTCTTGGCCATACGCATGATGCACCTCGGTGCCCGCCGACGCTGCGCGGCGGACGGTAATGAAACGCTGTGGCTGTCCTTGAAAGTCTAGTCCGGCGGGCCGCGAACACCGGGAAATCCGCCCACTGGCGAGGCGGGCAAACTGGTTAAAAATCATCCAGCCGCAGCCTCAACTAGACTGTAAGAACAAGTCCTGACTCTCGCGGAGGGTCACGTGAACATCCGTTGCTGTGCGCTTGCCCTGTTGCTGCTGAGTGGATCGGTGGTTGCGGCGGACGGTCCGTTTACCGCCGTCAGTCCGGTCGGCCTGTGGCTGATTACCTTGGGCATCACATTTCTGATCGCCGAAGCCGCGCTGCCCAACTACGGGCTGATCGGCCTCGGCGGTATCGTCATGTTCGTGATCGGCGCGCTGATCCTGAGCAACGCCGAACTGCCGGTGCCGATGATGATCGGCCTCGGGTTGGTGAGCGCCCTGTTGCTGATCGCATTGCTGATCCGCGCCCTGAAAACCCGACCGCGCCAACCGGTCAGCGGCGATGCCGGCCTGCTCGGCAGTGTCACGGCGGTGACGGTGGTGCAACCGGAAGACAGCCGCAACGGCTGGGTGCAATTACAAGGAGAACGCTGGCAGGTGCTGAGCGCCACGCCGCTGCACACCGGGCAACCGGTGCGCGTGGTCGGGCGCAAGGGTCTGTTGCTGCAAGTGGCCGCGACTGACGCGGCACCGCTCGGAGAGTGATCATGGGTCTGCAAATCGGTTTTGTCGCGCTGCTGCTGTTGCTGATCGCCCTGGCCGGCTCGACGTTCCGCATCCTGCGCGAATACGAACGCGGCGTGGTGTTCCAGCTCGGACGCTTCTGGCAGGTCAAGGGGCCGGGGCTGATCCTTTTGATTCCGGTGGTGCAGCAAATGGTTCGGGTCGACCTGCGCACCATCGTCCTCGACGTGCCGTCACAGGACGTGATCACCCGCGACAACGTGTCGGTGAAGGTCAACGCGGTGCTGTACTTCCGAGTGCTCGACCCACAGAAAGCGATCATCCAGGTCGAAGATTTCCTCATGGCCACCAGCCAACTGGCCCAGACCACCCTGCGCGCAGTGCTCGGCAAACATGAGCTGGACGAACTGCTGGCCGAGCGCGAACGCCTGAACATCGACATCCAGCAAGTGCTCGACGCCCAGACCGACGCCTGGGGAATCAAGGTCGCCAACGTCGAAATCAAGCACGTCGATCTCAACGAATCAATGGTGCGCGCCATCGCGAAACAAGCCGAAGCCGAGCGGGAACGGCGAGCCAAGGTGATCCACGCCGAAGGCGAATTGCAGGCCTCGGAAAAGCTCATGCAGGCCGCCGAAATGCTCGGCCGCCAGCCCGGCGCCATGCAACTGCGCTACATGCAGACCTTGAGTTCGATTGCCGGCGACAAGAGCTCGACCATCGTCTTTCCGTTGCCGATCGAGTTGCTCAAGGGGATGGCGGATCTGTCGGCGAAATCGTGAGCGCGCGCAAGCGTTCCAGCGCGGCATAGGGCGCACGGGCGCAATCTTCGATCCGTGCCTGCAACAGCGCCGATGCTTCGCGCCGCTTGTGTTCGCCATCGACGACAAAGGGTTGTGACGGCTGCTTCGCGTGCTGCGCCGTCGCCGCCATCGCCTGTTCACACTGCGTGGCGCTGAGCCCGAAAAACCGCGCCAGCCGCCCGCTCATCGCGTCGGGCAATTCGCTGTAGTTCAGCGCCAGCCCGGCAGAATCACGGCAATGCACCCACCCCGCCTCCAGCAGGCGCCCCAGCCGCCGGGCGATGAAATCCTCGCTGCCCTCGAACGGCAAATCGTCGTCCAGCACACAATCGCCGAGTGCACCCGGCACCATGTGCAGGCCGGGGCGGCGCAGGTGCGAGACGGCGATTTCCAGCGGATCGCGATAGACAAACAGCCAAGGCGTATCGGGAAAGCATTCCTGCAGCAACGGCCATTCGCCGATGTTCCAGGCGTCGAGCTTGATCACCAGCCGCTGCTCCGTACCGCGCCGCCGCTGACCATACGCCGAGAGCAATCCAGCGATGGCCGCGCGGCGTTCTTCGCCCGGCAGATCGCTACGCAGCAAGGCATCGAGGGACGGCGGCTCCGAGACCACGATGTGATCGTCGAGCCGGGCGAGCATCTGGCTGATCAGCGTCGAGCCGCAACGAGAGGCGTGCAGGATGAAGGCACTCGGCGGCAGACCCGGACTGAGCGCCTGCCAATCCATGAGTGCCGACAAGGGCGTTTGCCGGCGGAACGCCTGATTGAACGGCAGGCGCAACGCGTCTTCGACGGCTTCACGAAAGAACGGCTGATGCAGCGGTGTGTCGCCAAACCAGCACCAGTCGACCTGCCATTGCCCGGCGGTTTTCCAGATGCGGATCGGCAGCCAGCCGTCGAAATTCACAGACGCCATTGTTCGTTCCATGACCGGCGACCATTGCGCATCGCCGCCAGCAGTTCTTCACGGGAAAAGGGCAGACCGCGTTCAGCGGCCAGCGCCAGCGTCTGAGCGGTGAATGCGTCAGGGTCGTGCAGTGCCTGCAACGTTGCGGACAGCAACGGATCCGTGACCAGCAACCGTTGAAAACGCTGCAGCGCCGTCTCCGCGCCATCGGGCCGCGGAGTGCTCGGCAAACCGTCAACAATCATCTGCTCCAGCCAGGGCGCGGGGCGGCAATCGAGCACCAGATGAACCCGAACCGTGCTGTCGCGATTGTCGACTCGATGCGGTCGGGCGAGATCGAGAAACCAGCATTCTCCCTTCGCCATCGGCATCCGCTGGCCGTCGAGCCAGAAGTCCACGGCAGGCGGACTGAGCAGCGGAATGTGCAGGCGCAAATCGGCGTCCACGCCCTCAAGGTCGTAGTCGCGATGTTCATGAATCTGCCCGCCCGGCCCCAGTCGCAACAGCCGCGCACTGACGATGTCCAGTGGCAGATCCCGAAGGGCCTGCTGCCAGCGACGGTCATTCAGCCAAGGATTGCGCTTTACGGGTTCGGCGCTGCCGGGGGACAGTTCGGTCAGCGCATCGGCGGCAGAAATCAGCGCCACACCGCTCCAGTCGCCGGCGAAATAAGCGGTGTTGAAATGACCGCGCCAGGCAGCGTCTTCAATCGCCGCCAGCGCCTGCAACAGCAACGGCAGGTCCACCGTCACTGGCAACCGTGAGAACGCCGGCCGGCTCATGCGTTGGGCAACACCGCGGATTCGCCGAGCCAGGTCAGCAACCGGTCGAGACAGGCTTCGACCGTCAGCGTGCCGGTGTCGAGCACCAGCGAAGCCTGGGCCGGTGCCTCGTAAGGCGCCGACACGCCGGTGAACCCGGCCAGCTCGCCACGCCGGGCCCGGGCGTAATGCCCTTTCGGATCGCGCTGCTCGCACACCGCCAGCGCGGCGCTGCACCAGACTTCGCGATAGTCCTCGCTCAAACGGCGGGCAAACACTTCGCGCAGTTCCGCCAACGGCGCGATCATCGCCAGAATCACGATCTGCCCGTTCTCCACCAGCAACGCCGCCAGCTCACTGGCGCGGCGGATGTTTTCCAGGCGGTCGGCATCGGTAAAACCCAGGTCACGGTTGAGCCCGACGCGCAGGCCATCGCCATCGAGCACCACACTTTGCAGACCACGACTGAACAACTCGGCATGCAACGCCTGGGCAAGGGTCGATTTGCCTGCCGCCGGCAAGCCGGTCAGCAGCATCGCCGTGCCGCGATGGCCGTTGCGGGCCTCGCGTTGGGCACGGCTGATGCTGGCAGTCGGCGCCAATACGTCACTGCGCGGCGGCATGGGCCACCGGCAGCGAAATATCCCCCGAGGCCCACGCGGCTTCGCGGTTGGCCAGAGCGGTGGCGATCGACTGGACTTCGGTCGACTGCACCTGATCCGGCAGCGGATCGAGGCCGGCGCTGGCGAAGATCTGGCCATAGGCATTGCGCAGATCGGCGTAAGACAGGTCACGCCGCAAGTCGGCCTGCAAGGTGTTGAGCTCGCCCTGAATCAGGTCCAGCTCACCAATGCCGTCGGCCTGACGACGGTTACGCAACTGACCGACAATTTGCCCGTCGATGTCCGACAGTTGCTGGTTGGTCTTGAACTGGCGCAGCGCCTCCTGATAGTTGGCATTGGCCACGTAGAGCTGCGCCAACACCGCAATCGACATCGCCTGACGGCGTGCAGCAGCGACTTCTTCACCGGCCTTCGCCACATCGATAGCCGCCGGGGCAGAGATCACGTTGAACAGGTTCCAGGTGACTTTGACGCCGTAGTCGGCCCAGCCCTGTTCGACCAGGAACGAGTTGCTGTCGTAGTGCCCGCCGGCGGAGAACTCCAGGCCCGGCAGCAGACGCAGCATGGCCTTGCGGGTTTCGGCGGCGCTGATCCGGGTCTGGTAGTCCTGCTCGCGCAGTTCCGGGCGGCTGGTAAGGGCTTCCTGTTCGAGCTTGCTCAGATCGACCTTGAGTTCCGGGATCCGGTAACCGTCATCGGTGGCCAAGGTCAGGTTGGTGCCCAGCGGCAGGTTGATCAGGGTCGCCAGTTCGGTTTTCGCCAGCGACAGCGCGCGGCGTTGTTCTTCCAGTTGCCGGGTCGCCTCGATCAGCGAACGCTGGTAACCGAGCGACTGCACCGGATCGCCGATGCGCTGTTCACTCATGCTTTCGCTGTTGCGGCGGGCGGTGTCGACTCGCGCCATCAGGCTGTCGATCTGCTTGAGCAGGCGTTCGGCAGCCATCGCCCGCCAATAGGCCGAGCGCACGTCCTGAACGATGGTGTTGATCACCTTGCGCCGGCGCTCCTGAACGATCAGGCGCTGGTCGCCCTGCTGCTTGGCGCTGATGTAGCTGACACCGAAATCGAGGACGTTCCAGACCATGGTCAGGTCGGCGACGTCGCGGTCGCGGTCCTGAGAGGTCGACGGTTCCAGGGACTGGGTGCCGGTGCGCACACTCTGGCTGCTGGAGGCGCTGACGTTGTTACGTCCGACGTAACCGGCGTCCAGCGCCATGCGCGGCAGCATGTCGAAACTGGCGAGGTCGAGCTGCCGCTTGGCCAGCGCTTCCTCCATGATTTTCAAGCGGCCTTCGAGGTTGTATTTCACCGCGCGGGCCATGGCCTGGTGCAGGGTCAGCGGACCGCTCAGCGGCTCCTGGCCCTTGTACATGCTTTGCAGGTCGGCCCGGGCCCTTTGTTCACTGACACTGCGTTCGATCGGTTCACTGGTCACTGCACATCCGCTGATCGCCAGCGCCAGCAGGCTGGCGCCGAACAACTTCTGACTTTTCTTCATCCCTGGATCGCCCCTAGGTCCCGCACATATGTGAGTTGTTGTGTGTTGTCAGGCCGGCATTTCGCTGATGCCGACCTGTTGCAGTGCTGCCGCCAGGTTGTCGACCCGGTGCTGCTCGCTGTCCTTGATCTGTTGCAGTTGCTGGCCCAGGGTCGGCGCGCCGAACACACCGCGCAGGCCCTGGGAAATATCGCCGCCCTTGATCGAATGACGGTCGAAGGCATTCAGCGAATCGCGCTCGGTGCTGCTGTCCTGATTGAACAGGCTCGACAGCGTGCTGCTGCCGAACACCCCGCCATCACCGCCACCAAACCCGAGGAAGCCATGACCGGAACCGTCACCCAGGTTGTCGCTGCTGCTGAAAACCTGGGCAATGAAGCTCGGGCTCAATGCACCGCGGTTGATGAAAATATCCCCCAGCGGACGGATGCCGTTGCCGATCACCCGTTGCTCGAACAACGGCGCGAAAGTCAGCGGTGAACCGAGGTCGCCAGTGGGCGCGGTGAAGACGATCGGCTGCAGCGGAACGTTCGGCGGTGGCGGCGGCGCGACCGGATCGCTGCTGCGGAACTCCGGATCCGGTGTCACCACGATCAACGGAGTAGTCGGTGTCACAGGAGGCACAGGCACCGTGTTGATCACGTAATTGCCGGAACTGCTGACGCTGCTGCCGCTGTTGCCCGACAGGTCGCTGACCCCGGCGGTGTTGATGCTGATCGCATTGCTGGCGCTGTTGACGTTGGCGTTCGGCGTCAGGGTCGCGGTCCAGGTCTTGCCACCGTCGCTGCTGCTCAGGTTGGACAGAGTGCCGTTGGCTACGCTGAGGTCCGACAGGTCGAAACCGCTCACCGCTTCGTTGAAGGTGATGGTCACCTGCGAAGTCTGACCGACGCCCAGGTTCGGATTGGCGATTACCACCGTCGCGGTCGGCCGTTCGCTGTCGAGGGCGTAGTTGTTCGACACCGCCACCGTGCTGCCGGCGTTGCCCGCAAGGTCGGTGACGTTGCTGGTGTCCAGCGCGATGAAGTTGCTCGGGTCGGTGACATTCGCGGTCGGCGTGAAAGTCGCGGTCCAGGTCTTGCCGCCGTCACTGCTGGTCAGGTTGCTGAGGTCACCGTTGGTCACGCTCAGGTCGGACAGGTCGAAATTGCTCACCGCCTCGCTGAAGGTGAAGGTCACCGTGGTGCTCTGGCCGATGCCCAGATTCGGATTGGCGACCACGATGTTCACCGTCGGCCGGGTCGCGTCGAGGATGTAGTTGTTGGAGATGGCGATGCTCGCCCCGAGGTTGCCGGCCAGGTCCTGGACGCCGCCGGTGTCGATCAGGATCAGGTTGGTCGGATCGTTGACGTTGGCTGTCGGCGTGAAGGTTGCGGTCCAGGTCACGCCGCCGTCGCTGCTGCTCAGGTTTGACAACGAACCGTTGGCGACGCTGATGTCCCCCAGATCGAACCCGATCACCGCTTCGTTGAAGGTGAAGGTCACGGTGGTGGTTTCACCGATACCGAGGCGGTTATCGGCAACCACAATGGTGGCTGTTGGCCGCGCGGTGTCGATGGCGAAGTTGTTGGAATCGGTGGTGCCGATACCGCTGTTGCCTGAGACGCTGGTCACTCCGGCATTGTTCAGGCTGATCAGGTTGGTGGCGTCAGTGACATTGGCAGTCGGGGTGAACGTCGCAGTCCAGGTGATGCCGCCGTCACTGCTGCTGACGTTGCTCAGCGTGCCATTGGCGATGATCAGGTCACTGTTGTCGAACCCACTGACCGCTTCGCTGAAAGTGATGGTCACCAGCGAGGTTTCCCCGGCCTTGAGCGCAGGGTCGGCTACCACGATGGTGGCAGTCGGCACCTGGGTCTGCACTTGGTAATTGGCCGAGTTGGTGGTGCCAGTGCCGGTGTTGCCGGCCAGGTCGGTGATACCGGTGTTGTTCAGGACAATCAGGTTGGTCAGGTCGCTGACACCGATGTCCGGCGTGAAGGTGGCCGTCCAGGTGAGGCCGCCGTCGCTCGACGAGACATTGCTCAGCGTGCCGTTGGCGACGCTCAGGTCAGAGTTATCGAAACCGGTCACCGCCTCGCTGAAGGTGATGGTCACCAGCGCGGTTTCGCCGGGACGCAGGTCAATGTCGCTCATGACGATGGTCGCCGTCGGACGCTGACTGTCGACCGCATAGTTGTTGGAATCGGTGGTGCCGCTGCCGGCGTTGCCTGCCAGGTCGGTGATGCCGGTGTTATCCAGGGTGATCAGGTTGGTGGTATCGGTGATGCCCGCCGCCGGCGTGAACGTCGCCGTCCAGGTGATGCCGCCGTCGCTGCTGCTGACCGCGCTCAGCGTACCGTTGGCGATCGTCAGGTCGGCGTTGGTGAAACCGGTCACGGCTTCGCTGAAGGTGATGGTCACCAGGCTGGTCTGGCCGACGCCGAGCGCCGTGTCGGCGACCACGATGGTGGCGGTCGGACGCACCGTGTCGATTGAATAGTTGTTCGAATCGGTGGTGCCGCTGCCGGCATTGCCCGACAGGTTCTGCACGCCAGTGTTGTCCAGCGTGATCAGGTTGGTGGCGTCGGTGATATTGGTGGTCGGCGTGAACGTGGCCGTCCAGGTAATGCCGCCGTCGCTGCTGCTGACCGCGCTGAGCGTGCCGTTGGCGATGGTCAGGTCGGCGTTGGTGAAACCGGTCACGGCCTCACTGAAGGTGATGGTCACCAGCGAGGTTTCGCCGATTTTCAGGCTGGAGTCCGCCACGACAATGGTCGCGGTCGGCACCACGGTGTCGATGGTGTAGTTATTGGAGTTGGTCGTGCCGCTGCCGGTGTTGCCCGAAAGGTCGGCGATGCCGGTATTTGCCAGGGTGATCAGGTTGGTCGCGTCATTGACGCCCACGTTCGGCGTGAACGTCGCAGTCCAGGTGATGCCGCCGTCACTGCTGCTCACGGCGGTCAGCGTACCGTTGGCAATCGTCAGGTCGGCGTTGGTGAAACCGCTGACCGCTTCGCTGAAGGTGATGGTCACCAGCGAGGTTTCGCCGGCAGTGAGGTTGCTGTCGGCCACCACGATGGTCGCGGTTGGCCGCACCGTATCGATCGCATAATTGTTCGAATCGGTGGTGCCGCTACCGGCGTTGCCCGCCAGGTCGACGATGCCGGTGTTGTCCAGGGTGATCAGGTTGGTGGTATCGGTGATGCTGGCGCTCGGGGTGAACGTCGCCGTCCAGGTGATGCCGCCGTCGCTGCTGCTGACTGCGCTCAAGGTGCCGTTGGCAATCGTCAGATCGGCATTGGTGAAACCGCTGACCGCTTCGCTGAAAGTGATGGTCACCAGCGAGGTTTCACCGATCCGCAGGTTGTTGTCGGCCACCACGATGGTCGCGGTCGGGCGCACGGTATCGATGGCGTAGTTGTTGGAGTCGGTGGTGCCGCTGCCGGCGTTGCCGTTCAGATCAGCGATGCCGGTGTTGTTCAGCGTGATCAGGTTGGTCGCGTCGGTGATGCTGGCGGTCGGCGTGAATGTCGCCGTCCAGGTAATGCCGCCGTCGCTGCTGCTCACGGCAGTCAGCGTGCCGTTGGCAATGGTCAGGTCGGCGTTGGTGAAACCGGTCACCGCTTCGCTGAAGGTGATAGTCACCAGCGAGGTTTCGCCGATTTTCAGCGCGGTGTCTGCGACCACGATGGTCGCGGTCGGACGCGCGGTGTCGATCGCGTAATTGTTGGAATTGGTGGTGCCACTGCCGGCGTTGCCGGCGAGATCGACAACCCCGGTGTTATCCAGGGTGACCAGGTTGGTGGTGTCGGTAATGTTGGTGGTCGGCGTCAGCATGGCGGTCCAGGTGATGCCGCCGTCACTGCTGCTCAAACCGCTCAGGGTCCCGTTGGCCACGGTCAGGTCGGCGGTGGTGAGGCCGCTGACCGCTTCGCTGAAGGTGATGGTCACCAGCGAGGTTTCACCGCCCGCCAGATTGGTGTCGGCCACCACAATGGTTGCCGTCGGCCGCACGGTATCGATCGCATAATTGACCGAATCGGTGGTGCCGGTGCCGGCGTTACCGGCAAGGTCGGCGATACCGGTGTTGTCCAGGGTAATCAGGTTGGTGGTATCGCTGATGCTGGCGCTCGGGGTGAACGTTCCGGTCCAGGTGATGCCGCCGTCGCTGCTGCTCACTGCGCTCAACGTGCCGTTGGCGATAGACAGATCGGCGTTGGTGAAACCGGTCACCGCTTCACTGAAGGTGAAAGTCACCAGCGACGTATCGCCGATCTTCAACGCCGTATCGGACATCACGATGGTCACGGTCGGCCGCGCGGTGTCGATGGCGTAGTTGACGGAGTTGGTCGTACCGACACCCGCCACGCCGTCGTTGATCGCGGTCACCCCGGTGTTGTCGAGGGTGATCAGGTTGGTGCTGTCGGTAATGTTGTTGGTCGGCGTGAAGGTTGCCGTCCAGGTCAGGCCGCCGTCGCTGCTGCTCACTGATGTCAGCGTGCCGTTGGCAATCGTCAGGTCGGCGTTGGTGAACCCGGTCACCGCCCGGCTGAAGGTGATGGTCACCAGCGAGGTTTCGCCGATTTTCAGGGCCGTGTCGGCCATCACGATAGTCGCGGTCGGCGGCTCCACGTAGGCGGTGTTGAGCGTGCCGCCGTTGTTGTAGATCGCCGAGACAGCGGCCGGTGAAGTACCGTTTGTGCCACCACCCGATGCCGTACCACCGGCACCGCTGCCTGCGGCGTTGCCGCTGATGGCGGCGAAGTTGGCCGCCGTGATAAGCACCGTGCCGCCCTGGTTCCAGATGGCGCCGACGCCGCGCCCGGCGATGCCGCCGTTGGAAGCATTGCTGCCCAGTCCGCCGCCACCACCACCGCCGCCCCCCGCACCGAGGTTGTTGCTGATGACCGAGGTGCCGACGATTTTCAGGGTGCCGGTCGAAGCATTGTAAATGCCACCGGCGGCATTGCCG
>NZ_BQHR01000027.1 GCF_021601625.1 Pseudomonas paraglycinae | reverse complement strand
TGTAGGCGTTGCCCTTGATGCCGTGCTCGTCGAGGATCAGCGCGATGATTTTCGGCGCCGACATCTGCTGGTAGATGCGCTGGTTGGTGCGGTGATGCAGGTATTGCAGCTGCGGCACCAGCGAGACTTTGTAGCGGGTCAGGCGCTTGCCGGCATCACCTTGGGCGACGCGGTAGATCTGGCCGTGGATACCGGAGCCTTGTGGATCGAGGGCGAGGAACGCCTGTTTGTGCAGGAGTTTTTCCAGGTCCAGATCCGGGTTTTCGCTGACCAGTTCCAGGTCGAAACGAAACGGCTGGCTGATGCCTTCGGTGCCGGTGAACGACAGGACTTGCAGGTCGCCCACGTAGTCTTCAACGGTCAGGCTGAAGTGCGTTTCGTTGGCTGGACTGAACATTTGACGCTCCTTGAGGTGAAACTGAATCTCCTGAAAGTTCTAACCTCGGCGAAAGCCTGATCCAGAACCGAGTCGGATCATAAAGGCTTAAAGTTGCGCAAAAAGTTGCGCACATGCCCTGAAAGCCGCGGTTCATAAGGCCTGTTCGAAGTTGCTACGAGATGTTTCTTGGCAAAGTGATATCACTTTCGCTGATATTTCCACGTGATTGTCGATACCGTCAGGCGATACAGTGGAGCGCAGACAGCAACCTGAACGCAGGAAACGAGATGGCAACGTTTTACGATGCGCGCGGCAATATCTACGGCGTGGTTTCACCCCTACAGGTACGTGAGGCGGGCATCGACCTGCCGGCCAACGCACAAGAGGCGGCGTCATCCAGAGCCATCTGGAGCGAGCAGACCATCGCGACATTCTGCCAATGGCCTGATTCAATCCGGCCCGCCGGAGCCAGGCATCATCGCAGCGATGGCTTGCTGATCGGCCCTTTTCAGTCCTTGGCACCCTTTGATCTGCTGATCGTCAACACCGACGGCACGCTGGCTGAACGCAGCGGCAACGGTCTGACGATTTTTTCTCAGGCACTGCTTGAGCAGGGGCTGATGCCAGAGCAGGGCGCATCGTTGCAGGTGCATCACGACAAACAGGATGCGCAGTCGCCCGTGCCGATCTCGGTCAAGCCGGCTGAGGTCGCGGGCGTGCAGGGCTTCTGGCTGGATCTCGGGCAACCCGGATTCGGCCCGGCAGCCGTCAGTGCGCTCGGCGTTGAACCGGTGCCGTTCAATGGTGTGGAAATCAGCCGTGTTCGACCGTTGGCGCAACTCGATCCCGGCTGGGCACACAGTCAGTTCGTGAGAATCGGCAATCCGCACTGCGTGACGCTGCTGGAGGACGAGGCGGCATTGCCGAGCAACGAACAGATGCTTGAGTCGCCGCTGGCGGACAGTCTGACCGCCATCGCCTTCGCCGTGCCCACCGGCGCCGGCCAGCCGTGCCCGGCCGGGGTAAACCTGCAATGGGCGATACGTGCTGGCGATCAACGCATTGTGGCGCGGGTATTCGAACGGGGCGAAGGCCCGACCGCCTCATCCGGCACCAGCGCCAGTGCAGTGGCAAGCGCGGCGTGGCGGGTGGGCTGGGTGTCTGCGGGAGAAGTGCAGGTGGTGATGCCCGGCGGAACCGCGCCGATCCTGCTGGAGGAGCGCGACGGAGAACTGCTGCGAGTGCGCCTGTTCGGCACGGCGCACACGACAGAAAAGTGAAGTCCCTTTCATGATCGTCCCCCCGGGAACGATGGATCCCTTGGGCTTTACTGTGAGCCGGTTCGAGGCGGTTGTCGCCTGTCAGATCTGACAGGCTGGCTCTTTCGATTCGCGATAAAACCGGCGCGAGCAATAACCGCCACTCAACCCTCCACGAACTCCACCACCGGCATCTGCCGCTTCATCAGCACCTCGCCATTGCGGATCGAGTACAGCGGCAGGCCCTGGCTGCGGATCACTTCGTAGTCGCTGTCCGCCGACAGGATCAGCAGGTTGGCCGGGCGGCCCTGTTCCAGGCCATAGCGTTCGCCAAGGTGCATGGCCTTGGCGCTGTTGTCGGTGACCAGATCCAGCGCGCTTTGCAGGTTGCGGTAACCGAGCATGTGGCAGATGTGCAGGCCGGCTTCGAGGACCCGCAGGATGTTGCCGTTGCCCAGCGGATACCACGGATCGACGATCGAATCCTGACCGAAACAGACGTTCATCCCGGCTTCGAGCAGCTCGTTGACGCGGGTCACGCCCCGGCGTTTCGGGAAGTTGTCGAAGCGCCCTTGCAGGTGAATGCTTTCGGTCGGGCAGGAGACAAAACTGATCCCCGAATGCCCGAGCAGGCGGAACAGTTTGGCGCAGTAGGCGTTGTCGTAGGAGCCCATCGCCGTGGTGTGGCTGGCGGTCACGAGGGCGCCCATGTCGCGGCTGCGGGCCTCTTCGGCCAGCACTTCGAGGAAGCGCGAATGCGGATCGTCGGTTTCGTCGCAGTGCACATCCACCAGACAACCGGTGCGCTCGGCCAGGTCCATCAGGAATTTCACCGAGCTGACACCTTGGTCGCGGGTGTACTCGAAATGCGGGATCCCGCCGACCACGTCAGCGCCCATACGGATCGCTTCTTCCATCAGCTCGCGCCCATTGCGGAACGATTCGATGCCTTCCTGGGGGAACGCGACGATCTGCAGGTCGATCAGGTGACGGCTTTCCTCGCGCACATCGAGCATCGCCTTGAGCGCGGTGAGTTGCGGATCGGTGACGTCGACGTGGGTGCGCACGTGCTGGATGCCGTGGGCGGCGAGGGTCTGAATGGTTTTCTTCGCCCGGGTCTTGGTGTCTTCCTGGGTGATGGTGACCTTGCGCTCGCCCCAGCACTCGATGCCTTCGAACAGCGTACCGCTCATGTTCCAGCGCGGCTCGCCGGCGGTCAGGGTGGCGTCGAGGTGAATGTGCGGCTCGACGAAGGGCGGCACCACCAGGTTGCCGCCGGCGTCGAGGTCGTCGGGGCCCAGGGTCGGCGCTTCGGTCTGGCGCGCGATGCTGCGGATCAGGCCGTCTTCGAGGTGCAATTCGTGCAGACCTTCCTGGTTGCGCAGTCGGGCGTTGATGATGTGCATCGGGCGAATCCTTTTATAGATCTTGTAGAGGGGCGGCCGCGTTGCGGGCGCCGAGCAGGCCGGTCACTGCGATATACGTTAACGCGGCAACGGCGATGCCGACCAGCGGCGCGACCCACGGCGAGCCGAACGCCGCGACGGTACCGGCCGCGTAAGCCGCGAGCCCCGGCCAGTTGAACGCCGGTAACCGTGCGTCGGCCAGACGCGGATAACGCCCGCGCCAGCGGTAGAAAAAGTCCGCCATGATCACGCCGCCAATCGGCGGGATCACCGTGCCGAGCAGGATCAGATAAGGCACCAGCATGTCGTACATGCCCAGCAACGCGAGCGCGGTGCCGATCACGGCGCCGGCCAGGGTCACGGTCTTGCGGCGACCGGTGCGCAGCAGGTTGCAGCCGGCGACGGCGAAGTTGTAGATGGTGTTGTCCTGGGTACTCCAGATGTTCAGCAACAGCATCGCCATCGCCGCCATGGCGAAGCCCTGCAACAGCAGCACTTCGACCACGTCGGGCTGTTGATAGACGATCGCACCATAGGCACCGATCAGCACCATCAGGCCGTTGCCGATGAAAAAACCGATCAGACTGGCCAGCACCGCGACCCGTGCCGAACGGGAAAAACGCGTCCAGTTGGTGGCCTGGGTCGCGCCGCTGACGAAGGTACCGAATACCAGCGTGATGGCGGTCGACCAGTCCAGCGAACCGCTGGGCACGACGCTGAGCAAACCGTCGAGGCCGCCGACTTTCACGGTCGCGACCCACATCGACAGCATCAGCAGCAACATCATCGCCGGCACCGCGATGTACGACAGAATCTCCAGCCCGCGATAACCGACATACGCCGTGGCGCAGAACACCAGGCCGAACAGCACCATCAGCCCCAGCACCGTGGCTTCGTTCAAATCGAAATACTTGCCGAGCACCACCGCCGCCGTCGCGGTGCCCCAGGCGTACCAGCCGATCTGGGTGAACCCGAGGATCAGGTCGCTGAGCTTGCTGCCGACTTCGCCAAAACAGAAGCGCCCCATCAGCACCGAATTCAGCCCGCTTTTGAAGGCGATGTAACCCAGGCCTGCGGCGTACACGCCGAGCAGCAGGTTGCCGATGATGATGACGGCGAGCATTTCGCCGAAGTTGAACGCCACGCCGAGCTTGCCGCCGGCAAACATGGTTGCGGTGAAGAAGGTGAAGCCCAGCAGCACCATCGCCGTGGAGGCCAGGCCTTTGCGCGCGTGCATCGGCACTTCACTGAGGGGGTAATCGTTGCCGGGATCGTTTTGCGTCATGGGGCGTTCCTTGCTGGAAAGGGGAGGACGCGAAGTGGTTGCAGCGGTCGTGCCAAACGCAATGTTGCGGGTATTTATAGACGAGGCACGGATGATCGGCGCGAAAGCAGTGCATCGGGCGCCGCACCGAACCATGTGGGAGCAGCTGTTCCCACAGGGTCACGGGATTGGATCAGAGGAACCGCAGCAGCGCGGCGACTATGGCTTCAGGCGCATCTTCCTGCACCAGATGCCCGGCATTCGGGACCGGATGAAACTGCGATCCCGGAATCATCTTGTGCAACTCACGCCCGCGTTCGATGGGGATCCACTGATCCTCTTCGCCCCAGAGAATCTGCACCGGGCAACGGATCGTCGGGTACAGCGGCTGCGCCTCCAGCGTGTAGCGCTGATCCATCTGCGCGATCTGCCGGTAGAACGCCGCTTGCCCCGGATCGCCCAGCCACGGCTGGACGTAGGGCGCCAGTTCATCGTCGGGAATATCCCGCTGGATCGCCCCGCGAATATAGGTCGGCACAATGGCGCGCTGGATGTAATCCGGCAGGCCGCCGAACGCCGCTTCATGCTGGCGCACGTGCTGCACGAACGGCGAACCCCAGGGTGTCAGCGCGACTGGGTCGATCAGGGTCAGGCTGCGGTAATCCTTGCCGTTGAGCAGGTGCGCGCGCAGCACGGTGGCGCCGCCGAAGTCGTGGGCGACCACGTCCGGGCGTTGCAGATTCCAGTGATCGAGCAACTGCGCAAGCAATTCGTTCTGCACGCCGAGGGAGACATCGGCGTCCGGTTGCTCGGATTGGCCGTAGCCCAGCAGATCGAAGTAATGCACCCGATGCGTGGCGAAAAAGTGCGGCGCGATGCGGTGCCACACGTAAGACGAGAAGGGCGTGCCGTGCACGAACACCAGCGGCGGGCCGTCGCCGCGCACCCCGTGGCGAATCTGTCGCCCGTTGAAATCAAAGATCTGATCCAGCAGCCAGTCCCTCATGGGCCTGTCCTCTTGGCGGGTTCGAGCCAAAAAGCATAGGCGTAAAAAAACCACCGGTCTCGGTGGTTTTTTTGTGTCGCGGGAATTACTCGCCGCGATAGATGCAACCGCTGGTGCAGGTCTCGTGGATGCGGATCGCACTGAGTTCCGGCAGCAGGGGCTTCAATTCATTCCAGATGAATTTGGCCAGCACTTCGCTGGTCGGGTTCTCGAGGCCCGGAATGTCGTTGAGGTAGTTGTGGTCCAGACGCTCGTACAACGGCTTGAAAATCGCTTTGATCTCGGAGAAATCACGGATCCAGCCGGTGTGCGGATCGAGGTCGCCGCTCAGGTGAATCGCCACTTTGAACGAGTGACCGTGCAGGCGTCCGCACTTGTGGCCGTCCGGTACGTGGGGCAGGCGGTGGGCGGATTCGAACGTAAATTCCTTGAAGATTTCCACAGTGATTTCAGCTCTGTTCAGATGGCGTTCGCCGCAGCGAATTCGGGCAGGCGGCGAGTTTATCAGCTTGTTCCCGGCTGTGCTGACTAAAGGGTCAGCAAGCGCTCGGCGAGGCGACCATTGGCAGTCAGTTCAAGGAACTCATCACCCAATCGGCGACTTTCGTCCATCGCCGCGCGCCAGTATTTCTGCCGGCTCGGCGCATCGCCCATGAAGCGTTTGAAGTCGTTACGGTCGGGGAGTTTGCCGTAGGGCAGGCGCGCCAGGTATTCCTTCGATGGCGCCAGCAACAGCACGTCCTGCAAACGCTCGACCGAAGCTTTGCGCCACGGCAGGGTCTTGTCGAACCAGCCCGGAATCACCCGGTCGGTGAAGTGCGGATACAGCACGATGCCGTCGCCGCTGTAGGGCAGGTCGAGGTGATAGTCCAGCAGACCGCCGTCGCGGAACGTGCCGGCACCGGCGCCCGGCAGGTCGCGCACGCCTTCCATGACCATCGGGATCGAACCGGACGCCAGCAGCGCCTGACGCAGGTTGCCGGCATCGAGGGCGACGAAACGTGACGGGAAGTCATTCAGCGCATGCACCGGCGGCGCCAGGCGCGGGTCGTGGATGATCAGCCGTTCGAAGTGCCGCGACAGCCGCGCACGACCCCGCAGGTTGTCGGCGATCACCGAGCCCAGCGCCAGCCCGAGCCGGCCGCGATGGTCGTCCGCCAGCCCGCCGTGGCTTTTGACCACCATGATGTTCAAGCGGTAATGGGCGTTGGTCAGAAGGCTGGTGTCGCGGCCGTCGAGCAGGTCATCGAGCATTCGCTGCGAACTGCGGCTGACGTCGCCGATGGTCACGCCTTTGTTGAAGTTCTGCTCGGTGTACAGATGACCGAGGCGGCGGATGCCTTCGGCGGCGTCCGGCAGACAAGCGCTGGCGAAGCGCCAGGAACCCACCGACGCACCGATCAGCGAACGCTCGCGCGGCGCCGCCGGCAGCCACTCGCCGAACAACGCCAGATCCAGCCCTTGAATCCCCAGCGCCTTTGGCCCGCCGGCAGCACCGGGCAGGGTGCCGACGTCGGCGGCGCTCAGGCCTTGGGCACGAATACGCGCCATGGCCCTGGGGCCGGCCTTGAGGGTGAGGGCAGGGAACTTGATGTGAATGGCGGTCATACCGGTCTCGATCGTTAGCAAGCGAAAGATTATAAGCACATGTTGCCGTGGCTGCAGGAGCAGGCCCAATGATGGCCATTCAGTTTCAGTTAAGTTCGCACCGTTAAGGTGCCGACCGTAGCGACACATAAAAATACGGAGACACCATGAAAACCCTGACTGCCCTGACCCTCGCCTCGATCATCGGCCTCGCCGCCAGCACCGTTCACGCCCGCGATCTCGGCCCGGATGAAGCCCTGCGCCTGCGCGACGCTGGTACTATCGTCTCCTTCGAGAAGCTCAACGCCACCGCGCTGGCCAAACACCCGGGTTCGACGATCACCGACACCGAGCTGGAAGAACAGTACGGCAAGTACATCTACCAGATCGAACTGCGTGATCCGCAGGGGCTGGAATGGGATCTGGAACTGGATGCGGTGAGCGGGCAAGTGCTCAAGGATCATCAGGATACGTAATGAAGGTTAATGTTCGCGCCACCCGCCGTACGGCATTGGCGCTGGTGATGTTTTGCTCGACGGCGATGGCCCGCGACCTGGGGCCCGACGAAGCCCTCAATCTGCGCAAGCAGGGCGTGATCCTGCCGCTGGAGCAAGTGCTGCAGCAGGCGATGGATCGTTATCCCGGCGCGAAACTGCTGGAAGTCGAGCTGGAAGAAAAACACGACGTCTACATTTATGAAGTCGAGTTGCTGACCGTCGAAGGTGTGGCCCGCGAGCTGCACCTGAAGGCCGACACCGGTGAACTCGTGAAAGACAAGGAAGATTGACCGATGCGCTTGCTTCTGGTGGAAGACCACGTACCGCTGGCTGACGAACTGCTCGCCGGCCTGCAACGTCAGGGCTACGCGGTGGACTGGCTGGCGGACGGGCGCGATGCGGTCTATCAGGGCAGCAGCGAGCCCTACGACCTGATCGTCCTCGACCTCGGTCTGCCCGGCGTGCCGGGGCTTGAGGTGCTGGCGCAATGGCGCGCCGGCGGTCTGACGATTCCGGTGCTGATCCTTACCGCCCGTGATTCCTGGGCCGAGCGCATCGAAGGCCTGAAGGCCGGTGCCGACGATTACCTGACCAAACCTTTCCACCCGGAAGAACTGTATTTGCGCATCCAGTCGCTGCTGCGCCGTTCCAAGGGCCAGGCCAACCAGCCGACGCTCAAGGCCGCCGGTCTGCACCTGGACGAGGGCCGTCAGTGTGTCGTGCGCGACGGTGCCGATATTCAGCTGACCGCCGCCGAATTCCGTCTGTTGCGCTACTTCATGCTGCACCCGGAGCAGATCCTCTCCAAAAGCCACCTCGCCGAACACCTCTACGACGGCGAGACCGAGCGCGATTCCAACGTGCTGGAAGTCCACGTCAATCACCTGCGGCGCAAGCTCGGCAAGAGCGTGATCGAAACCCGTCGCGGCCAGGGTTATCTGTTTGGCGGACAGGCTTCGTGAGATCGATCCAGCGCCGCTTGAGCCTGGGGTTGATCAGTGTGCTGGTGGTCGTCGGCGTGCTGCTGGCGCAAACCAGTCTGTGGTTGTTCGAAGTCGGATTGCAGCGCTATCTCGAAGCCGGCTTGCGTAACGACAGCGAGAGCCTGCTGGTGGCGCTGGTTCGCGGCCCGCAAGGCTTGCAGCTGGATGAGCGGCACTTGTCGCCAGCCTACCAGCGACCGTTTTCCGGGCATTACTTCCGCATCGATTTCGCCGACAGCCATTGGCGCTCCCGCTCGTTGTGGGATCAGGATCTGCCGCTGCTCGAACGCTCCGGGTTGCACAGCAACCTGCAGCTGGGGCCGGACGGTCAGCAATTATTGGTGCTGCGTTCGGACTATCGACGGCTCGGCCAGTCGATTTCCATCAGCGTGGCCCAGGATTACACGCCGGTGCGCGAGAGCTTCCAGCGCATGCGCCAGATCGGTCTCGGCCTCGGGCTGGCCGGGTTGCTGCTGATTCTGTTGCTGCAACGCCTGACCGTGCGCCGCGCGTTGCGTCCGCTGGAAAAGGCTCGTGAACAGATCGCCCAGTTGCAGCAGGGCCAGCGTTCACAACTCGATGAACAAGTACCGGCGGAGCTGGAACCGCTGGTGGCGCAGATCAACCATTTGCTGGCGCACACCGAAGACAGCCTCAAGCGTTCGCGCAATGCCCTGGGCAATCTCGGGCATGCGCTGAAAACCCCGTTGGCGGTGCTGCTCAGTCTGGCGTCGAGTGAAAGGCTCGACGCGCACCCGGAACTGCGCAAGATTCTCAAGGAACAACTGGAACAGGTTCAGCAACGGCTGAACCGCGAGCTCAACCGTGCGCGGCTCTCTGGCGATGCGCTGCCGGGAGCGTTGTTCGATTGCGACGCCGAGCTGCCGGGGCTGCTGTCGACGTTGAACATGATTCATGGCGAGCATCTGGAGTTGAGTTATGTGGCACCGCCGGGCCTGCAATTGCCGTGGGATCGTGAGGATCTGCTGGAACTGCTCGGCAACCTGCTGGACAACGCTTGCAAATGGGCGGATGCCGAGGTGCGGTTGAGCGTGGTCGAAACGGCCGAAGGTTTTGTGCTGAGCGTGGAGGATGACGGGCCGGGGATTCCCGAGGCGCAGCGGGCTCAGGTGTTCAGCCGGGGAGCGCGGCTGGATGAGCAGACCCATGGGCATGGGTTGGGGCTGGGGATTGTGCGGGATATTGTTGAAACGTGGGGTGGGGTTTTGGTGTTGGGTGAAAGTGAGTGGGGTGGGTTGAAGGTGGAGATTCAGTTGCCTCGGCGGTGAGCTTCAAGAGCCCCCTCACCCTAACCCTCTCCCGGAGGGAGAGGGGACTGACCGAGGTGGATGTTCGAGTCTCACCGACTTGATATATCGAGGTGTACTCAGGCTCCGATAGCAACGGAGATCTGCTCCCTTTCCCCCTCGCCCCCTTGGGGGAGAGGGCTGGGGTGAGGGGGTAAGCTCTTGATCTTCAGCAATCCCGAGTCAAACCCGAAACTGATCCATCAAACTCTGCTGCTGATTCGCCAGGCTATTGAGCGACTGACTCACCCGCGCCGATTCATTCGCCTGTCCCGAGAGCGACTCCGTCACATCACGAATCGTCGCCACGTTGTTGTTGATCTCTTCGGCCACCGCGCTCTGCTCTTCGGCAGCGCTGGCGATCTGCAGGTTCATGTCGCTGATCACCGTCACCGCATCGCCGATCTGGCGCAGCGCGGTAACCGCTTGACCCACCTGTTCGACGCTGCCCTGGGCCTGACGATGGCTGTTGCCCATCGAGCCGACCACGTCCTGGGTGCCGTTCTGCAATTGCTCGATGACCTGACGGGTTTCTTCCACCGACTCTTGGGTGCGGCGGGCGAGGTTGCGCACTTCGTCGGCGACCACCGCAAAACCACGTCCGGCTTCACCGGCACGGGCCGCTTCAATGGCGGCGTTGAGGGCCAGCAGGTTGGTCTGTTCGGCGATGGCGCGGATGGTTTCCAGCACGGTGCCGATCTTCTCGCTGTTGGCGGCTAGGCCTTCGACCTGCACCATCGCCGCGCTCATGTCGGCGGCGAGGGTGTCGATGCTGGCGGTGGTCCGGTCGATCACGGTCAGGCCCTGACGGGTGGCGCGATCGGCATCCTTGGCCGCTTCGGCGGCTTGTGCCGCGCTGCGGGCCACGTCCTGGGCGGTGGCGCTCATTTCGTGGGATGCGGTGGCCACCTGATCGACCTGACGGTATTGCTGCTCCATGCCGGCGCTGGTCTGAGTGGCGATGGCCGAAGACTGATCGGCGGTGTTGCGCGCGTCCTGCACCGAGCGTTTCACCTCGGCGATGATCGGTTGCAGCTTGTCGAGGAAGCGGTTGAACCAGCCGGCCAACTTGCCAAGCTCGTCCTTCTTGTCGTAGGCCAGACGGCGGGTCAGATCGCCTTCGCCGCTGGCGATGTCTTCCAGCATGTGGGCCACGCCGAGGATCGGTTTGGTCACGCTGCGGGCCATCAGCCACACCAGCAGCAGGCCGATCAGCGCGGCGAGCACGCCCAGGCTCAGTTCGATGAGGGTGCCCGAGGTGTTGCTGGCATCCAGTTGCTGCTTGAGCGCTTCGGCGCGGCTGACCAGCACTTTCTCCGGCACATCGAGCAGCACGCCCCACGACGGGCCGCCGGGAATCGGCTGGAACGGCGACAGCACTTTCAGTTGCGCGTTGCTGTGCAGGCTGCTGACGGTGTGGCTCGAAGCGAGCAGGCGCAGCAGCTCGGCGCCGCTGGTGGTGTCCACGGCATCCAGGCGCTGGCTGAGTTTATTGGCATCCGGGCTGTAACCGGCGAGCAGGCCGGCGGGGCTGATGATGCTCACGGCGGTCTGGCCGTCGTAGAGCTTCTTGCTGGCGCTCTGGCTGATCGCTTGCAGGCTGTTGAGGTTGATATCCACCGACAGCGACGCGATGACTTTGCCGTTGACCATCAGCGGGAACACGATGCTGGTCATCAGCACCTTTTGCCCGTCGATCACATAGAAGTAGGGTTCGATCACGCACGGCTTGAGCGTGGTGCGCGGGCAGGTGAACCAGGCGTTGGCGGCCTGGCCGCTGGGGCCGGTGCTGGTGTCGGTCATGTCGCTTTCCGGCAGGGCCATCGAGGTCACCTTACCCGGGGTCGGCTGCGACCAGTACAGGGCGAAGCGGCCCTTGTCGTTGCTGCCGAGTTCTGCCTGGCCGGCAAACAGTTCGTCCTTGCCGTCCAGCGCGTTGGCTTCGAACACCAGCGACAGGCCGAGCAGATCCGGATTGGCCTGCAGCGCCGATTTCACCTGACGGGTCATGTCCTCGCGCAAGTCGAAGGCATCGAGGAAGCGCTTCTCGGCCTGTTCGCGCAGGAACAGCACCTGACGCGAGAACCCGTGGCCATATTGATAGGCGTCCATGAACTGCTGGCGAATGCCCGCTGCCTGGACTTCGCCCTGGGATTCGATGCGGGCCTGGGCCGATTCGGTGAGCATTTCCATGCTCGAAGCTTTCACCAGTTCGGAACTGTGCTCCATGCGATACAGCGAAAGACCCACCAACAGGGTCACGATACCGGCCAGGCAGAGCCCGGCGAGCAGGGTGATTTTCCATTGAATGGAAAGTTGTCTGAGTGACATGGAAACGTCCTTATTCGATAAATATCTGAGACTTTGCACTGTAACGGCCGCGTTTCGGCTTTCTTTATGGCGTAAATGCAATAGGGCGAATTGACGCATGTTGTGGCGGATATGCCTTGTTCAGCGGATTGATCATGGAAAGTTACACAGTGTTGCGACCAGTCGCTTTGACACTGCGCCCGCGCTGCGGCACAGTGCGCGCCCTTCTAATAAGACCCTCTATGCAAATCCGCTGGCGACCCTCGTGGCTTGTCGGCCGGACTCATCCTGTCTGGCGGTGAATGGCTTTACCGTCGTGTTTTCGAGGTAGTGAAATGAATGCAGTGATTGCTGCGGTCGGCGTCATGCTGATCCTCAGCCTGTCCCGGGTGCATGTGGTGATCGCGTTGATCGTCGGTGCGCTGGTTGGTGGCCTGACCGGTGGTCTGGGCATCGACGCCACGCTCAAGGCCTTCAACAGTGGCCTGGGTGGCGGGGCGACAGTGGCGTTGTCCTACGCGTTGCTCGGCGCTTTCGCCGTGGCGATTGCCAAGTCCGGTCTGGCCCACGCGCTGGCCGACAAGGCTCTGGCGATGGTCGACCGCCAGCATGCGACCGGTGGCGGCAGCGTCAAATGGATGCTGATCGGCCTGCTGTGGGTGGTGGCGATCGCGTCGCAGAACATCCTGCCGATTCATATTGCGTTCATTCCGCTGCTGGTGCCGCCGCTTTTATATGTACTGACCAAGCTGCAACTGGACCGCCGGTTGATCGCCTGCGTCATGACCTTCGGCCTGATCACGCCGTACATGTTCCTGCCGGTTGGCTTCGGCAACATTTTCCTCAACGAGATCCTGCTGGCCAACGTTGCCCGCAGTGGCGTGGACATCAGCGGGATCAACGTCACCCATGCCATGGGGATTCCGGCGCTGGGCATGCTGGTGGGGCTGGGCATCGCCTTTATCAGTTACCGCAAGAAGCGCGTATACGACCTGGGAAAAATCGAGCAGGTCGAGCAGGTGGCAGTGCAGTACAACCCGCGCAGTCTGTTGATCGCCGGTGTCGCCATTGCCGCAGCTTTCATTATTCAGTTGCTGCTGGATTCGATGATTATCGGGGCGCTGGCCGGTTTCCTGATCTTTTCGGCGTCGGGCATCGTCAAATGGCGCGAGACGGATGACCTGTTTACCGAAGGCATGAAGATGATGGCGATGATCGGCTTCATCATGATCGCCGCTTCCGGATTCGCCGAAGTGATGAAGGCCACTGGCGAGGTGCAGACGCTGGTCGAGTCTTCGGCGTCGTGGATCAACCACAGCAAGGGCATCGGTGCGTTGCTGATGCTGCTGGTCGGTCTTCTGGTGACCATGGGCATAGGCTCGTCGTTTTCCACGGTGCCGATTCTGGCGGCGATTTTCGTGCCGCTGTGCGTGCAACTGGGTTTCAGCCCGATTGCCATTGTCTGCATCGTCGGCACGGCCGGGGCCTTGGGCGATGCCGGTTCGCCCGCGTCAGACTCGACCCTTGGCCCGACCTCCGGTCTGAACATCGACGGCCAGCACCACCACATCTGGGACACCGTTGTTCCGACCTTCCTGCACTACAACCTGCCGCTGCTGGCGTTTGGCTGGGTGGCTGCGATGGTCCTTTAACTCCCGTGATCGTTCCCACGCTCTGCGTGGGAATGCAGCCCGGGACGCTCCGCGTCCCAAAGCGTGACGCAGAGCGTCACAAGAGGCATTCCCACGCAGAGCGTGGGAACGATCGGCGTCGAGGTGTCGTTCTCAAGCTGCAGCTCAACTTTTGGTTACGCGTGCCGTTAAAGCCTTTAACCACGCCAATAAAACCAAAAGAGTGAGCCCCCATGCGCCTGAGTCTCAAGGCTAAAGTCCTGTCCCTTGCCGTCCTTCCGGTGCTGCTCTTTGCGCTGGTGATCAGCCTGACCACGCTGTTCATCCTTCAGGAACAGGCGCGCAATGAAGTCCAGCAGACCCGCGAACGCCTGCTCGGCGACGCCAAAGCCACGCTGGCCAGTTACGTCGCCGTGGCCATGACCACCATCAAACCGTTGTACGACGCCGCCGCTCCCGGTGACGCCGAGGCGCGGGCGCAGGTGATCAAGCTGCTGTCGAGCATCAAGTACGGCAAGGACGGCTACTTCTTCGGCTACGACTCCGAGACCGTGCGCCTGTTCAAGGCCAACGACCCCGAAGGCGTGGGCAAAAGCTTCAAGGACAACCGCGACCCGAACGGCGTCTATGTCAACCGCGACCTGGTGAAAGTCGCGAAGGACGGCACTCACTACCTGCAATACAGCTCGCCGCTGCCGGGCAACGCGCAAGTGCTGGTGCCGAAACTTGGCTACACCGAATATCTGGCGAAGTGGGACATGGCGGTCGGTACGTCGGTCAACCTCGACGGCATCGAAGCGCAAGTGGCGGTGGTCGAGGCCAAGGTGCAGGAACGCATGCAGGGCGTGGTCTTGAGCATCGTCGGTGTGGCAGTGGTGGTGCTGCTGGTGATCGCGGCGGCGGGGATGCTGCTGGCCAACACCATTCTGCGACCGCTGACCCTGATGAAAGCCAACCTCGATGACATCGCGGCGGGCGAGGGTGACCTGACCCGGCGCCTGACCATCACCAGCCAGGACGAACTCGGCGAACTGGCCGGCTCGTTCAACCGTTTCGTCGACAAGATCCACGGCCTGGTGCGGCAGATCACCGAGATGACGTCGCAACTGACTGGCTTGGTGACGCAAGTGTCGGATCAGGCCCAGCGCTCCGATCAGGCCATGGAACGTCAGCGTCACGAAACCGATCAGGTCGCCACGGCGATCAACGAGATGTCCGCCGCCGCCCAGGAAGTCGCCAAGAGCGCGCAGAACGCCGCCGTCGCCGCGCAGCAGACCGACGAAGAGGGCCAGACCGCCAAGCGCGTGGTGGCCGGCAGCATCAAGCAGATTCATGCGCTGGTGGACGACATCCGCAGCAGCGGCGTGTCCCTCGACAGCCTGCAGCAGGACGTGTCGTCGATTGTCGGCGTGCTCGGGGTGATCCGTTCGATTGCCGAACAGACCAACCTGCTGGCACTCAACGCCGCGATCGAAGCGGCCCGGGCCGGTGAGGCCGGGCGCGGTTTTGCGGTGGTGGCGGACGAGGTGCGGGCGCTGGCGTCGCGCACGCAGATCAGTACGCAGGAAATTCAGGGCATGATCGACCGCTTGCAGGCGGGTACGCAGTCGGCGGTGGAAGCGATGCGCCGTTCCAGCGAGGCGGGTGACGGTACTTCGGCTCAAGCCAATCAGGCGGGGGCGTCGCTGGATGCGATGGCGGATCTGATTGCGACCATCAACTCGATGAACGCGCAGATTGCCAGTGCCGCTGAAGAGCAGACGGCGGTGGCGGAAGAGATCAACCGCAGCGTGCACCAGATTGCGGTGGCGGTGGATAACGTGGCGGATGAGACCCAGTTGGGGGCGCAGACCTCGCGCAGTCTCGCGGAGTTGGGGCAGCGGCTTGGGAAGTTGGTGGGGCAGTTCCGGATCTGACCCCCAAAGGCCCCCTCACCCTAACCCTCTCCCGGAGGGAGAGGGGACTGACCGCAGTGTCTTGCGTCATACATCGACCTGAAAAATCGTGTCGATTATGGATTCACAGCCGATCGCTCATGTCGGCGTATCTCTCGAATATCCCCCGTTCGGTTCCCTCTCCCTCCGGGAGAGGGCTAGGGTGAGGGCCGGCTTTTGACTTTGGCGAGCTCAGGGCCTGTCCCAGTAGGGGACTTCGCCAAAGCACTCGATAAAAAAGTCGATGACCGTCCGCACCTTCACCGACAACCGCCGGCTCCCCGGCCACAGCACCGAAATCTGCTGCGGCTCGACACTGTTCGACACCTGATAATCCCCCAACACCGGCACCAGCGTGCCCTCGCGCACCGCCTCGCCGATCAGCCATGACGGAAACATCACCAGCCCCAGCCCTTGCACAGCGGCCTGGGTCAACGTGTCCGCATGGTTGCCGGTAATCGGGCCCTTGACTGCATAGGGTGTCCACTCGCCCTGACCCTGACGGAAGAACCAGCGCTGCTGACCGGTCGCGCCCTTGTAGGCCAGGCACTGGTGGCGGGCGAGGTCTTCGGGATGTTGTGGCGTGCCGGCGCGCTTGAGGTACGCGGGACTTGCCGCGACCTGAAACCGGTGCGGCGCGAGGATCCGCGCCTGCATGCTTGAGTCGTGCAGCGGGCCGATGCGAAACAGCAGGTCGGCGCCTTCCTGCAGCGGATCGATGTAGTGGTCGGTCTGCTGGATGTCCAGTTGCAGCTTCGGATAGCGCTCGCACAAACGGCCGAGCCATGGCGTCAGGTGGCGTTGGCCGAACACCACCGGGGCGTTGATCCGCACCAGGCCGGTCGGCTCGCTTTGCTGTTCCTGCAACGCCTGTTCGGCCTCTTCCAGTTGCACCAGCACCAGCCGCGCGTGGTGGCCGAGCATGCGCCCGGCTTCGGTCGGCGTGACCGCTCGGGTGTGGCGGTAGAGCAGCTGCTGGTTCAGCGCTTGCTCCATCAACTGGATCTGCCGGGAAATCGAGGAGGGCGCCACGCCCTCGCGGCGGGCGACTTCGGAAAAACTGCCGTGGTCGAGCACCGCCACAAACAGCCTTAGCGCCTTGAATCCCAGTTCGTTGAGCCCGTGCATGGTCTGTCCTGCTGTGCGATTTGCGCAAAAGTGTTGTCCGGATGCTGCCATTTATCGCACAGCTGCGCCAGCCGATAATCCGCGCCATCGTTTCCTTCAGAGGTTTTTCAGATGCAGTCGTTTGATGAAGTGAGTGCCGCGCCGGCGCCGGTAGCGCGGCCCGGTTTGCGTTTGTTGCTGTTGCCGCTGGTGATTCTGGCTGGCATGGGTTTGTCGGTGGAGGCGGGGTTGCTGGGGCCGTTGGGTGAGCAGGTCGGGCATTTGTGGGCGACCTTGAGCATCTTCGGGGTGGGCTCGGCGATTCTGTTTTTGTTGTTGCTGTTTGCGGGGCCGCAGAAGGGGCCGGCGCTGACCGATCTGCCGCGCTGGCAGTTGATCGGCGGTTTTCTGGGGCCGATGTATGTGGTGGTGTTGACGCTGGCGACGCCGCATATCGGGATTGCGATGACGATGATTGCGATTTTGTCGGGGCAGGTTGGCAAGAGTGTGTTGATTGACCATTTCGGGTGGTTTGGGGCTACGCGCAAGAAGGTCAATGCTGAGCGGTGGCTGGCGTTGGGGTTGATTGTGGCGGCTTTGGTTTTGATTGCGCGGGGGTGAGTGATGAGTCTGGTTATTTTGTTGGCGGTGGTGGTGTTGGCCGGTGCGGTGTTGAGTGTGCAGGCGGCGATCAATGGGCGGTTGGGGGAGACCGTTGGGGTGTTGCGCAGCAGTTTGTTGACGTTTGTCGTCGGCGCTGTTTCTACGGGGTTGTTGATTCTGTTTTTTGAGCCTGCTCAGGCGGTGAGTTTGCTGGAGGTGCCGAAGTGGCAGTTGAGTGGGGCGCTGTTTGGGGTGGTTTATATGATGGTGATGGTTGGCGCGGTACCGCGCGTCGGTACGGCTGTGGCGACCGTGGCGGTGATTGTCGGGCAGTTGGGGATGGGGATGTTGATTGATAATTTTGGGTGGTTGGGGAATCCGGCGATTGAGCTGTCTTCTAGTCGAGTTTTGGCGATGGTTTGTCTCGGGTTGGCGCTGGTTTTCATGTATCGCAGTAGCGTGCGTCAGGCTGATTGATTGAGTGAATATCCGTTTCTTCGGGGGTGGCTGCTTATGGTTCCGCCCTTACGGCGGGTCACTTTTTCCAAACGCCGAAAAAGTAACCAAAAAGGCTTTACCCTGACGTACGGCCCTCGCTGTGGCTCGGGTTCCTTCGCTCCGGGATTGATCCGGGGGCATCGCCTACGGTTTGCTTCGCTGCACCTCCTCTCGATGCATGCGGCTGCGCCGCACGGTCGCTGCGCTCCCACCCCCGGATCAATCCCTCCACTCAGCCTGCCGACGGGCGTTGCGATCAAAAGCGGTACTTGAGCTAACGCTCATCGTGGTCAGCACCTTCTACACTGGTAGCACGGCTTGTTCTTTCGGCCTCAGACAACCACCACCGAAGGAGTCTGTTCCATGGCAGATAGAAAATGCGATTGTCCGGGATGTCGTTGTACGATCAAGGAGGGTGAGCATTCTTATGTGGCGCACGGGAAGCATTATTGCTGTGAGGCCTGTGCGCATCATCACAAGAGTGGTGAGGAGTGTTCTGGTAAGGGGTGTCAGTGTGCGCATCCCAAGTAATCTCGGGTATTGAAAAAAGTGGAGCCTAGTCGGGCTCCACTTCCAGTTTCAGGCTGTCGTCGTCCAGGCGTTCGGTGTGGCGGACGTTGCCTTGCAGGCGGCGGCCTTCGACGTTGACGACGATGGTTTTGGCCTTTTCAAGGTCTTCCGGCAAGGGGGCCGGGACGCGCAGGGCGAAGCGGTAGGGGTCGTTTTCGACGGGTTCCAGGCCAACCGGGCAGTCGACGCTTTTGGTGATGCGGCCAAAGAGGGTGTCCAGGCCGTAGTCCAGGTGCGCGGGGCTGTTGATGGTTGTCATGTGTAATCCCCCGAAATAGTTCCCGCCTGCGCGCAAGCTTAGCTGGCCGGTCGCCATGTGACGTTTTCCACGCCGAATTTTTCTGCCATCGGCTTGCTGGTCTTTTGCACTTTCTCCCGGCCGAAACGCGGGATGCGGCCGACCCCTGCGTCGCAGCTTGCCCAGTGCCACGCCTCGGTGTTGTCCATTTTGTCCGAGCGGATAATGAACGACTTTGGCGCGCCGTGAAGGGTGTAATCGATGACGTACAGTTTTGCGTTGTTCATAAAGCCCATCTTCCTCCCTGTGGTAATAGAAGGATCGCTGGGCTCCGGGAAAATTCACTCGGATTGTCCGACGGTATCTATCAATGGCGAGGTTCCGGTCGGACTGGTTACCATAGTGCTTCCGCCAACCCCGATGAACGCTCGCCATGGCCCTCGCTGCACCCCCCGATCTGAGTGATACCGATGTGCCGGTGCAACCGCTGGCGCGTACGTATCCGCGTGGTCTGTTCATCGAGCCGCATGAGCATGTCTGGGGGCAGTTGCTGTATGCGATGAGCGGGGTGATGTGGGTCGAGACCCCCCACGAGGCGCTGGTGGTACCCCCTCAGCGGGCGGTGTGGTTGCCGCCGGGGGTGCCACACGGGATTCGGGTGGTGTCGGATTTGCAGATGCGTAATATCTACTTGCGCCCGGCGCTGGCGGCGACGCTGGATGAGACGGTGCAGGTGATCGAGGTCGGCGGGCTGCTGCGTGAGTTGATCGTCGGGCTGGTGGCGCAGGGCGACAGCGGCGATGCCGAGTACTACGAGGCACTGGTCGGGCTGGCGCTGCTGGAGCTGAAACGCGCAAGGCGTTCGCAGTTGAAAATCCCGTTGCCGGACGACGCCGACCGGCGGCTGATGAGTCTGTGTCAGGCGGTGATGGCCGCGCCGTCGCTGGACATTCCTTTTGAGCAACACGCCGAGAACGCCGGGGCCAGCGTGCGCACCCTGGCGCGGTTGTTCAAGGAAGGGTTGGGCATGGGCTTCGCCGAGTGGCGGCGGCAGGTGCAGTTGGCGACGGCAGTGGCGGAGTTGATTCAGGGCGTGCCGGTCAGCGCGATTGCCCGGGAGCTGGGTTATTCGCCGAGCAGTTTCAGCGACATGTTCCGTCGGGAACTGGGTGTCGCGCCTTCGCAGTTCGACGGCGGGCCGCTTGCCGGCTGATTTGGCAGAAATTCAGAAGTCCTTGGCCGATGCCGGTCGCCGCCTTTCCCTAGACTCTACCCATTCCTTTTTTGTGGCGGAGTGATCCCATGAATTACCTGATTTCACTGGGCGTCGGTCTGGGTGTCGGCCTGCTGTATGGCGCGCTGGATGTCCGTTCTCCGGCGCCGCCGACCATCGCGCTGGTGGGCCTGTTGGGCATGCTGGCGGGCGAGCAGTTGTGGCCGATGGGGCGGCAACTGGTCAGTGGCTGGCTGTCCTGAATTTCCTTTTTTCATTCGGTGGATGAACTCATGAAAGCACTGCAATTCGATAAAACCGGCGACCTGTCGTCCCTGCGCTTCGTCGAGGTGCCGACGCCGGTGCCGGACGCTGACGAGGTGCTGGTGCAGATCAGGGCTGCCGGCCTCAATCCCAGCGACGTCAAGAACGTGCTCGGGCGTTTCCCGTACACCACGCTGCCGCGTATTCCCGGTCGGGACTTTGCCGGTGTGGTGGTCGAAGGGCCGCAAGGGTTGATCGGTCAGGAGGTCTGGGGCACCGGGCGTGAGCTGGGTTTTTTCGCCGATGGCTCCCACGCACAGTTCGTCAAACTGCCGGCCAATGGCGTGGCGCACAAGCCTTCGCATTTGAGTTTCACCCAGGCCGCCAGCCTCGGCGTGCCGTACACCACGGCGTGGGATGCGCTGGAGCGCAGTCTGGTCAGTGCCGAAACCCGTTTGCTGGTGATTGGCGGCGGGGCGGTGGCGACGGCGGCACTGGCGCTGGCCAAGGTGCGCGGCGCGCAGTTGCTGGCGGCGGCGCGGCGGCCGGAGCAGGTCAAGGACTTGCAGGCGCAGGGTTATCAGACGATTCAGCTGGATAAACCCGAGGATCTGGGTGCGCAGGTCAACGCCGTGTATCGCGGTGGTGCCGATGTGATCTTCGACACCACCGGGTTCTGGCTGCCAGCGTCGGTGCCGGCGTTGGCACCGTTCGGGCGGATCGCGATCATCGCTGCGCCAGTCGATGGGCATGTGCAGTTGCCGGCGCTGGCGCTGTATCGCAAGGGCGGTTCGGTGGTCGGCATCAACTCGTTGCTGTATGGCGTTGAAGCCTGCGCGGCGATGCTGGATCAGTTTGGCCGGTTCTTCGACGAAGATCTGCTGCCACTGCCGCAAGGGCTGGTGGAAGCGCCTCTGGCCAAAGGGCTGGCGCGGTATGCCGATGTGAATCAGGGCAGTGGCGACAAGGTCATCCTGATTCCCTGAGCGACACCAATGCATTAGATCGTTCCCACGCTCTGCGTGGGAATGCCTCAATGGACGCTCTGCGTCCGCTCTTTGGGACGCGGAGCGTCCCGGGCTGCATTCCCACGCAGAGCGTGGGAACGATCAGTCGATCAATCGATCAGGCTGCAGCGGACGCCTCAGTCTTCACTTCCAGATTATCCAGCACCCGATTCACCGCCAGCTCACCCAGCATGATCAGTTGCGCAATCCCCAACAGCACATGCCGCTGCGGGCCATCCACCAGCCCGGCGAAGTCATTGGCCATCACCTTGGCCGAGGTCAGAGTTTCGCAGGCGTCGGCCAGCAGTTCTTCGTTGTCGATGCCGGGGGCGATGAGGTAGCGGGTGTTGTGTTTGAGCAGGGGTTTTCGGGGGAGCAGTGGATTGAGATAGTGATCGAGGGCGCGTTCGGCGGCTTCGTGGAATTTCTTGGAGTCGAGGGTTTCGTAGGGCGAGGTGGGGTCGGTTTCGGGTGGATTGGGTGTGGGTTTGATCATGGTGAAGCTCCTATAAGAGTGGAGCCGCCCGGAGCTGTCGCTAAACAGGAAGGTGGCGGCTGTACGCAGGTTAGCGAACCGGTTATAGGCACCCGGCAGACCCGAGGGTCTCCCGCATACAGCCACCATAGCGGAGTTGCAGACGTTGAGCCTGCGACAAAGCATGGAGCGCTGATGCACCTATTTATGATTCGAGTCGCTAAACCCGATCGCTGTTTTTCAGCGACCGCCAAACAATAGAACCCGCCCCCAAGGCGCACAAGCCGGCGGATTCTGGCGGATGCGTAGGCAAAGGCGCAAGGTCGCGTGGCTTTGCGGACATAATCTTCAACACTCTCCAACACTGCGTTGATTTGTGCCCGAAACGACAAAACCCGCCGTCCCGATCAAACGGGGCGGCGGGTTTGTATACCTGATGCGCTGTATTGTTCTGTAGGCGTCAACGCGAGCAGTCTCGCCAGTATGTTCAGCCTTGAAAGGGGCGGGATCAGAACTGATACCCGACCCCCGCGTAATACCCCCAGCCATTGGAACGTGCACGGAAATTACCGTCGCCGAAGTTCAGCTCGCTGCCGTCCTCCCAGTTGCCGCCGTTGTGGAAGTAACGGCCGACCAAAGTGAAGCGCAAGTGGGTGAACGAGTACAGCAAGACGTTGGTCGCCACCGTGGCATTGGCGGTGCGCGCCGGGTTGTCCTTGTGGATGTCCGAGCCGAAATCGAAGTTGGTGAAGCCGATGTAGGTCAGCGAGGCGCCGTTGCTGAATTTGTCGATCGGCACGATGTACTTGAGTTGCGCGCGGTAGCCGTCCCACGAATATTCGTTGCTGGCGCCGTAGTTTTCCCACTGGTAACGCCCGTACAGGTTGGCCGACAGATTGACCCGCGAGTGGGTGTCGATGTCGGTGCCGAAACCGCTGTACAGCGTGTTGGCGCGGTTCTCTTTACGGCTGCCGTGGTCGTAGATCCAGTCGAACGCCACGTACCATTCCTTGAACGGCCCGATGGCCAGGCTGCGGCCGGCGAGGTAGTCGATGGAGATGCGCGGCTCGTGCTCCATGAACACCGGCGAGCCGTGATCCCACACGCCTTTGTCGTGGCTGTTGCCGATGTTGAAGATCTTCGGAATGTCGATGTAGCCGTACAGCTCGAACGGACCTTTGCGCCCGAAGTACTCGTATTCCAGGTAGATGTCGTCGGCCGGTTGCGGGCCGAAGCTGATGTCCTTGCTGCCGATCAGCATCAGGTCCTGGTTGTACCAGTCCGACAGGTACGCGCCTTTTTGCGGCGGGCTGGCTTCAGGGCTGAGGGCTTCTCCCTGGGCGGATTCCTCGGGCAGGGCAGGTTGCGCCAGCGCGGTGTGACTGAGAACTCCGGTAACGCCGGCCAGTAGCAGGGAAACAGCAAAGGTGCGTGCACCGCGACGGCGGTGGCAGTAAGAAACGTACATTCAAAGTCCTTTTTGCAGATCAAGGCCCGAAATGATGGGCCCTGTACGGTTTTGTAACGAAAACGCGGTCATTAGCGATTAGCAAACGTTTGCACAAGCCGTACCAGTTTTCCAAACCACTGAAAAATCGATTGATTCACGGGTTTACCTGGCGATTCGATCAACTCCCCGCAAAAGCGCCTCAAATCGTCCTCAAGCCCTTGCTCAGAACGGCCGGAAGTATCGACGCAGGGCCTTATCGCACAAAAGTATTAACACTATTTAACCGGTGCCCCATCGCAGGGCATCAACTAGCGTGTGTCTGGAATGGGACGGTTTATCTGATGACCGTCATACGCTTGATACGCGTGTTGGATCTTGCCGCAGTTGCACGCCTTCAAGGACGAAATCGGCCACGAAAGGAGTAACCCGTGGAAGCAAGGTTTGGTGTCGCCCTCGTTTCGCGTTTTTCCCCACTGTCCCTTGCTGTGCATCTGAGCGTCGCCGGACTCTTGTTCGGTGGTGTCAGCGAGCAGGCGTTCGCCACCTGCTCGGCGGCGGGCTCCACGATTACCTGTTCGGGCGTGCCGACCCTGCCGCTGTTTCTCAATGACTACAGCAGTGCCACCAGCGGCCTGACGGTCAACGTCAACTCGGGCGCGCAGATGAATGCGACGCTGGGCGGCAAGGTCATCAACCTGACCGGGGCCAATATCAACCTGAACAACTCCGGCACCGTCGACCCGGCCTTGCTGGGCCTGGTGTCGATCCTCAGTGGCGGTGCATTCATCGGCACCGGCGCGACCAGCACGGTCAGCGTGGTCAACAATGCCAGCGGGATCATGCGTGGCACGGGGATGTTGCTCGGCCTCAACCTCACCAGCATTGACGGCCTGGCTATCGGCGTGAACAACGCGGCGGCGGGTACCACGACCATTACCAACAACGGCACCATTACGTCCACAGGGCTGTCGGTCGGCGGCATCACCCTGGCCGATACCCCGGTGGTCGGGGTGTATGGCGGCTCGCAAGTCAACATGACCAACAGTGCCAGCGGCACGATCAACGGCCGGATTGCGTTCGAGACGTCGGCAGCAGGCAACACCTTCACCAACGCCGGTAACATCACCGGCGGTGTGTCGATGGGCGCGGGCAGCACCAACACCTTCTACGCGATCACCGGTTCCAGCGTTAACGTCGGTGACGGTGTGCAAGTGTCCGTCGGCCTCGGTGGCCTGGTCGGCATCAACCTGACCTTCGCCCCGACCGGCACCATCGATGGCGGCGCGGGGGGCACCAACACGCTGATCCTGCAAAACCCGATCGGCGTCGGTGGTGGCGTCACCGGGACCGGCACTGCGTCCAGCGCGACCTACGTCAACTTCAACAACCTGACCCTCAACAGCGGTACCTGGACCTTGCAGGGGCCGTTGGTCAGCGGGGCGACCACACTCAATGGCGGTGTCGCGCAGTTCAACGACAACGCCGCGTTCGGCAGCGGTGTGCTGACGTCCAACGGCGGGATCCTCCAGGCCAGCAACGCGGGACTGTCGCTGGCCAACCAGATCAATCTGGGCGCGAGCGGCCTGACCCTGCAGGGCATCAACGGCACGACCCTCAACGGCGTGATTTCCGGTACTGGCGGCCTGACCAAGATCGGCAGCGGTCAGCTCAACCTCAACGGCATCAACACTTACACCGGCAACACTGTGCTCAACGGCGGCACAGTGCTAGTGGGTAATAACTCGGCATTCAGCACTGGCGGCATTACGGTCGGCGGCGCTTCGAGCATCTCGGCAACGACGCCGATTTCGCTGGCCAACGCGATCACGCTCAACAGCACCCTGACCGCAACCGGCACCGGAACGCTGACCCTGGGCGGGGTGATCAGCGGTACCAGCAACCTGACCAAGACCGGCAGCGGCAGCCTGACCCTCAACGGCATCAACACCTACACCGGGAACACCAGCCTCAACGCCGGCACCTTGCGCGTCGGCAACAACAACGCCTTGGGCACCGGTGTCCTCAACACCAGCAACGGTACCAGTCTCGACAGCACCGGCAACGTGACGCTGGCCAACAACGTCGGCATCACCGGTGCGTTGAACGTGCTCGGCAGCAATGCCCTGACCCTGGCCGGCGTCGTGTCCGGCACCGGGGCGATCACCAAGAGCGGCAGCGCCAGCCTGACCCTGACCGGCAACAACACCAACAGCGGCACCACCGCGCTCAATGGTGGCAGCTTGCTCGTCGGCAGCAACACCGCCCTCGGCACGGGCGCGTTGAACGCAGCGGCCGGCACTACGCTGGATGCGACCACCGCCGTGACCCTGGCCAACGCGGTGGCGCTGGCGGCGGATCTGACCATCGGTGGTACTCAGGCACTGGGCTTGAGCGGGGTCATCAGCGGCGCCGGCAACCTGATCAAGAACGGCACCGCAAACCTGACCCTCAGCGGCAACAACACCTTCTCCGGCGGCACGGCACTGAATGCCGGGACGCTGATCGTCGGCTCCAACACCGCGCTGGGCACCGGCGCGCTGACCACGGCGGCGGGCACCACCCTCGATGCCAGCACCGCCGTGGCGCTGAGCAACGCGGTCGCCCTCGGCGGTAACCTGAACATTGGTGGCAGCGCCAACCTGACCCTCGGCGGCGTGGTCAGCGGCAGCGGCGGGCTGACCAAGAACGGCGCGGCGAACCTGATTCTCAACGGCACCAACACGTTTCTCGGTGCTATTGCGTTGAACGCAGGCACCATTACGGCGGGCGCCAACGCTGCGCTCGGCAGTGGCAATATCACTGTCGGCGGCGCGGCGACTCTCGACAGCAATACCGCGGTGACGCTGAACAACAACGTCATTCTCAACAACAATCTGGCGATCGGCGGCAGCAATGCACTGACCCTTGGCGGGGTGATCAGCGGCGCCAGTCAATTGATCAAGAACGGCACGGCCAACCTGACCCTCAACGGCGCCAACACCTTCACCGGCGGCACTGCACTCAACGCCGGCAGCCTGACCGTCGGCAACGGCGCGGCACTCGGCACCGGCACGCTGACCGTGGGCGGGTCGGGCGGCACGCTCAACAGCAGCGCCAACGTGACGCTGAACAACGCCATTGCCCTGAACGCCAACCTCACCACCGGTGGCGCTAACCCGCTGACCCTCGGCGGCGTGATCAGCGGCGGCAGCAACCTGATCAAGACCGGTGCTTCGACCCTGACCCTGACCGGCAACAACACCTTCACCGGCGCTACGTCGCTGAACGCCGGGACGTTGGTCGTCGGCTCCAACACTGCCCTCGGCACTGGCGTACTCAACGCCGCCAACGGCACCACACTGGATGCCAGCACAGCGGCGAGCCTGGCCAACAACGTCAACCTCGGCGGCAACGTGACCATCGGTGGCAGCAACGCGCTGACCCTCGCGGGCGTGGTCTCCGGTGTCGGCGGCCTGACCAAAAGCGGCCCGGCCGATCTGATCCTCAACGGCGCCAACACCTACTTCGGCAACACCGCGCTGAACGTCGGCAAGCTGATTGTCGGCAGCAATACCGCGATCGGTAGCGGCGCGTTGAACGCAGCGGCCGGCACCACGCTGGACACCAACACCGCCGTCACTCTGGGTAATCAAGTCAACCTCGCCGGGGCACTAAATGTGGGCGGCAGCGCGGATCTGACCCTCACCGGAACCGTCGCCGGCGCCGGCAGTCTGGTGAAAGACGGTGCGGCTAACCTGAGCCTCAATGGCACCAACACCTATGTCGGTGGCACCACGCTGAACGCCGGTACGCTGACGGTCGGCAATAGCTCGGCGCTCGGCACCGGCGCCTTGACCGTCGGCGGTGCGGCCACCCTCGACAGCAGTTCGCCGCTGGTCAGCCTGACTAACGCGGTCGTGTTGAATGCGGCCCTGAGCGTTGGCGGCACACAGAACCTGACCCTCGGCGGCGTGCTCAGTGGCACCGGCCAACTGGTCAAGAACGGCAGCGCCAACCTGACCGTCAACGGCACCAACACCTTCAGCGGCGGCACCACCCTCAACGCCGGCACCCTGACCCTCGGCGCGCCCGGCGCATTGGGCAGCGGCACGCTCACCGTCGGTGGCGCCGCGACGCTGGACAACAGCAGCGCTTTCACCCTCGGTAACAACATCACCCTCGATGCCGGGCTGACCCTGGCCGGCAACAACGGCCTGACCCTCAGCGGCGTGATCGACGGCGCCGGCAGCCTGACCAAGACCGGCCTGGATGACTTGGCCCTCAGTGGCAACAACACCTTTACCGGCGCGCTGAACATTGCTGCCGGCAGCGTCACCACCCTGAGCAGCGGGGCACTGGGCAACACCTCCGGCGCCAACGTCAGCGCCGGCGCCAGTCTCAACCTCGGCAGCAACGCCAGCCTCAATGGCCTGAGTGGCAGCGGCAGCGTGCAGATCGGCGGCGGCAACACATTGACCGTGGGCGGGGTCAGCAGCACCAGCACCTTTGACGGCGACCTCAGCGGCAACGGCGGCCTGACCAAGGTCGGCACCGGCACCCTGAACCTGACCGGGATCAACGGCATCATCGGCAACACCGCCGTCAACGGCGGTACCCTGAACCTCAGCGGTTCGCTGGCCAGTGCCCAGGTCAACGTCAATACCGGCGCCACCCTCACCGGCAACGGTTCGGCGCTCGGCGCGATGACCATCAACAGTGGCGGTCACCTGGCCCTGTCGTCGGGTAATACACTCTCGGCCGGATCATTGACGCTCGCAGCCGGCAGCAATGTCGATGCGGCGCTGGGGACGCCATCGACCACGTCGCTGATGAACGTCGGCGGCAACCTCACCCTCGACGGTAATCTCAACGTCACCGATGCCGGTGGGTTCGGCGTCGGTGTGTATCGTCTGTTCAACTACACCGGTGCCCTGACCAATCTGGGCCTGGACGTTGCCAGCGTGCCGGTCGGTTATGGGCTGGGCGATCTGGTGGTGCAGACCGGGGTCGCCAATCAGATCAACATTCAGGTTTCGGCGCCGAATTCGGACATTCGTTACTGGGACGGCAGCCAGACCATCGCCAACGGTACTGTCGATGGCGGCAGCGGTACCTGGAACGGCGCCGGCACCAACTGGACCGACGCCAATGGTCTGGTCAATCAGACCTGGGCCGGCGACTTCGCGGTGTTCCAGGGCACGGCCGGCACGGTATCGGTCAATGGCACGCAACTGTTCACCGGCATGCAGTTCCTCACCGATGGCTACAACGTGGTCAACGGCACCTCGGGACTGCTGACCGCCGTCAACGGTGCCGGCGGCACCACGGCGATGCGCGTTGATCCGGGCGTGACCGCCACGGTCGGCGTGAACATCAACGGCAGCGGCATTCTCAATAAACTCGACAGCGGCACCCTGGTGCTCAATGGCGCCAACAGCTACACCGGCGGCACGCAACTCGATGGCGGCAAAATCGTGGTCGGCAACAACACCGCGCTGGGCAGCGGTGCGTTGATCGCCAATGCCGGCACGCAACTGGACAGCAACACCGCCGTGACCCTGGCCAACGCAACCACGCTCAACGGCAACCTGACGATCCTTGGCAGCAACGCGCTGACCCTCAACGGTGTGATCAACGGTACCGGTGGGCTGATCAAGAATGGCGCGGCCAACCTGACCCTTGGCGGCAACAACGCCTTCCTCGGCCCGGTGGCATTGAACGCGGGCGGTCTGATTCTGGCGTCGAACAGCGCGCTGGGCTCGGCCACCCTGAACGCGGCGAACGGCACTACCCTGGATGCCAGCAGTGCTGTCACGGCGGGTAACGCGATCAACCTGGCGGGCAACCTCGGTATCGTCGGCAGCAACGATCTGACACTCAGCGGTGCGATCAACGGCGCCGGCAGCCTGACCAAAAACGGCGCGGCCAACCTGATCCTGAGCGGGGCCAACAACTTCCTCGGCGGCGTCACCCTCAACGCCGGCACCCTGACCGCCGGCAGCAACGGCGCTCTCGGTCTGGGCAACCTGACCGTGGCGGGCGCCTCGGCGCTGGACAGCAACACCTCGGTGTCGCTGGGCAACAACGTGGTGCTCAACGCCAATCTGACCAACACCGGCAACAGCGACGTGGCGCTCAGCGGCGTGGTCAGCGGCACCGGCGGTCTGATCAAGAACGGCGCCTCCAATCTGACCCTCAACGGCATCAACACCTATAGCGGCGGCACCACGCTGAACGCCGGCACCGTGACCCTCGGCACCTCGGCAGGCCTGGGTTCCGGCGCGGTGACCGTGGCGGGCGCTTCGACCCTCGACACCACGGCGCCGCTGGTGCTGGCCAACAACCTCAACGTCAATGCTAACCTGAGCGTGGCCGGCAACAACAACCTGACCCTCGGTGGCGTGATCGCCGGGGCGGGCACCCTGACCAAGAACGGTCTGGCCGACCTGACGCTGTCCGGCAACAACACCTTCAGCGGCACCTTCGACGTGCAGTCCGGCAGCCTGACCACCCTGGGCAACTCGGCACTGGGCAGCAATGCCGGGGTCAATCTCGGCGCTGCGGCGACCCTCAATCTCGGCGGCTCCGGCAGCCTCGCCAGCCTGACCGGCAGCGGCACCGCACTGATCGGCGGCGGCAACACGCTGAGCATCGGCGGCAACAACGCCAGCAGCATCTTCGATGGCGTGCTCACCGGTACCGGCGAGTTGAGCAAACTCGGCACCGGTACGCTGACCCTCACCGGCCTCAACAGCCTGACCGGCAACACCACGGTCAATGCTGGCACCTTGAACGTCAGCGGCTCGCTGGACAGCGCCAGTGTGCTGGTCAACAGCGGCGGCACCCTGACCGGTGGCGGCTCGCTCGGCGGGGCGGTGACTGTGGCGGACGGCGGTCATTTGGCCGGCGCCACCGGCAGCACGCTGTCGGTGAATTCGCTGGTGTTCAACGCCAACTCCAACTTCGATGTCGGCCTCGGTACACCGGTCTCCGGTGGCGGCAACGCACTGGTCAACGTCGGCGGCAACCTGACCCTCGACGGCACCCTCAACGTCAGCGACATCGGCGGTTTCGGCAGCGGCGTGTACCGGTTGATCAACTACACCGGTGGCCTGACCGACAACGGCATGCTGATCGGCACCGTGCCGGGCAGCGTCACTCCGGGCGACCTGACCCTGCAAACCGCACTGGCCAACCAGATCAACCTGCTGGTCACCGCACCGGGCGTCACCGTGCAGTTCTGGGACGGCAACCAACTGGTCGCCAACGGTTCGGTGGATGGCGGCAGCGGCACCTGGGGCACCGGCACCACCAACTGGACCGACGTCAACGGCACCACCAATCAGGCCTGGACCAACAGCTTCGCGGTGTTCCAGGGCACGGCGGGCACCGTCACGGTGAACGGCGCGCAAACCATCACCGGCATGCAGTTCGTCACCGATGGCTACAGCCTGCAGAACGGCACGGCCGGTTCGCTGAATCTGGTCAACGGGTCGCTGGGCAATGCCACCGTGCGGGTCGATCCGAACGTCACCGCCACCGTGGGCGTAGCACTCAACGGCGCCGGCACACTGGGCAAATACGACACCGGCACCCTGGTGCTCAACGCGGCCAACGGCTACACCGGCGGCACCGCGCTCAATGGCGGCAAAATCGTGGTCGGCAACAACTCAGCCCTCGGCACCGGCGTGTTGACCGCCGCCAACGGCACGGCGCTGGACAGCAACGCAGCGGTCAGCCTGGCCAACGCCGTGGTGCTCAACGGCGGACTCACCGTTGCCGGCTCCAACGCATTGACCCTCGACGGTGTCGTCAGCGGCAGCGGCAGTCTGATCAAGACCGGCGCCTCAAGCCTGACTCTCAACGGCAGCAACACTTACAGCGGCGGTACCCAGCTCTCGGGTGGCTCGCTGATCCTGGGCAACAACAGCGCGATCAGCAGCGGCGTCCTCAGCGTGCTGGGCAACGGCACCCTCGACAGTACCTCTGCGCTGCAACTGGCCAATGCCATCAACCTGGGTGCGGAATTGACCCTGGCCGGCAACCAGAACACCACGCTGATCGGTGCAATCACCGGCAGCGGCAGTCTGGTGAAAAACGGCAGTGGCGACCTCGTCCTTAGCGGTGCCAATACCTACAGCGGCGGTACGACGCTGAACGGCGGCAGCACCCGTGGCGACACCAGCAGCCTGCAAGGCGCCATCGCCAACAACGCGACGCTGACCTTCGAGCAGAACAGCGACGGCAGCTACACCGGCAACCTGACGGGCGTCGGCACACTCAACAAAACCGGCACCGGCGCCTTGCTGCTGACCGGCAACAACACCTTTACCGGCAACACCGCGGTGCAGGCCGGTTCGCTGAACGTCAACGGTGTGTTCAACAGTGCCAGCGTCAACGTTGCCAGTGGGGCGGCGATCGGCGGCAGCGGCCAGTTCGGCGGCGCCGTGCAACTGGCCAATGGTGCGACACTGAATGGCGGCGGCGCTGCAACGCCGTTGTCGGTCGGTTCGCTGGCGTTGTCGTCGGGCACCAACCTGGACTTCACCCTCGGCTCGGCCGCCAGTTCCACCACAGTGGTCAACGTCGCCGGCAACCTGACCCTCGACGGCACGCTGAATATCAGCAATGCCGGCGGCTTCGGCACCGGGGTCTATCAACTGTTCAGCTACGGCGGCAGCCTGACCGACAACGGTCTGGTCTACGGCAGCCTGCCGGTGTCGGCGGCCAACCTGACCCTGCAGACCGCGCTGGCCAATCAGGTCAACCTGCTGGTGCAGAACACCCCGGGTGAAGTGCAGTTCTGGAACGGCGGCACCACCAACCCGGACGGCAGCATCGGTGGCGGCAGCGGCGTGTGGGGGCCGGGCACCAACTGGACCGATCCGAGCGGTACTCAGGCGCTGGCGTCGAACGGTCAGTTCGCCGTGTTCGGCGGGCAGAGCGGCACGGTCACGGTGCAAGGCAATCAGAACTTTACCGGGTTGCAGTTCCTCTCCAGCGGTTACAGCCTGGTTCCAGGTGCTGGCGGTACGCTGACCCCGGTCAACGGCCCGGGTGGCAGCCTCGCTCCGGTGCGGGTGAATGCCGGTGGCAGCGCGGAAATTTCCGCACCGCTGGTGGGCAGTGGCGGTATCGAGAAACTGGATTCCGGCACTCTGGTCCTCAGCGGCGCCAACACCTACAGCGGCGGGACCACGGTCAGCGGCGGTACGCTGATCGGTAATACCACCAGCCTGCAGGGCAACATCCTCAACAACGCCTCGCTGGTGTTCCAGCAGAACGCCAACGGCCAGTTCAACGGACGCCTCAGCGGTGTCGGCGCCCTGGCCAAACGCGGTGCCGCGCGCTTGCTTCTGACCGGTGATCAACCCTTCAGCGGCACCGTGGCGGTGGATCAGGGCGTGCTGCAGGTCGGCAGCCGTGCGGCGCGGGCGTCCCTCGCCGGCCAGGTCACCGTGACCAATGGCGCGGGCCTGAGCGGTAATGGTAGCGTCGGGTCGGTGGTCAACCATGGCGTGGTGGCTTCCGGTGGCGAGGACGGCACCTTGAGTGTCGCCGGCAACCTGACCAACGCCGCCGACGGTGTGCTGGCCCTGACGGTCAGCTCGCCGACCGCCACTCCGCTGGCCGTCGGTGGTACCGCGACTCTGAGCGGTGGTCTGCAGGTCAACAGCCTGGCACCGTTCACCGGCAATACCGTGTACTCGCTGATCACCGCCGGTGGCGGAGTGACCGGCACCTTCAGCGCCGCCGACCTGCCGCAATACGCGTTCCTCAATACTGCGCTGGTGTATGACCCGAACGCGGTGAACCTGGTGGTCAGCCGCAACGGCAACTCGTTCGTCGACGTCGCCGCCACCGGCAACCAGCGCAACACCGCTTCGGCGTTGATGCGCAACGGTGCGGCGGGCGCTGCGTTGCAGAACGAAATCATCAACCTCAGCGTGGCGGGCGCACGTAACGCCTTCGACAGTCTGTCGGGGGAAATCCATGCCAGCACCGCCAGCGCAATCCTCGAGGATTCGCGATACGTGCGGGATGCGGTCAACGACCGTATGCGCCAGCCGTCGTGCAGCGCGCCGGACGATCCACGCCGCGCCCTGGCCCCGAGCGACAACCAGCTGAGCAGCAACGGCTGCCACGGCGAAATGGTCGGCTGGGCCCGCGCACTCGGCGCCTGGGGCGAGTCGGATGGCGACAGCAACAGTGCGAAGCTGGATCGCAACCTGAGCGGCTTCATGCTCGGCACCGACAAACAGATCGACGACCAATGGCGCGTCGGCATGGCCGCCGGTTACACCCGCAGCGATCTGGATGCTCATGATCGTCGCTCGAATGCCACGGTCGAGAGCTACCACCTGGCGGCGTACCTCAACTCGCAATTCGATGCCCTGGCAGTGCGCCTTGGCGCGGCGTACAGCTGGCACGATATCGAAACCAAGCGCGACGTCAGCGTCGGCGCCTACAACGATCGGTTGAAGGCCAATTACGACGCGCGCAGCGCCCAGGTGTTCGGTGAAGTCGGTTATGCCATCGAAGCGGCCGGGATTGCCCTGGAACCGTTCGCCGGCCTGGCGTACGTCAACTACGACAGCGACAAGGCCAAGGAGAAAGGCGGAGTAGGGCGTCTACGCGCCGAGTCCGATCAGGACATCACCTTCTCGACCCTGGGCGTGCGCGCCGGCAAGGTCATCACCCTGGCCAACGGCGGGCAGTTCACCCCGCGCGCGGCCCTCGGCTGGCGGCATGCCTTCGGCGACACCAAACCTGACGCCGACCTGACCTTCATCGACGGCGGCGCCTCGTTCAACACCCAGGGCGTGCCGATTGCCAAGGACAGCGCGGTGGTCGAAGCCGGCGTGGACTTCCAGATCAGCCCGACCGGCAAGCTCGGTATCGGCTATTCGGGGCAGCTGTCGAACGAGAGCAACGACCATGCGATGACCATCAGCTTCAGCCTCGGGTTCTGATTCAGGAGCGAAGCACTTCAGCCGCCCGCAAGGGCGGCTTTTTTTTGCCCGCCGACCCCTCTGCTAAAATCCCTCCCACTGCCTCCCGGAGACTGCCCCATGACCGAGCCCATCCGTCTGACCCAATACAGCCACGGCGCCGGCTGTGGCTGCAAGATTTCGCCCAAGGTGCTGGAGGTGATTCTGGCCGGCAGCGGGGCGCAGAACCTTGATCCGAAACTGTGGGTCGGCAACGCGTCGCGCGATGATGCGGCGGTGTATGAGATCGATGCCGAGCGCGGGGTGGTGTCGACCACGGATTTCTTCATGCCGATCGTCGACGACCCGTTCGACTTCGGCCGCATCGCCGCCACCAACGCCATCAGTGACATCTACGCCATGGGCGGCGATCCGTTGATGGCGATTGCGATCCTCGGCTGGCCGGTCAACGTGCTGGCGCCGGAAGTGGCGCGAGACGTGATTCGCGGCGGACGTGCGGTGTGCGATGCGGCGGGGATTCCGCTGGCCGGCGGGCATTCGATCGATGCACCGGAGCCGATCTTCGGTCTGGCCGTCACCGGGCTGGTGGAAAAGCGCTTCATGAAACGCAACGACACCGCCACCGCCGGTTGCCTGCTGTACCTGACCAAACCGTTGGGCATCGGCATCCTCACCACCGCCGAGAAGAAGGGCAAGCTGCGCCCCGACGACATCGGCGAGGCCCGGGACTGGATGTGTACGCTGAACAAGCCCGGCAGCCGTTTCGGCAAACTGGCCGGGGTCACTGCCATGACCGACGTCACCGGCTTCGGGCTGCTCGGGCATCTGGTGGAAATGGCCGACGGCAGTCACCTGACGGCGCGCATTTTTTATGACCGGGTACCGCGTCTGGCGAGTGTCGAGTATTACCTCGAGCAGGGCTGCGTACCGGGCGGCACCCTGCGTAATTTCGACAGTTATTCGGGCCGCGTCGGGCGGGTGCAGGAATTGCACAAGCGGGTGCTGTGCGACCCGCAGACCAGCGGCGGATTGCTGGTGGCCGTGACCCCCGAAGGCAATGCCGAATTCCTCGCCGTCGCTGCCGAACTCGGCCTCGCGCTTGAGCCGATCGGTGAGTTGATCGGGCGACAGAGCCACGCGGTCGAGGTGAATTGATGTCCATCGACGTCACCGACTACCGCGACATCTTCCTCAACGACCGGCCGCTGATGGACGCCCGTGCGCCGGTCGAGTTTCACAAGGGCGCGTTTCCCGGGGCGCTCAATCTGCCGCTGATGAACGACATCGAGCGGCAGCGGGTCGGCACTTGCTACAAGCATCACGGTCAGCAGGCCGCCATCGAGCTGGGCCATCAATTGGTGTCCGGCGCGGTCAAGGCCGAGCGTCTGCAAGCGTGGGCGGAATTTGCCCAGGCGCATCCCGACGGGTTTCTTTATTGCTTTCGTGGCGGCCTGCGCTCGCAGATCGTCCAGCAGTGGCTCAAGACAGAAGCCGGCATCGATTACCCGCGTATCGGCGGTGGCTACAAGGCGCTGCGGGGTTTTCTGATCGACACGCTCGAATCCGCCCAGGCCGACTGTGATTTCGTGTTGCTGGGCGGCATGACCGGCACCGGCAAGACCGAAGTGCTGGTGCAACTGCGCAACAGTGTGGATCTGGAAGGCCATGCCAATCACCGGGGCTCGAGTTTCGGCAAGCGCGCCACCGGTCAGCCGTCGAACATCGATTTCGAGAACCGGCTGGCCATCGACTTCCTGAAAAAACGTGCGGCCGGCATCGATCAGTTTGTGCTGGAGGATGAGAGCCGGGTGGTGGGCAGCTGTGCGCTGCCGCTGTCGCTGTATCAGGGCATGCAGCAATACCCGATGGTCTGGCTGGAAGATCGTTTCGAGCAGCGCGTCGAGCGGATCCTGCGCGATTACGTGGTGGATTTGTCCGCCGAATTTCAGGCAGTGCATGGGGACGAGGGTTTCGGGCGGTTTTCCGAGCGGTTGCTGGACAGCCTCGACAACGTGCACAAGCGCCTGGGCGGCGAACGGCATCGACGGATGCGGGTGTGGATGGAAGAGGCGCTGGCGGAGCAGAGCCGCAGCGGGGCGGTGGATTTGCACCGCGCGTGGATCGAGGGTTTGCTGCGCGAGTATTACGACCCGATGTATGTGTTCCAGCGCGAGAAGAAGGGCGGGCGGATCGAATTTGCCGGGGAGCGGCAGGCCGTTATCGAATATTTGCGTCAGCGAATCAAACCCCAGGCCTGACGGGGCCCGAGCGGGCCCCGGGCAAACTCAGGTCGGACAGCTTTCCTGGCCGTTATCCAGCCCCTGTTTGTAGCTGTGGCTCTGCAGGCTGGCCTTGCCGTTGTGCCAGGTCAGGGTCAGCACGTACAGCGAGTCGTAATCGCTGGATTCCCAATCTTCGGTGATCTTCTGCTTCTCGCCGACGGCCTTGCCCGCGACCTTGTTGATCAGCTCCGGCAGGTAGCCGTGGGACCACGCGGTGTAAATGGTCGAGTTGTGGTACTTGTCGTCGGTCAGTTCCCGGGCCAGGTCGCTGGTGTCGTTGGCCGAGAACTCGATGTTCACCGGCAGGCCGAGCTTGATCGCCGCCGGGCTGATGGTCATCAGCGGGCGGATGTAGCTGTAGGAGTTGTCCAGCTCGCCTTCCTCGACATTGCGCGTCGGGTTGGCGGCGAACACATAGTCGGCCTTGCCGAATTTTTCCGGTAGCAGGGTCGACAGGTCGATCGCCCGGTTCAGGCCCTGGCAGTTGAGCTGGCCGAGACCACCGGCGGGTTTCTCGGCATGGCGCAGGAACACCAGGGTCTGGGTGCCGTCCACCGGTTGCGCACGGCTTTCGCTGGATTCCAGCGACAGGAACAGCGCGCTGACTGCCAGCAGGGTGGGCAGGGCCACATACGCGCGATGTTTGAAGCGGTTGGCGACTTTCATCAAGTTCGTCATGGGATAAGGCGTCTTCAGTCTGTTCGGTTAAGGCTGACAAACCTCTGCACCGGTGCGTGGGCGCCGGGTGTTTTCCCTGTCATCACTGGCTTGCTTGGAGCCCCCTGAGGCCCGTTTGGTTCGATCCGCTTGAGTGCGCCGCACTTTACCGTTGAAGCTGTGCGGTTGGAGGGAAGGTTAACCACAGGATGTTGCGGATTTAAGTAAGCCGGCGGGCGAGGGCGTAAAGAACCCGAGCCAGAGCGCTGTTCGTGGATTATGCTCAGGCCTTTCATTTGTGACTGGATGCTACACATGACTGATCTGTCCGCGTTCCCGATCACCCAGAAATGGCCGGCGCAGTACCCTGACTGGATTCAGCTCTATTCCCTGCCGACCCCCAACGGCGTCAAGGTCTCGATCATGCTCGAAGAGATCGGCCTGCCGTACGAGCCGCACCGCGTGGGCTTCGACACCAATGACCAGATGTCTCCGGAATTCCTCTCTCTGAACCCGAACAACAAGATCCCGGCGATCCTCGACCCCCACGGTCCCGAGGACAAACCGCTGCCGTTGTTCGAATCCGGCGCGATCCTGATCTACCTCGCCGACAAGAGCGGCCAGTTGCTGGCCCAGGAAGGCGCGCTGCGATACGAAACCATTCAGTGGCTGATGTTCCAGATGGGCGGCATCGGACCGATGTTCGGCCAGCTCGGTTTCTTCAACAAATTTGCCGGCAAGGACTACGAAGACAAGCGTCCCCGTGACCGCTACGTCGAAGAAAGCCGCCGCCTGCTCAGCGTCCTCAACACCCGCCTGGAAGGCCGCGACTGGATCATGGGCGAGCGCTACACCATCGCCGACATCGCCACGTTCCCGTGGGTGCGCAACCTGATCGGTTTCTACGAGGCGGGCGATCTGGTCGGCATCAACAACTTCCCGAACGTCACCCGGGTGCTGGAGCGCTTCCTGGCGCGGCCGGCCGTTGTGCGCGGCCTGGCCATTCCTTCCTGACCCTGTTGCAGCCGGGTGCGCAGATTGTTGCGTGCCCGGTAATGCACTGTTGATTGATCCAGGTTTGTACCCCGTCCCTCGCAAGGCATAAGCTTCGCCCCCTACGACTTTCGTCTCATCCGCTGTTTTCAGGAAAGGCCCCATGTCCAGTCAGTTCCCCGAAGCACGTCCACGCCGTCTGCGCCGCAATGCGAGCCTGCGCAGCCTGTTCCAGGAAACCGAGTTTTCCCTCAACGATCTGGTGCTGCCGATCTTCGTCGAAGAAGAGATCGACGATTTCGTGCCGATCAAGAGCATGCCCGGCGTGATGCGTATTCCCGAGCGCAAACTGGCCGGCGAAATCGAGCGTTACGCCCGGGCCGGGATCAAGTCGGTGATGACCTTCGGTGTGTCCCACCATCTGGATGCCAACGGCAGCGACACCTGGCGTGAGAACGGTCTGGTGTCGCGCATGTCGCGGATCGCCAAGGACGCCGTGCCGGACATGATCGTGATGTCCGACACCTGCTTCTGCGAGTACACCGATCACGGCCATTGCGGCGTGATGCACAACCATGAAGTCGACAACGACCAGACCCTGATCAACCTCGGCAAGCAAGCGGTGGCGGCAGCCCGTGCCGGTGCCGACGTGATCGCGCCATCGGCAGCGATGGACGGCCAGGTGCGGGCGATTCGCCGGGCGCTGGACGATGCCGGGTTCACGCAGATTCCGATCATGGCCTACTCGACCAAATTCGCCTCGGCGCTCTACGGCCCGTTCCGCGAGGCCGGCGGCAGCGCGCTGAAGGGCGATCGCAAAAGCTATCAGATGAACCCGATGAACCGCCGCGAAGCCCTGCGCGAATCGTTGCTCGACGAGCAGGAAGGCGCCGACGCGCTGATGGTCAAACCGGCCGGCGCGTACCTGGACATCATCCGCGACATCCGCGAAGCCTCGAACCTGCCGCTGGCGGCGTATCAGGTCAGCGGCGAGTACGCGATGATCAAGTTCGGCGCCCAGGCCGGGGCTATCGACGAAGATCGCGTGGTGCGCGAAAGCCTTGGTGCGATCAAACGCGCGGGTGCGGATCTGATCTTCACCTACTTTGCGATGGACCTGGCCCTGGCCGGGATCTGATCCGTCAGGGGCAATTGAAGAACGGCCGGATCCCGTGATCACGGAAGTACCGCTCGATCACCTTCGGATCCGCGCTGTTGTCGGCAATCGCCACGTAGGTATCCGGGCGCAGCAGGTAAAAGCCGTTGCGCCCCAGTCCCGCCGTTTCAAACGCCGGACGCCAGTCGAATACGTGCAGCGGCAAGTGATGTTCATTGCACCAGGCGATCATCTCGTCGCTGGTGTCGCCGTACACATGCACCTGCCAGCACGGATGGCGCAACGGTTCGTAATTATCCCCCTCGCCATCATGGGCCCACGGCAAGCGGTCGCCGCCGTGGACGTGCCCGGCCACGCCTTCGCTCAACGCCATGCCTCGATAGTTGACGGTGATTTGCGAGACGGTGCGAAACAGGAACTCGCGGCTGGTCTCGAATGAGGCCATTTTCGGAATCAGGAACGGCGCCAGCCGCGTGCGCAGCAGGTCGGCCATACGGCCTTCGGCGGTGACGAAGCTGAAGACTTTGTCGGTGGTCGACACCAGTCGCCGGGCGAAGGCGATGCGTTCGGTTTCGTAGCTGTCGAGCAGTTTGGGCGTGGCCGCGCCGCCGAGCACTGCCGCGAGTTTCCACGCCAGATTGATCGCATCGCCGATGCCGGTGTTCATGCCCTGACCGCCGGCCGGGCTGTGTACGTGCGCCGCATCGCCGAGCAGAAACGCCCGGCCTTTGCGAAAGTGATCCGCCACCCGATGATGCACTCGGTAGGTGGAGAACCAGTTGACGTCCTCGATGTGCACGTTCAGATGTTCGATGGCGCGATTGCTGACATCGGAAAACTCGAGGGTTTCGGCACGATCCGCACGTTCGTCACGAACCGTGCCGATCAACCGCGCACGGCCTTCGCCAGCCAGCGGAAACACCGCGAGAAAGTCCGCTTCATCCAGATCCAGATGCAACTCGCCATTGAGCGCCGGGCCGCTGGCCCGCACATCGGCGACGTAGAAAATCTGCTGATAAGTGCCGCCGGGAAAACCGGTGTCGAGGGTTTTGCGCACGACCGAACGGGCGCCGTCACACCCGGCCAGATAGCAGGCCTGGCAGATTTCCTGCTCGCCATCCGGCAGGCGCAAATGCGCGGTGAGGCCGTCGCCGTTTTCCGTGAAACTCTCCAGCGTCGTGTTGCGCTCGACGGTCACGTCGTAGTCTTCGAGGCGGTCGATCAACAGTCGCTCGTGTTCGTCCTGCGGGTACATTTCCAGAAAGGCATAGGGCGTCAGGCCTTCGCCGATCCGGTTCAGCGGCAGCTGTGCCACGGGTTTGCCCTTGACCCAGAAATTCGCCGCGGCCACCCGGTGACCGTTGCGCACCACCGTATCGGCCAGATCCAGTTGCCGGTACAGCTCAAGGGTGCGCGCCTGCACCGCCAGCGCCCGCGACGTGGTGCCCGGCGCGGAGGTCTTGTCGATGATGCGCACGCGCACGCCCAGTTTGCTCAGCCACAGGGCCAGCACCAGTCCGGTTGGGCCTGCGCCGATGATCAGAACATCACTGCGGTTCATGGTCTGTCCTCCTCGCGTGTCCTGATCCAAGACTTGCCACTGAGTGCGCAGCAGCAAGTATGGATCAGACGGCGAGGGCGGCCAGTCGGCCTGCCAAACGGGGCGATGGAACAGCGCCGCCGGCCCGCAGTCCTATCCTGCACCCTGCGATTGAGCGTAGGGTTAACCCGGCTCAACGGACTGGATGAAGCGTATGCACACCCCTCGATTATTCGTCAGCCTCGCCGCGCTGCTGGTACTGGCCGGTTGCGCCGGTCAACGCAGCGAAGAACCGGCGCCGCGCCCGCCCGCCGAGGTCAAGGCGCAGATCGTGCGCCTGCTGCCGGCAAAAACCGTCGACCGCAAGGGCTGGGCCACCGACATCTACGCCGCGTTCGCCGCCCAGGGCATCAGCCCGACCACGCAAAACCTGTGTTCGGTGCTGGCCGTCGCCGAGCAGGAATCCACTTTTCAGGTCGATCCGCCGGTACCCGGCCTGGGCAAGATCGCCCGTGACGAAATCGACCGCCGCGCCGCCAAGGTGCATATCCCGAGTCTGTTGGTCAGCGGCGCCTTGCAGGTGCGTTCGCCGAACGGCAAGACCTACAGCGAACGCCTCAGCGCCGCCCGCAGCGAAAAGGAATTGAGCGCAATTTTCGACGACTTCATCGGCTCGGTGCCGATGGGCCGCACGCTGTTCAGCGGTTTCAACCCGGTGCACACCGGCGGGCCGATGCAGGTCAGCATCGAATTCGCCGAGCAGCATGCCAAGGACTACCCGTACCCGGTGGACGGCACGATTCGCCGCGAGGTGTTCAGCCGTCGGGGCGGCATGTACTTCGGCATCGCCCATTTGCTCGGTTATCCGGTGAGTTATCGCGAGCCGCTGTACCGCTTCGCCGACTTCAACGCCGGCTGGTACGCCAGTCGCAACGCGGCATTTCAGAACGCGGTCAGCCGCGCGTCGGGGATTCCGCTGGCGCTGGACGGCGACCTGATCCGCCCGGGCGCGATCATGCCGGGCAGCACTGAACTGGCAGTGCGCACCCTCGGCAAATCCCTGGGCATGCGCAATCCGGTGATCCGCGATCAACTGGAGAAGGGCGATAGCCTGGCTTTCGAGGAGACCAAACTGTATCAACGGGTCTTCGAGCTGGCGGAGCGTGCGGAAGGCAAGTCATTGCCCCGTGCGGTGCTGCCGGGCATCGTGCTGCAGAGCCCGAAGATCACCCGCAAGCTGACCACGGCGTGGTTTGCCAAACGGGTCGACGAGCGTTATCGGCGCTGCATGGCCAAGGGCTGAGGACGATCAAAAGGGAATAAAAAAACCCGGCTGACGGGAGCCGGGTTTTTTCTGGGTTGTTGCGATCAAGCCATGCATTCAGGCAACGCGGCGTTCGATCAGACGATCCGAACCACCTTCGGCAACACGGCGTTCGATCAGACGATCCGAACCACCTTCGGCAACGCGGCGTTCGATCAGACGGTCCGAACCACCTTCGGCAACACGGCGTTCGATCAGACGATCCGAACCACCTTCGGCAACACGGCGTTCGATCAGACGATCCGAACCACCTTCGGCAACGCGACGCTCGATCAGACGGTCCGAACCACCTTCGGCAACGCGACGTTCGATCAGACGATCCGAGCCACCTTCGGCGACGCGACGTTCGATCAGCCGATCCGAACCACTTTCGGCAACGCGACGTTCAATCAGACGATCTGAGCCGCCTTCAGCAACGCGCTGTTCGATCAGACGATCCGAACCGCCTTCGGCGATCATGGTGTGGGCCGGTTTGGCGGCAAATGCGTTGAAGGCCAGAACCGAAAGGGCAATGCTGAGGATGACTTGGCGTTTCATGATTTTGTGCTCCGGGGGTGTTGTTTGTTTGGTATGGAGCCGATGTTACGCCCGGGATTTTTTAAGAGAACTTCATTGACGTGATGGTGAACATCGACGCCGATGATGGTTTGTCACAGCACCTTCACTGCGCGGCCGATTGCCTGGATCGGCCCGGTAGGTTTGCCGATCGGCGAACCGGTGGCGCCTTCCAGCGTCAGCTCGAACAACTGGTTCGGTTGCAGCGGCGGCAGCTTGTCCAGCGGGATCGACAGCGCCTGGCCCGGTTTGACCAGCCCCAGCGACACCGGACCCTGCCAGCCGTCGGCCTTGGTCCAGAACTCCAGCGCTTTGTCGGCCGGCACCTCGACCACGCCCAACGGAATCAACTGGATCTCCCGTGGACTGCTGGCCTGTATCACCCAGCCCGGCGCCTTGTCCTGCGGGGCGACCAGCACCACCAGAAAGCTCGGTTTCGGTGTGGTCTGGGTCAACAGGATCGAACCCAGCAACAAAGTCGCGGCCAACCCGGCAGCGCTCAATCCGCGCCACAGCGACAGGCGGTTCCACCAGGAAATCTCGGGCGCCACTTTGTGGGTGAGTTGCCCGACACTGCGTTCGATGCGTTGCCACAGCTGCGACGAGGGCTGATGCGCCGGGGCGAGGTCGGTCAACTCCAGCAAGCGCCGCTCCCAGGCATCCACCGCCGCTTGCAGCTCGGGCTCGTTGGGCAAGCGTCGTTGCACTTCGGCGCGCTCTTGGGCCGAGAGGGTACCGAGCACGTATTCGCTGGCCAGTTCATCGCGTTCCTGCGCCGATTCGGTGGTCATCCCATGCACTCCCGCAACGCATTGAGGCTGCGCTTGATCCAGGCTTTGACGGTGCCCAGCGGCGTGTCGAGGCGTTGGGCGATCTGCGCGTGGCTGTAACCGTCGACGTAGGCGTGAAGGATGCAGCGGCGGCGTTGCGGCTCCAGTTGATGCAGGCAGCGATGGATGCGGGTCGATTGCGCCAGCGCATCGAAGTCGTCATCAATCGCCGGAGATTCGTTGCTGTCGTTCAACGGCGTTTCCCGGTCGTGATTGCGCAACACATTCAACGCCAGATGCCGGGTCACGCTGAACATCCAGCCTCGGGCCGAACCGCGCGCCGGATCGAACCCCGCCGCGCCGGCCCAGATCTTGATGAATGCGTCGTGAACGATGTCTTCGGCCAGCGCCGTGTCGCGCACCAGACGTCGGGCCACACCGAGCAGCCGCGGGCTTTCCTGCACATACAATTCGCGCAGGGCCCCGCGCTCGCCGCGGGCACAGGCGGCGAGGCGGGCTTCGTAATCGAACGCGGTTTCGGGTAATGGCATGTCCTGCAATCTAGCAAGCATCGAGCAAACGTCCAGTCAGGCTCAGTTCGCGGCCCAGAAAATGTAGTCGGCCTGGTACTTCACCACTTCCTGTTTGCCCTTGTTCGCCGCCGTGCATTCGCTGCCCGGCGCCACGCCGCCCTTGAGCGCGACGCGCTGGATGTAGCTCACGCCGCTCATCGCGCCTTTGCCCTCGGCGGGGTTGGCCTTGACCAATTGATAGGGCAGGTTGCCCGGGCTCGACGGCGCGACGGCCAATTGCGTGCCGGTGACTTTCGAGCCGTCCTTTGCCTGCCAGGTGGCGGGCGGGCCGAAGTAGGTGCCGACCTGTTTGCCGCTGCGATCGTTGAGCACCGCTTTGGGGCCGACGAACACCCACTCGGTCTGGCCGGCGGCATTGGCCTTGTCCCGGCATTCGTAGGTGATCTCGCCGACCCCGGTGGTTTCCATCGCGATCTTGTGACCGTCCGGCACCTTGATCGCATCGGGATAACTGCTTTGGGCAAAGCTTGTCGAGGCGACGGCGAGCAAACCGGTGAAGCCGATCAGTTGGGTGATGTTCATCAGTGTTTCTCCGAAAAAGGGTAAACCGCTGACAGCCGAAAGGGGGCTGTTACAGGGACTACCCGTGACGGAGGCGTTTGGATGCAGTGGCCGGAAAATAAATCTGAAAGCACTGAAGGTCAGATTGCTGGAACCCGCTCACCCCCGGTTTTTGCCAATGCCAGGCCGGAGGCTTTCAGCAGTTCCTGGGTATAGACATGCTGCGGCGCCGCAAAAATCTGGCGCGACGCTCCCTGTTCCACCACCTTGCCGTCCTTGATCACCATCAAATCGTGCGCCAGTGCATGCACCACCGCCAGGTCATGGCTGATGAACAGGTACGTCAAGCCATGGCGGATCTGCAACTGCCGCAATAATTCCACCACCTGTTTCTGCACCGTGCGGTCCAGCGCCGAGGTCGGTTCGTCGAGCAGAATCAGCGCCGGTTCCAGCACCAGCGCCCGGGCGATGGAAATGCGCTGGCGCTGGCCACCGGAAAACTCGTGGGGATAGCGATGGCGGCTCTGCGGATCGAGGCCGACTTCCTCCAGCACGCGGATCACCGCCGCTTCGCGTTCTTCGGCCGTGCCGATGCCGTGGGTCAGCAGGCCTTCGGCGATGATCTGCTGCACCGACATCCGAGGGCTGAGGCTGCCGAACGGGTCCTGGAACACCACCTGGATCTGCCGGCGCAAGGGGCGCATCAAACGCTGATTGAGCAGGCTCAATTGCTTGTTGCCGAAGCGAATATCGCCCTCGGATTCCACCAGCCGCAGAATCGCCTGGCCCAGCGTCGACTTGCCCGAGCCGGACTCGCCGACAATGCCCAGAGTCTTGCCCCGTTGCAGCCGGAAACTCACGCCGTCCACGGCCTTGATGTATTCCTGGGTGCGGCTGAACAACGCCTTGGGCAGCGGGAACCAGACTTTCAGATCATCCACCTCCAGCAGATTGTGATCGTAGCGACTCGGCACCGGTGCGCCGGACGGTTCCGCCTCGATCAGCAGGCGGCTGTAAGGATGCTGCGGGGCGCGGAACAGCGTTGCGCAGTCGGCTTGTTCGACGATTTCCCCGTGGCGCATCACGCACACCCGTTGGGCGATGCGTCTCACCAGATTGAGGTCGTGACTGATCAGCAGCAGCGACATGCCGAGGCGTTGCTGCAACTCGATCAGCAGCTCGAGAATCTTCTGCTGCACGGTCACGTCCAGCGCCGTGGTCGGTTCGTCGGCGATCAGCAATTGCGGCTCGTTGGCCAGCGCCATGGCGATCATCACCCGTTGCCGCTGGCCACCGGAGAGCTGGTGCGGATAGGCCTTCAAGCGCTGCAACGGCTGGCGAATGCCCACCAATTCCAGCAGCTCCAGCGTGCGCTGGCGTGCGGCGCGACCCTTGAGCCCCTTGTGGATCTCCAGCACTTCGCTGATCTGCTTTTCCACCGTGTGCAGCGGGTTCAGCGAGGTCATCGGCTCCTGGAAAATCATCGCGATGCGGTTGCCGCGCAAGCCGCGCATCTGCTGCTCGCTGGCATGCAGCAAGTCCACGCCGTTGTAGCGGATGCTGCCCGTGCTGCTGACCGTTTTGCCCGGCAGCAAACGCAGAATCGAGTGGGCCGTCACCGACTTGCCCGAGCCGGATTCGCCGACCAGTGCCAGGCACTCGCCACGGCGGATGTCGAGGTTCACGCCGTGCACCACTTCGTGCCCGGCGAAGGCGACGCGCAGGTCGCGGATTTCAATCAGGTTGTCGGTCATTTCAGCTCCGGGGATCAGGATCGCGGATCGAACGCGTCACGGCAGGCTTCGCCGATAAACACCAGCAGGGACAGAATCAGCGCCAGGGCAAAAAACGCCGTCAGCCCCAACCACGGCGCTTGCAGATTGCGCTTGGCCTGGCCGATCAGTTCGCCCAGCGATGCGGTGCCGGCGGGCATGCCGAAGCCGAGAAAATCCAGCGCGGTGAGGGTGGCGATGGCGCCGGTCAGAATGAACGGCAGGTAGGTCAGGGTGGAGGTCATGGCGTTGGGCAGAATGTGCCGGCGCATCAGCTCGCTGTCCGTCAGGCCCAGGGCCCGCGCGGCCTTGACGTATTCCAGGCTGCGCCCGCGCAGGAACTCGGCGCGCACCACGTCCACCAGTGCCAGCCAGGAAAACAGCGCCATGATCCCCAGCAGCCACCAGAAACTCGGCGATACGAACCCCGACAAAATGATCAGCAGGTACAGCACCGGCAGCCCCGACCAGATCTCCAGCACCCGTTGCCCGAGCAAGTCGACCCAGCCGCCGTAATAACCCTGCAACGCCCCGGCGACGATGCCGATCAGCGCACTGACGGCGGTGAGAATCAGCGCAAACAGGATCGAAATCCGCGTGCCGAAAATCACCCGCGCCAACACGTCCCGGGCCTGATCGTCGGTGCCCAGCCAGTTGCTGGAGGACGGCGGACTCGGCGCCGGTTCAGTTAGGTCGTAATTGACCGTGTCGTAGCTGAACGGGATCGGCGGGAACAGCATCCAGCCGCCCTGATCCTCGATCAGTTTGTGTACGTAATTGCTCGCGTAATCCGGCTGGAACGGCAGTTCCCCGCCGAAATCGGTTTCCAGATAATCGCTGAGGATCGGGAAGTAGAAGGCATGGTGGTAGCGGATCACCAGCGGCTTGTCGTTGGCGATCAGTTCGCCGCCGAGGCAGATCAGGCACAGCCCGATGAACAGCCACAGCGACCAGCGCCCGCGACGGTTGGCCTTGAATTGGGCGATGCGCCGCCGGCCCAGAGGGGAGAGTGTGAACATCAGGCAGTCCTCGCCGAGAAGTCGATGCGCGGGTCGAGCAGGGTGTAGCAGAGGTCGCCGATCAGCTTGATCAACAGGCCGAACAGGGTGAACAGGAACAGCGTGCCGAACACCACCGGGTAGTCCCGCGACACCGCCGCTTCGTAGCTCATGCGCCCGAGGCCGTCGAGGTTGAAGATGGTTTCGATCAGCAGGGAGCCGGCGAAAAACACCTCGATCAACGCCGACGGCACACCGGCGACCACCAGCAGCATCGCGTTGCGAAACACATGGCCGTAGAGCACGCGTCTTTCGGTCAGGCCCTTGGCGCGCGCGGTGATCACATACTGGCGGCTGATCTCGTTGAGGAAGCTGTTCTTGGTCAGGATCGTCAGCGTCGCAAAACCGCCGATCACCAGCGCCGTCACCGGCAACACCAGGTGCCAGAGGTAGTCGCCGACCTTGCCCCACAGGCTCAGGCTGTCGAAATTGTCCGAAACCAGCCCCTGCACCGGAAACCAGTTGACGTAGCTGCCCCCGGCGAACACCACGATCAACAGGATCGCGAACAGAAACGCCGGCATCGCGTAACCGACGATGATCGCCGTGCTGCTCCAGACATCGAATGCGCTGCCGTTTTTGATCGTCTTGCGAATGCCCAGCGGGATCGAAATCAGGTAGGTGATCAAGGTCGCCCACAGGCCGAGGGACAGCGACACCGGCAGCTTCTGCACGATCAGATCCGTCACTTTCGCACCGCGAAAGAAACTGCTGCCCAGGTCCAGTTGCGCGTAGTTTTTCAGCATCAGCCACAGGCGTTCGTGCATCGGTTTGTCGAAGCCGTAGTGGTGCTTGATCTCTTCGATCAGCGCCGGGTCCAGGCCTCGGCTGCTGCGCCCGGCACCGCCGATGGCGGTTACCTCGCTGGCGCCGCCCATGCTGTGCCCGCCGAAGCCTTGCAGGCGGGCGATGGCCTGTTCCACCGGGCCGCCGGGCGCGGCCTGCACGATGACGAAGTTGACCACCAGAATGCACAGCAGCGTCGGAATGATCAGCAACAGACGTCGACTCAGATAACGCCACATGTCACTGGCCCCCCGCGAGCTGATGCAGGGCGCTCATCTGCTGATTGGTCAGCGGCTTGGCCGAGACCTCCCACCAGGTATCGAGGCCTTCGCTGTAAATCGGCTGCACCGACGGCATGCCGAAGCGGTTCTGAAACACCGTCGGCGTGCCTTTGGAGTAGTAGTTGGGAATCATGTAGTCACCCCATTGCAGCACCCGGTCTAGGGCGCGGGCGTAACGCACCATGGCGTCGCGGGTATTGGCCTGGACCAGGCCGTCGATCAGCCGGTCCACCGCCGGGTCCGCCAGCACCATCGAATTGGAACTGCCGACCTGCGTGGCGCTCTGCGAGGCATACAGGCTGTACAACTCGCGGCCCGGCGAGACGATCGGATCGCCGCTGCGCGGGAAACTGGTGACGATCATGTCGTAGTCCCGGGCGTTGAGCCGGTTGATGTATTGCGCCGAATCGATGCGCCGCAGATTGAGGGTGATGCCGATCTGCGCCAGGGTGCGTTTGTACGGCAGCAGCATGCGGTCGAAACCGCCCTGGCCGTCGAGGAAGGTGAATTCGAATGGCTCGCCGGCGGCGTTCACCAGCCGATTGTTTTTCGGTGTCCATCCGGCCTCGGCCAACAGCTTCAGGGCCTGCAGTTGCTTGTCGCGGATGTAGCCGCTGCCATCGGTTTTCGGCGCCTGATAGACCCGGCTGAAGACCTCGTCCGGGATCTGTCCGCGCAGCGGTTCGAGGATTGCCAGCTCGCCGGCGTCGGGCAGGGCGGTGGCGGCCATTTCACTCTTCGGCCAGTAGCTGTTCTGGCGCACGTAGAAGCCGCGCATCATCTGCTTGTTGGTCCACTCGAAATCCCACAACAGGCTCAGCGCCTGACGCACGCGGCGATCCTTGAACAACGGGTTCTGCAGGTTGAACACGAAACCCTGAGCGCTGGTCGGTTTGTCCGGGGCGAGAATCGCCTGTTGCAGGCGACCGTCACGCAGGGCCGGGCTGTCGTAGCCGACCACGTAACCGGACGAGGAAAACTCGCGGTTGTAGTCGAACGCCCCGGCCTGCAGCAGTTGTCGGGCGACGTCGGTGTCGCCATAGAAATTCACGGTCAGGCTGTCGAAGTTGTACATCCCGCGACTGACCGGCAGGTCTTTGCCCCACCACTGCGGGTCACGCTGGAAACTGATGCTGCGTCCCGCATCGACCTTGCTCACCCGATAAGGGCCGCTGCCCAATGGTGGTTCGAAACCGCCGCCGTTGGCGAAGTCGCGGGTTTTCCACCAGTGCTCGGGCACCGGTCGCAGCGACGCCAGATCCAGCGCCAGGGTGCGGTTGAGGTTGTTCTTGAAAGTGAAGCGAATCTGCCGCGGGCCTTCGATCAGCACGTTCTGCACGTCGGCGTATTGCTGGCGATAACTCAGGCTGCCCTTGGTCATCAACAGTTCGAAGGTGTAGCGCACGTCCTCGGCGGTGATCGGCGTGCCATCGGCGAAACGCGCCTCGGGATTCAGGTTGAAACGCACCCACAGACCGCCGGGATCGCGCTCCATGGATTGCGCCACCAGACCGTAGACGGTGTAGGGCTCGTCCAGCGAACGGAACCCCAGCGGCGAATATACCCAGTCGTTGACCTGCACCACGGAAATGCCCTGATCGGCATACGGGGTGATGTAGTTGTACTGACCGATCTCCATCGAAGCGCGGCTGAGCGAGCCACCCTTGGGGGCATCGGGATTGACGAAATCGAAGTGCTGGAAACCGGCGGGGTATTTCGGCGCCTCGCCGTACACCGTCATCGCGTAGCTGCCGCCGGCCAGCGCAGATGACGCGTTGCACAGCAGCGCGCTGCCGAGCAGCAGGCCGGCCATGTTGCGCATGAATGTCATGAAGTCGTTCCTCTGAGCCGGAAAAACCCGAAGCGGCGGCAGGCCGCTGCGGGATGCGAATTCGCAAGGGGAAGGGGCCGGCCGGAGTCTTGCGCGGCCCCGACCGGGACTCAGAAGTGGTACGTCATGCGCGCAAACAGCGTGCGGCCCAGCGGATCGGTGTAGCGCGGGTCATAACCGCTCTGGAAGTTGTAGGCCTGGTTGGAGAACGGCGGATCGCGGTCGAACAGGTTCTTCACCCCGGCATCGACGTCCAGCACCTTGTCGAAGGTGTAGCCGGCCGACAGGTCCCACACCGAATACGACGCGACCCGCGCGTTGGTCTCGCGGTCGTAGTCGTTGTAGCCGGTGGTGAAGCGGTTGGTCAGCGCCGCGCGGGCTGCACCGAAGGTCCAGGAACCGGTCAGGTTGTGTTTCCAGCGGGCAATCACACCGTCGCCCTTGAAGTCGCCGACCTTGTCGGTGAACGGGCCCTTGATGGTGCTCTGGAAGTCGTACTCGTCGACATAGGTGCCTTGCAGGCCCAGGCCGAATTGACCGTACGGCGTGTTGGGGAAGCGATAGTCCAGCGACACATCGACGCCGTTGGTTTCGACGATGCCGAGGTTGGCGTTGCCGGTGACGATGTAATTGAGCGTGCCGTCGGCGTTGCGCACGAAGCGGTCAGGGTAGCTGCCGGCCTGATCGAACACGGTGGATTCCGGGAACGGCTGGATCTGGTTGGAGATGTGAATCCACCAGAAATCCAGTCCCACGGACAGATTGCTGACCGGCTGATAGACAAAGCCCAGCGTGACGTTGCGCGCCTTCTCCGGGGCCAGGTCTTCGTTGCCGCCGATCTGGTTGAGGAACTGCTGACCGCAATCGCGCCCGCCGTTGCCGCCCGGTTGCACCACGCCGCCGGTACACAGCACCGGGTCGTTGTAGTAGCCCTGGGTGAAGGTGATGCTGCGCGGCGAATACAACTCATACAGCGACGGTGCGCGGAAGCCTTCGCTGTAGGCGCCGCGCACCACCAGCTCCTTGAGCGGCTGATAACGGAACGAATATTTCGGGTTGGTGGTGCTGCCGAAGTCGCTGTATTTGTCGTGACGCACAGCGGCGGACAGTTCCAGGCTGTCGAGCACCGGTACGTTGATTTCCGCGTAGGCGGCTTTCACGCTGCGGTCGCCCTCGACGCTGCCGGCCGGGTCGATGCCCAGGCTCTGGATGTCGCCGGCAAAGGCTTCGAAGTCCTGGTGGAATTTCTCTTTGCGGTACTCGCCGCCCAGCGCCAGACCCGACGGGCCGGCACCGAACCAGTCACCGATCTCGCGGCTGATCCGCCCGTCGAAACCGGCGACCCGACCGACCGCCGTGGAATAGGCGCCGTGGTACGCGGCCTGATCGATGTATTGCTGACCGGCGCTGGTCTGCGGGCCAAACGGGTTGAGCAGACCGCTGGCCAGACCGTCGATCATCGCCTGATCGCTGACGTAGCCGCTGGTGACGCTGGAGACGATCTTGTTCTGGTTGTACGAGGCGCCGACGTTGTAATCCCAGCCGCCCACCAGACCGTCGAAGCTCAGCAGAAAGCGCTGGCTGGTGTTCTGGTCTTTCGATTCGCGCGGGCCGGCGGCGGTTTCGCGCCAGTTCACGTCCACCGGTTGCGTCGGATCGAGGGCGAAACCGGTGGGCGCCGGGGTGATGCCGTTGCCGGGGTAGTAGGGCGAGGACGAATCCAGGCTCAGGCCGGTCAATGGCGCTGGGCCAATAGCGGTGGCGTTGTTGTTGCGCGACCAGAAGTATTCGAGGTTGACGTTGTGGTCGTCGGCCAGTTTGCCGGTGGTCTTGCCGAAGAACGACGTTTTCTCGGTCTGCGGCACCAGGTCGATGTATTCGCGGGTGCTGAAGCGGCAGAGGCCGTCGCGGGCCACCAGGTTGGGGCCGTTGCAATTGCTGTTGGCCAGCGGGTTGGTGGCGTTGCCGTTCTGGCTGTAGTTGCCGGGGAACGCAGTGCCGGAGGTCTGGTCCAGGCCACGGCCGGGCACATAGTCGCGGGCGAAGGAGCGGTCGTTGGCGTCGAGGTTCTGCTGCTTGTTGTAGTTGAACACGCCGAGCACGTTGAAGCGGTCCTGCTCCAGATCGCCGTAGCCCCAACTGGCGCTCATGTCCTTGGTCGCACCGCCGCCACTGTGGGTCGGGGTTTCGCCGCCGAGGGTGAGTTGGCCGTCGGTCATGGATTTCTTGGTGATGAAGTTGATCACGCCGCCGATGGCGTCGGTACCGTACAGGGCCGAGGCGCCGTCGCGCAGCACTTCCACGCGCTCGATCGCGGCAAACGGGATCATGTTCAGATCCACCGCGCCGCCGGCCGAGTTGGTGCCCGACAGGGCGTTGTTGGCCAGTCGGCGACCGTTGAGCAGCACCAGCGTTTTGTTCGCGCCGATGCCGCGCATGTCGGCGAACGATGCACCGCCGGTGGCCGCGCCGACCGAGCCTGCACTGTTGTTGATCGACTGGCTGCCGGTGATGCGCTGCACCAGTTCGGCGGTGGTGGTCACGCCCTGTTTGCGCAGTTCATCGGCCTTGAGCACGGTGATCGGCACCGCCGTTTCCGCGTCGACCCGACGGATCGCCGAACCGGTCACTTCGACTCGTTGCAGTTGCGTGGTCGGCGCGACCACCGCAGCGGCGGCCGGGACGCTGTTGTCGTCCTCGGCAGCCTGAACCCCGGCGCCCATCCCCATGGCCACCAGGTACAACGGAACGAAACGGTGGCGGGAAATCGTCGCCACCAAGGGTTTGAGCGTGAAGCGTGGAGTGTTCATCAGCATGGTTGTTTCCGACTTTGTTAGACGTTTATCGAAATGGCCTTGTGAGCCCTCTTTGCACGGAGCACGGTGGTGCCGCGCCGCGAAAACCACTTTCTTCAAGCAAGCCGATCCCCTCCGAAGACGCGCTGCGTTTTTTCGGTCGGCCGATTGCGACGGGATTCAACGAACGGTGCCGGGCGCGTCCCTCACTGCGCACCCGGCACCGCCGTCAGCGGGTGGTCATCACCGATATCTTGGTGATGCCCGAGCGCTCGATGGACGCCATGGCTTTGGCCACCTGGCCGTAATTCACGGCGGAGTCGGCCTGCAGCTGCACGCGCACGTCAGCATCCTTGGCCTTGACCTCCTTGAGGCTGGCCTCCAGTGATTCCGGCGCCAGCTCGGTCTTGGCCAGGAAGAACTTGCCGTCCTGATCGACGCTGACCACCACCGGATCCTTCTTTTCGGCGGGAGCGACGGCGTCGGTTTTTGGCAGGTTGACCTTGATCGCGTTGGTCATCAGCGGCGCGGTGACGATGAACACCACCAGCAGCACGAGCATCACGTCCACCAGCGGCGTGACGTTCATTTCGCTGAGCACTTCATCGCTGTCTTGAGTGGAAAAGGACATCAGCTGGCCTCCCGCACGGCGGCCGTGGTTTTGGCGATGGCCTGGCGGCTGATGGAGAAAGCGCTGCGCGAGGCGAGGGCGTCGAAGTCATGGGCGAAGTCATCCATGTCCGCCGAGGCCAGTTTCAGGCGTCGCAGGAAGAAGTTGTAAATCAGCACTGCCGGCACCGCGACGGCAATCCCCACGCCGGTGGCGATCAGCGCGTGGCCGATCGGCCCGGCCACGGTTTCCAGGCTGGCCGACCCGCTGGCGCCGATGCTTTGCAGGGCTTCCATGATTCCCCACACGGTGCCGAACAGACCAATGAACGGCGCGGTGCTGCCGATGCTGGCGAGGATCGCCTGGCCGTTTTCCAGCGAGCGACGTTCCTTCTGGATCTGCTGGCGCAGGTTGCGCTCCAGGCGGTCGGCACGGTTGATGGTGTGTGCCAGTTGCTGGGTGGTGCGCGGGGATTCTTCCACCAACAGGGCTTCAAAACCGCTGCTGGCGATCCGCGCCAGTGAGCCCGGGTATTGGCTGGCGTGTTCGGCGGCGGTGAGCAGGTCCGGCGCGCCCCAGAAGGCTTTGCTGAACTGCTTGTTCTGGGTTTTCTGGCGCAAGTATTGCGCCGACTTGACCAGCAGGATCGCCCAGCTGACCACGGAAAACAGCACCAGCCCCCAGAGCACGCCGGGGACAATCATCGAAGACAAAGAATCGTTCATGGCTACACCTCGCTTGCGTTAATCGGTTGTGAGTTCGGTTGTCGCGCCGTCATTGCGGCAATTTGAAATCGATGGTCTGGGTGGCGAAGCCGTCGATCGGTGTGTCGCCGCGCTTGGCCGGGATGAACTTCCAGGCCTTCACCGCCGCGACCGCCGCGTCATCCAGTTGCGGCTTGCCGCTGGATTTGGTCACCGTCACCGAACCGGCGCGACCGTTGGCCAGCACCTGAATCCGCAGCACCACGCTGCCTTCCCAGTTGCGCCGCAGGGCCAGCGACGGGTATTCCGGCGGCGGGTTGCCGAGGCTGGCGAGGCCGGAAATCGCCGCCGACTCTTTCACCGGGCCCGGTGCCGCCGCAGGTGCAGGAGGCGCACTCGGGATGGCCGGAGCGGCAGGCGCTGCCGGTTGCGCAGGGGCGGGCGGCGCTTTCGGCGGTTCGGCCTTTTTCACCGGTTTGGGTTTCTCGACCGGTTTCGGTTTTTCGATCGGCTTGGGTTTCTCCACCGGTTTGGGCGGCGGCTTGACCGCGTCCTCG
>NZ_BQHR01000026.1 GCF_021601625.1 Pseudomonas paraglycinae | reverse complement strand
TTTCAGGTTGATGTATGACGCAAGACACCTCGGTCGGCTCCCTCTCCCTCCGGGCGGTCCGACGTTTCGGGAGGGCTGGGGTGAGGGGGCTTTTAAGGTTGCCCCCAATCTCAAGTCCGGAACCTGCGCACCAACCCATCCAGCTCATTCGACAACCCCGCCAGACTCTGCGAATCCAGCCGCGCCGAATTCGCCAGCTCCGCCACCAACTGCGCATCACCATGAATCTGGCTGATGTGCCGATTGATGTCCTCAGCCACCTGATGCTGCTCTTCCGCCGCCGTCGCAATCTGCGTGTTCATGTCACGAATCACATCCACCGACTCACGGATCTGCCCAAAGCTCTCCCGCGCCTCGCCAATCCGCGCTACCGATTGCTGCGACACATCAAGACTGGCACGCATCTGCTGGGTCACCGCGCTGGTGCGTTTGGCGAGGTTGCCCAGCAGCCCGTCGATTTCCGCCGTCGAGTCAGCCGTGCGTTTGGCCAGTGCGCGAACCTCATCGGCTACCACCGCAAATCCACGGCCTTGCTCACCGGCCCGCGCCGCCTCGATAGCCGCGTTGAGTGCCAGCAGGTTGGTCTGTTCGGCGATGGAGCGGATGGTGCCGAGGATCGACTGGATGTCGTTGCTGTCGCGTTCCAGTTGTTGCATCGACTGCGCCGACTGCTCCAGTTCCTGGCTCAGTTGATCGACGCTGTGCACCGCCGCATCGATCTGTTGCTGACCTTCGCGGGCCTGACGCTGGCCGCTGTCGGCCGACTCCGCTGCCTGGCTGCACGAGCGGGCGACTTCGTTGGCGGTGGCGACCATTTCGTGGAACGCGGTCGAAACCATGTCCACCGCTTCGCGCTGGCGCCCGGCGGCTTCGGCCATGTCGCCGGAAACCCGGGTCGAACTCTGCGAGGTGGCGAGGATTTTCCCGGCCGCGCCGCCGATGTGCTGGATCAGGCTGCGGATCGCGGTGAGGAACTGGTTGAACCAGTTGGCCAGTTGCGCGGTTTCGTCGCTGCCACGGATGTCGAGGTTCTTGGTCAGGTCGCCTTCGCCCTGGGCGATGCCTTCCAGACCGCTGGCCACGCTGCGGATCGGCCGCACGATCAGGCTGGCGAAACTGGCGCCGACCACCGCGAAGATCACCGCCAGCACGGCAGCGATGATTGCGATCAGCCAGGTGAGTTTAGTGGCCGAGCTCATCACGTCGTTCTGTTTGATCAGGCCGATGAAGGTCCAGCCCAGTTGTTCCGAAGGCCAGACGTTGGCCATGTAACGTTCGCCGTTGAGCTCGACTTCCACCAGCCCTTTGCCGGCCTTGGCCAGTTGCGCGTAGCCCTCGCCGAGGCTGTCGAGCGGCTTGAAGTTGTGCTCCGGCTGCTTGGGATCGACCAGCACCGTGCCGCTGTTCTCCAGCAGCATCAAGTAACCGCTTTCGCCGAGTTTGATCTGTTTGACGATCTCGGTGAGCTGCTTGAGCGTCACGTCGATACTGACCACGCCGCCGTTGCTGCCGAGCTTGTTGTCGATGGTGCGCACGGTGCTGACATAGGTCGCATCGTCCTGCGCCCAGTAATAGGCGGCGGTGCGAAACGGCTTGCCGGGCTTGGCCTGCGCGGCCTTGTACCACGGGCGTTGACGCGGGTCGTAGTTGCTCAGCTTGGGATCGTCGGGCCAGGATACGTAGCCGCCGGCAGCGGTGCCGACGATTGCGTAGGCGTAGGCCGGGTGACTGTTGCCCAGATCCTGCAGAAAGGCGAAGACCTTCTTGTCCATCTCGCCCTGCGGAATGCTTTCGGCGTTGGCGCTCATGTAGGTCTTGAGGCTGTCGTCGGTGTTCTTGATCAGCGGTTGCGTCGCCAGGTAATCGACGTTCTGGCTGATGCCGTCAAAGAAAAGCTGCATGGCGTTGCTGACCTGACGGATCTCGCGCCCGCTGCTGTCGACAAAATCGTCCCGTGCATCGCTGCGCAGGTTCAGTACCACCAGCGTGGCGACCAGCACCACGGGCAAGCAGGCGATGATTGCAAACGCCCAGGTCAACTTCTGTTTGATGTTCATCCGCGCTCCAGATTTTCTTGTAGGCCCACGCAGTGCAGATGACTCGCGGTTATTGGCAGCCGAAAAACGTTGTTTTCCACCCGTTTCCATGAGTGCGACATCGAAGTTTTTTTTGGAACGATTGTCGGACAAATTCCTCTGTCTCTGAGGAATTCGGCTGCCGGAGGGGGAAATTGAGGCCGGAAGAGAAAATTCTTACGAGCTGCGTGCAGCGGGATGTCAGATTCTGTCGCAAATGCCCTCAAGTGCTGTCGCCAACAACTTCGGCAGCCTCGGCTATGATTCGCAGCGGTCGATAAAGAGGCGGATCGGCCCGGTTTATCCGGCACAGTGTGTGCATCCACAGGTTCACAGGTCGGCAACCCCTCCCCGTGATGCGAGGATTGCCGTATAACGAATGACATTCGCGTGTTTGGTAATAAAGGACCCACAATAAAAGCTGATGAAGACTCCAAAACGCATTGAACCCCTGATCGAGGACGGTCTGGTCGACGAAGTGCTGCGTCCACTCATGAGTGGCAAAGAAGCAGCTGTTTATGTGGTGCGCTGCGGCAATCAGTTACGTTGCGCAAAGGTCTACAAGGAGGCGAACAAACGCAGTTTCCGCCAGGCGGCCGAGTATCAGGAAGGCCGCAAGGTTCGCAACAGCCGACAGGCCCGGGCGATGGCCAAGGGTTCCAAGTTCGGGCGCAAGGAAGCCGAAGACGCCTGGCAGAACGCCGAGGTCGCGGCGCTGTTCCGCCTGGCCAGCGCCGGTGTGCGTGTGCCCAAGCCGTACGACTTCCTCGAAGGCGTGCTGCTGATGGAGCTGGTGGCCGATGAATACGGCGATGCCGCGCCGCGTCTGAACGATGTGGTGCTGGAGCCGGATCAGGCCCGCGAATATCACGCGTTCCTGATTTCGCAGATCGTGCTGATGTTGTGTACCGGTCTGGTGCACGGTGACCTCTCGGAGTTCAACGTGCTGCTGACGCCGACGGGGCCGGTCATCATCGACCTGCCGCAAGCGGTGGACGCCGCCGGCAACAACCACGCGTTCAGCATGCTCGAGCGTGACGTCGGCAACATGGCTTCGTACTTCGGTCGCTTTGCCCCGGAGTTGAAGAAGACCAAATACGCCAAGGAAATGTGGGCGTTGTACGAAGCGGGTACGTTGCACCCGGCCAGCGTGCTGACCGGCGAGTTCGACGATCCCGAGGACCTGGCCGATGTCGGCGGGGTGCTGCGCGAGATCGAAGCGGCGCGTCTGGATGAGGAGCGCAAGCAAGCCATCCGCGCGGCGGACGACGAGCCCAAGGGCAAGTCCGACGAACCGCCTCCGCCACCGTGGATGCAGTGAGCATCTGAAAAAGAAAACCCGGCTTCGGCCGGGTTTTACACATTCAAGGATTGATTGTGACCACCACTTCCCGCAATGCCCGGCTGATCATCACGGCCCGGTTGATTTCCGATTTCGGCGCTTTCCTGAACATGGTTGCGCTGGCCACGTATGTCTACCTGCTGAGCAACAGCGCGATGAGCGTCGGGATCTTTCTGGCCAGTCGCGTGGGCGGCGGGATTTTCGCCAGCCTGATCGGCACTGCGTTTTATCGCCGATGCAGTGGCCGTCTGCCGTTGATTGCCTTCGATCTGCTGCGCGCCGCTGTGCTCGGGCTGTTGCTGATCGTGCCGGTCAGTCAGCAGGCGCTGTTGCTGCCGCTGATTGCGTTCGGCCTTGGCTTTGGTAATTCGATGTTCGCCATCGGTCTCAACAGCCAGTTGCCGCGCTTGATCGAGCCGGCGCAGCTGCTCAAGACCAATGCCTGGATCACGTCCGCCTCGTCCATGGCGATGGTCGGCGGCAGTCTGGTGTCCGGGCTGCTGGTCGCGGGATTTGGTTTTGAAACGGTGTTTGCGCTGAATGCGCTGACCTATCTGCTGGCGGCAGTGTTGATTGCGCCGCTGCGGTTCAGCGCACCGGAGCCGGTGGTCGAATCCAGCGCTAAACAGGGTGAATGGTCGGCTTTGCTGCAAGGCCTGCGCAGCGCTCCGGTGGTGGCCGCGATGCTGGCGGTGACCATGGCTGACACCCTTGGCAGCGCTGCGCACAACGTCGGCTTCCCGATCATTTCCAGACTGCTCACGCCGGACTCAGCCAGCACCACGCTGGGCCTGATGCTCGCGGTGTGGGCCGCCGGCAAACTGCTCGGCGCGCGAATCGCCAGTCGCCTGAACGGCTCGGAAAACATCCATCTGGAGCGCCGCTATTTCGGCGGCGTGCTGCTGATGTCCTGCGGCTTCATCCTGATGTTCCAGCAGCACAGCGTCGTTGGTCTGTTGCTGTTTTCTCTGCCGGCCGGATTGGGTGACGGGTTTTCGGAAGTCGGCCTGATGTCACGGCTGCAACGGGAGCCGGAGCCCCTGCGCCTGCCGATCTTCAGTTTTCTGACGCTGTTGCAGATGACCGGGTTCGGCGTCGGCATGCTGATTGCCGCACCGTTCTATGAGTGGTGGGCGCCGGGTGCCGTGGTGCTGTTGTTCCACGGCATTCCCCTCGCCACAGTGCTGTCGATGAAAATCCTGTTGCTCAGACGCGCGCGGGTTGCGGGCAGCAGCCCGACGCCAGTTCCTTGAGGATCGGGCAGTCCGGGCGATGGTCGCCGTGGCAGTGCTCGACCAGATCCTGCAGGGTGTCGCGCAGTTCGCCGAGTTCGCGGATCTTCTGATTCAGCTCGTCGATGTGCTGGCGGGCCAGGGCCTTCACATCGGCGCTGGCGCGCTGGCGATCCTGCCAGAGCGTCAGCAGCTTGCCGACTTCCTCCAGCGAAAAGCCCAGGTCCCGCGAGCGCTTGATGAAAGCCAGCGTATGCAGGTCATCGTCACCGTAGACGCGATAGCCGCTGTCGGTGCGATGGGCAGCCTTGAGCAGGCCGATCGACTCGTAATAACGGATCATCTTCGCGCTCAGGCCACTGTGGCGGGCCGCTTGGCCGATGTTCATCGGTTGTCCTCCAGATCCTCGGGTTTCCAGGTTTTCAACAGTAGCGCATTGCTCACCACGCTGACGCTCGACAGGGCCATTGCCGCGCCGGCCAGCACCGGATTGAGAAAGCCGAACGCCGCCAGCGGAATGCCGATCAGGTTGTAGACGAAGGCCCAGAACAGGTTCTGGCGGATCTTCGCGTAGGTCTTGCGGCTGATCTCCAGCGCCGCCGGCACCAGCCGAGGATCGCCGCGCATCAGGGTGATGCCGGCGGCGTGCATGGCCACGTCGGTGCCGCCGCCCATGGCGATGCCGATGTCTGCGGCGGCCAGCGCCGGTGCGTCGTTGATGCCGTCGCCGACCATGGCCACGACCCCGGTTTTCTTCAGCTCGGCGACAGTGGCGGCTTTCTCCGCCGGCAGCACTTCGGCGTGGACGTTTTCGATGCCCAGCGCATCGGCGACCACCCGGGCGCTGCCGCGGTTGTCGCCGGTCAGCAGGTGGCTGTGGATGTGCTGGGCGGCCAGTTGTTGCACCGCGTGCAGCGCGCCGGGCTTGAGGGTGTCGCCGAAGGCGAACAGGCCGAGTACGCGGGGCGTCGGACTTTGCTCGATCAGCCACGACAGCGTGCGACCCTCGGTTTCCCAGGCCTTGGCAGATTCGCTCAGGTTTCCGGCGTTCAGACCGCTTTCTTCCAGCAAGCGCCGGTTGCCCAGCGCCAGGCGCCGGCCGTCGAGGCTGCCGGCGATGCCGCGCCCGGTCAGGGACTGGCTGTCGCTGACATCCGGTACGTTCAGGCTACGTTCGGCACAGGCATCCAGCACCGCTTTGGCCAGCGGATGCTCGCTGCCGCGTTGCAGCGCGCCGGCCGCTGTCAGCAGGGCGTTTTCGTCACCGTCGATCGCACTGAAATGCGCAATGCGCGGCGTGCCGGAGGTCAGGGTGCCGGTCTTGTCGAACACCACGGCGCTGACTTCATGGGCACGTTCCAGTGCTTCGGCATCCTTGATCAGAATCCCGTGCCGCGCGGCCACGCCGGTGCCAGCCATGATCGCGGTCGGTGTCGCCAGGCCGAGGGCGCAGGGGCAGGCGATCACCAGCACTGCGACGGCATTGATCAACGCGGTTTCCAGCGGCGCGCCGTACAGCCACCAGCCGATCAGCGTGGCCAGGGCCAGCAGCAACACGGTCGGCACGAACACCTGACTGACTTTATCCACCAGTTTCTGGATCGGTGCTTTCGCGGCCTGGGCGTCCTCCACCAGGCGGATGATCCGCGCCAGCACGCTTTCCGCGCCGAGCGCCGTGGTGCTCACCAGCAAGCGACCTTCGCCATTGATTGCCCCGCCGGTAACCTTGTCGCCCGGTTGTTTGGGTACCGGCAGGCTTTCGCCACTGATCAACGCTTCGTCAGCGTGGCTCTGGCCTTCCAGCACTTCGCCGTCCACCGGGAAGCGTTCACCGGGTTTGACCAATACGAGGTCACCGAGGCGCAGGGCGCTGATGGCGATGTCCTGTTCGCGGCCATCGATGACTTGAATCGCCCGCTCCGGGCGCAACGCTTCCAGTGCGCGGATGGCGCTGGCGGTCTGGCGTTTGGCGCGGCTTTCCAGGTATTTGCCGAGCAGCACCAGAGCGATGACCACCGCCGAGGCTTCGAAATACAGGTGCGGCATGCGTCCGTCAGCAGTCGCCCATTCATAGAGACTCAGGCCATAACCGGCGCTGGTGCCCAGCGCGACCAGCAAGTCCATGTTGCCGGCGCCGGCGCGCACGGCTTTCCAGGCGGCCACATAAAACCGCGCGCCGAAGATGAATTGCACCGGGGTCGCGAGGGCGAACTGCGCCCAGGCCGGCAGCATCCAGTGAATGCCGAACGGTTGCAGCAGCATCGGCAGCACCAGCGGCAAGGCGAGGGCGATGGCGCAGATCAGCGCCCAGCGTTCATGGTTCAGGCGTTGCTGGCGATTGTCGGATTGTGGATGTTCGAGTTCGAAGAGACTGGCCGAATAGCCGGCCTTGCTCACGGCGGCGATCAGGGTTTGCGGATCGACCGCGCCGAGCAATTCGAGATGAGCACGTTCATTGGCGAGGTTGACGCTGACGCTTTTCACCCCCGGCACTTTATTCAGGGCACGTTCGACACGACCGACGCAGGACGCGCAGGTCATGCCGTCGATGTTCAATTCCACGGTTTGCTGCGGCACGCTGTAACCGGCGCGTTCGACCGCCTCCATCAGCGCCGGCAGGCTGTCGCCGGGGGCCTGCACCCGGGCCTGTTCGGTGGCGAGGTTGACGCTGACGGCGCTGGCGCCGCTGACTTTGCTCAACGCCCGCTCGACACGACCGGCGCAACTGGCGCAGGTCATGCCGCTGATGGGCAGATCGAACGTGATGGAATCGGACATCGGTCGTACTCCCTGTAGAAGATGCCTACAGGATCAACCTTGCCATGCTGGCAAGGTCAAGCGCCAGTTTCCGCTACCGGCTGCTCGCTTGTTCGCCTGATCGTTCCCACGCAGAGCGTGGGAACGAGCGGCAGGCCTTAGTAACCGAGGCCGGTCGGCTTGAGGTACATGCCTTCCTGGTTCATCGCGATGCGGAATTTCAGGATGTCGCCGGCATGCAGTCTGATCTCCTGCGAGCCCGGCGCGAGCATGCCCGGGTTGCAGCCCGGCATTTGTCCCGGCAGCAGTTTAAGGCGCAGCGAGACATTGCCCGGCGGCAGGTTGAACGACGTGCTTTGCTCCTGGAACAGGCGCGCCGACAGTTGATCCTGGATGTACACGCCGATTTCGCACGAGGTCGCGACTTCCAGGCGCTCGCGGGAAATGATCAGCACCCCGTAATCTTCCCCGGCGGCATGCACCGAAGGGATCGCGGCAAAGAGGCTGAGAAAGCCAAACAGGCTGAAAGCTGACCAGCGCATGGCTGAATCTCCTGAATTCATGTCATTGATGCATGCAGCTTGGCCGAGCGCGGCGACGATTGCCAGCCCGGCAGTTTTTTGCAGAACTTGACCTTGCCATCGTGGCAAGCCCGAAACTGCCGGCAACCTCACTCAAAGGAGTCATTCCATGCAAGTGTTCACTGTTGAAGGCATGTCCTGCGGTCACTGTGTCAAAGCCGTCACCCAGGCGGTGCAGAGCAAGGATCCGGCCGCCAGCGTGCGGGTCGATCTGGCGGCGAAGGAAGTCGGGGTCGAAAGTGCGTTGAGCGCCGAACAGGTGATCGAGGCGATCAGTGAAGAAGGTTATGCGATCAAGCTCGCCTGATCTTTTTAATAGTTAGCGAGCTATCGGAATGTTCAAGGCGTCCTCGCGCGGCTAGACTGTCGGGCTGAACTCAACTCAACTCCCCGCCCGACCTGGACGCCTGATGAACTTCCGTACCCTTCTGATTCTCGGTGCCCTGACCGCTTTCGGTCCGTTGGCGATCGACTTCTATCTACCCGCGTTTCCCACCATGGCGCTGGCGTTCGGCACCGACGAGAAACACGTCCAGCTGACGCTGTCGGCTTACTTCTTCGGCCTGTCCATCGGTCAACTGGCTTACGGGCCGTTGGCGGATCGCTTCGGCCGGCGGATTCCGTTGCTGATCGGTCTCACGCTGTTCACGCTGGCGTCGGTGGCCTGCGCCTATGCGCCGAATCTGGAGTGGCTCATCGCGGCACGGCTGCTGCAGGCGCTGGGCGGTTGTGCGGGGATGGTGATTGCCCGGGCGGTGGTCAGCGACAAGTGCGACGCGGTGGGGTCGGCGAAAGTCTTCTCGCAGTTGATGCTGGTGATGGGGCTGGCACCGATCCTGGCGCCGATGCTCGGCGGTCTGCTGGTGAACACGTCTGGATGGCAGTCGATCTTCCTGGTGCTGACGGTATTCAGTGCCCTCGCCGGGCTGGCGGTGGCCCTCGGCCTGCCGGAAAGTCTGCCGGCGCATGTTCCGCGTCAGCCGTTGTCCGGCGCGCTGCGTCAGTACGGTCGGCTACTGGCGGACCCGGTCTACATGGGCCATGCCCTGACCGGCGGCATCGCCATCGCCGGGATGTTTGCCTACATCGCCGGCTCCCCGTTCATATTCATCAAACTGTACGGCGTGCCGGCCGAACATTTCGGCTGGCTGTTCGGCACCAATGCGGCCGGGTTCATTCTGGTGGCGCAGGTCAATGCGCGACTGCTGGCCAAGCGTGGTCCGGCGTTCCTGTTGTCGCGGGCGGTCTGGGTTTACCTGTGCGCCGGGCTGACGCTGCTCGCGGTCAGCGCCTTGCACACCGAGGCGCTGTGGCCATTGCTGATTCCATTGTTCATCTGCGTGGCCAGCCTCGGCTGCATCAGCCCCAATGCGGCGGCGTGTGCGATGAACGGGCAGGGCGGTCGCGCCGGCAGTGCTTCAGCGTTGCTCGGCAGCATGCAGTTCAGCGTCGCCGCCGGGGCTTCGGCGCTGGTGGGGATCCTGCACGATGGCACCGCCGTGCCGATGGCCATCGTCATCAGCTTGTGTGGTTTGCTGGTGGTGTGCGCAGCGACGCTCACCCGGCGCATGCAGAATGCCCGGGCGCTGGCAAAGGCACAGACCGAAGTCTGAACGGAAGAACTCAGCCGACAGCGCGTTGCTGGCCGAGGTCGGGAATCTGATGGGGCGCGCAGATACGCGCTTCGAGGGTGCGGGTGAAGGCTCGAGCTTCGGCCTCACTGCGGAAGGTCACGGCGTGTTGGTCGAGACGAACTTGCCACTGGGACTTTGCCACTTCTTTTATCAGGATCTTCATTGCTGACCTCCCGTACGTAAAAGATCTGCATCGCAGAGGACTCGATTGTAGTCCTGAATACGATCGCAATTGTGACAAGGGTCAAGCATCTGACTGACGGCAAAAAAACACCGCAGCCCCCGAGCCAGCCACATCGGAGGCTGGAGAAGGCTGCGGTCTTGCGAGTTTTAGAAACCTTCTAAAACAATTTTCCCCTTGGCCTTGCCACTTTCCAGCAGTTCATGGGCGCGGCGCAGGTTGCTCGCGTTGATCGTGCCGAAGTGCTCGCCGACCGTGGTTTTCAACGTCCCGCTGTCGATCAGCCCGGCCACCCGGTTGAGCAGTTTGTGCTGCTCGATCATGTCCGGCGTTTCGAACAGCGAGCGGGTGTACATGAACTCCCAGTGCAGCGACAGGCTCTTGCGTTTTAGCTTGGTCACGTCCAGCGCTTTCGGATCGTCGATCAGTGCCAGTTTGCCTTGTGGCGCCAGGGCTTCGACCAGTTGGTCCAGGTGCTGGTCGGTCTGGGTCAGGCTGGCAACGTGGGTCACGTGGGTGACATCGGCGCGTTTCAGTTCTTCGCTCAACGGCTGGCTGTGATCAATCACCAGGTCAGCACCCAGCTCGGTCACCCAGTTGCGGGTCTCCGGGCGGGAGGCGGTGCCGATCACTTTGAGCCCGGTCAACTGGCTGGCGAGTTGGGTGAGGATCGAACCGACGCCGCCCGCCGCACCGACGATCAGCAGGCTCTGGCCTTCATCGGTATTGCCTTCGCGAATCTGCAGGCGTTCGAACAGCAATTCCCAAGCGGTAATCGCGGTCAGCGGCAGAGCAGCGGCTTCGGCGAAACCGAGGGTTTTTGGCATATGGCCGACGATCCGCTCATCCACCACGTGCAGTTCGCTGTTGCCACCGGCCCGGGCGATGGAGCCGGCGTAGAACACCTTGTCGCCGGCCTTGAACAAGGTCACTTCACTGCCGACCGACTTGACCACACCGGCCACGTCCCAGCCCAGCACCTTGGCGGCGCCGCCTTCCGGCGCGACGTTCTGGCGAACCTTGGTGTCCACCGGGTTGACCGAAATCGCTTTGACTTCCACCAGCAAGTCGCGCGGGCCGGCTACCGGCTCTGGCAGTTCGATGTCTTGCAGGGATTTTTCGTCGCTGATCGGGAGCGAGGCGTAATAGGCGATGGCTTTCATGGCGAACTCCGAAAGTGAATAAAGGAAGGTTTCAGGCAATGACGCGCAGGCGCTTGAGTTCGAAGTGTTCGAGGAACGCCTCGGCCTGGCTGCGGAAATGCTGGATATGGGCGCTGGCATCATGGGCTTGCAGGGCTTCGTCGCTGGCCCACTGCTCGATCATGTAGAAGGCCAGCGGGTTGGCCAGATCCTGGTGCAGTTCGTATTGACCGCAACCGGCTTCGGCGCGGGTCGGTTCGATCAGGGCACGCAGGTGCTGTTCGAGGGCGTCCTGCTGGCCAGGTCGGGCAATCAGGGTGGCGATGGCGGTGAAAGGCTGGGACATGTTCGACTCCGGGACGGGATGAATTCGATGGATGGCATGATTGGCTATTTCTGCCGGAGATAAAACCGGCTAAAAGAGCAGTCTCTTTCAATATTTTTTTGATAATCGGGGCTGACGATGCTGCGTTTCGATGACTTGCAGTTGTTTGTCCGGGCGGCGGATCTGGGCAGCCTGTCGGCGGCGGCGCGGGTGATGGACCTGTCCGCCGCCGTGGCCAGTGCCGCACTCAAACGTATAGAACAGCAACTGGGCGCGCGGCTGTTGGCACGCTCCACTCGCAGTTTGCGGCTGACGGCTGAAGGTGAAGGGTTTCTCGAATACGCCCGGGCGGCGCTGAGCAACCTTGATGAGGGTCGCCGCCTGCTGGCCAGCGGGCAGGATCAGGTCAGCGGAATTCTGCAGCTGTCGGCGCCCTCGGATTTCGGGCGCAACTTGCTGTTGCCGTGGCTCGATGATTTTCAGCGCGAACACCCGAAACTGACGGTGCGCCTGCTGCTGGGTGACCGCATCGCCGACCTGTTTCGCCAGCCGGTGGACATCGCCTTGCGCTACGGCGAGCCGGAGGATTCCAGTCTGGTGGCGTTGCCGATTGCCCCGCACAACCGACGGGTGCTGTGTGCATCACCGGCCTACCTGGCCCGGCACGGCGAACCGCTGCATCTGGAACAGCTCGCACAGCACAACTGCCTGCTTTATATGCTCGGAGGCCGGGTGCACGACCATTGGAGTTTCCACGACGGCAAGCGCGAGGTCGGCCTGACCGTCAGTGGCGACCGCTTCAGTGACGACGCCGATGTGGTGCGCCTTTGGGCTGTGGCGGGAGCCGGCATTGCTTACAAGTCGTGGCTCGATGTGGCCGGTGATGTGCTGGCGGGACGGCTGAAAGTGCTGTTGCCGGAGCTGCTCTGCGAACGCGCTCCGCTGAATCTGCTGTGCGCCCATCGCGCACAATTGAGTAAGCCGGTGAACCTTCTGAGGGAGATGCTCGCCAGCCGTTGCGCCGAATTGAGTAGCCGTTTTCCCGTTTTCCAGAAGTCTGACCATTAGTCGCAGGTAAATAGCGAAATTTCTCTCAGGAACAATCACCAACCACGGCCGCTCCGGCGCAGGACGCCGCGAGCAACCCGCTTATACTAGCGACCGCCTGATGCCCGCACCAAAAGGCCGATGCGAGAACGATCAGACCGCAACCGGCCGGGTAGGGACGAGGGTCGCGACAGTGCTGCGGTTTCCTTGCTGCGGCGCGCTGCCTCGCTTGGGCTCAAGGTATTTTGCGCGCCTTGGCCGACGACTGATTACTGGTCAAGATGTCTATGAGCTGTAGACGATACGATTCAACAGGGAGTGAATAGATGGAACATGCACCTTGCATCAGCCAGATCGCCACGTTGCTGGCCGATCCCAAACGCAGCGCAATGATGTGGGCGCTCATGGATGGCTCGGCGCGGCAGACCGAGGAGCTGGCGTTGCTGGCGGGGCTATCGCCGTCATCGGCCAGTGCGCATCTGGGGGCGCTTGTCCGCTGGCGGTCTGTTGAAGGTCGAGGCGCGCGGTCGCAAACGCTTCTTCCGCCTGGCGGCTCCCGAAATCGGCGCGGCCATCGAAGCGCTGGCCAGCGCCACGTTGGCCAGCGCTCCACGAGAAATCCCCGACGTATTCAAGCGTGCCTCGCCGGTCGTCAGACCCCAGGCGGCGCCTTCGTCACTGCTGCGCGCGCGGTTTTGCGACGACCATCTGGGTGGAACGCTGGCCGCCGACCTGTACCAGCGCCTGCTCGACGCCGGCTGGATCGAGCAGCTTGAACATAGAGTGGTGGTCACGCACAAAGGCTCGACACAACTGGCCGGGCGCGGGGTGTACATCCAGGCGCTGGCCCACCGCAACGCTCAGGTGGCGTGCGCCTGTCCGGACTGGAGCGAGCGTCGCCCGCACATGGGGGGCTCGCTGGGCGCGGCGTTGCTGCAGCTGTTCATGCAGTCGGGCTGGCTGGTGCTGCCCAACGATTCCAGAGCCCTGCAACTGACGGCGGCGGGCCAGCGGGAAATTCATCGTTTCGCCTGTGAAACCGAGCTGGAAATGGCGTTGTAGAGCGCTTTCTTCCACTGGCTTGCTACTGAACGTCGTCAACGGCTGCGAACACGTCGCATCTGGCACAGGCGCGCAACCGCTATCGCGCACACTCGATCCGGGGACTTTTCGGATTGAGGAGGTGGCATGGACACGGGAAACTTCAGCGCGGCAGATCGACTGGAGCGCCTGCCAGTCAGCGGTTATCACCGGATCATCTTCATCATCATCGCCCTGGCGTTTTTTTTCGACTCCATGGATCTGGCGATGATGACCTTCCTGCTCGGCTCGATCAAAGCCGAGTTCGGCCTGAGCAGTGCGCAGGCTGGCCTGCTGGCCAGTTCGAGTTTTTTCGGCATGGTGCTGGGGGCGTCGCTGTCCGGATTGCTGGCGGATCGGTTCGGTCGCAAACCGGTGTTCCAGTGGAGCATCGTCTTGTGGGGACTGGCCAGTTACCTGTGCTCCACGGCGCAGACGGTCGAGAGCCTGACGCTGTTTCGCATCCTGCTGGGAATCGGCATGGGTATGGAGTTTCCGATTGCCCAGTCGATGTTGTCGGAGTTGATTCCTGCCCAGCGTCGGGGTCGTTACATCGCCTTGATGGACGGTTTCTGGCCGCTGGGTTTCGTCGCGGCGGGCGTGCTGTCGTATTTCCTGCTGCCGTTGATTGGCTGGCGCGACATCTTTCTGGTGCTGGCGGTGCCGGCAGTGTTCGTGCTGGCGATCCGCTTTTTCATTCCCGAGTCGCCGCGCTGGCTGGAACAGGCCGGCAAGCATGACGCGGCGGACAAAGTGTTGCGCGGGATCGAGGCGCGGGTACAGGCCTCACTCGGTGGTGCTGCATTGCCGGAGCCGGTTCGTCTGCCACGCAGCGTGTCCCCGCCGGGCCATTTCCTTTCGGCACTCAAACAGATCTGGTCACCGCTGTATCGCCAGCGCACGACGATGATCTGGAGCCTGTGGTTCTTTGCGTTACTCGGCTTTTACGGTCTGACGTCCTGGCTCAGTGCGTTGTTGCAACAGTCGGGTTTTGCCGTGACTCAGTCGGTGTATTACACGGTGCTGATTTCCCTCGGCGGGATTCCCGGCTTCCTGATGGCGGCCTGGCTGGTGGAACGTTGGGGACGCAAGCCGGTGTGCATCGTCACGTTGCTCGGCGGCGGGGTGATGGCGTTTCTGTACGGACAAAGCGCGGTTTTTGGCGGCAACGTGGCGCTGCTGATCGGCACGGGGCTGTTGATGCAGTTTTTCCTGTTCGGCATGTGGGCGGTGCTCTACACCTACACGCCGGAACTGTATCCGACCTCGGCGCGGGCGACGGGCTCGGGGTTCGCCTCGGCCATCGGGCGCGTGGGGTCGTTGCTCGGTCCGTTGGTCACCGGGCTGGTGTTCCCGATCACCGGGCAGGGCGGGGTGTTTGCGTTGGGGGCGCTGTGCTTTGCGATTGCAGCGGGAGTGGTGTGGCTGTTCGGGATGGAGACCCGGGGCAAGACGTTGGAAGAGCTGACTGAAGCAGTTGTGCGCTGAGACCTGAAAAGCCGTTCGAACACGGGCGTGTTCGAACGGCTTTGTACTGTTACGGTTTTACCAACCGCGCATCCAGGCTGTTCTGCGCCAGGCGCTTGGCCTGATCCTGGGTCATGCCCAGGTGAGTGTGCAGCGCGTGGAAGTTCTCGGTCACGTAACCGCCGAAGTACGCCGGGTCATCGGAGTTCACCGTGACCTTCACGCCACGCTCGAGCATGTTGAGGATGTTGTGCTGCGACATGTGATCGAACACGCAGAGCTTGGTGTTCGACAGCGGGCATACGGTCAGCGGGATCTGCTCGTCGATGATCCGCTGCATCAGGCGCTCGTCTTCGATGGCGCGCACGCCATGGTCGATACGCTGGATTTTCAGCAGGTCGATGGCTTCCCAAATGTACTCCGGCGGACCTTCTTCGCCAGCGTGGGCGACGGTCAGGAAACCTTCGTGACGGGCACGATCGAACACGCGCTGGAACTTGCTCGGCGGGTGACCCATTTCGGAACTGTCCAGACCTACGGCGACAAATGCATCACGGAACGGCAGCGCCTGGTCGAGGGTTTTCTGCGCTTCGTCTTCGCTCAGGTGGCGCAGGAAACTCAGGATCAAGCCGCTGGTGATGCCCAGTTGCTGCTCGCCATCCTTCAGCGCGGCGGCGATGCCGTTGAGCACCACTTCGAACGGGATACCCCGGTCAGTGTGGGTCTGCGGATCGAAGAACGGTTCGGTGTGAATCACGTTCTGCTCTTTGCAGCGCAGCAGGTAGGCCCAGGTCAGGTCGTAGAAATCCTGAGAGGTGCGCAGCACGTCGGCGCCCTGGTAATACAGGTCGAGGAATTCCTGCAGGTTGTTGAAGGCGTAAGCCTTGCGCAGGGTTTCGACGTCGCTCCACGGCAGGGCGATCTTGTTGCGTTCGGCCAGGGCGAACAGCAACTCGGGCTCCAGCGAGCCTTCGAGGTGCAGGTGCAGTTCGGCCTTGGGCAGGGCGTTGAGCCAGTCGTACATATTCTTTTCTCATCAGGTGCAATGGCGGCATTCTACAGATGCCCGCCGAAACAATTGGCAAAACCTGACCAACCGATCCATCACACCGCTTCCTGCTCCCGTCGATAGGCGTAGGTATCGGCAAAGCGCGACAGCAGGAATTCGGCGCAGGTGGTGGTCGGATATTTCGCCGGATGGTGTGCGTCCTGGCAACCGGGCAGGCACTCGATACGCGTGTCCGGGTGCGGTTCGGCGAAGAACGGCATCGAGTAGCGATCCACCCCGAGCGGGCTGATCACCCGGTGCGGGGTCGAGCGATAACGGTCGTTGCTCCAGCGCGCCATCATGTCGCCAAGGTTGACCACGAACGTGCCGTCGATGGGCGGTGCGTCGATCCACTGGCCTTTGACATTTTTCACCTGCAAGCCGCCGGCCGCGTCCTGATACAGCAGCGTGATGCAGCCGTAATCGGTGTGCGCGCCCGCACCTTGCTGTTCGGCGGAACTGGCGGTGTGGCGCGGCGGGTAGTGGATCATCCGCAGCACGCTGACCGGCTCGTTGAAGCGCGTGTCGAAGAAGTCGCGCTCGATGCCCAGCGCTAACGTCATGGCCCGCAACAGGGTTTGCGCGAGGGCCTGCATGTCGAGGTAGTGCTGCTCCATCAGTGTTTCCCAACCGGGAATCGCCGGATGACGGTTGGGGCCTCGCAACGGTTTTTCCGCCAGCACCTCGGGATGATCGGCCGACAGGTGCAGGCCCATGTCGAAGGTTTCCTTGAGGTCGCTGGGTTTGTCCGGGTCGAGTTGTTCGGTGGCCATGGCGCCGTAGCCTCGGTGATGGACGGTCTGGGTGATGTCGATCTTGAGTTTTTCCGCGCTCGGCAGCGCGAAGAAGTGCCGGGCGTGATCGAGCAGGGATTCGATGCGCTGCGCAGAAATCGGGTGGCCCTTGATGTAGAAAAAGCCCCATTCGCGGCAGGCGTGGTCGATCTGTTCGGCGACGGCGGGCCAGGCGTTCTGGTCGTCGGAGTAGAGCGGCGAGATGTCGATGATCGGGAGTTGGTTCATTTCGAATGCTCTTTAATGATCGTTCCCACGTCGAGGCGTCGAACCGTCTGCGTGGGAATGCCTCAATGGACGCTCCGCGTCCGCTTTCGGCAGGGACGCGGAGCGTCCCGGGCTGCATTCCCACGCGGAGCGTGGGAACGATCACAGGGTCGATGTTGGAATTTACTTCGGCATCTCGGCCTTCATGCCTTCGACGTAGTAATTCATCGACGCCAGTTCGGCGTTGGTGGCGCTCACCCCCGCCGGGATTTTCTCGACGCCGGCCTGATCCTTGATCGGCCCGGTGAACGGTTGCAGGGCGCCGCTCTTGATGTCGGCGATGATCTGCTCGGCTTCGGCCTTCACCGGTGCCGGCACCAGATCGCTGATCGGCAGTTCGACCGTGCCCTCCTTCAAACCGCCCCAGTAGTCCTGGGATTTCCAGTTGTGGTCGATCACGCTCTGGGTCGCCTGAATGTAGTGCGGCGCCCAGTCGTTGACGATCGAGGTCAGCACCGCTTTCGGCCCGAAGTGCGCCATGTCCGAAGCGTAGCCCACGGCATACACACCGCGTCGCTCGGCGGCCTGGATCGGCGCCGGGCTGTCGGTGTGCTGGAACACCACGTCCACGCCCTGATCGATCAGCGCGTTGGCGGCATCGGCCTCTTTGCCGGGATCGAACCACGAGTTGACCCATACCACTTTGATCTCGGTGCCGGGGTTGTACTTGTTCAAGGCCAGCTGGATGGCGTTGATGTCGCGGATCACTTCGGGGATCGGGAACGAGGCGACGTAACCGATCTTTTTGGTCTTGGTCATCTTCGCCGCGAGGAAGCCACCGACGTAACGGCCCTCGTAGGTGCGCGCGAGATAGGTGCCGAGGTTCTTGTCCTGCTTGTAGCCGGTGGCGTGTTCGAAGGTCACCTTGGGAAACTGTTTGGCGACTTTCACCGTTGGGTTCATGTAGCCGAAAGAGGTGGTGAAGATCAGGTCGTAATTGTCCTTGGCCATGTTGCGGATCACCCGCTCGGCGTCGGCGCCTTCGGCGACATTTTCCACGTAGTTGGTGGTGATCTGCGTGCCGAGTTTTTCCGCCAGCGCCTTGCGCCCCTGTTCATGCTGATACGTCCAGCCGTGGTCGCCGATGGGGCCGATGTAGACGAAACCGACTTTCAGTGGATCGGCGGCACTGGCGCTCAGGCTGAGGCCAAGGCCCATGGCGATGCACAGCAGTGTTTGCAGTGGACGTTTTTGCATGAACGCGAACTCCCTTTTGTTGTGTGTGGGGAGGGCAATGCAAAAGGCTGACCAAGCGGACAACAATCTGGCTTGAAACCGAGGCGCGTCCATCGCGGGCAAGCCCGCTCCCACAAAACGCCGCGATCCCTGTGGGAGCGGGCTTGCCTGCGAAGAGGCCGCAAAGGCCAATAAAAGTGCAGGCGTAGATAAAGCTGCCATCGGCTGGTGCGCTAAGGTGTAACGAACCATTAGCGCCGCCCCGCAGTCAGTAGCTCATTCGCACTCTTCGGCAAAAAGGCCCGTCATGTTCACCATCCTCAAGCAAGAAAGCTTTCTGCTGTTGGCCGTCATTGCCACCTGTGTTGCGTATCCGCTGGAGCACTGGCTGCTGCACAGCGGCCAGATCGTCGCGCTGACGGCCGGGCTGGTGCTGATTGCGTTCATCGTCGCCGCCTCGATGCGCGTCGCCCATCAGGCCGAATTGCTCGCGGAAAAAGTCGGCGACCCGTACGGCACGATGATCCTGACCCTGGCCGCCGTGCTGGTGGAAGTGGTGATTCTGGCGATCATGATGAGCAACGAAGCCTCGCCGACCCTGGTGCGCGACACGATCTATTCGGCGGTGATTTTGTAGACAATGCTCTTATGAGGTCAAAATGTGTCAATCAACTTAATTGGTTGTTGGCTCAAGATATTGATTTTATTTAGATATTTTTCTGATTTTGATGACTTCCAATGTGTTTTCTCCACGTGCACTGTGTCTAAACTCGGTGTCATGCCCGGTGTCAAACTCCTTGCGCCTCAGCCACATTGAAAAGAGATGCCGGTCTTGTCGATGGGGAGTAAACCTGCATACCTACTACCAGGTCGTGGGTACTGTTGTTACAGCTTCATTTTTCTAGACACACTCCGCTTTGTTGTCAAAGCCCTTAGGCTTTGACCTGCTCCTGCTCCTGCTCCTGCTCCTGATGTGGAAGCTTAAGGATGTGTATTTGATTGGGAGTGCTCTTGCCTAGTCCTTCCTGACACACCTCGATCTATGGCATACCTCGCAAGCCCGGAGATTTTCCTCGGCCAGATTCTGTGGCTCTGCCTGAGGTCTATGTATAGCTTGCCGTGTGGGGCGCATCCTTGCCCCGAGCTCCTACAACGTCAGCGACACAGTTACCTGTCAGGCATCTGGCTGAGCGGAAAGAAATGGGGTTATGTATGTGACGAACTCAGCATGAGGAGTGCGATGCTCATTCCACCTTGGAGGCTTTGAGGCCGGTCGATGGCGTAAGTCGCATGTCGTAATCATCAATCGTTCCTTGGCGCGTGAAACACCTACAAAGAAGCCGCAACGCTCCTCTTGTACTTTGCCCCAAAATGTCTGGGTTTCTACACCGATCATAATTACAGAGTGGAATTCCAATCCCTTACTTTTATGAATCGTCAGAAATCGGACTGCTTGATCGTTGGAGAACAGATCAAGTGCTTTGAGCAAATCCGGTTCTTGCTCGAGCAGTTTCTCAATTTGCTGTCTCGTGTTCTTGATAACCTCGTTCAATCTGGCTTTTGCTTCGTAGTCAGAAGAAAGGGTCGTCAGCACGGGTAGGCCGATGTTCTTCAGGAACTTCATAGTTAGCTCCCACCATCCTGAATAAGGCGCGTCAGATCGGGCCAATTTTTTCACTTCCTTGCGCTGGGCAAGATAGAGGCGCTCGAAGTTTCTCTGAAGCTCAGAGTCACCGTCCTCGTCATTAAATGAAACCAGTTGCTCCATCAAATTGATCCACGCCTTCGGTTCTCTCTCCCGATACAGGCATGATAGGTAGTCAATGATTAGGCGAGCAGCGGGCTCATTAACCAGATCTTGAGACTCATGCTCGTTGCGATAGGGAATTCCTCTAGCTGCCAGTTGCTCCATGAGGGGGGTGCCATACAGGTCTATCTGCCTGGGGAAAAGAATCGCTATTTCTGGTAGGGGTATTTCCTCTACATCTATCCACCTCTGGATGATGTCGGCCAACGCGGCTGCTTCGCTGTGACTGTTATCGTAGTTTCGAGCGAGGAGTTCGCCTTCGTTTCCAATGATCAGGTCATCTGCCATCACCGCAGCAGGATCAAGGGTTCGAATGATCTCGTTCTGCATCCGCAAAAGCCGAGGCTTAGATCGGAAGTTTCGATATAGATTGAGTGGTCGGGCGTCGAAGTCCTTTGCGTAGTCTATAAATATGCCATCCAGTGCTCCGGCCCAGCCCATAATTTTCTGTTTGGTGTCACCGACGGCGGTCAATCGAATTGGCTTATTCATGAAGATAAGCTTCAGCAGTGCGTACTGCTCAGTAGTGCAGTCTTGGAACTCATCAAGGAACACATCGGCGTAGGTCTGACAAATTGCATTTCTTGCAACTACTGAATTGGTCAAGATCTTCGTTGCGAGAGGTATGAGCTGCGCGAACTTAATTTGTTTGCCTTGGATTGATTCGTCGCCTATGGAGTAGTTTGGCTCAAGAGAGTCCCCGCCCGTGAGCACGGGTCTAAACCTATCAATGATGCGCTTGGCGAAGCCGTGAAAGGTGTAGCTGTCGAAGCGTGCAGCCAGATCAAGTCCGCATCTGCGACGAATCCGTTCCTTGAGGTTTATGCTCGCATCGACCTTGAAGGAGATCGCCAGTATTCGCTTGGGGTAGCGACAGTTTCCGGTGCGTAGCAAAAAGTCTGCACGCTGCGCCAGAACCTCCGTTTTGCCTGCGCCTGGGCCTGCGGTAAGCGCGAGCGACTTTCCAAGCTCCCTCACTGCAAGAAGGGCGTTTGTTTCCAAGGTCAAGCCATCGGCGACTTTCCATACATCTGCGCTGATCATTCTGGGATGTCCTCCAGCGCCGCGATGATTGCGTCTGCTAAACGATCTAGCGATGGAGGAAGGCTTTTTAGCAGATCTTCGTCAGTCAGCTTCGCAAGGGCGGAGATGTGTGCTGCCGGTTTGCTACCTAGTTTGAACTTGGAGTGGTAGGTGCCAAAAAGTTGCTGTTCCGCTGCATTGTATTGGTCAGACTTATGATGACTCTTGCCTAGGACGGCCTTAACAGTTGATTCGTCCGGATCGCTTAGCGATACATCATATGCATCTGGGTAGGCCAGCAACATTGAGAAGTCCAAATCCATAGGCTCTGAGAAGAAAACTCCGCGCTTCTCTAGCTCGACAAATACGCTCACTTTTCCTTCTTCAAACCAATGGTGGGTGCGAACCGGAAGATCATCATTCCACTTGGCTATATTCCAAGCGGGAAGCTTTTTCTCTGGAGCAAATTTTGCAAGTTGATTATTGACGTTGGTTACACGTCCCCACCCACCTTGATGTCGTGCAACGTCGAGATCAAGTAGGGTTACATAGGGCGTCTCCAGCGCGGAGAGCAATCTCCAAAAATGGTTGACGTGACGACCGCCCAGTGGCGCGATGGTCACCGCCGACTCATCAACAGGTGCACCTTTCGCCTGAAGAATTCTCGGAAGAACAATTTCTTCGCTGTCTCCCTCACCCAGTACCACTAGCCGGGAGAAATAGACTTCCGGAAAGGCCTGTACAGCCTCTCGAACAAACTTATGAGCTTCATCTTCCTTGTCGGGTAGGGCTATACAGGTAACCTTGGTGGAGCGGTTCGCAGCGAGGCGTAGATAGCGAATGTTCTCAGGATCCACGCGGCGGAGCATGGATGGAGCATGCGTGGCGATGATTGCCTGGGAGTCTGCCCCTCCAATTGAGCTATTGAGAGCATTAACGATGCGCCCTAGGTAATGAGGTGAGAGGCTGTTTTCAGGTTCCTCCACTGCGATCAGCGTAAATGACGGTGGCTTCAGTTTGTCAGCATCGAAAGAAACATCCTTACCGTTAAGGACTGCGCGCCCGATGGCGTGAGAGGACAAAACAAGTGACAGGTATAGCATCGACTTCTGACCATCGCTGAGGCGAGAGAAGTCGACTAGATTTTCGTCATGCCCTGGTGAAAACGAAACTGACATGTGTCTGAGAAGAGACTCAATCTCGGAAGTAACGAACGTGAGCTTTGGGTCGGTGAAGAAGGTGCCCCTGTGAAGCCGTTTCCACATGGCGTTCAGGCTTTCACTGAATGCACTTACCGATTGATTTCCGGACAAGCATTCGCTGATTTCGTCAGTGAGTCCTTTGATCCGCTCGCGGTCATCCTCCCAATTGACGGCTCGTAACAAGCGTCCGAGCAGGGCATTAGCGCCGTAGGTTATGTGGTCGGCAGGGTCTCGTCTGGCGGGAAGGTAATGCATTTGAATGGTATTACGATGCGCCCGAGTGACTACTGCGGTGGACAGTGGGTTGGCGTCTTTATCAACATCGAGGACATACACTAGGTTCTCTTCAATGTCGCCATCGATCCCCATGGTTGCGCTCAATCGATATCTAACGCGCGGGATGCCTTCGGGTGTGTCCAATCGCATATGAGCGAAGTGCGGGGCGACGGTAGTGTTGTCCTCATCCTCCAGAAGCTCTGGAAATTCGAAATCCGCTTCCAGCCACAGACTGCGTTCCTCAGGCACCAAGTCCTCATCAGCAGGTACATGGAAGTCAGATCGTTTGATCCGACGGAGGCTTGGATCAAAGGCAAACAACCTGCAAAGCGCTTGCAGGACTGCGGTCTTTCCTGAGCCATTGGGGCCGATAAGGTAGGTGACATCCTCAAATGTGATTACCGTAGGCCCATTGGCGAAGGACTGAAAATTACATAGCCGAATACTCTGCAGCTTCATTGCTCACCGCCCATCGTCCAGGATTTTGTTTGCCCCGTGTCTGCTGACCCGGTTCACGTCGCCGACCGCCGAACCGCTCGGATATAGGTGATTTAGAATAGGCGGTTTGATCCAGAAGATGGTAGTTGGCCAGCATTCAGTAACGATTATTTGGTTCGTTCTTGAATGTTCAGGTGCGGCTCGCTAGGTATTGATGAACGGTATGGTGCGTCAATTGTCTAGAAAGGTGCTTTCCGTAATCCCATGACGACAGGGCAATTCTGAGCCCATGCAGTGAAGGTATGCGGGGCATCAGCCTCGTTGTGCCTAAGGTGGTAGGGAAAAAAATTAACATCCCGGAAGGAGCCTTAGATGGCTGGCAGTAGCTTGTTCGCACTATTGGATGACATCGCCACACTGCTAGACGACATCTCGCTTATGAGCAAAGCCGCTGCAAAGAAATCGGCTAGTGTCCTAAGCGACGACCTTGCTGTGAATGCTGAGCAGGTTACCGGCATGAAAGCAGACCGAGAGCTACCGGTGGTATGGGCTGTATTTAAGGGGTCGCTGAGAAACAAAGCAATCCTGGTGCCTTGTGCGTTGGCGTTGAACGCACTGCTGCCTGCCGGGGTTCACTGGCTGCTCATGATTGGGGGAGCATATCTTTGTTATGAGGGCTTTGAGGCCATCAAGGACAAGCTCACGGCTAGTCGAGACGATGGCAAAGGGCAACCAAAGAAAACGAAGCCTAAGACACCTGAAGAGCTGGCCTCCTATGAAAAGCGGAAGATTGCAGGGGCTGTACGAACGGACTTCATTCTGAGCGCCGAGATCATCGTAATCACCCTAAATATCGTTACTGATGCCCCGATGCTCCAACAGGTTTTGACGTTAGCGCTGATCGCGGTGGTCATGACAGTGGGCGTTTACGGATTGGTTGCGGGGATCGTCCGCTTGGATGATGCCGGCCTTATTCTCCAGAAGTCTAAAGCTACTGGTACGTGGGGCTCGGTGGTGAGGACTGTCGGGGGATGGCTGCTGTCCGCTGCACCAAAGCTTATGAAAGCATTGTCATGGATTGGCACTGTTGCGATGTTCTTGGTCGGCGGGGCGTTTATCACAGAAGGCATTGAGCCTGTACAGCACTTTGCTGAAACGCTCTTTGCTGGGGCTGGGGCGTGGGAAACAGTCGCAACGCTAGGCATTCACTGCTTGGTAGGTGCACTTGTCGGCTTAGTTGCGGCGTTGGTCGTTAAAGGCTTTACGACTCTCTTTAGCAAAGGATCAACGTAGGCCACGCGAGTTGGCTTGGCGTACTCCCTCCCGCGTCTTTTCAGCGGGCATTCGAAGGGCTTTGTGCACCGCAGAAGCGAAGGCAACCCTTGACAGAAAAATCCTCTAGCCTTCATGAGAGAGTCCGCGAAACGAACAATCCTTGCTGCTCGCAAGACGGTACACTCTAGGCATTCTGCCAGTATGACTACCAGCTTTTCGTTACGGACAAACCATGGATTACAGACGCATTAGGGGCAAGGATTCAGGACAACGCCTCGCTTTCGAAGAACTCGTTTGCCAGCTCGCACGGCGCGAACCACCAGCCGCTGATGCGGAATTTAGGCGAATAGAAGGGGCTGGGGGGGACGGGGGTATCGAGGCCTACTGGTTGCGTAGTGACGGAAGCAAGATTGGATACCAAGCCAAATACTATTTAAAAACAGGTGAAATTGATTGGGCCAATATTGACGACTCCGTTCAACGGGCCCTGCAGTCACATCCGTCATTGACCAAATATGTTGTGGCCTTAGCTTGCGATCTGACTGATAAGACCGGGAAAAAAAATAGCGGGAAAAGAGGGTGGGAGCATTGGGAAACTCATAAAGAAACATGGGCATCATATGTACCATTGGGGCATACGGTAGAATTCATTCCCTGGACAGCCTCAGACCTTACTAATCGACTGACCCTTCCGAGTGCCGAAGGACTAAAAAGGTACTGGTTTGGTGATGTTGAGTTCTCGACAAATTGGTTTTCAGAAAAAGTTGAATGGGCTGTTAAGTCTCTCGACGAGAGATATCATCCAGACGATCATGTGGAGGTCGGGATTGAAAGGTTATTCAAAATAATCCTTCATGACCAAGGAATCCTTTCCGAGCTTCAGGCCAAGATCGATAAAATTTCTGCTTTGGTCAAAATAACCAATGTGGTGAAGTTATTGGGGAAGGCTAGTATCCTTTTAATAGAAAACATCACCTCCAAGGTGGATAGGCTTAGAGGGCTGAGGCAAAGATTCACCTCTGACGCCTGGCTTGCTTGGCCGCTTGAGGAGTGTCTTGGGCATGTTGAAAGTATCTCGGACGACGTCCATTCCCTGCAAAGAGTCGCTTGGGACACAAAGGAGGAAATCCGAAAGTCAAAAACGTCCAGCGACCATTCTTTAGACTATCTTCAGCATCAGATAAGCGAGCTGAGTGACGCATGTTACGTGTTCAGATCATCACTTCAGGACAGGTATCTCTCTGCAGAACCTAGCCGCCGTTTTTTTCTCTTCGGGGAAGCAGGAATAGGAAAGTCTCACTTACTCGGCAACATTGCTCAGCAAGCTATATCAGACGGCAGAGTAGCGATTCTGATACTGGGGCAGCACCTAAATAATGACACTGTCTGGGGACAAGTTACTAACAGGTTGGGGCTCGGTGATACCGATTCCGACGTCTTACTTCAGGCACTGAGTGCTGCAGCAGAAGCTACGCATAAGCGTGGCTTGATTTTGATTGATGCTTTAAATGAGGGGGCGGGCATAACTCTTTGGCGTAAGGAGCTTGCAGAGTTTATCGGTAGGATCGAAAAGTATAAAAACTTGGTTGTCGTGTTTAGCTGTCGGACGGAGTATACGCAATACGTTATACCCGCTACTCTCAAGGAGGCAGTGCCTTCATTTTACGTTCGCGGCTTTACCACTCCTGAAGAGCAAGCTCACGCAGCACGCACGTATCTTAAAAAACGAGGAATTTCACAGCCAAACATTCCTTGGTTAGCTGCCGAGTTTATCAATCCGTTATTTTTAAGAAGTGCCTGCATTGCTCTCGAGAGAGAGAATCAAAAGTGGTTCCCCAGAGGGCTAACAGGTACGAAACAGGTATTCTCCTTTTACCTAAAAAGTATTGCTCGAAACCTAGGTGCAGGAAGGGACGGGAGTGACGATCTTGTCAAACCAACCAACCACGCACTTTCTGCAATTGCCACACAAATGGCGATGAAACGTAGCGACTATGTTCAGCACTCTGATGCGATAAAAATTGTTGCTGAAAAATTTCACGCCTTTCCAGCTCCACTAGGAACAACATGGTTTGAGGTGCTTCAGCGAAACGGGTTGTTTCGGATGGATCCAAACCCAAACAGCAAAGATGCTGATCCGTTCGATACACCTGAGGACATTGTTCGATTTAGCTTTCAGAGGTTACAAGACTACTTGATGGCTTCGGGGCTCTTGGACGAAGTTAAAGACCCTGCTCAAGCGCTGAAAAGCGGTTCGCTTCAATTCATTCACAATGGTAAACGGCTTCATTACAAGTGGGCCGGGTTGACGGAGGCTCTCTCCGTACAGCTACCTGAACGTTTCCAAAAGGAGCTTCTAGACGTGATGCCTGGTGGCGTAGATCACTGGGCAAATGAACACTCTGTTGGCAGTGCATTCATTGAAAGCCTGCGGTGGCGAGCCAACGAATCCTTCAGCAACCGTACGCTCGAGCTCTTCAATTTTTTTCTATCCGAAAGGGAAGAGCATTTCGACATTATTCTCCAAGTGAGTGCGAGCGCTGGCCACCCATGGAATGCGAAATCCTTACACAACCGGTTAGCTGCTCAGAGCATGGCCAAACGGGATGCGTCGTGGACTATTCAGCTAAACAGCATGCCCATGGACGAGGAAAACACTGTCCAGCGATTGATTGAGTGGAGTGCCTTTGAGCAGAGTGAGCAAACTGATTCAGATATTCAGTATCTCTGCGCAATTACCCTGACTTGGTTTTTCGCAAGCTCCAATCGAGAGCTTCGAGACAAAGCCACCAAGGCGCTCACGTCTCTCATGATTTGGAACCCCAGCTTGTATGGGATGCTTTGTATGGACTTTGCCCATGTCGACGATCTCTACGTCCTTGAGCGCCTGCACACTGCAGCCTATGGAGCGTGCTGCATCGATCCAGAGCCGCATCGACTAAACAACTATTCTGAGATCGCGAATAGAGAGGTTTTTGACAGAGAGGATGTTCCGCTGGCGATCATTCTCAGGGACAGTGCATTAGGTATTATAGAGCTCGCGTTGCTGAATGGTCACTTGCCCGAGCAAGTTGATATTGTGAAAGCAATGCCGCCTTATCACTCCAAAACCATCAGACTTTCCGTGTCCGAAGAGGCCCTCGAGAAGGTTGCAAAGCGGGCTGGGGACTCCCAAATCTTGGATTCTTGCACAGGTTGGGGCGGCGATTTTGCGAGCTATGAAATCCAACCCAGGGTCAGTTCATTCTTGAACGTACCGCTGGTTTCGCCTGAGCCTATGAACGCTACCGAGATATATGAGCGGTTCGAGGATGAGGTGATCAACCACTGCGAATTGAGGACTGACGTCCTGAAGTTGATGCGTGATTTTAGTCCTAATCACTTCAGAGATCTCAGGCTCAATCTTTCTGAGCAAGACGTTGAGGAACGCTCAAGAAACTTCACGAGAGCAGAAAACCTATTACTTGAGATTTTGAGCCCTGATGAACAGGTTAGATACAAGAAAGAGTATAAAAAACGCTTCAAGTCCTCGAAAAATGAACGCGAACAGCTACCTCATATCGACATAAATGCGGCAAAGCGCTGGGTTGCCAAGCGGGCCTATGGGTTGGGCTGGACGAAAAAGCTGTTTCCACATGATCGTAGCCTTCGCCATGACTACAGTCGTGATCGGCCGTTAGTTGAGCGCATAGGGAAAAAATACCAATGGCTTGCTCTTGATGAGCTTCTCTGCAGCCTGGCCGACAACAGATGGTTGTCGGAAAGGACTGAGCAGGGATCGCGTCGGTATACCTACCCATTGGACATCGGTACTCATCGAGAAATCGATCCAACCATTTTGCTTGCTGACGAGCGCAGTCGCTCCCAAAGACAATATCCTTCGGTTGAGAAATTTGAGATATCAATTCAAGAGACTCTCGAAGCGGATGTGGGGAAATGGCCTTTTGAAGAGGAACCTTCAACCGGCATCATGAACCTAGTTAGCCGTGACGATTTAACCGGAGGAACGTGGGTAGTCTTGCACGAACATCGTTCAGTAACCGAGCGATACAAAGAGAGGCAAGGTCGGGAGCATGGCTCCAGGCAGGCACAGTGGCGCTTCCTATTGCCAGTAGTCGTTAAACAAAAAGACGAACAGCAGCTTCTCGATTACATCCGGACGAAGCAAAGGTTGGACGTGGACTCATGGACTGCACGCGATTTCACCAACGATGGTTATCTCAGAGAGGCGCCATGGCGCTCCACATGGGCTCAAGAGCAGTGGTCAATATACTACTTTCACGACTTGGGTGAGGTAGAGGTCGCTTACCCATGCTTTCGTCACTACTGGGAACCACATCTGGATGTCTCAATGCCCGAAGGCGCTCAAGCTTTGATACCAGCGCCTTGGCTCGCCCAGCGGCTCAACCTAAAGCCTGATCCTGAAAATGCAAATATTTATGTGGATCATGCTGGGGACACTCGCTTCGTTTGCGGCAGAAGCCTAGGTGATGGCTCCCACGCGTTCATAGACCAACAGCTTTTCCAGACATTCCTGAAGGAAGATGGGCTCGCTTGCGTATGGATCTTTGTCACGGAACGTAGCGCTTGGCCTGGCGGTGAAAACACAAATGCATCTCGGCGACGCTCAGAAGGAGTGGTGTGGCACGAGCGTGGCAAGCCACAAATGCTTCAATGGAGCGATGACTGGGCTAGGGGGGAATCAAAACGGTATGTTTCAGTAAAGTTGTAGCTGAAATGCCCGCAGAAGCATGGCGCAGTCGCTGGTGAGTGAATTTCGGATCCCCCTTGACGACGTCAGAGCTTCTGGCAGACGCGGAAGTAACAGCGAAGACCTCGGATTACAGGATTATCTCTAGCTATTAGGGGGAAGTTGAGTCGTATGCCAAGGTAAATCTGCGAGCAGATCCGTTAGCCCGGTTTGGCACCTAGGGCATCGAAGTGAAGGGAGCTTTTTAGACGAAATCCATCCTGACATGTAAAGAACTGGCTTGCTGACTGCTGAGCCTGGACATCTCCCAACACCCGCTTTGCAGTAATGAGCGTCCTGACCGGTCTCACTTCCCCGTCGGGCAACCTAGAAGATCCGACTTATCCACAGAGGCCCGAATAGCGCTTGAATAACGACCCACTGGCGGCGCGGTAGGCAAGCTGGCATATTGCCTCTTTCTGAAACTCCCCGTTGCTTGATGACGAAACGATTGAGGCCCCCTTATGGGCTGGCTCCATAGTTGGTTTCAAGCACCGCTCGACTGTAGATAAGGATCATCTTTAATGCGGTTTCAAATAGAGTCCGTCTTGGCTGATGGAAAAAGAGTGTCTTTGAGCGATAGCCCAACAAGTGAATGGACGGACAACACATTTACGATGGTCGTAGGCCAAAACGCTGCTGGGAAAAGTCGGTTATTAAGAAAAATCGTTAGTACCTATGTGTTCGCAAGGCAAGATAGGCCTTATTCAGAAGCTTTGACGTCTCACTTCATCAGCGCACCTGAAGACCCGTCGAGGTATACAGGTACATTCACTGAGCACTTTAATGCACCCTTTCAAGTCCGAGACTATCCGAAAACTCCGGAATCTTCAGGATCGTATAATTGGCCTCGCCAGATACCATTAAGTGAAGTCAAAGAGGTTTCAAGCCTCTATTTCGTTCCACAAAAATTTGCCCAATCAATAAACACTCAACACGACGAAGATGTACGGCTTTCTATAGGGTCTGCTGTTTGTCCTACACATGTTATCGCAGTATCAACAGGGCGGCATGACCGATTTCCGAGTTTGGGCCAATCCAAGAAAAAGCCTAGTGGCATTAAGTATAGCTATATCGGATCAGATCGACCGAATGGGAGCGGCGTACCCAGTAGTCTTTCTTCATTAATAGACGGAGTTATGAAGGGGCAGCAAAACGCATACAGGCTTTCTAATATATTCGAATATCTTGGATTCGCACCCTATCTAGATGTAAAGCTAGCCTTTGATATTAAGCAATTCAATAAGTTGCTGGATGAAGAGAAGGAAGAAATATATTTCACCTGTACCCCGGAGATTATTGATTTTCTATCGGATGAATTCAGTTATCTTCCTTATGAAGACGACCACAAATATAAATTCTTTGACACATTAAAGCGCCAAAAAAAATCCCACCTAGAAATTTATCTCTGGGATTTAGAGGTTGGAACTGGTCACGATCTGCTCAGTGATCTGTCAGTACTTTTAAGATTTGGGATTATAAAGATATACGATATAACGCTACTGAAAAGAATCAACAAGTCCCGACTGCGGCTAAGCCAAGCAAGCTCGGGCCAGCAATGTATGCTTACGATGATGCTGGGCATCGCTGGCTCTATTCAAAACGGCTCATTAATCTGTATTGACGAACCGGAAATAAGCCTTCATCCGCAATGGCAGAGCAGTTTAGTAAAGCAGCTTCAAGAAGTTTTTGCTGATTATCATGGTTGCCACTTCATCATTGCAACGCACTCACCTCAATTAGTTTCAGGTCTCGTGACTGATAATGGATATGTGTTAAGTCTCGAAGAGGGAAGGCTTTATAAGCCCTATGAGTATGCAAAGAGATCTGCAGACTTCCAGCTCGCAGAGATATTCCAGTCGCCAGGGCAGAACAATGAATACTTATTGCGAACTGTTCTCATACTTCTCACAAAAATCGCTAAGCGAGAGGATTTTAATGAGGATGATAGGGAAACGGCAGTGAGATTGTTTAAGCTCCAGAGCAAAATGAGTGATGTAGATCCGGTTTATCATCTGATCAGCCAGCTTGGGACACTATACTGATGAAGCCGATAGTCTTTAGCGTGGACGATTCCGACTACATTAACAAGTACGATGGGACAAGCCATAAGATATGGAACGAAACCACTGGGCCCATGCTTCCGCTCAGAGCATCAATTCGGAAACACTATCTGCAACAACAAGGCTATAAATGCGCCTATTGTCGAATGCTGAAGAGAGAAAACCACGGGTTGAGCTGGGATGTGGAGCACATTATTGCAAAATCAGCACATCCTAGATTTTTGTTTGAGCCAGAAAACCTTGCTCTTGCATGTAAGGAATGCAATCTAAGTAAGCTCGACCAAGATGTGCTGACTGGTGCGCTCAGACCACAAGCGTTTTACCCTAGAGATAAAGAGTCCTACAAAATCATACACCCTCACTACGATAAGTATGAGGATCACATGGAGATCGCACACTTCTCGGGCAAAGTTATATACATGCCAAAGAACAAGCACAAGGGCAGAGAGACGTTTATTATGTGTAACCTGCTGAGGTTTTCGTATGAGTATGGTGAGTGGAAAGATTTTAGTTATGCTATAACCAAGAAGGTTAGTGATTTTCTGAATAATTGTGCGCCCGATGCAACCCCCCAAGAAATATCAAAATTTCTTGGCACAATAAATTTCACCATTAATCCAGATTTTGCTGAAAATTTTGCACCCTGAACATTTCAATTTTTCTAGGCAGCATGAGGGCGTTTCCGGAAAAAAATGATCGCCCCTATGGGCGATCTGAGCACTCTACCAGGAAGATCAGAAAAAATTACTTTCGGCCCATCGTGGGCAGGCGCTCCTGTTGCGATCATTGCCTACATCCGAGCAACTCCTCTAGCTGCATCCAGCGAAAGCGGGTGGTGATCGCCGTTCCGAAGGCTATTGCGAAGCAGATTTTCCTAACCTAGGATTCCAGCCAGGCGGTGATGGTCGCCTGGCGCCTGTTTCGCGAAGCAATAGCCCATCGTAAATACACCCTCTCGTTTTACATCGGCATGTCCCTAACTAGACGCTGCCCGGTGAACCGGCAATCGGTACCCAAAGCGTCGATAGTTCTGGTGACACTGCTATGTCTGATTTTTCCCCTATAAGCATTTTCAAATCGCAAGCCAAGCAGCATGCTCGCCAACACGACATGAAGCTTTCGGCTGCCCAAGAAGCACTCGCGCGTCATGCAGGGTTCGAGGATTACCACGAGCTCAAAGTCGTCGCCCAGCGAAGCCCCACGGATCCGCGTTTGATGCTCGCCGTCTTTGGCGTGCGTGACTTCAAGGACGCGATCCACGAGGACGATGTGTTCTCCGAGCTGGATCAGGAGCTGGAGCACATGCTGTCCGGCGCGATGGCCGAGACCAACGCCAGTGAGTTTTCTATCGGTGAATACGAGGTGGAGTCTGCCACGTATGAGGATGCGACAGGCGTGCTCAAGCTCCTTCAGACCGAGGTTGAGCTGATTCGCCGCGACTGCAAGTGGTCGCTCGGTGAAGACGGTGTTTCCATCACCAGTAGCGAAACGGATGCAGATCGTGATCGCAGGGATGAATGGAAGTACATGGCGCAGCAGCAGGCCGCTGAAAGCGAGGAGCACCGTCCCAGCATGAGCATGAGCATGAGCATGAGCATGGCGCAAGCGCTGGCCAATGAGCTGAAGATATCGCTGGAGGATGCGGAGCTTCTGGCAGACGCGGAAGTGACCGCGAACACCTCGGATGACGGGATGATCTACAGCTAATGGGTGGACGTTGAGCCGTATGCCGAGGGAGCCCTGCGGGCTGACCTGCTGGCCCGGTTGGCAACTTGGAGTTCGAGGTGGACTTCAATTTCTTCGACGACGTGCATCCCGACATGTAAGTGAACGGGGGGCGGCTGAAGAGCTGGCCACCTTAACCCCATTTGCGGTAGTGAGGGCTTCAGCATGCAGGTGATCAGTGCGACCCAGGCGAGGCGGCGTTTCCGGAGGATCATGAAGCTCCTGCAGCAGGGGGCACTCATTCGTGATCACCAGGAATGGAAAGCCGGTGTCTGCAGGCTTGTGCCGCCTGAAGCCCCGTGACGCTTGCGCGGTTGGTGGCCTGAATGAAATCCGCAAAGAAATCCGAAGAAACTGGGAGGGTTCCGCGCTGTAAGTCAGCCGTGGCGAGGGCTCCAAGGATTCCTTGATTCCGCAAGCTTGGTGGCTCGCCCCTAAGGGGACGGCTGTCGTGAACCGCACCTTGGATTCGCAAGGTTACGGCCCTATCGGGCTTCCATCCTCTCGCCTTTGGCCCATTATGGGCCGGCGCGCTCCGCTTGCGCTTCTGACCCATAAAGGATGGTGACCTTTGTTCAGGCGGTTCCGTTCTGAATATGGCGGTTCTGCCTGTTGGATGAGGCCAAGCCATCTAGGCGTTTTACTCGGGTTGTGCGATAAACCGGCCTGGCGCCTGGGTACTCCTGTTCGCTCTGTTCACATTGATCAGAGAAAGCCTCACAGGTTCAGGCCATCATCTCTGCAAGCTGAGTAAACCGGTTTACATGACAACAACAATGGATGACCAAATCACACCGTTGCAAGAGCTCAGAATTCTGCTCTGCCTTATCCGCCATGCGGACGAAAAAGGGGGCGTAGACTTCGACAATCCCGACGTCACGGCTGATCTGGGTAGCCTTGTAGGTAACTGGAATGCACTGGAGTACCTGCTTTACAAGCTCGATCAGGCTGGAGTGGTCGACTACTCGGAAATTGGTGAGGATGGCTTCAAGCCAATCATCATCTGCGTCGTCGACGACGACACTCATCGCTACGTCGCAGCATTGGCTGAGAAGATTGAAACGGAATACGTCGCCCTGGATCAGCGCATAACCAACATCCTGACTTTCAATCCCAGCGCCCTGACCAATCGAATCAGCGACACGAAGCGTCAGATAGATGAGGTCAACAAACACGTAGCATCAAACGAACTCCTCAAGCCGTTGTCCGGCCCACTGCGCGAGATTCAGAGCCATTTCGATAGCATCCGCGTGGTGTCAGAAGGTTATGAGCACATCTATAAAAATATCATTCGACCTGTCCAAGAGGAGGGTAAGTCAGGGGTTAAGGCTACGGTGAAGTGGGCCATCCTCAGCATTCTGATTTCCACAGCTATCTCGCTGGTGATCAGCAACTGGTCATTCTTGAAGGATGGAGTTAAGGCTTTGTTTGCTACCTGATCCGCCCTCATCCGGGCAGTCAGGACTTGGTGGCAATACGGCCTCATAGCTCGGCAAGGCCCAACCACTCAGCCGGACTATCAGTGCTGGGTTTGAACCAGCCTACCCAGTGCGTGCAACTGGTAGTCGATGACGGTTTGACACAGGTGATCAGCCTCAAGACGGAGCCTTCCCGATCTCCTCGGCTGGTCGCCTTAATCCATAGCCTTCTGATGGGCCCGGACGGCTTAGAGAGCCTGCTGCAAGATCGGCTCACCGGCCTCTGCCATACACAGGATCATTCTCTTCATCGCGACCTTTCACTAGAGCTGTGAGCCCGATGGGCGTTCAGGTGCTCAAGCTCCTGGTGCCACAAGGCCACGAACTTCTCGAAGTCGCGCAGATAGGGCGGAGGGCAGCACAAACACTGAAAGTAAGGCATTATGCCATCCTACCTATCTGTCGATGTGTAAATGGAGTGAGATGTGGATAAGGAGCTTTTCCGTGAAATGTTTGAAGATGAAGTTAAAGCTAAATTCGGTGATGACGCCTCAATTGCTTCGTATGACTACGTGCACCACCGAGATTATCGAAATCTTCGGGTGGGCGGGAGGATGCTGGGCGGCCAACCTGAGAGCGTAAGCCAACTATACGTTATTGTTAACAACCTAGTAACGGAAGAAGAAAGAGCCAACATGTTCCCAGGAGATTTTGACCTGGGAAATCTCAAGCAGCTTCCAGAGAACCTCCAAACTTACAAAGCACTTGAAGATGAAATCCGAAAGGAATGCAAGGTCGAGGCCTTCGAAAGGCTAAAAAGCATAAAGAAAAAGGCCTTACCACTACTCGGCAGAAGTTTTTCTGAGTTCTTCTCGGAGGACAAGAACAAAACCCTTAAAGTGCTTAAGACACTCTACCGCTTCCAGACTGAGCAGAGCAAGCTCTTCACTTTTCTGGCCTCTCCACGGATCAGTAATAACCCATCCTATGAGGTGCGCGACTGCCATGGATTCAAAGGTGCTTCGGAAGAGGTTCTATTAGTCTCCGATATAAAAACCCATGCCAGTTTTGAGATGCCGCTTGAGAGACTCGCATCCATAAACAACGTGTATGGGGGCATACGGGCCATACTGGACAACGCAGACCAGAAGCTCGCTCAGGAAGCCGGTGTGGAGTGCGGAGGAAACCTGCAACAGTTCACGCAACTCATCAATCACTTGGCAACCCGTATCCAAGGTGTACTGTGCGTCGAAGATCAAGAGGCCGTTCGGCTGCCAATAGATGAACAGTTATATACCTATTTAACTAGACTGGAGCACGATCATCACACAGAGGGGAATATAAAACTCCTCGAAAACGTTATAGAGCACGAGCCTCCGTTTGGCGAAGCACGGTATCTGATTGCCGAACTGGCGAATTATATAAAGCTGCCACTCGCTACACCGCAGCACCTGCTGATCGATGCGGAAACCTGTGAGTCTCAGTTTAGAGATAATGCAGGTGAGTTTAAGTGGTTCTATTCCAATCTTCTAGATCGGGAAATAGATGACAGCACATTTGAAAAAGCCCTACCTCTATTTGGTAAGCTTTGCAAAGTTCTGAACTTCGCCGAATTCAAGAAAGATATCAGTATGTCATTGGCTCTCGGAGCTATGGCACTGGTGTTGTCCGAACTTCATAAGAGCAACCCTTATAAACCGTACTGGTACGGGCAAGGCAACATTTCTGGGGGACTGCAAGAATACCTGAAAGCCGTTCGGTTTGAGCACTGGAACCTTGATGTTCCCGAGGGTTCAAATCGGTACTGGGCAGGACGAGCTGAATATTTCTCTTACACCATGCTTGGCCAAGGAGATGTGTTCAAGGGCCGCGCCCTTTTGAGCAACACCATCAACCAGTCGCTCATGAAGATTCTCGATACCCAGGATCTGGATCTCCTCAAGGAGAAGCTTGCGCTTTTCGAGGCGACCTTCGGCACTCCCGAGCAGTAAAACGCTGGAAAAGAACCCGCCTGAGTTGCCTCAGGCGGGTGGCTGGTTAAGGATTGTGACGGTCGTAGTAGTCTAGAAGCGCGAGGCCCGCACGGAGCACTCGAGATACATCGACCACCAGACGCCAAACAGATTGAATGAAGTTTTTCATTCTGCTCACCGTTTACTCGGCGTTCACCCTGCACAACCGTCGTTGCCATGTACAAGGTCGCAGTCATCCTAGGACGACGCGCTGAACGCTTTGGCCATTAGGCCGACGCCGGAAGTGATTCCGGGGCCCCCCAACCCCCTGGGGGCGGCGGACGATGTGAAGGTCGAAAACACCCTCAACAGGCTCCACCAGGCAGGTCATCGATGACGATGTCTGCATGGGGTGAATTCTCAGTCTTGGGCCAATTTATCTGTAGGGGTACTAAAATTAATCGACATCTCGAGCGCACCTTTCAGGACACCGATATGACTACAAGCCATCGATTTTAATGAAATTTATGATCGAGCAAGGATCAAGATGCCATCCAAGCTCGTCCTGATCCGCTGGGGACATCAGCCCTTAGTGAGACCGGCGAGTGCTTCAGCCTTATTCGAAAAGTCAGCCACCAAATCGATCATGGCCTTCTTCACGTTTGGCGGAGCGGTCTTCATTGACCCCGCGTTGAAAGGTGGCTCAGGGTCGTATTCGCTCATCAGCTGGGTGCACTCGGCATAGATCTGGCCACGCAACTCGGCACCATACTTAGGCCGAAATCCAGCCCCGCCGTAACCCCTGCTCCGGTGATCCTGTTCCGATCACGAACCACCCGCGCATCCGTGGGAACTGCGCCGAACCCGGCCACGGCTTCTCCGCATTACCAGTGCGAGGTCGCTTTGTAGCCTTTCAGCAAGCCTGCAGCCCCCAAGATCTTCGTCAAGCCATGCTCATGGTCACTGCTTGACCAGTTGCAAGGGGAGATCACACACTCGTGCCTCCCCCTCCACCTGTGATGGACAACATGCTTCGACTGGTTGGCAGCGCCCTCGACATCAAACTGGCCATTAACGGTTTCAGCCAGGCCTACCACCAGGACTTCGCCAACGTGCAGCCCATTGCACGTCGATATCTCAACGCACCACCGGGCAGCGCCAATGCAGCCCTACTCGCCCTGGCGCTATTCACAGCGCTACGTAACTGGGGCGCATGCAAACGCAGAAGCCCAACGCTTCATGCCCTCCCTCAAATCGAAAGCGCCCTGAAGGACAAACGGCTACATGGGCGCCTGCTCAAACTGAGCCAGCAAAGCCTTGCGGCATTCAGCCTCGATCAGCAGGGGCATCGCCTTCTGGCGGCCAATGCGCCAATCAATGAGGTTGGAGCCTTCGACAAGGAGATTCTGGGGATCCTGAACACGCTGGCGCACGTGCTGTTTATCAACAACACCAGCATCACTTACCCCATGAAGGCGCTGCTTCTTATCACCGGGCTGATGCCGGCACTGGATAGCCAAGTAAGAGGCGGGCTAACTCGAGCCGGAAAAGCGGGCTTCACCGGACAACAACGCCTTCCGAGGAATGTACAGCAAGCCACAGGCCGTCGAATTTGCCAGCTCCCGTTTTATCTGGGGCACTGCTGGAGCCTACACCGGGAAGTGTTCGTGAAGGGGATTCTGGAGAGCAACCACAAGGGGCTGCAGGACACACCAGGCCGGGTTTTCGACATCCTGCTGTTCATGCAGAACCAAGCTACCAGGAACCAAATCCTCGCCTTTAAGGTGTAGCGAGAATGGCCGTAACAGCCATTCTCTCCCCCTACCCCAATTAAGACTGGAGAGTGGGGCGGTCGGTGCAACCCTTGCCATCACCGCCGAAGAATGTCATGCGGTCAGTCATCTGCAAACGCTTCAAGTGCGGTGAGAAGTTTGGCTAGCTCAGTAAGGTTGGCCGCAGTGACGATGTTAAATTCTCACCGGCTAATCACCCGAGAATACGCTCGCCATCACTAGGCGGCTGGTTTGCGACAGCCGCTCATACTAGGTGCCACACTTGATGATCCTGTTGGGTGCACGTCTAGCGACATAGCCAGGCCAGCGGGAGCGTCTACATCGATTTGACCGATACCACTTCCACATATTTGTACTTCTTCCTGGCAGCCTTAACTGCCTCTTGCTCAGCAAGCAACGAGCTCAACGTGTCGGCCTCGTGAGTCAACTCCTGCATCTTCCCCTCAAATTCGTTCCCAACCCGGAGCGTGACCTTAAGCCTGGGCGTGAACGCTTTCGCCGCTTTCTTCTTCGCTACGGGAGCAGCTACCGGTTTCGTAAAAACAATTTCAGCCACAGGCTCCTCTACCACAGGAGCAGACACATGCTCTTCGGGGTGAGGCGTACCGAACAGGGCACGACGCATTTCTTCTTCAGTTAATTCTGAGTTCATACATCATCTCAAAGGGCGGAGCTTAGCTCGACAATTTCTAATAGGATTGAAGCACGGACTCTGAGCCCAGATGCTCGAGAGCCAACTCTCGTCGGTTCCCTTCCTGCGTCATATGTAGGCAAGCCCTAGTCTTCACGGAGTGCTAACAGCATGAGGCTCTTTCTTGATTGCGAGTTTACCCAGCTCTCGGCGTCAGCGAAGCTTATATCGCTCGCATTGGTGGCCGAGAATGGGCGCGAATTCTACGTGGAATTACTCGGCACATGGCGAGAAGCAGACTGCAGCGACTTCGTCGTAGAGATCGTCCTTCCGCAGCTCTGGGGCGGAAGCTATGCACTACCGATCATTGGGGCAAGATCAGCGTTGTTGGAGTTTCTTGCGTCGTTCGAGGAAACCTTGGAAATTGTCACCGACGCCCCACAGTATGACTGGGAGCTTTTCTGCGAGCTCGCATATGCCGATGGTAAATGGCCAAGGAACGTTCAGACTCACCCCACTGATGCTACCACTTTAGATGCCATAAACGACGGGATTCCACTTCCACATCACGCTCTCCTGGATGCCCGTATCATAGCCAGCATGTTCGCCCCAGAGAGTCCAAAGAAAGAGCTACCCTAATAAGGCGCATGAATCCGAAGTCCCTATTGGCCGATAGGAGAGCGAAGTATGAAATGGAAGGAACGTACGTCGGAGCAAGTCGCAGAGATGATCTGCGGTGACAAACCTGAAAGTTATTTCCGCTACCTCACAGGCCCAAACCTTACCCGATTCTTCCGGGACGCCGATACTGAGTTCGTCCACGACGGTTCAACGCGGCGATTCTGGGTCGCGGATGTTCTGCAGAAAATCCTAGATTTCCCAAGCTCTAATCCGCTGATGCCACCGGATGCCATGCTCCGTGTGATTCGCCTTCTCATGGATAGTGAGGATGCCTTCAACGAAAAACCGCCCCGCTTGGAGGCGCTCAAGGTTCTGAATGCAGCGATTAAACGGGAAGGCTTCGAAGCTTTCTACGGAGATGACGGCCAGTGCTATCTGCGTCACTGCAGCACCGGCGCAATAGGGAATGAATCCTCGAGTCCCCACCGTCCTCTTTCTGCCGCAGAAATTGAGAAGAAAAACCAGTTGATCTCGTACCTTGATCAGTGCTCCGAGGACGATCTGATCGAGCATGTTTTACTTCCACTATTCCGGCAGCTGGGTTTCGCTCGGATCACGTCCGCTGGCCACAAGGACAAGGCCTTGGAGTATGGGAAGGACATCTGGATGAAGTTCACACTTCCTACCCAGCACGTCATCTACTTTGGCATTCAGGTGAAAAAGGGAAAGCTCGATTCCTCCGGCGTAACGAAGGCAGGACAAGCCAACGTAGCGGAGATCCATAACCAAGTGCTGATGATGCTGGGTCATGAGATCTTTGACTCAGAGCTCAGTAAACGCGTTTTAGTTGACCACGCTTTCATCGTCGCGGGTGGAGAAATCACCAAGGCTGCTAGAAATTGGATCGGTGGCAAGCTTGATCAATCCAAACGAAGTCAGATCCTCTTCATGGACAGGGAGGACATCGTTAACCTCTTCGTGGTATCGCCTTTGATTGCGCCACTGGTGCCGAAAAAAACAGCCGTACAGTTCGACGACCCAATCCCGTTCTAGCTACAGGTAGGCACTTCGAATGGGAGAGAACGCCCGAAGCTCCGTGGCTCTAAAAGACCACTGAAGCTCCACCTACGATCAAGGATGACAGGCAATGCCTTCTATGCGCCCCTCCCAATACGCCATGCAGCAGCGCACCGACGGTGGCCCTTTTCTTCGTTTCGATCTTGAAGACGCGAGAGGTCTTACCGAAGAAGAGCTCGAAACCCTTGAGTCAGGCGAAGAGTACGAATCTTTAAGTGAAGAGATCTATGGGAAATCTCGTGTCTACTACAGCGATGTCGCTCTGTCAGATGATGCGCCTGGTTGGCATCTAATTCTGGAAGTGGCTCCAGAGTATCTGACGCTTTATCCCATCAACGCCCGCTCAGAACATCCTGAGTACGCTAAGCCCAAATACGGCAACGTGACGTCGATCATCATAACTAGGCCCGTATACCAGCCTTATGCACATCCGACCGATCAGTACGAGGTTGATGAACTTCTCAGCGGGGTGCCCGCAGGACTGTCCAAGGACTGGCGCTACGGCCTAGGGTTTCACTACGAATACCGATACCTTGTTCACGCGCTTAGTAATTTGGAGGGAGTGGACACTCTTATCCTGCACGGCGGAGCCGGTAGCGACGATGCGAAGATTAAGGGCAGCGAGTTCTACTTGGGAATTGACCGACTTGAGCAGTTGAAGAAAAGCTTGGATCGACTGACCCAACGTCATCAACGAGAGACAGCGGCGGACAAGAAACTCGTCTGTTACACGAGCTTGCTTCACCACGCAGCGCCAGAGCTCTATCCACCCCAGGCACGAAAGCTTTCCCCGGACTTGCTTGCAAGCTTGGTGTCACTGGGCTCGGTGACGCCTAGTCTTTCTCCGAAAGATCAGCAACAGGCTGTCAAGCTTGCGCAACAGAACGTCCCAGCCCTCGCAAAGTCCGCGCCTCGCACTCTCTACAACTTAAAAGCAGAAATTGAGCTGGTAACTCTCGCCGAGCTCATCGAGGTGTATAAAACAATGATGGCAAGCAAGGTCGGGGAGCCGAAATGGCAGGCCTTCCTGAGCGAACATCCATTTGTACTGGACATGGCTTTTGGTTATCCCGTGAAGAAAATCGCTGATCAGCCCTATGTGGGCGGAAAAGGCTTCGGCGGACGCGGCGGCCAATATTCCGACTTTCTGATGGCGGCTAGAGCTACAGGAAATCTTGCCCTCATTGAGATCAAACATCCTCAACATGATCTGCTCGGAAGGCAATATCGGCAAACCTATACCCCATCCTTCGAGCTCAGCGGCTCAGTCGGCCAGATCATCAGTCAGCGTGGCAACGTCCAGCGCGAGATCTTTGGCCTAGCGCGTGGTTTCAAAGAACGTGTTCACGCCCATGCAGTTGCCGCCATTGTCATAATTGGTCGTACGCCGGAGGAGGAGGATAAGCAGGAAGCTTTCGAGCAATATAGACATGGACTAAAGGATGTACTGGTGATCACGTTCGATGAGCTGCTTGTACGTCTTGAGAGCATTCGTCAGGCGCTGACTCCACGACCACCAGCGAAGCCTGAGGCGATCAGTGATGAAGACCTGCCATTCTGATGACCGCACACCATCGCTCAGCATAACGTGCCCGAACGGGCGCATTCAGCCTAGAATTCTGGTTAATGTCCCTATCTGGGGATCATTACGCCTGCCACATACTCGCGAGGTATCCCTTGCGCGCTGCTCAACGGTTGCCCTGAATTCTACGAGTCGCCGGGCTGATGGCGGCTCCAGCACAGCGGCCTTTTTGCAGGATGTATCAGGAGGCTAGTTTTGTAGCCGATTCGTACTCGGCCACCACGCTAGTAATCCCAAGCGGTTTGCCGGTCAGCCGATAGAATCTCAGTGCAAGCACTTTGGCCTCACTCAACATCTCGAGAACTTCTTTTTGGATCATTTCAGCGTCCGGCAACGCGTTGGTACGGCTGCAAAGCTCACTCGTCCGCAAACGCTTCTAGGGCAGCGAGCAGCTTGGCCAGCTCAGTAAGGTTGGCTGCCATCACGATGTCATATTCTCCTCGACTACTCAGCCGATATACCTCTCGAGCCTTTTTGACCCGTTCCAGTAGAGGAACAACAATGCCTGACGCTCTTTCTAGAAATTCATCTCGGCGCTTCGAGCGGTGAGGGTTTCGACTTGAAATTGATCGGCTCTCGGTTTTTCAATGGCGAATTGGATTGCTCTTTCGTCGATTTGCACTTCAATTAAGGGTGTGCCTTCCGAAGTCGTTAGCTTGGCACCTTGAAGGCCTGTAGATGGGAATTTTGGTTGGTCAATCATCAGAATTGAAGCAATTGCAGCACAATCCCGAGCTGAAAGGTGGCCTAGGAGTCGGCTAAAGTTTTCTGTGGAGTTGACAGTGTGTATGCCGACATGGCCAATGGCTTGACGAATTAGTTTGGAATATTCGTCTTTGGTCGCCTTGCGAGTTAAGTCTTTGAAGAAATCAATATTTGATAATGCAACATAGCTAATAGAGTTGAGTTGCTCGGTTTCTTTGAGGAAGTAGTTTGCTACAGCTAAGACCCATGGCAAGCAATTTTTGCTTTTCGGGTCGGCGACGTGAACTCCATCAGCATAGTAGTCCCCGCTTGTGATGCGTCTATTTAATTCGGCGGGGTCAACTTTTTCAATGAGCTTTCGTCCTAGCTCGTGGGCGGTTTTCATCTTTTCCAAATATTCGCAGCATCCGTCAATGGTTGCTTGAATTGCAGAGCAGAGGCTTTGCGAGATACGGCACAGAAACTCATCTTCATCTAGGCAAAGGTCTCTGCTAACAAGCGCTTCTTTACTCCAGCGTCCACTTGTCTCCGAAATCTGTTTTGATAGTTTTCCAACAGGTGTCCGTGGTTTCCTCGGCATGTTATTGCCATCGGATAAATGCCTGGATGGTATGTAAGCGTCTTTGGGAATAAGCTCATGAGTTTGCAGCTTATTATAAAATCGCTCGATACTTGACCATCTGGATATTCTGGTTTCTGGAGTTCTTTTTCCGCTTGGGCCTAAGTCATCCAAAGTAAATTCAAAATGTCCTATAAGGAATTCGTCCCATTCCAGGGCGCATTTGGGCAGGGACGTGCTTTCTGCGATTGCGTAACGCTGAATGTTTTTCAGTATCTCGACTTGCTCAATGATGCTGTCCGGTGATTCAGACTTGAGGTTGTCCACTGCTGCTTGAGCATAAGAATTGAATTCCGCCCATGTAATTATGGGTGCCATTGGGCATCGGAACTCACGTTCTCCTTTACCATTTTTCTCCGACGGTGCGAAAAACGAACATGTATGGCTGTTCGAGTCGTAGTGGAAGGTTACGGGCACGTGCAGCGCTCCGTTTCAGAACTCAACGCGAAAGCTTCGAAAATTAATCGGCTTTTGGGATTTGGGTAGGTATGGAAGGGGGCAAGTGTTCGCACAGGATTCTCCTTGAATAATAGGATCCTGTGTCTATTTTGACAAAATGTCAAATCACCTTTAAAAGTATGCCACTAGCGTACCGTTAAAGCAAGAAAATTGGTTGTGGCGCCTCGCCCTCGAATTATCTGTTTAAAGCGTATTTTTCCTTGCGCCCAAACGGCTATTCAAAGCAGAGGGAGGCTGCCTCTTTTGACACCGGTGTCCGTGTCTACAAAATTATTATGCTCGACATCAACGGCATCCTCGGCCTCGCCGCGCTGATGGGCGGGATCAAGCATGGTGAGCAGTCCTACAACGATGACTCGGCCCGCAGCTACAGCGTGATGATCCTCACCGCCATGGGCGTGTCGATGGTGGTGCCGGAGTTCATCCCCGAGGCCAACTGGAAAATCTATTCGGCCTTCACCATCGGCGCGATGGTGCTGCTTTATGCGTTGTTCCTGCGCATGCAGGTCGGGCCGCACAGCTACTTTTTCAGCTACAGCTACCCGGACAAACGTCGCAAGAAAGAGCCCGTGGAACAAGAGCCGAAACCGGTCAGCCTGGCGCTGTCGATCGGCATTCTGGTGTTCGGTGTGGTGGTGATCGGCGCACTGGCCGAGGTGATGTCCAAGACCCTCGATCTGGGCCTGGAAGGGACGGGCGCACCGCCGGTGATCACGGCGATTCTGGTGGCGGCGATTTCGGCGGCGCCGGAGATTCTGACTGCGTTACGCGCGGCGTTGGCCAACCGCATGCAGTCGGTGGTCAACATTGCGATGGGTGCTTCGTTATCGACGGTGATCCTGACGGTGCCGGTGATGGAAGCGATGGCGCTCTACACGGGGCAGCCGTTTCAGATGGCGATGACGCCGGTGCAGACGGTGATGATCTTCATCACGCTGATCGTCAGCGCGATCAACCTCAATGACGGCGAGACCAATGCGATTGAGGGCATGACCCACTTTGTGTTGTTTGCGACGTTCATCATGTTGTCGCTGCTGGGGTTGTGATTGATCGTTCCCACGCGGAGCGTGGGAACGATCAGAGGGGGGAGATCAGGTGCCGGCAATCAACTGCCGAGCCGCTTGGCTGTGATCGGCAATCAGGCCTTTGAGATCCAGGCCTTCAACCTGCCCGTCAACCACGCGCCACTTGCCGCCGACCATCACGCGATCCGCTCGGTCCGCACCGCACAACAGCAACGCCGAGATCGGGTCATGACTGCCGGAGAAGCGCAGCTCATCGAGCTTGAACAATGCCAGATCCGCCTGCTTGCCCACCGCCAATTCACCGATATCGGTGCGGCCCAACAAGCTCGCCGAGCCCTTGGTCGCCCAGCCCAGCACGCGTTCCGGGGTGATCTTCTCGGCGCCATAACGCAGGCGCTGGATGTACAGGGCCTGACGCGCTTCGAGGATCATGTTCGACGCATCGTTGGACGCCGAGCCATCCACACCGATACCGAACAACGCGCCGGCATCGGTCAGATCGATACTCGGGCAGATGCCGGACGCCAGACGCATGTTCGAGCTCGGGCAATGGCAGATACCGGTGCCGGCCGCGCCGAGGCGGGCGATTTCGTCGGGGTTGAAATGGATGCCGTGGGCCAGCCAGGTGCGCGGGCCGAGCCAGCCGACGCTGTCCAGATAATCCACGGTGCGCAGGCCGAAGCGTTGCAGGCAGAAGTCTTCTTCGTCGAGGGTTTCGGCGAGGTGGGTGTGCAGACGCACATCAAGTTTGTTCGCCAGTTCGGCGCTGGCGGACATGATTTCCGGGGTCACCGAGAACGGCGAGCACGGTGCCAGGGCGATCTGGATTTGCGCGCCGTCGCCACGTTCGTGGTACTCGTGAATCAGGCGCTGGCTGTCGTCGAGAATCACTTGGCCTTCCTGCACGGTCTGCTGCGGAGGCAGGCCGCCGTCCTTCTCGCCGAGGCTCATCGAACCGCGGGTGAGCATCGCGCGCATGCCCAGTTCGCGCACGCTTTCGACTTGCACGTCGATGGCGTTTTCCAGACCATTCGGGAACAGGTAATGGTGGTCGGCGGCGGTGGTGCAACCCGACAACAGCAACTCGGCCAGCGCGACTTTGGTGGCGAGGGCGAGTTTTTCAGGCGTCAGGCGCGCCCACACCGGGTAGAGGGTTTTCAGCCACGGGAACAACGGCTGATTGACCACCGGCGCCCAGGCGCGGGTCAGGGTCTGATAGAAGTGATGATGGGTGTTGATCAGGCCCGGCAGGATCACGTGTTCACGGGCGTCGAACACTTCATTGCATGGGGCGGAAGGTTGCTGGCCGGCGCCGAGCACTTCGGTGATCACACCGTCTTGCAGCACCAGACCGCCACGGGCATCGAGACCGTTGGCCGTGAAAATGGCGAGGGGATTTTTTAACCAGGTACGGGTCGCAGGCATTGTGGCCGGCTCCTCTGAAAGTGGGGTTCAGGGTTGCCAGCTCAGTGTTGCCCTGTCTGCTGATCCAGGGTCGCCGCGAGGGGCGAGGTGCGGAGTTTCGAACAAAATGTTGCGACGGGCAAGCCCAACCCGACCAGACACCGGGATAACCCTGCGGGGGCAAGCCCCCCACAGGGTTCAGTGATTACCAGGGAATGGTTTCACCCTTGTAGTTCACGAAATGATGGCCGCCCTTGCCGGCAAACGCGTCCACCTGATCCACCAGGCCACGGGTGCTGGTCTCCACGTCGATGTCGGCACCTTCGCCGCCCATGTCGGTTTTCACCCAGCCCGGATGCAGCGACAGCACCGTGAGTTTCTGCTCGCCCAACTGCGTGACGAAGCTGTTGGTCATCGAGTTCAGCGCCGCCTTGCTGGCCTTGTACAGCGCCAGTTCCGGCGCGTCGGGCATGGTCACACTGCCGAGCACCGAACTCATGAACGCCAGCACGCCGCTGCCGTCGCGGATCTGCCCGACGAAGCGCTGGGCCAGATTGATCGGTGCCACCGCGTTGGTGAAGAACAACTGACCGACTTCCGCCAGCGTCGCGCCGCCCGGAGTTTGCACGTCAGGGCCTTTGACTCCGGCGTTGACGAACAGCAGGTCAAAGGTCTCGCCCTTGAGCTTCTGGCTCAGGGCGATTACCGCTTGCTGGTCGTCCATGTCGAGTTTTTCGATTTGCACGTTGCCCAGTGCTTTGAGAGCCTCGGCGTTGGCAGGATTGCGAACCGTGGCGGTGACTTGCCAGCCGTCGGCCAGCAGGGTTTTCACCAGACCCAGGCCCAGGCCCCGGGAGGCGCCGATGATCAGTGCGTGCTTGGCAGGATTCAGTGCGGACATGATTGGCTTTCCTAGAAGGTTGAAAGATCACGGGTTCAATGGACAACGTTGACCGAGCCGATGTTGCAATTCCTGGCGCAACTCACCGAGCTCGGCCATGCGGGTTTCGACCAGCTTGAGTTTGTCTTGCAGCAGTTGCGTGACGGTGGTGTCGGGGTTTGGCGATTGCCACAGCGCGCCAACGCTGTTGCCGATCTCGCCGAGGGTAAAGCCCAGACGCTGCGCCGTTTTGATATAGAGCACCAGTTGCACCATCTCCGGCGGATAGTCGCGATAACCGTTGGCGCTGCGTTGCGCCGCGATCAATCCGCGCTGCTCGTAAAAACGCAGCGTGTCACGGCTGACATCGCAGGCCTGGGCCAACTCACCGATGCGCATCTTGCTGGTCTCGAAAGTGTTTGACCCTGGAGCATACTCCAGGCTTTACCGTAGTTGCTCCCTGAATTTTCGGAGCAAGGATGATGTGGACTTCAACGCAGTATCGGCAGGTGGTGCGCGTCAGCGCCTGGTATGACTTGATCGTGACGGCGGCGTTTGTCACGCCGTGGAGTTTTGCTGTGTTGCATGGGTTGCTGACGGCGCTCAGTCAGGCGCTGGAGCTGCCCGGCGAGCTGCCGCCGTTCGAACCTGCACATCGGTTGATAGCCAATTTGTTCGGTTCGGTGGTGTGCATGTGGGCGGTGCTGCGGATTCGTGATCCGCAGCCGGTTTATGGGCGCTATGACGCGGTGACGCGATTTCTCTTCGCCGGATGGATGACGTATGCCGTGGCCCACGGCGCCAGCTCGTTGGTGGTGGGTTTCCTGGTTCTCGAAGTGGCGTGGGGCATTGCTCAGGCGTTTCCGGTTCGGCCGCTGTCGCGAGCCGTAACGGCTTAGCGCCCGGCCTGCCACGGCTGCCCCAGTGACACCGGCGCATACAACCGTGTACGCACTGCATCGCGCGACAACAGCACCAGCACCAGAATCGTCGCGACGTACGGCAACATCGCCAGCAGACTCGAAGGAATCGCCAGCCCCAACCCCTGCGCCACCAGGTGCAGGATGCTGGCGAGTCCGAACAGATACGCGCCGAGCAGCAACCGCCACACCCGCCAACTGGCGAACACCACCAGCGCCAGCGCGATCCAGCCGCGTCCGGCGGTCATGTTCTCGGCCCACATCGGCGTGTACGCCAGCGACAGATAAGCGCCGGCCAGTCCGGCCATCGCCCCGCCGAACAATACCGCCAGTGTGCGCACGGTCAGCACCGGCAAGCCCATGGCACTGGCCGCATCAGGATTCTCGCCGACCGCTTGAACGATCAGCCCGACACGGCTTTTCACGATCACCCACGCCACCAGCGCAAACAGCGCGAACGACAGGTACACCAGCAGATCCTGGGCAAACAGCATGCGGCCGATCAGCGGGATTTCGCTCAGGTAGGGAATCGCCATCGGCTCGAATCCCGCCAGCGGTTTGCCGACCCACGCGGCGCCGACAAAGGTCGACAGGCCCACGCCAAAAATCGTCAGCGCCAGCCCGGTTGCCACCTGATTGGCGTTGAACACCAGCGCCACCAGAGCAAACAGCGATGACAACAGCATCCCGGCGAGCATCGCCAAAACAACGCCCAACCAAAGGTTGCCGCTGTTGAACGCGACGATGAAACCGATCACCGCGCCAAACAGCATCATGCCTTCCTGACCGAGGTTGAGTACGCCGCTCTTCTCGCAGATCAATTCACCCAGCGCCACCAAGAGTAGTGGCGTACCGCAGCGCACCATGGCGTAGAAAATATTGCTCAGCAGATCGATATCCATCACAGCGCTCCGGCGGTTACGGCGGTGGTAGAAGTGCGCCGTGCCCAGCGCAGATTAAGACGTGGCCGATAGAGGATCAGCACGTCACAGGCCAGCAGGAAAAACAGCATCATTCCCTGGAACAACTGAGTGATTGCCTGCGGCAGATTCAGCGTCATCTGCGCGCTCTCGCCACCGATGTACAGCAGCGCCATCAACAGGCTGGAAAACAGAATGCCGATCGGATTGAGCCGCCCGAGGAACGCCACGGTGATCGCCGCATAGCCGTAGCCCGGCGAGACCTGCGGCACCAGTTGGCCGATCGGCCCGGTGACTTCGCAGACACCGGCGAGCCCGGCCAATCCACCACTGATCAGCAGGGCGAGCCAGATCAGCCGCTTTTCGCGAAACCCGACAAACCCTGCCGCACGCTTGTCCAGCCCTAGCACCTTGATCTGGAAACCGACAAAGCTTTTCTGCAGCAACACCCACACCGCGACCAGCGCGAGCAAGGCGAAATACACGCCGATATGTGCCCGCCCGTCTTCCATCAACAGCGGCAGGCGGCTGGCGTCGCTGAACATCGCCGACTCGGGAAAGTTGAATCCGGCCGGATCCTTCAGCGGCCCGTGTACGCAGAACAGCAACAGGTTCAGCGCGATGTAATTGAGCATGATGCTGGTGAGGATTTCGTTGGCGTTGAAGCGCGTGCGCAACCAGGCGGTGAGGCCGGCCCACGCGGCGCCGGCGAACGTGCCAGTCAGCAGGATCAGCACCAGCGCCCAACGGCTTTGCACATCGATGATGTTCACCGCCAGCGCACTGCCGGCGAGGGCGCCGAGCAGCAATTGGCCTTCGGCGCCGATGTTCCAGATCCGCGCCTGATAGGCCACTGCGAGGCCCAACGCACACAACAGAATCGGCAGGGTTTTGACCAGCAGCTCGGAGACGCCGTACAGGTCACTGATCGGGGCGATCAACAAGGTGTGCAAAGTCTTCAGCGGATCATGGCCAAGGGCGACGAACAGCAAAGATCCGCAGACCAGCGTCAGCGCCGCCGCCAGCACCGGCGAGCACCACAGCATCAGGCGCGACTGCCGGCCACGGGGTTCGAGGGAAAGCAACATGGGAAAGCTCCGTTAAACCGTGGCCGGTTGTGATTGAGGGGTGTCGAACTGGCCGGCCATCCAGCCGCCGACGTCGCTGAGGCGGGTCAGCGCCGTGTCCTGCAACGCTGACAGGCGCCCGCCGCACAGCGCGCCGAGGCGGTCGCTGATCTGGAACAGTTCGTCGAGGTCTTCGGAGATCACCAGAATCGCCGCCCCGGCATCGCGCAGGGCAATCAGCGCGCGGTGGATGGTGGCCGCCGCGCCGACATCCACGCCCCAGGTCGGGTGCGCGGCGATCAGCAGTTTCGGTTGCTGGAGGATTTCCCGGCCGAGGATGAATTTCTGCAGGTTGCCGCCGGACAGGCTGCGGGCGGCGGTCTGGGTGTCCGGGGTTTTCACGCCGAAGCGCTGGATGATCGTTCGGGCGAGGGTTTCGACCTTGCCGCGCTCTATCAAGCCGTGGCTGACCAGGCCTTGTTGAAAAGCGGTGAGCAGGGCGTTGTCCGCCAGGCTCATGTCCGGCACCGCGCCATGCCCGAGGCGTTCGGCGGGGACGAACGCCAGGCCGAGTTTGCGTCGCGCATCCGGGCGCCGATCGGCGACGGGGTGTTCTCGGAAACGGATGGTTGCCGCTGATTCGCGGGGCAACGTTTGTTCGCCGCTGAGCAAGGCGAGTAACTCGTCCTGACCGTTGCCCGCCACGCCGGCGATGCCGACGATTTCACCGCTGCGCACCTGCAGATCGATGTCGCTCAGGGAGCAGCCGAACGGATCCGGGTTGTGCCAGTTCAATCCACTGACCTGCAAGAACGCCACGCCACCGGTGACCTTCGTGAACTCGCCGATCAATGTCGCGGCTTCTCCCACCATCAATTGCGCCAGTTGCCGATCAGTGCAGTCGGCCGGTACGCAATGCCCGGCCACTCGGCCACCACGCAATACCGTGGCGCTGTGGCACAAGGCGCGCACCTCGCCGAGTTTGTGGCTGATGAACAGAATGCTGCAGCCCTCGGCCGCGAGCCGGCGCAGGGTGATGAACAACTCGTCGGCTTCCTGCGGCGTGAGCACCGAGGTCGGCTCATCGAGAATCAGCAGGCGAATGTCCTGCATCAGGCAACGAACGATCTCGACTCGTTGCCGCTCGCCGATCGACAGGCTGTGGACAAGTCGCTGGGGTTCCAGCGCCATGCCATATCGGCGCGACACTTCACGGATTTTCGCCTCAAGCTGTTTCGGCGAACCGGCCGCTGCACCCATCGCCAATGCAATGTTTTGCGCCACGCTCAAAGTCTCGAACAGCGAGAAGTGCTGGAACACCATGCCGATGCCCAACTGCCGCGCCTGGGCCGGATTGCGCATGCTCACCGGTTGACCCTGCCACAGCATCTCGCCCGAATCGGCCTGGGTGACGCCGTAGATGATCTTCATCAACGTGCTTTTGCCTGCACCGTTTTCACCGAGCAGCGCGTGGATTTCACCGGGGGCGATGCTCAGGTCGATGGCGTCATTGGCGAGGCAACCGGGATAACGTTTGCTGATGTGGCGCAGTTGCAGGCGCGGTGTGGACGTGGGGTTTGGCATGACAGGCTCGGGTCGCTTGGAGTTGTGCCTGTGGATAAAGCAATTTCCTGGCCATTGAGTCAGGAACGCAGGCGACTGCTGTTTGCCAGCCTGTGGCGTAGAGCCTGTGAAATGAATTCGACGTCTTGCGCGGCACCACTTGAGGGCAAAGCCTTTGATCAGGCTCCAGTTTTGCCCGCACCGGGCTGATCAAAAAACGAACAACCTCGCCAAAGCCATGCAGAACCTGCGACTGCGCCAGCCATGAACGGCTTATCCACAGGTTGCTCCACAGTATTTGTGCGCAAGACAAAATCGCGGGCATAAGCACTGCCGGGCTTTCTTCTAAAAGCGATAAACAACGCTAAGCGATTGTTTTTACGTGAAATTGTTCGTTGTGATGGGCGATTGGACGAAAAGTGAGCAAATCCCGCAAAGCCACGTGACAGAAGGGTTACAGCCTCCTGTGCTCAGGTTATCCACAGCCGGGTGCACAGCGGATGTGGGCAAGTCTCGGGTATAAGCAAATCGGCTTGTGCCCTAAAAAATGGCGGGGCTTCAACGCTGCAGCAGGATTCGCCCACGGCTCAGATCGGCCAACTGATTCTGCAACTGCTCGATGTGCGCTTCACCCACGGCCAGTTGCAGCTCGACACCATTGGCGGTGAAGTTTTCCTCGACCACCAATCCGCCCAGATCCGCGACCCGCAGTTTAACCAGCGCCAGTTCGCCAAAGGCGCAGGCGCAACGCACGGGCACGCGACTGATCAACTCGATCTTCGGCGCTGCCTGCAGGCATTTGTTGGCGCCGCCGCCATAGGCCCGGGCCAGACCGCCGGTGCCCAGTTGAATGCCGCCGTACCAACGGATCACCAGCACCGCGACCTGATCGCAGTCCTGCGCTTCGATGGCCGCGAGAATCGGTCGCCCGGCAGTGCCGCCGGGTTCACCGTCGTCGTTGCTGCGGTACTGGTCGCCGAGTTTCCACGCCCAGCAATTGTGCGAAGCGTTCAAGTCGCTGTGCTGCTCGATGAAGGCTTGCGCCTCAGCGGGGCTGCCGATCGGCGCGGCGAAAGTGATGAAACGGCTTTTGCGGATTTCTTCGCGGAACTCGCAAAAGCCGCTGAGGGTGAATGGCATAAAACGACTTATATAGAAGCAGTGAGGCCGCAGCCTTTGAGAATGATGCGGATCAGATTGTTGCCGGCGTCTTCCATATCCTGTTTGGTCAACTTGCTGCGACCGGTCACCCGGCAGATCTGGGTGGCGAAGTCGGCGTAATGCTGGGTGCTGCCCCACAACAGGAAGATCAGGTGCACCGGGTCGACCGGATCCATTTTGCCCGCGTCGATCCAGGCCTGGAAAACGCCGGCGCGGCCCTGGAACCAGGCGCGGTAATCCTGGTTGAAATATTCGGTCAGGCATTCGCCGCCGCTGATCACTTCCATCGCGAAGATCCGCGACGCTTGCGGCTGGCGACGGGAGAATTCCATTTTCGCGCGGATGTAGCGGGTCAGCGCTTCGGCCGGATCGTCCTCGGCCGTGAGGGAGTTGAAGGTGCTGTCCCACAATTGAAGGATGTTGCTCAGCACCGCCACGTACAACCCGAGCTTGTTGCTGAAGTAGTAATGCAGATTCGCCTTGGGCAGTCCGGCCTTGGTGGCGATGGTGTTCATGCTCGTGCCTTTGTACCCGTGACGGGCGAACTCGTCTTCGGCGGCTTTGATGATGGTCTCTTCATTCTTCTGACGAATGCGGCTGGCAGGTTTGCCGCCGTGAGCGGGGACTTCAAAGGTCATAGGCACTTCCGGGTTGGTCTGTGGGGTGCAACCAGTTGCGTTGATAGCGCAACCACCGGCGCGGGACAAGCCCCGGGCGAATAAAACCCCGGTCGTCAGCGGGTGGCTGCGAGGCTTTCGAGAAAGTTTTCCAGTACCAGATGAGGGCGGCGGCCCTTGCGGGTGACCGAAGCCAGGCTCAAATCATAGAAGCGGGTGCTGGCCTTGAGTGCGCGCAAGCGACCTTGTTGTACCCAGAGACTGGCGTAGTGATCCGGCAGGTAACCGATGTAACGCCCGGTCAGAATCAGGAACGCCATGCCTTCGCGGTCGGAAGCGCTGGCGGTGCAATTGAGGGCCTGATAGTGCGCCTGGATCTCCGCCGGCAAACGGAAGGTCGGGGCGATGGCGTCCTGGCTGTTGAGGCGCTCTTCATCCAACTGTTTATCGTCAACGTAAAACAGCGGATGGCCGACCGCGCAATAAAGCAGCGAGCGTTCGCTGTACAGCGGCTGATATTCCAGTCCCGACAACGCACTGGCCTGCGGCACCACGCCGACATGCAGGCGCCCATCGAGCACGCCTTGCTCGACTTCATTGGGAGCGATCATGCGGATCTGGATCTGCACGTCCGGCCCGCGCTCCTTCAACTGCGCGAGCGCGTGGGTGATGCGCATGTGGGGCAGGGTGACGAGGTTGTCGGTCAGGCCGATGATCAACTCGCCGCGCAGGTGCTGATGCAGGCCGTTGACCTCGGTGCGAAAGCTCTCCAGTGCACTCAACAGCTGCAGCGCCGACTGGTAAACCTCACGACCCTCTTCGGTCAGGGAGAAACCGGCGCGCCCGCGTTGGCAAAGGCGCAGGCCGAGGCGTTGTTCCAGATCGCTCATCTGCTGGCTGATCGCCGAGCGACCGATGCCGAGTACGGTTTCCGCCGCCGAGAAGCCGCCGCACTCCACCACGCTGCGAAAAATCCGCAGCAGGCGAATATCAAAGTCACTGACCTGGGCCAGTGGATCGGGGCGGCGGCTGCTCATGCTGATGTTCTCATTGTTTAGCAGAGTTCTAACTGAAGGTTAGAAGAGTTGAATTTCACCGACTTTATCCGCGTGGCAATTTAGCTGCAACAACGCTTTCTATCTCTCTGAAGCTTATTGCCCTGCGAGGTTTTGCCCGATGAACATGCCTGAAAACGCGCCGTCGCCACTGGCCAGTCAACTGAAGCTGGACGCGCACTGGATGCCGTACACCGCCAACCGCAACTTCCAGCGCGACCCGCGTCTGATCGTTGGTGCCGAAGGCAGCTGGCTGATCGACGACAAGGGCCGCAAGGTGTACGACTCGCTGTCCGGTCTGTGGACCTGCGGCGCCGGGCATACCCGCAAGGAAATCCAGGAAGCGGTGGCCAAGCAGTTGGGCACCCTCGATTACTCGCCGGGCTTCCAGTACGGCCACCCGCTGTCGTTCCAGCTGGCGGAGAAAATCACCGATCTGACCCCGGGTAACCTGAACCACGTGTTCTTCACTGACTCCGGTTCCGAATGCGCCGATACCGCGGTGAAAATGGTCCGCGCTTACTGGCGCCTCAAAGGCCAGTCGACCAAGACCAAGATGATCGGCCGCGCCCGTGGCTACCACGGTGTGAACATCGCCGGCACCAGCCTCGGCGGCGTCAACGGCAACCGCAAGCTGTTCGGTCAGGCGATGATGGATGTCGATCACCTGCCGCACACTTTGCTGGCGAGCAATGCGTTCTCCCGTGGCATGCCGGAGCAGGGCGGTATCGCCCTGGCCGATGAGCTGCTGAAGCTGATCGAACTGCACGATGCGTCGAACATCGCAGCGGTGTTCGTTGAGCCGATGGCCGGTTCCGCTGGCGTGCTGGTTCCGCCACAGGGCTACCTCAAGCGTCTGCGTGAAATCTGCGACCAGCACAACATCCTGCTGGTATTCGACGAAGTGATTACCGGGTTCGGCCGTACCGGCACCATGTTCGGCGCCACCACGTTCGGCGTGACCCCGGACCTGATGTGCATCGCCAAGCAAGTCACTAACGGCGCGATCCCGATGGGCGCGGTGATTGCCAGCTCCGAGATCTACCAGACCTTCATGAACCAGCCGACCCCGGAATACGCCGTGGAATTCCCGCACGGCTACACCTACTCGGCGCACCCGGTGGCTTGCGCCGCTGGCTTGGCAGCTCTCGACCTGCTGCAAAAGGAAAACCTGGTGCAGAGCGTGGCCGAAGTCGCACCGCATTTCGAAAATGCTCTGCATGGTCTGAAAGGCGCGAAGAACGTCATCGACATTCGCAACTTCGGCCTGGCCGGTGCGATCCAGATTGCGGGCCGTGACGGCGACGCCATCGTGCGTCCGTTCGAAGCCGGTATGGCGTTGTGGAAAGCCGGGTTCTACGTGCGCTTCGGTGGCGACACCCTGCAGTTCGGCCCAACCTTCAACAGCAAGCCGCAGGACCTTGATCGTCTGTTCGACGCGGTCGGCGAAGTGCTGAACAAGCTCGACTGATTTTTCCTTCTATATAGATACGCCAATAGCAGGCGCCCTTCCGGGCGTCTGCGCACAAGAATTCAGGAGTTCCCCGATGAGCGTTATCCCGCATTTGATCAATGGCGAACTGGTGACCGAGAACGGTCGCGCGGTCGATGTGTTCAACCCGTCTACCGGTCAGGCTATCCACAAACTGCCGCTGGCGACTCGCGAAACCATCCAGCACGCCATCGATGCCGCCAAGGCTGCGTTCCCGGCCTGGCGTAACACGCCACCGGCCAAACGTGCTCAGGTGATGTTCCGCTTCAAGCAATTGCTGGAGCAAAACGAAGCACGTATCTCGCAATTGATCAGCGAAGAACACGGCAAGACCCTGGAAGACGCTGCCGGTGAACTGAAGCGTGGTATCGAGAACGTCGAGTTCGCCTGCGCAGCGCCGGAAATCCTCAAGGGCGAGTACAGCCGCAACGTCGGCCCGAACATCGATGCGTGGTCGGACTTCCAGCCGCTGGGCGTGGTGGCCGGTATCACCCCGTTCAACTTCCCGGCGATGGTGCCGCTGTGGATGTATCCGCTGGCGATCGTCTGCGGCAACTGCTTTATCCTCAAGCCGTCCGAGCGTGATCCGAGCTCGACCCTGCTGATCGCACAACTGCTGCTGGAAGCAGGCCTGCCGAAAGGTGTGCTGAGCGTGGTGCACGGTGACAAGACTGCGGTGGACGCGCTGATCGAAGCGCCGGAAGTCAAAGCGCTGAGCTTCGTGGGTTCGACGCCGATTGCCGAATACATCTATGCCGAAGGCACCAAGCGCGGCAAACGCGTTCAGGCACTGGGCGGCGCGAAGAACCACGCGGTGCTGATGCCGGATGCGGATCTGGACAACGCGGTCAGCGCACTGATGGGCGCGGCTTACGGTTCTTGCGGCGAGCGCTGCATGGCGATTTCGGTAGCCGTGTGTGTGGGCGATCAGGTGGCGGATGCACTGGTGGCCAAACTGGTTCCTCAGATCAAGGCGCTGAAAATCGGTGCCGGCACTTCGTGTGGTCTGGACATGGGGCCGCTGGTTACCGGTCAGGCGCGCGACAAGGTCAGCGGCTATGTCGAAGACGGCGTGGCGGCGGGCGCGACCCTGGTGGTCGACGGACGTGGTCTGAGCGTTGCCGGTCATGAAGAAGGCTTCTTCCTGGGGGGCTGCCTGTTCGACAACGTCACTCCTGAGATGCGTATCTATAAAGAAGAGATCTTCGGGCCGGTGCTGTGCGTCGTCCGGGTGAACAGCCTGGAAGAGGCGATGCAACTGATCAACGATCACGAATACGGCAACGGCACTTGCATCTTCACCCGTGACGGTGAAGCGGCGCGTCTGTTCTGCGACGAGATCGAAGTCGGCATGGTCGGCGTCAACGTTCCATTGCCGGTGCCAGTGGCTTACCACAGCTTCGGTGGTTGGAAGCGTTCGCTGTTCGGCGATCTGCATGCCTATGGTCCGGATGGTGTGCGCTTCTATACCCGTCGCAAGGCGATCACCCAGCGCTGGCCGCAGCGTGCGAGCCATGAGGCTTCGCAATTCGCATTCCCTAGCTTGTAAGTAGAAGGGCAGTGCAACGAAGGCCGACCTTTTAAGGTCGGCCTTCGCGTGTCGGGGCTTTTTTGACCGATATGACAGATTTATGAAAATAAGGGTTGACGGCAAATTCTGAGTCTCTATAATTCGCCCCACTTCCGGCGCAGTCGAAACGGAAAACTCCTTGAGATTCAATGAGTTAGGTAGGTTTCGAAGGCGGGTCGCTTCAGTTCATCGAAGCCTGGAAGCAGTTGGAAATGCCGGTTCTTTTGGTGCTTTCAACGGTTCGATCTTCTCGGTCGAAAGCGGAGAAAAAGAGGTGTTGACAGCAGCGTGTAACGCTGTAGAATTCGCCTCCCGCTAACGAGAGATCGGA
>NZ_BQHR01000025.1 GCF_021601625.1 Pseudomonas paraglycinae | reverse complement strand
GGCGGCTGGTGATAACAATAATGAGCAGGCACAACACGACATGGCATTACTGACTGAACACGAACAACGCAAGGTCGCCGAGGCCATCGCCCGGGTCGAGCGCGACACCGACGCCGAACTGGTGACGGTGCTCGCGGCCCGCGCCGACGACTACGCGTACATCCCGCTGCTATGGGCCAGTCTGCTGGCGCTGGTGGTGCCGGGGATCGTGCATTACCTGACCGGCTGGTTGACGATGCACAGCCTGTTGCTGGTGCAGTGGGTCAGTTTTGTCGTGCTGTGCCTGGTGTTTCGCCTGCCCAAGGTCACCACTCATCTGATCCCCCGCCACGTTCGGCACTGGCGCGCCTCGAACCTGGCGCGTCGGCAGTTTCTCGAACAGAACCTGCATCACACGGTGGGCAGCACCGGCATGCTGATTTTTGTCTGCGAGGCGGAGCGCTACGTGGAAATTCTGGTGGATGAAGGGATTTCCAAAAAGCTGGATAACAAGAGCTGGGACTCGATTGTCGCGGCGTTTACCGAGCAGGTACGGCAGGGGCAGACGTTGCAGGGCTTCGTCACTTGTATCGAGGCGTGCGGCGAGTTGCTCAAGGTGCATGTGCCAGTGACGCAGGTCAGGAATGAGTTGCCCAATCGCTTGGTGGTGTTGGGGTAGTTTCGGCAGTGTTGTAAGACTTGATATCGCAGCCCTCACCCCAGCCCTCCCGAAACGTCGGACCGCCCGGAGGGAGAGGGAGCCGATTGGGGGATATTGAGGAGATACACCGACTTGAACGATTGGCGTTGAATCCATAATCGACTCGATATTTCAGGTCGATGGATAGCGAAAGACATCTCGGTCGGCTCCCTCTCCCTCCGGGAGAGGGCTGGGGTGAGGGCCGCTTTTAAACGCCGTTCGGTAAATAAGAGCGTGTCCCCGACTCCCATCCCCCCTAAACTAGCGGCCATTCCCGATTTGCCCGTCCGAGGCCGCTTTTTCCCATGTCCGTTACCGCTCCTTCCGCATCTGCCAAACCGGCGTCCGATCACCACGCCCGGTTCATCGAGCTGCTGCAAACCAGCCTCGAACAGAATGGTTTCATCAAACTGGTGCTGGCCAAGTACGTCGGCGAAGAAGCGGATCTGCAGCGGATCATCATCAAACCGGTGACGGTCAAGGCGCAGCCGTGCCTGTCGTTCGTTTATCGCTACAAGACCCGCGACATCACCAAGAACCTGCCGCTGGACGAAGCGGTGGCGACGATTGCCGGGCTGCTGCCGGCGGCGTTCAAAAATGCGCATTTGCTGGCGTTGACTGACGAAGCCCAGCTCGAATACAGCAAAAAGGGCAAGAGCTCGCTGTTTATGAGCAAACCCCAGCAATTGCGCGAAGTGCCGTCCGCCGAGCACAACCGCGAGAAAAACCGCTTCCTCGATCTGAACCGGCCGTTCCTGAAGGATCTGGGCGTGACCAACGCCCAGCACGAGCTGATTCCGGCGATGTCGCGCAAGTGGAAGCAGATCAACAAGTTCATCGAAGTCTTCAGCCACGCGCTGACCTCGTCGCCGCTGGCTCTGGACAAACCGGTGCGGGTGGCGGATTTCGGTTCGGGCAAGGGTTACCTGACGTTCGCCATCCATGATTATTTGCGCAACACGTTGAAGGCCGAGGGCGAAGTGACCGGCGTCGAGTTGCGCGAAGAGATGGTCAATCTGTGCAACACCGCCGCCGCGAAGCTGGAACACCCAGGGCTGGTGTTCAAGTGCGGCGATGTGCGCAGCGTGGCGCCGAGCGAGCTGGACGTGATGATCGCCCTGCATGCCTGCGACATCGCCACCGACTACGCGATCCACACCGGCATCCGCTCCGGCGCCTCGATCATCATGTGCTCGCCGTGCTGCCACAAACAGATCCGCTTGCAGATCCAGAGCCCGGCGCTGCTCAAGCCGATGCTGCAATACGGCTTGCACCTGGGCCAGCAGGCGGAAATGGTTACCGACAGCCTGCGTGCGCTGTTCCTCGAAGCCTGCGGTTACGAGACCAAGGTGTTCGAGTTCATCTCGCTGGACCACACCAACAAGAACAAGATGATCCTCGCCGTGAAGCGCGCCGAGCCGGTGGACCCGACTCAGCTGCTGGTGAAGATTCAGGAATTGAAAGCGTTCTACCAGATCAGCGAGCACTGCCTCGAAACCCTGCTGCTCGCTGACGGTTTGCTGAAGCTCAAGGCTTGAGCTGAACCCCGGCCGGTAATGTGCCCGGTTGAGCCGGGCGCACCGCGGTCTTGCGCCCGAGCATCACCGTCGCGATCACGCCGCAGGCGAACAGCCAGGTGATCGGCTCCACGTGTTCGCCGAAGAACAGCGCGGAAAACGCGATGGTGAAGAAGATCTGCAGCAACTGGATCTGACTGACCCGGGCAATGCCACCCATGGCCAGCCCGGCGTACCAGGCGAAGAACCCCAAGAACTGCGAAAACAGCGCGACGTAGCCGAAGGCCCACCAGGTTTTCGCCGACACCGCGCCCTGATGCTGGAAAGCCAGATACAGCACCGGGCCGATCAGCAGCGGCGTCGACAGCACCAGCGCCCAGCAGATCACTTGCCAGCCGCCCATCTGGCGGGCAAGACGCCCGCCCTCGGCATAACCCAGACCGCCTACCGCGATCGCACCCAACATCAACAAATCCCCGGCCTGAATGCTGCCGGCGCCGGTGTACAACGCATAACCCAGCACCAGCGCACTGCCCAACGCGGCGCAGGCCCAGAAGGCTTTCGACGGGCGTTCATGGGACAGCCACGCGGCGTACAGCGCCACGCACAGCGGCTGCAAACCGTTGACCAGCGCGCCATGGGACGCCGGCAAGGTCTGCATGGCCCACGCCGACAGCACCGGGAAACCGAGAATCACCCCGGCAATCACCAGGCTCAGGCCTTTGACTTGCTTCCAGGTCGGCCACTTTTCCCGTCGCCACAACAACAGCGCCGCTGCCGGAATCGCCGCGAACAAGGCGCGGCCGAGGCCATTGAGCAGCGGGTGCAGTTCCTGCACCACGATGCGGGTGAAGGGCAGGGTAAGGCTGAAAATCACCACGCCGAGCAGGCCGAGGGCCATGCCGGTGTTTTCGCGCGAAGACATGAGGGCAACCAGATTCGAGGGTGGCAGGGAGGTGTCTTCATCTAGCCACAAACCACGGCAATCGGCCTGTTACAGCTGAGCGCAGAGTTATCCATACAGTTTGCGAACGCCATCGCGGTCCTTGGGCTACTGTGAATATTCCTGCGCATTCACCAGAGGAGTCCTGTCCATGGCCGCGAAAAAGATTCTGATGCTGGTCGGCGATTACGTCGAAGACTACGAAGTGATGGTGCCGTTCCAGGCCCTGCAAATGGTCGGTCACACCGTGCACGCCGTGTGCCCGGATAAAGCCGCCGGCAAGACCGTGCGCACCGCGATCCACGATTTCGAAGGCGACCAGACCTACAGCGAAAAGCCCGGTCACCAGTTCGCCCTGAACTTCGATTTCGCCAAGGTCGATGCCAAGGATTACGACGCACTGCTGGTGCCCGGTGGACGCGCTCCGGAATACCTGCGGCTGAACGAAAAAGTCCTCGAACTGGTGCGAGCTTTCGACAAGGCCGGCAAGCCAATTGCCGCTGTCTGTCACGGCGCGCAACTGCTGGCGGCAGCGGGGATTCTCGAAGGTCGCGAGTGCAGCGCCTATCCGGCCTGCGCCCCGGAAGTCCGGCTGGCCGGCGGCACCTACATCGACATCCCGGTCACGGACGGCCATGTCCAGGGCAACCTGGCCACCGCGCCCGCCTGGCCGGCGCACCCGAAATGGCTGGCCGGTTTCCTTGGTTTGCTTGGGACTAAAATCACCCTGTGACACCTCGAAAAGGAGAAAAACAGCATGTCCGGATGGTACGAAATCAGTAAAAGCAGCAACGGCCAGTACAGGTTCGTGCTGAAAGCGGCTAATGCAGAAACCATTCTGATCAGCGAGCTGTACACCACCCGCACGGCCGCCGAAAACGGCATTGCTTCGGTGCAGACCAACAGCCCGCTGGATGACCGCTACGAGAAAAAATCGACGAAGGACGGCCATCCTTACTTCAACCTCAAGGCGGCCAATCACCAGATCATCGGCAGCAGCGAATCCTATTCATCGGACGCGGCGTGTGCCAAAGGCATCGCCAGCGTCAAGACCAACGGGCCGTCCAAAGTGATCAAGGACAAGACACTGCCGGTGCTTTGAATCCAACACAAAACCCTGTGGGAGCAAGCTCGCTCCCACAGGGTTGGTGTGTACCTTGAAATCAGCTCAGGCTTTTGAGAATGGCCTGCAACTGATTACGCCCGGCCTCGCTCAGCGGGAACACCGGCAAGCGTGGATCGCCGACTTCCAGGTCGGTCAGTCGCAGACCGGCCTTGATCGTCGCCGGCAAACCGCCCTTGAGGATGAAGTCCAGCAGCGGCAACTGGCGGTAGAACAGCTCCCGCGCCTTGCCCAGATCCCCTGCCAGTGTGGCTTCGTACAAATCCAGGTTGAGCTGCGGGATCAGGTTCGGTGCCGCCGTGCACCAGCCTTTGGCCCCAGCAGCGAAGGCTTCCAGCGCCAGCGGGTTGCAGCCGTTGTAGAACGGCACCCGGCCTTCGCCGAGCAGTTGCAGCTTGTGCATGCGCTGGATGTCGCCGGTACTCTCCTTGACCGTGGTCACGTTTTCCACGCCGTTGACGATACGCAGGATCAGCTCCACCGACATGTCGGTGCCGCTGGTGGCCGGGTTGTTGTAGAGCATGATCGGCACGCCGATGCTGTCGCCGATGGCGCGGTAGTGGGCGAGGATTTCCGCCTCGGTCAGCTTCCAGTAGGACGTCGGCAGCACCATCACTACGTCGGCGCCATGGGCTTCGGCGAAACGGGCGCGGCGTACCGCTTTGGCGGTGGTCAGGTCGGACACGCTGACCACGGTCGGCACGCGCTTGGCGACGTGCTTGATGCTGAATTCGGCGACCTGGTCCCACTCCGCATCGCTCAGGTAGGCGCCCTCGCCGGTGCTGCCCAGTGGCGCAATGGCGTGGACGCCGTCGGCGATCAGCCGGTCGATGGAGCGGCCGAGGGCCGGCAGGTCAACGCCTTCGCCGTTGGCGCTGAAGGGGGTGATGGTGTAGCCGATGATGCCGTGAATGTTGGACATGAGAGTGCTCCGCAAGGATGAGGTGTTCAGTTCAGGCAATCGGCGTGCTGACGCAGGTTCTGCCGGGCGTAGTAGTTGAAGGCCGCGGCGTGGCGTTTCGGTTTCGATACCCAGTCATGCGCCTCGCGACCCAGCTCGGGGATGATCGGCTTGATCGTCCCGGCGGCCATCGCCAGCAATTGCAGCTTGGCGGCGCGCTCGATCAGTTGCGCGATGACACAGGCTTCCTCGATGGTCGTCCCGGTGGACAGCTGCCCGTGGTGGGAAAGCAGGATCGCCCGTTTGTCGCCCAAGGCCCCGGCAATCAACTCGCCTTCTTCGTTGCCCACCGGCACACCCGGCCAGCCTTCAAGGAACGCGCAATCGTCGTACAGCGGGCACAGGTCCATGTGGGAAATCTGCAGCGGCACTTCCAGCATCGACAGCGCGGCAATGTGCGTCGGGTGGGTGTGGATGATGCAGTTCACGTCCGGCCGGGCACGGTACACCCAGCTGTGGAAACGGTTGGCCGGGTTGGCCATGCCGTGGCCTTCGAGCACTTCCAGGTCTTCGTTGACCAGCAGCAGATTGCTCGCGGTGATTTCGTCGAAACCCAGGCCCAGTTGCTGAGTGTAGTAAGTGCCCGGCTGCGGGCCACGGGCGGTGATCTGCCCGGCGAGGCCCGAATCGTGGCCGTTCTCGAAGAGGATCCGGCAGGTCAGGGCCAGCTTTTGCCGGTCTGTCCACGTATTATCCGCCAGGCTTTTTTGCATCTGGGTCAGCGCTTGCTTGACCAGTTCGTCTTTGGGTAGTGCTAATGTCTTCGCCATATCCGTGTCCTGTGGTGGTTGCCATGGATGACACTTAAGAGGCTATATGACACTTTGTGTCATTGGCAAGGACAAATCGTCTTTCCTTTGCTGGATTAATCGCTTCGCATGTCTATCCGTTTGAAATTATTGAGAAAAAAACTTGGCGTAACCCTTGAGGCGCTGGCCGAGAAATCCGGCATGACCAAGAGTTACCTGTCGAAGGTCGAGCGCGGGTTGAACACGCCGTCGATTGCCGCCGCGCTGAAACTGGCCAAGGCGCTGAACGTGAAAGTCGAGGAGCTGTTCTCCGAAGACAACGTCAGCCTCGACAGCTACAGCCTGGTGCGCAGCCACGAACGCCAGTCGCTGGCGGCCAACGACCACAGCCCCGGCTACGCAGTGCTGGCCCATCAGGTCAGCGAGCGCAGCCTGCTGCCGTTCATCATTTACCCGCCGAGCGAATTCACTGACAAAACCTTCAAGGAACACTTGGGCGAGGAGTTTCTGTTCGTCCACGAAGGTCGAGTCGAAGTGGACTTCGTGAACGAACGGGTGCTGCTGGAGCGGGGCGATGCGCTGCACTTCAATGCGCAGAAACCCCATCGCATCCGCTCAGTGGGCGAGGTGCAGGCGCAGTTGCTGGTGGTGGTGCACAGCAGGGAGGAGGAGTGATCAGACCTCGACCGGCACCGACAGCTTCGGATTCCCCAGCGCATGGCTCTTGGAATCAAAGAACCGCAACTCGACGCCCGTGCCCTCGAACAGCTTCGCGTAGTGCCGCTTCTGGTGCTGGATGAACGCCGCGCTGCGCGGGTAGATCGAGATCGCCACGGTCTTCGGTTTCGCCAGACGCAGGGCGCGCACGAGGTGGCTGTCCTGTTCGCCCAGGGCGTGGCCGAAGATGCACAGGTTGTCACCGTGACCGAGTAACTGGTCGTAGCAGAACGACAGGTAATCGGAACTGCGGATGGTCTTGAGCTTGTCGGCGCTCGGCCCTTCGTTGACGAACAGCGGCACGTCGTCGAGCGTCTTGATCGTGTTGTTGATCGCGAAACTGCCGAGCAGCGTGCCCTCGGTGGCGGTCAGTTTGCGCGCGGTGCCGTCCTGATTGCGCACCAGATGCAGGCCGCCGTGCAGGTACAGCAGACGCGGTTTTTCAGTGCTGCTTTCGCACAAATCGAAACTCGCATCGGGGCCGTTGAACAGGTCGTCGATCACCTCGCCCTGATGTTGCAGGGCCCAGTAATTGAGCAAATCGTAATTGGTGGTGAACACCGTGCGATAGCTCGCCAGTTCACTGTTCAGGGTCGCCAAAGTCGAGGCTTCGATCAGCCGCCACGGGATGTGCACCGCGTGCACTGTGTTGATCAGCGCTTCCTTGATCGCGTAGTAGCGGTTGCGCGGCGCGGCCGAGCTGACGGCCAAAGCCTTGTTGACCCGGCTGGTGGTTTTCAGCGCGCCGAGCACCTGCTCGAAGCTGCGCGTCTGCATCGCGTCGAACACGCTCAGTTCCGACGGGCTCAGGGGCTTTTCTTCCACCGTGCGGGCGTTTTCGAACAGCGAGTCGTAGCCGAAATCGTCCCACACCGCGCGACTGGCGCCGTTGCCCAGCAGCAGACCGCTGAAGTCGGTGGTGGCGCGCAACGCGTTCCAGTCTTCGAGGGTGGCGTCGACATCCAGAAAATCGCTCATTGCAGGGCACGTCTCAAAACAAAGGGGCAGATGGACGGCGACTTTATCACGAGCGGGCATTGAGCCAGATCAACATCCGCCGTGACCGATCGGTCGATCCTTTGCGCACCCGCCGAATTGCAAGCGTCGATTCGGCCCCAGCCAGGAGACGCGCCATGAGCAGCACCTTTTTCATTCCCGCGGTAAACATCATGGGCAGCGGCTGCCTCGACGAAGCGATGAATGCGATCCGCAACTACGGTTTTCGCAAGGCGCTGATCGTCACCGACGCCGGTCTGGCCAGGGCTGGCGTGGCGACCATGATTGCCGAGAAACTGGCGATGCAGGACATCGATTCAGTGATCTTCGACGGCGCCAAACCGAACCCGAGCATCGCCAACGTCGAGGCCGGGCTGGCGCTGCTCAAGGACAGCCACTGTGATTTCGTGGTGTCCCTCGGTGGCGGCTCGCCCCACGACTGCGCCAAGGGCATCGCGTTGTGCGCCACCAACGGCGGGCAGATCCGTGACTACGAAGGCGTCGATCAATCGACCAAGCCACAACTGCCGCTGATCGCCATCAACACCACCGCCGGCACGGCCAGCGAAATGACCCGGTTCTGCATCATCACCGACGAAACCCGCCACGTGAAAATGGCCATCGTCGACCGCAACGTCACGCCGCTGCTGTCGGTCAACGACCCGGCGCTGATGGTCGCCATGCCGAAAGGCCTGACCGCCGCCACTGGCATGGACGCACTGACCCACGCGATCGAAGCCTACGTTTCCACCGCCGCCAACCCGATCACCGACGCCTGCGCGCTGAAGGCCATGACCCTGATCAGCAACAACCTGCGTCTGGCCGTGCGCGACGGCAGCGACCTGGCCGCGCGGGAAAACATGGCGTACGCGCAGTTCCTCGCGGGCATGGCGTTTAACAATGCGTCCCTCGGTTACGTGCATGCGATGGCGCACCAGTTGGGCGGTTTCTACGATCTGCCTCACGGGGTGTGCAACGCGGTGTTGTTGCCGCATGTGCAGACGTTCAACGCGCTGGTCTGCGCCGACCGCCTCACTGACGTGGCCCACGCCATGGGCGCCGATATTCGTGGTTTCAGTCCGGAAGAGGGCGCAAAAGCCGCGATTGATGCGATCCGTTGTTTGGCTAGAGACGTGGAGATTCCCGGCGGATTGCGTGATCTGGGCGCCAAGTGCACCGACATCCCGGTACTCGCCGCCAACGCCCTGAAAGACGCCTGCGGCTTCACCAATCCGCGGGCGGCGGATCAGCGGCAGATCGAGGAGATTTTCCGCAGCGCGTTTTAAGCGGGCTGGCGACCGGGCGTGAACCTCGTGCTGAGCACCGCGCCCAATGCAAGAACGCAGCACAGCATCGAAAGCGGCCATGCCTGCGGACTGGCGAGCAGGCTGGCCACCGCACCGATCAGTGCGGCCATCAATTGGTGGATGAAACCGCTCAGGGCCATCGCGTAAGCGCCGGCGATCGGCGCGCCATCGTTGGCCCGTGACAGGCTGATCGGATAGTTCAGCGACTGACCGAACACGGCGACGCAGTAAGGCAGCCAAAGCAGCCAGGCCATCGAGCTGGCCAACAGGCTGCCAGCCAGCATCACGCCAGTGCCGGCCATCACCAGCCCGACCCCCAGTGTCATCAACCGGTGCTGACCGGTACGCAGCACAAAGCGATTGACCGCCAGCGCCCCCAGAAAATATGCGGCGCTGATCGGCCAGCCCAGCAACCCATATTCAGTCGTCGACCAGTTGAACGGGCCTTGCAGAATCAACGGCACAGCGCTGTTGAACGCGATGATCACCCCATAACCCAGACCGCCCGCGAGCGCCGGCAGAAGAAACGCCCGATGGATCAGGATCGTTCGGTAGACCGCCCAAGGCGAAGCGGTTGTGGACGCTTCGACGAGTTTCGGAAAATTCAGGCGCGAGACAATCGCGGCCATCAACAGGCTGACCGCCCCCAGCAGATAAAAGATCGCCTGCCAGCCCAGCGTCACCTGAATGAGCGAACCGGCGTATTGCCCGATCCCCAGCGCGACAACGAACGAAATCGAAATCCACGACAGTGCCTTCGCCAGCAGATCGCCCCGGAAGCTGTCACGAATCAGCACCCGTGCCATCACCGAAATACCGCTGGCGCCGATCCCCTGAAGCAGTCGCAGCAACAGGAATGTCTCCAGTGTCGAGCCCAGCGGCAGCGCCAGATTCGCCAGACCATAAATCCCCAGCGCCGCCAGCAGCACCGGTTTGCGGCCGATGCGCTGGGCCAGACTGCCCCAGAGCAGCATCGGCAGCGCCATGCCGATCAGGTACAGCGACAAGCCCCAGGCCACCTGTGTTGCATCGACGTGCAAGTGCCCGGCGATCTGCGGTAACGCCGGCAGGTAGATGCTCATGCCCAACTGGGCGAGGAACACGGTGGAGCAGGTGATAAGCAGAATGAGGCCGGGGTTCATAAGTCGTCCGTGAAGGTTCAGCGGTGGCGATCGCTACCGTGAGTCATTAACAGGTCGGTGATCAAATCACAGAAGTGGTGGATCAGTGTCGATTCCATGTCGGCGCGCAGCGTAACGCGGATCGCGGCTTTGCCCTGGGCTACCACCGGGAAAAACACGGCGCTGGTGAAAAAACCGTGTTCGGCCAGTTCAATGGCGATTCGATTGGCCAGGGCGGCGTCGCCACAGTTGATCAAGCGGATGGCCATGGAGCTGCCGTGCTGTTCGGTGCTCAAGAGGCTGTCGAACAGGCGAATATTGGCCTGGAGCCGAACCTGCAAGGCCCTCAGTTCTGCACTGCGATGCAGCTCGATCGACGCGAGGCCCGCACCAATGGCCGCGCAATTGAGGCTTTGCGACCAGTTGCTCGGCCCGCCGTAACGCTGGATCAATGTCTTCTGCCGCTGATTGCCGAGCATCACCAGACCGCCGCTCGCCCCGAACGATTTGGCCAGCGAAGCGACGATCAGGCAGTCCTCTTCCAGTGCCGGCATTCTTGGCCGTACAAGGCCGGCACCGTTGCTGCCCACCGCCGACAATGCGTGGGAGTCGTCCAGATAAAGAAACAGGCCGTAACGTTCTTTCAGATACAGCAGGCCGTCCAGGTTGGCGACGCCGCCCATGCTGTAGGCACCGTCGGCGATATAGGCGACGGTTGTGTGGCGCTGGCACACCGATTCGAGAAAATCCATGTCGTTGTGAGGGCCGGTCAGTACCTGGGTTTCGTCGGCGCAACTGGCTTTCAGGTGATTCATCGAATAGTGGGCCAAGCGGTCGAACACCATCACCGGCGGACGGTTGTGCGTGAACACGCCACTGGCCAGCAGCGGCAGGATCCCGGCGCTCGCGGCGCTGCAGGACAGACTGCTCAGACACACCGCGCCAAACAATTGCGACAGCTCGTTTTCGTACTGATCGAGCAGTGCCAGCTTGCAGCGGTTTTTCGAATTGGCAACGCGCAGTGTCCCGGTTTCACGCAGCGCCGCGATGGCGCCTTCAAGCAGGGCAGGGTGGTGGTCGAGACCCAGATAGGAGGTGGTGCAGAAATGATGAAGTTGGCGCCCGTGCTGATCAAGCAAGTGATTGCAGCCTTTGACCTCGACGTTGAGTGCGGCGATTTTTCCGGCTTCGGCGGCCTCCCAATCGTGGTCTGCCAAAGCGATGACTTTGCGGTAATTGGAGAAAGTGTTGGCGGATTCCGTCAGGTGATTCATAGGCAGCTCTCCTTGAGCAGGGCAATCCATGGGGTGTTGCAAATTGTGTGTGTTGCCAGACTTTACAGAGAGCTATGCAAGGTCAGAATCGGCTGCGTCCGATAGCATTGACGGCTGTTGGAGATTTACTTGTAGGGCGAAGCCTTGCCGGGCTGTGAAGCGATGAAATGCCCGACAAGTCCGGTGCTAGAGAGCCTACGCTTGAACCCTTATCCAACGGCTGTGGCGCTCTTTTCCAGCGTCGGGGAGAACTGGATCAACGCCACTCCCGCCATCAACAACACCGCGCCGAACAGGCGCGGCAATGTCAGGTGCTTCTCCACCAGCCCGAACAGGCCGAAGTGATCCAGCAAGATTGACGTGATCATTTGCCCGGCCAAAGCCAGCGCCAGAAATCCCGAAGCCCCCAGCTTCGGCAGCAACACCACCGCCAATGCGACGAAGCACACCCCGAACGCGCCGCCGGTCCACATCCACAACGGCAGCTTGCCGGCGAGGGCCAGCGACGGCAACGGTAGGCGCAAGGCGACAATCACCGGCAACAGCACCAGCACGCTCACCACCAGCGAGGTCAGCGTCGCCCACAGCGGATGCCCCAACCCGCGCGCCAGATTGATGTTGATCGCACTCTGAAACGGCACCACCGCCCCGGCGAATACCGCCAACAGCAGCAATCCGACCCACTGCAACGTTCCCATGATCGTTCTCCGGCAAGGTTTTGCTGGACTCTAGGGTATTCGTCGCGCAGATTTAAATTCTGTTTTTGTATCCGGGACATGCACCTAATGAATGATCTGCGCCGTATCGATCTCAATCTGCTGGTGATCCTCGACGCCTTGCTCGGCGAGCAGCACGTGACCCGCGCTGCCGAGCGCCTGCACCTGAGCCAACCGGCAGTCAGCCACGCGTTGGCGCGTCTGCGCGACTTGCTGGGTGATCCGTTGCTGGTGCGTGCCGGTTCCGGGCTGGTGCCCACCGCGCGGGCGCTGGAGCTGGCGGCGCCGCTGGCCGAAACCCTGGCTCAGGTGCAATCGCTGCTGGCGCCGAACACCTTTGATCCTGCCAGCGCCCGTCGGACCTTTCGCCTCGCGATGTCGGACTACGGCGCGGCGCTCATCCTGCCCGGGCTGATTCGCACTCTGCGCGCGGAAGCGCCGGGCATCGACCTGCAAATCAGCCATGCCAGCCGCGAAGGCATGGTCGAAGGCCTGCTCAACGGCGACATCGACCTCGCCGCCGGCGTACTCCCCGAATTGCCCGGCGAACTGCGCAGCACGCCGCTGTTCGAAGAGCGCTACGTCTGCCTCCTGGATCGCCAGAGCCTTCCCGCCGGAGGTGTTCTCGACCTGCCAACCTATCTCTCCCGTCCCCATGTCTTACTGGAAATGCGCGGCAGCGGCACCCCGGAAATCGAACGCACCCTGACCGCCCTGCGCGAACGCCGTCGCGTCGCCATCAGCCTGCCGCACTGGAGCGTTGCGCCGCGGTTCATCAGCGGCACGGATCTGATCCTGACCGTGGCTTCGCGGGCGTTGAACGAGGTGGATGACGAATCGCTGATCGTCGTGCCGCCACCGTTTGAAATAGAGCCGTTCACGTTTGTATCGGCGTGGCACAAGCGGCGGGGCGGGGATCAGGCGTTGAACTGGTTGAATCGGCGAATTGAGCAGGGGATAGTGCGCGGCTGAAAAAACATCAAGGAGCGGGGCGTGACAGTGAAGTCTGGGGTTGTTGTGGGGCTGGCGCTTTGTGGGGCGCTGATGGCGGGGCAGGTGCTGGCTGATTGTGTGCCTGCGCCGGTGACGGGCGCGCGGGACTTTTCAGTGTGCAAGGCGTGGCCGGCCTTTCCAGGTTTGACGCTCAAGGCTGTCTCTAAATTTGAGCCGGATCCGGTATATGGCAAAACCGGTGATGTCGGCAGTTACGATCTTGCGCTCTCTGTTGTCTCGGTCGAGGATCCGGAGCCTCTGGCCACCTATCACAAGCCTTCTGCATTCCAGTCCGATGCGTTCGCGCTGGAAAATCTGGAGTTCGATACGGCGCGCTACAAATTGACCCCTGAAACTCGGGCCTTTGGTGTTCGGGTCGTCTTCAAAGGCTCCTCACGCGTCAATCCCATGGATGAGACTTCGCTGTCCCTTTACGTGAAAGAGGGCGACACATTACGGCCAGTGCTGGATCGGCTTGTGGTGTATGGCTACAACGGAGAGTGGGATGGAAATTGTGCGGGAGAACGCGCGAGCACCCTGCGCACGATCGAGATTGGAAAGACCAGTTCTCATGGTTACGCCGACCTGATCGTCAAATCGGTGACTACGGGTACTGTTGGCAAAGGTGATCCAGACACTTGTGATGAGAAAACCACAACCGGTAAACCTGTGCTGACAACCCTTCGCTACGACGGAAAATCTTACGTTTTGCCTAAAGGTTTCAAAGCCATCGAGTGATACAGAGCCAACGCGACTTATTTCAAGGAAGAACAATGCTCACCCCAACCCGACTTTTCATCGCTCTCGGCTTACTGGCCATCACCGCTCCAGCCCAGGCCCAGGTTTCCTGCGTCACCAAGGATTACAACGACCAGTCAATGGCACGCTGCAAGGCATGGCCGGCGTTCAAGGATCAGGCGATTGCCCTCAAATCCACCTACGTGCCAGATGCTGGTAGTGACGATGCCGGTGTGTTTGATCTGGATCTGGCGATCATCGATACCAGCAACTGGAAGACGCTGGCGACGTATGCGAAACCCGGTGCCTACAATTCCGATGCCATTCGTTTCACTGATCTGCTGGTCGATACCGCTCGCTATCGCCTGGCCCCGGATGTTCGCGCGTTCGGGCTGCGGTCAAAGTTCTCGCACAATTCAAGCGCCATCCCCTACGAAAAAACCGACCTGACACTCTATGTGCGCGAGGGTAATAAACTGCGCCCGGTACTTGATGGCCTGGTGGTCTACAAGAATAACGGTGAGTGGCTGGAAAACTGTGTGGGTGAAGGTCTGCAAATTCGCCGAACCGTGGAAATAGGCCCGGTCAGCCACAACGGCTATTCCGACCTGATCGTCACCTCAAGCGGCACGGCGATGAAAACCGTCAAGGCCGGCAAGGAATGCGTTTCTCAGGATTCCCCGCTGAAGAAAACCCAAATCACCCTGACCTACGACGGCAAGCAATACACCGTCCCCGAAAACCTCAGAGGTTACTGACCCGATGCTCACCGGCCTCAACCATCTGACCCTCGCCGTCACCGATCTGGATCGCAGCCTCGGGTTCTACCGCGACGTGCTGAAGCTGCGAGTCGAAGCCACGTGGGACGCCGGTGCCTATCTGTCGCTTCCGGGCCTCTGGTTGTGCCTGTCCCTAGACTCGAAGCGCCATCCCGAGCCCGCCGCCGACTACACCCACTACGCCTTCAGCCTTGGCGCAGTGGATTTCCCGCTGTTCGTGCAACAGCTTCGCGCCGCCAACGTGCAGGAATGGCGCGACAACCGCAGCGAAGGCGCGTCGTTCTACTTCCTCGACCCGGACGGGCACAAACTCGAAGCCCACGTCGGCGATCTCGCCTCGCGACTGGCCGCGTGTCGGCAAAAGCCTTATGCGGGGATGCGTTTTTTCAACGAGTCGTGAATATTCACAAACCGCTGGGATAGACTGGCGGCCACGTTTTCCGGGACTTGCAGGTTTTCCATGACTCCATCATTGCTAATGGCCGTGCTGGCTTCGGGTTTCATTTACGGCATCACGCCGGGGCCGGGTGTGCTGGCGGTGTTCGGCATCGGCGCCGCGCGCGGGCGGCGGGCCGGGGCGGGGTTTCTGTGCGGGCACCTGCTGGGCGATGTGATCTGGTGCAGCACGGCATTGATCGCGATTGTCGGCGCCCGGGAAATCGGCAGCACCGCGTTCGATGTACTCGGCGTACTCAGCGGCCTGTACCTGTTCTGGCTCGGCTGGCGTGCGGTACGGGCCAAGCGCAGCAACGTCGAGCAGCCCCAGGGCGTGGCGCGTCAGCCGTTCTGGCACGGCATCCTGTTCGGCCTGACCAACCCCAAGGCTTACCCGGTGGCGGTGGCGACCTTCACTGCGTTGTTGTCGAGCCGCGCCGAACTGCTCAACTGGTCGATGCTGCCGATGCTGATCGCTTTGAGTTTCCTCGGCGGATTGCTCGCCTACGCTATCCTCATTGGCATCGTCGGGGCGCGCCAGGTGCGTACGTTGTACCAGCGTCATGAACTGGCGATCACCCGATTGTGCGGGATCATGTTCATCGGTTTTGCCATCAACGCGCTGGTGCATGCGCTGCCAGGGCTGATACCGAACAAGGCTTGAAAACATTCGCTGGGATGCGAGGTCGAGGTCATGGATGGTTGAACAGTGCTGCATTGCCCGGACACCTTTTTTGAACCATGGAAAGCCGAAATTCCGCGCCGCTGGCGAGTTACATCGATCTGTTGCTGGACGCCGTTTGCGCGGTCGACAGGCAAGGTCGTTTCGTTTTTGTCAGCGCGGCCTGCGAGCGGATTCTCGGCTACACGCCTGACGAACTGATCGGCCAGTCGATGATTGACTACGTCTACCCGGCCGACCGTGAGCGCACCCTGGCCGCCGCGAGCGACATCATGGGCGGCGAGCCCAAGCACAATTTCGAAAACCGCTACGTGCGCAAGGACGGCAGCGTCGTGCACATCCTGTGGTCGGCGCGCTGGTCGGAAGTCGATCAACTGCGCATCGCCGTGGCCCGTGACATCACCGAGCGCAAACTCGCCGAATCCCGTCAGGCGGCGTTGTACGCGATCTCTGAAGCGGCCCATGCGGCGGAGGATCTGCTGGCGCTGTTCAAGCGCATCCATATGATTATTGGCGAATGGCTGCCGGCGCTGAATTTCTCGGTGGCGCTGTACGACGAACACTGCGCGCAGCTGAATTTTCCCTATCACGTCGACGATGACGAGTTGCAACCGGAGCAACCCGGCACCGTCACCGGACGCCTGTGTGCGGAAGTGATCCGCAGCCGCCAGCCAATCCTCCTGACCCCGGATTGCCCTCACGCGCCGCCGGAGTTCGCCGCGCTGGTGGCCGGCCAGCAATCGCCGTGCTGGCTCGGCGTGCCGCTGAGTTCGAAAGACCGCACCATCGGCGCGCTGATCGTCAAAAGCCTGGCCGGTGGCGAGCGCTACACCGAACGCGACAAGGAACTGCTGCAATACGTCTGCGCCCAGGTCGCCACCGCCATTGAACGCCAGCAACTGCACGCCCGCCTGCGGCGCATGGCGCAATACGATCAACTGACCCAGTTGCCCAACCGCGAACTGCTGCGGGATCGGCTAAAGGCTGCGCTGAACCATGCGCGGGAACGGGCTGGGCACATGGCGCTGCTATACGTCGATCTGGATCGTTTCAAACAGGTCAACGACACCTTTGGCCATGGGGTCGGCGACATGCTGTTGCAGGCGGTGGCCAACCGGCTCAAGGGCTGCGTGCGCGAGACCGACACCGTGGCGCGGATCGGCGGCGACGAGTTCGTGGTGCTGTTGCACAGCGTCCACGCCGCCGACGATGCCGACAGTGTCGCGGAAAAAATCCGACAGGTACTGGTGCAACCCATGCGCCTGGACGGGCACAACCTGCACATCGAACCGAGCATCGGCGTGGCCCGTTATCCCGAGCATGGTGATGAGGAACAGCAACTGTTTCGTCACGCCGATCAAGTGATGTACGCCGCCAAACGGCAGAATCATAAAAGGCTGGACAGCTGATCGGCGGGTCACCGTTCGTCGCGGCGACGGCAACTTTTCTAAACCTTTGTCAGTCAGGAAATTCTCAATCTAGGCGGGCACCTGCTCGCTTACGATCAATGCCAAGAGGTAGAGAATCATGCCTAACTCAAGAAACTCGAACTCGGGAAACTTCGCCAACGATCGAACGAAGGCGTCTGAAGCCGGTCGCAAAGGTGGGAAAACCACCACCACGACTGTCGACAAAGAGCCAAAAACCGACATGGGCCGCAAGCCTGCTCAGAAATCGAAGTAGTCGGCGAAGGTTGTTTTGATTGAGAGGCGGGGGCGCAAGCTCCCGCTTGAATCTGCACAGAAGGAGGGCGCGACCATGAGCCGGATGGCCACCCGAGTACGCCACATCAGTTTTGTCAGCCTGCTGGGGTTGTTCGCCAGCAGCGCTTTTGCCCAGTCGCCCGCCGACTTCATCAACGAGGCCTCGGCCAAAGGCATGGCCGACATCGAGGCCAGTCGTCTGGCGCACAGCAAGGCTGAATCCAAAGAGGTCAAGGATTACACCATCGTCGTCATCAACGACCGCACCACCGCCAACCAGCACCTGGCGAAAATCGCCAAGAAACTGGATCTCCCGGTGGCGCCACGCGAAGAAGTCGCCGACAAGGCCAAAGCGTTGATGCCGGAAGTCAAAGAAGGCGCCAGCTTCGATCAGGCCTACGCCGCCAGCCAGGTCAAAGCCACGGAAGAGGCCATTCAGCAGATCCAGCAGGAAGCCCAGACCACCGACGTGCCCGAGATCAAGGCGTTTGCCGACGAGACCCTGCCGAAACTGCAGAGTCATCTGGAAATGGCCAAGGCCCTGGCCAGTCGCTAAATCCGCAGCAATAAAAAAACGGCGCTCATGGCGCCGTTTTTGCGTTCTTCAACAGTCGTTCAGATCCTGTTTCGGCTTGCTCTTGTCCCCAAGGCCTTCCAGGTCGAACACCTCGTTCTCGCCCATCGCCCGGTAATGCCGGCGCAGCGCTTCCAGCTGCTTGAGATCCAGCGACTCCAGCCCGAGCATCGCGTTCTGCGCCTCCTTGTTCACCCGCAGCAACTCATCGAGTTTCAAATGAATGATGTCGGTGTCGCGGTTCTGGGTGTTCTGAATCAGGAACACCATCAGGAACGTGATGATCGTGGTCGAGGTGTTGATGATCAGTTGCCAGGTGTCGTTGTAATCGAAAATCGGCCCGCTCAATCCCCAGAGCCCGATCAGAATCAAAGCCCCCATGAACGTCTTGGGGCTGCCGGCCCAGAGCGCCAGCGTTTGCGAAATCTTTGCGAATTTCATGGCCGTGTTCCTTGTTGGGGGGAGCTTGAAATTCAGACATCGGGGGTGGGCGGAAAATTCTACTTACAGTTTTCTGAGTCCCTGTGGGCACGGCCGAAAACAGCGTTCCCGGCGATATCGGACCTACGTAGGGGAGGGCAGATAAACACGATCGCTGTATCGTGACGGCAGCCGCTTTTCCACGTTTCGCCAGAACGTCCACGACAGGAGAACGCAATGACCTGGTCCGCCAAGCAATACGTCACTTTCGAAGATGAACGCACCCGCCCGGCCCGCGACTTGCTGGCGGCGATTCCCACGCCCGAGGCACGTTCTGTGGTCGATATCGGATGTGGCCCCGGCAATTCGACCGAGTTGTTGGTGGAGCGTTTTCCGGGGGCGAAAGTGCAGGGGCTCGACAGTTCGCCGGACATGATCGACGCCGCGCGCAAGCGTCTGCCGCAGTTGCAGTTCGCGGTGGCGGACATCGATAAATGGGCCGATGAAGGGCCGTTCGATGTGATCTTCGCCAACGCGGTTTTGCAGTGGGTGCCGGATCACGCGACGTTGCTGCCGGCGCTGGCGGGCAAGCTGGCGCAGGGCGGCAGTCTGGCGATTCAGATGCCGGACAACCTCAACGAGCCGTCCCATCGGTTGATGCGCGAAGTCGCGGCCAACGGGCCTTGGGCCGACAAACTGGCGGGCGCGGCGGGGCAGCGGACCGAGATGGCGGATGCCAGTGCTTATTTTTCGATGCTGCGTCCGCATTGCGCGCGGGTCGATGTGTGGCGCACCACCTATCACCATCAGTTGGCGGGCGGGGCTTCAGGCGTTGTCGAGTGGTTCAAGGGCAGCGGTCTGATTCCGTTCCTCAGTCCGCTGACTGAAGCGGAGCGGGCTGAGTATCTGGCGCACTATCTGGCGGAGGTTGCAAAGGCTTATCCGGCGCTGGCGGATGGTTCGGTGTTGTTGCCGTTTCCGCGGTTGTTCATTGTCGCCACACGTTGAAATGAAAAAGGGCCGATTTGATCGGCCCTTTTTTTGCGGTCAGCGCTGTACGGCGACCAGCATCATCATCGGCCGCTCACGCTCTTCAGCGAGCGCCGGTTGCGCGGCCACTTCGGCATCGCTCGGGCCCCATTCATTGACGTGTTGAATCGTGAACCCGGCGTCGATCAACGCGTTGAGCAGCGTGCCGACCGTACGATGCTGCTTGATCACGCCATCGGCCAGCCAGTTGGTCACCCGCTCGCCCTCCATTTGATAACTGTCCAGCGGCCAGCGCTTGTGGCCCTCGCTGTCGATCAGCCAGCCCGGATTGCGCGGCGCCATGAAGATCGGGTGCTCGATGGAAAACACAAAATGCGCACCGGGTTTAAGCGCCGTATGCAGTTTGGCAAACAGCCCAGAGAGATCCTTGATGTAGTGCAGGGCCAGTGAGCTGTAGGCCAGATCGTAAGTGCACGCAGGCAAATCGAGGTGTTCCAGGTCGGCACGTTCGTAGCTGATGTTCGCGGCCGAGGTGGTTTCCTTCGCCCGTTCGAGCATTTTCTCCGAGACATCCAGCCCCAGTACGTCGGCCGCGCCCTGTTCGCTGGCCCAGCGGCAGAACCAGCCGTAGCCGCAGCCCAGATCCACTACCTGCAAACCGTGCAGGGATGGCAGCAGGGCTTTCAACGCGGGCCATTCCGGCGCGGCATCGAGGCCACCGATGGAGCGGTTCATCTGGCTGTAGCCCTGGAAAAACTCGGGGTCGTCGTAGATGTTCTGGGTCATGGGTTTGCTGCTCTTTTGAATTTGATTTGGGTGGCTCGGAGGCCACGGATTTGAATCCCTCGAAACGTGAAGGCGCGTATTCGTCGATGGCCGCGCAGTGGGAGGGTGGTGGGCGATGGGGAAATGCTAGCGGGTCGTGGCGAGTGTGAGAACCGGGGGAGTGTTGGGGATCTGTAAACGCGGTTTTTCGATTCGGGATGTTTAAAGAGTGGGTTCCGTTTACTGATCCTTCCCACAAGGTTTTCAGGTTGTCCGTCGGAAGTGCGGACTCTAGCCTGTGAGGGTCGCTGATGAATCGGCGATCGGGATTGGAACCCCGGCGACTTCCCAAAAAAGCAAAAGCAGCTTTCATGACGTATGCTTGCCCGCCTTCATGGTGTGCACTCTTGTTATGGCGGCTGTGCGCGAGAGACTTCGAGTCTGTCGGGTTTTTGGCTTTTTTCGCCCGGGTTCCAACTCGCGTACAGCTGCCACCTCTTCGATTGGAACCGAGTAGGTCAGCTCCACCTATCGACTAGAAAGAAGCCATTATGAAGAAGCCAACCCCGAATCCCCCAGAAGTCGAAACCGACCCAACGTCCCCCTACAGCTCAATCGACTGCAGAAAACTCCACGACGCCGCCAACCGCGCCCTCGATCATTACCTCTGCCCCGGCGCCCATGTCATGGGCACGACCAAACAACCCGAACCGATGTACTTCGCCAACCCGGCCTACGACACCGAATCCCTGCTGGCCAACGCCAGCGAGTCCCTGGGCTCGGCATCCGAGATGCTCAACAACTTCGCCGCCACCCTCGACCCCACCCACCGCAGAACCGCGATAGGCATTGCGCAGTTGGTGATGCTGGGGGAATTGGCGGTGAATCAGGCGCTGGATCATGTTGAGGTGAAAGGCTGATGCTTTGTTTTGGTGAAAAGGCTGAGCCGGATAAGAGCAAAATATAGTGAAACCTAACGGTATATAGGGACACCCGTTATACGTCGGTAGATTTATGTAGAAACAAGCAATTGTGAAGCTGTCTTAAATCCCGGCGTCGCTGAATCGAACAAGTAACTACGCCGATGCGACGTTTCAGCGGGCAAGAAAAAACCGGTCTTCAAGACCGGTTTTTATTCGCTTCAACGTTGCTGCAAAACCTTGAGCGCCGCCGAGGCCAGGAATCCGGAGCGGCTTTTCTCTTCCGGATGGTGCAACACGTATTCATCGATACGGTTGAGCAAATAGCCGGGCAATGTGATGTTGAGTTTCTGAGCTTTGCCCAGGTATTTGGTCACATCGATATCAACCACCGCCCACGTGCAGCCAGCGTATTTGGGGTTGGCTGCATGCAGTGTGACCTTGTTGGCCGGCGGGATGGGCGAGCCGTCTTCGGCCAGAATCTCGAAATGGCCTTCGATGGCTTCGCGGGCCATCGCCATCGCGTCATCCAGATCATCTCCAGCGGAGAAGCAGCCCGGAATATCCGGCACCTCCACTCCCCAGGCATGTCCTTCATCACCCACTGAAATCGCGATCGGGTAAAGCATGTGTCGTCCTCCACGGCGCAATTGACCTGATGAGTCAGAGCAGCGCCTGCTGCAAAATACTGATGGCCGTTTTCTTGAGCAGATCCTTCTTCGGGTGAGGCACTGTGACCAGACCAGGTTTGGTCGGATGCTTGAAGTGATGATGACTGCCCCTGACCCGCACCAGATACCAACCGTCTGCGACGAGCTGGCCAATTAGAAAACGGCTATTCACAACACCTCCCTGTGGTGTGCTTGGTGGGTACTATACCCACGATTTTTTATCGATCAACACTATAACCACCGAGCGGTCATCGTCCTTTGGTGGGGCTGGTGTTCGCGAAGGAGTCTAGGCGGGAATACTTCAGCGGAATGGGGAGTGTATTGCGGGCCGTTGCTGCGAAATGAAACGGGCACAAAAAACCGGTCATCAAGACCGGTTGGATGCAGGGGGGATACTACTGCGGCACCGCGAACACCGCACTGGCACGGGCAACCATTCGATCACCGACATGCAACCCAACAGTGGCAAACGCCAGCTGCCGTCCTTTTTTGGAGTGCTCAACGCGTACCTCAAGCCACTCATTGATCTGCACCGCGCTGAGATAGTCCAGGGTCATACTCGCCGTGATCAATGGCAGGGGAGGGTCGCTGGAGAATGCCATGGCGTAACCCATGCCGACATCCGCCAAAGTCGCCAATACACCGCCATGCAACGTGCCCCGTCCGTTGGCATGTCGTGAGTCTGTCCGCAGACCGATTTCAAGTTGCAAGCCACTGCCTCTGGTATAGATCGGGCCAAGCAAGTCGAGCAGCGGACTGCTGCGGGTCAGCGGAGTGAAGCCCTCGGGGATAGCGGTGTCGTTCATGGTCGATCCCTCTTCCGGTTGGTTACCAGCTTATTTAGCCTGGATACGGAGCGTAGCTTAGAGGGTTTAATCCTGATTTCGCCGTCGGAGAAGGATCATGCGTATGGGGAATTTGCAGCGATAAGCTGATCACGATAGAGCATTAGGGGCAGGGTTGTTTCGACGGTAGCGATCTTTGGATTTACTAATGAAAACTCAAATCCCGGACACAAAAAAACCGGCCATCAAGGCCGGTTTTTTCTGTTTGCTCATCCCCCGTCAAACCACGACGCAGGACATAAATTCGATTGGAGCGGGTGAAGGGAATCGAACCCTCGTTATCAGCTTGGGAAGCTGGAGTAATGCCATTATACGACACCCGCTCAGAGCGGCTGACTTTGTACCAGACTCGGCCACGGATTTGAAGTTTTCTTTGCACGCGAACTACGGAAAGTCTTGAAACAGAGCCGAAATCGGTCAATCGCGGGCAAGCGCTGCGGGCTGGAGGACGGCTTAATCTCAGCCCCGCAGGCTTGCTCGCGACGACACTGTTTCAAATGGCCAATGCATGGTGATCCTGGACAAACTGGTAACGCGTTCGGCTGGCCTGTTGCGCCGGTTTCAGGAAACCGAGCAGGGCGTTCTGGCTGTCCCGGCAGGCCGATTTGTGTTCCATGTCGAGGAAGTGCCCGGTGGCCTGCAGGGTGGTGAAGGTGCTCTGCGCCACGTGGCTGCCGAACAGGCGCGCATCCTCAGCGGCGGTGTACTCGTCCCATTCGCCGTTCATGAACAGCACCGGCACGTTGATTTTCTTCGCCGCGTTCAGATAGCACTGACGGTCGCTGTGCAGCACGTCGTTGATGTGGAAATGCATCTGCCCGTATTCGTGCTCGGCCAGGCTGCTGACGTGGCGATAGTTGAAGCGCTTGAACAGCGACGGCAGGTGTTTGCCGATGGTGTCGTTGACGAGGTGGCCGACCCGATCGCCGTCGCGTTTGCCGAGGCATTCGACGCCGCGTTCGAGGTAATCGAGCATGTGCGCGTTGATTACTGGCGAGAACGAGCTGATCACGGCTTTTTCGATGCGCCGAGGCTGATGCGCGAGGGCGACCATGGTCGCAGCGCCACCCCAGGAGAACGACAGCACGTGTTCGGCCGCGAAGTGATCGATCAGCTCCAGCAGGATCAGACCTTCGACTTCTTTCGTCAGATGTTTCTCGTGGCGGTTGTGGACTTTCGACTTGCCCGCGTAGGGCTGGTCGTAGCAGACCACGTTGAATTGCGGGTGCAGATTTTTCACGGTTTGTGCAAACGACGCAGTCGTGGCCATCGAGCCGTTGACCAGGATGATGGTCTTTTCTGCGGCGTCTGCGCGATAGAACTCCGTGTAAACCCGATACTGACCCTGTATATCCAGCACAGCGATTTCTGGCCTCATGTCATAAGACTCCTGGCAAGCAAGCGGGTATGCGCGCAAATGAGATTGCACGAGCTTTGTGACAGGTAGGCATATGCCTGGAATTTTGTGGCCCATGTCGATCCGGTACGGCAGGTCGACGGGTGTTGTTATTGGCGGGCAGTCTGCCGGCTGAGGCGCAGCCCTGATGGGCTGTCTACCGACAAAAAGTTTCTTGGATGTTATGTGTGACTTATCGGTCACAATTTGGCCGACGACCTGATTCAAGCAGGGGGATCCGGATCGCGCAAGTGCCGTTGGTAAATTGTTCGACAACTTCTGCTGAGCGGTCGGCTGCTTAGAACAAATGAATCTCTTCGGTGCGCAAGGCGCGGTACTCGCCCGGTTTTAGCGCGTGATCCAGCGGCAGCGGGCCCATGGATTCGCGGTGCAGGCGCAACACTTTGTTGTTGAAGTGACCGAACATGCGCTTCACCTGATGGTAACGACCTTCGACGATGCTCAGCCGCGCCGTTCGTGGGCCGAGCACTTGCAACTGCGCCGGTTGGGTGGTCAGGTCTTCGAAGGCGAAGTAGATCCCTTCAGCGAACTTGATCGCATATTCCGGGCCGATCTCCTGTTCGGTCTCGACGTAATAGACCTTCGGCAATTTGGTCTGCGGCTGGGTCAGGCGCCGCGACCAGTTGCCGTCGTTGGTGATCAGCATCAATCCGGTGGTGTTGAAGTCCAGGCGCCCGGCGATGTGCAGGTCGTCCTTGTCCGGCTCGTGGATCCGGTCGAGCACGGTCGGATGCTCGGGATCGCGGGTGGCGCTGACGCAGCCTTGCGGTTTGTACAGCATGAAATAGCGCGCCGACTTGCCGCTTTGCAGCACTTTGTCGTCGACTTCGACGCGGCTGAATTCCAGGACTTCGCTGTGGGGATCGCTGACGACTTTTCCGTCAATGCGCACGCGCTTTTCCGCCAGCAACAGGCGAACCTGCTTGCGGTTGTAGCGGGGCAGGTTACTGAGGAAACGGTCGACGCGCATGATCAGGAATCGGCAGGAAGCGGGCCGCGCATCTTACGGGATCGACGGCCTGGCCGCTTGCAGTTGCGCCTCGACCTGAGCGCAACGCGGGCACAGGCAGGATTGGTCGCGCAGTTCCGCCGGCAAGGCTTCGAGCACTGCCGGGTCGATGGAAACGCCGTAGCACCAGCAGGCACGGTCGGCGGTGCGCGGGTCGGCCAGGCTGCAGTCGTTGCGTGCGCCGCAGGCCGGGCAGAGGTCAGGTTTGTTCATGAATGTCAGGCATAGGTCGAGTGAGGCATTTCCACGCAGGTGCGGTTGCGGCCGGTCTGTTTGGCCCGGTACATCGCATGATCGGCCCGGGACAGCAGACTGTGCAAGGTGTCATCCGGTTGCAGGGTGGTGGCGCCGATGCTGACCGTCAGATTCAGGGTGTGACCGTTGTAGGCATATTCATGCTGTTCGACGTGCTGGCGGATCTTCTCGGCAATCTTCTGACCGGTCTCGCCGTCGGTGTCCTTCAGCAGAACGATAAATTCCTCACCGCCCCAACGACAGACGATGTCGGAATGCCGAAGGCAACTTTGCAGATCCCGGGCAAAACCGATCAGCACCTGATCGCCGGCCATGTGTCCGTAGGTGTCGTTCAAGACCTTGAAGTGATCCAGATCCAGCAGCAGCGCCGTCAGCGGTTTCGGCTCGCGGTGAGCTTCGTGCAGCGCTTGCACGGCGAGCAGGTCGAAGCCACGGCGGTTGGGCAGTTCGGTGAGGCTGTCGAGGGTGGCCTGGGCGTGGATTTTTTCCTGATAGCGGCGGATCAAGCGGTTGACCAGGGCCAGCACGATCAACGTCACCAGCAGGCAGATCAGCAGGTTGAGGTACAGCGACTGGCGGATTTCGCTCAGTGCGCCGTCTTCGCGTTTGTCGACAAACAGGTACCAGTTCAGCTCCGGAATGAACCGCACGTTGAGGAAATGTCCTTGGCCGTGGGTGGAATATTCGTAGCTGCCGCTGTGGGGTTTGGGCAGCTGGCTGACCAGGCTTTTCATGCTCTCGAGGTCGTTCAGGCTTTTCCCGACTGGCGCCCCTTCCGGCCCACCCTCGGCGCCGGTCAAGACCAGTCGGCCGAAGGTGTCGACGAAGTAAACGCTGCGTTGATAGCGCTGCTGGTACTTGTCGATCAGCTTGATTACCGCGTCCACCGTCAGCCCTACGCCGGCGGCGCCGATGAAGCGATTGTTGTAGTCGTAGACCTTGTAGTTGATGAAGAAGGTCATGTTGTCTTTGTTGGCCAGATCCGGGTCGACATTGATCTCGTACTGATCCTTCATGTCGCGCACGCGGAAGTACCAGGCGTCACGCGGTTCGTCGATTTTCACCTGCTTGAGCACGCCCTTGGCGTGGTAGTAGGTGTGGGTGCTGTTGGAGACGAAGAACGCGGTGTAGGCGCCGTAGTGGGTCATGACCTCGTCGAGGTAACGGGTCATCTGGTCGCTGTCTTTCTCGCCGTTCACCACCCAGTCGCGCATGAAGGTGTCGCGGGACATCATCGAGGAAATCAGGATCGGTCTGACGAGGTCTTTCTGGATTTCCGAGTACACCGTGTCGGACGTCAGCGGCAGTTCGGTGTTGACGATGTTGTCGCGGATCGATGCCCGCGAGGCGTAGTAGCTGAGCAGGGAGGTGGCGAGGAAACCTGCGCCGAGGAGGGCGACGAGGGTCAGTACCAGCGAACGTTGGGAGTGAAACGCAGATCTGAGCGGCATTGGCAATTCCGTTGACAGTGACCCGATGGGCAGCATTCTAGTGGCACGGCGGGGAAAAGACTGCGGGATTTGTGCCTGAAATGCGGGGGGATCAGCCGGGCAGGGGTGTCTGGAGAATGGCTCGCTCATCCAGCCCCCTCCCGGAACGAGAGGGGGGCGGTGTTCGGATCAGTTTCCGGTTTGCAGATACGCTCGCCAACCACCCAAGTGGCTGATATCGATTGCACCTTCCAGACCGTAAGGTTCGCAGATGAATCCGCTTTCCCATCGGCCATCCGCCAGTTGCACCTTGCCCAGGCCCAGCGGCGCCGGGATGCCGGTCAGGAACGAGCCCAGCTCACGGCTCGGCAATTCCCAGACTTCCACCTCGATGGCCACGCCACCTTCGGCCACGCGCAGCATCCCCGGACGCAACGGTGGGCCGCCGGCCAGGGCATAGAGTTTGTAGTCCTTCGAGCTGTAGGTGGCCTCGATCAGGCGTGCGTCGCGCTGGCGCAGTTGCCAGTTCAGGGCCAGCCCGTCCAGATGCGCGCCGCAGACCACCAGTCGTGCACGGTCATGGCGCGCCGGATTGTTCGGCGTCGGCAGCGCGCGATCCTGCTGGCGCTGCAAGGCATCGGCAACACCCAGCAAGTACTGATCGGTGAACACCCGGCCAAACAGCGTCACGCCCCACGGCAGCCCGTTGGCCATGAAACCGCTGGGCACGGCGACGGCGGCGTAATCGAGCAGGTTCATGAAGTTGGTGTAGTAGCCCAGTTCGGAATTGCGCAGCACCGGTTCGGCGTCCAGTTCCTCCAGCGTCACCGGACGACCGATGGTGGGCGTGAGCACGCAGTCGAGTTCTTCCAGTGCTTTATCGCAAACGGCTTTCAGCGCTTGCAGGCGATATTGCGCGCGGAACGTCTGCACGCCGCTGACGGCCGGTGCTTTGGCCAGCACCGCGCGGATCACCGGCAGCACCGATGCGGGATTTTCTTCCATCAATTCGCCGGCCACGCTGTAGCGCTCGGCCACCCAAGGCCCTTCATAAAGTAACCGCGCCGCTTCGAGGAACGGCGACAAGTCCAGCTCGACCGCTTCACCGCCCAGAGCTTTCAGACAGTCGATGGCGTCGCCGAACAGCTGCGGGCCTTCTTCACAGCCGAAAAATTCCAGGTCTTGCGCACGCGGTACACCGAAGCGAAACGGCCGTGGCGCACCGAACGCGGAGCCGTCGTTCCATGACGGATTGCTGCGGCTGTATTCGTCCCGTGGATCGAGGCGCGCGGTCAGCGCCAGTAGCTGACTGGCTTCCCGCGCCGTTGCGGTGAACGTGGTGACGCAATCGAGCGTGCGACAGGCCGGCAGCACGCCGGCGGTGGAGATCAGGCCTTTGCTGGCCTTCAATCCAACCAGATTGCTCAACGCCGCCGGCACCCGGCCGGAGCCGGCGGTGTCGGTGCCCAACGCGAAACTGGCCACGCCTAGCGCCACGGCCAGCGATGAGCCGGCGCTTGAACCGCCCGACGGATACTCCGGCAACACGCTGTTCGGGCACACGCCATAGGGCGAACGGCTGCCGTTGAGGCCGGTGGCGAACTGGTCGAGATTGGTCTTGCCCAGCGGAATCGCGCCCAGCGCCAGCAGCTGCTCGACGATGGTCGCCGAACGTTCCGGTACGTAGGCGAACGCCGGGCATGCAGCGGTGGTCGGGACACCGGCCAGATCAATGTTGTCCTTGATCGCGAACGGCACGCCATACAACGGCAGGCTGTCGAGATCGCGACCGTCGAGGGCGGCCAGATAAGGCTCCATTTCCTCGGCGCTGAGCAGGTGGATGAACAGGTGATAATCCGGGTTCAGCGCAGCGGCTTTTTCCCGCAACGCCAACAGCAATTGCCGGGGTGTGGTGTCGCCAGAGCGGTAGGCCTGGCGCAGGGCATCGAGTTGCAGATTCATGGGTTGATCCTTTGGCAAATGGGTTCAGTCGAGTTCCAGCACCACGACCCGTTGACCGGCGCGTACCGCCGAACCAGGTTGCACGCGAATCTCCCGGACCACGCCGGGCAGCGGCGCGAGCACGGGGATTTCCATCTTCATCGACTCCAGAATCACCAGCGCATCACCGGCCGCGACGCGACTCCCGACCTCGACCTGGACCTGCCACAGATTGCCGGCGATGTGGCTGTCGACACTCTGCTGACCGCTGGCCAGCGGTGTTTCTTCGTGGCTTTGCGGCACGGCCTCTTCGCTGTCGAAGTGCGCCTGGCCGCTGGCGATCCAGCGTTCGCGTTCGGCGTTGAACGCGGCTTGTTGTTGCAGGCGAAAGGCGTGGATGCTCTCGGCTTCGCGGTTGAGAAACCCTTGATAGTCGCCGAGGTTGAGCTGGCTCTGTTCGATGTTCAGCTCGAAGCGGCCGAGGGGAAAGTCGCGGCGGATGCGCAGCAGTTCTTCGGCGCTGACCGGGTAGAAACGGATCTGATCGAAAAACCGCAGCAGCCACGGTTTGCCGTCGAACGCGGCGACTGCGCGATAGCGGTTCCACATCTGCAAGGTACGCCCGACGAACTGATAACCGCCGGGGCCTTCCATGCCGTAGACGCACATGTAGGCGCCGCCGATGCCCACCGAGTTCTCGGCGGTCCAGGTGCGCGCCGGGTTGTACTTGGTGGTCACCAGCCGATGGCGCGGGTCGAGCGGCGTGGCGACCGGTGCGCCGAGATACACATCACCGAGGCCCATCACCAGATAGCTCGCGTCGAACACCGTGCGCTGCACCTCGTCGAGGTTCGGCAGGTCGTTGATGCGGCGGATGAACTCCAGGTTGCTCGGGCACCACGGCGCGTCCTTGCGCACGGTGGTCATGTATTTCTCGATCGCCAACTGGCAGGCCGGATCGTCCCACGACAGGGGCAAGTGGACGATTCGCGACGGCACTTGCAAGTCCTGGGCGGCGCACACCGCATCCCATTCACCGGCGACGATGCCGAGCAGATCGGCCAGCGGCAATTGTTCGGGCTGGTAGTGGATCTGCAAAGAACGAATGCCCGGTGTCAGGTCGATCACGCCGTGCAGGTTTTTGCCTTCCAGCGCCTGCATCAGGGCATGGGCGCGAAAGCGCAGGACCAGATCCAGTTCCGGCGCGCCGATTTCCAGCAGCAGATGGGTATCGCCGGACACACGCCCGACCAGCCGCTTGTCGTACTGACCCAATTCCAGAACCACAGGCGAAACCAGGGCCTGTGGGAGCTGGCTTGCCAGCGATGAAGTTGACTCGGTGTCTGCTCGGGCCCCATCGCTGGCAAGCCAGCTCCCACAGGTGTCCCAATTGAGGGCGAGATCGCGTGCGGTCTTGAGATCGACGGGCACGAACTGCACTTTGTCCCCGGCCTTGAGTTGACCCAGTTGCCAGAGATCGGCCTCGATCACCGTCACCGGGCACACGAAACCGCCAAGGCTCGGGCCGTCCGGGCCGAGGATCACCGGCATGTCGCCGGTGAAGTCCACGGCGCCGATGGCGTAGGGATTGTCGTGGATGTTCGAGGGATGCAGCCCGGCCTCGCCGCCGTCGGCGCGCACCCACTCTGGTTTCGGCCCGATCAGGCGCACGCCGGTGCGGCTGGAGTTGAAATGCACTTCCCATTGCGTGGCGAAAAAGGTGCCGATGTAGTTTTCAGTGAAGTATTCCGGCGCGCCGTGGGGGCCGTAGATCACCCGGATCCGGCGCACGGCGGGCAGTTCTCTGACGTGATGCGGGGCCAGCGTCTGCGCGGCGCTTCGGTCGCTCAGTGGGGCCAGGTGCAACACGTCCCCGGCACGCAGGGCTCGCCCGCCATGACCGCCGAACTGACCGAGGGTGAAGGTGCTTTTGCTGCCCAGATAGTTCGGCACCTGCAGGCCGCCGCGCAGGCACAGGTAGCTGCGGGCGCCGGCGTCGAGCAAACCGCCGAGATGTAACTGGCTGCCCGCTTCAATCAACAGCGCGGTGTTCATCGGCACCGCTTCGCCGTCGAGGGTCAGCGCCAACGGCGCCCCCGTCACCGCCACCACCGCATCGCAATTGAAGCGCAGCAACGGCCCGCTCATGGTGATTTCCAGCGCCGCCAGGCCTTCATCGTTGCCCAGTAAACGATTGCCCAGACGCAACGCGCGACTGTCCATCGGCCCCGAAGGTGGCACGCCGACCGCCCAGTAGCCGAGGCGACCGGGGTAGTCCTGGACGCTGGTCTGGGTGCCGGCGCTCAGCACTTCAAACGTGTTGGCCCGGTACACCAGGCCTTCCAGGCAACGGGTCCAGGGCTCGCCGCTGGCAAACGGCGCATCGAGCAGAATCTGCCGCAGGTAGTCGCGGTTGGTTTCCACGCCGTACAGCAGGCTGTCGCCGAGCGCCTGATGCAGATCGGCGCGGGCCTGTTCGCGGGTCGGCGCCCAGCTTATGACTTTGGCGATCATCGGATCGAAGTAGGGCGGGATCTCGCAACCGGCCTCGACCCAGGTGTCGATGCGCAGATGCCGGCCATCGGCGACGGGGAAATCGACCGCTGTCAGCAAGCCTGGGCTGGGCTGGAAATCGCGCCCAGGATCCTCGGCATACAGCCGCGCCTGAATCGCATGCCCCTGCGGTCGCAAACCTGCGAACAACTCGGCCAGCGGCGGCAAGTCACCGGCCGCCAACTCGATCATCCAGCGCACCAGATCGACGCCCCACACCTGTTCGGTAACGCCGTGTTCGACCTGCAACCGGGTGTTCACTTCCAGAAAATAGAAGCGCTGCGCATCGCTGTCGAAAACGAATTCGACGGTACCGGCGCTGCGGTAATTCACCGCTTTGGCCAGTTTGATCGCCGCCGCACACAGCTCATCCGCCATGCCGTCGGGCAGGTTCGGTGCCGGGGTTTCCTCGAGGACTTTCTGATTGCGCCGCTGCACCGAGCAGTCGCGCACGCCGAGGGCGATCACCGCGCCGTGGCCGTCGCCGAACACCTGGACTTCCAGATGCCGCGCACGCTGGATGTACTTCTCGATGAACACCCCGGCGTCGCTGAAGTTGTTCTGGCCGAGGCGCTTCACTGCCTCGAACGACTCGCTCAGTTCGCTGGCGTTACGGCACACACGCATGCCGATGCCGCCGCCACCAGCAGTGCTTTTGAGCATCACCGGATAACCGACCTGCGCGCCGGCAATCAGTGCAGCATCGAGGCTGTTGAGCAGTTCGGTGCCTTCGAGCATCGGCACGCCGTGCTGTTTGGCCAGGGCCCGTGCGGTGTGCTTGAGGCCGAACACTCGCAGTTGCTCCGGTGTCGGGCCGATGAAGGCAATGCCATGGTTTGCGCAGGCTTCGGCGAACGCGGCGTTTTCCGAGAGGAAGCCGTAGCCGGGGTGGATCGCGGTGGCGCCAGTGGCTTTGGCGATGGCGAGAATCTTGTCCACGGCCAGATAGGTGCCGGCCGCTGCGCCTTCGCCGAGGCTGTGGGCTTCTTCGGCTTGCAGGATGTGCAGGCTGGCTGCATCGGCTTCGGAGTACACCGCGACGCCTTCGACGTGCAGTTCACGCAAGGTGCGCAGAATGCGGCAGGCAATCGCGCCACGGTTGGCAATCAGGACTTTTTTGAACATGGCAAAACCCCTGAAGGGGATGCGGGCCGTCCCGCAGTTTTTCGATGAGCGCCGGGGTCGTCCCCGACGGCAAAATCACAATTCGAAAGTCACCATTGACCTTGTGGGAGCGGGCTTGCCCGCGATGGCGGTGTGTCAGTCATCATCAATGTTGGCTGTGCCGACGCCATCGCTGGCAAGCCAGCTCCCACAGGGTTCAGGGGTGTTTTGGGGATTTCAGACACTGGCCGGAACGGGCCCGGCACAGGGCAAAAAGCCAACGGCGCAGACGGACGAATTTCAGTTCCATACCAGTAGCTCCGCAGGTGTCGGGTTGTAGGCGTTGCACGGGTTGTTCAGTTGCGGGCAGTTGGAGATCAGCACGATCACGTCCATCTCCGCGCGCAGGTCGACGTATTTGCCGGGGGCGGAAATCCCGTCTTCGAAGGTCAGGCCACCCTCGGCAGTCACCGGCACGTTCATGAAGAAATTGATGTTCGGCCCGATGTCACCTTTGCCCAGACGCCAGTCGTGGGCGCAGGCGCGCAGGTAGTTGTCGCGGCAGCTGTGCATGTAGCGTTTTTCCAGGGCGTAGCGCACGGTGTTGCTCTCTTGCGCGCAGGCACCGCCAAGGGTGTCGTGGCGGCCGCAGGTGTCGGCTATCAGGGTCAGCATCGGTTTGCCGAGGTTGGAATACAAAACGCTGCCGGTGCTCAGGTAGACGTTGTTTTGTCGGCGCAATGTGCGTTGCACGTCGTAGCGTTCACGTGGATTGGCGAGGCTGTAGAACAGCGTATCGACTGCCTGATTGCCTTCCAGGTCTAGGATGCGCAGGGTCTGGCCGGCCTTGACCTCCATCAGCCAGGGTTCGCCGGCGGGAATGGTGGCGCGGTACACCGCAGTGTCGGGTTGTTTTTGCGAAGTGGCGATAGCAACTGACATGGCGACGATCCTCAGGCGAACAAACGGTCGGTGTTGATAAAGCCGCGCTCGTTTTCCGGGCGCGAGGTACGGCAGTGCTCGGCGACGCTCGGGTCGGCGTTCATCCAACTCAGCTTCAGCGGTTTGGGGGCGTATTGCGGCGACGGATCCAGCGGATGTTGCAGGGCGGTGAGCACAACCAGGGTGTCCATCGGTGCATACAGTTCGATGTAGTCACCGGCCTGCGAGTGGCCTTCGACGAAGTGCAAACGCCCGTTGTCATCGACGTTGACCCGGCTGAACAGGTTGAGGGTCATCAGCAGGTCGGACAGGCCCAGCCCCCACTTGCCGAGCTCCACCAGCAGGTTGTCGGTGCCGTTGCGAAAGAAGCCGTTGCGCAGTTCCTGATAGCGGCCCTGACCGTATTTTTCCGCGACTTCCTCGGCGCACAGTACACCGCCGAGGCTGTCGCTCCAGCCGCAGGTGTCGGCGGTGATTGCCGCCAGCACCCGACCCATGTCCGAGTACAGGCAATGGCCGGTGGTGAGCTTGGCGGTGTGTTGGCACTTGAGGCTGTCGGGCAGGTTCAGGCGCTCGGTTTTCTCGTTGGCGTTGAGCAAGGTCAGGCTGACGTTGGCACCGCCGCGCAGGTCGGTCAGGCGCAGCAACTGGCCGCGTTTAAGGACGAAGGAACGGTGGCCGCCGCCGGGCAGGGTTTCTTCGGCGAAGGGTGGAAACAGTTGGGTCGAATCAGTCATGGGAGCAGTCCTCTCAGGCAATACGAAGGGTGCCGGCCAACGCGGCGGGCAGGGCGTCGACGGCGGCGCGTTGGGCGCGACGGTCGCTGTTTAAAGGGATGTCGTAGGTGATGCGGGCGCCATAGGCGCCGGGGGCGTGCGGGTCGAGGCGGACCTTGTCGAACACCAGCAGGCGGGTGCCGAGGCTGAAGCCTTCGGACAGGTCGTGGGTGACCATGAACACGGTCAGTTGCGTTTCGCGCCAGAGCGCCAGCAGCAGCGCGTGCATGTCCTTGCGAATGCCCGGATCGAGCGCGCCGAACGGTTCGTCGAGCAGCAAAACCCGCGGTTTCATGATCAGCGCCTGGGCGATCGCCAGCCGCTGTTGCATGCCGCCGGAGAGCTGCGCGGGGTACTTGTCCAGCGCATGGCCGAGGCCGACTTTGTGCAGCAGCGCCGAGGCCTGTTCGCGGGCGTCTTTTTTCGCGCTTCCGAACAAGCGCCCGAGCAGCGGAGCGCGCGGCAATTCCAGGCCGATCGCAACGTTGTCCAGCACGCTCAGATGCGGGAATACCGAGTAACGCTGGAACACCACGCCACGGCTGGCATCCGGCTCTCGGGCCAGCGGCTGGCCGTCGAGCAGAATCTCGCCGCGACTGGCGGTTTCCTGCCCCAGCAGCAGGCGCAGGAAGGTCGACTTGCCGCAGCCCGAAGCACCGACCAGCGTGCAGAACTCGCCCTCGTTGACGTTGAGGTTCAGGCCTTCGAGCACCACTTGGTCGGCGTATTGCTGCCAGACGTTTTTCACCGTGATGAAGCTCATTTGGCGGCCCCCTCATACCAGGGAAATGCCCGACGGGTCAGGTATTTGAGGCCCCAATCCATCAGCCAGGCGAGCAGGGTGATCCAGACCACGTACGGCAGGATCACGTCCATCGCCAGGTAACGGCGCACGAGGAAAATCCGGTAGCCCAGACCGTCGGTGGAGGCGATGGCTTCGGCGGCGATCAGGAACAGCCACGCCGAACCGAGCATCAGCCGCAGCGAGATCAGCAGACGCGGCAACAGTTGCGGCAGCACCACACGCAGCATCAATGTCCAGGTCGAGGCGCCAAGGGTCTGCGCCTTGATCAGCAGTTCGACGGGGATGTCCCGGGCGCGCTGTTCCAGATCTCGGGCCAGGGCCGGGGTGATGCCGATCACGATCAGCATCACTTTCGACAGCTCGCCGAGGCCGAAGACGATGAACAGGATCGGCAGGATGGCCAGCGGCGGCACCATCGACAGCACCGTCAGCATCGGCGACAACGGTGCGCCGAACAGCGGCAGGGTGCCGGCCGCCATGCCCAGGCACAACCCGGCCAGCGCCGCGATGCCGAGGCCGATGGCCAGGCGTCCGAGACTCGACGCGGTATCCTGCCAGAGCAGGTATTCGCCGGTTCGACTATCGGCATTGAATGCCAGGCGTTTGACCGCATCGCTCATCTGCACCGCACTGGGCAGCAGTTTGTCGTTGGGGTTGTCCGCCAGGCGCTCGGCCGAGCCCATGAAGTAGGCGAACAGCACCAGGGCGAAGGGCAGGATCACCAGCAACAGGCGACTCGGTCGATCCGGGTGACGATTGATCAGGCGCATGGCCAAATCCTCCGTGGCTTACAGCTTGGCGTCGGCGGCCAGCTGCACGTAAGTCGGATCGAAACGCAGCTTGAGATTGCCTGTGTCACCGCTGGTCACGCCGTTGGCGAAGGACATGCCGACGGCACTGGTGTCTTTGGCGCCTTCGCCGAGCAAGCCGTGCTGGAACGAGAACTCGGCAACTTTGCGCATGGTTTCCGGCAGTTGCTTGCTGGTGGCGAACGCCAGGGCTTCTTTCGGCGTGGCGAACAGTTTGGTGGTGTCCAGTTGCGCCTGGAATCCGGCCAGATCGGTGCCCGAAGCTTTGGCCATGTGCTCAAGCGCGGCTTTGCCGGCGGCGTTTCTGGCGTTCATCAAATCGACCACTTCGAACCAGGCGCCGGTCAACGCCTTGCCCAGCGCCGGGTTGTCTTTGAGGGTGGCGCTGTTGACCACCATCATGTCCATGATTTCGCCGGGGATCTGGCTGGAGTTGAAGACTTCGGTCACGCCGGGTTTGGCCTTGATGTCCGAGAGCATCGGGTTCCAGGTGGTGACGGCGTTGACCTGCTCGGTGTTGAAGGCGGCGGAAATGTCGGCGTCGGAGGTGTTGACCACTTTCAGGTCTTTCTCGGTCAGGTCCACCGAGTCCAGCGCGCGGGCCAGCAGGTAATGCGAGACCGACAGTTCGACCAGGTTGACATCCATGCCCTTCAGGTCGGCAACTTTTTTGCCTTCGCCCTTGAGGACGATGCCGTCGTTGCCGTTGGAGAAATCGCTGACGATCAGCGCGGTGCTGTCGACGCCACCGGCGGCCGGAATGGTCAGCGCATCCATGTTGGTCATGGTGCAGCCATCGAACTGACCGGCGGTGTATTGATTGATCGATTCGACGTAATCGTTGAGTTGCACGACATCAATCTTGATCCCGTATTTCTTCGCCCATTTATCGACGATGCCCTGGCTGCCGGCGTATTCCCATGGCATCCAGCCGGCATAGATCGTCCAGCACACGCTGAAATGGTCTTTCTGCGCGGCGGGGGATTGAGTGCTGATGAGCGCGGCGAACGCGGCGGCGAGCAGGGCGGGCAAACGTAGTCGGGACATGGTGGCTTCTCCAGTTGATCGAGGGCGGACAGGAAGGCAACGCGGCACCGCGAACGGTGGCTTGTCTCCCGGGCTTTTGTCCCGCCGTGTAACCTCAACTGGAGGTCGCCAACTCTCGGACCAGCACTCGCAGATGCGAGCCGGAACCCTAGTCAGCCATTGCAAATTGTGGTGCCGCGAACCTGTGATGACTCCTGCACGGGTTTGCTAAAGCGAGAGGCGTGCCAAGTCGGGTCGGGCCCTCTGCTACGGGCTTTCGTGACGTTGCGGCGGACGGCGAACGCCTGTGGGCGCTTTGTGTTGGTGCGCGGTTGCACCGTCATGCAGCGTCCGCTGCCGCTGATCCGATGCCCGTGAGGGTTGGGCACTCGCTGCCGGTCCGCCAGTCAAATCTGTTGTCAGCCGGTCTGTGCCGACTGCTGTCACAGGTCTTTCAGGAGGCCGCCATGCGTATTTCAAAATTGCTGCGTCGGGTGCTGCTGGGAGCAGTGCTCGGTCTAGGGCTGTCCGGTTGTTACTACTACGCCGGCGGCTACGATGTTTACTCCACGCCCTATTACTATCCCGGCTATTACTCACCCTATTACTACGGTGGTTATTACGGTCCGCGCTACTACGGCGGCGCCCGCTATTATTACGGCGGCCATGGCTATCGCGGCGGGTACGGACGGGGTTATCACGGCGGCGGATACCACGGTGGGCACCACTAATCAGCGGCTGAATGACGGAGTTTCTGCATGAACAAGGTTTCATGAATCACTTGTTTCAAGTTGTTGCAGAAACGCACCGGATGCCGAAAACGCTGTCAGATATTTCGTCAGTCGCCGAATGAAAGACTGACGCCTGCCAGCGTCGCTGGTGTGGCTACCCGCGGTCCAGGAGGCCGCCATGTATCGCCGAATTCTTCTGTTTACCGTGATGCTTTTTTCCCTTGGCGGATGCGTCCCTTATTCCTACGGAGATGGCTACTACAGCTCAGAGGTCTACACATCGCAGGCACCTTCGTATTACAGCGGTGGCACCTATTACAGCGGCGGCAGCACGTATTATTCGGCGCCGCGCTACTACCAGCCAGCACCACGCTATTACCAACCGGCTCCACGCTATTACTCGGCGCCTCGTTACTACCAACCGGCTCCGCGTTACTACGAGAACCGTCGCTGGCACGGTCATGATCGCGGACGCTGGGACGACCACCGTCGCGGCGGCTGGGATGATCGCCGGGGTCGTGGCAACTACGACCGTCACAGTGGACGCGGCGATTACAACCGACACGGCAACCGCTGGTAACCTCCCCGCAAAAAAGCGGCGCATTGAGCGCCGCTTTTTTTGTGCCCGGATTTCAGTAGCTGGAGAGATCCGCCAACGGATGCCGCCCCTCCCACACCTTGTGAAAGTGCGCCTCGACCACCGCGTCCGGCACCCGGGCGATGTCCGGCCAGTGCCAGTGCGGTTTGTGATCCTTGTCGATCAGCCGCGCCCGGACCCCTTCGCTGAATTCCGGATGCCGGCAGCAATTGAGGCTCAGGGTGTATTCCATTTGAAAGACTTCGGCCAGCGACAAGTGGCGGGCACGAATGATCTGTTCCCAGACCAGATGCGCCGTCAATGGCGAGCCTTCGCTCATGGTTTTCGCCGCACGGGCAATCAACAGGTCGCTGCTGTCCCGATGCAGGCTGATGGCTTTCCACGCGCAGGTCACGTCGCTGACATCCAACAGCTCATCAATCTGCCGACGGCGCGGTAACCATTGCGCTTCCGGCATCTGCGCCACGGCTTCCTGCTGCAATGCCTTGAGCAGGCTGTTGAGCTGCATGGCGGTCTGTTCCTGCCAGTTCAACTGCAACAAGCCGTCGATCAGTTCCTGCTGCTGTTCGTCGAGCAGGAAGCGGTCGGCCAGGTCCAGATCGATCGCATCGCGGCCGTTCATGTGCGCGCCGGTCAAACCAAGGAACAGACCGAGCTTGCCCGGCAGACGCGACAGGAACCAACTGGCGCCGACGTCCGGGTACAGGCCGATGCTGATTTCCGGCATCGCCAGACGACTGCTCGGCGTGACGATCCGGATGCTCGCGCCTTGCAGCAGGCCCATACCTCCGCCGAGCACATATCCATGGCCCCAGCAGATCAACGGTTTCGGGTAAGTGTGCAGGCTGTAATCCAGCCGATATTCAGCGTTGAAGAACTGTGCGGCCAGCGGTGGCACTTCGCCGGGATGGGCTCGGCAGGCTTCCACCAGGCTGCGCACTTCGCCGCCGGCGCAGAAGGCCTTGGCGCCGTTGCCGCGCAGCAGCACGCAGACGATTTGCGGATCCTTGGCCCAGGCGTTCAATTTGTCACTCAGGGCGTGGATCATCGGCAGGGACAGCGCATTGAGCGACTTTTCGGCATCCAGCGTGGCCACGCCGATGCGCGCGCCGTCGGTGCCGGTGAGTTCTTCGAAGTGCAGATTCATCGTGACCTCGATCGGGAATTTGAACGATCAGTATGATCGCTGTGTGGGAAAGTGCCGGATCTGCGTCAGATCAATTGACAAGCGTGGTCGGCTTTCCTAGGGTTCGCCCCATTGTTTTTGCCGGGTATGACCATGACTGCTGACGACCGTATCAAACTCGAACCGAGCTGGAAGGAGGCACTGCGTGCCGAATTCGACCAGCCCTACATGGCAGAGTTGCGCACTTTTCTGCAGCAGGAGCGGGCGGCCGGCAAGGAAATCTATCCGCCGGGCCCGATGATCTTCAACGCGCTGAATTCGACGCCGCTGGACAAGGTGAAAGTGGTCATCCTCGGCCAGGACCCGTACCACGGCCCGGGCCAGGCCCACGGCTTGTGCTTCTCGGTGCAACCGGGCGTGCCGGCGCCGCCGTCGCTGGTCAACATCTATAAAGAGCTGAAGCGCGACCTGAACATCGACATCCCCAACCACGGCTATCTGCAGAGCTGGGCCGATCAGGGCGTGTTGATGCTCAACACCACCATGACCGTCGAACGCGCCAACGCCAATGCGCACAAGGACAAGGGCTGGCAGTTCTTTACGGACCGGATCATCGAAGTGGTCAGCCAGCAGCAACCGCATCTGGTGTTCATGCTCTGGGGCGCACATGCGCAAAGTAAACAGAAGCTGATCGACGCCACCAAGCATCTGGTGCTGACCTCGGTGCACCCGTCGCCGCTGTCGGCTTATCGCGGCTTTCTCGGTTGCGGGCATTTCAGCCGCACCAACAAATTCCTCGAGCAGAACGGCGAAGCGCCGATCGAGTGGCGCCTGCCGTCGGTTGTTTAATTAATCTTCTGAAGTCTCTCGGGTGGTGAGAGCCGCCCGTCGGATTGCTTCATCGACCTGTTATTTCTGACAGTAGATATAAAAGCGAAACCCGCGTTTAGTTATGCAGTCGGCGTCCACAGTCGAGTGCGCTGGTAAACATTGGAGCGGGAGATCGTCATGACAGATTTGAGAATCAAGAATGTAAAGTCCTTTCCGAAGGCGTCGGGAAGTCTTTTTGCAAGAACTACGCGGTTTGATCAAGATGACCCACGAAACGTTATCGACACTCAAGATGTTTTTCTCCACGATGACGACAACTATTTCGCTGCAGGTGGTCGTATCGATATCGATAGATATTTTACGTCGCTTATTTTTAAGCTTCCAAAAGGCCTCGCGAGTGGCAAGCACGCTCTCGGGCCCGGCAGTATTGACGTAGATTTCTTCGTTGATGTGGGTGATGGCGAAGAGCACTACCGAGCGATTAGTGGAGAGATCACGCTCACTGAAGTCGTCGAAGGTACCCGTTATAAAGCCTTGGAGTTTCGATTGACAGGCCGCATCGGCGTGTCTGGTAAAACGGTAGAAGTGATGATGGGGAAATTCGATATTTCCTGATTGGGCTAAGAATACGCTTCAAGTCATGCTCCTCCGGTCTTGAAGCGTATTGGGCGTCTACATGACTTACGGACATTCCCCGTTTCTATTCCAATACTTGAACAACGGTTCCGCCAGAAACAACACGAACAACAACCGCATCACCTGCATCGCCGTCACCAACGGCACTGACAGTTGCAGGGTTTCCGCCGTCAGGCTCATCTCGGCGATCCCGCCGGGCATCATGCCCAGGGTCAGCGATCGCAGATCCAGATGCGTCATTGCGCTCAGCCCCAACGCCGCCAGGGTCGCGATCAACATGGTCAGCGCCGTGCCGATCAACGTGCGTCCCATGAACGATGGTGCGCGGCGGAAGAACTGCCGGTTGAAGTGGCAACCCAGGCCGCTACCGATCAACCACTGGCCAATCTGACTGCCGCCATTGGGCAGACCGATGTGCAGATCCCAGCCGATGCTCACCGCCGCGCTGACCAGCAGCGGGCCGAACAGCCATGGGTTGGGTTGACGCAGGCGTTGCCAGATCCAGGCGAGCAGGCCACCCGCCGGAAAAAGAATCGCCAGCCAGCGCCAATCGACGCTGCCGGCGTGTGAAATCGGATTGCCATCACCCAGCAGATACTTGAACGCCGCCGGAACACACAACACCACCACCAGCACCCGTAGACTCTGCCCGGCCGCGACATGGCTGAGCAGCGCGCCGTTGCGGGCGCCGAGGTTGACCATCTCGCCGGAGCCGCCGGGCATGCTGGAGAAAAACGCCGTGGCGCGATCCTCGCCGGTGCGGCGCATCAGCCACACGCCGACCACCGCCGAGAGACTGGTGACCAGTGCGCCGAAGAAGATCAGGCCGAAGTGGCCGAGTACCTGCTCCATCACCAGCGGGGTGAAGTGCAGGCCGATACCGATGCCGACGATCCACTGGCCGCACTTGCGGCCGCCAGGGATTTCTGTCAATTGCCACGGGGTCAGGCAGCGCACCAGGATGATCGCCAGCAACGAGCCGACCATCCACGGCAGCGGCCAGCCGATCTGGCTGGCGATGAAACCGCCAAGCAGACCGACCAGCGGGGTTCCCCACCAGGTTTTGAGGGAGAGCCGATCAGACATCGGCAACGGCGCGTTGCGCGGCCGAGCGTTTGCGCCAGATACGCAGCAGCGGCATCAGCAACATGATCGCGGTCAGCACCCAGACGCCGAAGGTGATCGGGCTCGACCAGAGAATCTCCAGCGCACCGTTGGAAATCGACAGCGCCCGGCGCAGGTTCTGCTCCATCAGGCCGCCGAGGATGAACCCCAGCAGGACTGGCGACAGCGGGAAATCCAGTTTGCGCAGGATGTAGCCGAAGATGCCGATGCCGACCATCAGGAACAGGTCGAACGTGGTTGCATGCACGGCGTACACGCCGATCCCGGTGATGATCGCGATCACCGGCACCAGCGCCCAGTTCGGCACGGCGAGGATGCGGGTGAAGATGCGGATCATCGGGATGTTCAGGATCACCAGCATGATGTTGGCGATGAACAGCGAGGCGATCAGGCCCCAGACGATGTCCGGCTGTTGCTGGAACAGCAGCGGGCCGGGGGTGATGTTGTACAGCGACAGGGCGCCGATCATCACCGCTGTGGTACCCGAACCCGGAACACCGAGGGTCAGCATCGGCACCAGCGCGCCGCAAGCGGAGGCACCGATGGCGGTTTCCGGCGCAGCGAGACCGCGGGCGTCGCCCTGGCCAAACTTGCCGCTGGCACCGGCGATGCGTTTCTCGGTCATGTAGGCCACGGCGCTGGCGAGGGTCGCACCGGCACCCGGCAACACGCCCATGATGAAACCGAGCAGGCCGCAACGGATGTTCACCACGAACACCGACGCCGCTTCCTTGAAGGTGAACATCATCCGTCCGGTGGCTTTCACCGCTTCCTGGCCGCGATGGGTTTTCTCCAGCAGCAGAAGGATTTCGCTGATCGAGAACAGGCCCAGCACCAGCACCACAAACTGAATGCCGTCAGTCAGGTGAATGTTGTCGCCGGTAAAACGGTACACACCGCTGTTGGCGTCGATGCCGACGCTGGAAAGGAACAGACCGATCAACGCCGCGATAAAGGTTTTCACCGGTCGGTCACCGGCCATGCCGCCGAGACAGACAATCGCGAACACCATCAACACGAAGTATTCCGCCGGCCCGAAGGCAATCGCCCATTTCGCCAGTAGCGGGGCGAACAGCACCATGCCGCAGGTGGCGATGAAGGCGCCGATGAACGAACTCCACGCCGACAACGACAACGCCACACCGGCCAGGCCTTTGCGGGCCATCGGGTAACCGTCGAGGGTGGTCATCACGGTGGAGGCTTCGCCCGGAATGTTCAGCAGGATCGAGCTGATCCGGCCGCCGTATTCGCAGCCCAGATACACCGCCGCCAACAGAATCAATGCCGATTCCGGCGGCAGGCCGAGGGCGAACGCGATCGGGATCAGCAACGCCACGCCATTGATCGGGCCCAGGCCCGGCAACAAGCCGACCACGGTGCCGATCAGCGTGCCGGTCAGGGCCGTGACCAGGTTGTACGGACTCAGCGCGACGCCGAAGCCCTGACCCAAATAACCGAGAGTATCCATATCAGTTCTCCAGAACGTCGAGCAGGCCGAGGGGCAGCGGAACGTCCATCACGCGGTCGAACAACACGTACAAACCAATCGCCATCAGCGTCGTGACAATGACGCTGGGCACCCAGCGCCCGCCGTACAGGCGCGCCATCGGGATGCCGATCAGAATGCTGCTGAGGATGAAGCCCAGCGGTTCGAACAAGCCGGCGAACACCAGCAGCAAGGCGACGCAGATTGCGATCTTGGTCAGGGTTTCGCGATCCAGCGGCGGCTCGTCATCGCTGTGTTTGATCGGCGCCGGGCGAAACACCATGTACAGCAGCGCCAGGCTCATCAGGCCCAACATCAACAGAGGGAATGCCCGAGGACCGACCGGTTCGTAGGAAAAAGCCGCCTGATACGGCCACGCCATCAGCGCCAGGCTGGCGCAGGCCAGCAACAGCACTGAGGCAAAAATGCGTTGAATAAGCATGAGGGAACTCCTGCCATGGCCCCGGCGAGAGGGCCATGGACGCTAGACAGAGACGATCACTGAATCAGGCCGAACTCTTTGGCCAGCACCTTGTAGTCCGCCACCTGTTTCTTGACGTAGGTGTCCAGCTCGGGACCGGTCATGGCGAACGGGAAGAGTTCACGCTGATCACGCAGCTTGGCGAAGTCTTCCGAGGCCAGCAGTTTGTCGAAGGAGTCTTTCCACCAGGCGTAGTCTTCATCGCTGACTTTCGGCCCGAGGTAGAAACCGCGCACCACCGGCCAGACGATGTCGTAGCCTTGCTCGCGCGCGGTAGGAATGTCCTTCATTTCCGGCTCGTCCAGGCGTTTCTCGGCAAACACGGCCAGCAGGCGCATGTCACCGCTCTGAATGTGCGGCATAGAGTCGGAGATGTCGGTACTGCCGACCTGAATGTGGCCGCCAAGCAGGGCGGTGGCGATCTCGCCGCCCCCTTCGAGGGCGACGTAGCGCAGGTCGCGTGGGTTGATCCCGGCGGCTTTGGCGATCAGCGCAGTCTGCATCCAGTCCTGGCTGCCGACGGTACCGCCGGAACCGATCACCACAGCGCTCGGATCTTTCTTCAGCGCCTGCACGAGATCATCGAGCGTTTTGTAGGGCGAATCGTTTTTCACCGCGATGGCGCCATAGCTGGTGCCGACCGCCGCCAGCCAGCGCACGTTGGTTTCATCGAACCGACCGAACTTGCCCTGGGCCAGGTTCAACAGCGAACCGCTGGACCACGCCACCAGCGTGCCGGCATCGGCGGGACGCTGCGCCACAACGGCGTTGTACGCCACTGCGCCGACACCGCCGGGCATGTAGGTCACGCGCATCGGTTTGGTCAGCAGTTTTTCGTTGACCAGCGCGCTTTGCGCCAGTTTGCAGGTCAGGTCGAAACCGCCGCCGGGGGAGGCGGGGGCGATGCATTCCGGACGTTTCGGTTCGGCCATCAGTTGGCCGGCGAACAGCACGCAACCGGCGGCGAGGGCGAAACGGCGCAGGGATCGGTTCATGAGTGTCTCCACGGGAGTTGTTGTTTTTGGGGATGTTTCAGGTGCGGCAGTTGCGCGCGCGCAGGCTATCAGGCTCAGACCCGGACGGGTTGAACGCCGCGCAGCCGAGGATGGCGCTGACAAGCGAAAACGGGGAAATTCGAGAGGAAGAATGAAACGGGTCAACCTGAAGCTGTGTCGACAGCATGGTGCAGTACCTCGTTATTGTTCTTATTGGCGAAAACGCATCGTGGCGTTTTTCGAGAGCTACGTTTTGAAGCTACGGTGCAAGTACAGGCAAAACGGCGAAGGTCGGCAGTCGGGACCTTCGGTGAAACGACTCTAACGGCCCAACCTTTCGCTAACCTTTCAGTATTCTTTCGCGTGTTTTCGGGCTTCACAGTGGCGGTTGCGGCTGTAAACTCCGCCGCAAAGAATGGCGTCGGCCATCCCTGAATGAGGTAGAGATCCATGCGTGTCCTGCTCGTCGAAGACCATTTACCGCTGGCCGAAAGCGTCGCTCAGGCGCTCAAGAGCACCGGCCTGACCGTGGACGTCTTGCACGATGGTGTGGCTGCCGACCTGGCCCTGGGCAGCGAGGAATACGCGGTGGCGATCCTTGATGTCGGCCTGCCGCGCATGGACGGTTTTGAAGTGCTGGCGCGCCTGCGGGCCCGGGGCAAGAACCTGCCGGTGCTGATGCTGACCGCTCGCAGCGACGTAAAGGATCGGGTCCATGGACTCAATCTCGGTGCTGACGATTATCTGGCCAAACCGTTCGAACTCACCGAACTCGAAGCGCGGGTCAAAGCACTGTTGCGCCGTAGCGTGCTCGGCGGCGAACGCCAGCAGCGTTGCGGCGTGCTGGCCTACGATCTCGATACCCGACGCTTCACCCTCGGTGATGAATTGCTGACGCTGACCTCCCGCGAACAGGCAGTGCTCGAAGCGTTGATTGCCCGTCCGGGTCGGGTGATGAGCAAAGAACAACTGGCTGCGCAGGTGTTCGGTCTCGACGAAGAGGCCAGCCCGGATGCCATCGAAATCTACGTGCACCGCCTGCGCAAGAAACTCGACGGCCATTCAGTGGCCATCGTGACTTTCCGCGGTCTGGGTTATCTGCTGGAAAGCCGCGATGCATAAGCCCAGCAGCCTGCGCTGGCGGTTGTTGTGGAACCTCGCGCTGTTGCTGGTGGTGTTGATGCTCGCCAGCGGATTGAGCGCGTACTGGAACGGTCGCGAGGCCGCCGACACCGCCTATGACCGCACGCTGCTGGCCTCGGCGCGGACCATCGCCGCCGGTCTGTCGCAGCGCGACGGCAGTCTCAGTGCCGACGTGCCTTATGTGGCGCTGGATACCTTCGCTTACGACAGCGCGGGGCGCATCTATTACCAGGTCAACGACATCAACCAGAAGTTGATTTCCGGCTACGAAAACCTGCCGGGCCCGCCGCCGGGCACCCCGAGAACCGACAGCTATCCCGCCCTCGCGCGCTTTTACGACGCGAAATATCAGGGGCAGAACGTACGTGTGGTGAGTCTGCTCAAGGCAGTGAGCGAGCCGAACATGAACGGCATGGCGGAAATCCGCGTCGCCGAAACCGACGAGGCGCGTGTCAGCATGGCTCGTAGTCTGGCGGCCGACACCTTGCTGCGGCTCGGGATGCTGGCGATTGGCGCGTTGTTGCTGGTGTGGTTTGCGGTGAGTGCGGCGCTGCGGCCGATCGAGCGTTTGCGCACGGCAGTGGAAGAGCGTCAGCCCGATGACCTGCGGCCGTTGCCGCTGGTCGAGGTGCAACACGAGTTGTGGCCGCTGGTGCGGGCGCTCAATCACTTTACCGAACGCCTGCGCGGGCAATTCGAGCGGCAGGCGCAATTCATCGCCGATGCGGCCCATGAACTGCGCACGCCACTGGCGGCGCTCAAGGCGCGACTTGAACTGGGCTTGCGCTCAAACGAGCCGCAGACCTGGCGCGACACGCTGGAGTCCTCGGCGCAAAGCACGGATCGCCTGACCCATCTGGCCAACCAGTTGTTGTCGCTGGCGCGGGTGGAAAACGGCGCCCGGGCGATCGCCGAGGGCGGGGCGCAGTTGCTCGATCTGAGTCAGTTGGCGCGGGAACTGGGCATGGCCATGGCACCGCTGGCTCATGCTCGCGGCGTTGCCTTGGCGCTGGAAGCGGACGAGCCGGTCTGGCTGCGTGGCGAACCGACATTGCTCAACGAGTTGCTGAGCAATCTGGTGGACAACGCGCTGGCGCACACGCCGCCGGGCGGCAACGTGATTCTGCGGGTCACGGCGCCGGCGGTGCTGGAGGTTGAAGACGATGGGCCGGGCATTCCGCTGGAAGAGCGGGATCGGGTGTTCGAACGTTTTTACCGGCGCAACCAGCAGGTGGCCGGTTCCGGGCTGGGGTTGGCGATTGTCGGGGAAATCTGCCGCGCGCATCTGGCGCAGATCAGTCTGCACGATGGCGAGCAGGCAGGTTTGAAAGTGCGGGTGAGTTTTGTCGCCGGTTGATCAGTAGAACATCGACCGCGATTCTTCCAGATCGGCGCACAGCGCCTTGTTTTCCGGATCGATGCCAAGCTTGCGGAATGCCGGCACGCTGAACGGATCGATGCGGGCCAGCGGATGGTCGGTGTCCTTGTGGCAATACAGGCTGGCCACTTGCACGATGTCGACGTAATCGATCTGCTGCGATTCGCGCTTGAGGTCCTGATACAGCCCCGGCAGCTCCACCAGACGCTCCGGAAACTCCCAGACCCGCAGCAGCTTGTCGCCGAGCAACGGATGAATGTGGTCGATCACATGGTTGAGGCTGACCGGATCGGACAGCAATTCGTAGTGGTCTTCGGCATAGGTCAGGATCGGCAGCACGCCGATCTGATGAACCAGTCCACCGAGCGCGGCCTGATCGGGCTTGAGCTGGGTGTAACGGCGGCACAGGGCGTAGCTGACGCCGGCGATTTCCAGACTCTTGCGCCAGACTTCGCGCATCTTCTGTTCGACCACATCCGAGCGGGCGTGGAAGATCTGCTCCATCACCAGGCCGATCGCCAGGTTGCTGCTGTAATTGACGCCAAGCCGGGTGATGGCGGTGTGCAGGTCGGTAACTTCCTGGGTCGCGCGCAGCAGCGGGCTGTTGACCACTTTGATCAGGCGCGCCGACAGCGCCGTGTCGCGGCCGATCACTTTGCTCAGGTCGCTGACGCTGATGTCCGGATCTTCAGCGGCCTTGCGAATCTGCAAGGCCACTTCCGGTAACGTTGGCAGAACCAGGTCATCGTTATCGATGGCCTCAACCAAATCCTGTTGGACCTTATCCGCCAGCTCACTCATGTCGTTTCTCTAGGGTGTTGCAACAAATGCTGCGATCAGCGCTGGATTTCGCGGTCGCGATCCAGTTCGTAAGGCAGGTCGAGCAAGTGCAGCGCCGGACCTTCGGCCGTGCCCAGATGCAAATCGCCTGCGTCGGCAGCTTCGGCCTGCAACACCGCCAGCAGTTCAATATTCTTTTCGGCACGGGCGGCCAGCACCACTTCGCCGATGGAGCTGCCGTGGCTCGGGGCGAACAGCGGGGTGCCCGGCTCCGGCAATTCACTGGCGTCCAGTTGCACGCGGTACAGGCGACGCTTGAGCTTGCCCAGATACTGCATGCGCGCGACGATTTCCTGGCCGGTGTAGCAGCCTTTCTTGAAGCTCACGCCGCCGACGGCTTGCAGGTTGAGCATCTGCGGGATGAACAGCTCGCGGGTGCTCGGCATGACCTGGCCGATACCGGCGCGGATCTGGCCCAGCAGCCACTGATTGAGTTCGCCTTCGATCAATTGTGCGGACAGCTTGCCTTTGATGCCGTCGGCCTGATCGGCAGGCACCCAGAGTTCGGCACGGTTCGGGGAGACGCGAATCGCGATCAGCCCTTCGTGGCGAGCCACGCTGTCGGTATTCGCCGGCAGTTCCAGACCCAGGCTGCTCAGGGCAGCATCGCCATGATCCAGACCGAAGCGCACCCAGGAGGCGCTTTCGTCGGTCAGTTTCGATTTGGAGAACACCGCGTACTTTTTCAGATCCGCCAGTTGCGGCTCCAGCAGCTCGCCGGCCATCGCCAGCAATACGCCGTCGCCTTCCAGCACGATGCGGAAACTCGACTGCATCCGGCCTTTCTGCGTGCAGCGGGCACCGAGGCTGGCCTGGGTATCACTCAGGTAATTGATGTTGCAGGTCAGCTGGCCTTGCAGGAATTTGCCGGCATCCGCGCCGCGAACCGCGAGAACGCCTTCATGAGAGAGGGTGCAGAAAAAAGCAGAATCGGCCATGGGTCATCGCAGGGTAAATAGACTGGGGCACATCATAAGGGGGTGGTGTTGAAATGGGTAGTTGATAAAGGATCGGTGGTGCCCGACCAAAGCCGACTGTTCGGCCCGCTTCGGGCCTGTATACTTGCGGCCTATTTGAGGAGGGCTCCATGGTCGAACAAGTTGAACTGAATCGCCTCTTTTGGCACAGCCGTCGCGGCATGCTTGAGCTTGACGTGTTGCTGGTGCCGTTCGTGAAAGAGGTCTACGCCAATCTGAACGAGGTGGATCGCGCGCTGTATGTCCGCCTGCTCGAGTGCGAGGATCAGGACATGTTCGGCTGGTTCATGGAGCGCAGCGAATCGGAAGATCCCGAACTGCAACGCATGGTTCGCATGATTCTGGATCGTGTCCAGCCCAAGTAACACGTTTGAATGCCGCTGGCATGCCTCACGGCAGTTGCTGGCGGCGTATCTTCTGGCCCAGGCATTCGCGCTGGGTTCTCTGTTTCTGTTATCGATTCCATTCTGGGTCGGGTCGCTCGGGGTTTTCGCGTGTCTCGCCCATGCTGCCTGGGTGTTGCCGCGGCACATCCTGCTGAGTCATCCCAAGGCATTCTGCGGATTGCGCCGGGACGCCGATGGCTGGCAACTGTGGAACCGGGCCGATGGCTGGCAAGCGGTGCAATTGCGCCCGGACAGTCTGGCGCTGCCACTGATCGTGGTGCTGCGCTTTCGATTGCGCGGTGAGTGGCGGGTCAGGTCGATCTGCGTGCCCCGGGATTCGCAGGCGGCGGATCTGCACCGACGCCTGCGGGTACGCCTCAAGTTCAGCCGACGTAGGTGGGCGGCACCAGAATAGTGTCGAGTGCTTCGGGCAGCAGGTCCGGGTAGTCGAGGGTGTAATGCAGGCCACGGCTTTCCTTGCGCTCCATGGCCGAGCGGATCATCAGTTCCGCTACCTGCGCCAGGTTGCGCAACTCGATCAGGTCACGGCTGACTTTATAGTTGCTGTAGAACTCGTCGATTTCGTCCAGCAGCAAACGCACGCGATGCTGGGCCCGTTGCAGGCGCTTGTTGGTGCGCACGATGCCCACGTAGTCCCACATGAAGCGCCGCAATTCGTCCCAGTTGTGGGCGATTATCACGTCTTCATCGGAGTCGGTCACCTGGCTGGCGTCCCAGGCGGGCAGGGCGCGCGGGATCGCGACGTCGGGCAGTTGCTCGAGAATGTCCGCCGCCGCCGATCGGGCGTAGACGAAGCATTCGAGCAGCGAGTTGCTGGCCATGCGGTTGGCGCCGTGCAGGCCGGTGAAGCTGGTTTCGCCGATGGCGTACAAACCGGGCACGTCGGTGCGGCCCTGTTGATCGACCATCACGCCGCCGCAGGTGTAATGCGCCGCCGGCACGACCGGGATCGGTTGCTTGGTGATGTCGATGCCGAATCCGAGGCAGCGCTCGTAGACGGTCGGGAAGTGCGATTTGATGAAGGCTTCGGGTTTGTGGCTGATATCGAGGTAGACGCAGTCGACACCCAGACGCTTCATTTCGTGGTCGATGGCGCGGGCGACGATGTCCCGTGGCGCCAGTTCTGCACGTGAGTCGAAGCGCTGCATGAAGCGTTCGCCGTTCGGCAGCTTCAAATGAGCGCCTTCACCACGCAGGGCTTCGGTCACCAGGAAACTCTTGGCTTGCGGGTGATAGAGGCAGGTGGGGTGGAACTGGTTGAACTCCAGGTTCGCAACCCGGCAGCCCGAACGCCAGGCCATGGCGATGCCATCACCGCAGGCACCGTCCGGGTTGCTTGTATAGAGATAGACTTTGGCAGCGCCGCCGGACGCCAGGATCACGAAGCGTGCCCCGAAGGTATCGACTTCCCCGGTTTTGCGGTTGAGCACGTAGGCGCCCAGGCAGCGTTCGCCTTCCAGCCCCAGCCGACGCTCGGTGATCAGATCGACCGCTACCCGCTGTTCGAGCAATTCGATGTTCGGGCGTTCTTTGGCCTGGGCCAGCAGGGTTGTGAAGATCGCAGCGCCAGTGGCATCGGCGGCGTGGATGATCCGTCGATGGCTGTGGCCGCCTTCGCGGGTGAGGTGGAATTCAAAGCCGCCATCTTCTGTGCCGGACTGTTCGTCACGAGTGAAGGGCACGCCCTGGTCGATCAGCCACTGGATCGCTTCCTTGCTGTGCTCGACGGTGAAACGCACGGCGTCTTCATGGCACAGGCCGCCGCCGGCATTCAGGGTGTCATCGACGTGGGATTCGACGGTGTCGGTATCATCCAGCACGGCCGCGACGCCACCCTGGGCCCAATAGGTCGAGCCGTTGGCGAGGTCGCCTTTGCTCAGTACGGCGATGCGCAAGTGACCGGGCAGGGTCAGCGCGAGACTCAAACCGGCAGCGCCGCTGCCAATCACCAGAACATCGTGTTGAAACTGTTGGCTCATTTCAGGATTCCGCTCAAAGCGACCCGGGTCGGGGTTGGCGCAGGACAGGCGGATGGGCGAGTCGAGACAGCCACACAGCCCACTAGTATATAGAGGGGTGGGGCGGCACAATAGCCGGGCCGATATGGCATTGTGAAACTACCGTGACGGAGAAATATCGACGCTTTGTCGGATGTTTTTTTCAGCGGTTTTGGGAAAAAGCGACTGTATCGCAGATGAAACACGCTTTTTCTGCTCACGGTTGCACAATGTCGGCGCGGCACGTCTATAAATATTTGGAACTTTTGCCAAAGGCCCAAGATCAATAGACAGTTGCCCGAAACAAGGGACAGTGTCGGCTTCAATGCGGAACCTGCGGTTGGGTTCTTGCCGGCGAGCCGATGACAAGATTATTCGCGCAGCCGGTTCATCCCGCGCTGCGTTTTTCGTGCGTGCCAAATCAGAGCCCGCAGGAAACTTGCTTGGAGGGGGAGAACTTTTGCGAAAAGCCCGAGTCTATGTTTGCAAGTCCGGTCGTTTGGTCATGCAAGCCTCCTCCGAGTTTATCGAGGAGTGTTCATGCTAACCCAGGAAGAGGATCAGCAGCTGGTCGAACGCGTTCAGCGTGGCGACAAGCGAGCTTTCGATCTGTTGGTGCTGAAGTATCAGCACAAAATTCTCGGGTTGATCGTGCGTTTTGTGCACGACACCCATGAAGCCCAGGACGTCGCACAAGAAGCCTTTATCAAGGCGTATCGAGCGCTTGGAAATTTCCGCGGCGACAGTGCGTTTTATACGTGGCTGTACCGCATCGCCATTAACACGGCGAAGAACTATCTGGTTTCACGCGGCCGTCGGCCGCCGGATAGCGATGTAAGTTCCGAGGATGCAGAGTTCTACGATGGCGATCACGGCCTGAAAGATCTCGAGTCTCCTGAACGTGCATTGCTGCGGGATGAGATCGAAGGCACCGTCCATCGAACCATTCAGCAGCTGCCAGAGGATTTGCGCACGGCGTTAACTTTGCGCGAATTCGATGGTCTGAGTTACGAGGACATCGCGAGCGTCATGCAATGTCCGGTTGGTACCGTGCGCTCCCGGATTTTCCGCGCCCGGGAGGCCATCGATAAAGCTCTGCAACCGTTGTTGCAGGAAAACTAAAGACAGCGGCGACAGCCAAGAGAGGAACGCCATGAGTCGTGAAGCCCTGCAGGAATCGCTGTCCGCAGTGATGGATAACGAAGCGGACGAACTGGAATTGCGTCGAGTGCTCAATGCACTGGACGACGTTGAAACCCGTGAAACCTGGGCTCGTTACCAGATCGCTCGGGCAGCCATGCACAAGGATCTGTTGCTTCCACGTCTGGATCTCGCTGCGGCGGTTTCAGCTGCGCTGGAAGACGAAGCGACCCCTGCCAAAGTGACACGCGGCCCATGGCGCAGCCTCGGTCGTCTGGCTGTAGCCGCTTCGGTGACCGTTGCTGTATTGGCAGGTGTTCGTCTGTACAACCAGGACGAAATCGCCGGCGTCGAACTCGCTCAGCAATCCAATCAGCCAGTGCTGGCTACCCCTCAGGTCAAAGGCCCGGCGGTATTGGCAGGCTATAATGAGAGTTCTGAAGCTACTGGCCCAATGGCCAATGGCGTACTGCAAGGTCAGCCAGGCTGGCACGATCAGCGTCTGCCAGGTTACCTGCGTCAACATGCTCAACAGGCTGCCTTGAAAGGCACCGAGAGCGCGCTGCCATATGCACGTGCAGCAAGCCTGGAAAACCGTTAAGGGGGATCATGCGCGCCATACCTCTACTTTCGCTTCTGCTCAGCGGCTGGTTCATTGTTCCAGCCCACGCCGACGAGGCTCAGGACTGGTTGACCCGCCTGGGCCTGGCCGAGCAGCAGCAAAGCTTTCACGGCACATTCGTTTACGAGCGTAACGGTAGCTTTTCTACCCACAACATCTGGCATCGCGTCCAGAATGGCCAGGTCCGAGAGCGTTTGCTTCAGCTCGACGGTTCGGCTCAGGAAGTCGTGCGCATTGATGGACATACTCAATGCGTCAGCGGCACCTTGATTGCGGGTCTGGGGGATTCTCCCAATTCCGCCGCTCGCCCTCTCGATCCCCAAAAGCTGAAGAACTGGTATGAGCTTGCCGTCATTGGCAAGTCGCGCGTGGCCGGGCGTGAAGCGGTGATCGTATCGCTGACGCCGCGTGATCAGCACCGCTACGGTTTCGAACTGCATCTGGACAAGGAAACGGGCCTGCCGCTCAAGTCGCTGCTGTTGAACGACAAGGGGCAGTTGCTTGAGAGATTCCAGTTTACGCGGCTGGATACCTCTGAAGTCCCATCTGATAAAGACCTGCAAGCCAACTCCGATTGCAAGACAGTCACGCTCGACAGCGACAAGGCGTCTGCGGTCAAAACCGCACAGGTCTGGCGTTCCGACTGGCTGCCTCCTGGCTTTGAACTGACCAGCAGTTCCTCGCACAAGGATCCGGAAACCAAGACCCAGGTCAACAGCCTGATGTATGACGATGGTCTTGCCCGCTTCTCCGTGTTTCTCGAGCCGCTGAACGGCGCAACCGTCACCGATACCCGGACTCAACTGGGCCCGACCGTTGCCGTATCCCGCCGTCTGACAACGCCTCAAGGCGAAATGATGGTGACGGTGGTTGGCGAGATTCCAATCGGGACCGCCGAACGGATTGCCCTGTCGATGCGCAATGATGGCGCTGCAACCAGCAAGCAGTGAGCTGATTCCAGCTATCTCCACTTCGTCGTCGAGACGTGAAATGTTTGCTGAGCATTTTCATTTGCAAAACACCCGAAAATTTTTTATAGGTCAGAGCCTCTCGGCTCTGGCCTTGTTTGTTGTTCCCGGAACAAAAATGCCGGCCTGTGGTTTCCGGTGTTCCTTGCTCCATATCGCTTAACCCTGCTCGTCGTAACGGGAGCTGTATGTCGATACCAAGCTTGAAGTCTTATCTCTCCATTTTCGCCACCGTGCTGGTGCTCGGTCAGGCTGTTCCTGCAGTCCAGGCGGCTGACGCGGCCAGCCCGGCAAACCTGCCTGATTTCACCCAACTGGTCGAACAGGCCTCGCCTGCGGTGGTGAACATCAGTACCACGCAAAAGCTGCCGGATCGCAAAGTGAACCAGCAGATGCCTGACCTGGAAGGCTTGCCACCGATGCTGCGCGAGTTCTTCGAGCGGGGCATGCCGCCGCAACAGCGTTCTCCGCGTGGTGATCGTCAGCGCGAAGCGCAATCGTTGGGTTCGGGCTTCATCATTTCGCCGGATGGCTACATCCTGACCAACAACCACGTAATCGCCGATGCCGATGAAATTCTCGTCCGTCTGGCAGATCGCAGTGAAATGAAAGCCAAGCTGATCGGCACCGACCCACGCTCCGACGTGGCGCTGCTGAAAATCGAAGGCAAGGATCTGCCAGTGTTGAAACTCGGCAAATCTCAGGACCTGAAAGCCGGTCAATGGGTGGTCGCAATCGGTTCGCCATTCGGCTTTGACCACACCGTGACCCAAGGCATCGTCAGTGCCGTCGGCCGCAGTCTGCCGAACGAAAACTACGTGCCATTCATCCAGACCGACGTGCCGATCAACCCGGGTAACTCCGGTGGCCCACTGTTCAACCTGAACGGTGAAGTGGTTGGGATCAACTCGCAGATCTATACCCGTTCCGGTGGCTTCATGGGTGTGTCGTTCGCCATTCCGATCGACGTGGCCATGGACGTTTCCAATCAGCTGAAAAGTGGCGGCAAGGTCAGCCGTGGCTGGCTGGGCGTCGTCATCCAGGAAGTGAACAAGGATCTGGCCGAGTCGTTCGGTCTGGATAAACCGGCCGGTGCGCTGGTTGCACAGATTCAGGATGATGGCCCGGCTGCCAAGGGCGGCCTGCAAGTGGGTGACGTGATCCTGAGCATGAACGGTCAACCGATCGTCATGTCTGCTGACCTGCCACATCTGGTGGGTGCTTTGAAGGCTGGCGCCAAAGCCAATCTCGAAGTGATTCGCGACGGCAAGCGCAAGAATGTCGAGCTGACTGTCGGCGCGATTCCGGACGAAGATAAGGAACTGGATGCTCTGCCGAAATCTGGTGCTGAAACCAACAGCAATCGTCTGGGTGTATCGGTTGCCGAGCTGAGCGCCGAGCAGAAGAAAACCTACGACCTGAAGGGCGGTGTGGTGATCAAGGAAGTGCAGGACGGTCCTGCGGCCCTGATCGGTCTGCAACCGGGCGACATCATCACGCACCTGAACAATCAGGCCATTGGTTCTTCCAAGGAGTTTGCCGAGATCGCCAAGGCGCTGCCGAAGAACCGTTCGGTGTCGATGCGCGTTCTGCGTCAGGGCCGTGCCAGCTTCATCACCTTCAAACTGGCTGAATGATCCAGTTATCGAAGAAGTAAAAAAACCGCCTCGAAAGAGGCGGTTTTTTTGTGTCCGGAATTTGTCGCGGCGCGGGCTTAACCCATCATGTCCTTGACCATGCGCTCCTGCTCCATCAGTTCGCGCTGGCGGGCATCGATGCGTGAGGACAGCGGGAAGTTGCTGCCTGCCTTGCGCTTGGCGAAGTCCAGTTGCTGGATGGCCTGGCGGTAATCGCCGACCAGCGCGAAATATTCGGCACGTGCCTGATGCAGGCCAATGATGTTGCCGGACAGTCCGCGTGTTTCTGCAACCTGATACCAGACGTCCGGATCGTCCGGACGCGATTTCAACAAACCTTCCAGCGCCTTCTCCGCATCGGCGGTACGATTTTGTTTCAGCAGCAGATCGACGCGTACCTGGTTCAGCGGGTAGTTGCCTGGATACTGACTGAGCATCCGGTCAACGCGTGACTGGGCATCGGCCAACTTATTGTTGGTGATGTCCAGATCGACCTGCGCCAGGTTGTAGATGATCTCGTTCGGCGATTTCTCCAGCAGTTGCTTGAGATTCTCCCGCGCTTCGTTCAACTGTCCGCCCTTGATCTGGGCAATCGCCAGACCGTAACGAGCCACGTCGTTTTTCGGGTTCTCATCCAGCTGAGCGCGGAAACGCTTGGCGCCAAGGCCGGGCGTTTCTTCATAGGTCAACTGCACCCGCGCACGGATCAGTTGATAGCGCATGCTGTCTTCGATGCCGCCGGGTTTAGCCTGTTCGGCGCGGTTACGGGTGTCGGCGATACGCGATTCGGTGACCGGGTGAGTCAGCAGGAATTCCGGCGGCTTGGCGTCAAAACGGTATTGGCGCATCAAACGCTCGAACATGGTCGGCATCGAGCGCGGATCGTAGCCTGCCTTCTCCAGATTGAGGATGCCGATGCGGTCGGCTTCCTGCTCGTTCTGGCGCGAGAAGCGCCGTTGCTCCTGGATCGCCGCCGCCTGAGTGCCGGCAATCGCTGCAATGCCGGCATCGCCTGCGCCTGCCGCAGCGATCACGATGCCGGCCAGCAGCGCCGCCATCATCGGCACCTGCATCCGCTGCGAAGCCTCGACGCCTCGGGCGAAGTGGCGTTGGGACAAGTGAGCCAGTTCGTGAGCCAGTACCGAGGCATATTCGCCCTCGGTCTGGGCATTGAGGAACAGACCGCCGTTGACCCCGACAATCCCGCCCGGTGCCGCGAAGGCGTTGAGCTGCGGGCTGTTGATCAGGATGAATTCCAGGCGTCGGTCATTGACCTGGCTGGTTTCCACCAGCTTATAGACGCTGGACTCGACGTAGTCCTTGAGCTGTGGATCGTTGAGCTGCGAAACCTGGCTGCGCAGCAAGGCCAGCCAGGCGCGACCCAGTTGATATTCCTGTTGTGGCGAGACGATGGCAGAGCTGGCGTCACCGAGTGACGGCAGGTCGTCGGCGAAGCCCGGTGAGGCGAGCAGGCAAGCGAGCGTCAGCAGGGTAGGGCGCAGAAATGTCATGCACAAAGCCTTAGTCGACAAAGACCTTACTGTAGCCGGACACCGGGCCTGCGACCAGATATTCTAGGCAGCCTGACCACCTGATCCGGAGTGACGCATGACCGACGCTGTAGCCCATGACTGTGAACTGGACGCCAGTGGCCTGAATTGTCCGTTGCCGTTGCTCAAGGCCAAGATGGAGCTGAACAAGCTGCCCAGTGGCGCGGTACTCAAGGTGATTGCCACGGATGCCGGCTCGCAGCGCGACTTTCGCACCTTTGCCAAGTTGGCCGGTCATACGCTGCTGCGTGAAGAAGACGAGGCGGGTGTCTACCGTTACTGGCTGAAAAAAGCCTGAAACCGATCGCGTAAATGACCTAAGGAATATTGATGTTCAAAGTGTTGCGCGACTGGATTCAGCGCTACTTCTCCGATGAGGAAGCGGTGGTGCTGGCGGTTTTGCTGTTTCTCGCCTTCACCGCTGTACTGACGCTGGGCGGAATGCTCGCGCCGGTGCTGGCCGGAATGGTGCTGGCGTACCTGATGCAGGGGCTGGTGGTTACGCTCGAACGCTTACGTGTGCCCGGCGGCGCGGCGGTCGGTCTGGTGTTTGCGCTGTTCATGGGTGTGCTGATGGTGTTCATCGTCGTGGTGCTGCCGTTGCTCTGGCATCAGTTGATCACCCTGTTCAACGAGCTGCCGGGCATGCTCGCCAAGTGGCAATCGTTGCTGCTGTTGCTGCCGGAGCGCTATCCGCATCTGGTCTCTGACGAGCAAGTGTTGCAGGCGATCGAAGCGGCGCGAGGCGAGATCGGCAAGTTTGGCCAGTGGGCGCTGACATTCTCGTTGTCGAGCCTGCCGCTGCTGGTGAACATCATGATCTATCTGGTGCTGGTGCCGATCCTGGTGTTCTTCTTCCTCAAGGATCGGGCAATGATCGGCGAGTGGGTGCGCGGCTATTTGCCGCGTGAGCGGGCGCTGATCACCCGGGTCGCCGAGGAAATGAACCGGCAGATCGCCAACTACATTCGCGGCAAGGTCATCGAAATCGTGATCTGTGGCGGCGTGACCTATATCGCTTTCGTCGCACTGGGTCTCAACTACGCGGCGCTGCTGGCCCTGTTGGTCGGCGTATCGGTGGTGGTGCCGTATGTCGGGGCGGTGGTGGTGACCGTACCGGTGCTGCTGATTGCGCTGTTCCAGTGGGGCTGGAGTGATCAGTTCATCTATCTGATGGCGGTTTACGGGATCATCCAGACGCTGGATGGCAACGTGCTGGTGCCATTGCTGTTTTCCGAAGCGGTCAACCTGCACCCGGTGGCAATCATCTGCGCGGTGCTGTTGTTCGGCGGGTTGTGGGGATTCTGGGGAGTGTTCTTCGCGATTCCGCTGGCAACGCTGTTCAAGGCTGTGCTTGATGCCTGGCCGCGCAAGGAGCCGGTGGTGGCGCCGCTGCTTTGAGAATGAATCGGCGCCCGCAAGGGCGCCGACAACATCAGGCCTTGTTCAGCGACTGAGAAGCAGCCAGCACTGCATCGACGTGTCCTGGCACTTTCACGCCACGCCATTCCTGACGCAATACACCGTTCTTGTCGATCAGGAAGGTGCTGCGATCAACGCCCAGGTATTCCTTGCCGTAGAGTTTTTTCAGCTTGATCACGTCGAACAGCTGGCAGACGGCTTCGTCCTTGTCGCTGATCAGTTCGAACGGAAACTCCTGCTTGCACTTGAAGTTCTCGTGGGACTTCAGGCTGTCGCGGGAAATCCCGAAGATTTCCGTGTTGGCAGCCTTGAATGCTGCGTATTGATCGCGAAATCCCTGGCCTTCGGTCGTGCAGCCCGGGGTGCTGTCCTTCGGGTAGAAGTAGATCACCACTTGCTTGCCCTTGAGGGCCGACAGGCTGACAGTCTGCCCGCTGGTGGCAGGTGCTTCGAAATCCGTAACCGGTTGGTCGATGACAACGGCCATGAAAGCTTCCTTACATTGGGTTCTGTGGGCGCCACGGTTCGATCAGTGCATCCAGGTTCATGGCGTCGGCGAAATCCAGGAACTGGTCGCGCAGCCAACTGATCTGGGTGCCGGCGGGCAGGGTCACGGTGAACGTGGCGTTGAGCATGGTGCCGCCGGTCTGCGGTGCCTGATAGGTATCGCACGTCAGGTTTTCCAGCTCGACGTTGTGATCCATGAAGAACTGGCACAGCTCGTTGATGATATCCGGACGGTACGCCGAAGACACGTAAGCCACGTACGGCAGGGCTTGCGGACGGTTTTCCAGGGCGGCGCTGCGCACCACGTTGACGGTGAACGCATGACGCTTGGCCAGCACGGGCAGGCTGCCTTCGAGGCGAGCCAGGGCGTCCCAGCTGCCGGAAACTTCAAGCACCAGCGCGCTGCACTCGCCGTGGCGGGTCAGGCGCGAAGTGACGACCGCACAGCGGTTTTCATGGCTGGCGCGGCACAGGACGTTGGTCAGCTCCATGGGATTGGCGCCGAGGGCACTGATGACAAGGAATTGTTCGCGAACTGTGGGGGTGGACATGCAGCATTCCTAAAGCGATGAGCGGTCGGTAGGGAGAGGGCGTTGATTGCCGGGGCAATGACTGTCCGGAAGACCCGATTCGTGTGGCGCTACGGCTCCATCAACAAGCAAGCGTACGGCAACGACACTGGAACGGGGCCCGGGAGGCCGAAACGGGAGACTGGAACCCGGCGTACAAGCTGATCAGTACCGATCAAAGTCTGAAGGGTAGCGAAAAGCGGCGCCAAGGGGAATGGCGGCACAGTACTTCGCTTGTGCAAGCATCTTGGCGCCAGTACCATTACCGCTCTCTTTTTCCGGCAGGAGCGGTTTCATGATTGCGGGCAGTATGGTGGCACTGGTCACACCCATGGATGCACAAGGGCGTCTTGACTGGGACAGCCTCAGCAAACTCGTGGACTTCCATCTCAAGAACGGCACCCATGCCATTGTCGCGGTCGGCACCACCGGCGAGTCGGCAACCCTTGATGTAGAAGAACACATCGCCGTCATCAAAGCCGTGGTCAAACAGGTTGCCGGTCGCATTCCGGTGATCGCCGGTACCGGCGCCAACTCGACCCGCGAAGCTGTCGAGCTGACCCGCAATGCCAAGGAAGCCGGCGCCGATGCCTGCCTGCTGGTAGTCCCGTACTACAACAAGCCGACCCAGGAAGGCCTGTACCAGCACTTCAAGCACATCGCCGAAGCGGTCGACATCCCGCAGATTCTCTACAACGTTCCTGGCCGCACCTCCTGCGACATGCAGGCCGAGACCGTGATCCGCCTGTCCACCGTGCCGAACATCATCGGCATCAAGGAAGCGACCGGCGACCTGAAACGCGCCAAGGCGATCATCGACGGCGTGAGCAAGGACTTCATCGTGCTGTCCGGCGATGATCCGACCGCAGTCGAGCTGATTCTGCTGGGCGGCAAGGGCAACATCTCCGTCACCGCCAACGTCGCCCCGCGCGAAATGGCCGACCTGTGCGAGGCCGCGCTCAAGGGCGACGCCGAGACCGCACGGGCCATCAACGAAAAACTGATGCCGCTGCACAAGGACCTGTTCATCGAAGCCAACCCGATTCCGGTGAAGTGGGCTTTGGTCGAAATGGGCCTGATGCACGAAGGCATCCGCCTGCCGCTGACCTGGCTGAGCACACCTTGTCATGAAACGTTGCGCTCGGCCCTGCGCCAGTGCAGCGTCCTGGTTTAATTGAGGAAGTACAACGCATGAAGCGAATGGCCGGACTTTCCGCACTTGCCTTGATTATCTCCAGCACCAGTGGCTGCGGATGGGTCTGGGGCCCGGAAGGTTATTTCCGTGACCGTGGTAGCGATTACCTGGAAGCGCAACAGACTGCACCGATGCAACTGCCACCGGATGTCAGCACCTCCAAGCGCCTGGATCCGCTGCTGCCGATCCCGCGCAACGTGGCCGACGACACCGCCAAGGGTGAATACATCGTTCCGCGCCCTCAACCGCTGTCGACCGTTGCCGACGCCAGCGACTACTCGCTGCAGAAGAGCGGTGATTCGCGTTGGGTCATGGCCCAGCACCCACCGGCCGAAGTCTGGCCAGTGGCGGTGCAGTACTTCCAGGACAACGGTTTCCGTCTGGATGAACAGCGCCCGCAAACCGGCGAATTCACCACTACCTGGCAGCATTCCGACGAACTGTCCGCCGCCATGGCCAAGCGCCTGAGCGCCGCCGGCGTCAGCACGGACAGCGAAACCCGCGTGCGGGTGCGCATCGAGCCAGGCGTGCAGCGCAACACCAGTGAAGTCTATGTGGTCAGCGCCGAGCGTCCTGCCGGCAGCACCGCCAATGTCGATTTCACTAACCGTTCGGTCAACACTGGCCTGGACGCTGCGCTGGTCGACGACATGCTCGCAAGCATGAGCCGTACCTCCGAGAAGGGTGGTTCGGTGTCGATGCTGGCTTCGCGTGATTTCGATACCCCGAGCCGTGTCAGCCTGAGTGAAGACGGCAGCGGCAACCCGGTACTGAACGTCGGTACGGACCTGGATCGTGCCTGGTCGAGCGTCGGTCGTGCGCTGGAACAGGGCGAATGGCGCGTTGAAGACATCAACCGCAGCCTGGGTCTCTACTACATCAACTTGTCCGAAAAGGCCGAGAAGAAAGACGAGAAGCCTGGTTTCTTCAGCAGCCTGTTCGGCAGCGCGCCGACCAAGGAAGAAGTTGAAGCTCGCGCCGAGCGTTATCAGGTTCGCCTGAGCAAGGTCGGCGAGAACGTTCAGGTGACCGTCGAGAAAAACATCAACACCGTTGCGCCGGCCGATGTGGCTCGCAAAGTGTTGAGCGTGATTCAGGACAACCTGGGCTGATCCAATGCGTTTTGCCGTTCTCGGCAGCGGTAGCCAAGGGAACGGCACGCTGATCGCCAGTGCTGATACGTATGTGCTGGTGGATTGTGGTTTTTCCCTGCGGGAAACCGAAAAACGCCTGTTGCGCCTGGGTGTGAACCCGGCGCAACTGAGCGCGATACTCGTAACCCACGAACATGCCGACCACGTGCATGGCGTGGGTTTGCTGTCTCGGCGCTACAATCTGCCTGTCTACCTCAGTCGCGGCACACTGCGCGGGATGCGCAAACCGATTGAACCTGCCGGTTTCGTGACCGGTGGCGAGCAACTGCAGATCGGTGCTCTGAACATCGGGGTCATTGCCGTGGCCCATGATGCGCAGGAACCGACCCAGTACGTGTTCAGTGACGGTGAGCGGCGCTTCGGCCTGCTGACTGACCTGGGCTCTTACTGCGAGCGGGTGCTGGACGGTTATCGGGACCTCGATGCGTTGATGATCGAGTCCAATCACTGTCGCGACATGCTGGCCCGTGGTCATTACCCGTACTTTCTCAAGCAGCGGGTGGGCGGCGAGCTGGGACATTTGAACAACCATCAGGCGGCATTCCTGGTGGCCGAGTTGGGCTGGCAAGGCCTGCAACACCTGGTCCTGGCCCATCTGAGCAGCAAGAACAACCTGCCGCAGCTGGCCCGGCAATGTTTTGTCGACACCCTCGGGTGCGACCCGGACTGGCTGCAACTGGCCGATCAAGATTCAGGGCTCGACTGGCGCCACATCGCCTAGCCCATCTACTTAGCAAGCGGAGCCCATCATGGAAAAACGTGAAGAACTCTACCGCGGCAAAGCCAAATCGGTTTACAAGACCGACGACGCTGACCGCTTGATCCTGCTGTTTCGCAACGACACTTCGGCGTTCGACGGCAAGCGCATCGAGCAGCTCGACCGCAAAGGCATGGTGAACAACAAGTTCAACGCCTTCATCATGCAGAAACTCGAAGCGGCTGGCATTCCGACCCAGTTCGACAAGCTGCTGGCCGACAACGAAGTGCTGGTGAAAAAACTCGACATGATCCCGGTCGAGTGCGTCGTGCGTAACTACGCCGCCGGCAGCCTGGTCAAGCGTCTGGGCGTCGAGGAGGGCATGAAGCTCAACCCGTACACCTTCGAACTGTTCCTGAAGGACGACGCCAAGGGCGACCCGTTCATCAACGAATCCCACGTCGTGGCGTTCGGCTGGGGCACCGCCGAGCAACTGGCGCGCATGAAAGAACTGTCGCTCAAGGTCAACGAAGTCCTGAGCAAACTGTTCGACGACGCAGGCCTGCTGCTGGTGGACTTCAAGCTTGAATTCGGCGTGTTCAGCGACGGCTCCATCGTCCTGGGCGACGAGTTCAGCCCGGACGGCTGCCGTCTGTGGGACAAAGACACCAAGAAGAAGATGGACAAGGACCGCTTCCGCCAGGGCCTCGGTGACGTCATCGAAGCCTACGAAGAAGTCGCCAACCGTCTGGGCGTACCGCTTTAATCGACGCAAGCATCTGATAGCACGGAGAAATTTTCGAAAGAGGGTTTGCTTTCGGTAAAAGTGTTGTTATGATGCGCGCCGTTGGAGAGATGCCAGAGTGGCCGAATGGGACGGATTCGAAATCCGTTGTACCTTCACCGGTACCTAGGGTTCGAATCCCTATCTCTCCGCCATACATAGAAAAAGCCCCGTAGATGAAAATCTACGGGGCTTTTTCGTTTGCGCTCGGAAAGCGTGTTTTGCTAGTAGAGCCGTTCAGATCGTTTTTGTCCGCGTAGGGAAAATAAATCTGCCGCCGCTGCAGTAATGAATTATAGGGGGGCTGACTCTTATACACAT
>NZ_BQHR01000024.1 GCF_021601625.1 Pseudomonas paraglycinae | reverse complement strand
CATCCCGAACTCAGAAGTGAAACGATGCATCGCCGATGGTAGTGTGGGGTTTCCCCATGTGAGAGTAGGTCATCGTCAAGATTAAATTCCGAAACCCCAATTGCGAAAGCAGTTGGGGTTTTGTTTTAGTAGAAGTCACCGATTTTTGCCGGAACGTTACTGCGGTAACGGGCTGGTCACAGAATTTCTTGACGACCATAGAGCGTTGGAACCACCTGATCCCATCCCGAACTCAGAAGTGAAACGATGCATCGCCGATGGTAGTGTGGGGTTTCCCCATGTGAGAGTAGGTCATCGTCAAGATTGAATTCCGAAACCCCTGTCTGCTAACGCAGACAGGGGTTTTGTCGTTTCAGTGCCCACAAACGTCCAATCTTCAAACAGCTCTACGTGCCTTGCTGCTCCGACGAGCCTGCCATTTGCGCCACCAGATGTAGACGCCAGTTCCCGACAACCCCGCAATCAGAACACCCAATACTGCGATCATCACTTGCCCGGTGAAACCTATGATCCGTCCTCCATGTATCGGCAACTGCAACCGATAAAACCGCTCTCCCAACGTCCCTTCTCCTGCAATCTCCTGCCCCAATAATCGTCCGTCCGTACCGTGGAAGAACAACCAGGATTTACCGTGGGCCTCGGTGTCATGCTGACCAAATCCCGCGCCATAGAAGTTGTACTCAAAGCTGTAATACAACTCGCCGATCGCCGCTGTCAGTCCCAACCTTTTCCCCTCCTGCTGTGCCCTTTCGTACGCCTGTTGATAACTCAATTGGGTGATCCCCAGATCTTCGGCAGGCATTCGCCCTCGCGCCTCATACACGCTCGGTTCAATCGGAGAAAACAACGACACCGCGGGTTTGAAGACTTGGCTCGGCAGGTTCATCGCGACACTGCTGACGGCTATCGGCAGCAACAACAACCACAGCCACAAGCCCCCTGCCCGATGCAGATCGAAGTTGAGTCGATAGGCATGCCCACCCTTGATCTTCCAGGAGTTCGACCACTTCTTCCAGAACGGTTTACCCCGCGGCAACGTCAGCCAGAGGGCGATGAAGCAATCGATTACCCAGGCGATGGCCACCAACCCCATCAACAGCAAACCCGAGTTACCGGGCAGTATCAGGTTGTAGTGAAACTCAAGAATGAACGGAACGAAGTTCTCACGCTGGAAACAGCACTCGCCCCAATAACGCTGGCCTTTCTGCTCGCCACTGACAGGGTCGAGGTAGAACACCTGGTTGCGTTCTTTATACGGTTCGCCCGTCGCGGGATCATTTCGCGGAACCGCCGCCAGCAATGCCGTGTGGCCTGCCTCATTCGGGTACTCCATGTACCAGACCTGCAACTTCGGATGGGCCGATTGCACCACATCAACCAGCTCACCTGGCGGCAGACGCTCCCCCTCGGCCGAGGCCGCGTAAAACTCCGGATTCAACCACTCATCCAGCTCATGGTTGAACGCCAGAATGCTCCCCGTGATCCCGGCCAGCAGCAGAAAAACCGCCGTGGCCAATCCGATATACCGGTGTAACAAAACCAGAAACGAACGCATGAAAACTCCCTCACAGATACGACAAAGCCAGCCCCTGAAATCAGGGGCTGGCTTTTTTATGCACAAGACAAAGGCTTAGAACTGGTAACTGACCGTCGCGGCGACGTTGCGCTCTTCGCCCATGTAGCAGAAGTCCAGACTGGCGCAGGAGGCTACGTAGGATTCGTTGGTCAGATTGTTCGCATTCAGGCGTACGTCGACACCCTTCAGACCGACCTTGCCGAGGTCATAGCCAATCGATGCGTCGAACAATGTGTAGGACGGCACTTTCATGGTGTTCTCTGCATCTGCCCAGCTATAGCCGACATAACGCACACCACCGCCCAATCGCAGGCCATCAAGCGCCGCGCTGTCGAACTTGTAGTCGGCCCACAAGGACGCCATGTGCCGCGGCGCCTGGGTTGGCGAGTTGCCTTTGTTCTCGATCACGTTGGTCGGTGTGCTCAAGGTGCTGGTCATCGACTTCGAGTATTCAATGTCGGTGAAGGTGTAGCTGCCGAGCACTTTCAGGTTGTCGGTCAGCTGCATGTGCGCTTCCAGTTCCAGACCCTGAGAGCGGACAGCACCTACAGCGCGATAGAAGTTTTCCTGCGGCAGTTTGGTCGCCAGATTCTCCTGATCGATGCGGAACAACGAGGCGGTGAACAGGTTGTCAGTACCCGGCGGCTGATACTTCAAGCCCATTTCCCACTGCGTTCCATCGGTCGGTGCAAGAGGATTGCCAGCACTGTCCGCGTAGGAATTCGGGTTGAACGACTCGGAATAGCTGACGTACGGCGCGAGACCGTTATCGAACAGATACAGCGCGCCGGCACGGCCGGTGAGCTTGGTGCGTCGATCATTGATCTCGGTGCCGACCGGACGGCCCGCTTCGGCGATGCGGTTTTCGTCGGAGGTTTCCACCCAGTCCTGACGCAGGCCCAGCGAGAAGCGCCACTTGTCCATCTCGATCAGGTCTTGCAGGTAAACGCCGGTCTGCTCCAGGCGCCGCAGGTAGCTGGTCTCGCCGTACGGCGTAATAGCCGAATTGCCATATACCGGGTTGAACGCATTGATTGGCGCCAGGCCGCCACTGGTCCAGTCGACCACGGTTTTGCGTCGCTGGTAATCCGCCCCCATCAGCACAGTGTGCTTGGTCGCGCCGGTGAAGAATTCAGCTTGGAGCATGTTGTCGACGATGAACGCGTGCAGACGCTCGTCACCGCCGGTGTAGTAGCGATTCAGTTCGTTACTGGTCGGCGACGTCCAGCCATAGGCGTACACCTGATCCATGTTCACTTTGGAGTCGAGGTAGCGGAAATTCTGCCGCGCGGTGAAGACGTCGTTGAAGCGGTGTTCGAACTGGTAACCGAACGACTGCTGATCACGGGAGTAACCATCGATGCCCGGCTCGCCTTCGAAGAAATGCGGCGAAATGCGATTGCCGTTGCGTTGATGAATCGTGCCGTCGGCCGGCACGCCACCGTGATAGCCGCCGTACGGGTCATGCTGCAGATACGCTTGCAGGGTCAGCGAGGTGTCGTCGCTGAAGTCGATGCTGACGGTCGGCGCTAGGGCGAAGCGCTTTTCCTTGTTGTGGTCGAACTGCGTGTCGGACTGATCCGTTAATCCGATCAGACGATAGGCGATGCGCTTGTCGTCATCGACCGGTCCGCTGAAGTCAAAACCGACACCGCGCTGGCCCTGAGTGCCGACGGTGGCTTGAACCTGGTGATAGGCCTCGTACAGCGGCTTCTTGCTGGTCAGCGCCACCAGACCGCCCGGCGAGCTACGGCCGTAAAGTACCGACGACGGGCCCTTCAGAATATCGACACGCTCGAGGAAATACGGATCGATCTGCATCGTGCTGTAGGTGCCGCTGTCGCCCATCGACTTGAGGCCGTCGAGGTAGATGTTGTCCACCGAGCCATCGTTGAAGCCGCGCATTGCCACGTAGTCGTAACGGTGCGTGGCGCCGTAAGGGTTGGTCACTACGCCGGGGGTATAACGCATGGCCTGGGACACAGTTTGCGAGCCCTGGTCATCCATTTGCTCACGGGTAACCACGGACACGCTTTGCGAAGTTTCCAGCAATGCGGTACTGGTTTTGGTGGCGATCTGACTGTGTGTCGCGTTGTAGCCGTCCATCTTGCCCAGCGCGTTACCGAGGGCGAAGCCTTTGATGTCGGTGGTCGGCAGGGCCAGCGCTTCGGTTTCTGAGACCGAGCGCAACACATAGCTGCTGCCATCCTGGCTGACCGCCTCCAGGCCCGAGCCGTTGAGCAAATGGCTCAAGGCCTGATCGGTCGAGTACTCGCCCTGCACACCCGGTGACTGCCGGCCCTGGGTTTGCTGCGGCGTCATCGACAACGTGATGCCCGCCTGGCGCGCGAACTGGTTGAGCGCATCGCCCAGCGGTCCGGCGGCGATGTTGTAGCGGTGGCTGCTGACCTCGCTGGCATTGGCCGCCATGCTCAGGCTCGGCAACATGCCAACGCCCAGTGCAGTAGAGAACAGCGCCGCCCGAACGGCGTGACGCAACAGGCCCGATTCGGCAGAGAAATTCAGAGGGTTCTTACAGGTAACGCGCGCAGTCATTGTAGGTTTCCGTAGGCAGTCGCGAAGGCTGAGTTGAAGTGCTTACTGACTAAGCCGGACTTGCCGCGAAAACCCGCCAAAATAATTTCAGGCCACAGACTCCAGCGTCACCCACCAACGAGTGCGGTAGCGCAATTGCACCGGCAGGGTCTGCGGCAGGATCGCCAGCAGCTTGTCGGTGTCCTCAAGACGGAACACGCCGGACAGGCGCAAATCCGCAATGTCCGACGCACAGTTCAGAAAGCCCTGACGATACCGGCTGACTTCGCTGAGGAAGTCGCCCAGCCGCATGTTGCGGGTCACGATCAGCCCGTCGACCCAGGCACCGGCGTCCATGTCCAACGGCGGCGCCGGGCGAATTTGATGGTGGTCGATCAAGTAGCTCTGACCGGCGATTGCTTCCGTCGAGTTGCCGGCGGAGTGAATCGCGACCCGGCCACTGGTGACGCTCAGGCGCGTGCATCCATCTTCCTGGCGCAGAATGAATCGCGCCTTGAACGGCTCGTAACTGCCATGACGACTCTGCACCCGCAGCGGTCGGTCAAATGGCGCACCTTCATCGGCACCGCCACAGGTGATGATGATTTCGCCACGGGTCAGTTTGATCAGCCGTTGCTGGGCGGTGTAATCGAGATCCACGCTGCTGGCGGTGTTGAGCTCGATCCGCGTGCCGTCCGGCAGCTGGAAGCCACGGCGCTCGCCGGTGGCGGTGGCGTAGTCGGCGCTCCACTGTTGCCAGACGGTAGTGTCCCTGGCCAGCCATCCCGCCGAGCCCATCAGCAGCGCGCCGGACAACAGCTTCAATGCCTGACGCCGACCCAACCCCTGAGCACTGTTTTCCAGCGTATTGAACGCCACCTGCGCACCGGGCACGGCGCGCAGATTGTGGGTCAGTTCAGCTTGCAGAGACTGCACCCGTTGCCAGGCCAGTTCGTGATCATGGTGTTCGGCGCGCCATTGTTCGCACTGGCGATTCAGGCGCGGATTGCCATGGTTGTTGCGCAGACGCAGGAGCCAGTGAATGGCCTTTCGGACGACCTGTTGCGGTGGCTCGGCGCGTCGGCCAAGCGAGAGGTTATCCACCGGCATCAGTTTTCGTACCGCAGCACGTAGCAGTGAAACAGGGCGTCGGCGACGTAGCGTTCTACCGAGCGCAGGGACAGGCCCATCTGCTCGGCGATCTGCTTGTGGGTCAAACCTTCGCACTGAGCCAGCAGAAACGCCTGACGCACTTTCGGCTTCAAGCCTTCAAGCATGCGGGCGATGCCTTCGAGCAGTTCGATCACCAAGGCACGGGATTCGGCACTCGGGGTTTCGGCTTCAGGCAAATGGGCGATGGTTTCCAGATAGGCGCGTTCAATTTCTTCACGGCGCCAATGATCAATCACCAGCCCTCGGGCAACTGTGCGCAAAAACGCGCGAGGTGCCTTGAGTTCCAGACGCTCGGTGCGCTGCAGCAAACGCACGAAGGTGTCCTGAGCCAGATCCGCCGCATCGGCGGCATTGCCCAGTCGCGCGCGCAACCAGCTGTTGAGCCAGCCGTGATGACTACTGTAAAGCGCCTGTACTGCAAACTCAGGTGAGGACATGAATGCGACAGCCCGAACGTCACAAATGATAATTAGTCGCATTGTCATCAAGGGTTACAGAATTTGCAACCGGCGCTGCAAAACAGTCATCAAAAATTGACAGGCGAACGCTCTGGCACGCCGTTCGGCGGGAATCTGGCAGAAATGCCGCCCATTTCCTACATAGGCCTAAGTTTTCTCCGAAGCGTGCCGACAGACTGGTGAGACATGCGTGCACCAAAGTAGAGCAGTCCTCAGAACGCTGCCTGCGCTGTACATGGAATGTTGCATCCGGAACGCATCCCCACTTTTCGCATAAGAAGTCCCATGAAATGAATCTCAAGTTCAGCCATAAAATCCTGCTGGCCGCCTCGGGCGTTGTGGTCCTGGCGTTCGCGCTGTTCACTTTGTACAACGACTATCTGCAGCGAAATACTATTCGCCAGAACCTCCAGTCCTCGGTCCAACAGGCCGGCGACCTGACCGCGAGCAGTGTGCAGAACTGGATGAGCGGGCGAATTCTGGTACTGGAAAACCTCGCGCAGAACGTCGCCCATCAAGGCAAGAACGCCGACTTCCCGGGCCTGGTCGATCAACCGGCCTTCACCTCGAACTTCCAGTTCACCTACGTCGGCCAGGCCAACGGTGTGTTCACCCAGCGCCCTGACGCGAAGATGCCGGATGGCTACGACCCGCGTCAGCGCCCGTGGTACAAGCAGGCTGTGGCCGCTGACCAGACCATGCTGACCCCGCCATACATGGCCGCCGTTGGCGGTCTGGTGGTGACCATCGCCATGCCGGTGAAAAAGAACGGCGAGCTGCTCGGCGTCGTGGGCGGTGACCTGAGCCTGGAAACCCTGGTGAAGATCATCAACTCGGTGGACTTCGGTGGCCTGGGCCACGCGTTCCTGGTCAGCGGGGACGGTCAGGTGATCGTCAGCCCGGACAAAGACCAGGTGATGAAGAACCTCAAGGACATCTACCCGAACGCCGATGTGCGCATCCAGAAGGGCAACCAGAACGTGGTGCTCAACGGTCAGGAGCGCATCCTGTCGTTCACCCCGGTCGCAGGTCTGCCGAATGCCGAGTGGTACATCGGTCTGTCGATCGATCGCGACAAGGCCTACGCCGCACTCAGCCAGTTCCGTACCTCGGCACTGATCGCAATGTTCGTTGCTGTCGGCGCGATTGCGGTGTTCCTGAGCCTGTTGATCACCGTGCTGATGCGTCCGCTGATCACCATGGGCCGCGCGATGCAGGACATCGCCCAGGGTGAAGGTGACCTGACTCGCCGTCTGGTCGTGGAAAGCAAGGACGAGTTCGGCGAGCTGGGCAGTTCGTTCAACCAGTTCGTGGAGCGGATTCACGCGTCCATTTCCGAAGTGTCTTCCGCGACTCGCCACGTACACGACCTGTCGCAACGGGTGATGGCATCGTCCAACGCCTCGATCATTGGCTCCGACGAGCAAAGCGCACGCACCAACAGCGTGGCCGCCGCGATCAATCAACTGGGTGCCGCCACCCAGGAAATCGCCCGCAACGCCGCCGATGCCTCGCAACACGCCAGCGGCGCGAGCGAGCAGGCCGATGACGGTCGTCAGGTGGTCGAGCAGACGATTCAGGCGATGACCGAGCTGTCGCAGAAGATCAGCCTGTCGTGCACCCAGATCGAAACCCTGAACGCGAGCACCGACAACATCGGCCACATTCTCGACGTGATCAAAGGCATCTCCCAGCAGACCAACCTGCTGGCGCTCAACGCGGCCATTGAAGCGGCCCGTGCCGGTGAAGCCGGACGCGGTTTTGCGGTGGTGGCGGACGAGGTGCGTAACCTCGCTCACCGCACTCAGGAATCGGCGGAAGAGATCCACAAGATGATCACTTCGCTGCAGGTCGGCTCCCGCGAAGCGGTGACCACCATGAACGCCAGTCAGGCGTCCAGCGAGGAAACCGTTGAAGTGGCGAACCAGGCCGGTCTGCGTCTGGTCAGCGTGACCCAGCGCATCGGCGAAATCGACGGCATGAACCAGTCGGTGGCCGCCGCTACCGAAGAGCAGACCGCCGTGGTGGAAACCCTCAACGTCGACGTCAATCAGATCAACCTGCTGAACCAGCAGAGCGTGGCCAACCTCAATGAAACGTTGAAGGATTGCGATGCGTTGTCGCAGCAGGCCAACCGTTTGAAACAACTGGTCGACAGCTTCAAGATCTGATCACTAGCGGTCAAAAAACAGCCCGCTGCGGAGTGATCCGCAGCGGGCTTTTTCATGCCTTACACAAACAGCTTCTGCACATTGCCCATCGCATCATCGGCGAACCCCTGCACGAAATCCTTGAACCCCGGCAGCGCCTCTGGGCCGCCGCTGGCCGGTTCGGCAATGATCGTCCAGGTCGCCCGCGACTTGCCCGCGCCCAGCGATTCCACATTCATCGCCGCCCACAGATTGGCCACGCCCAGGGTGTTGTAGATCGTGGTCCAGGTCATGCTCAGCGCCTGGTCGTTCCGGGAGTTGAGTTGCTCGACCACCACGTTGCCATCCTTGAAGAACTTCTTGCGCAGCGAAGACACGCCTTCGCCGGTCATTTCGATGTGCGACAGGGCCGGAATGAAGCGGTCGAAACCGTCGAATTTGCCTACCACCGCCCACACTTGTCTGGCGTCCACCGGCACTTCCACCGAAGACACGACGTGGCAGCCGTGAGGATTCTTGATCAGGGTGTCGGGTTGCAGATTGCTCATGGTGTTGCTCCTTGGTGGTTGAGTCAGATGAAGTTGATTTCTTTCAGGTAGTCGCAGCCGCGACGCAGCAGCGCCGGGGATTTTTCCGGGTAGTGCGCGCCCATCTGCTGTACGCCGGCCTGGGCGTTGGCGTGGCTGATCAGGGAGATGTCGCCGATGTCTTCCTCGAAGCCGTTGAGGTAGAAACCGAGTACGCCGAACAGCGCGTTGTCGGCATCGACCCGGCCCAGTTGCTGCTGCCAGTCGGCGACGCTGACCAGCGAAAACTCGCTGCCGGTTTCGCGGAACGACGCAACGTAGGCGTCCCAGCTCAGAGGCTCCGGGTTATGCAGGTTGAATACCGCCCGTTCGGCCGAGTAGCGGCTGGCGTGGAAGGCGATGAACCGGGCGAGAAAATCCACCGGCATCAGGTCGAAATTCAGCGCGAAGGCCGGCACCTGCCCGAGCTGGATCGAGCCCTTGAGCATCAGCATCAAGCGGTTCTTGTGCGGCTGGCAGACGCCGCTGAGGCTGTTGAAACTGATGTTGCCGGGCCGATACAGATTGACCCGCACCCCACGCTCCCGCGCCCGCTCGAGGATGCGTTCGCCGACCCATTTCGACAGGTTGTAGCCGTTGCGGATGTAGATCGGCGGCGTCGGTGCGGCGGGCAGTTCCAGCACCCGGCCTGCGTCGTCGACGGTGCTGGAGGCCGACAGCGTCGAGACGAAATTGAACACCTTCTTGCTGCGTCCTTCGCACAGCCGCAGCAGTTCGAAAATCGGCTCGACGTTGTCCGCCGCCAACGACTCGTAATCGAGCACGTGATTGACGTTGGCGGCGTTGTGCACCAGCGCGCCGAACTCGCGATCCAGTCGCTCGAAATCCTCATTGGCCAGGCCCAGTTGCGGCCGGCTGATGTCCGCCGAATAGACCCGCACCCGACTCAGGTCCAGATGCTCCAGCCTGTTCTCTCGCAACGACTGGGCAAAGCGCTGCGCCGCCGTTTGCCCGCCGCCGTCGCGCACCAGACACGCCACCTCGCTGGCGCCCCATCCCAGCAGCGCCTCGACGATGTGCACACCGACAAAGCTGTTGGCGCCGGTGACGATCACCTTGTGCACATCGCCCATGCGGCTGATCGGCAGCGGCTCGATGTCCAGCGCTCGCTCGGCGTCGGCCATCGCCTGGGCGCTGAGCACCGCGCTGTCATCGGTGCCGCGTACCAGGGTGGCGAGCTTCGTGATGGTCGGCAGTTCGATGAAGCGGTTGATCGAAATACTGCGACCGAACTCCTCCCGTAGACGCAGGAGCATGCGCGACAGCAGAATCGAGTGACCGCCGAGATTGAAGAAGCTTTCGTCGGTGGAAATGTCGCTGGTCGGCAGCTCCAGCAACTCGCCCCAGATCTCCAGCAGCAGCGCTTCGTCGGCGTTGGCCGGCAGGCATTTGGGGCCGCTGTCCTGCACGCTGACCGGCAGCTCCAGCAAGGCCTTGCGGTCGACTTTGCCATTGGCGGCGAACGGCATGTTCGGCAATTCCGTCCATGCCACCGGTTGCATGTAGTCGGGCAAAAACTGCTGTGCGTGAGCTTTCAACGACTCGCGCGCGGCATCCGATTGCGGCTGGGCGAGGAACGCCAGAATCCGTCGCTGACTGTCGATCACCACGGCGATTTGCCGATACAACTGACTCTCGCGCAGGCAGCGTTCGATCTCCTCCGGCTCGACCCGGAAGCCGCGGATCTTCACCTGATTGTCGCGCCGTCCGCACAGCTCGATGCCATCCTCGCCCCACTTGGCCATGTCGCCGCTGCGGTAGGCGCGCAGACGCTGGCCGTCCGGCAACTCCAGATCCAGATAGCGTTCGGCGGTCTGCTGTGGATTGTTCAGGTAACCCAGGCATACGCCGGGGCCGACGATGAACAATTCGCCCACCGTTTGCTCAGGCACCGGTTGCAGATCGTCATCGAGGATCAGCACCTGACTGTTGGCAATCGGGCCGCCGAGGGTGCGATTGCTGTCGCCCGGTTGCAGTTGTCGCGCGGTGATCAGCACCGTGGCTTCGGTCGGGCCGTAGAGGTTATGCAGCTTGCCTTGGCGCGTCAGCTGCTCGATCACGAACGGCTCACAGACGTCGCCGCCGGTCATGATTTGCGCGACGCTTTGCAGTTGCTCCAGCGGCAGGATGCTCAACAGCGCCGGCGGCAGGAACGCGTGGGTCAGTTGCCGACGTCGAATCAGCGCCACCAGTTGCAGCGGATCACGCCGCTGGTTGTCGTCGGGCACCACCAGTTCCGCGCCTTCGAGCAGGGTCGGGAAGATGTCGATCAGCGACGAGTCGAAGCTCAGCGATGAGAACTGCAACACCCGGCTCTCGGCGCGCAACTGCACATAGTCGGCGTACCACGCGGTGAAGTGCGCGAGGTTCGCCTGACTCAGCAGCACACCTTTCGGATGCCCGGTAGTACCCGAGGTGTAGAGCGCCATGCACGGTGCATCGAGCTCTGGCCGACGACGCATCAACGGTTGCGACAGATCGGCGTCGGTGCGGTCGATGCGACAGACATCCAGCCCCGGCATCGAACCGCTAAGCGGATGTTCGCCGTCGTGTAGCAACAGCACCGCCCCGGCGTTTTCCAGAATGTACTGCTGGCGCTGAAGCGGATGGCTCGGTTCCAGCGGCAGGTACACCGCGCCGCTGCCGAGAATCGCCAGGATCGAAGCAAACAGCGCATCGCATTTCGGCAGGCAAATCCCCACCACCCAGGGTTGCGGCTGTGTCTCGAGCATTGCCTGCAAGCGTTGCTGGATTGCACGGCTGTGATCATGCAACTGGCGATAGCTGATCGACTGCTCGGCAAGGTGCAACGCGGGGCGCTCCGCGTGTTCGATCAGACTCTCTTGCAGCCGCTCGATCACCGGGATCTGCGCTTGTTGCAGCAACTGCGAATTGGCCGTGGCATTGAAGCGATGGACGTAAGCCAGGCTGTCGAGAAATAGCAGATTTTCCACCTGCTCGAAGTCCGGCGCACGGGCCGCTGTCGCGTGCTGGAAATACTCGGCATCGCGGGAAAAACGGCTGACCAGCAGCGCCACTTCGTCCACCACCTGCGCCAGTGTTCGCTGGCGCAACGCCTGACCGTTGCCGGACGGTTCGTCGGCGATGGGCACGCGGCTCAGCAGCGTCGAGTTGCAGAGGCACAGCAGATCGAGCACCGGCAAACCGCCGGCGCCCGTTGCACCGATGCCCAGACGTAAAGTCAGGTGCGCTGTCGCGCCGTGATTTTGCGGCGCAAGACTGCCGTCATCGATCACCAGATCCACCGACGGAGCAGTCTCTGTCAGCAATGAATGACCGTGTTGTTCGAGCTCCTGCGCCAGGTCGGTCAAGACTTGGCTGCGGCCCCTCAGCAAAATATCGAGACGTCTCATGTCAGCCTCCTTGTCAAACCAGGTAGTCGCGCAGGGCGTGCTGCACGCACGGTGTGTCGAGCAGCGAGCTGTTGTGGAAAAACCGCACGATGTTGCCCACCAGCGGGTGGTGGCGATTGATCGGGAAGGCCAGCCCGGCCATCTCGTCTTTCAGGGCGCGGCGGGTGGCATCGTTGACCAGCAAAGCGTCGATCAGGCGCAGGTCGAAGGACTTCTGGATGTCGTTGGTCAGGTAATGGCCGATGAACACCGGCAGGATCTGCGCGATGCAGTCGCGATCCGCATCGCTCGCGGTGTGCCAGTAGATGCGCACCATCCGCGCCCAGAAACTCGAGTGCCGGCCCTCGTCGAGCAAGTGGTCGGCCATCAGGCCCTTGATTGACGGCTTGACCGTGTCGTCCCGGGCGAACGCCGCGACATCGCCAGTCACGGTGTTTTCGGCGATGGCCACGCAGATCAGCTCCACGGCGCTGCGCAGGTGTTCGGGAGCCAGTTCGACGGCGGCCGGAATCGCCCGGCTCAGCTCGATTTCATTCGGCAACTCGATGGGCTCGATGCCGGTCATGGCTACCGTTTGTTGCATGAAATCCATCGCCACCAGCGCGTGGTAATCCTCGTCCACGACCACGGTCATGGCGTCGTAGCGACAGGCGAACGGGAAGGCCACGGCGAAGCGGTTCTTGGCGATGCTTCGCGCGGTCTTGTCGACGATCTCGGTTTCGAAAATCACCACGTCGTTGATGAATTTGTACAGCGTCTGCACCAGGGCGAAATCCCGCTGTTCCGGGCATTCGCGCAGGAAGGTTTCGCTGAGCACCAACGGCTGGCGGCTGAGCGGATAGATCAGCCGCGCGTCATCCTCCAGCACGCGGCGCGGCCGGGTGCGGATGGTCGCGCGGCTTTCCCAGGCGTCGGCGAAAGACTGGTAGTCGGCGGCATTCATTGGGCCACCTCCGCCAGCGGTTCGCGCATGCTCAGGCGCAGGCCGTCCCACAGGGCGATGCGGCTTTCCACGGCGGCGATGGCGCTGGCGTAGACCTCGGCTTCGCGCTGCGGATCGCCATCGACCAAGCGATCCAGCAGTTGCTCGGCGGCCGGGCCGTGGTCTTCGGAGTCGACCTCGATGTGTCGCTCGAGGTAGTAACGGAAGGTCGGCGCCTGTTCGACGCCGATGCCCCAGGCATCGAGCATGCGCTGAAACATGGTCGGGATCACGCTCTCGCGACCGTGCAGGAAGGCGGCGGCAACGCTGTGACCGGGTGCATGCAGCGCGGTGTGCAAAGTGTCGCGGACGAACCGCGCAGCGGCCGGATCGACCTCGACGCTTTGCAGGGCGACGTCGTAACTCACGCCTTCCTGTTGCAGCGTCACGAAGCGCTCCACCGCTGTCGTGTCCGCACCGACTTCGCGCATCGCATCGAGGTACAGTTCGAAGTGACTGTAATGCCCGTGTGGCAGCCGGTCGTCAGATTCTTCCCCGAGTACGATTTCATTGATCAGTCTTGCTGCGTGCGGATCCCGTGGCGGCAACCACGGCAGACGCGTGCAAGTCAGTTCCTGCTGCAGGCGCTTGGTCAGCGACATGAAGTCCCAGACCGCAAATACATGGGACTCCATGAATCGGCGCAATGTCGTCAAAGAATCGATTTCGGAGAAGATCGGATGAACGCTGAGTTCGGCTTTCTTTAGTGTAAGTTGCTCTTTAGTTGGCATGGTTGCGAGACTCTGGCTAATAGGGAAGTAAGGACTGCTCAATCAATCGCTAATAACGTTGAACAAGTTTCTCCAGGCGAACGACAGCCTCATTCGGTTTCGATGAAAGCAGGCAATGTCTGAAGGGCCCAAAACTACAGCGGACGGTCAAGCCGTCGCAATCAAGGCCGTACTGCAAGGTTGTGCCGGGCTTGTCATTTCGGATCCAAACTCGGCGAAGAAAAACTAATACATCGCAAAACAACTTAACAAGTTTATTTTTAATTATTTTTAGTTGGCTGTTTTTGAAGTATGAGTGGGTCTGATAAAACTTATAAGTTAAGTTTTATTTGGGCGTAGTTGCTCCTTTCGGCGTTTAATGGCCAAAATTGAACGACAAGAGTGAATGCCTCACTCGAAGCAACTTTCCAATTGAGTAATTGAATGAATATGAGGGGATGAAGTCGGGCTGTAACGGCGCCGTTTCTTCCTGTTCCCGTGACAAGGCTCCTTCCGTAGGTTCCTGGTGCGGGGACTGCTGCCGGGGCGGCGCGTCCCCGTTCTATATTGGGTTGGCGGTCCAAGGGTGCGCGTAAATCAGCGCCGCGGCTATCGTCGAAAATGACTTCCTTGCGGTGCAAATTCCGGGCTGTTCAAAGCAGGGGGAGGTTAGAGCGCAGGCGTCGATGTGCCACGGCAAATGACCGTAACCGGTGGGGGGATTTGTAAGCGGGTTATTCGCCGGGTGAGTGGAGGCTCACCCGGGAGGGAGAATTCAGCGTGCTGCTTTGCGGCTTTGGCCGGCTGAGCTGGCGAGGTAACGGGTGATCACCTCGACACCGCGATTGAGGTGTTGCTCCAGCAGTGTCACGGCGTGCGGGGTGTCACGCTCTTTCACGGCCTGTAACAACGCGCGGTGATCGTCCTGGGAGAGTTTGCCCAGGCCCATGGCCTCGAGGTTGAAGCGCAGGAAGCGTTCTTCTTCATTCAGGCCGTCTTCCACCAGTCGCAACAGCCGGCCATTGGGCGCCTTGCTGTAGAGCGCCATGTGAAACAGACGGTTGAGCCGGCCGATTTCGGTGTAGTCGTGTTCGTTTTCCAGTTCTTCGATGTAGCCGGCCGCGCGTTCGTGATCGGCCGGGGTCAGCAGCGGGATCGACTGGCGCAGCGCTTCTGACTCCAGCAGGATGCGCAGCTCATAGGTTTGCGTTGCATCGCCCTGAATCAGCGGCGCCACCACGGCGCCCTTGTGGGCAATCACGCTGAGCAGGCCCTGAGCCTCAAGTTGGCGCAAGGCTTCGCGCACCGGCATGCGGCTGACACCGAACAGGTCGGCCAGGTCCTGCTGGCGCACGGCGGTGCCGCAGGGCAGGCGCCCGTCGAGAATCGCGGCTCGCAGGGTTTCTTCGATGACCGAGCGCGCCAGATGCGCGGGAATCGGGCCGTCGACTTTGATGCTGTGGAGTGGCTTGGGCTTCTGGGTCACAACTGCACACCCTATGACTGCGGATTTGGATCCAAAGGACACTAGTGATTGCTCTACAGGTTGTCAAACCGTGTAGAAGAACCCTGTCACATCTGAAGTTTAGCGCGCCAGCGATGATCTCAGGGTGCCATTGTTTTTTGCTGGGCTAACCTTCACCATCAAGCGCTTTCCTCTCTGCCCTGGATGCCTTGCATTGGCGGTACGTTTCGCGTTCCCACGGATCGCGCGCTGGCTTGCCTGCGCGCTGCTGCTGGCCGGCATCATGCTGGGCGGCCTGCATGCCGATTGGGATTTTTCCGCGATCAGCCGCAAGGCCACGGCGCTGTACGGGCCGTTGGGTGCCGGGCAACAGCGGATCGATGCCTGGCAGAATCTGCTGGCCACGCAGAAGCAGGTCAGCGAGATGGAAAAGCTCAAAGTGGTGAACCTGTTTTTCAACAAACAGATGCGCTACGTCGAAGACATCGATCTGTGGCACGAGGTCGACTATTGGGAAACCCCTATCGAAGCCTTGTGGAAAGGCGCCGGCGACTGCGAAGACTATGCGATCGCCAAGTATTTCAGCCTGCGCCACCTCGGTGTGGCCAGTGACAAGTTGCGTATCACCTACGTAAAGGCGCTGCGCCAGAACCGCGCGCACATGGTCCTGACTTACTATTCCAGCCCTGACGCCATGCCGCTGGTGCTCGACAGCCTGATCGATCCGATCAAGCCGGCCGCCGAGCGAACCGATTTGCTGCCGGTCTACTCTTTCAATGCCGAAGGGTTGTACCTGCCGGGCGCCAAGGGCAACAAGAAGGTCGGTGACACCAAGCGCCTGTCACGCTGGCAGGATGTGTTGAAGAAAATGCAGGCCGAAGGATTTCCGGTCGAGACGACTAACTAGGAGCACGCGCTCAGATGTCTTTGTTCAAACAGCTGTTGATCGCTATCTGTCTGTTCCTGGTGGTCGCCTTCACCGGCAGCTTCATGGTCAGTCTGGAGAGCTCGCGCACCCAGTACGTCAACCAGTTGCGCTCCCACGCCCAGGATGCGGCCACGGCGCTGGCGCTGTCGTTGACGCCGAACATCGATGACCCGGCGATGGTCGAGTTGCTGGTCAGTTCGATCTTCGACAGCGGTTATTACTCGAGCATCCGCGTGGTCGACCTGAAGACCGACCAGACCATCGTCGAGCGCAACGGCATTCCGGCGGTCACCAACGTGCCGGACTGGTTCGTCAAACTGATCGGCCTGGAGCCGGCCGGTGGCGATGCGCTGGTCAGCCGTGGCTGGGAGCAGGCAGCGCGGGTCGAGGTGGTCAGCCACCCGATGTTCGCCCTGGCCAAGCTCTGGCAGAGCGCACTCGGCAGCCTGGGCTGGTTGCTGGTCTGCGGCGCGGTGAGTGCGGTGCTGGGCGCGTTGTTGCTGCGTCGGCAACTGAAGCCGCTGGATTACATGGTCAAGCAATCCCACGCCATCGCCCGTCGTGAGTTCCTCAGCCTGCCGGACCTGCCGCGCACGCCTGAATTGCGCCGCGTAGTGCTGGCGATGAACCAGATGGTCGAGAAGCTCAAGGCACTGTTCCAGGAGCAGGCCGAGCGCAGTGAAAAACTGCGCATCGAATCCTATCAGGACAACCTCACCGGGTTGGCCAACCGGCGTTATTTCGAGATGCAGCTGAATGCGCGGGTGAGCAACCCGGAGCAGGCCAGTTCCGGTTATCTGCTGCTGTTGCGGGTCAAGGATCTGGCCGGGCTGAACCAGCGCCTTGGCGGTCAGCGTACCGATGAATTGTTGAAAGCGGTTGGCGAGCAACTGTCCCGCGAGTGCGCCAAATACCCGGAAACCCAGAACCTCATCACCCGCATTCGCGGTGGTGAATTCGCCGTGCTGGCGCCGGGGCTGACCCGCGAAGAAGCGTTGCAGCTGGCGCAGAGCCTCGACAGTGCCCTGAGCAGCCTGCACGCGACGGGCGCCACCGACGTGGCCGCCGTGGCTTCTATCGGCCTGGCACCGTTCGCTCACGGCGACTCGCCGCAAGCGGTCCTCAGCCTCGGCGATCAGGCGCTGGCCCAGGCCGAAGGGCAGGGCGAGCAGAACTGGGCATGCCTCGATCAGAGCCTGGTGGCGGACGTCGGTGACGATCACCACGCTTGGCACCGTTTGCTCGATCAGGCGTTGAATCAGCGGCGTTTCGAGCTGTTCTTCCAGCCGGTAGTGGCGGCGCAGGACACGCAACTGGTGCTGCATTACAAGGTGCTGTCGCGCTTGCTCGACGAGCAGGGCCAGACCATTCCCGCCGGGCGCTTCCTGCCGTGGCTTGAGCGCTTCGGCTGGACCGCGCGGCTGGACCGGTTGATGCTCGAGCGGGTGCTGGAGCAGATGGCCGGTCATGAAGAATCCCTGGCGCTGAATCTGTCCTCGGCGACCCTGGCCGATCCGCAGGCGTTGAACAAAGTGTTCGAGATTCTGCGAGCGCATTCCAACCTCGGTGCGCGCCTGACCCTGGAAATCGGCGAGGAACAATTGCCGGAGCAAGCGGTGCTGGAACAGTTGACCCGGCGCCTGCGCGAGCTCGGTTTCTCCCTGAGCCTGCAGCGTTTTGGCGGACGCTTCAGCATGATCGGCAACCTGGCGCGGCTGGGGCTGGCGTATTTGAAGATCGATGGCAGTTACATCCGGGCGATCGATCAGGAAAGCGACAAGCGTCTGTTCATCGAAGCGATCCAGCGTGCGGCGCACAGCATCGATCTGCCGCTGATTGCCGAGCGGGTCGAGACGGAAGGGGAATTGTCGGTGATTCGCGAGATGGGGTTGTATGGGGTTCAGGGGCAGCTGTTCGGTGAGCCCAAGCCCTGGAAATAATGCAGCGCCAAACTGATCGTTCCCACGCTCCGCGTTCCAGTCACACCGTCGGTGTCGCGTCAGACACTGATGTGACGCGGAGCGTCACGGGCGGCATTCCCACGCAGAGCGTGGGAACGATCGACTGTAGGCAAATCAGATCAACCCACCCTCATCCTCATCAATCAACTGACTCAACCCGCCCAGCGCTTCCCGCGCCTGGGTCCGGTCCATCAACTTGGCCTGGGCCGCCGCTGGCAGGTCGGTGACGCGGATCACGCCTTTCTGGGTCAGCACCTGAATCAGGTCATCGAGTACCCGGATCATTTCCAGGTCGCTCTGCTTGAGCTGTTTGAGGCTGTTCTCCACGGCCTCGTTGGCGTACCAGGCCTGGATTTCGTGGTGGTCGGCCGGCAGCGTTTCCGTGGCCTCGGCGTAGGCCGCAGCTTCCACGCGAATCAACTGACCCTGCGCATCGCGTTGCACGTAAAACATTGAGCATCCCTCGGAAATGGACCAGCGTCATGCTGTCAGCAGCATAGCCAACTGCGCGCGAGTATGCGGTGCGCCGACGCAATCGTCACCGGTTCAAGCGCCGCAAACGTGACGGCCGCCCCAAGTGGGGCGGCCGTTTTTCACGCATCAGCTGTTGTTGTGGTCGACCTTGATGGTCGGATCACTGCCGGCAATCAGGTTGTGAATGTTGGCCGTGGACCAGTTGTTGCCTTCCAGTTTGATCGTCACGTCCGGTGTGGCGGCTGCGGCATCGCCCGAGTTGAACTTGCCGCCCGAGCTGACTTGCAGCGACGACACACCGTCGACCGTGGTGATCTTCAGGAAGTTGTCGATGGTGCTGCCACTCTCACCCTGCAACAGATCACGCAGGTCGATGCGGTCGCCTTCGCTGGCCTTGAAGTCCTTGATCACGTCGTTGCCGGTGTCGCCCGCCTTCCAGACGAAGGTGTCGGCACCCGAACCACCGATCAGGATGTCGTTGCCCTGACCACCGATCAGCGTGTCGTTGCCGGTGCCGCCGAGCAGGATGTCATTGCCCTTGCCGCCGTCGAGCAGGTCGTTGCCGCCCGAGCCGAACAGGATGTCATTGCCCGCGCCGCCCAGCAGCGTGTCGTTGCCGTCGTGGGCACCGGACACATCGAACGCCTGATAGTGCTCGGTGATGTACTGGTGCACGTTGCTGGTGGTGACTTTGCTGACGTCGACCCCGGTTTCCTTGGCCACGAACGCCTGCATCGCCTGGTAACCCTCGCCGGCAATGCCGTTGAAGCTCACCAGGTCGCCGAACAGGATGTCGTTGCCGTCGCCACCGCTGACGGTGTCGTTGCCCGGCATCGTCGCTTCGGTGTGGCCGATGATCGAGTTGGCCAGGTCCTTCGGATCGATGTTGGTTTGCGGCGTCTTGTCCGAATCGTACGGTTTCAGGTCGTTGAGGCTGACACCGCTGTTGATGCCGATGGCCTCCACGTTCGACAAACCGTTGAGCAAGGCGAAACCGCTGCTGGCGTTATCGGTGGTCGTGGTCGTGGTGCTGCTGCCGTTGCCCGCCAGACTCGAGATCTCGTAGGTACCGTCACCCTGAGCGTGGATGGTACCCAGGCTGTTCCAGCTCCAGCTGCCGTTCTTGTACGTCTGCAATACCACGGCGCCGGCAGTGTTGATACTCAGGTAGTGGGTGTTGTCGATGTAGGTGCTGAAGCTGTCGCCCAGTTTGTAGTTGCTGGTTTTCACCACGTCATCGAGCTTCACGTTGCCGTACAGCGTCGGGTTGGTCTGCTCGTTGCTCTGGTAGTAGGTCGGCTGGCCGTCGGTGATGAAGTACGTGAGGTTCTTCGCCCCGGTGTTGGCCAGCGCTTCGGCGCTCTGGAAGAAGTTCGCCGTGGCCTTGAACACGTCTTCGTAGTTGGTGCCGCCGCCGGACGACATCGAGTCCAGCACGGCCTTGAGCAAGGTCAGCGCGTTCGGGTCGTTGAGGTTCACCGACACCGACTTGTTGACCTGGGTATCGAAGTCCACCAGGAAGATGTTCACTGTGCCGGAGTTGCTGCCCAGGCTCTGCTTGAGGGTGTTGAACACCGACGTCAGTGAGTCCTTGGCGGCGTTGATCGACGAGGCGCTCATACTGCCCGAGCTGTCGACCATGAACGCGATGTTGTAGTTGGTGCCCGGCACCACGGTCAGGCCGCCGATGTCGGCGACGATGATGTCGTTGCCGTCGGTGCCGGTGACGGTGTCGTCCGCCGAAGTGGCGACCACCGCGTTGTACACCGCTGGCACCACGGTGACCGGGATGGTCGCAGTGGTGCTGGCCGAGCCGCCGACTTGTTCGGTGGAGGTCGAGGTCACGGTCAGGTTGAACTGGCCGTTGTAGTAGGTCGGCGGGGTCACGGTCAGGGTGCCGAGGTTCCAGTCGGTGACGTTGGCGTCGCCGCTGGTGGCGGTCACGGTGAAGCTGTGGCCTGCGCCGTCGCTGAGCACCGAACCGACCGGTGCGCCGCTGATCTTGATGCTCAGGGTTTCCGAGCCGTCGGTGTCGGTCAGCGCGGTGCTGATCGACGACAGTTTCACCGTGGTGCCTTCGGCGCCGGTGTTGAGTTTGTAGCCGTCGTAATAGCCTTCGCCGTTGTTGCCGTGCAGATCGGAGACGTTCACGCCGGCATTCACCAGATCCTGCACGCCGGTGTAGATCGGCACGCCGGCACTGCTCAGGTCGATCGGCGTGCTGCCGTTGACCGACAGGTTGACGTCGTAGCTGCCCGGGCCGCTCTGGTTGTGGTGGTAGATGTCCAGGGTGTAGTAACCGCTGGTGGTCGGGGTGAACGAACCGTTGAGGTTGCCGCCCGCGCCCCACGTGGTCGAGGCCACGTTCTTGCCGCCGATGGTCACCAGCAGGCTGTCATCACCGGTGCCGCTGAAGGTGTAGGTCTTGCCGGCTTCCAGATAAATCAGGCCCGAGGTTTTCGACGCAGTGCCGGCGGTCACGCTGCCATCGGACTGCACGTTGTTCACAGTGCCGCTGGTGTTCGGCTTGCCTGCGCCGTCGATCACGTTTTTCAGGGTGGTCGAGTTGGCGCCGCTGCCGTCGGTGCCCAGGCCCGACAGACCGGTCCAGACTTCCTTGATCAGGCCGGTGGACTTCACGCTGTTGTCGGCCACCGACAGGGTCGGTGCATCCGCCACCGGCGTGATGTCGATCTTGATGGTGCCAGTGTTGCCCAGCAACTGGCCGTCGGTTGGCTGGAATTTGATCTGCGCGTAGTCGGCCTGATTGTTACCAACGCCAGTGCCACCGTAACCGTTCACACCCGACTCGTTGGCATCCGGCAGGAAGCGCAGCTTGCCGGCGTCGATGTCGGCCTTGCTGAAGGTCTGGTTGGTGGCGACGTCTTTCCAGGTCGAACCGTCCAGATACTGCAGTTTGCCTTCGCCCGGCAGCTGGGTGATTTTCACGCCCAGGCTGCTGGCCGGGCTGTCGACGTCGCTGACGCCGAAGGTCGACCAGCCGAGAACCAGCGGGGTGTCTTCGGTGCCGGTGACGTTGACCGGTGCAGCGACCGGCGCATCGTTGACCGCCACCACGTTGACCGTGGTGGTCGCGGTGTTGGAGTAGTTGCCGCCATCGGTCACGGTCACGGTGATGATCCGTGGCACGGTGCTCGGATCTTCACTGCTGTTGGTGAAGCTGATGTTCTTGATCGCCTGCATGTAGTCGGCGAGCGTCGCGTTGCCCGACAGGGTCAGGGTGACGGTGCCGTTGGTGCTGTTGGCGTTGATGGTGATGCCGTTGACGCTGTTGCCCAGATTCAGCGCATCGCCGTCCTGACGGTTGGTCAGCACGACGGTGGCGCCGGTCAGCATGGTGCTGTCCGGGTCGGTGATCTTGATGTCGGTGTCGGCAATCGACACGCCTGCGCCCGGGGTGTTCTCGGTGAAGGTCACCTTGTAGTCGGCACCCGTTGCACCGCTGGAGTTGTTGGCGTCGAGGTCGATGACCGGCGGTGCATCGTTGTCGATGATCGAGGTGCTGACGCTGCCATTGGTGCTGCTGACCGCCAGGTTTTCGAAGTTGCCACCGGTGGCCGAGTCGATCTTGACCACGAAGTTCTCGGTGCCTTCGGTGATCTTGTCGTCGATGGTCGCAACGTTGAACTGCGCGCTGCTGGCACCGGCCGGGATCTTCACGGTGTACACGCCGGTGAAGTCCGAACCGTCGGCGGCGGTGCCGCTGTAGACGATTTTCAGGGTCACTTCGGTCTGCGCCGGGTGGGTCAGGCTGACGGTGTAGCTGGCGGTCTGGCCTTCGGTCACCGAGGTGCTGCCGGTGATGCTGACGGTGGTGGTGTCGATGGTATCGGTGACGCTGGTCACGGCTGGTGTGTTGCTGGTCACCAGGTTTTCGAAATTGCCGCCGGTAGCGTTGGTGATCGTGGCCTGCACATTGCCGGCGTCCTTGTAGACGTCATCGGCTGGGGCTGGAACCGTCACGGTGCCGGTGGTTTTACCCGCTTCGATGGTGATCACCGAACCGTTGCTCAGGGTCACGGTCACTGGCGAGCCAGCGGCATTGGTCAGGGTTGCGGTGTAGGTGATCGAACCACCTTCGGCCACGGTGCCGGTCGCGCTGAGCGACAGGTTGGTGGTGTCGATGGTGTCGGTGACGGTGGTGCTGACCGGTGTCTTGTCGGCCACGAGGTTTTCGTAGTTGCCGCCGCTGACGTTGGTGATCGCGTTGGTCAGCGGCGTGTGGCCGGTCAACGCGTCGTTCGGCGCGGTAGTGGTCACGGTGCCGGTGGTTTTGCCGACTTCGATGGTGATCGACTGACCGTTGGCCAGGGTCACGGTCACAGGCGAGCCTGTCACTGGCGCGCCGACGGTCGCGGTGTAGACCACGTTGCCACCTTCGGCCGCCGTCGTGGTCGCGGTCAGCTTCACGGTGGTGGTGTCGATAGTGTCGGTGACGCTGGTCACGGCTGGTGTGGTGCTGGTGACCAGGTTCTCGAAGTTGCCGCCGGTGGCGGACTTGATCGTCGCCTGCACGTTGCCGGCGTCTTTGTAGACGTCGTCAGCTGGCGCAGGAACGGTCACGGTGCCCGTGGTTTTACCGGCTTCGATGGTGATCACGGCGCCGTTCGACAGGGTCACGGTCACTGGTGAGCCAGCGGCGTTGGTCAGGGTCGCGGTGTAGGTGATCGAGCCACCCTCGGCCACGGTGCCGGTCGCGCTGAGCGACAGGTTGGTGGTGTCAACGGTGTCAGTCACGGTGGTGCTGACCGGCGTCTTGTCGGCCACGAGGTTTTCGTAGTTGCCGCCAGAAACGTTGGTGATCGAGTTGGTCAGCGGTGTGTGGCCGGTCAACGCGTCGTTCGGCGCGGCAGTGGTCACGGTCCCGGTGGTCTTGCCGACTTCGATGGTGATTGACTGACCGTTGGCCAGATTCACGGTTACCGGCGAGCCAGTCACCGGCGCACCCACGGTAGCGGTGTAGGTGACGGTGCCACCCTCGGCCGCTGTTGCGGTTGCGGTCAGCTTCACGGTGGTGGTGTCGATGGTGTCAGTAACGCTGGTCACTGCTGGCGTGGTGCTGGTCACCAGGTTTTCGAAGTTGCCGCCCGTGGCATTGGTGATCGTGGCTTGCACGTTACCGGCGTCTTTGTAGACGTCATCGGCTGGCGCAGGAACGGTCACGGTGCCCGTGGTTTTGCCCGCTTCGATGGTGATCACGGCGCCGTTGCTCAAGGTCACGGTTACCGGAGTGCCCGCAGCATTGGTCAGGGTTGCGGTGTAGGTGATCGAGCCACCCTCGGCGACCGAGTTGGTAGCGCTCAGGGACAGGTTGGTGGTGTCGACGGTGTCAGTGACGGTGGTCGAGACCGGGGTCTTGTCGGCAACTAGGTTCTCGTAGTTACCGCCGCTGACGTTGGTGATGGCGTTGGTCAGCGGTGCATGACCGTTCAGCACGTCGTTCGGCGCGGTGGTGGTCACGGTGCCGGTGGTTTTGCCGACTTCGATGGTGATCGACTGACCGTTGGACAGGTTTACGGTCACAGGCGAGCCGGTCACCGGCGCGCCCACGGTAGCGGTGTAAGTGACGGTGCCACCTTCAGCCGCGGTCGCGGTTGCAGTCAGCTTCACGGTGGTGGTGTCGATGGTGTCAGTAACGCTGGTCACCGCTGGTGTGGTGCTGGTGACCAGGTTCTCGAAGTTGCCACCGCTGGCGTTGGTGATCGTTGCCTGTACGTTGCCGGCGTCCTTGTAGACGTCGTCGGCTGGCGCAGGAACGGTCACGGTGCCGGCGGTTTTGCCCGCTTCGATAGTGATCACTGCACCGTTCGACAAGGTCACGGTCACTGGCGAGCCAGCGGCGTTGGTCAGGGTCGCGGTGTAGGTGATCGATCCGCCTTCGGCCACGGTGCCGGTCGCGCTGAGCGACAGATTGGTGGTATCGACGGTGTCGGTGACGGTGGTCGAAACCGGGGTTTTATCAGCCACCAGATTTTCGTAGTTGCCACCGCTCACGCCGGTGATTGCGTTGGTCAGCGGTGCATGACCGGTCAGCGCGTCGTTCGGCGCGGTAGTGGTCACGGTGCCGGTGGTCTTGCCGACTTCGATGGTAATGCTCTGGCCATTCGACAGGTTCACGGTCACAGGCGAGCCAGTCACTGGCGCACCTACGGTCGCGGTGTAGGTGACGGTGCCACCCTCGGCCGCTGTTGCGGTCGCGGTCAGCTTCACGGTGGTGGTGTCGATGGTGTCAGTAACGCTGGTCACTGCTGGCGTGGTGCTGGTCACCAGGTTTTCGAAGTTGCCGCCCGTGGCGTTGGTGATCGTGGCTTGCACGTTGCCGGCGTCTTTGTAGACGTCATCGGCTGGCGCGGCGACGGTCACGGTGCCCGTGGTTTTACCGGCCTCGATGGTGATCACGGCGCCATTGCTCAAGGTCACGGTCACCGGGGTGCCCGCAGCGTTGGTCAGTGTCGCGGTGTAGGTGATCGAACCACCTTCGGCCACGGTGCCGGTCGCGCTGAGCGACAGGTTGGTGGTGTCGACGGTGTCGGTCACGGTAGTGCTGACCGGCGTCTTGTCGGCCACCAGATTTTCGTAGTTGCCGCCCGTCACGTTGGTGATCGCGTTGGTCAGCGGCGCGTGGCCGTTGAGCGCATCGTTAGGTGCCGTGGTCGTCACGGTGCCGGTGGTTTTACCCACTTCGATGGTGATGCTCTGGCCATTCGACAGGTTCACGGTCACTGGCGAGCCAGTCACCGGCGCGCCAACGGTAGCGGTGTAGGTGACGGTGCCGCCTTCAGCCGCCGACGCGGTCGCGGTGAGTTTCACCGTGGTGGTGTCGATGGTATCGGTGACCTGGGTCACGGCCGGAACGGTGCTTGGCACCAGGTTCTCGAAGTTGCCACCGGTGGCGGTCGAAATGGTCGCTTCGACTTTGCCGGCGTCTTTGTAGACGTCGTCTTTCGGTGCGTCGACGGTCACGGTGCCGGTGGTTTTGCCAGCTTCGATGGTGATTACGGCGCCGTTGCTCAAGGTCACGGTCACCGGAGTGCTCGCAGCGTTGGTCAGTGTGGCGGTGTAAGTGATCGAACCGCCCTCGGCAACCGAATTGGTGGCGCTGAGGGTCAGGTTGGTGGTGTCGACCGTGTCAGTGACGGTGGTCGAAACCGGTGTTTTGTCGGCTACGAGGTTCTCGTAGTTGCCGCCCGTCACGCCGGTGATCGCGTTGGTCAACGGCGCGTGGCCGGTCAGCGCATCGTTCGGTGCGGTGGTGGTGACGGTGCCGGTGGTCTTGCCGACTTCGATGGTGATCGACTGACCGTTGGACAGTGTCACGGTGACTGGCGAACCGGTCACAGGCGCGCCAACAGTCGCGGTGTAGGTGACGGTGCCGCCTTCAGCCGCCGACTCGGTCGCGGTCAGTTTGACCGTGGTGGTGTCGATGGTGTCGGTGACTTCGGTAACCGCCGGAACAGTGCTCGGCACCAGATTCTCGAAGTTTCCGCCGGACGCATCCTTGATAGTGACTTCGACCTTGCCGGCATCTTTGTAGACGTCGTCTTTCGGTGCATCGACGGTCACGGTGCCGGTGGTTTTGCCAGCTTCGATGGTGATCACGGCGCCGTTGCTCAAGGTCACGGTCACCGGAGTGCCCGCAGCGTTGGTCAGTGTGGCGGTGTAAGTGATCGAACCGCCCTCGGCAACCGAATTGGTGGCGCTGAGGGTCAGATTGGTGGTGTCGACGGTGTCAGTGACGGTGGTCGACACCGGCGTTTTGTCGGCTACGAGGTTTTCGTAGTTGCCGCCAGTCACGCCGGTGATCGCGTTGGTCAGCGGCGTGTGGCCGTTGAGTGCATCGTTCGGCGCGGTGGTGGTGACAGTGCCAGTGGTTTTGCCCACCTCGATGGTGATCGACTGACCATTGGCCAGGGTCACGGTCACAGGCGAGCCGGTCACTGGCGCGCCAACAGTCGCGGTGTAAGTGACGGTGCCACCTTCAGCGGCCGTTTCGGAAGCGGTCAGCTTCACGGTCGTCGTATCGACGGTGTCGGTGACTTCCGTTACGGCTGGAACGGTGCTCGGAACCAGGTTCTCGAAGTTGCCACCGGTTGCGTCCTTGATCGTGACTTCGACTTTGCCGGCGTCTTTGTAGACGTCATCGGTTGGCGCGGCGACGGTCACGGTGCCGGTGGTTTTGCCGGCCTCGATGGTGATGACAGCGCCGTTCGACAGGGTCACGGTCAGCGGTGTGCCGGCCGGGTTGGTCAGGGTCGCGGTGTAAACGATCGAGCCACCTTCGGCCACGCTGTCGGTCGCGGTCAGCGACAGATTGGTGGTGTCGACGGTGTCGGTCACGGTGGTGCTGACCGGCGTCTTGTCGGCGACGAGGTTTTCGTAGTTGCCACCGCTCACGCCAGTGATCGCGTTGGTCAGCGGCGTGTGGCCGTTAAGCGCATCGTTTGGCGCAGTGGTGGTCACGGTGCCGGTGGTCTTGCCCACTTCGATGGTGATCGACTGACCGTTGGCCAGCGTCACGGTGACTGGCGAACCGGTCACAGGTGCGCCGACGGTAGCGGTGTAAGTGACGGTGCCACCTTCAGCTGCCGATTCAGTCGCGGTCAGTTTGACGGTGGTGGTGTCGATGGTGTCGGTGACTTCGGTCACGGCCGGAACGGTGCTCGGCACCAGGTTCTCGAAGTTGCCACCGGTGGCGGTCGAAATGGTTGCCTCGACTTTGCCAGCATCTTTGTAGACGTCGTCTTTCGGTGCATCGACGGTCACGGTGCCGGAGGTTTTGCCGGCCTCGATGGTGATGACAGCGCCGTTCGACAGGGTCACGGTCACCGGAGTGCCGGCCGGGTTGGTCAGGGTCGCGGTGTAGACGATCGAACCACCCTCGGCCACCGAGCCAGTTGCGCTCAGGGTCAGGTTGGTGGTGTCGACGGTGTCAGTCACGGTGGTGCTGACCGGGGTTTTGTCAGCCACGAGATTTTCGTAGTTGCCGCCAGTCACGCCAGTGATCGCGTTGGTCAGTGGCGCATGGCCGTTGAGCGCATCGTTCGGTGCGGTGGTGGTGACGGTGCCCGTGGTTTTGCCGACTTCGATAGTGATCGACTGTCCGTTGGACAGGGTCACGGTCACAGGCGAACCGGTCACAGGCGCGCCGACGATAGCGGTGTAAGTAACGTTTCCGCCTTCAGCCGCCGACTCGGTCGCGGTCAGTTTCACCGTGGTGGTGTCGATGGTGTCGGTGACGTTGGTCACGGCCGGAACGGTGCTTGGCACCAGGTTCTCGAAACCACCGCCAGTAGCGGTCGAAATGGTTGCCTCGACTTTGCCGGCGTCTTTGTAGACGTCGTCTTTCGGTGCATCGACGGTCACGGTGCCGGTGGTTTTACCGGCCTCGATGGTGATGACGGCGCCGTTCGACAGGGTCACGGTCACCGGCGTACCCGCCGGGTTGGTCAGGGTCGCGGTGTAAGTGATCGAACCACCCTCGGCAACCGAATCGGTGGCCGTCAGGTTCAGGTTGGTCGTGTCGACAGTGTCCGAAACCGAGGTATTTGCCGGTTTGCCGTCGACCGCCAGGTTTTCGTAATTGCCACCGGTGGCCTTGTCGATGGTCACGCTCAGCGAGCTGCCGCCCGCCAACGGGCTGTTCGGCGCGACGAAATTCACGGTGCCGGTGGTTTCGCCGACGGCGATGGTGATGGTCTGTCCGTTGGACAGGGTCACGACGAGCGGCGAACCGGTCACTGGCGCCGTCGCGGTCGCGGTGTAAACCACGGTTTCGCCTTCGGCGACGTTGGCGGTGGCGGTCAGCGACACGGTGGACGTGTCGATGGTGTCATTGACGGTGGTGACCGCCGGGGCGGTGCTGGTGACCAGGTTCTCGAAGTTGCCACCGGTGGTGGTCGAAATGGTCGTCTCGACTTTGCCGGCGTCCTTGTAGACGTCGTCCTTCGGTGCATCGACGGTCACGGTGCCGGAGGTTTTACCGGCCTCGATGGTGATCACTGCGCCGTTGCTCAAGGTCACGGTCACCGGGGTGCCGGCGGCGTTGGTCAGGGTCGCGGTGTAGGTGATCTGGCCACCTTCGTTGACTTCCGGCGTGGCGCTCAGGGTCAGGGTGGTGGTGTCGACGGTGTCGGTCACGGTGGTGCTGACCGGGGTTTTGTCGGCCACGAGGTTTTCGTAGTTGCCGCCGCTCACACCGGTGATCGAGTTGGTCAGCGGCGTATGGCCGTTGAGCGCATCGTTTGGCGCGGTGGTGGTAACGGTGCCGGTGGTCTTGCCAACTTCGATGGTGATCGACTGACCGTTGGCCAGGGTCACGGTCACAGGCGAGCCGGTCACTGGCGCGCCAACGGTGGCGGTGTAGGTAACAGTGCCGCCTTCAGCAGCCGACTCGGTCGCAGTCAGTTTGACGGTCGAGGTGTCGATGGTGTCGGTGACTTCGGTGACGGCTGGAGCGGTGCTTGGCACCAGGTTCTCGAAGTTGCCGCCAGTTGCATCCTTGATGGTGACTTCGACCTTGCCGGCATCTTTGTAGACGTCGTCTTTCGGCGCATCGACGGTCACGGTGCCGGTGGTTTTACCGGCCTCGATGGTGATGACGGCGCCGTTGCTCAACGTCACGGTCACCGGGGTGCCGGCCGGGTTGGTCAGGGTCGCGGTGTAAACGATCGAACCGCCCTCGGCCACCGAGTCAGTGGCGCTGAGGGTCAGGTTGGTGGTGTCGACGGTATCGGTGACGGTGGTCGAAACCGGGGTCTTGTCGGCTACGAGATTCTCGTAATTGCCGCCGGAAACGCCAGTGATCGCGTTGGTCAGCGGGGTGTGACCGTTCAACGCGTCGTTCGGTGCGGTGGTGCTGATGGTGCCGGTGGTCTTGCCGACTTCGATAGTGATCGACTGACCATTGGCCAGGGTTACGGTCACAGGCGAACCCGTCACCGGAGCGCCGACGGTCGCGGTGTAAGTAACGGTACCGCCTTCAGCCGCCGACTCGGTCGCGGTGAGTTTCACCGTGGTGGTGTCGATGGTATCGGTGACTTCGGTAACAGCCGGAACAGTGCTCGGCACCAGGTTCTCGAAGTTGCCGCCGGAGGCATCCTTGATCGTGACTTCGACTTTGCCGGCGTCCTTGTAGACGTCATCTTTCGGCGCATCGACGGTCACGGTGCCGGTGGTTTTACCGGCCTCGATGGTGATGACGGAGCCGTTGCTCAATGTCACGGTCACCGGAGTGCCGGCCGGGTTGGTCAGGGTCGCGGTGTAGGTGATCGAGCCGCCCTCGGCCACGGAATCGGTGGCGCTCAGGGTCAGGTTGGTGGTGTCGACGGTGTCAGTGACGGTCGTCGAAACCGGAGTCTTGTCGGCGACCAGATTCTCGTAGTTGCCGCCGCTCACGCCGGTGATCGCGTTGGTCAGCGGAGTGTGACCGTTCAACGCGTCATTCGGCGCAGTAGTAGTGATGGTGCCGGTGGTCTTGCCGACTTCGATGGTGATCGACTGACCGTTGGCCAGGGTTACGGTCACTGGAGAACCGGTCACCGGAGCGCCAACGGTCGCGGTGTAAGTGACAGTGCCACCTTCCGCCGCCGACTCGGTCGCAGTCAGTTTGACTGTGGTGGTGTCGATGGTGTCAGTGACTTCGGTAACGGCAGGAACAGTGCTCGGTACCAGATTCTCGAAGTTGCCACCGGTTGCATCCTTGATGGTCACTTCGACCTTGCCGGCGTCCTTGTAGACGTCGTCTTTCGGTGCATCGACGGTCACGGTGCCGGAGGTTTTGCCGGCCTCGATGGTGATGACGGAGCCGTTGCTCAACGTCACGGTCACCGGCGTGCCGGCCGGGTTGGTCAGAGTGGCGGTGTAGGTTATCGAACCACCTTCGGCCACCGTGCCGGTCGCGGTCAGCGTCAGGTCGGTGGTGTCGACGGTGTCAGTCACAGTGGTGCTGACCGGCGTCTTGTCGGCCACCAGATTTTCGTAGTTACCGCCGCTCACGCCAGTGATCGAGTTGCTCAGCGGTGTGTGACCGTTGAGCGCATCGTTCGGCGCGGTGGTGGTGATGGTGCCGGTGGTCTTGCCGACTTCGATGGTGATGGTCTGACCGTTGGCCAGGGTCACGGTGACCGGCGAGCCGGTCACCGGAGCGCCAACAGTGGCGGTGTAGGTGACGGTGCCGCCCTCGGCCACCGACGTATCGGCGCTCAGCTTCACGGTCGACGTATCGATGGTGTCAGTCACTTCAGTGACGGCCGGAACGGTGCTCGGAACCAGATTCTCGAAGTTGCCGCCGGACGCATCCTTGATGGTCACTTCGACTTTGCCGGCGTCTTTGTAAACGTCATCGGCAGGGGCCGGAACGGTCACGGTGCCAGTGGTTTTACCCGCTTCGATGGTGATCACCGAGCCGTTGCTCAGGGTCACGGTCACTGGCGTGCCAGCTGGATTGGTCAGGGTGGCGGTGTAAACGATCGAACCACCTTCAGCCACGGAACCTGTAGCGCTCAAGGTCAGGTTGGTGGTGTCGACGGTGTCGGTGACTGACGTCACGGCCGGAGTCTTGTCGGCGACCAGGTTTTCGTAATTGCCGCCGCTGGTGCCGTCGATCTTCACGCTCAGCGTGTTGCCGCCGGCCAGTGCATCGTTCGGTGCGGTGTAGTTGACGCTGGCGCTGCTGGCGCCGACCGGGATGGTGATGGTTTGCCCGTTGGACAGGGTCACGACCACTGGCGAACCGGTCACCGGTGCGGTGACGGAGGCGGTGTAAACCACCACGCCGCCTTCAACGGTGCTGGCGGTGGCGCTCAGGGAAACGGTGCTGGTATCGATGGTGTCGGTGATGTCGGTCACCGCCGGGGTCTTGTCGACCACCAGGTTTTCAAAGTTGCCGCCCGTGGTCTTGGTGATGCTGGCGTCGACTTTGCCGGCGTCCTTGTACACGTCGTCGCCCGGTGCGGCGACGGTGATGGTGCCGGTGCTCGCGCCTTTGGCGATGTTGATCACCGCGCCGTTGCTCAGGGTCACGGTCATGGCCGTGCCGGCCGGGTTGGTCAGGGTCGCGGTGTAGACGATCGAACCGCCTTCGGCGACCGAGCCGGTGGCGCTCAGGCTGATGTTGGTGGTGTCGACGGTGTCGGTGACTTTGGTCACCACCGCCGAACGGTTGGCATCGACTTGTTCGAAGTTGCCGCCGCTGTGGCTGGCAATCGCGGTCTGCACCTTGCCGCCATCGATGTAAGGCGTGTTGGCCGGCGCAGGGAAGTTCACCGAACCGGTGGTGGCACCGGCGGCGATGTTGATGACCGCGCCGTTGGCCAGGGTCACGGTCATGGGGGTGCCGGCCGGGTTGCTCAGGGTCGCGGTGTAGGTGATCTGGCCACCTTCGCTGACAGTATCGCTGGCGCTCAGGGTCAGCGTGGTCTTGTCGATGGTGTCGTTGACCGTGGTGCTGACCGGCGTCTTGCTGACGTCGAGCTTCTCGAAGTTGCCGCCGCTGGCATCGGTCATGGTCACGGTGAGCTTGCTGACATCCTTGTAGACGTCATCGCTCGGCGCCGGGATGGTCACCGAACCGCTGGTCTTGCCGGCCTCGATAACGATGGTCTGGCCGTTGCTCAGGTTGACGGTCACCGGCGTCTGCGCGGCGTTAGTCAAGGTCGCGGTGTAAGTGATCGACGTGCCTTCGAGCACATAGCTTTCGGCGCTGAGGGTCAGGTGCGTGGTGTTGATGGTGTCGGCGACGTTGGTCACCGCTGGCGTCGGGTTGGCCACCAGGTTTTCGAAATTGCCGCCGGAAGTGTCCTTGATGGTCACTTCGACTTTGCCGGCATCTTTGTAGACGTCATCGGCAGGAGCCGGAACGGTCACGGTGCCAGTGGTTTTGCCGGCTTCGATGGTGATGACGGAGCCGTTGCTCAACGTCACGGTCACCGAGGTGCCGGCCGGGTTGGTCAGGGTGGCGGTGTAGATGATCTGCCCGCCCTCGTTGACGTTGCCGGTGGCGGTCAGCGATACGGTGGTGGTGTCGACGGTGTCGGTGATGGTGGTGCTGACCGGCGTTTTGTCGGCCACGAGGTTTTCGTAGTTGCCGCCGCTGACGTTGGTGATCGAGTTGGTCAGCGGTGCATGGCCGGCCAGCACGTCATTCGGCGCGGTGGTGGTCACGGTGCCGGTGGTTTTGCCGACTTCGATGGTGATCGCCTGACCATTGGCCAGGGTCACAACCACAGGCGAGCCGGTTACCGGGGCGCCAACCGTCGCGGTATAAGTGACGGTACCGCCTTCAGCGGCCGATTCGGTCGCGGTCAGTTTGACGGTCGACGTGTCGATGGTATCGGTGACCTGGGTCACGGCCGGCACAGTGCTTGGCACCAGGTTTTCGAAGTTGCCGCCGGTTGCGCCGGTGATGGTCGCTTCGACTTTGCCGGCATCCTTGTAGACGTCATCGGCAGGCGCAGGAACAGTCACGGTGCCGGTGGTTTTGCCGGCTTCGATGGTGATGACGGAGCCGTTGCTCAACGTCACGGTCACCGGAGTGCCGGCTGGATTGGTCAGCGTCGCGGTGTAGATGATCGAGCCGCCCTCGGCCACGGAATCGGTGGCGCTGAGGGTCAGGTTGGTGGTGTCGACGGTGTCGGTCACGGTGGTGCTGACCGGCGTCTTGTCGGCGACCAGATTTTCGTAGTTGCCGCCGCTCACGCCGGTGATCGCGTTGGTCAGCGGCGCATTGCCGGCCAATGCGTCGTTCGGTGCGGTGGTGGTGACGGTGCCGGTAGTTTTGCCGACTTCGATGGTGATCGACTGACCGTTAGCCAGGGTCACGGTGACAGGCGAGCCGGTTACCGGGGCGCCAACTGTCGCGGTATAAGTAACGGTACCACCTTCAGCCGCCGACTCGGTCGCGGTCAGTTTGACGGTGGTCGTGTCGACGGTGTCGGTCACGTCGGTGACGGCCGGAACGGTGCTCGGCACCAGGTTCTCGAAATTGCCGCCGGTGGCGTCCTTGATGGTCACTTCGACTTTGCCGGCGTCTTTATAGACGTCATCGGCTGGCGCCGGAACGGTCACGGTGCCGGTGGTTTTGCCAGCTTCGATGGTAATGACGGAGCCGTTGCTCAACGTCACGGTCACCGGGGTACCGGCCGGATTGGTCAGGGTCGCGGTGTAAACAATCGAACCACCCTCGGCGACAGTGCCGGTGGCGCTAAGGGTCAGATTGGTGGTGTCGGCCACGTCTGTCACCGTGGTCGAAACCGGGGTTTTGTCGGCCACCAGATTTTCGTAGTTACCGCCGGAAACGCCGGTGATCGAGTTGGTCAGCGGTGCATTGCCGGTCAACGCATCGTTCGGCGCAGTGGTGGTCACGGTACCGGTGGTTTTGCCCACTTCGATGGTGATCGACTGACCATTGGCCAGCGTCACAGTGACCGGCGAACCGGTCACTGGTGCGCCGACAGTAGCGGTATAAGTGACAGTGCCACCTTCAGCCGCTGATTCGGTCGCTGTGAGTTTTACCGTGGTGGTGTCGATAGTGTCGGTGACTTCGGTAACGGCCGGAACGGTGCTTGGCACCAGGTTCTCGAAGTTGCCGCCGGTTGCGTCCTTGATAGTGACTTCGACTTTGCCGGCGTCTTTATAGACGTCATCGGCTGGCGCCGGAACGGTCACGGTGCCGGTAGTTTTGCCAGCCTCGATGGTGATGACGGAGCCGTTGCTCAACGTCACGGTCACCGGGGTCCCGGCAGGATTGGTCAGGGTCGCGGTGTAGACGATCGAACCGCCTTCGGCCACGGAACCGGTGGCGCTCAGCGACAGGTTGGTGGTGTCGATGGAATCGGTGACGGTGGTGGTCGCTGGCGTCGTGTTTGGCACCAGATTCTCGAAATTGCCGCCGGTGGCACCGGTAATCGTGGTGCTGACGGTGCCGCCGTTGTTGTAAACGTCATTCGGCGCGGTCGGCACGTTGACGCTGCCGGTGGTCTGGCCGGCGCCGATGGTGATGGTCGAGCCGTTCGACAGGGTGACGGTCACCGGCGTCTGCGCCGGGTTGGTCAGGGTCGCGGTGTAGGTGATCTGGCCACCTTCGACCACGGTGCCGGTAGCGGTCAGGGTCAGGCCGGTGGTGTCTCGCGAATCGACGATCGTGGTAACGGCCGGTGTCGGGTTCGGCACCAGGTTTTCGAAGTTGCCGCCCGTGGCACCGGTGATGGTGGTGGTGACGGTGCTGCCGTTGTTATAGACGTCATTCGGTGCGGTCGGCACGTTGACGGTGCCGGTGGTCTGGCCGGCGCCGATAGTGATGGTCGAGCCGTTGGACAGGGTCACGGTCACCGGCGTCTGCGCCGGGTTGGTCAGGGTCGCGGTGTAGGTGATCTGACCGCCTTCGGTCACGCTCGGGCCCGCCGTCAGGGTGACGGTGGTGGTGTCGATGGTGTCGGTGACCTGGGTCGTGGCCGGGGTGGTCGGCGGGGTCACGGTGATGCCGTTGCCGCCGGTGGTGCCGGTGACGGTCACGTCGATCTGGGTCGGGTCGTTATAAACAGTGTCGTTCGGTGCCAGCGGCACGTTGACGGTGCCGGTGGTGGAACCGGCCGGAATCACGATCACCGCGCCGTTAGACAGGGTGATGGTCAGGTCGGTCAGCGGCGCCTGGGTCAGGGTCGCGGTGTACACCAGAACGCCGCCGGCTTCGGTAATGCTCGGCGTGGCGCTGAGGCTCAGGGTCGATTCGCGCAGGGCATTGGCGTTGGTGTCGGTGGTCTGGCCGCCGGTGATGTTCTGGGCGGCCTGGCCGGCAGCGTTGATGCCTGCGGTCGGGAAACCAATGGTCGGGTCGACACGGCCAGCGGTCGCATCGAGCATCACGAAGCTGTGACCGCCACCGGCGGCACCGCCAGTTCCTGCGGCGCTAGGGCCGGCGGCGGTGGATTCAAGGGCGGTAGTCGGGTCGACACCGGCGGCGATGGCTTGTTGCAGCTCTTCTACCGACGGCGCGGCTTCGGCGGTGGCTTCGGCCAGGTCGGTGCTGGAATCCGGGGCATCGGCGCTCCACTGAGTGTCGCGGCCCAGATCGATCGTGCGGCCATCGGCCAGTTCCAGGGACACGGCGCCGGAAACGCCGGTGTCGACCTGATCGCCGGCAAACAGCCGGTCGCCTTCAACGAGTACGCGACGGACGCCCTCTGGGGACACCACGAAAACCTGACCAACAATGCTTTTGACGATGGCAACAACACTGCTCATTGAAGACTCTCCGGGTGTCACGTTCAGTTGACTTCCATAGACCTGATGGCTGTCTGCGCCGATTCAGTCTGGACGTACTTTTAAAAAAAGATGAAACAAAGTTGACGCTGTTGTTCGTCAATATTTTGGCTAGATTCTTTCGCTATTAACTTTATGCCAAACTATTGACCTTCTGGGTGCCATCCTAAACAATCGCCCCAGTAATGTCACATTGATATTTATGCGGCGACCTGCCCTTCAGCGTGTGATCCAGTTCCGGTTTTAAACTTTCCGACATACGGTCATTCCGGTTGCCATCTTCCGACGCAGCTCGTCATTTTGCTGTGATTCAAGACAAGAAGTTCTGGGAAATCTTTACCATGCGTTCGCACCTGTTCAAGGCTCTACCCTTCGCTCTCGCCGCGTCTTTCGTACAAGCACAATCCTTACCAGAAGCCATGCAGCAGGCGCTGGATGTCCATCCGGAAATCCAGGCAGGGGTCAACAGCCGACTGGCCGCGGATTATCAATTAAAGGCTGCAAAAGGTGGATACCTGCCCAAGGTCGATCTGCTGGGCGGTTATGGCCGTGAAGGCACCGACAGCGTGACCACCCGTGCCGCCGGTGGTGGCAATCACTGGGAAACCCTGAACCGCAGCGAGTCAAGTTTGCGTCTGTCGCAAATGGTTTTTGACGGTTTTGCGACGTCCAGCGAAGTCGGGCGTCAACAAGCCACCGTCAACTCCCGCGCGTATTCCTTGCTCGGCACTTCCGAGCGCACTGCGCTGACCGTGGCCCAGGTTTACCTGGACGTGCTGACCCGTCGTGAGTTTGTGCGTCTGGCCGAGGAAAACCTCAAGAGCCACCAGCGCATCTACGACCAGATCCAGCTGCGCACCCAGCGCGGCGTCGGCAGCGGTGCCGACCTCGATCAGGCCGAAGCGCGGATGGCCCAGGCCCGCAACAACCTGATCACCGAGCAGACCAACCTCGCCGACTCGGAAACCAATTTCCTCAGCGCCGTCGGCCAGATGCCCGATCAGCTGGAGCGTCCGGCGCCGTTCATGGCGATGATGCCGGCCAACCTGAATGAAGCGCGCCAGCAGATGCTGGAAAACAGCCCGATCCTGCGTTCGGCCGAGTCCGATATCGCCGCGGCCGAGAAGCAATACGAGACTGCCAAGTCGACCTTCTACCCGCGTTTCGACGCCGAGCTGGGCCGCACCGCCGACAACGACCTCGACGGCCAGAACGGTCACAACAACGAATGGCAGGCCATGCTGCGCATGCGCTTCAACCTGTATTCGGGCGGCAGCAACAAGGCGGATCTGGAATCCAAGTCGTACCTGTCAAACCAGGCGCTGGATATCCGCAACAACGCCTTGCGCCAATTGAATGAAGAACTGGGCCTGGCCTGGAACGCCCTGAACAACGCCAACGCTCAGGTGCCGATCGCTCAGCAGTACGTTGATCACAGCACCTCGGTGCGCACCGCATATCAGCGTCAGTTCAGCCTCGGCGAACGTACCCTGCTGGATTTGCTCGACAGTGAAAACGAGCTGTTCACCGCTTCGCGGCGTCTGGCTGAAATCAAAAACATTCAGTTATTTACTCAGTATCGAATCAAGGCGACCATGGGCGAATTGCTCAAGAGCCAGGGAGTGGTCGCACCCTTGGCATCCGTTGTGCAGAACGACGTTAAGCCCAAGGTTCAGCTGCCTGGGATGAATTGAGTTGTCCCTTTTCAACTGCTAAAGAGTGTCGAGCGTGGAATCAGAAGTCAGTCGAGTTCATCTCAGTCATGATCCACGCGCGTTGCATGACGATCCGTTACTGGACGGTCTGCTCGCTCTTTGCATGCTCCACCAGAAACCCGCCAGCGCGGCGATGCTGACCACCGGCCTGCCGCTGCCCAAACAACGCCTGAGTGTCGAGCTGCTGCCCCGTGCGGCGGCGCGCGCCGGGCTGCAAGGACGGGTGCTGCAGCGCAAGCTGGAAGAGATTCCGGCGATTGCCATGCCGGCGCTGTTGCTGCTCAAGGATGGCCGCAGTGCCGTCCTGCTCGGCTGGCAGGGTGAGAACGACGCGCGGGTGCTGCTCAGCGAAAGCGACGGCGGTGAATCCCTGGTCAGCCGCGAGCTGCTGGCCGACGACTACACCGGCAAAGTGTTCTTCGCCCAGCCCCAGCACAAATTCGACGTCAACCACGGCACGCTGATCCCGCGTGCGCGCTCTTGGTTTCGCGACACCCTCAAGCGTTCGCGCTGGCTGTATGCCGACGCCATCGCCGCCAGTTTTCTGATCAACATCATCGCCATGGCCGCGCCGCTGTTCGTGATGAACGTCTACGACCGCGTGGTGCCGAACCAGGCCGAAGCGACCCTGTGGGTCCTCGCGCTGGGTATCACCGGCGCCTATCTGTTCGACCTGATCCTCAAGAGCCTGCGCAGCCTGTGCCTGGATCTGGCCGGCAAGAAAACCGACCTGATCATCTCTGCCACGCTGTTCGAGCGCATCGTCGGCATGGCCATGAAATACCGCCCCGCGCGGGTCGGCAGCTTTGCCCAGAACATCCATGAGTTCCAGAGCCTGCGTGACTTCCTCGCCTCGCTGACCCTGACCAGCCTGATCGACCTGCCGTTCACCCTCCTGATCTTCATCGTCATCGCGATTCTCGGCGGGCATCTGGTGTGGATTCCGGTGCTGGCCTTTCCGATTGCGCTGCTGATCGGCTACGCATTGCAGAAGCCGCTGGTGGCAACCATGGAACGCACCATGGCCCTCGGCGCCGAGCGTCAGTCGAGCCTGATCGAAACCCTAGCCGGCCTCGACGCGGTGAAGGTCAACAACGCCGAAAGCGAACGCCAATATCAGTGGGAGCAAACCATCGGCACCCTCAGCCGCCTCGAGCTGCGGGTGAAAATGCTCTCCGGTCTGGCGATGAACATCACCCTGCTGATCCAGCAATTGGCCGGGGTGATCATGATCGTCTTCGGCGTGTACCAGATCATCGCCGGCAACCTGAGCATGGGCGGCCTGATCGCCTGCTACATGCTCAGTGGCCGCGCCCTCAGCCCGCTGGCGTCGTTGTCCGGTCTGCTGACCCGCTACCAGCAGGCGCGGGTGACCATGACCTCGGTCGACCAGATGATGGAGTTGCCGCAGGAGCGCAATTTCGAAGAACGCCCACTGAGCCGCAAGGTGCTGCAAGGCGCGATCGAATGCCGCCAGCTCAGCTTCACTTACCCGGAGCAACAGAACCCGGCGCTGAAGAACATCAACCTGGTGATCCGTCCCGGCGAGAAGATCGGCATCATCGGCCGCAGCGGTTCCGGCAAAAGCTCACTGGCGAAACTGCTGGTCGGCCTCTATCAGCCGGACGATGGTGCGTTGCTGGTGGACGGCGTCGACATCCGCCAGATCGACGTCAGCGAGCTGCGTTACAACATCGGCTACGTGCCGCAGGACATCCAGCTGCTGGCCGGCACCCTGCGCGACAACCTGATTTCCGGCGCCCGTTACGTCGAGGATGAGTTGGTGCTGCAAGCCGCCGAACTGGCCGGCGTCCACGAATTCGCCCGTCTGCACCCGCAGGGTTATGAACTGCAAGTCGGCGAGCGCGGGCAGAACCTGTCCGGCGGTCAGCGCCAGAACGTCGCCCTGGCCCGGGCGCTGTTGCTCAATCCGCCGATTCTCTTGCTCGACGAACCGACCAGCGCCATGGACAACACCGGCGAAGAACGCCTCAAGCAACGCCTCGCGGCGGTGGTGGAAAACAAGACCGTGGTGTTGGTGACGCACCGGGCATCGCTGCTGTCGCTGGTCGATCGCCTACTGGTGGTCGACCGTGGACAGATCCTCGCCGACGGCCCGAAAGCGGCCGTCATGGAAGCGTTGAAGAAGGGGCAAATCAGTGTTGCTTAAGTCGGGTTTCAAGGATTCGATCCGCCGCTACTTCAAGGGCTCGGCATCGCTGCAGGGCCAGCCGCTGCCAGAGGTCAACAAGGCCTTGATCGAGGACGCGCCGCGCGTGGTGCGTTTGACGATCTGGGCAATCATCGGTTTCTTCGTGTTCCTGATGCTGTGGGCCAACTTCGCCGTCATCGACGAAGTGACCAAGGGCGACGGCAAGGCGATTCCCTCGTCGAAGATCCAGAAAATCCAGAACCTCGAGGGCGGGATTGTCTCTGAGTTGTTCGTCAAGGAAGGCCAGATCGTCGAGGCCGGCGCGCCGCTGGTGCGGCTGGATGACACGCGTTTTGCCTCCAACGTCGGCGAAACCGAGGCTGATCGGCTGTCGATGTTGCTGCGGGTCGAGCGCCTGAGTGCCGAGGTCGATGACCGGCCGCTGAATTTCCCCGAGGACGTGCTCAAAGCCGTGCCGGGTCAGGCGAAAAGTGAAGAATCGTTGTACATCAGCCGTCGTCAGCAACTGCACGATGAAGTCGGTGGTTTGCAGGAGCAGTTGATCCAGCGTCAGCAAGAGCTGCGCGAGTTCACCTCGAAGCAGGCGCAGTACCGCCAGCAACTCGGCCTGCAACGTCAGGAAATCAACATGTCTGAGCCGCTGGTGGCCCAGGGCGCGGTGTCGCCGGTGGAAGTGCTGCGACTCAAGCGTGCCGAAGTGGAAACCCGTGGTCAGCTCGATGCCACCACCCTGGCGATCCCGCGCGCCGAATCGGCGATCAAGGAAGTGCAGCGCAAGATTGACGAGACGCGCGGCAAGTTCCGCAGTGAAGCCCTGACCCAGCTCAACGAGGCGCGCACCGACCTGAACAAGGCCCAGGCCACCGGCAAGGCGCTGGAAGACCGGGTCAGCCGGACGCTCGTCACCTCGCCGGTGCGGGGCATCGTCAACAAGATGCTGGTCAACACCATCGGCGGCGTGATCCAGCCGGGCAGCGACCTGTTGGAAATCGTGCCGTTGGACGACACGCTGCTGGTCGAAGCGAAGATCCGTCCGCAGGACATTGCATTCCTGCATCCGGGTCAGGAAGCCACGGTGAAGTTCACCGCGTATGACTACACCATCTACGGTGGGCTCAAGGCCAAGCTGGAACAGATCGGCGCCGACACCATCACCGACGAAGACAAGAAAACCACCTACTACGTCATCAAGCTGCGCACCGAGCGCAGCCATCTCGGCACTGACGAGAAGCCGTTGCTGATCATCCCGGGGATGGTCGCGTCGGTGGACATCATCACCGGCAAGAAGACCGTGCTGAGCTATCTGCTCAAACCGATCATCCGGGCGCGGGCCGAGGCGTTGCACGAGCGGTAAATCCTCACGGACGCCTCCGCGGGACTCGCGGAGGTGTTCGTAGCACCAACGCATTCCGTCCAGAAGTGACACAAATGGTCACTCACCATCCAGTCCATTCCTATGCAATCGCCATATCGTTATTCGTTAACAGTATTTAAATTCCGCTTCTTATAGCTATAAAGTCAGCCTCCTGCGTACCTGCCGACCAATCGGCGCGCCGCACGACACGAACCAACACGCAATCCAGCGTGAGTTTCTGATCGACGCGCGCGCCCTTGAGCGCGCCGTGCGTGGGAGATTGATTGATGTCCGCAGCTACTGCTACCCCAAGCGCCGCGACTGCCGCGCCGCAAACCTTCGAGATCCGCCCGTTCAGCGGTGCCGTCGGCGCCGAGATCATCGGCCTCGATCTGACCCGTCCGGTCAACGATGAAGACTTCGCCCGCATCCACCGCGCGCACCTTGATCACCACGTCGTGGTGTTCCGCGACCAGCGCATCACCCCGCAACAGCAGATCGACTTCAGCCGCCGCTTCGGCGTGTTGCAGATCCACGTGCTCAAGCAGTTCCTGCTGGCCAATCACCCGGAAATCCTCATCGTTTCCAACATCGTCGAGAACGGCCAGAACATCGGCCTCGGTGATGCCGGCAAGTTCTGGCACTCGGACCTTTCCTATAAAGAGCTGCCGAGCCTCGGCTCGATGCTGCACGCCCAAGAGCTGCCGTCCGAAGGCGGCGACACCCTGTTCGCCGACATGCACAAAGCCTGGGACAGCCTGCCCGACGCACTGCGCAAAGCGGTCGAAGGCCGCTCGGCTGCGCATTCCTACACCGCGCGTTACAGCGAAACCAAATTCGAAGGCAACTGGCGCCCGACCCTGACCCCGGAGCAATTGGCCCAGGTCGCCGAGGTTGTGCACCCGGTGGTCCGCACCCATCCGGAAAACGGCCGCAAGGCCTTGTTCGTCAGCGAAGGCTTCACCACCCGCATCGTCGGCCTGCCGGAAGACGAGAGCAAACAACTGCTCGACGAGCTCTACGCCCACAGCGTGCTGCCGCAGAACATCTATCGCCATCAATGGCAGCCCCACGACATGGTGTTCTGGGACAACCGCTCGCTGATCCACCTTGCCGCCGGTTGCCCTGCGCACCTGCGCCGCAAGCTGTATCGCACCACCATTCAGGGCGACGCGCCTTTCTGATTTGCCGGAGATCCGATCATGTCCAAACGTCTTCCATTCGCGCCGCTGGCAGCGGCAATCGGCCTCGGTTTCAGCCTGATCGCCGGCAGCCTGCTGGCGCCGACCGCGGCCCACGCCGAAGGTGAAATCCGCATCGCCGAGCAGTTCGGTATTGTCTATTTATTGCTCAATGTGGTGCGCGATCAGGGACTGATCGAGAAGTACGGCAAGCAGGAAGGGCTCGACATCAAGGTCGACTGGACCCAGTTGTCCGGCGGCGCGGCGGTCAACGATGCGTTGCTCTCCGGCTCCATCGACATTGCCGGCGCCGGTGTCGGGCCGTTGCTGACGATCTGGGATCGCACCCACGGCAAGCAGAACGTCAAAGCCGTGGCCTCGCTGGGCAACTTCCCGTACTACCTGGTCAGCAACAATCCCAAGGTCAAAACCATCGCCGACTTCACCGAGAAGGACCGCATTGCGGTGCCGGCAGTGGGCGTTTCCGTGCAGTCGCGCTTCCTGCAATACGCGGCGGCGAAGCAGTGGGGCGACAAGGAATTCAATCGCCTCGACAAGTACACCATCGCCGTTCCGCACCCGGACGCCACCGCTGCGCTGATTGCCGGCGGCACCGAGCTGACCGGGCACTTCTCCAACCCGCCGTTCCAGGATCAGGCGTTGGAAAATCCGAATGTGCACGTGGTGTTCAACTCCTATGACGTGCTCGGCCCGAACTCGCCGACCGTGCTGTTCGCCACCGAGAAATTCCGCAACGAGAACCCGAAAACCTACAAGGCGTTTGTCGAAGCGCTGACCGAAGCCGCGCAATTTGCGCAGAACGATAAAGGCGCGGCGGCGGACACCTACATCCGCGTGACCAAGGCCAAGATCGACCGCGCCGCGTTGCTGAAAATCATCGACAACCCGCAGTTCGAATTCAGCGTCACGCCGAAAAACACCTACCCGCTCGCCGAATTCCTCTACCGCGTCGGCGCGATCAAGAACAAACCCGAATCGTGGAAGGACTACTTCTTCCAGGACGCCAAACCGTTGCAGGGGAGCTGATCGACATGAACGCCCCTTTGCAAGGCCACGCGGCCAGCAACCCGATCGCCACCGCGCAAGCGCTGCTGGCGGTCGACCAGGTCAGCCTCGAATACCGCACGCCGCAGCGCGTCGTGCGGGCCACCCATCAGGTCAGTTTCGAAGTCGATCAACAGGATCGCTTCGTGCTGCTCGGTCCTTCCGGCTGCGGTAAATCCACCTTGCTCAAAGCCGTCGCCGGGTTCATAGCGCCGTGCGAGGGCGAGATCCGTCTGCAAGGCCAGCGCGTCGATGCGCCGGGGCCGGACCGGATCGTGGTGTTTCAGGAGTTCGATCAACTGCCACCGTGGAAAACCGTCAAACAGAACGTGATGTTTCCGCTGCTGGCTTCGCGCACGCTGAAGAAAAAGGAAGCCGAAGAGCGCGCGCTGCATTATCTGGAAAAAGTCGGTCTGGCGGCGTTCGCCGATGCCTATCCGCACACCTTGTCCGGGGGCATGAAAGCGCGGGTGGCGATTGCCCGGGCGCTGGCGATGCAGCCGAAAATCCTGCTGATGGACGAGCCGTTCGCCGCGCTGGATGCCCTGACCCGCCGCAAGATGCAGGAGGAATTGCTGCTGCTCTGGGAGGAGGTGCGGTTCACCTTGCTGTTCGTCACCCACTCGATTGAAGAAGCGCTGGTGGTCGGCAATCGCATCCTGCTGTTATCGCCGCACCCGGGCCGGGTGAGGGCGGAAGTGCACAGTCATCAATACGATTTGCACAGCCTTGGCGGCGTGGCGTTTCAAGAGTCGGCACGGCGCATTCACCGTTTGCTGTTCGATGAAGGGCAGTCGCCGGAAGCCGAGCGCGAACTGGATTTCACCGATATCCGCATCGCTTATTGAGCCGCCTGGAGGATTGCCCGATGAGCCATTCATCATCCGTACGTCAAGAATTCGAAAACGATCTGCAACCGCTGACCAGCGTCCCGGTGGAGCGCGAGCTGCCGCTGGGCCAGCGCCTGTGGCAACAGGGCTGGCTGCGCAAAAGCGTGATCCTGATTTTGCTCGCCGTGCTCTGGGAGGTGGTCGCCCGGGTGCAAAACAACGACCTGTTGCTGCCGAGCTTTTTGCAGACCAGTCATGCGCTGTACGACGGCCTGCTCAGCGGCGAGCTGCTGGGCAAGGTGTGGATCTCGCTGGTGGTGCTGATCAAGGGTTACCTGATCGGCATCGTCCTGGCCTTCGCTCTGACCACGCTGGCGGTTTCGACCCAGGTGGGTCGGGACTTGCTCAGCACCCTGACTTCGATGTTCAACCCGCTGCCGGCGATTGCGCTGTTGCCGCTGGCGTTGCTGTGGTTCGGCCTGGGGCAGAACAGCCTGATTTTCGTGCTGGTGCATTCGGTGCTGTGGGCGCTGGCGTTGAACACTTACGCCGGGTTTCTCGGCGTCTCGGAAACCCTGCGCATGGCCGGGCGCAACTACGGCTTGAAGGGCATGCGCTTCGTGCTGTTCATCCTGATTCCGGCGGCGCTGCCATCGATCCTCGCCGGGCTGAAAATCGGTTGGGCCTTCGCCTGGCGTACCCTGATCGCCGCCGAACTGGTGTTCGGCGCCACCAGCGGCAAGGGCGGCCTGGGCTGGTACATCTTCCAGAACCGCAACGAGCTGTACACCGACAAGGTGTTTGCCGGTCTGGCGGTGGTTATCCTCATCGGTCTGCTGGTGGAGAACCTGGTATTCGACACGCTGGAGCGGGTGACGGTGAAACGCTGGGGGATGCAGCGCTGATTTTCTGATCTGCTAGCATTGCGTGCGAATCAATCCTGATCGGTCACGAGTGCTCAGCATGCAACTCCCGGACATGAACCTGTTGGTCGCCCTCGACGCCTTGCTCGACGAGGGCAGCGTGGTCGGCGCCGCGCGGCGGATGAACCTCAGCCCGGCGGCCATGAGCCGCACGCTGACGCGGATCCGCGAAGCCATTGGCGATCCGATTCTGGTGCGCGCCGGTCGCGGCCTGGTGCCGACGCCCAAGGCCCTGGAGCTGCGCGAGCAGGTGCGCGATGTGGTCGAGCAGGCGGCGCTGCTGTTTCGCTCGGCCGATGCGGTGGAACTGGGGACGTTGCGCCGGCGCTTCAGCATTCGCGCCAACGACTTCTTCGTCGGTGTGTACGGCGGCAAGCTGTTCGACACCCTCGATCAACTGGCGCCGCACTGTGAGTTGCGTTTCGTTCCCGAAGGTGATGGCGACGATGAAGCCCTGCGCGAAGGGCGGATCGACCTGAGTGTCAGCAACACCCGCCCGGTGACGCCGGAAGTCAAAGTGCAGAACCTGTTTTCCACCCACTTCGTCGGCTTGGTGCGCGAGGATCATCCGCTGCTGGATGGCGAGATCACGGCCGAACGTTACGCCGGTTTTTCCCACATCAGCATGTCCCGCCGGGGCATCGCCCGTGGGCCCATCGACACCGCTTTGAATGCCCTGGGGCTGGAGCGACGGGTGGCAGTGATTGCGCCGAGTTTCCACGCGGCGATGTTCGCCCTGCCGGACTCCGACCTGATTTTGCCGGTGCCCAAGGAAGCGCTGCTCAGCGTGCGGCGGCTGGGCTTGAAGCTGCGCTCGTTCAATCTGCCGGTCCCGTTGCCGACCCTGATGCTGACCCAGGCCTGGCACCCGCGTTTCGACAAGGATCCGGCCCACCGCTGGCTGCGTGAAACCCTCAAGACCTGCTGCGACGAAACCTGGCTGGCGGCACAGCCCTGACGATTGCGTCTGGCGCACTTATAAGCTGCCAATAAGTCAATTTTCGTCAGCACTAAGCCCTACTAACATGCTCCGGTATTTTTCCCTCCGGAGTTTGCTTGCATGACATCCCTGACGGTCACGGCACCGATTGCCGCTACCGCTCCGATGGCAGCCGCGCCACCGGTGTTCGGGGCGCGGATCATCATCGGTCTGGTCGGTGTGCTGCTGGCGGTGCTGGTGTCGGGTCTCAACGAGATGGTGACCAAGGTCGCCCTGGCCGACATTCGCGGCGCCCTGAGCATCGGTTACGACGAAGGCACCTGGCTGGTCGCCAGTTACACCGCGACCTCGGTGGCGGCCATGGCGTTCGCGCCGTGGTGCTCGGTGACCTTTTCCCTTCGTCGCTTCACCCTGTGCGCCATCGGCGTGTTCACCCTGCTCGGGGTGCTTTGCCCGTTCGCCCCGAACTACGAAAGCCTGCTGCTGATGCGCATCCTGCAAGGCTTGGCCGGCGGTGCGCTGCCGCCGATGCTGATGACCGTTGCCCTGCGTTTCCTACCGGCCAATATCAAACTGTATGGCCTCGCCGGTTATGCCCTGACCGCTACCTTCGGCCCTGGTCTCGGTACGCCGCTGGCCGGGCTGTGGACTGAGTACGTCGGCTGGCAGTGGACGTTCTGGCAAATCATCGTGCCGTGCCTGATCGCCATGGCCGCTGTTGCGTACGGCTTGCCGCAGGATCCGCTGCGTCTGGAACGCCTCAAGTCATTCAACTGGAAAGGCCTGCTGCTGGGCTTTCCGGCGATCTGCATGCTGGTGATCGGCCTGCTGCAGGGCAATCGCCTGGACTGGTTCGAGTCGAACCTGATCTGCGCTTTGCTCGGCGCCGGTTCGCTGTTGCTGGTGGCGTTTCTGATCAATGAATGGTCGCAGCCGATTCCATTCTTCAAGTTGCAGATGCTCGGCATTCGTAACCTGTCGTTCGCGCTGATGACGTTGGCCGGCGTGCTGGTGGTGCTGCTGGCGGTGGTGCTGATTCCATCGAGTTATCTGGCTCAGGTGCAGGGTTACCGGCCGGTACAGACCGCGCCGATCATGCTGATCGCGGCGTTACCTCAGTTGATCGCGCTGCCGCTGGTGGCGGCGTTGTGCAACCTGCGTTGGGTCGATTGCCGCTGGGTGCTCGGCATCGGTTTGAGCATGCTGACGCTGTCGTGCCTGGGCGGCTCGCAGCTGACCTCGGAATGGATTCGCGACGATTTCTATGTCCTGCAATGGCTGCAGATTTTCGGCCAGCCGATGGCGGTGCTGCCGTTGCTGATGCTGTCGACCGGCAGCATCCAGCCGCAGGACGGGCCGTTTGCCTCGGCCTGGTTCAACACCGTGAAAGGCCTGGCGGCGGTGGTCGCCACTGGCGTGATCGAAGCGCTGACCACTTCGCGCCTGCATTTTCACTCGACGATGCTGGTCGATCGTCTCGGCAACTCGCCGTTGGTCGCGAGCAATGACCCCGGCCTCGCCCATCGCCTGCACGAACAGGCGGTGGTGCTGACTTCTTCGGATCTTTATCTGTGCATGGCCGGCGTCGCGGTGGCGCTGATCCTGCTGATTTTCTGGCTGCCGACGCGGATCTTCCCGCCGCGCGCGCCGACCTGACTGAAATAGAAGGTTCTTATGACGACTCAAGCAAAGCAGAAACTCGCGGTGGCTGTGGCCGCTGCGCTGGCGGTCGGTGTGCTGGTGTATCTGGCGATGCCCGGCCTGTTCGGCAAGCGCACTCAGCAGAACACCAACGATGCGTTCGTTTCTGCCGATTTCACCCTGGTGGTGCCGCGTGTGGCGGGGTTCATCAAAGAGGTGCTGGTGGAAGACAACCAGCAGGTCAAGGCCGGGCAGTTGCTGGCGCTGATCGATGACCGCGACCTGCGCGCCGCCGCCGAGGCCGCCGATGCGCAAACCCTGGTCGCCCGCGCTCAATTGCAGAACGCCAGGGCCACGCTGGAGCGCCAGACCTCGGTGATCGCTCAGGCGCAGGCGTCGGTGGTTTCGGCCAAGGCTGAAATGGCCTTCGCCCAGCAGGAATTGAACCGCTATAACCACTTGGCCGGCGTCGGTGCCGGCACCGTGCAGAACGCGCAACAGGCGCGCACCCGGATCGATCAGGCCTCTGCGCGGCTGGACACGGCCACCGCGAAACTGGCGGCGGAACGTAAACAGGTCGAGATTCTGACGGCGCAGCGCGATGCCGCCGAAGGCAGTTTGAAACACGCTCAGGCCGCGCTGGAAATCGCTAGTTTCGAGCTGTCTTACACGCGCATCACCGCGCCCCAGGACGGCATGATCGGCGAGCGCGCCGTGCGGGTCGGCGCCTATGTGACACCGGGCAGCAAACTGCTGGCGGTGGTGCCGCTGAAGCAGGCCTATGTGGTCGCCAACTTCCAGGAAACCCAGCTCACCGATGTGCAGCCGGGGCAGGACGTTGTGGTGCGGGTCGACAGCCTCGGCGGCGAAGCCCTCACCGGCCGCGTCGAGAGCATTGCCCCGGCGACCGGCGTGACTTTCGCGGCGGTCAAACCGGACAACGCCACCGGCAACTTCACCAAAGTCGTGCAGCGGATTCCGGTGAAGGTCCTGCTGGATCCGGGCCAGCCGCTGGCCGAACGCTTGCGGGTGGGGATGTCGGTGGAGGCGAGCATCGACACCGAAAGCTCGGCGACGTCGGTGCGTGAGGTGACACAGCGATGAAGCGCTTTCATTCCCTGACAGTGGTCCTGAGTCTGTCGGCGCTGGCGGCGTGCACCGTCGGCCCGGACTTCCAGAAACCCGAAGCCACGCAGATTGCCGAGTGGGCAAAACCGTCAAAAACTGCCGTCAGCCAGGCTGTCAGCGAACCTTTGAACGAGCGCTGGTGGGAAGTCTTTCACGACGCGCAACTCTCGGCCCTGACCCAGCGCGCCCTGCGCAGCAACCTCGATCTGCAACTGGCCAGCAGCCGTCTGCAACAAAGCCGCGCTGCCCGTCAGGTGATCAGCGCCGACCGCTATCCTACGACTGCCGCCACCGGTAGCTACGCACGCAAACGCAACAGCGGCGAGGGCCTGAACGACCCGTCCGGGCACAACGGCGATTCTGCCTTCAACCTGTGGGATGCCGGTTTCTCCGCCTCCTGGGAGCTGGACTTCTGGGGGCGCGTACGCAGGGAGACCGAAGCCGCCGACGCCAATCTCGAAGTCGCGGAAAACGACCGTCGCGGCGTGCTGTTGGCGGTACTCGCGGACACCGCGCAGAACTACATTCAACTGCGCGGCGTGCAGAACACCCGCGCCGTCACCGAGCAGAACCTCGATGTCGCACGGCACAGTCTGAAGCTCTCGCAACTGCGCCTCAACGACGGCGTGGCCACCGATCTCGACGTCGCCGAAGCGGCCGCGCAAGTGGCGGCCATCGAATCGCGACTGCCGGCACTGGAACAACGTCAGGCGCAACTGATCAACGCCATCAGCCTGTTGATGGGCGAACCGCCGCAGGCGCTGGCGAAAGAGTTATCCACAGATGCGCCGGTGCCGCAGTCGCCGCTGACCGTCGCCATCGGCCTGCCGTCGCAACTGGCCGAACGCCGCCCGGACATCCGCCAGGCCGAAGCCCGATTGCATGCCGCCACCGCCAACATTGGCGTGGCGAAGGGCGATTTCTATCCGCGCATCACCCTGTCCGGCAACCTCGGCTCGCAAGCCATGCAGCTCAGTGATTTCGGCTCCTGGGGCTCACGCGCCTTCGGCATCGGCCCGCAATTCAGCCTGCCGCTGTTCGACGGCGGCCGCTTGCGCGGCATGCTGCAACTGCGCGAAGCCCAGCAGCAGGAAGCGGCGATCGGTTATCAACAGACCGTCCTGCGCGCCTGGCACGAAATCGACGACCAGTTGACCGCCTACAACGCCAGCCAGCGCCGCCGCGACAGCCTCGCCGAAGCCGTGCGCCAGAACCAGATCGCCCTGCGCACCGCACAACAGCAATACGTCGAAGGCGTGGTCGACTTCGTCAACGTCCTCACCGTGCAAGGCGCGCTGCTCGCCACCCAGGAACAATGGGTGGAAAGCTCCACCGGCGTTTCACTGGCGATGGTCGGGTTGTACCGGGCGTTGGGTGGGGGATGGGAGTCGGTGTATCCGGTGGGGGAGATGGCGCAGCGTTGATTCTCCCACCCGAATGATGGCCTTTCGCTTGACGCTAATCCCCGCTGTCGTAGACTCCGAGCATCCGTCAGGGAGTAACGGTTATGCGGCGTTTTCGTGGTTGGGTTGTCGGATTGACCTTTGTAACGTGTGCAGTTCAGGCTCAAACGCCCGCGCCAGACGATCCGCTGCTGGATAACGGCGGGGCGGCGAATGCGTCGGCCAGCAGTGAAGCGCGCGGGGTGTTGCGGGCGCGGGATCAGGCGACGCTGGCCAGTGAGTTGTCGGGGCGGATTATCGAGTTGCCGTTCAGCGAGGGCGAGTCGTTCAAGAAGGGCGATACCCTGGCGCGGTTCGACTGTTCGGCTTATCAGGCCCAGTTGAACGCCGCGCAAGCCGCCAGCCGTGGCGCCGGTGAAGAGCTGGCGCACAACCGGCAACTGGCGGCGCTCAATTCCGTCGGGCGTTTCGAAGTGGCCCGGGCCGAAGCCAAGGTCAGCGAGACCCAGGCGCAATCTCAGGTTTATCAAGTCCAGGTCAAACGCTGCAGCGTGGTTGCGCCATTCGACGGGCAAGTGGTCGAGCGCAAGGTGCAACGCTACGAAAGCGTGCCGGCCGGTGCACCGCTGCTCGATGTGGTCGACAACCGCACCCTGGAAATCCATCTGCTGGTGCCGTCGCGCTGGATGGCCAGGCTCAAGCCCGGTCAGTCGTTCAGCTTTGTGCCCGATGAAACCGGTCAGGCTATCGACGCCACGGTCAAACGCCTCGGTGCGCGGATCGATGAGGGCAGTCAGACCCTGTTGCTGGTCGCAACACTCCCCGAAGCCAAAGGCTTGCTCGCCGGTATGAGCGGCACCGCGCGTTTTCCGGAGCTTAAGTGAACGCCCCGGTGAGCGGCGCCGCCGAGCAAGTGTTCGCGCGGTTTCTCGATCTCGAACGGCAGACCCGCGCGGCCCAAGACATTTCGCAACTGGCCTACAGCCTGGTCAATGACGGCCAGTCGCTGTTCGGTTTTCGCCATGCGGCGCTGTTGATTGCCGGCAAGGTGCAGGCGGTGACCGGGGTCAGCGCGGTGGAGCCGAATGCGCCGTTCGTGGCGTTCGTCGAGCAGGCTGTGGCGCAGTTGTTCAAGCAGGATGTGCTGAAACAGGCGCGGGTGATCACGCCGGAAATGGTCGGCGAATCGATTCAGGCCGATTGGCGCAGCCTGTCGGCCATGCAAGTGTTCTGGTTGCCGCTGATCGACCGTCAGGGTCAGGTGTTCGGCGGTTTGTGGCTGGCCCGTGATCTGCCGTGGAACCCTTCCGAGCAAGTGCTGCTGTCGCAACTGGGCGACACCTACAGTCATGCCTGGCTGGCGTTGCAACCGCGAAAACCTTGGCGGCTGCGCTGGACCCGTAAACGCCAGGTGGCGCTGGTCGCCGTGTTGTTGCTCGGGCTGTTGATCCCGGTGCGCCAGTCGGTGCTGGCGCCCGCCGAAGTGGTGCCTCAGGGCGGGCGGGTTGTCGCCGCACCGCTGGACGGGGTGATCGCCGAGTTTCTGGTCAAACCCAACCAGAGCGTGAAAGCCGGTGACCTGTTGCTGCGTTTTGAAAGCACGACGCTGAAGGCTCAGGCCGATGTCGCCGAGCGTGCGCTCGGGGTTGCCGAAGCGGAACTCAAAGCCAATTCCCAGCGCTCGTTCGTTGATGCCGAATCCAGCTCCCGGGTCGACCTGCTGGCCGCCCGCGCCGAACAGAAACGCGCCGAACGCGACTACGCCCGCGAACTGCTCAACCGCAGCGAAGTGCGTGCCGAGCGCGACGGCATTGCGGTGTTCGCCGATGCCGAGCGCTGGACCGGCAAACCGGTGCAGACCGGCGAACGGCTGATGGAAATCGCCGACCCGAGCCAGGCCGAACTGCGTATCGAACTGGCCGTGGGCGATGCGATTTCGCTGGAGCCGGGCGCCGAAGTCGCGCTGTTTCTCGACAGCGATCCGCTGCAACGCCACCTCGCCACCCTCGAACGCTCGGCCTATGAGGCGCAGCCCACCGCCGGCGGGCAATTGGCCTATCGGCTGGACGCCAATTTCGCCGACGCTCCGCCGCGTATCGGCCTGCGTGGCACTGCGAAAATATTCGGCGACCGCGCACCACTGGCCTTGTACCTGCTGCGGCGTCCGCTCGCCGGACTGCGCCAGAGCGTAGGTCTGTAAATGACCCTGCCGAGCCTGCGTGCCGACCTGCAATTGTCGCCCGCGGCGCCGGCATTGGACGGTTCGCCGCGCTGGACGTTGGCCGACCCGGTGCGCGGGCGCTACTTCAAACTCGGCACGGCGGCCATGCGCCTGTTGCGCCACTGGTCGCTGGGCGATCCCGAACAAGTGCTGCGCGCCGCCAATCGTGAACCGGGTTTGCCCCTCGACGGCAACGAGTTGGCGCAACTGCTGGAGTTCCTGCGCGGTCACGATCTGATCAGTGCCCTCGACGAGCAACAGCGCGCCAGTTATCGGCTCAAGGCCCTCGTACAACGCCAGAGCCTGTGGAAAATCCTGCTGCATCAATACCTGTTCTTCCGCATTCCACTGTGGCGCCCGGACGCTTTTCTCAACCGTGCCTGGCCGTGGCTGGAGCGCTTCGGGCCAAGGGTTTTGCGCTACGGCCTGCCGGCGACGCTGGCGCTCGGGGTGTTTCTGGTGTCGCGGGACTGGCAGCGCTTCGTCGGCACCTTCCCGCACCTGTTCAGCCTCGGCGGGGCGATTTCATTTGGTGTGGCGCTGTTCTTCGCCAAGCTCTGTCACGAGTTCGGTCATGCGTTCATGGCCAAGCGCGCCGGGTGTCGGGTGCAAAGCATGGGCGTGGCGTTCATGGTCTTGCTGCCGATGTTCTACACCGATGTCAGCGATGCCTGGCGGGTCAATGATCGAAGCGCGCGACTGCTGATCGGTGCCGGTGGGGTGCTGGCGGAATTACTGCTGGCGAGCATCGCGCTGCTGGTCTGGTCGTTCCTGCCGGACGGGCCCGGTCGCACGGCGGCGTTCATGCTCGCCAGCGCGACCTGGATCACCACGCTGGTGGTCAATCTCAACCCGTTCATGCGATTTGATGGCTACTTTCTGCTCAGCGATTTGTGGGAGGTCGACAACCTTCAGGGCCGGGCCTTTGCCTTTTGCCGCTGGCGCCTGCGTGAGTTCTTGTTCGGCTATGGCGCGCCGGCGCCGGAGCCTTGGTCGCCGACGATGCAGCGGCGTTTGCTGATCTGGGGGTATGGCTCGTGGTTATGGCGTGCGGCGTTGTTTTTCGGGATCGCGCTGGCGGTCTATCACCTGTTCTTCAAGGTATTGGGGATCTTCCTGATGCTGGTGGAACTGGTGTGGTTTATCTTCCTGCCGATCATGAGTGAGTGGCGCCAGTGGTGGAGCCGCCGCGAACAGGCTCACGGCCCTCGGGTGTTGCTCAGCAGCCTGGCGGTACTCGGCTTGTTGCTGGTGCTGATCGTGCCGTGGCGCAGTTCGGTGGAATTGCCGACGATGCTCGAGGGCGGTCGCGCCAGTGCCTTGCACGCACCGACGGCGGCGCGGGTCAAAGCCGTGAAGGTCGAGGATGGTCAGACCGTGGCTCAGGGCGACGTGCTGATCGAGCTGGAATCACCCGATCTCGATTCGCGGCAGGCCATCGTTCGCCGGGAAATCCGCATCCAGCAATTGCTGATGCGCCGTCAGGCCGGCCGCAGTGAAACCGCTGCCGACGCGGGTATCGTCGAGCAGCGTCTCGCCGAAGCGGTGGCGGAATACCGTGGCCTGACCGCCCAACGCGAACGCCTGCAGTTACGCGCACCCCATGCCGGCACCGTGCGTGACCTGCTGCCGAACCTGACGCCGGGCCGCTGGCTGTCGAGCAAGGATGCGCTGGCGCGGGTGGTCGAGGACGGCACGCGACTGCGTGGTTACCTGGCCGAAGCCGAACTGTGGCGGGTCAAGCCCGGTGCCACCGGGCGGTTTATCGCCGACGACCCGATGCATGCCGCCATCGCGGTGCAACTCAATGAAATCGACACCAACGGTGTGGCCTATGTCGATCAGGAAGCGCTGACTTCCGATCACCACGGGCCGATTGCCGTGCGCCGCGATCAGCAGCAACGGGCGGAACCGGTGCAGGCGCAATACGGCGTGCGTTTGACTACGCTGGATCAGGCACCGACCCCGGTGCAGCCGCTGCGCGGCGTGGTGGTGTTGCAGGGCAGCGGCGAATCGGTGCTCGGCGTGGCCTGGCGCCGGATGGCGGCGCTGGGGGTCAGGGAAAGCGGTTTCTAGGGAGCATGAAGATGACGGACAACCTGGCGGCGGACGGATTGGTGGTGCGGCCTTCGCGGGCGTCGGACGGGCCATTTCTGCACAGCCTCTATCAATCGGCGCGGCCGGATCTGCAATGGATCGACGGCGAGCAGGAGCAAGTGCAGCAAATCGTCGCCCAGCAGTTTCAGGTGCAGGAGCAGGGCATGGGGGAAAACCATCCCAACGCCATGCACTACATCGTAGAAAAACTCGGCACGGCCATCGGCGCACTCAGCACCGATTTCGGCGTCAATGAAATCCGCGTGTTGTACCTCGCGTTCATTCCACAGGCCCGGGGCAAAGGTTACGGACGAACCGTGCTGCAAGGCGTGCAAAAAGCCGCGCAGCAAGTGCGCTGCCCGGTGGCGACGGTGGTCTGGGCCAACAACCCCCATGCGCGCCAGCACTACCTGGCGCTGGGTTTTGCGGTGGAGGAGCGCAACCCGGCGGCGGAGCGGCTGGTGTGGTATCCACAGGCTTGAGTCAGATGATCGAGTCAATGTCGAAAGTGTGGGGCGCGCCAATTCTGTGACCGTAGAGCGTTACCAGCAGCGGGTCATCCTCGGCGGCGTCAGGTGCCATGGCGAGCTGTTCTTCTGCCTGGTTTTCCCGGTGCAGCTGCCAGCGCGGCAGGCTTTCGGCCAGACGTTCCGGTTGTTCTGCCAGCGATCCATAAACATCCGTGGTCGTCAGGCGCCGGTGCCGCAGACTGGCCAGCCGTTCGCGGGTCGTGCGGATGTTCTCGATTTCATGATTGAGCGCTTCGACGATGTTTTTCCGGCTGCGCACATAGCTGTCCGGCCGTCCCGGCAAATTGCTGCGCTGGCGGCGCAACTGATCGGTGATGCGCTGCAGCGCTGTCTCAACCAGCGCGAATTCTCGCTCGGTAACCAGCGTGCGGTTTGACTCCTGTGCCTCCTGCCAACGCCGCAACACCGCCCAGCACGCCGGGATGTAGGCCCCGGTCATCGAATGGTGCCCGGCGTCGAAGATCTGCTTGAGCAACGTCGGCCGATCCGGCAGGCCGTGCCGCTGCCGGATCGCCACGTCGCAGGCTGCGTGCTGGGTGATGGTGTCGCAGCCCGGCTCCCAGAGGATTGACGACACCTGCTGGCGGCCGAACTCCACCGGCATGGCGTGTCGCAAACGGCCGTGGTGGTCGTAGGCTTCCCCGGTCCAGTTGGTGATGCCCGCGACGAACACCGACAGACCGAGCGGGACATTCACGAAGGTCAGCGCTGCCCCGGTGCCGTAGATATCGGCCTTGGTGTTCATCCAGCTGCCGGGCACGCTGGGCACCGGGTCGTTGTGGTTGACCATGCGGTGATGCACGAGATCGGCTGCACCCTTAACGAAATCCGCGTCGCCGGCGCGGGGGGCGCCGTAGGTGTAGAGCTGGATTTTGTAGCCCTCAGGCCTACGGCGGAGCATTTCGGCCAGCAGCAGCGTGATTGCGCCACCGAGGCTGTGGCCGCAGATCAGGAGTGTTTGGCCGGTGTAGAACTTTTCGAGGTAATTGACGGCGAATGCGCCAGCTTTTTTGGCCGCTTCATAGAAACCTCGATGTACCTGGCCTTCGCCTTCCGCAAACGGCACCTGCAAGGCATCGGCATCGCGTAACCCATCGGCGACGATCTCGGCGGTGCCGCGAACGGCGATCAGGATCAGTTCGTCGTTGTGGGTGATGAAGGCTTGGGTGTCGGTAGCCTCATTTCCTTCGCTTCTGTCATCAAGGAAGTGAACCTTGGCTGGATGTTCTTGCGACTCGATCCTCTTCGGGTCATTCACTTCGTACAGATCCGAGTCGAATGGAACGATTTCCAGGCGTTTGGAATACGGCACGTCTTCGTACAGAGGGTAATAGGCTTTGATTTGATTCGAGTCGACTTTCCATAGTTCGTCGGACTTGGCCAAGGCGTCGCCAAACCAATTGCCTACGCTGGGTTGCAAAGGAAAGGTCACTCGATTTTCTTTGATGGGAGCACTTTCTGGCTTCTGACCGAAGGGGCAGTAGCTCAAGGTTGCCATCAATGAGAGCTGGTACAGATTGAGTGCACAGAATTGCGGAGCTGTGGATAACATCGGTCGCAACGCGCGTAACGGGCGCACTTCAAGAACAGTGTGACGTTGTGGCATCAGAGCGACACCCAGTTTGCCGTGTTCGCGCATGATGGCTGCACAGCCGGAGTCGAGAGGGTAATCGCGATACACCTCGGGTGGCAGATGCGAGGCATATCTGACCAGGTGACGGACTTCGACTTGAAAGTAGTCTGCACCGTCAGCAATCTCGGGTCGTTCCCGTGTGCGGGTGGCATTCCGGTTCAGATAACGAGTTTTTTCGGCGCGTACCTGAAGTTCGGTTATTTTTAGGGGGTAATGTCGCCTGCTTTGCAAACTTGAGTAGAGCTGTTCCTTTCCTTCATACGATTGATCAAATAGCAACGATATAGGCCCCGCAAAGTGATAGTCCACTCTGCCCTTGCCCGCTGCATCCAGACGTCCTATGTATTTATGGCCTTCCGAATCAGTGGCGACATAGGCCAATCCAGCATAGGGCTCACCCGAGTAAAACTCATCGATGAGTTGAAAACTTGTCCATTTGCCACCGGCAGGACATGTCAGCATGCGGCCGCCTAACGGCGACGGCAGATCCTTTTCAATTGATTCCATCGTGAAACCTCCTTACTCAGTGCAACTTGGATAAATGGTGCAGACTCGGCCATCCGGCATTGTGAAAGTGCTGAAGTCGGTGTAGTTGCCATAACAAAAGGCGTACTGATCCTCAAAGTTGTCGCCTAAGCATCGCTTCCAGCCATTTGGAAAATTTACCCAGGTGTCCCTGAAGTAAGGTTGTTCTTCCCTTGCTACTTTGATTTTCATCCTCACGGTTGTGCCTGGAAGTTGATCGTGGGTGTATGCCGCAAACGGGCGCCCCGGCTGTGGAGTGCCCTGAGCATCGGTTTCCTTGCAGTCGAGTATTTTTCGCAGGATCCTCGGCTTACCTGAGGTGCGAAAAAGCCACTGACATTGGCCGTAGAAAATGCTTAGACCTTTATGGTTAAAAGTGCCTTTGTAGCGATCGTCCAATTCCGACCGTATAACAACAGCTGCACTATCAGCGCTAATGTCGCTCCAGTCCTTCCCGTAGGCGGCTCTGATGTCCAGATCAATTCGACGTATTACCATCGGGCAACCATTGATGGTCTTGCGGATGGCGATTTCGGAAACCGGCTCGTACGTTTCTCGCCAATTCCTGTTGTATCTGTTGGCTGTTTTGCGGAGGTCTATGGCTCTGCAGTTTTCACTACTATTGATCGGCTCATACTCTGCGAGGGCTTCATAGGCGAACCCTGGCGGTAGCTCTGCCGTGAAAGTGAATGTATTTGCCGGTTGGGTTTTGCACCCAGCGATGAGGGCAAGGCAAACAACCAAAGTCGCACTGCGCAGCGCGAGTCCAATCGTCGGGGAGGTCAGTGTTGGAGATTGCAGCTCCTTTTGAATTGATGTCATGGCGAAACCTCCTTATTCCGTACAGCCCGGATAAATGGTGCAGACTCGGCCATCAGGCATTTTGAATGTGCTGAAGTCGGTGTAATTGCCGTTGCAATAGGCATGCGGATCGTCATATCCATCACCCAGGCATCGCTTCCAGCCATTCGGAACTTTCACCCACGTATCCCCCCATCCGGGTTTCTCTTCCTCTGCCAAAGTAATCTTCATCCTCACCGTTTTGCCCGGCAGTTGATCAGGGTTAAAAGCCCCGAAGGTCTTCCCGTAGGCACGTGCTCCTTGGGCATCGACCGTTCTGCAATCCAGGATTTTTCTTAGAATTCGCGGTTTGCCCGAGGTGCGAAACCACCACTCGCACTGACCGTGGAAGGTGCTTTCACCGGCCTCGTTGAATACGCCTTTGAACTGCTCCTCCAGATCATCACGGATGAAAACCATGGCTTCGTCACGGCTGAAGTCGCTCCAATCCTTGCCGTACGCCGAGTTGATCTCCAATTCGATTCGCCTCACGACCAACGGACACCCCTTAACAATCTTGCGAATCGTGATTTCGGCATCAGGCTTGTACTCCGTGCGCCACTTGCTGTTGAACACCGGCGCAAGGTTGTCGCGTCTGTCGAGGGTGCAGGTCTGACCTTTCTCGGGTACGTAATAAACCGCTGCGACGTAGGCAAACCCCGGTGGTAGATCGGCTGTGAATTTGAAGGTGTTGGGCGGTTCGGTCTTACAGCTTGCGATCAAGACAAGGCAGCAGCCCAAAGTTGCACCACGCCACGTGAGTCTGGTTTTCAGGGCAGTCAGCGCTGGTGATTGCAGATACTTTTCCAATGACGTCATGGCGAAATCTCCTTATTCCGTGCAACCCGGATAAATGGTGCAGACTTGGCCATCCGGCATGGTGAAAGTGCTGAAATCGGTGTAATTACCGCGGCAGAAGGCATCTTGGTCTTCAAACCTTTCGCCCATGCACCGTTTCCAGCCATTTGGAAACTTGACCCATGTGTCTCTGAAGTAGGGCTGTTCTTCCCTCGCCAGCTTGATCTTCATCCTCACCGTTTTGCCCGGCAGTTGATCAGGGTTAAAAGCCCCGAAGGTCTTCCCGTAGGCGCGTGCTCCTTGGGCATCGACCGTTCTGCAATCCAGGATTTTTCTTAGAATTCGCGGTTTGCCCGAGGTGCGAAACCACCACTCGCACTGACCTTGGAAGGTGCTTTCACCGGCCTCGTTGAATACGCCTTTGAACTGCTCCTCCAGATCATCGCGGATGAAAACCATGGCTTCGTCACCACTGAAGTCGCCCCGTGTTTTGCCATAGCTCGAGTTGATCTCCAGCTCGATTCGCCTCACGACCAACGGACACCCCTTAACAATCTTGCGAATCGTGATCTCGGCATCAGGCTTGTAGTCCGTGCGCCACTTGCTGTTGAACACCGGCGCAAGGTTGTCGCGCCTGTCGAGGGTGCAGGTCTGGCCTTTCTCGGGTACGTAATGAACCACTGCGACGTAGGCAAACCCCGGTGGTAGATCGGCTGTGAATTTGAAGGTATTCGGCTGTTTGCCTTGGCAGCCCCCCAGTGCCGCGAAAACGCCGATAAGGGCGATGGTCCTGAGCTGAATCTTCATGAAGGCATCTCCCCGCTCCAGCTCTTCGAAAGCAGGTAAACCCGATCAAAGTGCTCATCCGGCGTTTCGTCCGGTCGGGGTTGCCAATGAGGCGCGAGGGTCGGGGTTTGCAGGCTCTGGATCAGCAGAAATTCCAGCCGCTCCGGCGCCAGCCAGCCCCAGGCTTCGGCCTGTGCCAGTCGCTCGCGTAGCCAGATGTGCGGGTCCTGCGAGCCCGCCAGCCCGGCGTAGGCCTCCACATGCTCGGCCAGCAGAAAACGGTGGGCATTGGCCAGACGAATCTCCATGGCGGGCTGATCGGGCATCGGCAGGTGCAGCCATGGCGGCGAGTCCGGCAGCGGATTGGTGCCGGGCGCTGGGTTGTCGGTGCTTTGCCAATGCGAGCCCTGCCAGTAACACACGCTGATCGCCGGCCCGAGATACGCCGGTAGCGCCTCGACCGGCAGATGTTCCAGCGCCCGGGCCAGCACCCGGTTGTCGTGGAAGCGGTACAGCGCCTGATGCGGACGGGTGCCGACGAGCAGCCGCTCCTGCCAGTGCCTGACCCATGCCTTCAGTTCGCCCTGACCCAGGCTGGCGAGCCAGCCCCAATGGCTGTCGGGCCTGTCGAGCAGGGCGTCGAGGCGACGGTCGTCGGGCTGGTCGAAGGTGAACAGGAACGGGCCGGTGTCCGCCAGTTCGGCGACCACGGTTTCACCGTAGACGCTGGCGTACTGCTCGTAACGGCTGCTCTTCAGCCAGCGCTGGCGCATGTCGCGTTCGTTCTGCGAGTCGAGTACCAGGCACAGGAGGCGATCCGCCCGGTGTTGCTCGATCAGCCAGTGCGGCACAAAGGATTGGCTCATGCGGCGGCTCCCTCGATCAGGCACGCTCCTCCTCGACAGGCCTCGCAGATCGGGCAGAAATCTGCACCCAGCGTTTTGCTGTCAGCCATCAAGGCGGTTTGCGAGGGAGCTACTAGTGGCGGCAGAGGCGTCGATGGCGCCAGGTCTTCAACGCTGTCGGGCAGCAGAATCGGCGCGCGTAGAAAGGCCGCCGGTGCGCCGCCGATCAGCAGGTCGCTGCTACCGAAAAGACCACCGTGATCAAGCACAAAATGCTCGCCACCGACCTTCAGGCTGATGCTTTTTCCGGCCTCCAGTACCAGATGCTCGCCAGCGCTCAAACACACCTGCCCGGCAGCTTCGACCGTCAGCGACTGACCGATCCGGGTGTGGCTGTTCTGGCTGACGTGCAGGTAGTCGCTGGCCTTGAGATGGGTCTTGCGATCACCGGTAATGGTGCGTTGCTCTTCTGCGTGGAGCACGCTGACGCTGTTGCCCTTGATGGTTTCCCGGCGCTGGTTGCCGATATCCAGGTGACTGTCGTGCTCGATCTTCTGCTGCAGATCGCGCTGGGCGCGCAGATAGATCAGTTCCTGACCGGCGCGGTCTTCGATCATCAGCTCATTGAAACCATTGCTGTCGGGCGTGCTGCGGGACCGGAACACGCTGCGGGTCTTGTGCGCCGGCAATTCATAGGGCACCGGGTTGGCGCTGTTGGCCAGGCAACCGCTGATCACCGGATGGTCGGGATCACCGTTGAGAAACGTCACCAGCACCTCCATGCCCACGCGCGGAATGATCACGCTGCCATGGGCGTTGCCGGCCCAGTTCGTGGTGGTCCGCAACCAGCAACTGCTCTTGTCGTCGTGCCGGCCTTCGCGGTCCCAGAAAAACTGCACCTTGACCCGGCCGTAACTGTCGCAATGGATGTCTTCGCCTTCCGGCCCGGTGACCACGGCGGTCTGGGTACAGCCGATGGAAGGTTTGTCGTAGCGCAACGGCGGGCGATAGATCGCATCCCACGGTGTGGCTTCGAAATGGTTGCGGTAGCCCTGGACGAAGTCGCTTTTATCGCTCACGGCGATGTCGCTGCCGCTTTCTTCGAGCACCTGAGGCTGTTGGCCTTCGTGTTCGATTTCGGTGAGCAGCCAAAGGTCGTTCAATGCGGGGTCGGGGTGTTCTGACAACGACAGGAAATGCCCCGACACCAGCGCCGGTTCGTCGCTGTCACCCTGAGCCACGCGCTCATCGCTGCGATGACGTTCCAGGATTCGTCGGGCGAGCAGTTTGCCGTGCTCCCGGTCGAGGACTCGCCCCGGATAGGCGTAATCCTCCAGATCAGGCTGACAGTTCTCGTTCGGTATCCGCGCGTCGGACTCCAGCACGATGCGCGCCCTTTCGAAATCGTAGGCGCGCCGACTGGCGCGACTGGTGCGGGTATTGAGCCCGCAGTCTAAACGGTGGATCACCGGCCGGTCGGCCACCATCGCGTTGCGCGGTTTGAACGGGGTCGGTCGGGCGAGCCTGGGAAACACGGTCTGGTCGTCGCCGAACACCAGCAGGTGCCTGTCGAGGCTGTGGCGGAAGTGGTAGTGCAGGCCGTCTTCCTGGCACAGGCGCTGGATGAAGTGCAGGTCGGATTCGTTGTACTGCACGCAATATTCACGATCCGGCAGGGCCTGGCCGATCTGGAACAGGTAGCCATCCGCGTGAATGCCATGTTCCTGAAGAATCTGCCCGATGATTTGCGCAACGCTCAGGTGCTGAAAAACCCGCTGATTGAAACGATGGCCCAGATTCGTCAGACATGGCGCGAGGGTCAGGTGGTATTGCGTCAGCCGGTACCCGATATCGTCCCTTCCGATGTGCTGGATCTGTCCATGAACGCCATGGCCGTGGTCATCGAAGGCCAGAAAAGCCTGCCGGTGCATGAGGCCGGGAAGATCGATGTCCGGTCTCGGGCTGACCAGTTTGACGTCGAAGGAGTAAGGCTGGCTGATGGATTCGGTGCCGGTGAAGGACAGCACCTGCAGGTCGTGTTTAAAGGCGTCGGTGATGAGGCGCAAACGAGCATTGGCATTGAACATCCGTTGTTCCTTGTCCTGTGACAGATTCGGAACAACGCTAACAAGATGAACCGCGAATTTATGTCGGACGTTTCCCAATTCATTCGGTTTAAAAGCCCGGATTACAAGGGCTTTAGCCGCATCCTACGGAATCGCCCTACAAGATTTTCAGAGTGGCGAATCAGTTGAACGAAATGCAGAAATACCCCAACTGCGGATCCCGTCCCAGCGCCGGCACCCGCGACACGAAGATGTCCTCTACCCGACCGAGTTCCGGCAAGTCCAGCGCGCATAAACCGTCGACAAACTCGGTCGGCACCAGGCTGTTGAATTCCAAGCAGAAGGGCATGCGTTCGCTGTAGCGGGTTTTCGCCGCGGGAACCTCATCAAGGTATTCGATCCGAATCGGCAAGGCCGTGCCATCGGGCAGGTAAAGCGTGCGTTGCTGCCCCAGCAACGGCTGGACATGTTGGATCTGCACCGCTTGCAGCATGGTTTGACTCCATTGAAAAAAGAACGGCCGGGGGCCATCAAGCCCCCGGCGTTTACTCAGTTGCGCGACGGGAACAGACCGTTCAGGGCAATGCTGAAGTTAAGGACCAGGGCCGGGTTCAAGACCTGCATTGGCTGACTGCCGCCAGTGGAGGAAATGTCTCCGGTAACGGTGGTGGTCACACCCTTGAGCGGTACCGGTGTGGCACCTTGGGCGTCGGAATAGATATTCGCCGAACCAGGGCCGCCGCCGGACGCGCCGATGTACGAATTGGTGGCGGTGGGCACAGTCGCCGGATTGCTGGCGGGTACTGCCAGCGAAAGGGCGGTGTTGGCCGTCAGGCCGGTCATGGCGTGGGTGTGATTGGGCATGTTGGCGATGGTGGCGGTGACGCTTTCTGTGCCGTACACCTCACCGATGACGCGCGGCGTCAGGCCCAGTCCGGTGCCTTGTGCGACGGGCACGCGACCTTGCAGGTTGGGCAGTTGAAAGTTGGTCGTGCCATTGCCGCCGTAGTAAGTGCCCAGCAAGGCGAACAGCGCCTGGTATTGCGAGATGCCCAGGATTTGCCCGTTGCACAAGGCCCAGCCACTCGGGGCGAAGTTGAAGGCGAACGGTTGAATCGTACCCATAAAGACTTCCATGGTTCCTCATCCTTCTGTTGTGTGGTCGGCGCGCCGCGCGGTCGCCCTTGTTGTCGGGCCGGTCGAAACGTTGTGCTGACTCCTTCCTTTTGCGCGGGCAGGTCACGCCACGCCGTAGCGTAGACCCGGATCGACGGACTTGCCGGACGTCGTCGTGGCCGCGCGTCGACTTCGGTGCTGGCCTACAGTGTTGGCAGTTGATGACGCAATTGTGTTCGCAAAAACGCTGAGGGGAGGTTGATGGAGGTCCTTCGCGAGACACCGCTGGGAGATACTCAAGATCCGTTCGCCGCACCGAATGCCGGTGTCCGGCGCCTGTTGCGCTGGGCGCGCGAGCACTGGTTGATACCGATCCTGCTGCTGGCCACCGTGGTGCGTTTTTATGACCTGACGGCTGCCGCGATCTGGGGCGATGAAGGTTCGAGCCTGCTGCTGGCGCGCTATTCGCCGGGCGGGATCTGGACGCATGCCGCGTTCGATGTGCATCCGCCGCTGTATTTCATGCTGCTGCACGGCTGGATCGGCGTGTTCGGCGACGGCCTCCTGGCCATTCGCAGCTTCAGCGCACTGGCCGGCATCGCCACGGTCGGACTCGGCGTGAGCCTGGTCGACCGGCTGGCCACTCGCCGCGCGGCGATCATCGCAGGGGTGTTGCTGGCGCTGCTGCCGACGGCGGTGCGCTACAGCCAGGAAGTGCGTATGTATGCGTTGCTGGGTTTGCTGCTGATCGGTGCGACGCTGGTGCTGGTCAAGTGGATCAGGCGACCGCATCGTCACCGCTATCTGCTGATCTATGCGCTGCTGATGACGGCGGCGTTGTACACCCACTATTTCGCCGTGCTGGCGGCGCTGAGCCATTGGCTGTATCTGGGGTTGATCCGCCTGTTGCCGGGTTATCGCCTGAAGCATCTCCAGCGCAAGGATTGGTGGCTGGCCAATCTCGCCATCGTCGTGCTCTACCTGCCGTGGCTACCGAACCTGATCGACCTGCTGCAACACATGGACGCGCTCAAGGCCGGCGGCGATGTGGGCTGGGAAGATCCGGTGACCCTGTCTTCGCTGCCGTCGATGATCTGGCTCTGGTTGATTCAGGACGAGGGCGAACATCTCCCGTTGCTGCTGTTCGGCGGTGTGCCCCTGGCTTTGCTGGTGCTGGCGGCTGTCGCCGTTGCCCGTGATCGCAGCGTGAACCATGGCAGCGTGCTGCTGGCGGTCTACACCGGCGTGCCGTTGTTGCTGGTGTTCGCGGTGTCTTTCATTACGCCGATGTTCATCGAGCGTTACCTGACTGCCTACGCGCTGGGGCTGCCGATGCTGGCGGCGCTGGCCATCGACCGGCTCTACAGCAGCGTGCGCGTGCTGGCGATGGCGGTGCTGCTGTCGCTGGTCGGGGTCGAGATGATCGGGGTGAACAACAACGCCACGGTCGACCGCAACGACCAGTTCAACGTCATGGTCGATTACGTCAACCGCCACTTCGCCAGCGGCGACCGGATCGTCACCAGCGACATGCTCTGGTACCTCAGTTACGTCTATTACAACCGCACTGAGGCTCAAGTCCGGCTGTTTACGCCGCCCACTGCCGAAGGGCGCTCGACTCGCCCGAACCATTACGGTTTCGGCACGCTGGTGTCCGATGAGGTTTACCTTGATCGGTTGGGAGACCTGCCGAAGGACAGTGCCCGGGTCTGGTTGATCGGTGATCTGGACATGGAAGTATCCGATCCATTTCTGCCCTTGCCTGCGACCTGGCAACTGCGGGATCAGGTGCACGCGGGCGGGGCGAAAGCGCGACTTTTCTCGGTGCAGACGCCCGATGGATCGGGAGAGAACTGACTTAAACGCTTCACCATTTTATTCGCGATAAATACGAAGTTTTTAAGTCCGTTTTGCTCTTTTCTGATATCAAAACACTACTAGTCGAATGGGTATTGTTGGATTACGCTCATCAGACAAAAGGACTTACAAATACGGTGAAGGGATTGCAGCAGTTCCACTTTATCTCCGGCTTGCCGCGCTCAGGTTCTACCCTCCTTTCTGCAATCCTCCTGCAGAACCCGCGTTTTCATGCCGGCATGACCAGTCCGGTCGGCGCGCTGTTCTCCGGTGTCCTTGAACAATGCAGTGCCGGCAGCGAATTCGGCGCGGTGATCGACACCGACATGCGCCGCCGCCTTTTGCGCGGTCTGTTCGATTCCTACTACGCCGACAAGGCCGACAAACCGGTGGTGTTCGACACCAACCGCCAGTGGTCTGCGCGACTGCCGGCCATCAACGACCTGTTCCCTCAAGCCAAGGTCATCGCCTGTGTGCGCAACGTCGCCTGGGTGATGGACAGCCTGGAGCGGCTGTACCGCGCCAATCCTTTCGAAAACACCAAGCTGTTCGGCGATGCGGTCGAGCGCAACACGGTCTACAGCCGCTGCGAAACCCTGGCCCAGCGCAATCGCCTGGTGGGTTTTGCCTGGGCGGCGCTCAAGGAAGCCTATTACGGCGAGCACGCCGATTCGCTGCTGATCGTCGATTACGACCTGCTGACCCAAGCCCCGGAGCGGGTGCTGCGGCTGGTCTACGACTTCATCGGCGAACCCTGGTTCGAGCACGATTTCGAGCACCTGGCCTATGACGCGCCAGAGTTCGACCAGGCCCTCGGTGTGGCTGGCCTGCACAAGGTCAAACCCAAGGTCGCCCTGCAGTCGCGGCGCACGATCCTGCCGCCGGATCTGTTCAAGCAATACGCCGATCTGTCCTTCTGGCTCGATGGCTCAGCCAGCGCTGCCAATGTCATTCGTATGAAGTCCGACGCCGCGATCAGTTGATCGCGGCGTTTTCATTGATGCGTCAACAACTGTGTTCGAGTCCGGGTGAGCAACATGTGGTGGAGCAAGCAGAAGTCGCGGGTTACCGAAGGCCAACGGACGCTGGCGGCGCCCATGATCATGTCGCTGGAACCGCGCATGCTGTTCGACGGCGCCGTCGCGGCCACTGTGGCCGACACTGCCGCCCAGGCTGACAGCCATGCCACCGCCGATGCCGCGAAAGCGCCGGTCGCCGACCACCCGAGCGCCAGCAAGGACACCCATGGCCAGGCCGATGCCACGCCCGCCGCCAGCCCGGTAGCCGTGCCGGGGCAGAGCGTGGTGTTCGTCGATTCCCGGGTCAAGGATGCCGACAGCCTGCTCAAGGGCGTGGCCCCCGGCACGCAAGTGGTCAAGCTCGATGCCGGCAAGGACGGTTTGCAGCAGATCGCCGATTATCTCGACCAGCATCAGGGCGTGAGCTCGGTGCAGATCATTGCCCACGGCAATGCCGGTGACCTGTGGCTGGGCAACAGTTATCTGTCGGCCGACAACGTTGCCCAGCGCAGCGCGATCCTGGCGGAAATCGGCAAGGACATGAACGCTGGCGGCGACATCCTGATCTACGGCTGCTACACCGCCGAAGGGGATCGTGGCCTGAGCTTCGTCGACTCGCTGGCGCAGCTGACCGGCCGCGACGTGGCCGCCTCCAGCAACCGCACGGGCTTGGGCGGCGACTGGGATCTGGAGATCGCCACCGGCACCATCGAAAGTGCCAACGTGCTGTCGACCCAGGCGATGAGCGAATACCAGTGGGGCCTGGCCACCTGGACCGCCACCAACAATGCCAACACCGGGGTCGGCTCGCTGCGCGCAGCGCTGGCGTCGGCGCAGAACGGCGACATCGTGACCTTCAGCTCCGGGATGACGGTGCAGCTCACCTCGGAATTGCTGATCAACAAGAACATCACCGTCGATGGTGACCTGAACAATGACGGGGTTGCCGACGTCACGCTCGATGGCCAATACCGGACCCGAGTGGTGGAAATCACCTCCGGCAGCACGGTGACCCTGGATGGTCTGGTCATTACCCGTGGCCTGGTTTCGGGCAACGGCGGTAATGGCGGCTACGGCGCAACCGGTGCCATGGGCGGGGGGATTTTCAACGCCGGTATCCTCACGTTGAACAACGTTACGGTGACCAGCAACGCGGCAGCCGGTGGTGGTGGTGGCGGAGGGGTCACCAGTGCGTACTACGGCGGCGGT
>NZ_BQHR01000023.1 GCF_021601625.1 Pseudomonas paraglycinae | reverse complement strand
CGCGGGTGGGTTGAATCAGTACCGGTATGTGCCGAATCCGACGGGGTGGGTGGATCCGTTGGGGTTGACGTCCAACTGTCCGCCCAAAAATGGAAAATCAGTTGCTTGTTCAGATTTTGGTGAGGTTGAGCTTCCGGATGTTTCCAGACGCGGCGCTTTCAGACAGGCAAAAGCTGATGCAGGGATTCCGAAAGGTCAACAGCCAGACGTACAGTTTGACGAGGTCAGTGGCAAACCAGGTCAGTTTATTTACATCAACATGACCGATATAAACGGCAAAAGCATCTTGAACGACTCCGGCATACCCATTAGAACTAGACAGTACATGTACACTCGACAGGATGGTTTCAAGCTAATATTGCAAGATCACTCTGCTGGACATAAATTCGGCGACGCTAGGAAAATTGGAGATCAAGGACCACACTTCAACATACGTCCCGCAGCCAACCCAAGAACTGGAAAAGTCAAAAATACAGACGAGCACTATCCTTTCAGGAAATAACCATGAAGCACTGGACCGATATAGCAGAAAGCACTTTTTTCAACATGATCTTCAGCTCCCCAATAGCCATCGGAGAGATAAAACTTTTTATCTTAAATATCGACAACAATTACTCGACCGTCACCTTAGGTTTCGACATACCTGAAATCCCGGACACCCCTCCGAAAAAATGGGAAAAAATGGGATTTAACGCTTGCCGCATAGGAATAACATGCAGCGAAATAGAGGATTTGGCATTACACAATCTACCTACAAACAAAAACCTGAGATTAACCATCAAAAATACTGGTTCACGATTTAGAGTTTCGGCCATTTCTGACGACTCATCGATATACTTCACGACAGCTTTTATAAGCCTTCGCGAACCTACGGTTTATCTGTCCAGCATTCCATTCCATGAAACATGATGAATAATCTTAAGACCTGACATTCGAACCTCCATCGCGATAGCTTTTACTTGCAAGACTTACTATTTGTTATCAAGAGATATGTGCAATTACTTTATTTAGTTTCAGATCAGAGTACCCAAGTCGATTACCAAAATCTAAACGAACAACAGACGAAAATTAATGCAGGAGAATTGATGCATGCACCCAATCACTCATCATCATCAAAATCCTCATACTCAAGCTCTTCCTCACCCTCCAAAAGAGGAACCGTCGCATCATCCATCAACGACCCCGGGTCTTCATTCCCCGGGTCATTGATAAACGGCAATCCGCTCGGGCCTTTTTCTTCCTTGCCTTCGGTTTCGGGAGTCATGGCGCACCTCGTCAGTCGCATTCGTATACGACGTTCGAAAAGTATGGTCGCCATTCGTTCCAGCGCATGACGCGCAGGCACAAAAAACCCGGCATAAAGCCGGGTTTCCGTAGAACCGGTCACTCAACGATGACGGTTCTTGTGTTTGTTCTTGTGCTTGTGACCACCGCCGGAGTGCGACTTGCCGCCATCGTCACCCAGGTTGTTGCCGACCGCGCCACCCGCTGCGCCGCCCAACCCTGCGCCGATAGTCGAACCGGTGGAGCCGCCGAGGCTGTTGCCGACGACGGACCCGCCTGCGGCGCCGAGGCCACCGCCAATGGCGGCTTCCGTGCGATTGCGTTTGTTCGCTCCGACGGCACTGCCGGCCGCGCCACCAACGCCAGCACCCACCGCAGCACCGGTGCTGCCGCCGAGTTGGCCGCCGACCACATTGCCCAACGCGCCACCCAATCCACCACCCACGGCGGCCGTGCCATCACCGGCGGCCATGACGCCTTGGGCCACGAACAATCCCAAAACCAATGCGGATAATGTCAATCGCATACAGACCTCACAGGTCCCGAGTCGGGACGGTTCGCCCGCGGAGGGGGCTACGTAGCATTGGAGGCGAATTCGGGAAAAACGTTCAGCAACGAAAAGGCCCGGCATAAAGCCGGGCCTTTTCAGTCACGCGTTGGCAATCAGTGACGCTTGTGACCCTTGGACAGATTGCTGCCCACTGCGCCACCGGCTGCGCCGCCCAGGCCAGCACCGATAGTCGCACCGTTCTTGCCACCCAGGCTGTTGCCGATGATCGAACCACCCGCTGCACCGACACCACCGCCAATAGCCGCCTTTGTGCGGGCACCCTTCTTCGCTGCCAACGCACCGCCAGCTGCGCCGGCCAGGCCAGCGCCAATCGCCGCGCCGTTGCTGCCACCCATTTTTTGGCCAACCACGTTACCCAGCGCGCCGCCCAGGCCGCCGCCCAGTGCGGCGGTACCGTCGCCAGCCATTGCACCTTGAGCAACCAGAAGCCCCAGAACCAGAGCAGGCAGAGTTAAACGCATGACGAAAAACCTCAACAGAAGGAATAAAAAAGGGCGCAGATTGAATGCTGTTGTCGCGGCAATGTCCAGCGTTGCAGCGCACTTGGCGCCGATTGGACAGCGAATATGGAAAAGGTTTTATGACGGACAAAAAAAAGCCCGCTGGGGAGACGGGCTGGAGACTTGCTTTCTAACGGATGGCTTCACCCTACCCAGCCGGGTGTGAAAAGTTTGTGAAAGAAACCACACGAATCTGCAATTTCTGTAGGACGCCTCTCAAAAAATAGAAACAAAAAACCCCGCTCAATGGCGGGGCTGTATGGCATCCGGATTACTTCCTGGAACGTGCCGTCACCTTGGGCAGAAATTTTGCTTTAGGCCCCTTGGGTGCCGTGGACTTGATCTTGCCGGTCTGCACCGGGTCCTCGCCAAACCCGGCCTGGTACTCCGTCTGGCCGCAGCGCACGCAATTGTTGAATGGAAATTCAGCCCCGTCGTCTTCGATGTACGGATCAGTCATCTCTTCACCCCTTTCCAAATGCGGGCCGACACCGGCAAACCCTTTTGCCTGAAAAAATATCGACCTCCAAGGCTTTTGAGACTAGCCGGTCATTCCTGGACTTGTGGTTCAGATCACCCGAAGCCCGACGAATGGCCCACGGAAATTAAACACAATGACGAACCGTTGGTCCCCCGCCGCTAAAGATTCCCGGCGATCGGCCGCTGCCCTTTTTCCTACGCAATCAATCTCAAGGAGAGAACATGGAAATCAAAGGATTCCCGACACTGCCTGTCGTAAAGCTCACGGACGAACAGATCGCCGCCGGCAAAGCCGGGGCGGAGAAACTCAAGGAAAAGATCGCTTCAGGTGAAATTGTCATCAAGCAGCCGACCGGACCGAGTCCGTTGCAGCCTGGCGTCATCTACCACCCGGACCCGGTTCAGCCAGTTCAACCAGGCGATACCCCGCCTCTCGTTGCGATCGATACACCGCTGACCTATGACTCGAAAGGCACTATCCTGCTCAAACCACAGGGCTGATTGTCAGCAAAGAGCCCATTCCGTTGAATGGGCTCACAAGCGGAAACCAATGCTCAGCGCAACTTGACCGCTGTACCGGTCGCAAACACCACTACCATGCCGCCCTTCCCTGCCGGCATGCTGATCTCGAAATCCACCCCGACCACCGCATCCGCCTGCAAGGCCCGCGCGCGCTCCCTGATCTCGTCAGTCGCCTGAACACGCGCCTCCTTCAACGCCCGCTCCAGCGTCTGCGAACGCCCGCCGAAAAAGTCCCGCATGCCCGCGAACATATCGCGAATCACATTCACGCCCTGCACCGACTCGGCACTGACGATGTCCAGATATGCCGTAATCTGCCGGCCTTCGATGGAGTGGGTGGTGGAAATGATCATGGAGGTCGTCCTTTTACTTGCCGGATAAAGCCGCGATTGTAATGCCCTGGCAAAGGGAAGCCGAACCGATCTCTGTGACCAAAAAAATCCGGACGCCAGAATGCACAAAACCCCTGGCTTCTTTCGAAACCAGGGGTTTTGTTTACATCGAATTTGGCGGTGAAGGAGAGATTCGAACTCTCGATACAGTTTCCTGTATACACACTTTCCAGGCGTGCTCCTTAAGCCACTCGGACACTTCACCGTATCTCTTCAAACATGTTCTGTCTGTCGAGGCGCGCTAATGTAGTCGAAAGCTTTTCTGATGGCAAACTTTTTTTCAGAATTTTCATGCGGTTAAGAGAAAAAATCGCTTCCACCTTCCAGCGGCCATGGCAATCCGGCCAATCTCGGGTGGGCGCAGCCCTTCTATATAGGTGCGCAGGCGTCAGGCGCGGGGCGTGTTGCAGCGCATCGGCCGGTAAACGGTGACTGGCGGGTCAGTCACAGTGCTTTACCTGACCGGCGACGGTGGGTAACGTCTGCCCATCTTTCTTATAAGGAATTGCGCCATGAGCGACCTGATTGCCTACCACCTCGAAGACGGTATCGCGACCCTGACCCTGAGCAACGGCAAGGTCAACGCCATTTCCCCGGACGTGATCGCGGCCTTCAACGCGGCGCTGGATCAGGCGGTGGCGGATCGTGCCGTTGTGATCATCACTGGCCAGCCGGGCATTCTCTCTGGCGGCTATGACCTGAAAGTGATGACCGCCGGCCCTAAAGAAGCGGTGTCCCTGGTGACTGCGGGTTCGACTCTGGCCCGTCGTCTGCTGTCGCACCCGTTCCCGGTGATTGTTGCTTGTCCAGGGCATGCCGTAGCCAAAGGCGCATTCATTCTGTTGTCCGCCGATTACCGGATCGGTGTCGACGGCCCGTTCAGCATTGGTCTGAACGAAGTGCAGATCGGCATGACCATGCACCACGCCGGCATCGAGCTGGCTCGTGATCGCCTGCGTCGCTCAGCCTTCCACCGCTCGGTGATCAACGGCGAGATGTTCGATCCGCAAAGCGCAGTGGATGCCGGCTTCCTCGACAAAGTGGTCGCGGCCGAAGAGCTGCAAGGCGCCGCCCTCGCCGCTGCGCGTCAGTTGAAAAAGATCAACATGACCGCACACAAGAACACCAAGTTGAAAGTGCGCAAGACGCTGCTGGAAACCCTGGACAACGCGATCATCCAGGATCAGGAGCATCTGGGCTGACACCCGGCTCATACCGATTCAGAAAAGCCCGACCGTCGTGTCGGGCTTTTTTCTTACGCGGCTTGTTGAAAACTCCGCGGCAGCTCTAGGACACCTCTGACCAACAAGTCGGAAACATGCGCTTAAACATCGCCCATCTCCGGACTCTATAGCGGCAATTGCCGAAAACAGTGCACATCCGTACACTGCGCCACCTTTTGTCCCGATGGGCCTGAAAATGCTGTTTGTGTTTCGTATGTTATTGATGGGCCTGCACTTTATTCTGGCGGGGATACTCGGAGTGATCCTCGGGCTGTGCCGGCCATTCAATCCGGACAACAGTCGCCTGTGCGCCCGCCTCTATGCACTGCCGGCCATGTGCATTTTGCGTCTGCGAGTGAAGGCCGAAGTCTGCCCGTTGATGAACAAACCCGACAGCTGCGTGATCATCGCCAATCATCAGTCCAACTATGACCTGTTCGTGTTCGGCAACGTGGTGCCGCGTCGGACGGTGTGCATCGGCAAAAAGAGCCTGAAGTGGGTGCCGCTGTTCGGGCAGCTGTTCTGGCTGGCGGGCAATGTGTTGATCGATCGTGGGAACGCGCACAAGGCGCGCCAGTCGATGCTGACCACCACCGACACCTTGCAGCACAAAGACACCTCGATCTGGGTGTTCCCGGAAGGCACGCGCAACCTGGGTGAGGAACTGCTGCCATTCAAGAAAGGCGCGTTCCAGATGGCCATCGCCGCCGGGGTGCCGATCGTTCCGGTGTGTGTCAGCAGCTACATCAAGCACATGCGTCTGAACCGCTGGCACAGCGGGAAAGTTCTCATACGCTCGCTGCCGGCAATTCCTACCGTCGGCCTGACCATGGATGACATGCCCATGCTGATCAACCAGTGCCGCGAACAGATGCGCGAATGCATCGATGCGATGGACCGGCAGCTGCAAGCTGCGTGAAAAAGAAGCCCGCCCTGTGCGGGTTTTCTTTTGCCCGGTGAACTGTGCAGATTTCACTGACTCTCAAGCAGCGACACGGCTAAGCTGAAGCCATGTCTCCCCTGCCATCTGCCAAGAAGAAGTGAATCACCACCATGGGTCGAGTTGTTGCTGCTGCGGTTTACAGCGCCGGTAAGAAAGTCACCAATATTTCCCTCGACGAAGGCGCGGCCTGGGCCGCCAAGACCGGCCACTTCGTCTGGATCGGCCTCGAAGAGCCGAGCGCCCAGGAACTGTCCAACCTGCAACGTCAGTTCAACCTGCACGAACTGGCCATCGAAGACGCCCTGGAAAAGCACAGCCGGCCGAAGCTGGAAACCTTTGGCGACGCGCTGTTCATCGTCACCTACTCGCCGGTGCGCGAACACGGGATTCTGCAGTTCATCGAAACCCACATCTTCGCCGGCAAGGGCTACATCATCACTGCCCGCAATGGCCACTCGGCGTCCTACGCCCACGTCCGCCAACGCTGTGAGGCGCGGCCGCTGTTGTTGGAGCACGGGGAAGATTTCGTACTGTATGCGCTGCTGGATTTCGTGATCGAAAACTATCAGCCAGTGGGCGAAGCGATCCACGCCGAGATCGATGAACTGGAACGCAACGTGTTGTGCAGCGCATTGAATGAACACGACATCCAGAAGCTGCACGGCCTGCGTCGCGACGTCCTGCGCCTGCGCCGTTACGCCGCGCCAATGGTGGAAATCGGCGAAGAACTGCAGAAGCTGAGCTTCCCCTTCATCGACAAGAACATGCGCCCGTACTTTCGCGACGTGCAGATCCACGTGAACCGGCAGATGGAAGATCTGACCACCCTGGCCGATATCGCCAGCCAGACCATCGAAATCGGCGTGCTGCTGGAAGCATCACGCCAGAGCGTGGTGCAGCGCAAATTCGCTGCATGGGCGGCGATTCTGGCGTTCCCGACAGCGGTGGCCGGGATCTACGGGATGAACTTCCAGAACATGCCGGAGCTGAGCTGGCACTACGGCTATTTCGGCGTGCTGGGCTTTATCACGGTCGGCTGCGTGAGCCTGTGGGCGAGCTTCAAGAAATCCGGCTGGCTATAAGAAAAAACGCCCCGTGTAAAACACGGGGGCGTCTGGATTCAAGCAGCGGTCGGCTTGTGCGCCACGAAACGCATCATCCATTCCGCGACGGTGGTGCCGTGGTGCTGATGCTCCAGACTGGCCACACCCTTACTGTAAACCTGCTCGCCCAGCGCTTCCTGACGCAGATCCAGCAGCGCTCGCGAGTAGTCGTGAATGAATTCCGGATGACCCTGGAAGCACAGCACCTGATCGTTGATGTGGTACGCGGCAAACGGGCAGAAATCGCTCGACGCAATCACCGTTGCATTCTCCGGCAGCGCCGTCACCTGGTCCTGGTGACTGATCAACAGCGTCAGCTCTTCACGCACCGGGCTCATCCACGGCGCCTTGGCCGCCAGTTTGTAGTTGTGGATGCCGACACCCCAGCCTTGCGTGGCGCGCTCGCTCTTGCCGCCCAGCAGCAGCGCCAGCAGTTGATGGCCGAAGCACACGCCGAGCAGTTTGTCGCCGCGCTCATAGCGGGTCAGCAGGTATTGCTTGAGGGTCTGGATCCACGGGTCGGTACCGAACGAGTCGGCCTTGCTGCCGGTGACCAGGTACGCATCGAAGGTCAGGTCATCACTCGGATAATCGCCCTGCATCACGTTGTACACCGTGAACTCGGCGGCGATCGGCTGTTGCGAGAACAAGCGCTGGAACATCTGCCCGTAACCCTGATATTCATCGACCAGTTCCGGACGCAGGATGTCGGTTTCCAGAATGCAGATGCGTAGCGACATAAAAAATACCTGACACGTGATGGGAATAATGCACACCCCAGAGCCTGCCTTGAAACCACCCGGCAAGGCAAGCCCCGAAATGCGTCCCCAGCCCGTTAGAACAATTCGCCCCTCGCAGCCTTCTCAAGCAGCAACGCTGGCGGTGCGAAACGCTCGCCGTACTGCTCCGCCAGATACTGCGCCCGCGCGACGAAATCCTTCACGCCATATTGATTGATGAACTGCAACGCGCCGCCCGTCCATGCCGCAAAACCGATGCCGAAAATCGAGCCGACGTTGGCGTCCGCCGTCGACGTCAGCACGCCCTCCTCCAAGCAACGCACGGTTTCGATGGCCTGCACGAACAGCAGTCGATCACGCACATCCTTCGGCGATATCTGCCCGTCGGCTTTCTCGAACCGGGTTTTCAGCTCGGGCCACAGATGTTTCTGCCCACCCGCCGGGTACTCATAAAAACCGCCTCCCGCTGCCTTGCCCGGCCGCTTGTATTCGTTGAGCAGCAAGTCAATCACGGCGAACGCCGGGTGCTCAATCATCGGTTTCCCTTCTGCTTGAAGGTCTTTGGCCGTTTGCTGACGGATATGGCTCATCAGGCTGAGGGAAACTTCGTCAGAGATCGCCAGCGGTCCTACAGGCATGCCGGCCTTGCGCGCTTCGGTCTCGATCATCGGCGCGCTGACGCCCTCACCCAGCATCGCAATGCCTTCATTGGTGAAAGTGCCGAATACTCGCGACGTGAAGAATCCGCGACTGTCGTTGACCACAATCGGGGTTTTCTTGATTTGCAGTACGAAATCGAACCCGCGTGCGAGGGTTTCGTCGCTGGTTTGCGCGCCCTTGATGATTTCCACCAGCGGCATCTTTTCCACCGGGCTGAAGAAGTGCAGGCCGATAAACTTGCTTTGATCCGGTACTGCGGTCGCCAAGCCAGTGATGGGCAAGGTCGATGTGTTGGAAGCAATCACAGCGTCGGCGCCAACCACCTGTTGCGCTGCTGCCGAGACCTTGGCCTTGAGTTGACGATCCTCGAACACCGCCTCGATGATCAGATCGCAACCCGCCAGATCGGCATCGCTTTCGGTCGGGTGAATAAGCGCCAGCACCGCTTCACGCTGCTGCGCAGTCATCTGCCCGCGAGCGACTTTCTTGTCCAGCAACGCCGCCGAATGCGCCTTGCCCTTTTCCGCAGCCGCGAGGTTAATGTCCTTGAGCACCACGTCGATCCCGGCCAATGCGCTGACATAGGCGATCCCGGCGCCCATCATGCCCGCTCCGAGCACGCCCACTCGCTTCGTCATATAAGGTGCAAAACCCTGCGGCCGTGAACCGCCGGCATTGATTTCATTGAGTTGGAACCAGAACGTGCCGATCAGGTTTTTCGAGATCTGGCCGGTGGTCAGTTCGGTGAAGTAGCGGGTTTCGATCAGGTGCGCCGTGTCGAAATCCACCTGCGCGCCTTCCACCGCCGCGCACAGAATCTTCTCCGGCGCCGGCAACGTGCCCTGGGTTTTGGTGCGCAGGATCGACGGCGCAATCGCCAGCATCTGAGCAACTTTCGGGTTCGACGGAGTGCCGCCGGGAATCTGATAACCCTTCACATCCCAACGCTGCACGGCCGCAGGATTGGCCAGAATCCAGGCCCGGGCCTTGGCCAGCAGCTCATCGCGATCCGCCGCCAGCTCATCGATCAATCCGGCCTGCAACGCCTGCTGCGGACGGACTTTCTTGCCTTCAAGGAGGTACGGCAAAGCCTTTTCGATGCCAAGCATGCGCACCATCCGCACCACGCCACCGCCGCCCGGCAACAGGCCGAGGGTCACCTCCGGCAGACCGAGCTGAACCGACGCATCGTCCAGCGCCACGCGGTGGTGGCAGGCCAGGCAGATTTCCCAGCCACCGCCGAGCGCCGCGCCGTTGATCGCCGCGACCACCGGTTTGCCGAGGGTTTCCAGGGTGCGCAACTGACCCTTGAGGGTCAGCACCATGTCGTAGAACGCCTTGGCTTCGGGCTTGCCGACCTTGATCAGTTCATTCAGGTCGCCACCGGCGAAGAAGGTTTTCTTGGCCGAAGTGATGATCACCCCGGCGATGTCATCTTTTTCCGCCTGCAAACGGGCGACGCTTTCGGCCATGGCCTCGCGGTACGCCGCGTTCATGGTGTTGGCGCTCTGGCCCGGCATGTCGATGGTCAGGACAACGATGCCGTCCTGGCCTTTTTCGTAACGAATGGCTTGGGTCATGACAGGATTCCTTGGGGTCAGAGGCGTTCGATGATGGTGGCGATGCCCATGCCGCCGCCGACGCACAGCGTCGCGAGGCCGTAGCGCAGGCGCCGGGCTTCCAGTTCATCGAGCAAGGTGCCGAGGATCGCGCAACCGGTGGCGCCCAGCGGATGGCCCATGGCGATCGAGCCGCCATTGACGTTGACCTTGTCCGGGTCGACAGCCATGTCCTTGATGAATTTGAGCACCACCGAGGCGAACGCCTCGTTGACTTCAAACAGGTCGATGTCCTCCACCCGCAGCCCGGCCTTGGCCAGCGCCTTGCGAGTGGCCGGCGCCGGGCCGGTGAGCATGATGGTCGGGTCGGTGCTGGTGACCGCCGTGGCGACAATCCGCGCCCGAGGTTGCAGACCCAACGCACGCCCCTTCGCTTCGGAGCCAATCAGCATCAGCGCCGCGCCGTCGACGATCCCCGAGCTGTTGCCCGGCGTGTGCACATGATTGATTCGCTCGACATGGCTGTAGACCCGCAATGCCGTGGCGTCGAAGCCCATCTGACCGATCATTTCGAAACTCGGCTTGAGCTTGCCCAGGCCTTCAAGGGTCGACTCGGCGCGAATGAATTCATCGTGATCGAGCAGGATGATGCCGTTCTGGTCCTGCACCGGCACCAGCGACTTGCTGAACGAACCGTCGGCCCGGGCGCGGGCAGCTTTCTGCTGCGAGTGCAGCGCGTGGGCATCGACGTCCTGCCGGCTGAAGCCTTCAAGGGTGGCGATCAGGTCGGCGCCGACGCCTTGTGGTGTGAAGTGGCTGTGCAGGTTGGTTTGCGGGTCCAGCGCCCAGGCGCCACCGTCGCTGCCCATCGGCACTCGGGACATGGATTCGACGCCACCAACTACCACCAGGTCTTCGAACCCGGAGCGCACTTTCATCGCCCCCAGGTTCACCGCTTCCAGCCCCGAGGCGCAGAAGCGGTTGATCTGCACGCCCGCGACGCTGACGTCCCAATCAGCCACCTGCACGGCGGTCTTGGCGATGTCCGAGCCCTGATCGCCAATCGGCGTGACGCAACCGAGCACCACGTCATCGATCTGGCTGGTGTCCAGCGCCGTACGTGCCTGCAAAGCGGTCAGCAGCCCGGCCACCAGGTTCACCGGTTTGACGCTGTGCAGCGATCCGTCGGCCTTGCCCTTGCCACGGGGCGTGCGTAACGCGTCGAAAATCAAAGCTTGGGTCATGACGTCCTCGAACCTGTGCGGTGAGTGAAATTCGTACTGTCACTGTTGTCTTCGCAGGCCATCGATTCAATGACCACAGCGCTCAATGACGTTGACGCGCACGCTCAGACGGACGGTCATCCGTGGCTTGATTAACCGGTTCAGGTGCGCGAGCTGTCTAGCAAACGGGCGGCAAAGAAGCTGGCAATGGGCCTCATGCCTTTTTAATCGCGACAGGTAGCAAATACATACGAAATGGATCTAAGCGAAGCGTGACGCGGGCCCTAAGGTGAAGATGTACGTCGTTGTCGTCGGGTTTTGCCGAGACAGGCGTTCGCTACAGGAAGTGCAGCGCTTGCCGTCATGGATATGCAGGCAGGCATCAGGAAATAACAAAAAAGGCGGTCAAGCCATGTTCAAACAACCGAAAGTACGGCAAGCAGGGCTCATTCTTTTCGCCACGACGCTGTTGTTGATTCTGCCGAACCTGACCAAGGTCATCGGCTGATTCAAGCGGCAGGTATTGTTTATCGCCACTGAAAATGTGACTGGCCCGCTATCCGGGCCAGCGTGGCTGTGCCAACCTTTGCGCACTTTCACGACACGGACGGCGATCATTTGAAAACGCTCATTCTGTTCGGGGCCATGCTGCTGAGCATGCCCCTGTCTGCCGCGCAGCTGAATCTGGAGCTGGGCGCGAACAGCCGCACCTGGCAGACCGAGGAATTGCTCAAGCATCCTCAGGTACAAACCCTCACGGTCAAGAATGATGTGTCCTACAAGAAGGACATGACTTATCGCGCCGTGCCGATCGCCGCGCTGCTGACCGGCATCAAACCGGACGATCACCTGCAAGCCGTAGCGCTGGACGGTTTTGCCGCCGAACTGTCCGCCGCGCCGCTACTGAACAACAAAGGCTCACGCGCCTGGCTCGCCATCGAAGATCCGGCGCAGCCCTGGCCGCCGCTGTCGGAAGGCAAGCACAGCGCCGGGCCGTTCTATCTGGTGTGGACCGATCCGCAGGCCGGCAATATCAGCCCGGAACAATGGCCGTTCGAAGTGGCGAGCATCAAGCGCATGGCGCCGGTGGCCGAGCGCTTCCCTGCCCTGCTGCCGGATCCTGCGTTGAAGGCCGATGACCCGGTGAATCAGGGTTTTGCGCTGTTCCAGAAGAACTGCCTGGCCTGCCATCGCCTGAATGGCGCGGGCGATGCGCAGTTCGGGCCGGACCTGAATATTCCGTACAACCCGACCGAGTACTTCGGCGCGGACTTCCTCAAGCGCTACATCCGCGACCCACAGAGTCTGCGTCAGTGGCCGCAAGCGAAGATGCCAGGGTTTTCTGCCGAGGTGTTGCCGGATGCGGATCTGCAGAAGCTGATCGGGTATTTGCAGCACATGGCCGGGCGCAAGGTTGCGCCGGCCAAGTAATCCAATTACGCCGCTTACTGCTGCTGCACCGAGATGATTGGCGCTGGTGTCGGCGACACCAGCACTTTCGCGTGCATCTGCTCTGAGCCGCCGCCCCGGCGCATCCCTCGCACCGGGCAGGCGTCGAGGTAATCCAGACCCACCGCCAGTTTCAGGTGCCGCTCCGGCCGCGCCAGCTCATTGGTCACGTCAAAGCTGTACCAGGCGTCGTCGATCCAGGCTTCGGCCCAGGCGTGACTGGCCAGATGCTCGCAATCCTCGCTGTACAGATAACCCGACACATACCGCGACGGCACACCGAGGCTGCGCGCGCAGGCGAGAAACGCGTGGGCGTGATCCTGGCAAACACCCGCCCGGCCGGCAAATGCCTCGGCGGCGCTGGTGTCGACTTCGGTGGCGCCCGGTTTGTAGGTCATGTGCTGGTTCAGCCCATGCATCAGGTCGATCAGTGCATTGCGGTCGCGTCGTTGCTTGCAGGACTTCTCGGCAAACGCCCGCAGCGCCTCGTCAGCCTCTGTCAGCCGGGTGAAACGCAGGAACGGCAGCGCCGACTGACTCTCGTGTTCGGCTTCGCGCAACTCGTCGATATCGACCTGCCCCCGGGCGCCGATGATGATCGCTTCGTGGGGCTCGTCCATGGTCAGCACGTGCAGGATGTTGCCGAACGGATCGAGCTGGGCACGCACCGGGCGCGGCAGGTCGAGCTGCCAGCTCAGCACGTGCTGACGCTCGCTGTCGTGGGGCGTCAGGCGCAGGTACTGGATGCTCGCTCGCACCTGATCTTCGTAGTGATAGGTGGTCTCGTGGCTGATGGAAAGTCTCATGCGGCCTCCAGGTAGGAACTGTGAATGGCGTTGCCCAGCTGGCGCACCAGCGGGATGAATTCGGTGAGCCAGGCGTGCAGCCCTTCCTCGAGAATTTCCTGAATGCCGGTGTAACGCAGACGCGCGTCCATTTCCGCCGCCAGTCGTTGCGCTGGACGACCGTTGGCCCCCGGCAATTGCGCGAGAATCTGGTCGATCTCTTCCGTGCAGGCCCGCAGCGAACGCGGCACGTCGGCGCGCAACAACAGCAGCTCGGCCACATGCCGGGCGCCGGGCGCATCGCGATAGATCTCGGTGTACGCCTCGAACGACGACAGCGCCCGCAACAGCGCACTCCACTGGTAATAGGCGTGGGCCGTGCCGTCGCTGACCGCTTCGGCCTGATCGCCGGCCATTTCGTAGCGGGCATCGAGCAGGCGCAACGTGTTGTCCGCCCGCTCGATGAACGTACCCAGGCGAATGAAACGAAACGCGTCGTTGCGCATGATGGTGCCGTAGGACGCGCCCCGAAACAGGTGCGAACGTTCCTTGATCCACTCGCAGAAACGGCTCATGCCGTAGCGGCTGAGGCCCTGATTGGCGATCCCACGGATCTCCAGCCAGGTGGCGTTGATGTTCTCCCACATGTCGGCAGTGATTCGCCCGCGCACCGCATGGGCGCTGGCTCGCGCCGCGCCGAGGCAGCTGTAGATGCTCGCCGGATTCGCCGCGTCGAGGGCGAAGAAGTGCAGCAAGCGCTCGGCATGCAGCTCTCCGTGACGTTCCAGGTAATCGTCCAGCGTGCCGGTGATCAGCAGAGGCATCGCCAGTTCGTGCAGGCCGTCGCCACGGCCGTCCTGCGGCATCAGCGACAGCGAATAGCTGACATCGAGCATCCGTGCGAGGTTTTCCGCCCGCTCCAGGTAACGCGACATCCAGTACAGATCCGAGGCAGTTCTACTTAACATGGCAGGCTTCCTTCAATCCTCGACCACCCAGGTGTCCTTGGTTCCGCCGCCCTGGGATGAGTTCACCACCAGAGAGCCTTCACGCAGGGCGACACGGGTCAAACCGCCGGGCACGACCCGGGTTTCGCGGCCGGACAATACGAACGGACGCAGGTCGATATGGCGCGGCGCAATGCCGTTTTCGACAAAGGTCGGACAGGTCGACAGCGACAGCGTCGGTTGCGCGATGTACGCGTGGGGCTTGGCCTTGATCCGCTCGCGGAACGCATCGATTTCCGCGGTCGTCGCCGCCGGCCCCACAAGCATTCCGTAACCGCCGGAGCCCTGGGTTTCCTTGACCACCAGTTCCGGAAGATTGGCCAGTACATGGGAAAGTTCAGACGGATTGCGGCATTGCCAGGTCGGCACATTCTTCAGGATCGGTTCTTCGTCGAGGTAGAAACGGATCATCTCGGTGACAAACGGGTACACCGATTTGTCGTCCGCCACGCCGGTGCCGATGGCATTGGCCAGCACCACGTTGCCCGAGCGATAGGACGACAGCAGCCCCGGCACGCCGAGCATCGAATCCGGGCGGAACGCCAGCGGATCGAGGAACGCGTCGTCGAGCCGGCGGTAGATCACGTCCACGGCTTTCGGGCCGTCGGTGGTGCGCATGAAGACTTTGTCGTCGCGCACGAACAAGTCCGCACCCTCCACCAGCTCCACGCCCATTTCCCGGGCCAGGAACGCATGCTCGAAAAACGCGCTGTTGAAGCGTCCCGGTGTCAGCACCACCACACTCGGGTCGTCGATCGGGCTTGAGCTTTTCAGGGTGTCGAGCAGCAGATTCGGGTAATGGTCGATCGGGGCGATGCGCTGGGCCGCGAACAGTTCCGGGAACAGGCGCATCATCATCTTGCGGTCTTCGAGCATGTAGCTCACGCCGCTCGGCGTGCGCAGGTTGTCCTCGAGCACGTAGTACGTGCCGTCGCCGTCGCGCACCAGATCGACGCCGGAGATGTGCGAATAGATATCGCGGTGCAGGTCCAGCCCCTGCATCGCCAACTGGTATTGCTCGTTGGCCAGCACCTGTTCGGCGGGAATGATCCCGGCCTTGATGATGCGTTGCTCGTGGTAAAGGTCGGCGAGGAACATGTTCAGCGCCTTGACCCGCTGGATGCAGCCGCGCTCGACGATCCGCCACTCGCTGGCGGGAATGCTGCGCGGAATGGTGTCGAAGGGAATCAGGCGTTCTGTCCCTTGCTCGTCCCCGTAGAGCGTGAAAGTGATCCCGGCACGATGGAACAGCAGATCGGCCTCGCGCCGCCGCTGGGCCAGCAGTTCGTCAGGCGTTTCGGCCAGCCAGCGGGCAAACTCCCGGTAATGCGGGCGGATCTGGCCGCCGGCATCGTACATCTCATCAAAATAGGTGCGGATCATGCCGTACTCCTTGTCACCCCGGACATACAGGCCTTCGCAAGGCCCGTGCCATCGGCATAAACGCTTTGATTTCAATCGGTTGGATATTTACGCCACACGCACCGCACCATTCCTGTGCGGCAAATGCCCCAACCTGATCGCCCCCGCTTCATTGCGACGCAGTCCCGTCGCCTATCACCAGCATAGTCAGAGTTGATTTCACTGCTCGGTGCCGGCTGCGGATAATCCGCGCATCCGCTGCAAAAACGTCGCTGACGAAGTACGCAGCCCCACTGATCCGGCTTGCCTCGGCAGCCATCCCGGCCGTAACCCTGAGCGGTTTCCTCTCCTTCCGGTCTTCCCTTTCAGCCACCTTTTCAGGTGGCTTTTTTTTGCGCCGGTTTCTTGTTTCAGGGTTTTGCCATGGGGTGTTCAGGGGGGCAGAAACGACAACGGCCGACCCGAAGGTCAGCCGTAGCTCGACGTGTTGCGAGAGTGATCAGTTCAAACGGTGCCGGTTGCGGATCTCCTGTTTCACGCCCCAGCCTTCGATGATGCCGCCCAAGGGCTCGACCACCGCCGAAAAGCCCTGCTCGAAATCGCCAATGTCGTCGTAGGTTGCGTACATCACCTTGCTCAATTCCAGAGACCAGGCGCCGTCGTCGCGCGCACTGACCTGGGCATTGATGGATTCACCGCGAAATTTGTCTGCCGCCCTGCGCGCCCGCTCCTCGTCCGGGAAAATGGCGTAGAACTCGATGGGATGGAATCGGGAAAAATCGAAACCGCCTTCTTTCATGCGGCGCAGCACACTGCTGCTGATGTCTTCTTGATAGGCTGTGCTCATGAATCGTCCCCCTCGCATAGATGGATAGACTTTCCGTATTCCCTGCACTGGCCCAATGGGCCCGGGTGCTTACGGCAACCGCGTTGCCGGCGGGAAACAAGCATGTAGCTGACAAGACCAGACCTTAGCGATCCGTTCGCTGATCTCGCTTGCAGAGTAGCCCCAAGATAGAGCCGCTGCCAAGGCCTGGTACATGAAGAAAATGAAGATTCAGATTGGGGTGATGCTGCGGATTTCGATGCTGTTCTGGGTTTTCAGGCTTTTCACGCCGGCATCGGCGGTGCGCCCTTCCAGATCGTTCAGGTCAAGCTCGGCGGCGACCGGCAACAACCGTTCCTTGATGAGGCGGGCTGCCCGTTCATGACTGGGGCATTCCTCGCACTCGAAGACTTCGTCGATCGTTTCACCATGATCGTCCACGAAAGTGACTTTCCACTTTGACATCGGAGCCTCCTCGATCAAACCCGCAAATGGGCTTACACCTATCTCGACTTTTGTCAGGATTGATCGTTCAAAAGGTTTACACCGATGCAACATGAAAAAAGCCGAGGCCGGCGTGTTTTCGCACACCGGCCTCGGCTTTTTCTGACCCGCGAACGATCAGTCGTTGCTTGGCTTGTTCACTGCCTGCAGCACGTATTGCGGCAAGGCGAAGGCGCCGATGTGGATTTCCGGGTTGTAGTAGCGGGTGACGATGCCGCTGCCGATGAAGCGCTGTTGCAGCACTTCGCGGCTCAGCTTGCGGTAGGCCGGGTTGGTCGAGCCCCAGGCGAAGGTCATCGAACCGCCGATGTAGGTCGGCACGGCTGCCTGATAGAAGTGCCAGTCCGGAAACAGGCTGCGCAGGCGGCCGGCGGTGGTTTTCACTTCTTCGATCTGCATGAACGGCGTGCCGTTCTGGGTCACGAGGATACCGCCCTCGTTCAGGCAGCGGTGGCAGGCCTGGTAGAAGTTTTCCGAGAACAGCACTTCGCCCGGGCCGATCGGGTCGGTGGAGTCGGAAATGATCACGTCGAACTTTTCGGTGGTGGTCGCGACGAAACGCATGCCGTCGTCGATTACCAGGTTCAGGCGTGGATCGTCGTAGGCGCCCTTGGAGTGGTTCGGCAGGAATTCCTTGCACATGTCGACCACGGTGCCGTCGATCTCGACCATGGTGATGTGCTCGACGCTGGCGTGTTTGGTCACTTCGCGCAGCATGCCGCCGTCGCCGCCGCCGATGATCAGCACGCGCTTGGCGGTGCCGTGGGCTAGGATCGGCACGTGGGTGAGCATTTCGTGGTAGATGAATTCATCGGCTTCGGTGGTCTGGATCACGCCGTCCAGCGCCATCACCCGGCCCATGCGCGGGTTCTGGAAAATCACCAGGTGCTGGTGTTCGGTGCGCACTTCGTGCAGCAGTTTTTCCATGCGAAAACGCTGGCCGTAGCCTTCGTAGAGGGTTTCCAGGTATTCGCTGGTCTTGGTGACGGTCATGGTGAAGTGCTCCGATGAATGCGCGGGCGCCAATCGTCAGGTTCGATTGCCCGGGAAAGGCGCGCATTCTACGTTGCCGAAGATGACAGGTCGAACCTCAGTTCATCGGTCCGACCCAATCACGGTGCGAACGGTCAGATCCGCACATTGCCCCGCGGCCCGGCAATCGCCCAGATGATCAGGCCCAGCACCGGCAGGAGGATGATCAGCAGCACCCAGAGGATTTTCATCCCGGTCTCGGCGCCGCTTTTCAGCACGTTGATGATCGCCCAGATGTCGAGCGCAAGAATGATCAGGCCGACCAGGCCGTTGAACGTGGAACCCATGGTGTCGCTCCAGAATAGTGGCATGCACTTTTAGGATAGACGGTCGCGCACAGGGTTCCCTTTTATTGCGTTCAGACGTGAACGGCGACCTTCAGGGCTTCCAGCGACGGCGCGGCGGCAATGCCGACTTCGGCGCACAGTTCCAGCACGCGCGGTACGTCGTTGCCGTAGACCAGCACCACTTGCAGCTCATCATCGAGCAACTGGCTGAAGTTCATCAGCGTGTAACCGCCGTTTTCCTTGTTCAGGCTGCTCATCTGCACCTGGATGCGGTTGAGCGCGGTCAGCGCCTCGGTCTTGGCCAGTTGCTTGGGCTTGAGGTTGAACTCGACGCCCGGGCCGAACGAAGCAACGATCTGCGCGAACAGGTCGGCGTAAGTGTCAGCCTGGAACAGCACGGTCTCCGGCAGGCTGCCGACCACGACCCACTCGCCCAGCGGAATCGGGAAAGTGTCGTCGTAGTTGATATCCGGGTTGGCGGTCAGAAATGCGTCGGCATCGGCGTAGGCCTGTGCCGCTTCGTCAGCGACTTTCTGAATCTCGTCGTCGCCCATGCAGCCGGAGCTGATTTTGCTGATGAGTTCGGCGAGTGCGGCTTTCATGGGAGCGGATCCTGTGGCGAAGGGAATTTTGAGGGCGCGAAGGATAGCGCATTCTCGCCTTCGCCACAGAGCGGGTTCCGGCCAGCGGCCTCAGCCCAGCAGTTTTTCCAGCTGCGCGGTGGTGTCCACGGCGCCCATGGTGCGGGCCGCGTCCAGCGCGGTGATGCCATTGGCATCCTTGGCTTTCGGATCGGCGCCCTGGTCGATCAGGTAATCGACGATTTCAACCCGGTTGAACATCGCCGCCATCATCAGCGCCGTGCGGCCATCGAAGGATGCGCCCTCAATCTGCGCACCGCCCTCGACCAAAGCCTTGACTACGGCCAGATCACCCTTGAACGCCGCGCCGGCAATCGGGCTCTGGCCGTTGCCGTTGCGTTGTTCCGGGTCGGCCTTGTGCTTGAGCAACACTTGCACCGCATCCACATGCCCGTAGTAGCTGGCAAGCATCAGCAGGGTGTCGCCCTTGCTGTTGGTCAGGTTCACCGGCAGACCGGCAGTGATCAGGCGATCGAGCATCACCGCGTCGCCCTCGCGCGCCTTGTTGAACACCTGTTCAGTGAATTCGGCTGCTTCCTCGGGGGTCATCTGGCGGCTTTGGTCGGACATGGGGCAACTCCACTTTCGGTCGTTCGGAAAGCCGACAGTTTCCCGAGCGCGGCGATAGCTGTCATCCCCTTTTTTCCAAGATGACCGATAGCCAATATCAATAGCGATACTTGCCTGCCCGGATGTCGACAAGGATTTCATTCGTCACCTGCACGTAGGTTTCGGTTCCCGGCAGCCAGGCATAAATCGGGTCATCCCCCGTCTGGCCGGGGTCGAAACCTTCGTTTTTCAGGCGGGTCTTCTGGTATTTGAAGGTGCCGGTGGTTTCCATTTTCACCTTGACCCGCAGGAACAGCGGCACCGCATAGGCCGGCATGCGTTGGCGGGCGAAGGCCAGCAATTCGGCGAAATCCAGGGTCGCCAGAGACTCGGCCGGGGTGATCGCCGCCATCCCGGCGCGACCATTGGTGTTGGGGATTTCCACACCATAGGCCACCGCTTCGGAAATATGCGGATGCTGGAGCAGCAGGTTCTCGACCTCGGTGGTCGAGACGTTCTCGCCCTTCCAGCGATAGGTGTCGCCGAGACGGTCGACAAACTGTGCATGGCCGAAACCGATGTTGCGCAGCAGATCGCCGGTGTTGAAGAAGCGGTCGCCCTTGGTGAACACGTCCTGCAGAACGACCTTGGCGGTTTTCTGCGGATCGGTGTAGCCGTCCAGCGGCGCCTTATCGTCGATCCGCGCCAGCAACAGCCCCCGCTCACCCCGGTCGACCTTGCGCATGAACCCGTCGTCACCGCGAATCGGCTCGCCGCTGCCCTGGTCGTAGGCCACCAACTCCCAGGCCATCAGCGAGAAACCGATGGTGTTGTCGAAATTGAGGATGTTGGTGAAGCCGATATTGCCGTCGCTGGCGGCGTACAGCTCGCAGATGTGATCCACGCCGAAGCGGGTCTTGAACTCGGCCCACGCACCGGGCCGCAGGCCGTTGCCGATCATCTTGCGCACGTCGTGACGGCTGTCGTCGGCGCTGAGCGGCTGATCCACCAGATACCGGCACAACTCGCCGACGTAACCGATGGTGGTTGCGCGATAGCGGCGCACATCGCTCCAGAACTGGCGGGCGCTGAACTTGCGGCGAATGGCGAAACCCGAGGCGCCATTGACCGCCGAACCCCAGCACACGCAAAGCCCGGTGGCGTGGTACAGCGGCAAGGTGCAATAGACGATGTCGTCCGGGCGCATGTCGAGGGCGATCATGCCGAAGCTCGCCGAACTGCGCATCCAGCGGCCGTGCTTGAACACCCCGGCCTTGGGCAAACCGGTGGTGCCGGAGGTGTAGATGTAGAAACAGGGGTCGTCGAAGAAAATCTGCCGGCTGCTGGCCGGGTTGTCGACAGGTGCGTCGGCGCTGGCGCTGATCAGGTTGATATAGCCCTCGGGCGCGATGCCCGGATGGCTGAAGGTATCCTGATCGGCGACGAACCATGCGCGCGCTGCCGGGATCGCTACTTGCTCGCGTACCGCCGCAAATGCCGGCAGCAACTCTTCACCGACAACAATCGCCGCCGGGGTCACCAGATTGATGCTGTGGATCAGCGTATCGCGGGTCTGCGAGGTATTGAGCAGCGCGCTGACGGCGCCGACTTTGGCCAGCGCCAGAATCGTCACCAGCAGTTCCGGACGGTTCTCGATGAACACCGCCACCACATCGCCCTTGCCGATGCCCTGCCCGATCAGATAATGGGCGATGCGGTTGGCCCACTGGTTGACCTGTGAATAACTCAGCACCACCTCGCCCGACAGCAGCGCGGGGCCCTCGGGATTGCGCAGCGTCGCTTGCTCGAATGTCCAGCCCAGGCCACAGGTTTGGGTCGGATCCGTGACGTTGGCCACCTTCATGCCTTTCACCACCCGTGGAATGGCTTTGGCAATCATCGGCAGTTTGCGGAGCATCATGCCCCAGGTAATCGTGTCGCTCGGCGCTTGGTGCATGGCAGCTCCCGTTCGACCTTGACGTGCAGGCCGGATTTTTATTGTCGGGCAATCGGGTGAGACAACCGGCGCTTCTCGAGCGAGGGTCGAGGCCGAAAATACGTCAGGGCTTCGCGGGCTGTACACGCGGTTTTTGCAATGTTTTGTATCCGCCCCGGCACTACTAAACGCCGCATGATTACAGCCAAGGGTATTGCTTCAATCGAATCGACAATGATCCCGCAAAATGCAGGATGCACGATGGCCATTCATGCAGATTGCACGACAGCCAAAGCCAGCAGATTTTATAAATTACTGATTTATAAGGATTTTTAAAAACTCAAATACTGGCACAATCGCTGCAACTCCCTATACATGCTTGCCATTCAAGTGCATACGGAGCTGAAAGACATGAACCTGATCCAAGAAAAATTTACCTCCCTGTTTTCCAACTTCGCCGTCACCACCCAGCCCCGTCCCGATGGCGGGATCCTGCTGACGCTGAAGAGTGCCGACGGCAAAGTGTTCAAACGTGCGCTCACGTATCAGCAACTGCATACCGGTGATCAACTGTCGTGGGCAATCAGCGCGATCCGTCGTGATCTGGCGGAACAGGCCAGCGAGCTGCCGCAGATCGGCATGCTGCAAAGCCAGCAGCGTTTTGCCCTGCCGACCTATCACTCGATGTAATTCGAACACCGTATAAACAGACAGGCCGTGGAGCTTTCGCTTCACGGCCTGTTTTTTTTGCGCGTCGATTGGGTGAACTCAGAACGCTTCCGGCTCAATCCCGGTGAAGCTGTCGACGGTCACATGCCCTGCCAACTCCCCGCCTTCACGGGCCAGGCCGCAGGTTTGCAGGCCAGCAGCCTGGGCGGCATCGAGTTCTTGCACGATGTCGGACAGGAACAGAATCTCCTCTGGTTCGACCCCGATGGCCTGCTGGATGTTGCTGTACGACTGCGCCTCGCGCTTGGGGCCCGACGTGGTGTCGAAGTAGCCGCTGAACAGCGGCGTCAGATCCCCTGCTTCCGAGCAGCCGAAAATCAGCTTCTGCGCCTGGATCGAACCGGACGAATACACAAACAGTTGATAACCGGCCTGATGCCAGCGCTGGAGCGCTTCAACGGCGTCCGGGTAAACATGGCCTTTCAACTGCCCGGCCTGATAACCCTGCTCCCAGACCATGCCCTGCAACGCTTTCAGCGGCGTGGCCTTGCGGTCTTCGGCGATCCAGGCCAGCAGAATTTCCACGACTCGCTCGACATCAGCCTGCGGTTCGTTGCTGTCGCGGCGCACGGCGTCCAGTTGCTCGGCAACGTCGGCACGCTGGGCGTTCTGGCGAACGAAGTCTGGCAGGTGCTTCGCCGCATACGGGAACAGCACGTCGAACACAAAACTCACTGCGCTGGTGGTGCCTTCGATGTCGGTGAGAATGACCTTGATCGACATCGGCTCAGTCCTCCAGACGCGGGAAGCGGCCGGCGATGTCTTCGCCGGTGAAGTTGGCGACCCAGCCTTCAGGGTTGTTGAACAGGCGGATCGCCACAAAGTGCGGATTCTCGCCCATGTCGAACCAGTGTTTGGTGCCGGCCGGCACCGAAATCAGGTCGTTCTTTTCGCACAGCACGGCGTAGACGTAATCGTCGATGTGCAGGGTAAACAGACCGCGACCGGCGACGAAGAAGCGTACTTCGTCTTCACCATGGCGATGTTCTTCGAGGAACTTGGCGCGCAATTCGGCTTTTTGCGGGTGATCGCTGTTGAGGCTGATCACATCGACCGTGATGTAACCGCGCTCGGTCATCAGTTTATCGATCTGTTCTTTATAGGCACCGATCACTTCTTCCTGGCTGGCGCCGGGCTGGATCTTCGCGGCGGCTTGCCAACGGTCGAAGCGCACGCCCTGCTCGGCCAGGGTCGAAGCGATGTCTTCGAAATGGGTCAGCACCTTGTTCGGAATCTCGGGGCTGGAAACGTGATAGACGGACAGGCTGCTCATGGGGCATTCCTCGGTATCGGCCTTGCCGTCCGGTTCTTTCAGACCGGTCGGGCACTGCATTCATCAGGCAAAGGGGCTGGTTCTGGTGAAGTCAGCCTTGGCGGTTCATGACGCTGCGGGTCTTCAACTCGCATTCAAACAGGAATTCAAAGGCCTCGATCTGGCGCAACGCGTCGCTCATCTGCGCACCCCAGGTGTAGAGGCCGTGGCCGCGAATCAGATAACCGACGCAATCGGGATGGGCGTCGAGCCAAGGCTGCACCTTGGCGGCGAGGCGCGCAATGTCCTGATCGTTGTCGAAGATCGGCACGCGCACCCGGGATTCGTGGGTCGAGATGCCGCTGAAAGCTTTTTGCAGTTCGTAGTCTTCGAACTCGATGAAGTCTTGCGGCGTCAGTCGCGACAGCACCGTGGCGTTCACCGAGTGAGTGTGCAACACCGCGCCGATCTCCGGGCGCCAGCTGTAGAGCTGGGTATGCAACAAGGTTTCGGCGGACGGCTTTTTGCCGGGCTCAAGACTGTTGCCGGACAGGTCGGTGGCGAGCACGTCGTCCAGGCCCAACTGGCCCTTGTGCTTGCCGGACACGGTCAGCAGCGCTTCGCTCGGCGACAGACGCGTCGAGTAATTGCTGCTGGTGGCCGGCGACCAGCCGCGACCATAAAGAAAACGCCCGGCGTCGACAATTTGCTGGGCAAGCTGTTCACGGGTAAGGCTCATGGCCTGTCCTCTTGCATTCGAATGGCAATGATAACGGCAGCGGCGAGCGCTGCGAGACTGGCAATACTAAAGGTCAATGTCGCGCCGAGGGCATTCCAGCTGTAGCCGGAATACAACGCGCCGAGCGCGCCACCGGTGCCGGCCAGCGCTGCATACAGCGCCTGGCCCTGTCCTTGCTGGCGCGCGCCGAAGCTACGTTGCACGAACGCGATGGCAGCCGCATGAAAGCTGCCGAAGGTCGCCGCGTGCAGCACTTGGGCAAACAGCAAGACCCAGAGGAACTCGGCGAACGAACCTAGCAGCAACCAGCGCAACGCCGCCAGCAGAAAACTCGCCATCAGCACCCGCCGCAGGGAAAAACGCGCGAGGATCCGGCTCATGGCCATGAACATCAGCACTTCCGCCACCACGCCGACCGCCCAGAGCATGCCGATCACGCCACGGCTGTAACCCAGTCGCTCAAGGTGCAGAGTCAAAAACGTGTAATACGGCCCGTGGCTCATCTGCATCAGCGCCACGCAACCGTAGAATGCCAGCACCCCAGGATTGCGCAATTGCTTGAGAAAGCCCTCGCCTGTCGGCCGGTTGCCCTGAGGCGGCTGAGCGTTCGGCACCCACAGACTGCTGAGCACGATGCCGGCCATGATCAACACCAGCGCCGCCGGGTAGATGTCGAGGCTGAGCCATTCGAACAGGCGACCGAGGGCGACCACAGTGATGATGAAACCGATGGAACCCCACAGCCGAATCTGACTGTAGCGGGAGGTCTGGCCTTGCAGATGCGCGAGGGTGATGACTTCAAACTGCGGCAGCACGGCGTGCCAGAAGAACGCATGCAACGCCATGACCATCGCCAGCCAGGCGTAGGTCTTGCTGACGAAAATCAATGAGAACGTCAGCAGCGTACACACCGCGCCGAAGCGCACGATGGCCAGGCGCCTGCCGGTGTAATCGCCGAGCCAGCCCCAGATGTTCGGCGCCACGCAGCGCATCAGCATCGGGATCGCCACCAGCTCGCCGATGCGCGCGGCGCTGAATCCGAGGTGATCGAAGTACAGCGCCAGAAACGGCGCCGTCGAACCGAGCAAGGCGAAATAGAACAGATAGAAACTGGACAGCCGCCAGTACGGGAGCGCCGCCACGGTCAGACCGCGGCGGCTTTGAGATCACCCATCAAAGCTGACCCAGCACCGGGGTGCTCACGCGCACATCGGCGTTCTGGCCACGGTGACGCAGCAGGTGATCCATCAGCACGATGGCCATCATCGCCTCGGCAATCGGCGTAGCGCGGATACCGACACATGGGTCGTGACGGCCCTTGGTAATGACATCGACAGGGTTGCCGTCAATGTCGATCGAACGGCCCGGGGTGGTGATGCTCGAGGTCGGCTTCAACGCCAGGTGCGCGACGATCGGCTGACCCGAAGAGATCCCGCCGAGAATGCCGCCGGCGTTGTTGCTGAGGAAACCTTCCGGAGTCAGCTCATCACGGTGTTCGGTGCCGCGCTGGGCAACGCAGGCGAAACCGGCGCCGATTTCCACGCCTTTGACCGCGTTGATGCTCATCAGTGCGTGGGCCAGTTCGGCGTCGAGACGGTCGAAGATCGGCTCGCCCAGGCCCGGCATCACACCTTCGGCAACCACGGTGATCTTCGCCCCGACGGAATCCTGATCGCGACGCAGCTGGTCCATATAGGCTTCCAGCTCCGGCACCTTGTCCGGGTCCGGGCTGAAGAAGGCGTTCTGCTCGACCGATTCCCAGGTCTTGAACGGGATTTCGATCGGGCCGAGCTGGCTCATGTAGCCGCGAATGACGATGCCCTGGCTGGCCAGGTATTTCTTGGCGATGGCGCCGGCCGCGACGCGCATGGCGGTTTCCCGCGCCGAGCTGCGACCGCCGCCGCGATAATCGCGCTCGCCGTATTTGTGGTGGTAGGTGTAGTCGGCGTGGGCCGGGCGGAACAGATCCTTGATCGCCGAGTAGTCCTTGGACTTCTGGTCGGTGTTGCGGATCAGCAGGCCGATGGAGCAGCCGGTGGTGCGGCCCTCGAACACGCCGGAAAGGATTTCGACTTCGTCGGCTTCCTGGCGCTGGGTGGTGTGGCGGCTGGTGCCCGGCTTGCGACGATCGAGGTCGCGTTGCAGGTCCTCAAGGGAAATCTCCAGGCCCGGCGGGCAGCCGTCGACAATGGCGACCAACGCCGGACCATGGCTTTCGCCCGCGGTGGTGACAGTGAACAGCTTGCCGTAGGTATTGCCGGACATGCAGGACGCTCCGTGAAATCGAACCCAAATTCGTGATGCGCGCCAGTATACGCAGGCTAACCGAGTAGTTCATCCTCGAACCTTAGCGGTGTGGGTGAGTCCAACCGGCACCTTGGCAAATGATGGCGTGATGATGCTGCGAGTTTTGATCTTGAGCCTTTCCCTGTTTACCGGCTTCGTCCAGGCAACTGTCCTGCAACGACCGGTCACGTTGACTACCGACAATGGCGAACTTTTCGGCTCGCTGTTGCTGCCGAAATCCGACAGCCCCGTGCCGGTTGTCCTGATCCTTTCCGGCTCGGGTCCTACCGATCGTGACGGAAACAACCCCGATGGCGGGCGCAATGACAGCCTAAAGCGACTGGCCTGGGTGCTGGCCAAACACAATGTCGCCAGCGTGCGTTTCGACAAGCGCGGGGTGGCGGCCAGCCTTGCGGCAACCCCGGACGAGCGAAACCTGTCGGTGGAAGCCTATGTGGCGGACGCCGTGGCCTGGGGTCAGAAGCTGAAAGCCGATCCGCGCTTCGGCCCGTTGATCCTGCTCGGCCACAGCGAAGGCGCGCTGATTGCCAGCCTGGCGGCGCCAAAGGTCGACGCGGCGGCGGTCATCTCGCTCTCCGGCACGGCCCGACCGATCGATCAGGTGCTGCGTCGGCAACTGGCCCGCAGCCTCCCTCCCCCGCTGATGCTGCGCAGCAACGAACTGCTCGACAGCCTCAAGGCCGGGCGCACCGACGACAATGTGCCGGCGCCGTTGCAGGTGATCTTCCGTCCGAGTGTGCAGCCGTACCTGATTTCGCTGTTCCGTCAGGATCCGGCGGCGGCCTTCGCCCAGCTGAAAATGCCGGCGCTGATCGTGCAAGGCAGCAACGACATTCAGGTCCAGGTCGATGATGCGAAATTGCTCAAGGCCGCCAAACCGGACGCGCAACTGGCGCTGATCGAAGGCATGAACCACGTGTTGCGCATCGTGCCCAACGACGTGAAGCGGCAACTGGCCTCCTACAAGGACCCGAATTTGCCCCTGGCGGCAGAACTGGGGACACGCGTCCTTGAATTTATTGACGGACTTCGCACCCGTTAAGCTCTTTTACCCTCTAGGACTTTGAAAAACGGCCGATAAGCCTTTGTCGCCAGCGTACTGGCTGGCGGCAAGCAGCTTGGACAGGATCTCGCCGTTATGACTGATACCCAGACTTCACCCGACACCACCGCTGAAAAAGACGCACCGCCAGCGGTCGAGCTGCCATGGGCGGATGTCCACGTCGAGCACCACAAGATGCTCCGCCTGGCGCCGTTGCAGACCGACCGCAACACCGGCGGGCGGCCACTGCGCTTCGTTGAATTCGGTTACGCCGAGCGCAACGGCAAAGAACACAGCCTGATGCGCATGGCGATCAAGTTGCCCGCTCAGCGCGTGCGTAAAGAGCAGAATCATCTGGACGTGTGGGTCGATCACACGACCAAACGCGTGCACTTCGGCCCGGACAGCGGTTTGCAGATCGAACCGATGAACCGTGGCATCGGCCGTTTCATGGCTGCCCAGGGCATCAACTGGGCGAAAAAACGCTGGCCCACCTACACCGTCGACGGCATGGACTTGAACAACAAGGACGCGCTGAACGAAGACACTCGCCTGCGCCGCGATCACTTTCTGCGAGTGCACGGCTTTGATGTGGTTTACGCCGATGCCCAGCATTTGAAGGGTAGCGTCAAAGAAGTGAAGGTCGGCGACCTGTTGGGTGACTGGAACAGCGAAAAGCTGCAGATCGTCGAAATTCTTGAAGCTGCGCAGATGTTGCAGCAGGCCGAGCAGAATCTGGCCGAACAGGAAGTGAAGCTGAAGAAGCAGGAAGACAAGGTCAGCAAGTTCAAGCGTGAAGACGCCGGTTTGCGTTTCACCATTACTTGCCTGGTGGCGTTTGCGGTGTTTCAGGCCGGGTTGCTGATCTGGATTGCTACGCACCGCTAAGCCAATGATCGTTCCCACGGAGGTGGGAACGATCGGTTCAGGTCAGACGCGGGAAGCGAACAGTGCCTGATGGGCGCGGCACTGTTCGGCGGTCAGCATGAACACGCCATGCCCGCCGCGCTCGAACTCCAGCCAGGCGAAATCGACTTCCGGGTACAGCGCCTCGACGTGGACCTGGCTGTTGCCCACCTCGACAATCAGCAAACCCTTCTCGGTCAGATGATCCGCCGCTTCGGCGAGCATCCGGCGCACCAGGTTCAAACCGTCATCGCCGCAGGCCAGGCCCAGTTCCGGCTCGTGCTGGTATTCGTCCGGCATGTCGACGAAATCTTCCGCATCGACGTAGGGCGGGTTCGACACGATCAGGTCGAAACGTTGACCCGGCAGGCCGTCGAAACCATCGCCCTGCACGGTGAACACACGCTCATCGACGCCATGACGCTCGATGTTCTGGTTCGCCACTTCCAGCGCTTCGAACGACAGATCCGCCAGCACCACTTCGGCGTTCTGGAACTCGTAGGCGCAGGCGATGCCGATGCAGCCGGAGCCGGTGCACAGGTCGAGAATGCGCGCGGGTTCGTCGCCGATCCATGGGGCAAAACGGTTTTCGATCAGCTCGCCAATCGGCGAACGCGGGATCAGCACGCGCTCATCGACGATGAACGACATGCCGCAGAACCATGCCTCGCCCAGCAGGTAAGCGGTCGGAATGCGCTCTTCGATGCGGCGTTTGAGTAGGCGCTGAAGATTGACCAGCTCATCGTCCTCCAGCGCGCAATCCAGATAGCTGTCGGCGATTTCCCATGGCAGGTGCAAGGCACCGAGCACTAGCTGCCGGGCTTCGTCCCAGGCATTGTCGGTGCCATGGCCGAAAAACAGATCCTCCCCATGGAAGCGGCTGACGGCCCAACGGATGTGGTCGCGCAGGGTACGAAGTCGGGAAGTGATCACGGGGCAGAACTCCAGAAAAAACGACTGGCGATTCTAGCAGCCAAAACGCGCCGCGACGACGCAGGAAAGATTCCGGGGCGACGGTAGGACGCTTCCGATTTTCCCCTCGGCTATTGAACAGATCGTGTAACTTGACAAGGCTGCAGGCCAGCAACGACGGTGTCTACGATGGTAGCGATTCACAGAACCGCTCAGCCAGAGGACAATGTCGCAAAAGCCCCACCCGAAGGAGCCCCAGAATGTCCGTTCCAAAAACGATGTTTCAACTCAGCGGTCGCGGTTACGCAGCGGCCACGTTGAGCCATGCCACCGTGGTCATCATCGATGCCCAGAAAGAGTACCTCAGCGGCCCGCTGGCCCTGAGCGGCATGGACGCGGCTGTCGCGAACATCAAACAACTGGTTGCCGCCGCCCGCGCAGCCGGCCGACCGATCGTGCATGTGCGCCACCTCGGCACCGTCGGCGGTCTGTTCGACCCGCAGGGCGAACGCGGCGAGTTCATCCCCGGCCTGGAACCCCAGGGCGATGAAACCATCATCGGCAAACTGCTGCCGAGCGCCTTCCACGGCACCGAACTCTACGATCGTCTGCAAACCATCGGCTCGCTGGACCTGATCGTCTGCGGTTTCATGAGCCACTCCAGCGTCAGCACCACCGTGCGCGCGGCGAAGAACCTGGGTTTCCGCTGCACCCTGGTCGAAGACGCCTGCGCCACCCGCGATCTGCCGTTCAAGGGCCGCGTACTCAGCGCCGAACAGGTACAGGAAGCGGAAATGGCGATCATGGCCGACAACTTCGCCACCCTCGCGCTGACTCAGGACCTGATCTGATCGACCGTAAATGAGCGGCTCAGCTCGCCGCTCATCTGCAAAAACCTCGCATTTGCTTCAATTACCCTAGCCTCAGGAACAACCCGGTCAACTCCCGGTCGAAGGGCCGATACCCATTGAGGAAGGTCGGAATGAAGTTATCCGATGGATTTGACGCACGCCGCTTGCGGCCCAAAGGCCAAAGCAACTGGCGATTTCGATTCGGCGCGGCGATCGCGGCCATTCTGGCCACGTTCGGCGTGCTGCTGGCGATGGCCGGGGCCGCCAGCCTGCTGGGGCGCCCGCCGGCGCTCGGCGATCTGAATGCAACACCGCTCGGCTCGGCGATCATTCTCGCGGTCGGCCTGTTGTTCCTGTATTTCGGCGTGGCCCTGTGGCGTCGTTGCCGGCGTCGCGCACGGCAATCGCGGGAGCTGAACATGTCCCCGCATCTGATGAAAAAACACGATTGAATCGAAGGCCTGGCTTTTTGCCGGGCCGTTTTGTGTCTGTTTGGGTAAACTGGCCGCCCTTCGCGGAGGCTGACATGCAAGACGACGATTTTTCCCTGTTCAAAAGTGCGATCCAAGGCGTCAAGCCGATCAAGCACGACCGCGCCGACACCGGCAAACCCAAGGCTGACCGTGACCGGATCGCCAAGCTGCGCCAGTCCGCCACCGTGCGCACCGACACCACTACCGTTGACGGCCTGTCCGATCAGTTCGTGATCGACGTCGGTCCCGAAGACGAGCTGATATGGGCCCGCGACGGGGTGCAGGAAAGCCAGATGCGCAAGCTCAAGATCGGGCAGATTCCGTTCGAAGGCAGCCTCGACCTGCACGGCATGAGCGTGGAAAAAGCCCGCGAAACCCTTTGGGCCTTTCTCGCCGAAGCGACCAGATTCGAAATCCGCTGCGTGCGCGTCACCCACGGCAAGGCCGTGCGTCTGGACGGCAAGCGGCCGATGATCAAAAGCCACGTCAACACCTGGCTGCGCCAGCATGCGCAAGTGCTCGGTTTCTGCTCGTGCCAGGCGAAACATGGCGGTGCCGGCGCCGTGTATGTGATGCTCAAACGCACCATGATGGAAGGCCGCGACGAATAATCCCGTCACACCGAACTTGCAGGGTCGTGTCCGCCACCGTACCCTTGCCCTTTGCGAAAATCCCCACAGGTAGTTTCATGTCCCTGGAACAGAATTACACCGCGATTCTCGGCCAATTGGGCGAGGACGTCTCCCGCGAGGGCCTGCTCGACACGCCAAAGCGTGCCGCCAAAGCCATGCAGTACCTCTGCCGCGGTTATGAACAGACGCTCGAAGAGGTCACCAATGGTGCCCTGTTCAGCTCCGACAACAGCGAAATGGTGCTGGTCAAGGACATCGAGCTCTACTCGTTGTGCGAACACCACCTGCTGCCGTTCATCGGCAAGGCCCACGTCGCGTACATCCCGAGCGGCAAAGTGCTGGGCCTGTCGAAGGTCGCGCGGATCGTCGACATGTACGCCCGCCGCCTGCAGATCCAGGAAAACCTCAGCCGCCAGATCGCCGATGCGGTCCAGCAGGTCACCGGCGCGCTGGGCGTGGCCGTGGTGATCGAGGCCAAGCACATGTGCATGATGATGCGCGGTGTCGAGAAACAGAATTCGTCGATGATCACTTCGGTGATGCTCGGTGAGTTCCGTGAAAACGCGGCGACCCGCAGCGAGTTTCTCAGCCTGATCAAGTAATGCGTGACACAAAAAAAACCGGCGTTGATCGCCGGTTTTTTTTCGTCCGTGAAAAATCGGGTAAGCTGCGCGCCTTCTTCAATGTCCCTGTGAGGCTTGTAACGTGTTCGTCAAAGCGCTTCGTGTCGGCCTCGGCCAACTGATCATCTTCGTTGATTTCCTCACCCGCCCGGGCAAGAAGCAGCGCCCCGCCGCTGCCCAGGCTCAGGTTGATGCCGCCGCAAAGGACCTGACCCTGTATCAGTTCCACGCCTGCCCGTTCTGCGTGAAGACCCGCCGCAGCCTGCGCCGCCTGAACGTTCCGGTGGCCCTGAAGGATGCGAAAAACAACGAGCAGGATCGCCAGACCCTGCTGGAACAGGGTGGCAAGATCAAGGTGCCGTGCCTGCGCATCGAAGAGAACGGCCAGACCACCTGGATGTATGAGTCCAACACGATCATCGAATATCTGAACAAGCGGTTCGCAGCGGTCTGAATCAAAAAAACCGGCCTGAAGGCCGGTTTTTTCATGCTGCCTGCGCGGCCTGTGCCTGGCGCACCACCGCCGCTAGACGTTTGAGCCCTTCGTCCAGTCGGGCCGGATCGATGTGGCTGAAGTTCAGGCGCAGGTGGCCGGGGTTGCGATCCGGCTCGGGGAAGAACGGTTCGCCCGGCATGAACGCCACATCATTGGCCAGCGCGGTGTTCAGCAAGGTGCGGGTGTCCAGCGGTTGCTTCAGGGTCAGCCAGAAAAACAGCCCGCCCTGGGGTGTGTTCCAGTCCGCCAGATCGCCGAAGTGAGTTTCCAGCGCTGATTGAAATGCATCGCGACGCTGACGGTAGAAGCCACGCAATTCACTCAAGTGCTGCTGATATTTCTCACTGCCGATCCACTGCAACGCCTGCCACTGACCAATGCGGTTGGTGTGCAGATCCGCCGATTGTTTGAGCTTGAGCAGATGCGGAAACAGATCCGGGCTGGCGATCAGATAGCCGACGCGCAGACCTGGCAGCAGGGTTTTCGACACGGTGCCGGTGTAGATCCAGCTGGATTTTTTCAGGCGTCCGGCAATCGGCTGGGCACTGCCGCCGTCGAAGGTCAGCTCGCGATAAGGCTCATCTTCGATCAGGGTCACGCCGAATTCGTCGAGCAATGCCGCAACGGCTTCGCGCTTGGCTTCGCTGTAGCGCACGGCGGACGGGTTCTGGAAGGTCGGAATCAAATAGATGAACGCCGGGCGATGCTGTTCCAGGCGCTGACGCAATTGCGCAAGGTTCGGACCGTCAGCCTCCAGCGGCACGGTCAGGCAATCGGCGCCGAACAGTTGGAAAATCTGCAAGGCCGCCAGATAGGTCGGCGCTTCGAGCAGGATTTCGGTGCCCTTGTCGATGTACAGCTTGGCCGCCAGATCGAGGGTTTGCTGGGAGCCACTGACCACCAGCACCTGACTCGCCTCACACGGCAAACCCAGCGCCCTCGCCTCTGCCGCCAGCGCTTCGCGCAGTGCTGGCTCGCCTTCACTCATGCCGTACTGGCCGAGAGACAGCGGCATCTCAGCCCATTCAACTTTCGGCAGCATCGCTTCGGCCGGTAAACCACCGGCGAATGACATGACCTCCGGGCGCTGAGCCGCGGCAAGGATTTCACGGATCAGAGAACTTTTGAGGCGCGAGACACGTTCGGAAAAAGCCATGGAAGTCACCGCTAGCGAGGCATGGGAAAAATGAGTCAAACTTGTTGACTGAAATTACGACACCCTCTCTGGAAACGTCAATATGCTTGACCTTAAAAACTGCGCCAGCCAGCAACAAGCCATGGAAGCGTTTTTCTTCGGTTACCAGGCGTTCACCGCCAAGGCCGATGAAATGCTCGAGCGTCGCGGCTTGTCCCGCGTGCATCAACGCATCGTGTTTTTCATCGCCCGCTACCCGAACCTGAGCGTCAAGGAATTGCTCGCGCTGCTCGGCGTCAGCAAGCAAGCGCTGAACATGCCGTTGCGGCAATTGCAGGAAATGCATCTCGTGGACAGCGTGGCGTCCGAGACTGACAAGCGTAAACGCCTGCTGGAGCTGACTGCTGAAGGCGCGAAATTTGAACAGGCTCTGCGTCGGGAACAGGTGAAATTGCTTGAACGCGTCTTTGCCGAAGCCGGCGAAACGGCGGTCAACGGCTGGCTGGCGGTGAATCTGGCGCTGGGAGCCAATCGCCCGAACGAGTGATATAGCTTGATCGCCAGTCTTTTCGTCTACAAAACCAAAAACAATATTTGCTTTATTTGTACACAAAAGCATAATCCACAGCGTGCGAGTTCCTGACCGCATGGTCAACAAATTCGCGTATGCCTCAAAGGGCCGCTGCCACCCCTCATGGGTCCGGTCCTGGAAATAACAATAAAACTCTTGAGGAGTACTCGCTGTGGAAAGCCGCAAATCCGAAGCATCGACGCTGGAACTCTCGCCGCCGTTACGCAATGGCCTGCTGGAGCGCATCTTCAAACTCAGCTTGCATGGCACCACGGTGAAGACCGAGCTGATTGCCGGTCTGACAACCTTCATCACCATGGCTTACATCATTTTCGTCAACCCGAACATCATGGCCGATGCCGGGATCGATCACGGTGCAGCCTTCGTTGCCACCTGTATCGCCGCCGCGCTGGGCTGCCTGCTGATGGGCCTCTACGCCAACTGGCCGGTAGGCCTGGCGCCGGGCATGGGCCTCAACGCGTTTTTCACCTACACCGTGGTCGGCACCATGGGCTACAACTGGGAAACGGCCCTCGGTGCGGTGTTCGTCTCGGGCGTGCTGTTCATGATCCTGACCTTTTCGCGGATTCGCGAATGGCTGCTCAACAGCATTCCGGTGAGCCTGCGCTATGCGATGGGCGCGGGTGTGGGTCTGTTCCTCGGGCTGATCGGCCTCAAAACCGCCGGCATCGTCGTCGATAGCCCGGCCACCCTGATCAAACTCGGCTCGCTGCGTGAACCCGGCCCGCTGCTTGCCGCCATCTGCTTCCTGATGATCGCGATCCTCAGCTATCACAAAGTGTTCGGCGCGATCCTCATCAGCATCATCACCGTGACCCTGGCTGGCTGGGGGATTGGTCTGGTGCACTACGAGGGCATCATGTCCGCCCCGCCAAGCCTGGCGCCGACCTTCATGGCCATGAACGTCGCCGGCGTGTTCAACGTCAGCATGATCAGCGTGGTCCTGGCCTTCCTCTTCGTGCACATGTTCGACACCGCCGGCACCCTGATGGGCGTCGCCCAGCGCGCCAACCTGGTGAACGCTGACGGCCGCATCGAAAACCTGTCCCGCGCCATGAAAGCCGACTCCGCCTCCAGCGTTTTCGGCGCAGTGGTCGGCGTTCCGCCGGTCACCAGTTACGTGGAAAGTGCCGCCGGTGTAGCGGCTGGTGGTCGGACTGGTCTTACCGCAGTCACCGTGGGTGTGCTATTTATAGCCGCGATGTTCTTTGCACCGCTGGCCGGCATGATTCCCGCCTATGCCACCGCTGGCGCGCTGATTTACGTAGCGATGCTGATGATGGGCGGCATGGCGCACATCGAATGGGACGAAGCGACCGACAGCATTCCGGCGATCGTCACCGCGATCATGATGCCGCTGACCTTCTCGGTCGCCGACGGTATCGCGCTGGGCTTCATTACCTATGTCGCGCTGAAGGCCGGCACCGGTAAATACAAAGAGATCTCCGTCAGCCTGTGGGTGCTCTGCGCGATCTTCATCGCCAAGTTCATCTTCCTGTAAGCGCTACGCGGTTCACGCTTCAAAACAGCCTCACCCCACCGGGTGGGGCTTTTGCACATTCTTGATAACGATAAAAAGGAGCAAGTGATGAGTCTGGAAACCTGGCTGCTGTTCAGCGGCGCTGCGCTGGTGGTGATCCTGATTCCGGGGCCGCTGTCGTTGCTGATGATCAGCAACAGTCTGAATTACGGTCTGCGTCGATCGTACCCGGCGTTTCTCGGTGGCGTGTTCGCCTCGATCTGCCTGCTCAGTGCCTCGGCGCTGGGGCTGGGCGCCCTGCTGCTGGCGTCCGAAAAACTGTTCAGCGCCCTGAAGATCGTCGGCGCGATTTACCTGTTCTACCTCGCCTGGCAGAGCTGGCAGCAATCGCGCCAGCCGTCGGTGGGGGCCGAAGTGCCTCAGGCCGCACCGGTTCCTAAGTTCCGCGCATTGTTCAGCCGGGCCTTCGTGCTTGGCGCCAGCAATCCTAAAGACATTTTGTTTTTCGCCGCGTTTCTGCCGCAATTCCTCAGCGCCGAGCAACCGTTCCTGCCGCAACTGCTGGTGATGATCGCCACCTGGACGCTGCTCGATCTGCTGTGCAAATTGACCTACGGCCTCGGTGCCCATGGTGCAGCGCGTTACCTGCGCAGTGGCAAGGGCCAGAGCTGGTTCAACCGCATCAGCGCCGGATTGTTCGGCGGTGCCGGTGCCGCATCGCTGCTCAGCGGGCACTGATACTTGCAGACAATGTTTTGAGTCTCAGATGATTTGAATCTGACTGCCAGTTTCGACACTCACGTCCTGCATCGAAACTGGCAGCAACTTCCGCTTCCAAAACGCAACACACCGCAACACCCCGCCGATGTACTTCGTTTGAACCCTTTTCCTAAGATGACGGCGCAGCACAACCTCATCTCAGAACAAGGATGTTCAAATGGCCACGCTTATTCACCCGTCCTCGATCGAATATAACGACGCAGACATTGCCGACATGCAACTTGTCGCCAATGAACGGCAACCTTCAACGATCGACTATGACGACGACAATTCCCGCCCGCCCTCTCCTGCGCTCAAAAACAAAAGAGCGCAGCTTAAAACCGTGGACCAAGTCTTCGGCCCGCTGCAGATAGGCGAATACTCCATTAGCCGCAGAGCGCTGGACACATTGGGCGCAACGGTCGACGGGCAACCCCTGGATGGCAAGAACACGTTTTTCCGTACCCCAGGAAAGCGCTTTATCAACGCCCTGCAATTTGACCCGGTCGCCATTGAAGCGCGGATGAAAACAACGACCGGCGCAGACGACTATTTACTGCCGGCCCTGCTCTTCGAAATGGCCAGCCGACGCCCTCTCACGGCACCTCCCTTGTTGATTGATCCACTCGATACTCAAACCGATCCAGGTGCTTATCAGGCCAAGCTGAAACAACTTCTGAACTCGGCGCAGAGACTCAATATCCGCCATGCCCATATCGAGGAGCCACTTCCCAACTGGGTCAAACGCTCAAGCAGCCGAACCATGGCCAGCACCGGTATCGGACTTCAGGCGTTCGGTATCTACAGTGGTCTTCGCGGTCTGCAGGATGCGATCAGAGACAAGGATTCGTATGGCATTGTGTTCAACAGCTCGGCGTTCACCGCCGATGTCGCTTCGATAGCGATCGATCTGGCCGTCGCCCGCAAAGCCACACAAATGCTCAAAGCCAGCGAGAGTGCCTACAAGGGATTTGCCAAAACCAGTTTCGCCCTCAAGCTGGGTCGCGGCGGTGGCTTGATCGGCGGTGCCCTGACGCTGCCGTTCGATGTCATTTCTGCAGTGGATGGTTTCAAAGCGGCAGCCAGGACAACCGGGAAAGAGTCGATCAATAATTATGTGAATGCCGGGCTGAGCGTCACCAGCGCAACCATGACCGTGCTGCTCGGCGCCGCGGCCCTGGCCGGATTTTCCTCGGCCGGCCCGATCGGGCTGGTCGCGGGTTTGCTGCTGGTCGCGGGATCGCGAGTCTGGGCGGCAATCAATGTAGTCGATGACATTGACGATTACATCACGCTGACCACCGAAGAGCGTCTGCGTACCGGCTGGTTCGCTTTCTGGGGCATCAGCCCGGATGAAAGCATTGAAGATCGTCACCTCATTGCCAGATCGGCTGCCCGACATTCACAACAACTTCAAACCACCGCTCGCAAGTTGCTGGACGAAACACTCAAGGATCAGACCGAAGCCATCATCAATGGCAGTTTCCGGGTGGAAGTCGAATCACTCCAGGTCGCGACTTATGAGTGGACCCCGGAAAACCCGAAGTACAAAACCATCAAGCGTCCACGAATCAGCGATAACAACGACAACATCGACGCACATGCAGGCGTCACCCAAGGCACACCCGGGGCAGTGTTTGGAACTTCTGCCGACGACAAAGACATCCTATGGTTTATCGGTGGCGGTAACGACACGATTCTGGGGGTAAAGAAAAAACCGAACAGGTTCTATTACGGTGCCGGCCATAAATCCCTGAACGGTGGCGAGAAAGCCGACGAGTTCATCTTCGAGGGCGCTGCCGACCTGCTGAAAACCGGCACGCAAGAAACACTGATTTCCGAATTGCAAGGTGATGCAGGTAACGACACGCTGAAACTGGCGGGGCACTTTCCGCAAACCAACGAAGATCGTTACGGATTTCGAGTTGATTTGCATAAGGGCGAGATGTCGCTGCTGGTCAAGCCGCTCACTCCAAAAGAGCAGGCCTACAGGCTGCACAGTCATCTGCAAAGTATCGAAAACGTCGAAACGCTGGCCGGTGCAACCAATGAAGTCATCGGCAGTGACGGTCCGAACATCATCAAGTCCCGTGGTCGCGACGAGATTGATGCAGGCCCCGGCGAGGACCAGATTTATTTACTCGGCAGTTACGTATCGGCCAATGGCGGCAAAGGCAAGGATGCCTACGCAATCGCTCACGTCCCCGGCATGGTATCGATTATTGAAGACGGCGCAGATGAAAGCATCATTGCGCTGGACTGGCCCTGCGAGCTGATCGAAAGCTGGAAGATTGAAAAACGGGAACTGGTCATCACGTCAGGATTCGAATTCGACGATACCAGCAAGAAAATTGTCCGGATCAAGAATGTCTACCAGCAAACCGGGGACAAACGATTGCTACAGAATGGAAAACTGACCTTCATCAGCAAAGATGGATTTCATCTCGTGCCGGAACTTCCAGCCAGCATAGAAACGCCGCTAGCGGTCGATGTGGAAGTGGTGATCCTGCGACAGGGAACACGCCAGCTTCCGGTCATTGTGTTTGATAAGCAGCTCACCGTCCCCAACGACAGAAGTTCGAGCTACTGGCTGTCACGCAACAATATCCAGACGGTTTTCCAGGTAACAACGCCCGGTAATACAGGGGTCACTACGCTGCACATCGATTGTGCCAGCACAGAACTGACTCACGTCGAGGCTTATTACAACGCCGACCTCATGCGCGGAACTCATTTCAACTACATCATGTACAAGGAATGCGGGCTGACCCTGCATTTCGGCAGCAAACAGCTATCGATCAAAAATCTTGCCTCTTCGACCGTGTCCGGCATGCGCGATCTCAAGCCCCGGTTGAAGGCCCCCGAGCTGGCAACCAACCACTCGTTCATTCTGATCATGAACGACGGCGCGTCTTATCGACTTATCCAACCCCCTGTCACCGACAGTCATTTTTTGAACGACACGTTTGAAATAAGCGGCCCGATGCATTGGACCAGCAACGTGCCTCTGCCACTTTCCCCCAGAGCGGGAACGCATCAATACCTGCAACCGCTCGACAACCAGACACATGCGCTAGGTAGCGGGGAGAAGTGCGTCATGCTCAAACCGGCTGCGCAACAGACTGCCGTGGAAAGCCTCACCGGTGAAGGTTCGAAGTACCTCGTCCACCTCAACCCCGGCATGTCGTTGCGCATTTCCACGCCAGGCGCATTGGCGACCGCGAGCCAGCAACTGGCCTTTTCCTCGACCTGGGAATTCGACGCCTCCAGCCTGGGCGAGGTGGAGATCAGGCTCATCGACAACCAGTTGCAGATCGGCCAGACGATCATCTATCTGCCGCAATACCAGAACACGGGCGACCTGATCGACCAGGTTCGCGTGATAACCGCGCAGGGCATTGTCTGGGCGGTCGATCTGATTTTCGAGGCGGTCTATATCGAAGCGATAGACGCACGGTTCCTGGTACCGGCAACCGACGTTTCGACTCCCTTGCCTGCCGGGCTGAAGCAACATCCGGAAGACCACATACTTGTACGCAACATGGTCATGAAAGATGGCAGCCTCGGTGCACTGCGGTATCACCTGACACAGCGCAAATGGATGCTCGACACAGACAAGTCCCGCACCATTGACCGCCAGGATCTGCAGACAACCAACCACTGCACCCACCAACTGAAACTGTTCGAAGAAGTGGCACAGATCGGCCTCGCTTACTCTCCCCCGCTGGGCGACCACGCCTTGAGAGTCCTGCGCGAACATTGCGTCAGGCTGATGGGCGATCTCTCGCTGGATTACCCGGCAAAACTGGAACAGGCGAAACACCTCGCCTGGCTTTTATCCGGACAATCGCACTACAACTGACGCCCTCGGGAGTCACGGACTCCGCTGGAAATGCTTTGCATCAGTCGCTTGCGCCAATTGATATATGTACCACACGCCAGAAGCCTGCTTTGACGATCATTCAGCCCCCTTTAGCCAGCACCACTCCATGGCTTTACACCGCTGAATCAGTCGTACATCGGAGCACTTCAAATGGCCAAGCCACCCAAGCAGATTCCTCCCGCGAGTTCGTCGCCTCCCAGGTCCTTGACAGACACGCCTCCTGTCAATGTCGATCACGTTTCGAACATTCGCCCCGGCACGCATTTGCCAAGCGTCGAGCTGACGTTCGCCGGACATTCATCGCAACACACGGCAGACCATGGCGGGGGCAAACAGCCCTCGGTCGAGGTCAGCGAGATGCTGACCCGCCAGCATCCACACGGGTCAGTCATTGCACCTGACGCCTCGGCGAGGCCGACATCACCCGTGTTCATTCCCGTTCATCTGGCCCTCAGGCTGACCCCGGCAGCAGACTCACCGCAAGGCATTCGCCGTGACGGTCGTGAACGAACCTATGTCGACATGCGCGAAGGCACTGCCATGGTTCATCAACACCCTGACGGCCGCTATCAACTGACCTCGGCCAGCGAGTTGACGCCATCCGGTTTTCAAGTCGAGCGGATCCATGGCACGAATCTGTGGCAAAAACGCCAAGCCATCGCGGCACGTCGCCCGCATGTCGACGAGCCGGACGAGCAAGCCGGTCCGAGCAAACGCCCGCGACTGAATGAGGATGACGCGTCGACCGATCCGGACCCGTTCGCCGACAAGGCTTCGACAACCATCCAGCAACCACTGGACCTGTCCAGCAAGCCATGGCGAAGCTGGGGTCAACCGACAAAACCCACCAGCGGTCAATCGGTTGAAGTAGATGGGCTGCACTACCCGATCGTGTCGCAGATCGTTCGCTCCAATACTCCCATCGTCTGCATCAAGCACCCGCGCTTCAACCCGGAACGCTTCGAAGCTTTCGAACAGATGCTCGTAGACAATCGCACGCTGCAACCGCGCTGGGCAGCCCGTGCCCCGGACAACCGGTGGGTCGTTGCAGACGATCACCTGCCATTCGAAAAACCGCTGACGCAATACGTCGCCGATACCTTCGAGTACTTGTCCGGGCAATCCGCCAGGGCCGTGGCCAAGGCCATGTTCAGCGCGTCACGTGGCGCCGAAGTGATCAATGGTGAGGGATTGCAGGCACTGAGCCAGACGTTCCGTTACTGGGAAAACAGGACCATCCCCGCCCACCGACAGCTCGCAGATCCGCTGATGTTGCTGCCGATCCAGCCCATCATCGATGACGGCACTTTCGGGGGAGGGATCGTACTGCCCCCGATAAGCGGGCCGAGCCTGCAGCGAGTCGATATTGATCCGCAGAAATTTTCGCAGCAATGGAATGAATATACGGCTGAACCGGGGGCTGCGAGCTTGCAAAAGCTCTTCTACAAAATTCTGGTCAAGAGCGGCTACACGGTCAGTCCGCCAGATCCCCTGCTGCTGGAAAACTCGCTGGTTTTCCGTCGGGAAGGCCTGGACTCGCTTTTCGTACTGAAGCTCCCGCTCGTCTCCTCCGACTTCATCCCCCGATACACCCGACCGGGTTCCGAACTGACCAGTTCGGCAGCGCTGATGACACTCGACGAAACCGGACGGCAACGGCTGAACACCCTGCTGGCACAAGACAAAATCAACTATCTGGTGGGCGGCATTCAACGACCGAGTCCGGACCAACCCACCCTCTTCATTCTTCGCGAAGGCTGATCATCAATGAGCCCCAAACGCCCCACCCGACCGAAAACGGATACACCGGACTCCACGCCTGTCGTGCGAGACACCACGCCGGACATTCCAGTCCCCCCACGCCTGACGCCCGACACCTTGATCGACCCAACCCTCACGCATCCGGCCTGGCAATTGCCTGCGCCGCCCGTGACTCGCCGTCAGATGATCGAAATCTACGATCTTCCTGCCGAGACACAGGTCAGGGCCAGCACCGCGCAAAGGCCGATCGGCAGTTATTTTCTTGCACCCGGGCTGGTCAACAGGTTGCCGCCTCCCGACTTGCCGAGCGGCATTCGTTCCGCCGGACGCTATGCCTATGTCGATCTTGTCGAGGGTGGCACCGTGCTGATCGACCCCGATGCACAGGATGGAGTAAGAGCTCGTTTATCGAACGAACTCTTCGCGTCCGGTCCGTTGCTGGAGCGGGTTGAAGGGACGCTGATGTGGCGCCCGGTTCCCGTGGAAACCGCGCCAGATACTTCCAGGCTGACCATCACACGCCACCGATTGCCGGATGATGAACCGTCAGCCGTACCGTCAAAACGCTCTCGCCTGGAAGAGACGCCGTGGAGCGATTGGGGCATCGACCCGCAACATGCCACCCCGGGTGACATTCGCGTCGACGGTATCCAGTACAAAGTCATTCCGCCAGGCGATGCGAGAGATCCGATCGTCTATATCAAGAACCCGAGTCACCTGATCTACGACTTCGACCTGCTGGAGCGCACACTCCGACTGGACCCGCAGCAACAGCCGCGAGGCGCCATTCAGGTTCCGCCTGCCCATCATTGGCAAATCGATCCGACGTTGCCATTCGATCGTCCATTGACGAATTACGTCGCTCGATACTTTCCCGAGTTGTCCGCGAGTTCGCAGGAGAATGTCGCGTTTCACCAGTTTGTGCTGGCAAACGGAACCAATACCGCCACCGGTTCGGGACTGACCTTGCTGCGACAAACCTTCAACGACTGGGAAACCGGAAACGACACTCCACGCCCGCAATTGGCGGATCCGTTGCTGATGTTGCCGATCCTGCCAACGTCGGGCGCTGGAACGATCCGTGTGATCGAACTACCGACGCCGGAATCGGGTGGTCCGCTGCAGCGACTGGATTTCGATCCGGCGCTGTTTCGCCAGGAATGGCTGTATTCGACCAATACCCAATCGGCGGTGGATCTCAAACGCTTCATGGCGACGCTGCTGACCCGTAACGGTTACGCCGTGTTCGATCCTAGCCCTTCCAACTCGTATCCGGCATTGGTGTTCAAGCGCACCGGGCATGACTATGTATTCTTCATCAGCCTGCATCGCATCCGGGGCCGCAAGATCAACCAGACTCTGAATGTCGATCAGAACAGCGCCAGCTTGCGCCTGCATATTCAGGTGGGCGCACCGGCGGCGGCAGCGGTGATCGCAGCAAATGCCAGAAACAAAGTCGTCTGGCTCAGGGGCGGCCCGCAGACGCTTGCAAACGCTGACGACACAGTGTTTATCGTGCGCGACGGGCACCCACGGCTGTGATCGCAGATTGCTGAATGACAGACGAAAAAAAGCCCGCAGTGTGAGCGGGCGAAAGACCAAAGAAGCTATATGCGCAGTCGCTTCCCGGCAGGGGCAGCTGCTTGGGGGTCAGCTGCCCCGATAGGTGGAATAGCTGTAAGGCGAAATCAGCAACGGTACGTGGTAGTGATCCTGTTCGGCAGAGATGCCGAACCGCAGCACGACCACGTCCAGGAATGCCGGCTCCGGCAACTGGACGCCACGGGCGCGGTAGTAATCGCCGGCGTGGAACTGAACCTGATAGACACCGGTACGATAGTCATCGCCTTGCAGCAGTGGCGCATCGACCCGGCCATCGCTGTTGGTAAGCGCACTGGCGACCAATTCCAGGTGCGAACCTTCAACGCGGTACAGCTCGACCTTGATCGAGCTGCCAGGGCAACCGTGTGCAGCGTCCAAAACGTGTGTTGTCAAACGTCCCATTGATTCTGCGCGCCTGCCTGCGTGGAGCAGTCAGACTTCGCGCCTCCCGAAGTCAGTTGAAAAGGAGACCGCACCGTTTCGGAGCACGAAAAGCTGCGGCGAGCGATTGATTAAGACATTTTTCAAAAAAATTGTACACAATAAAAACGACATTTTTGCTGCTACCCCCGCCATCCTTCGATTTCCCGGTAATTTGCCCCATAACCTCGCATTCATTGAACCCCCAATCCATTAGCTGACTGGTCAGGCAGGTTTCTTGCAGGTTCACGCCATTAACAGCAAAGATGACAGCCGGTGAAAAATGCGAAAATTCAGGCTTACAAATTGAGAATAAAGTTGTATACAATCAGCCCATCGCTGTGACGCCAGCCTGCCATTCAAACTTCAGGGCGCCACACAATCTGTCAACGAATAAGAAGGAAGACTGCAGTGAGCGCTGACTACCCACGCGACCTGATCGGTTACGGCAGTAACCCTCCTCACCCACACTGGCCGGGCAATGCCCGGATCGCCCTGTCGTTCGTACTCAATTACGAAGAAGGCGGCGAGCGCAACATTCTGCACGGCGACAAAGAATCCGAAGCCTTCCTGTCCGAGATGGTTGCTGCTCAGCCTCTGCAAGGCGCGCGCAACATGAGCATGGAATCGCTTTACGAGTATGGCAGCCGTGCCGGCGTCTGGCGGATCCTGAAACTGTTCAAGGAATTCGACATTCCGCTGACCATCTTCGCCGTGGCCATGGCCGCCCAGCGTCACCCGGACGTGATCCGCGCGATGGTCGAGGCCGGTCACGAGATCTGCAGCCACGGCTACCGCTGGATCGACTACCAGTACATGGACGAAGCGCAGGAACGCGAGCACATGCTCGAAGCGATCCGCATCCTCACCGAACTCACCGGCGAGCGCCCACTGGGCTGGTACACCGGTCGCACTGGCCCGAACACCCGTCGCCTGGTGATGGAAGAAGGCGGTTTCCTCTACGACTGCGACACCTATGACGACGACCTGCCCTACTGGGAACCGAACAACCCGACCGGCAAGCCGCACCTGGTGATCCCGTACACCCTGGACACCAACGACATGCGCTTCACCCAGGTCCAGGGTTTCAACAAGGGCGACGATTTCTTCGAATACCTCAAAGATGCGTTCGACGTGCTTTATGCCGAAGGCGCCGAAGCACCGAAGATGTTGTCGATCGGTCTGCACTGCCGTCTGGTGGGCCGTCCGGCGCGTCTGGCTTCGCTCAAGCGCTTTATCGAATACGCTAAAAGTCATGAACAGGTGTGGTTCAGCCGCCGCGTCGACATCGCGCGTCACTGGCACGAAACCCACCCGTACCAAGGGGCTGCCAAATGAGCACCTTTCAAACCCTGCAACCGTCGACCCTGAGCCGCGACGCCTTCGTCAAAGCCTTCGCCGACATCTACGAACATTCGCCATGGGTGGCCGAGAAGGCCTTCGACCTGGGCCAGGACGCATCGATCGACCAGATCGAAACCCTGCACCAGCGCATGAGCGACATCCTGTTGAGCGCCGATCACGCCAGTCAGCTGGCACTGATCAACGCTCACCCGGACCTGGCCGGCAAAGCTGCCGTCCAGGGCGAGTTGACCGAAGCCAGCACCAATGAACAGGCTGGCGCCGGTATTCACCAATGCACGGCCGAAGAGTTCCAGCGCTTCACCGAGCTGAACGACGCCTACAAAGCCAAGTTCAAGTTTCCCTTCATCATGGCGGTAAAAGGCAGCAACCGGCATCAGATCCTCGCGGCGTTCGAAACGCGCATTCACAACCCGGTCGACACCGAGTTCAAATGCGCGCTGGCGGAGATCAACAAGATCGCCCTGTTCCGATTACTGACTCTCTAGCGAGCCTGGCCCGAGAAACCTCTAGAACGCTTGTGTTTCCCAGGGCCCTGCAAGCATCCCAAGCCACTTATTTAAAGGCAGACAAGAAGAATGAAAGCTTACGCCGTACCTTTCGAGAAGTTCGTCAACCTGGCCGATGCCCGTCTGGGCACCAAAATCATCTCGGTCACCGATGACTGGTTCGCAGACGCCAATCGTCTGTTTCAGCCGACCCCGGCCGTGTGGAAGGAGGGCGTGTTCGATGACAACGGCAAGTGGATGGACGGCTGGGAATCGCGCCGCAAGCGCTTCGAAGGCTACGACAGCGCGGTGATCCGCCTGGGCGTACCGGGTTCGATCAAAGGCGTGGACATCGACACTTCATTCTTCACCGGCAACTTCCCGCCATCGGCCTCGCTGGAAGCCTGCTTCCTGGCGTCGGGCGAGCCGGACGAAAACACCCAGTGGACTGAAGTGCTGTCGGCCGTCGAGCTGCAGGGCAACAGCCACCACTACCACGAAATCAGCAACGAAAAGGCGTTCAGCCACCTGCGCTTCAACATCTACCCGGATGGCGGCGTGGCCCGTCTGCGCGTGTACGGCATTCCGTTCCGCGACTGGTCGGCGGTTGGCGACAACGAGCAAGTGGACCTGGCAGCAGCCCTCAACGGTGGCCGCGCCCTCGCCTGCTCCGACGAACACTTCGGCCGCATGAGCAACATCCTCAACCCGGGCCGTGGCATCAACATGGGCGACGGCTGGGAAACCGCACGTCGTCGCACGCCAGGCAATGACTGGGTGATCGTCGCGCTGGGCCACCCGGGCGAGATCGAAAAAATCATCGTCGACACCCTGCACTTCAAGGGCAACTACCCGGACACCTGCTCGATCCAGGGCGCGTTCGTCAAGGGCGGCACTGACAGCCAGATCGAAACCCAGTCGCTGTTCTGGCGTGAACTGCTGCCAAGCCAGAAGCTGGAAATGCACGCCGAACACACCTTCGTCGAGCAGATCAAGGCACTGGGCCCGATCACCCACATCCGTCTGAACGTGTTCCCGGACGGTGGTGTGAGCCGCCTGCGCGTTTTGGGCAAGGTCGCGAAGTAACACCCGATCGTTCCCACGTCGAGGCGTCGAACCGTCTGCGTGGGAATGCATACCGTGACGCTCCGCGTCACAGTGGACGCGGAGCGTCCATGGCAGCGTTCCCACGCAGAGCGTGGGAACGATCAATTTTCAAGAGATTAAGAAGAACAGCATGCGCACACTGACGATTGAACCGCTGACCAAAGAAGCCTTCGCCCCTTTCGGTGACGTGATCGAAACCGACGGCAGCGATCACTTCATGATCAACAACGGTTCGACCATGCGCTTCCATAAACTGGCGACGGTCGAAACCGCAACGCCTGAGGACAACGCGATCATCAGCATCTTCCGCGCCGACGCGCAGGACATGCCGCTGACCGTCAGCATGCTGGAACGCCATCCGCTGGGCAGCCAGGCTTTCATTCCGCTGCTCGGCAACCCCTTTCTGATCGTGGTCGCGCCACTTGGCGATGTACCTGTATCAGGCTTGGTCCGCGCCTTCGTCACCAACGGCAGGCAGGGCATCAATTACCATCGCGGCGTCTGGCACCACCCGGTGCTGACGATCGAAAAGCGGGATGACTTCCTGGTGGTTGATCGCAGTGGCACAGGCAATAACTGCGATGAGCATTTTTTCAAAGAGGATGAGCGTTTGATCCTCGCCCCCCACCAATAAGAGAAGGTCCGATCACTCGACAACAAGAGTGACGGGCGAGAGGTAAAGACTGTGGAAGCACATCTGTTGGAATGGCTGAACCTGAGCGTGCGCTGGGTTCACATGATCACTGGCGTGGCCTGGATCGGCGCGTCGTTCTACTTCGTCTGGCTGGAGAACAACCTCAACCGCGTCAACCCGAAAACCGGTCTTGCCGGTGATCTGTGGGCGATCCACGGCGGCGGCATCTATCACCTGGAAAAATACAAACTGGCCCCTCCGTCGATGCCGGAGAACCTGCACTGGTTCAAATGGGAAGCCTATTTCACCTGGATGTCGGGGATCGCGCTGCTGTGCGTGGTGTTCTACTCCAACCCCGTGCTTTACCTCGTGGCACCCGGCAGCGGCCTGACCGGCCCTGAAGGCGTGGCCATCGGCATCGGTTCGCTGATCGCCGGCTGGTTCATCTACGACTTCCTCTGCGATTCGCCTCTGGGCAAAAAACCTGCCCTGCTCGGCTTCATCCTGTTCGTGCTGATCATCGGCGCGGCGTTTGGCTTCAGCAAGGTGTTCAGCGGTCGTGGTGCGTACCTGCACGTCGGCGCGATCATCGGCACCATCATGGTCGGCAACGTGTTCCGCATCATCATGCCGGCCCAGCGCGCACTGGTTGCCGCGATTGCCGAGAACCGCACGCCGGATCCGGCGCTGCCGGCTAAAGGCCTGCTGCGTTCGCGTCACAACAACTACTTCACCCTGCCAGTGCTGTTCATCATGATCAGCAACCACTTCCCGAGCACTTACGGCAGCCAGTACAACTGGCTGATCCTGGCCGGGATCGCAGTGTTGGCGGTGTTGGTGCGTCACTACTTCAACACCCGTCACGACAGCCACAAGTTTGCCTGGACCCTGCCTGTGGCAGCGGTGGGCATGATCAGTCTGGCGTACGTCACCGGCCCTGCGCCGATGTCGACCGCTCCAGACGTGGCCAAGGCGCCTGCGAAAATCGAGTACCAGCCACTGCCGGAAACGGCGCTGGGTGGTGGCGCGAAACCGGCTGAAGCTGCACAACCGGCCGCCCCTGCTGCACCGGCCGCCGCTCCGGCTCAGGCGTCCAACGCCGGTCCTGCGTTCGACAAGGTGCACAACGTGATCCAGGAACGCTGCGCGGTCTGTCACTCGGCCAAACCGACCAGCCCGCTGTTCAGCGCTGCACCGGCCGGCGTGATGTTCGACACCCCCGAGCAGATCCGCCAGAACGCGGCACGGATCCAGGCGCAAGCCATCACCACGCAGATCATGCCACTGGGCAACATCACACAGATGACCCAGCAGGAACGTGACCTGATCGGTGCATGGATCGCCCAGGGAGCCCAGACCAACTAAGCAGTAAAAGCATCGCTGGCAAGCCAGCTCCCACAGGGTTTTGCACTGCCTGTGTGGGAGCTGGCTTGCCAGCGATTAGCCGCAACGCGGCTTACCTGATGCAAAGAAACAGCTGTGAGCAACCCGGCAGCTGTTAATCACAAGAATAAAAAAGATCCGAGGTGTTGCATGTCCGAGCTGTCCAAAGCGCGCATCCCCGACGCACCCGCCATTCAGCGTTTGCCCCTTTTGCAACTGATCCTGGTCGGTTTGCAACATGTACTGCTGATGTACGGCGGCGCCATCGCGGTACCGCTGATCATTGGACAGGCCGCTGGCCTGAGTCGTGAAGAAATCGCCTTCCTGATCAACGCCGACCTGCTGGTCGCTGGCATCGCCACCATCGTGCAATCTCTGGGCATCGGCCCGATGGGCATTCGCATGCCGGTAATGATGGGCGCCAGTTTCGCCGCCGTCGGCAGCATGGTCGCCATGGCCGGCATGCCCGGCATCGGTCTGCAGGGAATCTTCGGCGCCACCATCGCCGCCGGGTTCTTCGGCATGATCATCGCGCCGTTCATGTCCAAGGTCGTGCGCTTCTTCCCGCCTCTGGTGACCGGCACGGTCATCACCTCGATCGGTTTGTCGCTGTTCCCCGTGGCCGTGAACTGGGCCGGTGGCGGCGCTGGTGCTGCTCAATTCGGTTCACCGATTTACCTGGCCATCGCCGCACTGGTGCTGGCCACCATTCTGTTGATCCACCGCTTCATGCGCGGTTTCTGGGTCAACATTTCCGTGCTGATCGGCATGTGCCTGGGCTACGTGCTCTGCGGCGCCATCGGCATGGTCGACCTGAGCGGCATGGCCAACGCGCCGTGGGTTCAGTTCGTCACCCCGCTGCATTTCGGCATGCCGAAGTTCGAACTGGCACCGATCCTGTCGATGTGCCTGGTGGTGGTGATCATCTTCGTCGAGTCCACCGGGATGTTCCTCGCACTGGGCAAGATCACCGGCCAGGAAGTCTGCCCGCGCATGCTGCGTCGCGGCCTGCTGTGTGATGCCGGCGCATCGTTCGTTGCCGGCTTCTTCAACACCTTCACCCACTCCTCCTTCGCGCAGAACATCGGCCTGGTGCAGATGACCGGCGTGCGTTGCCGTTCAGTGACTATCGTTGCCGGCGGTCTGTTGATCGTCCTGAGCCTGCTGCCGAAAGCGGCATTCCTGGTGGCGTCGATTCCACCGGCGGTGCTCGGTGGCGCGGCGATTGCGATGTTCGGCATGGTGGCAGCGACCGGCATCAAGATCCTGCAGGAAGCCGACATCGGCGACCGCCGCAATCAATTGCTGGTAGCCGTGAGCATCGGCATGGGCCTGATCCCGGTGGTGCGTCCGGAATTTTTCGCCCACCTGCCGTTGTGGATGAGCCCGATCACCCACAGCGGGATCGCCATGGCCACCCTCAGCGCGCTGACGCTGAACCTGTTGTTCAACATCCTCGGCGGCGCCGAACGCGCCGCGATCAACGACTGCCACGCACACCCGCACTGATCCGAAGAGAAAAAAAGGGGGCTCGCCCAAGCCTGCCCCCTCGCGACAGCTTTGCCTCAAACAATAAAAACAAGAGGGAGCAACAGATGATCCGGACTCAAACCAACGTGTTGTTGAGCGGCGGCCTGCTGGCCGCATCGCAAGCCATGGCCGGCGATTTATTGCTGTGGCAGACCAACAGCCTGAGCTACCTGTACGGCAAGAACTTCGCGATCAACCCGTCGATCCAGCAGACGGTGACGTTCGAGCACGCCGACAAGTGGAAGTACGGCGACAACTTCCTGTTCGTCGACAAGATCTTCTACAACGGCCAGGAAGACCGCAACAAAGGCCCCCACGCGTTCTACGGCGAATTCAGCCCGCGCCTGTCGTTCGGCAAGATCTTCGACAGGAAGCTGGAGTTCGGCCCGATCAAGGACGTGCTGCTGGCCATGACCTACGAGTACGGCGAAGGCGACAGCGAGGCCTATCTGATCGGCCCCGGCTTCGACCTCAAGGTACCGGGCTTCAACTATTTCACCCTGAACTTCTACCGCCGCCAGACCGAAGGCCCGCGCCCGGGCGACGGCGTCTGGCAGATCACGCCCGGCTGGTCCTACAGCATTCCCGTGGGCAATTCCGACCTGCTGATCGACGGCTATCTGGACTGGGTGGTCGACAACGACCAGAACTCCCGTGGCACCTATCACGCAAACCTGCACATCAACCCGCAGATCAAATACGACCTGGGCAAAGCCCTCGGCTGGGGTGAAAAGCAGGTGTACGTCGGCACCGAATACAGCTACTGGAAAAACAAATACGGGGTCGAAAGCACCCACAGTTTCGACACCAACCAGAACACCGCCAGCCTGCTGGTGAAGGTGCACTTCTAAGATGACCCGCAACCGTGCCCCCTACCTGTCGTCGGTGCTCTGTTGCGGGGCACTTGAGGCCTGGCCGTTGAGTCAGTATTCTCCGCGGCCTCCTGAATTCGGTCTAAAAAAAAGCCCGAATTTAATTCCTGACCGAAAAGCCAACTTATCCAGGCTTCGGTCAGTACCGAGGCATCCCGAAAACACGCTCAATCGACTGTTTTTCAGCAGCCGACGGGCGTTTTTTTGCTTTTCGAAAAGCCTTGGCTCAGCTCTTGCTAACAGCATGAAAGCTGACCGGATGGATGACTTTTGCAGCAACGAAAAAAGGCGCCACACCAGAGCGCCGACTCAAAAAAATAAACGTGGAACACCTACTTTGGGAGCAACCGAATGAAACGTATGTGCACCAGCCTGATGCTTGCGGGATCGCTGCTGGCAGGGGGTCAGGCCATGGCCGACGGCCTGCTGCAATGGCAGAACAACAGCCTGACCTACCTCTACGGTAAAGACTTCAAGGTCAACCCGGCCATCCAGCAGACCGTGACCTTCGAGCACGCCGATGCGTGGAAGTACGGGGACAACTTCTTCTTCCTCGACAAGATCTTCTACAACGGTGACAAGGACTTCAACAACGGTCCGAACACCTACTACGGCGAGTTCCAGCCACGCATCTCGCTGGGCAAGGTGCTCGACCAGAAGATCGAGTTCGGCCCGATCAAGGACGTCCTGCTGGCGATGACCTACGAGTTCGGCGAGGGTGACACCGAGTCCTACCTGATCGGCCCGGGCTTCGACCTGGCCATTCCGGGCTTCGACTACTTCCAGCTGAACTTCTACCAGCGTCACACCGAAGGCTCGCGTGCGGGTGACAACGTCTGGCAGATCACGCCGGTCTGGTCCTACACCATTCCGGTGGGCGATTCGAACATCCTGATCGACGGCTACATGGACTGGGTGGTCGACAACGACGTCAACAACAAAGGCGAATACCACGCCAACCTGCACTTCAACCCTCAGGTCAAATACGACCTGGGCAAGGCGCTGAATTTCGGCGAGAAGCAGTTGTACGTCGGTGTTGAATACGACTACTGGAAAGACAAGTACGGTATCGACGACACCAAGGCCTTCACCACCAATCAGAACGTGACCAGCTTCCTGGTGAAGTTCCACTTCTGATAGTGCGGCGTCTTCACGGACGCCATCGCGAGCAGGCTCGCTCCCACATTGGTTTTGTGCACGACACAAATCCCGGTGGGAGCCAGCCTGCTGGCGATTGCCGCACCACTAATCTCAAGCCGGAACCAGCGCCTCGCCAATCCCGAGAAACCGGCACAGCTCATCGCGCTTGGCCAAGGCATCGCGCCGTCCAAGGTCGATCAATTCACTGCAATACCCCGCCTCGAACAGCAAGTAACTCAACACCCCTGCCCCGCTCGTCTTGGTCGCTCCCGGCCCACGCAGAAACAACCGCAACGCCGCCGGCAGTTCCTGGCGATGCCGCGCCGCGATTTCATCGATCGGCTGACTCGGCGAGATCACCAGCACTTCCACCGGCGCCACACCCAGCGCGCGGGTCGGCGTGCCTTCGGGCATCAGATGACTGAACTGGTTCAGGCGCTGAAGCAACTCGATATCGCTTTCCAGGCTATCAATGAACGTACTGTTGAGCATGTGCCCGCCGATCTGCGCCAGCGTCGGCTGCTGCCCGGTGTAGGTGCGTTCCAGCGGTTGCGCCGGATCGAAACCGCGCGGGTTGCCGCTGACGCCCACCACCAGCACCCGACTCGCGCCCAGGTGCAGTGCCGGGCTGATCGGTGCCGACTGCCGCACCGCGCCATCACCGAAATATTCATCGCCGATCTTCACCGGCGCGAACAACAGCGGGATCGCCGAACTGGCCAGCAAGTGCTCCACCGCCAACTGCGTCGGTACACCGATGCGCCGATGACGCAGCCAGGAGTCAATAGTCCCGCCGCCCTCGTAGAAGGTCACCGCCTGCCCCGACTCGTAGCCGAACGCCGTCACCGCCACCGCGTGCAGTTGCTTGCGCGCGATGGACTCGGCGATGCCGGGCAGATGCAGTTTTTCGTTGAGCAGATGACGCAGCGGCGAACTGTCGAGCAGCGCCACCGGCATTTGCCGGCCCATGCCCAACAGACTGTGACTGACGAAACGACTGGCCTGGCGGATCACCCCCGGCCAGTCGCTGCGCAACACGCGATGGCTGCGAAAGCCTTGCCAGAACAGCGTCAGGCGTTCGATGGCGGCGCGAAAATCCGTGGCACCGCTGGCCAGGCTGACCGCGTTGATCGCCCCGGCCGACGTGCCGACAATCACCGGAAACGGATTGTCCGCCCCCAACGGCAGCAATTCGGCAATCGCCGCCAGAACCCCCACCTGATACGCCGCCCGAGCCCCGCCGCCGGAAAGAATCAAACCTGTGACCGGTTCAGCTGGGCTCATCGCAACGCTCCGTGGTGCTTATGGGGATGGGTCAATCAACCGCGTTTGGCGTACAGCTTCGGCTCACCCGGTGGCCGGCTCTTGAAGCGCCGGTGTGCCCACAGGTATTGCTCGGGGCACTCACGCAACACGCCTTCGACCCACTGATTGATGCGGATGCAATCTTCCTCTTCGGTCTCGCCCGGGAAACCTTCCAGCGGCGGATGAATCACCAGACGATAACCGCTGCCGTCGGCCAGACGCTCCTGAGTGAACGGCACCACCAGTGCCTTGCCCAACCGGGCGAACTTGCTGGTGGCGGTGACCGTCGCGGCCTGAATCCCGAACAGCGGCACGAAAATGCTTTGCTTGGCGCCGTAGTCCTGATCCGGTGCGTACCAGATCGCCCGGCCCGCGCGCAGCAGCTTGAGCATGCCGCGCACGTCGTCACGTTCCACCGCCAGCGAATCGAGGTTGTGCCGCTCGCGGCCCTGACGCTGGACGAAGTCGAACAACGGGTTCTTGTGTTCGCGGTACATGCCGTCGATGGTGTGTTGCTGGCCGAGCAGCGCTGCGCCGATTTCCAGGGTGGTGAAATGCACCGCCATCAGAATCACGCCCTTGCCTTCGCGCTGGGCCTTTTGCAGGTGCTCAAGACCTTCGACATGAGCCAGTTTCGCCAGGCGCTGACGCGACCACCACCAGCTCATCGCCATTTCAAAGAAGGCGATGCCGGTGGACGCGAAGTTTTCCTTGAGCAGACGCTTGCGTTCGGCGGCGGACTTTTCCGGGAAACACAGTTCCAGATTGCGCTTGGCAATGCGCCGCCGGTCGCCGGCGAAGCGATACATCAGGGCACCAAGAAAACGACCGATGGCCAGCAAGGCTGGATACGGCAGCTGCACGATCAGCCACAACAGCCCGAGGCCGCACCAGAGCGGCCAGAAGCGTGGGGCAAGAAATGCTTTTCGAAAACGCGGGCGATCCATTAAAGCTTCCGTAAATACAGTGGCCGCGCATTCTACATCGTTCGACCCGGCTTGCGGCCTGCGGGCGTTCTCGTTATAAGTCTCGGCACTTTTAGTGACAAGCCGTTGTATGCCGACATGAGCCAAACCGAACCGCTAGACCAAGATCCCGTGTTCCAGCTGAAGGGCAGCATGCTCGCCATTACGGTGCTGGAGCTGTCCCGCAATAACCTGGACAGCCTCGATCGGCAACTGGCCGCCAAAGTCGCCCAGGCACCGAATTTCTTCAGCAACGCGCCGCTGGTTCTGGCGCTGGACAAACTGCCGCCAAGCGAAGGCGCCGTCGACCTGCCGGGCCTGATGCGCGTGTGCCGCCAGCACGGCCTGCGCACCCTGGCGATCCGCGCCAGCCGCATCGAAGACATCGCCGCCGCCATCGCCATCGACATCCCGGTGCTACCGCCGTCCGGCGCCCGCGAACGACCGCTGGAAAGCGCCGAACCCGTCGCACCGAAGAAGCCGGAAAAACCACCGGAGCCAGCCGTCAAACCGACCCGCGTCATCACCACGCCAGTACGTGGTGGCCAACAGATATATGCACAAGGTGGCGATCTGGTCGTGGTTTCCTCGGTCAGCCCGGGGGCGGAACTTCTCGCCGATGGCAACATCCATGTATACGGCCCGATGCGCGGTCGTGCGCTGGCCGGGGTCAAGGGCGACACCAAGGCGCGGATCTTCTGTCAGCAATTGAGCGCTGAACTGATCTCCATCGCAGGCCATTACAAGGTTTCCGAGGACCTGCGTCGCGATCCGATGTGGGGCTCGGGCGTACAGGTCAGCCTGTCGGGCGACGTGTTGAACATCATTCGGCTTTAACGGATACTGCCGCATTTTCCAAGCATCTCTAAAACGTAGCGAAAACGGCTCAAACGAAGTAGGAAAAAGGCCAAAAGCCGAATTCCAGCCAAGGCTGTCCGACTGCAGTAGTTTTCTAGAGATGTTTTTCAGGGGCTGAACAGTCCTTCTTCCTTAGGGGTGAAACACCTTGGCCAAGATTCTCGTGGTTACATCCGGCAAGGGTGGTGTGGGTAAGACCACCACCAGCGCCGCTATCGGTACCGGCCTCGCTCTGCGCGGCCACAAAACAGTGATCGTCGACTTCGACGTGGGCTTGCGTAACCTTGACCTGATCATGGGTTGCGAGCGCCGCGTGGTGTATGACTTCGTCAACGTCGTGAACGGCGAAGCCAACCTGCAACAGGCCCTGATCAAAGACAAGCGCCTGGAAAACCTCTATGTGCTGGCCGCCAGCCAGACCCGCGACAAAGACGCACTGACCGTCGAAGGCGTGGAAAAAGTCCTGATGGAGCTCAAGGAACAATTCGAGTTCGTGGTCTGCGACTCCCCTGCCGGCATCGAGAAAGGCGCCCACCTGGCCATGTACTTCGCTGACGAAGCGATCGTCGTGACCAACCCGGAAGTGTCATCGGTACGTGACTCGGACCGCATGCTCGGCCTGCTGGCCAGCAAGTCCCGTCGCGCCGAACGTGGCGAAGAGCCGATCCAGGAACACCTGCTGATCACCCGCTACCACCCGGAGCGCGTCGAAAAAGGCGAAATGCTCGGCGTCGAAGACGTCAAGGAAATCCTCGCCGTACGCCTGTTGGGCGTCATTCCGGAATCCCAGGCCGTACTCAAGGCCTCCAACCAGGGCGTACCTGTGATCCTCGATGATCAGAGCGACGCCGGCCAGGCCTACAGCGATACCGTTGATCGCCTGCTGGGCAAGGAAAAAGAACACCGGTTCCTGAATGTCGAGAAGAAGGGATTCTTCGAGCGTCTGTTTGGAGGTAGGTAATGAACCTTTTTGACTTCTTTCGTGCCAACAAAAAGCCAAGTACCGCCTCGGTCGCGAAAGAGCGTCTACAGATCATCGTGGCGCATGAACGTGGCCAGCGCAGCACCCCTGACTACCTGCCATCCTTGCAGAAGGAACTGGTGGAAGTGATCCGCAAATACGTCAACATCGGCAACGACGACGTACACGTGGCACTGGAGAGCCAGGGCAGCTGCTCGATTCTGGAACTCAACATCACCCTGCCAGATCGCTGAGTCGATCCGGCAGGAACGACGGCGGCTCAGGGCCCTTCCGACACCGGAGGGGCCCTGAGCCGCCGTTGGCATTTGTTACGAGGCTGTTTTAATGCCGTTGTCCAACGTCCAAATCATTCATCAGGACGCCGCCGTACTGGTGGTGAACAAACCCACCCTGTTGCTCTCCGTCCCTGGCCGGGCCGACGACAACAAGGACTGCCTGATCACCCGCCTGCAGGAAAACGGCTACCCGGAAGCGCGTATCGTCCATCGCCTGGACTGGGAAACCTCGGGGATCATTCTGCTCGCACGTGACGCCGATACCCACCGCGAACTGTCGCGCCAGTTTCACGATCGTGAAACAGAGAAAGCCTACACTGCGCTCTGCTGGGGTCAGCCGGAACTGGACAGCGGCAGCATCGACCTGCCATTGCGCTACGACCCGCCGACCAAACCGCGCCACGTGGTCGATCACGAACTCGGCAAGCACGCCCTGACCTTCTGGCGCGTGCTGGAGCGTTGTGGCGACTGGTGTCGTGTCGAGCTCACGCCGATCACCGGGCGTTCGCACCAGTTGCGCGTGCACATGCTATCGATCGGTCACCCGTTACTCGGTGACGGCCTCTACGCCCACGAGCAAGCCTTGGCGGCGTGGCCCCGCCTGTGCCTGCACGCGAGCATGCTCAGCTTCACTCATCCGCAAAGCGGCGAGCGTTTGCGCTTCGAATGCCCGGCACCCTTCTGAATCGCGTCTGCCTCTGAAAGCCCTTCCTGATGAAGGGCTTTTTTTTGTCCTGTCAAAATCCCACCGGCAATAGATTGACGTAAAGAACTGTCATAAAATTGTAATCAATTATAAATTTTGGCACCTCGACATCAGGCAGGAGGCCTTTTCCCGTGTTATGCAGTAAAACGCTCCAATCCGAATATCCAATCATCTATGCATTCGGTAACACTACCCTGCACCTGAGCGAACCACCCAGCATCCCGGCGCGCGAGGCCCTCGAGCAGCTGATAAAAAAACGTCGCGCGCGCAAACTGACCCGGGCCAGCGCACCGCTGTCCTCGTGTGAAACCCCGCTCTTTGCCAAGGTCCAGCCATTGGACACTTTCAAGGCAAAGGTGCGGGTGAGCCTGAACAAACCGCAACGCAACGGGCGCTTCGACTGGCCGCTCGAAGAGTTGATGAACTCCCTCGAAGCTCAGCGCCGGGGCGTGGATATGCCGCCATTGAAGGGCTATGGCTATACCCGCAGCAGGCTTGGCCTGACCGAGGAATTTTTCCTTCTGACACACCTGCTCGAAGGCCATATTGATGGCGCTCAGTGCATCAGACGCAATCCCCAGAACATCGAAGCTTTCATCCTCGACGCGTTTCAACTGCTCAGCTCGCTGGCCAGCAAAAACATCACTCACATGGATTTCTGGGTGGGCAACATCATGGTGCCCGAGCAAACGCACAGACCACTGAAAGCCATCGACTTTGAAAACTGCTTCGCCGGCCCGACCGCGCACTTGAGTGAAACACTCGGTTTTCAACTGGGCTTTTTCTATCGTCGGGAAGTCTACAAATTCATTACCGAAGCCGCCTACGATCAACTGGTCGATCAATACCTCAGTGCGCTGCCCGATTTATCTCGAGACAAGTTCGAAGCGGTCTATCAGTCGAGCAAGCATGAAGACATCGGTCGCAAGCAACGCCGTGAAGTCTTCCTCAATGGCAGACTGATCACCGGTTGAGACCCTGCCAGGCAACACCTTGAAGCATGTGTGTGACCAGCAAATCGGCCGTCATGAAGGGTGGGGCACAAGCGCATCGGTCATCACTCCTGACAATACCCGCGCAACCACGTCCCAATGGGGCGGAGTGATGCGTTAAACTCCCGCCCATTGCTGTCTGGAGCTTCTTATGCGCGAAGAGTTGAACCAAGGCCTGATCGACTTCCTCAAGGCCTCCCCTACCCCGTTCCACGCCACCGCCAGCCTTGTTCAACGCCTGGAGGCCGCCGGTTATGTGCGCCTCGACGAGCGCGAAACCTGGCACACCGAAGCCAATGGTCGTTACTACGTCACCCGTAACGATTCCTCGATTGTCGCGATCAAGATGGGCCGCAACTCGCCGCTGCACGACGGCATCCGTCTGGTCGGCGCCCACACCGATAGCCCGTGCCTGCGGGTCAAGCCACAACCTGAACTGCAACGCCAGGGCTTCTGGCAGCTCGGTGTCGAAGTCTACGGCGGCGCGCTGTTGGCGCCGTGGTTCGACCGCGACCTGTCGCTAGCCGGCCGCGTCACCTTCCGCCGCGACGGCAAAGTCGAGAGCCAGCTGATCGACTTCAAGGCCCCGATCGCGATCATTCCCAACCTGGCCATCCACCTCAATCGTGAAGCCAACCAAGGCTGGGCCATCAACGCCCAGACCGAACTGCCGCCGATTCTCGCGCAGTTCGCCGGTGACGAGCGCGTGGACTTCCGCGCGGTACTCACCGATCAACTGGCTCGCGAACACGGCCTCAACGCCGACGTGGTGCTCGATTACGAGCTGAGTTTCTACGATACCCAGAGCGCTGCGGTCATCGGCCTGCATGGCGACTTCATCGCCGGCGCACGCCTCGATAACCTGCTGTCGTGCTACGCCGGCCTGCAAGCCTTGCTGACCACCGACACCGAAGAAACCTGCGTGCTGGTGTGCAACGACCACGAAGAAGTCGGCTCCTGCTCGGCGTGTGGCGCCGACGGCCCGATGCTGGAACAGACCCTGCGCCGTCTGCTGCCGGAAGGTGACGAATTCGTACGCACCATCCAGAAATCCCTGCTGGTTTCGGCCGACAACGCCCACGGCGTGCACCCGAACTACGCCGAGAAGCACGACGCCAACCACGGCCCGAAACTCAACGCCGGCCCGGTGATCAAGGTCAACAGCAACCAGCGCTACGCCACCAACAGCGAAACCGCCGGTTTCTTCCGCCATCTGTGCATGGCCGAAGAAGTGCCGGTGCAAAGCTTCGTGGTGCGCAGCGACATGGGCTGCGGCTCGACCATCGGCCCGATCACCGCCAGCCACCTGGGCGTGCGCACCGTCGACATCGGCCTGCCGACCTTCGCCATGCACTCGATCCGCGAACTGTGCGGCAGCCATGACCTGGCCCACCTGGTCAAAGTGCTGAGCGCGTTCTACGCCAGTCGCGAATTGCCGTAGCAAGCAGCCGGGATCGCAGCGTGGAGCTGCGATCCCCCGGCCCGTAAAACCGGCTCATTTCTGATACACATCAGCACCGTCCATCGAAAACCCACCTAGACTTGAATCATTCCCTTCGACAAGGCTGTCGCCATGATCTCGATGTCTGCGTTCCACTCCATGCTCATTCCCATCCTGTGCGGAATGATTCTGCTGGCCATCGGCTTCAACTTCCGTGACAAGAACGCCGGTGTCTTCGCCATGTGGATCGGCATGCTGATGATCCTGGCCACCGTGGTCTACAAGATCCTCGCCAAACTTAACGAATAAATCCGCGCCCGGCTCGCATTGAATCTGGCGGGCTCGTACACTCGCCCGATCCGCCCCTTGCGAGGTTGACCGCCTAGTGTTCGCTCGTCTTTTTGCCCTGCCCTGCCTGTTTCTCGTCTGCCTGATGACCCTGATGTCGCCGGCGCCCGCCGACGCTGCCGGTCTGCCGGGACTGCTCACGGGTTCCGGCAAGGCCCAGCCCGAGGCTCAGGAACCGCTCGGCCAGTCGCTGGACGAAGTCATCAAGTCGCTGGAAAACGACAAGCAACGCGCCCAGTTGCTGACCGACCTGAAAAAACTGCGCGACGCCACGAAAAAAGCCCAGGCCAGCCCCGAAGAAGGTGTGCTGGGACTGATCGGCGGCACCCTCGCCACTTTCGAAAAACAGTTCACCGGCGCCGACAGCCCGCTCAATCGCTGGTCCACCGAATTCGACATGGCCCAGGACGAGCTTAAAGGCCTGATGCTGCCGGCCAGCGAATGGCTGCCGATCATCTTCGCCTTCGCCGTGATCCTCGCGGTCTGGAGCCTGCTCGCCGCCGCGCTGATCTGGCTCGGCCACCGGGTACGCATGCGCTTCGGCCTGACCGAAGAACTGCCGCAAAACCCCCGGGCCCTCGACATGCTGCGCTTCGCCCTGCGCAAGCTCGGGCCCTGGCTGATCGCGTTGGTGATCACGGTCTACATGAGCTACGCACTACCCTCGTCACTGGGCAAAAGCCTGGCGATGGTGCTGGCTTACGCACTGGTGGTCGGCACCTGTTTCTCGGCCATCTGCGTGATCGCCTTCTCCGTACTCGACGGTCCGCACCGGCACCGCGCGCTGTACATCCTGCGTCACCAGGCCTTTCGGCCGTTGTGGCTGATCGGCAGCTTCGCCGCGTTCGGTGAAGCCCTGAGCGATCCGCGCCTGGTGGCCGGCCTTGGTGTGCACCTGGCCCACACCGCCGCCACCGTCGCCAATGTCCTCGCGGCGCTGTCGACCGGCCTGTTCATCCTGCGCTTCCGCCGACCGATCGCCCACCTGATCCGCAACCAGCCCCTGTCCCGCCGCCTGACCCGCCGCGCCCTCAGCGACACCATCGAAATCCTCGGCACCTTCTGGTACGTCCCGGCGCTGGTGCTGGTGGGTATTTCGCTGTTCGCCACCTTCGTCTCCGCCGGCGACACCAGCACCGCCTTGCGCCAGTCGCTGATCTGCACCGTGCTGCTGGTGTTGTGCATGGTCATCAACGGCCTCGTCCGCCGCCACGCCCTCAAACCCCAACGCGGGCCGAAACGCCACGCGCTGTATTCCGAGCGCCTGAAAAGCTTCTTCTACACCCTCGCCCATTTGCTGGTGTGGCTGGCCTTCATCGAACTCGGCCTGCGGGTGTGGGGCATGTCGCTGATCGGCTTCACCGAAGGCGAAGGCCACGACGTCAGCGTCAAACTGTTCAGTTTGATCGGCACGCTGATCTTCGCCTGGCTGATCTGGATCCTCAGCGACACCGCCGTGCACCACGCCCTCACCCGCTCTCGCAAAGGCCTGGCCAACGCCCGCGCGCAAACCATGATGCCGCTGATCCGCAACGTGCTGTTCGTGGCGATCTTCATCATCGCCCTGATCGTCGCGCTGGCGAACATGGGCATGAACGTCACGCCCCTGCTGGCCGGTGCCGGCGTGATCGGCCTGGCCATCGGCTTCGGCGCCCAGTCGCTCGTAGCCGACCTGATCACCGGCCTGTTCATCATCATCGAAGACTCTCTGGCCATCGATGACTACGTCGACGTCGGCGGCCACCTGGGCACCGTCGAAGGCCTGACCATCCGCACCGTACGCCTGCGGGACATCGACGGCATCGTCCACACCATCCCGTTCAGCGAAATCAAAAGCATCAAAAACTACTCCCGCGAATTCGGCTACGCGATTTTCCGCGTGGCGGTGCCCTTCAACATGAGCATCGACGAAGCCATCAAACTGATGCGCGACGTCGGCCAGAAAATGCGCACCGACCCACTGCAGCGACGCAACATCTGGTCGCCACTGGAATTTCAGGGCGTGGAAAGCTTTGAATCCGGCAACGCGATATTGCGCGCAAGGTTCAAGACCGCACCGATCAAACAGTGGGAGGTTTCACGGGCGTTCAATTTGTCGCTGAAACGGCATCTGGACGAGGCCGGGCTGGACCTGGCGACGCCGAGGATGAATGTGCAGGTGATCACGGCGGGCGGTGGAGTGGAGACTGAAAAATAGTTACCGAATAAACCCCAATCGGAATGCACTTCGATTGGGGTCCTTTGATTTGGGCTTACCCTTTGAATCCGGGCATCCCGTTCTCCGCACGCCAGCTCTTCAGCGTTTGGAGTATTCCTTCAGGGCTATCATCTTCGCCATCCAGCGGATAATAAATAATTCCATTACCCCTTGGGTGATCCACTGCAGCGTCAAACTTTTCAACAAGGACCATGTATTCTCTTTCACTGCAGCTGGTTACATAACAGAGACCTTTCAAAAGCTCAAGAAACTCTGACTCCGTATAGTCTTCGAGTTTACGATGCATTTCTTTCTCCTCCACTAGCAGAATGAACTTCCACGTGCTGCTTAGGTGTCAACAATCTTAAGTTATCCATATCGTAGACCGCACCTCCATTCTTGATGAAATCCAGATGATGAATTTCATAAACTTTATTACCGCCTACCTGCTCACCAGGAATGGTAAATGGAGAATGCCCGCGCATTAACCGCTCTCTATTGGTATTGCCAAATTGTGAAGAGAGCTCGGAGTCTGCCCCTACTGCTTTCCAGAAGGACTCTCTGAACGTCCTGAAATCGCTGAACTGCCGACCTCTCAATTGCTCTGCAATCTGCGCCGGAATCGCCGCACCATTGCCTTGCGAAGCCGCCTCGAGCCACCCCGTCGCCACTGGCTCTCCGTACCCGGAAGCAATCCCGGAATCGTTTCGCGGATCCCGGAACATGATGTATTGCGGGGGGATGCCGGAATCCGGTGGAAAAACCAGAATCCAGTCATTGAAATCAAAATCACCCAGATCAGGATGACGATCAATTCGCCCCTCGACAGGGACGATGTCGCCGCCGGTATATTGCGCAGGATCCGGTTCGGGAACGGGCAATACAGTCGAACTGTCAGCGGGCGTAATTGACGGCGTCCATACCAATGTTTCTGATGGAATGTCGGTGGTCGTCGCGCGATAGGTGTTGTCCTGCGGGTTGTGAACGGCAGCAATCACCGGCACGCCGGTGGGAAACCTGACGCCATCGACTGGAATGACCAGCAGCTCGGTGTGATCGCCCTCGCCAGCTCTGGAATTGACACGCACGGGCAAATCCAGAGAACCACCGGTAGCCGCGAGCTGACCCAAGTCTGGCACGGGACCGGACAGCAGATCGGACAACGGCACGCTGACCAGAAACCGCTTGGGCAGCTCACCGTTTCCCAGCGCGGGCGAGTAAACCAGTGCTGCAACACCCACCATCAAACCCGACACCGTGCCCGCGGCCAGAGCGGATAATCCGGCCGACGCGGAACGGATGGCCGCCCGCAATCTCGACCTTGCGCTCTCGCGGATGGAAACCGGCCCGGTCGACGTCGAAAATACAAGTTGCGGATTCCAGGCAGCGCCCTGCAAATGGAAGGCTTGCGCCTCCCGGCGCGCCCGATCCGCGTCGCGCAATCGATCCTCAAGCAGTTGCCGTGCATGCTCATCGGCTTCACGTCGCGCCTGCTCTTCAGCCTTTTGACGAGCTTCATCAACGGCCGCCAGCCGGGCGATTTCTGCCGCTTGTGCAGCTACACGCGCCTGTTCCTCGGCCACAAGCCGAGCCTGATTCTGCGCAGCGATGCGCGCCTGCTCATGTGCAATTCGATTAGCCTCTTGCACCTGCACAGCCGCGATTACATTCCTGACAGTTGCGGACTGACTGTTCAACTGGCCGATGCCTTCTACCAGCAACTTGGCATTGAACAACTCGCTATAGGCCTGGCGAACGCTGACGTTACCGCCACGCCGATTGACCTGCGGTAACCGACCGCCATTGAAAAACGTTTCGACCTGCGCATGACCAAACCGCTGAATCGCAATGTCCTTCGCCGCGATCAGCGCACCAAACTTTCTGGCGATCAGCGCATCCCGGAAACGCAGCTCACGCGCCAGCGTGTCCAAGGGAGGCAATGAACTCGAATCACCGCCAGCCCTGACCTGGGCAAGTTCAACTTCAAGGATTTGAGGTAAACTTCCGGAAAATGCCTTGTAGGTATTTTCCATATCCAGTATTTCCCCCAAGGGGGCAAAATCAATTGCCGGCCCGGAGCCATCACCGAGACCTAAGTAGTGCACATAAACATCTTGATTGTCCGGCCTCACGATTGAAGCTGGAAGCTCAATTCCACGCCGTGCCATAAATACATTCCTCCTTGAATTAAATGCAGTGCTCGACAACCGGAAACAAATTCAAACATTGCGTCCGGCGCCTGGAGAAATGTATGGAAATAACAACCACGGACTGCGGTATATATGTACCTCGCACAAAAAAATCTGTCGCGTCAGATGCAGCCGAACAACAAGTAGGAAACGTCCAGAAATTAAAATCCGGATTCGCCCAATTGAAAAAATCCAACTTAAACAGCTAAACCAACGCTTAAGAGGCACATATCCAGAACACGATGAGCGTTAGCTCAAGAAAAGCTTTTGACGTGCCGGCCCCATCGGAAGGCTGAGTGGAGGGATTGATCCGGGGGGGGGGGAGCGCAGCGACCGTGCGGCGCAGCCGCATGCATCGAGAGGAGGTGCAGCGAAGCAAACCGTAGGCGATGCCCCCGGATGAATCCCGTAACGAAGGAACACCGAGCCCAGGCGAGGTGCCGAACGCCGGGGCCCAGCGTTTTTGGTTACTTTTTTGGCGTTTGAAAAAAGTGACTCGCCGTAAGGGCGAAACCCTAAGAAGCCGTTACCGCAGCAACGGATATTCACACAAAGCGATCAAACCACATCAACCCCAACGTGTATCGCATCATGCCGCCAAAACTCCAGATCACAATCAATCAACCGCCCAGACTGATCATAATTAACCCGAGCAATCCTCAACCCCGGACTCCCCACCGAAACCCGTAAAGCAGCCGCCGCATCGACCGATAAAGACGTAGGCACAATCTCGAACCGCACCCGCCCATAGTGCAAATCGTAATGCCGCGCATAAAGCTCGGTAATCGACTGATTCAAATCAAACTCCAGAATCCCCGGAAAAAACTGCGGATTCAGATAATGCTCCACATACAACACCAGCCGCCCATCGATCCGCCGCGACCGGCAAATCTGGATCACGCTCGACAACGCCGGCAACTGCAACCACGCACAGACCGCCGCTGACGCTGGCTGCAACCGAGCCGAAATCACCTCGGTCGACGGCACCCGCCCCTGCGCACTGACCATCGCGTGAAAGTGACTGCGCTGCATCAGGTTATAGGCCAGACGCGGTGGCGACACGAACCAGCCCCGCCGCTCCTCGCGATAAATCTGCCCTTGCGCCTCCAGCTGCAACAAGGCTTCCCGTACCGTAATCCGCGTCGTGCCGAACAACTCACTGAGCTTGCGCTCGGCCGGCAACTTGCTCCCCGCCGCCAGCAACCCATGGTCGAGTTGCTCCTGAAGGATCTGGCCAATCGCTGTCACCGCTTTTGTTGCCTCATCGCGCATCAACGTTACCTATCTGGACTAGACCAGCACTGTTTCGGGGCAAAACCGCACAGCTATTGCGCCGTTTGGTCATGTTGCAAGCCTAGGCAGTGCAGATGACCGAGAGATGACAAAACTACCGAACGGTCGCCCTGACAACTTGCAATACATCGGCCAAGTCCCTTGCCCACCGGGACTTTGCGGGTGGTCTACGCTTAGCGGGCAGCCGTCGATACAGGAGAAATAAAGCGCGGGTCAGGTATCCGCCGACATCAAAGTGTCATCCAGCCCCCCTACATTGGCTCAGGTATTGCTGACCTAGACCAACACAAACCGCAATCGCAGCGTTGAACACGACCAAGGAGCTTCGGAATGAAACAGCTTTTCCTGGCAACACTGTTAGGCTCGACCATTGCCATGTGCACCGCCGCCATGGCGGCTGATGATCTGAAAACCCTCGAAGCCGCTGCGAAAGCGGAAGGCGCCGTCAACAGCGTCGGCATGCCCGATGACTGGGCCAACTGGAAAGGCACCTGGGAAGACCTGGCCAAGAAATACGGCCTGAAACACATCGACACCGACATGAGCTCGGCCCAGGAAATCGCCAAGTTCGCCGCTGAAAAAGACAATGCCACCGCCGACATCGGCGACGTCGGCGCGGCCTTCGGCCCGATCGCGGTCAAGCAAGGCGTGGTGCAACCGTACAAGCCGACCACCTGGGATCAAGTGCCAGACTGGGCCAAGGACAAGGACGGCAACTGGGCACTGGCCTACACCGGCACCATCGCCTTCATCGTCAACAAGAAGCTGCTGCACGGCTCCGAAGTACCGACCAAATGGGCTGACCTCAAGGGCGGCAAATACAAGGTTTCCATCGGTGACGTGAGCACTGCCGCACAGGCTGCCAACGGCGTACTCGCCGCAGCACTGGCCAACGGCGGCGACGAGAAAAACCTCCAGCCGGCCTTGCTGCTGTTCGCAGACATCGCCAAGCAGGGGCGCCTGTCGATGGCCAACCCGACCATCGCCACCATGGAAAAAGGCGAGATCGAAGTCGGCGTGGTCTGGGACTTCAACGGCCTGAGCTACAAGGCCAAAATGGCCAATCCGGATGACTACGTGGTGCTGATCCCGTCCGACGGTTCGGTGATTTCCGGCTACACCACCATCATCAACAAGTACGCGAAAAACCCGAACGCCGCCAAGCTGACCCGCGAATACATCTTCAGCGACGCCGGCCAGACCAACCTCGCCCGCGGCAACGCCCGCCCGATCCGCGCCGAGCACCTGCAACTGCCGGAAGACGTGAAAGCCAAGCTGCTGCCGAACGATCAGTACAAGAAGGTCACCCCGATCAAGGACGCCGATGCGTGGGAAAAAACCTCCAAGGCCCTGCCGCAGAAGTGGAACGAAGAAGTCATCGTCGAGATGAAGTAAGCCGGCGAATCACCGCTATGTGATTTGTTGGAGATCCAAATGTGGGAGCGAGCCTGCTCGCGAAAGCGGTGGATCAGTCAAAAAATTATTGACTGACACTCCGCATTCGCGAGCAAGCCCGCTCCCACAGGGGGATCCGGGTTGAATCTGAAATTTTCTGTTTCGCGGAGTTTTTGCCCCTATGAAGCACACCGTCATCCTTGTCGTGCTCGACGGCCTCAACTACGAGGTTGCGCGTCACGCCATGGGGCATCTGCAGGCTTACGTTGGCGCAGGACGCGCCGCGCTCTATCAGTTGGAGTGCGAGCTGCCGGCCCTGTCCCGACCGCTTTACGAATGCATCCTCACGGGCGTACCGCCGATCGACAGCGGCATCGTCCACAACAACGTCTCGCGCCTGTCCAACCAGCGCAGCATCTATCACTACGCCCGTGATGCCGGTCTGAAAACCGCCGCCGCGGCGTACCACTGGGTCAGCGAGCTCTACAACCGCTCGCCGTTCGTGGCAGCACGGGATCGGCATACCGATGACCCGACGCTACCGATCCAGCACGGCCACTTCTACTGGAACGATCACTACCCGGATTCGCACCTGTTCGCCGACGCCGAAAACCTGCGCCTGCGCCATGCACCGGACTTTCTGCTGATCCACCCGATGAACATCGACGACGCCGGGCACAAGCACGGCCTCGACACCCCGCAATACCGCAACAGTGCGCGCAGCGCCGACATCATCCTCGCCGACTACCTGCAAGGCTGGCTCGACGCCGGCTGCCAGGTGCTGGTGACCGCCGACCATGGCATGAACAACGACCGCTCGCACAACGGCCTGCTGCCGGAAGAACGCCAGGTGCCGTTGTTCGTATTCGGTGATGCCTTCAGCCTGGACAGCGAAGCTGCACCGAAGCAGACCGACATCTGCGGCACCGTCTGCGAACTGCTCGGCGTGCCCCACGACAAACCTGTGTGCCGGGAGTTACTCAAGTGAACTCAATGACTCGCGGTAAATGGCTGGCCGCCCTGTGCCTGGTGCCTTTCGCACTGTTCTTTATCGTGTTCGAAATCGCCCCGCTGATCTGGGTGATGATCAACAGCCTGCAATCGGAAGAATTCGGTTGGGGCTTCGCCAACTTCAGCAAGATCTTCAGTTCGAAGTTCTATTTGCAGGCGATCCAGTACAGCCTCGAAATCAGTTTCTGGTCGAGTGTGTTCGGCATCATCATCGCGGTGCTGGGCGCCTACTCCCTGCGCCGGGTCGATTCGAAGCTGCGCAACTTCGTCAACGCCTTCGCCAACATGACCAGCAACTTCGCCGGCGTGCCGCTGGCGTTTGCGTTCATCATCCTGCTCGGCTTCAACGGCAGCATCACCATCATGTTGAAGCAGGCCGGGATCATCGAGGACTTCAACCTGTACTCGAAAACCGGGTTGATAATCCTCTACACCTACTTCCAGATTCCGCTCGGCGTGTTGCTGTTGTACCCGGCATTCGACGCCCTGCGTGAAGACTGGCGCGAATCCGCCGCACTGCTCGGCGCTGACGGCTGGCAGTTCTGGCGCCACATTGGCCTGCCGGTACTGACTCCGGCCCTGCTCGGCACCTTCGTGATCCTGCTGGCAAACGCCCTTGGCGCCTACGCCACGGTCTACGCGCTGACCACCGGCAACTTCAACGTATTGCCGATCCGGATTGCGGCGATGGTCTCCGGTGACATTTCCCTCGACCCGAACCTGGCCAGCGCCCTGGCCGTGGTGCTGGTGGCGCTGATGACCCTGGTGACCGTCGTGCATCAACTGCTGCTGAAGAGGAGCTACCATGTCTCGCGCTGAATCCGGCCCGGCCGGCGTCTACCACCGCGTCGTGGTCTATCTGTTGTTCGCCATCCTGCTGCTGCCGCTGGTGGGCACGCTGATCTACTCGATCGCCAGCAGTTGGTCGGCCACCATCCTGCCCAGCGGTTTCACCTTCAAGTGGTACATCCAGTTGTGGAGCGATCCGCGTTTTCTGCACGCCTTCGGTCAGTCGCTGCTGGTGTGCGTCGGCGCGCTGATCCTGTCGGTGGTGTTGATCCTGCCGCTGCTGTTCGTGGTGCATTACCACTTCCCGAAACTCGATGCGCTGATGAACATCCTGATCCTGCTGCCCTTCGCCGTACCGCCGGTGGTGTCGTCGGTGGGCCTGTTGCAGCTCTACGGTTCCGGGCCGTTCGCGATGGTCGGCACGCCGTGGATCCTGATCGGTTGCTACTTCACCGTGGCGCTGCCGTTCATGTACCGGGCGATCACCAACAACCTGCAAGCGATCAACCTGCGCGACCTGATGGACGCCGCCCAACTGCTTGGCGCCAGCACTTTTCAGGCAGCTTTCCTGGTGGTGCTGCCGAACCTGCGCAAAGGCCTGATGGTCGCGTTGCTGCTGTCGTTCTCGTTCCTGTTCGGTGAGTTCGTGTTCGCCAACATCCTGGTCGGCACCCGCTACGAAACCCTGCAGGTTTATCTGAACAACATGCGCAACAGCAGCGGCCACTTCACCAGTGCGCTGGTGATCTCCTACTTCTTTTTCGTGCTGGTCCTGACCTGGGTCGCCAACATCTTGAACAAGGACAAAAGCGAATGAGCTATGTCAGCGTCCAACACCTTCAGAAAAACTACGCGGGCACCACGGTGTTCAGCGACATCAACTGCGAAATCAACAAGGGTGAATTCGTCACCCTGCTTGGTCCGTCCGGTTGCGGCAAATCCACCCTGCTGCGTTGCATCGCCGGGCTGACGCCGGTGGATGGCGGCAAGATTCTGCTCGATGGCGTCGACATCGTGCCGCTCACCCCGCAGAAGCGCGGGATCGGCATGGTGTTCCAGAGCTACGCGCTGTTCCCCAACATGACCGTCGAACAGAACGTCGCCTTCGGCCTGCGCATGCAAAAGGTCAACGCCGACGACAGCCACAAGCGGGTTGCCGAAGTGTTGAAACTGGTTGAACTCAACGATTTCGCCAGTCGCTATCCGCATCAGCTGTCCGGCGGCCAGTGTCAGCGTGTCGCCCTCGCCCGTTCGCTGGTGACCCGTCCGCGCCTGTTGCTGCTGGATGAACCGCTGTCGGCCCTCGATGCGCGAATTCGCAAACACCTGCGCGAACAGATCCGTCAGATCCAGCGCGAACTTGGCCTGACCACGATCTTCGTCACACACGATCAGGAAGAAGCCCTGACCATGTCTGACCGGATTTTCCTGATGAATCAGGGAAAAATCGTACAAAGCGGCGATGCCGAAACCCTCTACACCGCACCGGTCGACGTATTCGCCGCCGGCTTCATCGGCAACTACAACCTGCTGGATGCCGAGAGCGCGTCGAAGCTGTTGCAGCGGCCGATCAACCATCGCATCGCGATTCGCCCGGAAGCCATTGAACTCAGCCTCAGCGGTGAACCCGATGCGCAAATCCGCAGCCACAGTCTGCTGGGCAACGTGATCCGCTACCGCGTCGAAGCCCGGGGCGTGGAACTGGTGGTGGATGTGCTCAACCGTTCGGCGGCGGATCTGCATCCCGATGGTCAGCGCCTGTCACTTTCCATCGATCCCACCGCTCTGTGTGAGGTAGCCTGATGACTTTGCTGACACCCAAGAGGGAACTGAACTGATGGCCCTGGCAATTTTTGATCTGGACGAAACCCTGATCCACGGCGACTGCGCCACCCTCTGGAGCGAGCAGATGGGGCGCCTGGGCTGGGTCGATCCCGAGTCGTTCATGCGCCGGAACAACGAGCTGATGGATGCCTACAGCCATGGCAAGTTGCGCATGGAAGACTACATGGACTTCAGCCTCGAGCCGCTGATCGGGCGCACCCCGGAAGAAGTCGAGCATCTGGTCGGACCGTGGGTGGAAGACTTCATCGAGCCGATCATCTTCAGCGATGCGACCAAAACCATTGCTGCCCACCGCAAGGCCGGCGACCGGATTCTGGTGATCTCGGCCTCGGGCACGCACCTGGTCAAACCGATTGCCGATCGACTGGGCATCGACGAGGTGCTGGGGATCGAACTGGAAGTGGCGCATGGCGTTTACAGCGGCCACACCGTGGGCACCCTGACCTACCGCGAAGGCAAAATCACCCGCTTGCTGGAATGGCTGGATGCCGAAGAGGAAAACCTTGAGGGCGCGAGTTTCTATTCCGACTCACGCAATGATCTGCCGCTGCTGCTGAAAGTGGATTACCCGCATGTGGTCAATCCGGATCCGGTGCTGCTTGCAGAGGCCGAGAAGTCCGGCTGGCCGATCCACCTCTGGAAGTAAGCGGTTGTCTTGTGGGAGCAAGCCTGCTCCCACAAGCATCGACGATCAGCTCAGGCTTTCGTCGATCACCAGCACCAGCTTCCCCGCCACCGTGTTGCTTGCCAGCTCGGCGAACGCTGCCTCGGCATCCTTGATCGGGAATGCCTTGGCCAGTTGTGGCTTCAGGCGCCCTTCGGAAAACAGCGGCCACACGTGCTGACTCAGATCGCTGAACAGATCGGCCTTGAACTGATCGTCACGGCTGCGCAGGGTCGAGCCCAGCAGTTGCACGCGTTTGGCCAGCACCTGGGCCAGATCCAGCTTCGCTTCGCGGCCGCCCATCAGGCCGATCAGCACCCAGCGGCCGTCCTGAGCCATCAACTTGAGGTTCAAAGCCGAATAATTGCCGCCCACCGGATCCAGAATCACATCGAACGGCCCGAAATCCCGCAGGCTTTCCAGATCGTCGGTGCGAACCACCCCGCCCTGGGCCCCCAGCGATTCACAGTAGGCCAGCCGCTCGGCCGAGCCGACGCTGACCCAGCAGGGATTGCCGAAACCTTTGCACAGTTGAATGGCGGCTGAACCGATACCACTGGCTCCGGCGTGCAGAAGAACTTTCTCACCCGGTTTGAGCGCAGCGAGTTGAAACACATTCAGCCAGACGGTCGCGTACACCTCGGGCAACGCAGCGGCCTCGATCAGCGATACACCTTCCGGAACCGGCAGCACATGCCTTCCGTCGACGACCACCTCTTGCGCCATCCCGCCCCCGGCCAGCAAGGCGCAAACCCGGTCACCGACCTGCCAGGACGAGCCTGCGCCGACCTCGCTGATCACCCCGGAACACTCAAGACCCAGCACCTGGCTGGCACCCGGAGGGGGCGGATAAAGTCCGGCTTTCTGTAATAAATCCGCGCGATTGAGGCCCGCTGCCGCCACCCGGATGCGAACTTGTCCTACATCACATGTAGGACTTGGTTCATCAACCCATGCCACTTGACCTTCAACGCCTTGCAATGCCTTCACAGTGCCTCCATAGTGAGTCTGGACTGAGCCCGAAGCTGTAGCGCCGGGCTTTTTGCATTATGCGACCGGCCCTGGGGTCTGAACGAACGCTGAACAGCAGTTATCGTACAGAGCGTAGAGGTACCGGCGACTTCAAAGACGGCCTAATATGCGTTATCAATTGTCCCCGCGTCGAATCAGCATGAAGCATCTGCTCCCCAGCACCGCCCTCGCTCTTTTCATCGGTATCGGTCTGTTGCCGGTGTCGGGCACCACATTCGCAGCCAACAGCTGGGACAAGTTGCAGCCTGATCGCGACGAAGTGATTGCCAGTCTGAACGTCGTCGAGTTGCTCAAGCGTCACCACTACAGCAAGCCGCCGCTCGACGATGCGCGCTCGGTGATCATCTACGACAGCTACATCAAGCTGCTCGACCCGTCGCGCAGCTACTTCATGGCTAGCGACATCGCCGAATTCGACAAGTGGAAGACCCAGTTCGACGACTTCCTCAAGAGCGGCGACCTCAACGCCGGGTTCACCATCTACAAGCGCTACCTGGACCGCGTGAAAGCGCGTCTGGACTTCGCCCTTGCCGAGCTGAACAAAGGCGTCGACAAGATGGACTTCACCACCAAGGAAACCTTGCTGATCGATCGCAAGGACGCTCCGTGGCTCAAGTCCACCGCCGAACTCGATGACCTGTGGCGCAAACGCGTCAAGGACGAGGTGCTGCGGCAGAAGATCGCCGGCAAAGAGCCGAAGCAGATCCAGGAAACCCTGACCAAGCGCTACAAGAATCAACTGGCGCGTCTGGACCAGACCCGCGCCGAAGACATCTTCCAGGCGTACATCAACACCTTCGCCATGTCTTACGATCCGCACACCAACTATCTGTCGCCGGATAACGCGGAGAACTTCGACATCAACATGAGCCTGTCCCTCGAGGGTATCGGCGCCGTGTTGCAGAGCGACAACGACCAGGTGAAAGTCGTGCGTCTGGTGCCGGCAGGCCCGGCCGACAAGACCAAGCAGGTTGCTCCGGCCGACAAGATCATCGGCGTTGCCCAGGGCAACAAAGAGATGGTCGACGTGGTCGGCTGGCGTCTGGATGAAGTGGTCAAGCTGATCCGTGGCCCGAAGGGCACCGTGGTGCGTCTGGAAGTCATCCCGGCGAGCAATGCGCCGAACGACCAGACCAGCAAGATCGTGCCGATCACCCGTGAAGCGGTGAAGCTCGAAGACCAGGCCGTGAAGAAGTCCGTGCTGAACCTGAAACAGGACGGCCGAGACTACAAGCTCGGCGTGATCGAGATTCCGGCCTTCTACCTCGACTTCAAGGCCTTTCGTGCCGGCGATCCGGACTACAAGAGCACCACTCGCGACGTCAAGAAGCTGCTGACCGAACTGCAGAAAGAGAAAGTCGACGGCGTGGTCATCGACCTGCGCAACAACGGCGGCGGTTCCCTGCAGGAAGCCACCGAGCTGACCAGCCTGTTCATCGACAAGGGCCCTACCGTGCTCGTGCGTAACGCCGATGGCCGGGTCGATGTACTTGAAGATGAAAACCCGGGCGCGTTCTACAAAGGCCCGATGGCGCTGCTGGTCAACCGCCTGTCCGCCTCGGCTTCGGAGATCTTCGCCGGCGCCATGCAGGACTACCACCGTGCGCTGATCATCGGTGGCCAGACCTTCGGCAAAGGCACCGTGCAAACCATTCAGCCGCTGAACCATGGCGAACTGAAACTGACTCTGGCCAAGTTCTACCGGGTTTCCGGTCAGAGCACCCAGCATCAGGGCGTACTGCCGGACATCGATTACCCGTCGATCATTGACACCAAGGAAATCGGCGAAAGCGCCCTGCCGGAAGCCATGCCGTGGGACACCATCCGCGCGGCGATCAAACCGGCAAGCGATCCATTCAAGCCGTACCTGGCCCAGCTGAAATCCGAGCATGACACCCGTTCCGCCAAGGACGCGGAGTTCGTGTTCATCCGCGACAAGCTGGCCCTGGCGCAGAAGCTGCTGGAAGAGAAAACCGTCAGCCTCAATGAAGCCGAACGCCGTGCCCAGCACGCCGACATCGACGCCAAGCAACTGGCGATGGAAAACATCCGTCGCAAGGCCAAAGGCGAAGAACCGCTCAAAGAGCTGAAAAAAGAAGACGACGACGCCCTGGCAGCCGCCGAGCCGGACAAGGTCAAACCGGAAGACGACGCCTACCTGAGCGAGACCGGGCGCGTGCTGCTGGATTACCTGAAGCTGAGCAATCAGGTGGCAAAGAAGTAGGTGATGGCAATTTAATGCTGGCGATCCCCGGATCGTCATCAAACAGTCATCATTCTGTCGTGCAATAAAGGACTGGGAGCTGTTCTCTTCATCGAGAACGCTCCCAGTCCTTTTTTTATCGCCAGAGATTGCCATGACCACGACCGAACAGCTGAGTGCCTTGAGCTCGATCCTGACTCAAAGCGGATTACACAGCCTGTTCCAGCCGATCATTTGCCTCTCTGAACGGCGCATTCTCGGCTACGAAGCCCTGACCCGCGGCCCGTCCAACAGCCCGCTGCACTCCCCCATCGCCCTGTTCGCCGTGGCCCGCCAGGCCGGACGCTTGAGCGAACTGGAAATCGCCTGCCGCCAAAGCGCCTGTCGCCGTTTCAACGAACAGCAGTTGCCGGGCAAGCTGTTTCTCAATGTCTCCCCGGAATCCCTGCTTGAAGCCGCGCACCAGCCGGGGCGCACGCTGCAGCTGCTGCAGGATTTTGGTATCCCGCCGAGTCAGGTGGTGATCGAACTCACCGAACAAACGCCGATCGATGACTTTCAGTTGCTGCAAACTGCGCTGCATCACTATCGGGCGATGGGTTTTTCGATTGCCCTCGATGATCTTGGGGCTGGTTATTCGAGCCTGCGCCTGTGGTCGGAGCTGCGGCCGGATTACGTGAAGATCGACCGGCACTTTATCGACGGCATTCATCAGGACGCGTTGAAGCGCGAGTTTGTCGGATCGATCCTGCAAATCGCCAAGGCCTCAAGGGCGCAGGTGATTGCCGAAGGCATCGAATTGCCGGAAGAACTGGCGGTGCTGACCGAGATGGGTGTGGATCTGGTGCAGGGATACCTGCTCGGCCGCCCTCAGGAACACCCGCCGCGCGATGCCCGCGCCTTGATGCCCAAGCACGACAGCAGCGCCGTCACATTGAACGATGAAGGCAGCGACCTCAGCGCCCTGCTCAACGATCAACCGGCCGTGAATCGCGACACACCGACCGCTACCGTACTGGAAGCCTTCCGCCGTCAGGCCAACCTGAACTCACTGGCGGTGCTCGACGAACAGGGTCAGCCATGCGGCATCGTTCATCGTCACTCGCTGTCCGATGCGCTGCTCAAACCGTTCGCCACCGACCTGTTCGCCCGCAAACCGATCAGCCGCCTGATGAACGACGACTTTCTCGCCGTGGAAATGAGCCAGTCGCTGCAACAGGTCAGCCGCCTGATCACCAGCCGCGCCCGACAACGCATCGAAGAAGATTTCATCATCACCCTCAACGGCAGCTACCTGGGCCTGGGCCGGGTGATTGACGTACTCAAACTGATCACCGAACTGAAGATCCAGCAGGCCCGCTATGCCAATCCGCTGACCTTGCTGCCGGGGAATGTGCCGATTCAGCAATGCCTCACCCGCCTGCTGCAACAGGGGCGCGAGTCGGTCATTTGTTATGTCGACATCGACAGCTTCAAACCCTTTAACGATATCTATGGGTATGGGCGCGGGGATGAGGTGCTGCTGTGTCTGGCGCAATGCCTCAACGAACGCGTCGACCCGTCCCGCGATTTCGTCGGGCATATTGGGGGGGATGATTTCTTGTTGGTGCTCGGCCCGGAGGATTGGCGCAAACGGCTGAACCAATTGCTTGATGATTTCCAGAGCCAATGCCGGCGTTTCTACCGCCCGGAACATCTGGAGGCTGGGTGTTTTGTTGCGCCGAACCGCCAGGGCATTCGTCAGGAGTTTCCGTTGCTGTCATTGTCCATTGGCGTGGTGCATTTGCATCCCGAAGCGTGTGCGCAGTTGGATGCGAGTCAGTTGGCGGAAATGGCTTCGCAGGCGAAGCATCATGCGAAGAATGTTCCGGGGTATAGCGTGCATTTGATTGATAGCCTTTTCGCTCAGCCATCTACAGAAGCACTTACACTCGGACATCGGTGATTCGACATAACCGAATTCGTGCAACCAGCATCTTCACCCTATGAATGCCCCCAAAACTTACAAAATCGCAGCGACCACCAAGTCGCGCCTACCAAGTTGATAAGTCTTCTTGACTGGCTTTGTAAAGCTCGTCCATCCATGCTTCGGACAACTGAAAGTACATACCTTCGAAAAATGCCCTTGGATCATTCATCTCATCCCAGCCGTCTGGTAGCAAGGAGTGAGAGTATGGATCATGCTCCAGCACCTCTTGAAAGACATCACCACTTTCTTCAAGCGCCTCTCCCAAGACAGCAAACAAAACGAACTTATGCCGATGGCTCAGTTTCGAAAACCGCTTGATTACGTACCTGGATATTAAAATACTTCTGTCTGATGGATCCTCCGGATCGTATGCAGACAGCGTCTCACCCAAGCTCTCCTCGCGATCATATGTATCAAACCCACCGAGAAAGTGAGACAACCTTGGACGATAAGGAATATCAAGATAAGGATGCATCAACATTATGCTTTCTCTATCGGATAAAGAGCCCAAGGCTTTAGCGTCTCGAAATCAAATCTCATTTCAAAGCCGTTCATTTCAGAAATGTAGCGTGGATCAGATGGATCTGCAGGATTTGGCTCATATCCTTCACCAATATTTTCAGTTTCCATTCTCACTACCAGATTTCCCATACTATCCTCTCCCGTGAAGCGGGGCATTTTTCTGGATTCTCTCGTCACAGCCTCGTTATATGCATTCATCTGTGCTTTGTGGCTCAAAAATCGAGAACTATGAACTCCTCGGAATTTTTTAGATTTAGCAGCAGCCCCCAGGTTTAATTCTTTTTTATTATTAGCAGACTCTTCAACTTCCTGAAACTGAAGCTTCGCCCCTTGCATCACAAAAAACCCTATACCTTTACAAAAAAACAAAATCCTAGATAAAAAACCAACTTTACGACTCTGCTCAACCACAATACCAACTCCTCTCAAAACCACTTTCTTACCCAACGAATATCAAATAACACTAAAAACCCCAGAAACACTTAAATATTACTATGCGAAGCCTCACTAAAAAGTACAGAAATGTGCTTCAACCACGAATTTCCGTCTTGCCACTCATTCCAATAGCAATAACAACAACCATTTTTTTTCAGCAAAAAATCTCGAGTTTCATTTTCTGAAATTTTCATCGCCAAAAGAGAATCGATTTCCTTTACCACCTTCTCAAGTACGCGAGATTCCGAGTCCGCTATGAAAGATTTAACAACATCATCTGCCGAGTCAAACTCACACATCCAGTCCTCATGAAAATAGGCCCCGAGAAACTGAAAAAGGCTAGGAAAATCTTCAATTGTCATTTACAAACCCCGTCAAAATAAAGTATCCAAGCGGTGAAGTTGCATCTCGTCGCAACACCAATCTTATGCTAGACAAAGGTTCCAACCTTCCGCTCTGCCTCACTACACCCACCCCTGCAGGAGCAGAAACCTGTTCATTAATTACAAGTTTGCTTGCATTACCCTGCACAAAATTATCAATTGCCACCTTGTTGTTTCTAATAACATTCGAGAGTGCAGCTTCAGCTTCTGATCTATTTAGAAATGTTGACGCAATAGGTATGTTCGGCTCGGCCGCTAGCCTAGCCCTGAGTTGAGCCTCCGATCTATCTACATGTCTCGCAATAGCATGTCCACCGCGCGACTCATGGGCTTCTAAGCCTCCACCAGGAACAATTTCACTATAAGGTCCATCAGCAGCAATGGCTCCGGGGCAGTTGCAGCTCAATCCCAACGGATCCACCCACCCCGTCGGATTCGGCACATACCGGTACTGATTCAACCCACCCGCC
>NZ_BQHR01000022.1 GCF_021601625.1 Pseudomonas paraglycinae | reverse complement strand
AAACCACCCAACCCCTGCCCCATCTAACAGCCATACCCAATTGCGCAGGTGCCCCATGAGCGACCAGCAAGAATTCCCCGAGAACCCCGACGACATCACCGAAACCGACGCCGAACACATCGAACACCACGTCCCCGGCAAAGGCCTCGCCCTGCCCGGCCAGAACCTGCCGGACAAGGTCTACATCATCCCGATCCACAACCGCCCGTTCTTCCCGGCCCAGGTCCTGCCGGTCATCGTCAACGAAGAACCCTGGGCCGAAACCCTCGAACTGGTCAGCAAATCCGAACACCACTCCCTGGCCCTGTTCTTCATGGACACACCCCAGGAAGACCCGCGCCACTTCGACACCAAGGCGTTGCCGCAATACGGCACCCTGGTCAAGGTGCACCACGCCAGCCGCGAAAACGGCAAACTGCAATTCGTCGCCCAGGGCCTGAGTCGCGTGCGCATCAAGACCTGGCTCAAACACCATCGCCCGCCGTATCTGGTGGAAGTCGAATACCCGCACCAGCCCACCGAGCCGACCGACGAGGTCAAGGCCTACGGCATGGCGCTGATCAACGCGATCAAGGAACTGCTGCCGCTCAACCCGCTGTACAGCGAAGAGCTGAAGAACTACCTCAACCGCTTCAGCCCCAACGATCCGTCGCCGCTGACCGACTTCGCCGCCGCCCTCACTTCGGCGACCGGCAATGAGCTGCAGGAAGTGCTCGACTGCGTGCCAATGCTCAAGCGCATGGAAAAAGTCCTGCCGATGCTGCGCAAGGAAGTCGAAGTCGCGCGCCTGCAGAAAGAAATCTCCGCCGAAGTGAACCGCAAGATCGGCGAGCACCAGCGCGAGTTCTTCCTTAAAGAACAGCTCAAGGTCATCCAGCAGGAACTCGGCCTGACCAAGGACGACCGCAGCGCCGACCTCGAACAGTTCGAGCAGCGCTTGGAAGGCAAAGTGCTGCCGACGCAAGTGCAGAAGCGCCTCGAAGAAGAGATGAACAAACTGTCGATCCTCGAAACCGGATCGCCGGAATACGCGGTCACCCGCAACTACCTCGACTGGGCAACCTCGGTGCCGTGGGGCGTGTACGGCGAGGACAAACTCGACCTCAAGCACGCGCGCAAGGTGCTCGACAAACACCACGCCGGCCTCGACGACATCAAGGACCGGATCCTCGAATTCCTCGCGGTCGGTGCCTATAAAGGCGAGATCAGCGGCTCCATCGTGCTGCTGGTCGGCCCGCCGGGCGTGGGTAAAACCAGCGTCGGCAAATCGATCGCCGAATCCCTTGGTCGGCCGTTCTACCGCTTTAGCCTCGGCGGCATGCGCGACGAAGCCGAGATCAAGGGCCACCGCCGCACCTACATCGGCGCGCAGCCGGGCAAACTCGTGCAGGCGTTGAAAGACGTCGAAGTGATGAACCCGGTGATCATGCTCGACGAGATCGACAAGATGGGCCAGAGCTACCAGGGCGACCCGGCCTCGGCGCTGCTGGAAACCCTCGACCCGGAACAGAACGTCGAATTCCTCGACCACTATCTGGACCTGCGGATGGACCTGTCGAAAGTCCTGTTCGTCTGCACCGCCAACACCCTGGATTCGATCCCCGGCCCGTTGCTGGACCGGATGGAAGTGATTCGCCTGTCGGGCTACATCACCGAAGAAAAAGTCGCCATCGCCAAGCGTCACCTGTGGCCGAAACTGCTGGAAAAGGCCGGCGTGTCCAAGGGCAGCCTGAGCATCAGCGACACGGCGCTCAAAGTCTTGATCGACGGCTACGCCCGTGAAGCCGGCGTGCGCCAGCTGGAAAAACAGATGGGCAAACTGGTGCGCAAAGCGGTGATGAAACTGATCGACGATCCGAAAGCGGTGATCAAGATCGGGCCGAAAGACCTTGAAGCGTCCCTTGGTCATCCGGTGTTCCGCAACGAGCAAGTGTTGTCCGGCACCGGCGTAATCACCGGCCTGGCGTGGACCAGCATGGGTGGCGCGACTCTGCCGATCGAAGCCACGCGGATTCACACGTTCAATCGTGGTTTCAAACTGACCGGGCAACTGGGCGATGTGATGAAGGAGTCGGCGGAGATCGCCTACAGCTACGTCAGTTCGCACCTCAAATCTTTTGGTGGCGATCCGAAGTTCTTCGACGAAGCCTTCGTCCACCTGCACGTGCCGGAAGGCGCGACACCGAAAGACGGCCCGAGCGCCGGCGTGACCATGGCCAGCGCCCTGCTCTCCCTCGCCCGTAATCAGGCGCCGAAAAAAGGCGTGGCGATGACCGGTGAATTGACGCTGACCGGGCATGTACTGCCGATTGGCGGAGTGCGCGAGAAGGTGATTGCGGCGCGGCGGCAGAAGATCTTCGAGTTGATTCTGCCGGAGGCGAATCGCGGCAACTTCGAAGAGCTGCCGGATTACTTGAAGGAAGGCATTACCGTGCATTTCGCCAAGAAGTTTGCGGATGTAGCGAAGGTGCTTTTTTGATTTCGTCTTGAGGTATTGAGGGGGGCTGGCATCGCAGCCCCTCACCCCGGCCCTCCCGAAACGTCGGACCGCCCGGAGGGAGAGGGAGCCGAGTGGGGGATATTTAAGAGATACGCCGACCTGAAAGCTCTTCACTGAATCCGTAATCAACTCGATCTTTCAGGTCGATGTATCCCAAAAGACACCTCGGTCGGTCCCCTCTCCCTCTGGGAGAGGGTTAGGGTGAGGGCCGGCGATGCTGAAGAATGACGCCAAGCCTGGCGTTGTCACACTTTGTCTCATCTTCAGTTATGCTCGCCGTTCGTCGCCAACGCCGGAGCCACTGAATCCATGTCCCCCCTTCGCCTGTTTGTCCCCTTGTCCCTCGCCCTGCTGGCCGCCTGTGCCACGCAACCGAAAACCAACGTGACCGTGGAAAAACAGAGCGAATGCCCGGTGCGCCTCACCAACGGGCAAAACCTGATCGTCATGCTCCCGAGCAACCCCACCACCGGCTACCGCTGGGCCATCCAGGATTCCGCCGGCGGCGTATTGCGCGCCCTCAGCCCCGAGGTCTACAGCAATCCGGAAGACGCCGGCGTGGTCGGCGCGGCCGGTCTCTCGACCTGGCGCTTCCAGGCGTTCGCCCCCGGCACCGGTCGCCTGCGCCTGACTTCGCAACAGCCGTGGGCGCCGGAAGTGTTGCCGGTGGAAACCTTTGATTGCGCCATTTCGGTGAACTGACCGTGGGCTGGCTGATCCTCGCGCTGATGGGCGCCGTGACCTTTCTCTATGGCGTCAGCACCCACGCGGCGCTGCTTTGCCTGCTGGTCAAACCGCTGCCGGTATTGGCGTTGCTCGGCTGGCTGCACGATGCGCCACCGAGCGACTATCGGCGCTGGATCAGCCTCGGTCTGATTTTCTCGTTGATCGGCGATGTGTTGCTGGCGTGGCCGGGGGATTTGTTCGTCTTCGGTCTCGGCGCGTTTCTGGTCGCGCATCTGGCGTATCTCAAGGCTTACCTTAGTGATTGCCGACGTTTGGCCCTGCTGCCGCTGATCCTGGCCCTCAGCGTGGGTGCCGTGTTGATGGGCATATTGATCAGCAGCGGACTCGGCCCGTTGACCGTGCCAGTGATCGTCTACGGAACGGCCATCAGCGCCATGCTCTGGCGCGCTCTCGCCCGACTCGGCAGCGGCGTACCGCAACGTTCGGCATTACTGGCGGCGGGCGGCGCGGTGGCGTTCGTGTTTTCCGACAGCGTGATCGGTATCAACCGGTTCGTCTCACCGTTCAATGCAGCGCCTTACATCATCATCCTAAGTTACTGGTTGGGACAGTGGGGGATTGCGGCGTCGGCGTTTCACGTAGAAAAAGCCGAAAAAACGCTATAACCGTTTCGAAATCGATTACCAAATCGAATCAACGACTGTCATTTCTGACAGTTAGATTGCAAGCCTGAAAAACATACAGTTGCTCGAAGCGGCAAACCATGGTGGTTTGTCGCACTATCGAGAGACTCAGCATGAGTAACCCAACTCCCAAGTCCGCCGGCACTTTCAGCCTCGCCATTGATAACAACAACCCTGTTGCCTTCCAACTTGTCGTTGCGTTCGAAGAACCGAACCACATCAGAATCACGGGTGAACGAGAAGAGTGGGGAGAACAAGTCAAACGAATGGAGTTCCATCTCGCGAAGACCATCACCGGCGGCCGCTATTACTTGAATTCGCCGGAAGTGAAGCTCGTGAAAGCCGTATCGGACTGGGTCAATACCAAGTACCAGGTGAAAACACTGACTCTCGATATCAATGCGGATCACACGACCCGCCACATTGTTGGTCAGTTTCAATTCACGGCAGATGAAATTGACTCCCAAGGTTCCGGTATCGGTATCACGGGCAAAGGAGATTTCAATATCGAATACTCCTGAGTTCGCCTGCCCACGGTTTATCAGACAACCCGCGCATCTGCGCGCCAGTTTGGCTAAAATGCCGGCCTTTTCATCGACACCGCCGGAACCGCCGTGAGCAAAGAACCCGATCGCATTTTCGCCCAGCCGATGGCCCAGGTGCCTGACTTCGCCTTCAACGAAGACGTGGTGCGGGTGTTCCCGGACATGATCAAGCGTTCGGTGCCGGGTTACCCGACCATCGTCGAGAACCTCGGCGTGCTCGCGGCGCAGTTCGCCCAGCCGAACAGCGTGCTCTACGACCTCGGAGCTTCGCTCGGTGCGGTGACCCAAGCCCTGCGCCGCCACGTACGCACCGACGGTTGCCGTGTGATCGCGGTGGATAACTCGGCTGCCATGGTCGAGCGCTGCCGCGAGTACCTCAACGGTCAGGATTCGATGTTCCAGGAGTTGCTGCCGGTCGAAGTGATCGAAGGCGACATCCTCGCCCTCGACTTCAAACCGGCCTCGGTGGTGGCGTTGAACTTCACCCTGCAATTCATTGCCCCGGATCAGCGTACGGCGTTGCTGTCACGCATCCGCCAATCGTTGCTGCCGGGCGGCGCGCTGATCCTGTCGGAGAAGCTGCGCTTCAACGATGCCGAAGAACACGCGCTGCTGACCGATCTGCACGTCGCGTTCAAACGCGCCAACGGCTACAGCGAACTGGAAATCGCCCAGAAGCGCAGCGCCATCGAAAACGTCATGAAGCCCGACAGCCTCGAAGAACACCGCGAGCGCCTGCTGGCCGCCGGGTTCTCGAAAGTCGTGCCGTGGTTCCAGTGTCTTAACTTTGCCTCGTTGATTGCCTTGCCATGATTGATCTGTCTCCCCTCGCCCGCCGTCTGGCCGGCACGCCGCTGGCCGAATGGGCCAACACCCTGCAAGCGCAACTCGACAAGAAAATGGAGAAAGGTCACGGCGACCTGGAGCGCTGGCAAAGTGCGCTGGATGCCTTGCCGAAGATCCAGCCGACCGAAGTCGACCTGCTCGACGGCCTGAAACTGGACACCGATTGCGACGACGAAACCCGTGCACAGATGCGCACCGCGCTGATGGGCCTGTCGCCATGGCGCAAGGGGCCGTTCGATCTGTTCGGCGTGCACGTCGACACCGAATGGCGCTCGGACTGGAAGTGGTCGCGGGTATCACCGCATCTGGACCTGAAGGGCAAGCGCATCCTCGATGTCGGCTGCGGCAACGGCTACTACATGTGGCGCATGCTGGGAGCTGGCGCCGACAGCGTGATCGGCGTCGATCCGAACTGGCTGTTCTTCTGCCAGTTCCAGGCGGTGCAGCGTTATCTGTCAGAACCGAATGCCTGGCACCTGCCGTTCCCGTTCGAAGACCTGCCGCCGAATCTGGAAGGCTTCGATACCGTGTTCTCGATGGGTGTGTTCTATCACCGTCGCTCGCCGATCGAGCACTTGCTGGCGCTGAAGGATTGCCTGGTGAAAGGTGGTGAACTGGTGCTGGAGACGCTGGTGGTCGAAGGCGACAAGCATCAGGTGCTGGTGCCGGAAGATCGTTATGCGCAGATGCGTAATGTGTGGTTCCTGCCGTCGGTGCCGGCGCTGGAATTGTGGCTGCGTCGTGCCGGGTTTACTGACGTGAAATGTGTGGATGTGAGCACCACCACTGTTGAAGAGCAGCGCGGGACAGAGTGGATGAAGTATCAGTCGTTGAGTGATTTCCTTGATCCGGAAGATCACAGCAAGACGATTGAAGGGTTGCCGGCGCCGATGCGGGCCGTAATTGTCGCGAAGAAATAACCCGCTCTCCCGAACACCACGGTGAGCCCACCCCTCACCCCAGCCCTCTCCCCAAGGAGAGGGAGCCGATCTTGGAGCTTTTCAAAACTTAAGTTCGACTCGATAACTCAGGTCGGCGGATCTCGCCCATCCAATCCGGTCAGTCCCCTCTCCCTCCGGGAGAGGGTTAGGGTGAGGGGCTTTTTGCTCTGCGGGCACGGAAAAATTCAGTCAACACCGCCCCACACTCCTCCGCCAACACCCCACCTTCATACAGCACTCGATGGTTGAGAAAGCCCTGAGTGAAGAACTGTCCCTGACTCTGCACAATCCCGGCCTTGGGCTCCAGCGCGCCATACACCACGCGGGCAACCCGCGAATGCACGATCAGCCCGGCGCACATGCTGCACGGTTCCAGCGTCACGTAGAGCGTGCTGCCCGGCAGACGATAGTTGCTCACAGCCTGTGCAGCGGCGCGAATCGCGACCATTTCCGCATGTGCACTCGGGTCGCTGGTACTGATCGGACAGTTGAAACCGCGCCCGATGATTTCGCCATCCTGCACCAGCACCGCGCCCACCGGCACTTCGCCGAGAGCTGCACCCTGGGCCGCCAGCTCCAGCGCCTCGCGCATGAAGTCGCGGTCTCGGCTGCGGTCGATGATCGCCGCGGGGCGAATCTGGCGCATCACTTCACCTCGATGGCGGCCATCAGGCCGGTTTCCATGTGGTCGATCACGTGGCAGTGGAACATCCACACCCCCGGGTTATCCGCCACCAGCGCCACTTGCGCGCGCTCGTTCTTGCCCAGCAGGTAGGTGTCGGTGAAGTACGGAATGATCTTGTGCCGGTTCGATGCAATCACCTTGAAGCTCATGCCGTGCAGGTGGATCGGGTGCTGGTACTGGGTCATGTTCTTCAGTTCGAAAATATAGCTCTGGCCCAGTTTCAGGCTGGCGATCGGCCGGTCGGCGCAGGTCTTGTCGGTGATGTCCCAGGCCTTGCCGTTGATCTGCCACAGGCTCGGCGGCTTGCCGTTGTCAACATTCACCGACACCGAACCGACCCATTCGAAATTGAAGTTGAGTTTCTCGGCATTGGCCAGGTCCGGCTCGGCCACCGGGTTGGCCGGCAGTGCTTTCGGCCAGTCGGTCGGCGCGTCATTGTTGGCCACCGACCGCAGGGTGCCCAGGCGAACCGGGCCGTTGCGCAGCGACAGTTCCTCCCCGGCCGGTGGTGCCTTGATCGCCAGGCAGATGCGCATGCCCGGACCCAGCCAGTATTCCTTGCCCAACGGGCGCGGCTCGACCGGGTTGCCGTCCAGCGCATAGATCTGCGCTTCGACACCAGGAATGTTGATGCGATAGGTCAGGGTGTTGTCGAGGTTGAGCAGACGAACCCGGGTGATCTGCCCGGCCGGCAACTCGATCACCGGCGTAGGCACGCCGTTGATGGTCGACAGCCGCCCCGCCGTACCGCCACGGGCCGCTTCGCGCGGAATGCTGAACTCGACGAAGTTGCCTTCGTCGTCGATGTGCCAGTTCTTCAGGCTCAGGGTCTTTTCGTACTTGAACCCGGTCGGCTCGCGCTCCTCGACAATCAACGGCCCGACCAGCCCGCGACCGAGTTCCTCACTGCTGCTGACGTGCGGGTGATACCAGTAGCTGCCAGCGTCCGGCACACGGAATTTGTAATCGAAGTATTCGCCCGGCAGCACCGGCAATTGCGAAACGTACGGCACGCCGTCCATCTCCAGCGGCAGGCGGATGCCGTGCCAGTGAATGGTCGTCGCGACCGGCAGATGGTTGATGAAGCGCACCCGCAGCCACTCGCCCTGACGCACGCGCAATTCGGTGCCCGGCGCCGATGGGCCAAACGCCCAGGCTTCGGTCTTGTGCCCTGGCACCAGCTCGACGTCCAGTGGCGCGGCGATCAGCTCGTAGTCATGCCCCGCATCGGCATCGGCCATCTTGCCCAGCCAGTAACGCGACGCGCCCCCCGCTCCTACGCCAACGACAACAAGACCGGCCAGGCCACCGAGGATTTGGCGACGGGTAAAGGACATGAACTCAACTACCTCACGTATCTGCGGCGGGCCCGCAGGCCCGAAAGGGCGAATACGATACACCCGCAGATGAGAAACAGTAAGGGCGACGCGGCGACTGGCCGCAGTTCCTCAGAGCGAAAAGCAGGACTCAACTGCTGCAAATTGCCGGGTTTTCGTACTGGATCCTGATCCTTTTCCCATACGTCATACCTATTGTTCCGACACCCGTTACACACGACAGCCGACAGACCCTTCCTACGCCCGCCTGAAATGATCCGGTCCCATCCGTACCACCCTCAAGGAAAGACCGTGGACACATCCGAAAACACTGCACTACCCAATGTTGCCGACAAACTGGCCCTGAAAAATCTGGTACCCGCACTGGTTCAGGCCTGCCCCGACATGTACGAAATGGCCAGTGATATCGCCAGGGATATCCTGCGCAAACATGGCGTGGATCATCTGGATCCTGAACAGGTTTACTGGCACCGCTTCAAGTTCTCCAGCAGCAGCTGGAAAGCCTTCACGGGCTGGGAACATCATGGTGCCCGGCCAACCGAGTCCATGACCTTGCCGCAACTGGTGATCCAGCGGTTCCGCGTCGGTGATCAGGACAACTCGGACATGCTCGATGTCGATGGGGGCTTTTACACGACCGGACCGGATGCCGAGGACTTCGACGAGACCAATGAAGTGCGGTTGCATGGAAACGAGGTACTGAAGGACTTCTGGGCGATCAATTTCGCCGATCGGTTCAATCAAAAGGTCGCGTCGTTCTGGAAAAAACACACCAGGACATTTCGCAGCCTGGCCAAGTGCACCTTTATTGCCCAGGCCATGGAGGATCGCGAAGGTGGCCGGTTGTCGGACGAAAACTTCCGAACCGTGGTCAAGGCTGTCGCCGGCAATGTGAGCTGGCCCGTCACGTTGCAGATGCTGGAGGAGGATGCGGCGCCCGCCAAGGGAATGCATCTGAGCCTGCTGAAGGTGGGGGGTTATGTAGCGACCGATATTCTGTGCATCACCGACGTCAATTGCCGAAAGATCCTCTACACCCCCGGAGAAATCTGGGGTCTGCATGCCTTCGAGACAGCGAAGGATCTGCATTGGTGGGTGTTGTCGCAAACCCGTAAACCGGTTGACCGCCAACGTTTCCTCGCGCATTTTCAAGTGGCCGATCACGACATCACGGAAGACACCTCATGGCGGGATGCGGCAAAGCCGGGGTGGCTCCCCCTGTTGAGTCCCGGGACATATCTGCTCACTGAGATATTCCGCCCGCCGCATGTCGAAAATGTCGGGCTCAATCATGTCCTGGATCTGCTGGTCAGCGCCTGGGACTGCGCCGATCACTCCCTGATCGAACACACCAGCGAGACGTTCAAGAGCGACGCCTTCACCTTCCTCGCCAGCGCCACTCACGCCAGGATGATCAGCGACGCCACGTTCATGATGCACACCAATGGCGATCTGCGGAAAAAGCTGTGGATCGGCTATCTCAACGCTTTCGGTCGCATGTTCGGTCCGATGGCCGCTGTCGGCTGGCCCGTGGCACTGGCCGTCGTGGGTGCCGGCATCGCCAATGTCGGGTTGCAGATTGATCAGGCGGTCAATGGCAAAACACCCGGTGAACGCAAGTCTGCAGTGACGGGCGCCATCTTCGCGACCATCGATACCCTTTTCAACGCCACCTTCCTCAAGGGCAGTGGCCGTCTACCGGAAATAGCCGAGGCCAGCACGGTCTTCGCACCGGAAGAAAAACTTGTCGAAGCGGCGATTGCCCGCCCCCCGTTGCCTGCATTGGAGGAAATCGCCCCGACGCGCGTCCTGCCCGCGCAGCCCGAGGACTTCCTTGCTTCATTCAAGACTGAAATCACCGAAGGCACCCGCGTTGAAACCGGTGATTCCAAACTGCAGGAGATCATCCTGGCCGCGTCGGGCAAGCGTTACATTTACATGCGCCGCGCAGGAAGCGACGGCTTTTATCAGGTGCGTTATGTCGAGCAGTTACGCGGCTGGGTCATTATTGATCCGGCCAATCCTTTCTCGTTCTACCGCAACGTCCCGGTTCGCTTGAACGAAGCGCTCAGGTGGGAACCGGTGGCCCGTCCCGGACTCAAGGGTGGCATGAAAATTTTCGGCAAGTGGCCCTTCGGACACACGGCCGACCCACTGCCGGAAGTGGAGATGCAACCACTGACGTACGATGTGCCGCAAGCATCGCGATCGGCGCTGCAACCCGTTGCCGAAGCTCAGGTCGATGATTTCCCGCTGGATCCACAGGACAGCAGCGACCGTTTCTATCAAGACTTCAAAACCCTGCGTCGCGGGCTCTACGACGATGCCATCAACGCCTATGCCGCCACCGAATTTCCCCCGCGTCCGGCCGTCCCACTCTTCAAACCCACGACGCCGTTTGCCGAAATGACCAAGCGCCTGTTCAAGGACGGCACCGGCCTCGTAATCGGTCAGGACAGTTCTGCCATCGGTGCTAGACAGACCCTTGTCGACAATCTCAAAGTGCTGAACAAACAGAAGGTCAGAACCCTTTACCTGGATCACTTGCTCACGGATTTCCATCAAGCGGATCTGGATGTTTTTCACCAGAGCGGCAAGATGCCGCCGGCTCTCGAGCGGTACCTGAAGGCTTTGGATGCGCGGTTCAAGACCGACCCTGCCGGACCGTATTCCTACACCGAGCTGGTAAAAGGCGCACAGAAGAATCACATCCGCGTACAAGCGATCGACAGCATGGCGACCCGGCGCTTTCCACGGATGGAAGGTACTACCGAAGCCAGCAGCCGAAAAATGATGAATTACTACTCGGACACCGTGATTCAGGCCGACCAGGCCGCACGAGGTGCTCATCGCTGGATCGCACTGGTTGATGAGGCCCGCGCCAGCAGCTTCGACAACGTTGCAGGGCTGAGTGAGCTGGAAGGGGCGGTGGCATTGCGCGTTGATGAAAGTGCATTGGGTCAGGCTCAGGGGCTTACAGCTGACCCGGGCAAAAAAGTCAAAGACATCCTGGGACGTCCCTTCGACGAATTGAAAAGCGATCTTCGCCTGCAACTGAGCGCACCGCCCGCGACGGCAACAGCTCGCTCGCTTGAAGAGGCGCTGCCCAGGCGCGGCATGTTCATGGTGCAGGAGCCCTCCACCCTTGTTCACCGCAGTGGCGATGGCAGTCTGGTGCGTACACCGATTCAGCAGGACAGCGCCGGTTTCTCCATCCTCCGGCCGAAATGGTCAGCCATCAGCGGGCGCCACTTCGACAGCCTGCATGAACTGTTGCAAGCCATAGAACATGAAGGCCTCACGCAGGTACACGTGCGCATTGATCCCACCGCTACGCCCGGTCAACTGCCAGACATTCAGCCGTCCATCCCGGCGATTGAAGCGCCACCCGCCCCGGATTTGACGATCAAGGATCCACCCCGCTTCACCTCGCCGTATGAGATCGCGGTGCAGGCCCGTGCCGAACTGAAAAACGTGGCGCGGGGCAATGACGCCTCACTGTTGAACGACTCCGTCGCTTCATGGGGCGGCAATTCACCCCTCGATACATTCAAGACGCTGCGAAAACAACTGCATGAAGCAGCAGTATGTTTCTATGCCGATCTGCATCTTCCCGTACGCGCATCAATGGATTCGCTAACCACAGGACTGTCGGGACAAGCATTCATCGAGCGGATATTCACAGAGTTTCGCGGTCTGGTCATTGGCGAAAGCCATGCCGAAATCGGCAGCAAGCAATGGCTGATGGACAATATGCAAACCCTGGCCAACAAGGGTGTGAAGACGCTTTACTCCGAGCACCTGCTCACGGACTTCCATCAGGCCGCGCTGGATAATTACGCCAGGACATCGGTCATGCCGCGGGATCTGGAGAACTATCTGATTCAGCTCGACAGTGGTCACGTGACCGATCCGCTGCAACGCTACACCTTTCTCGATCTGGTCAAGGAAGCCAATCGCAACGGGATACGCGTTCAGGCCATCGACTGCCTGGCCAGTTATCGGGTTGAAGGAATGAGAACGGCGGATCCTTCGGCACGCCAGAGAATGATGAACTACTACGCTCACACCGTGATCGAGGCTGACCAGGCGGCTCGCGGGCCGCATAACTGGGTGGCACTGATGGGGAACTCCCACTCGAACACGTTCGAAGGCGTTGCCGGTGTCAGCGAGCTGGAAGGCGTCGTCGGTCTGCGCGCCGAAGATGTCGCTGAAGGTCAATCCGGCGGTATCGAAGCGGATCCCGGTAAAAGTCTTGCCGATCAAATGGGCAAGAACCAGGCATTCGTAAAAGGTGACCTGCGCCTGCAAGTCGAAACACCGTGGTACGCCCGGACGACCTCAGACATCGAACGGCTACTTTCCCGACCGGGTCTGTACACCTTGAAAAGGGAATTGCGGGAAACCTTTCTGGTTCATCGCAGCCGCGCCAATGCGATCGTGCGCACCGATATCCACTTCGAATCCAACCGCGTTTTCATCGAACGCCCCGAATGGCCCAGCGTCCATGAAAAGCGCTTCGCCAGTATCAAGGCGCTGCTCAAGGCGCTTGATGAGCGAGGCATGAAACTGGCGGGTTGGTCCAGACCGTTGTAATCAGCCACTGAAAGCCAGAAACAGAAAAGCCGCGTGAAACATCGTTTCACGCGGCTTTTTGTTGGTCCTGACCTCAAGCCATCAGGGCTTGTGCAGGATCACTCCCACTCAATGGTCGCCGGCGGCTTGCTCGACACGTCGTAAGTGACGCGGGAGATGCCTTCGATTTCATTGATGATGCGGCCGCTGACAGTTTCCAGCAGCTCGTAAGGCAGGTGTGCCCAACGCGCGGTCATGAAGTCGATGGTTTCCACGGCACGCAGGGCCACGACCCAGGCGTAACGACGGCCATCGCCGACCACGCCAACCGATTTCACTGGCTGGAACACTACGAAGGCCTGGCTGACCTTGTGGTACCAGTCGGCCTTGCGCAGTTCTTCGATGAAGATGTGGTCGGCGCGACGCAGCAGGTCGGCGTATTCCTTCTTCACTTCACCAAGGATGCGCACGCCCAGGCCCGGGCCCGGGAACGGGTGACGGTAGACCATGTCGTACGGCAGGCCCAGTTCCAGGCCCAGACGACGGACTTCGTCCTTGAACAGTTCGCGCAGTGGCTCGACCAGTTTCAGGTTCATCTCTTCCGGCAGGCCGCCCACGTTGTGGTGCGACTTGATCACGTGGGCCTTGCCGCTTTTCGCGCCAGCCGACTCGATCACGTCCGGGTAGATAGTGCCCTGAGCCAGGTACTTGATGTTGTCCAGCTTGCAGGATTCGGCATCGAACACGTCGATGAAGGTGCGGCCAATGATCTTGCGCTTCTTCTCCGGATCGGCTTCGCCGGCCAGGTTGTTCAGGAACTGGTCTTCCGCGTTGGCGCGGATCACCTTGACGCCCATGTTCTCGGCGAACATGGCCATCACTTGCTCGCCTTCGTGCAGACGCAGCAGGCCGTTGTCGACGAAGACGCAGGTCAGTTGATCACCGATGGCCTTGTGCAGCAGCGCCGCAACCACCGAGGAGTCCACACCGCCGGACAGACCCAGCAGCACGTTGTCGGTACCGACTTGTGCGCGGATGTTGGCGATGGCGTCTTCGGCGATCTTCGACGGAGTCCACAGGGCTTCGCAGCCGCAGATGTCGAGAACGAAACGCGACAGGATGCGACCGCCCTGCTTGGTGTGGGTCACTTCCGGGTGGAACTGCACGCCGTAGTAAGCGCGCTCGTCGTTGAACATGCCAGCGATCGGGCAGCTCGGGGTGCTAGCCAGGATGTGGAAATCGCTTGGCATCTTGGTGACCTTGTCACCGTGGCTCATCCACACGTCGAGGCCGAACAGGCCGTCGGCATCGATGTGGTCTTCGATGCCGTCGAGCAGACGGCTCTTGCCCACCACGTCAACGCGGGCATAACCGAACTCACGCAGTTCGGAGCCTTCAACCTTGCCGCCCAGTTGCTCGGCCATGGTCTGCATGCCGTAGCAGATACCGAAGACCGGTACGCCCAGGTCGAACACCGCTTGCGGGCAGCGCGGGCTGTTGGCTTCGTGCACGGACTCGGGACCGCCGGCGAGGATCACGCCTTTTGGCGCAAATTCGCGGATCGCATCTTCGTCCATGTCGAACGGGTGCAGTTCGCAGTACACACCGATCTCGCGCACGCGGCGGGCGATCAGTTGGGTGTATTGCGAACCGAAGTCGAGGATCAGGATGCGGTGAGCGTGAATGTCGAGGGCCATGATTCAGTCTCGTCTAAGTAATTCAGAAACAGTCTTTGATTCAGAAACGACTCGGGGCTGAATAAAACAGCCCCGGTCATTTAACGTTTTGCTTGAAGCCTCAACCTACGCGGTAGTTTGGCGCTTCTTTGGTGATCTGCACGTCGTGAACGTGGGATTCGGCCATGCCGGCGCCGGTGATCCGCACGAACTCGGGCTTGGTGCGCATTTCTTCGATGTTGGCGCTGCCGGTGTAACCCATCGAGGAACGCAGACCGCCCATCAACTGGTGAATGATCGCGCTCAGGGTGCCCTTGTAAGGAACACGGCCTTCGATGCCTTCCGGAACGAGTTTCTCGGCGCCTGCCGAGGAGTCCTGGAAGTAACGGTCGGAGGAACCTTGAGCCTGGGACATGGCGCCCAGCGAACCCATGCCGCGATAAGCCTTGTACGAACGGCCCTGGAACAGTTCGATCTCGCCCGGTGCTTCTTCGGTACCGGCAAACATCGAGCCCATCATCACGCAGGAAGCACCGGCAACGATGGCCTTGGACAGGTCACCGGAGAAACGGATGCCGCCGTCGGCGATCAACGGAACGCCGGTGCCTTCGAGGGCAGCGGCAACGTTGGCGATGGCACTGATTTGCGGAACGCCGACACCGGCGACGATACGGGTGGTGCAGATCGAGCCAGGGCCGATACCGACCTTGACCGCGTCGGCGCCAGCTTCGGCCAGAGCCTTGGCGGCTGCGCCGGTGGCGATGTTGCCGCCGATCACCTGCACTTCAGGGAAATTCTCTTTGACCCAGCGAACGCGGTCGATCACGCCTTTGGAGTGACCATGAGCGGTGTCGACCACCACCACGTCCACGCCGGCATTGACCAGGGCGGCAACGCGGTCACCAGTGTCTTTACCGGTACCGACCGCAGCGCCGACGCGCAGACGACCTTGATCGTCCTTGCTGGCCAGCGGATAGGCCTTGGCTTTCTCGATGTCTTTGACGGTCATCATGCCTTTGAGGGCAAACTTGTCGTCGACGATCAGGACTTTTTCCAGGCGGTGCTTGTGCAGCAGCTCGCGGACTTCGTTCTTGTCGGCGCCTTCGCGAACAGTGACCAGACGCTCTTTGGGCGTCATCACTTCACGAACAGTGGCTTCCAGACGGGTTTCGAAACGCACGTCACGGGAAGTGACGATGCCGACCAGGTCGCCATCGTGCAGAACCGGAACGCCGGAAATGTTGTGCATGCGGGTCAGTTCGAACAGATCACGAACCGTGGCGTCAGCCTCGATGGTGATTGGGTCCTTGACCACACCGGCTTCGAACTTCTTGACCTTGCGAACTTCGGCAGCTTGCTGCTCGATGGTCATGTTCTTGTGGATAATGCCGATGCCACCTTCCTGAGCCATGGCGATTGCCAGACGGGCTTCGGTGACGGTGTCCATGGCGGCAGAAACCAGAGGAATGTTCAGCTCGATGCCACGGGTAAGGCGGGTCTTCAGACTGACTTCGTTAGGAAGCACCTCGGAATAACCGGGCACTAGGAGAATGTCGTCGAAGGTCAGAGCTTCTTGGCTGATACGCAGCATCGCGGGGGCTCCCGAGCGGGAAAATGGAAGCGCGCCATTATACTCAGACACCCTACCGGGCTCAATGTAAAACTTGTCTTATATCAATGTTGCTGATGTACGGAAAAAACGCCCCTTACAACTCGACCTTGACCCAACTCACCGGTTGATCCAGCCAGTCGGCGAATTCGTCGATGAAACTCTGCTTGAACCCCGCCTCCAGCCAGTTGTTGAAGATGAAACCGAGGTTGGAAAACCCGCATTCCTGCAAATACAGAAAACCGTTGATGTCGTCTTCATGCCCGCACTCAGGACAGGTGAAGTTGTCGGTGCGGCCCGGCATCCAGTCTTCCAGGTTTTCGAACAACGCTTCGCCGATCTCCTGACGGCATTCGGCGCACCCGGCTTCTCCGAGAAACCCCTTGGCCGGGGTATAGATGCAGCGCTTAGTGATGACCTCGAGACCGTTGATCGGCTCGCCAAACGGCAGCGCCTCGGGGTGCAGCACCACCGCACGGGCACCATCGGCGATGGCGTAGGCCATGCGATTGCCGGTACGTCCGCAGGTGCTCAGCTCTTCCTTGACGATGTTCTTGCGCACCAGCCAGCGCAGGATCGCCCGGGCCCGGGGCTCGTGCACCGGCAGGTTGGAGATTTTCGGGACGATGATGCTTTGGGAATTCATGGTGCAAGCCTGCTGCGTCAAAGGATGTTCTGCGACGAACGCGGCCGGCAGCTTAATCCCTGACAAAATCCGGTCAAGTGCTTAAATAGCGGCCGATCAGCGCAATCCCGCTCGCCAGCACCAGCCAGGTCACCAACCGCACGAAGGCCTCGCGGGACAGGCGCATCGTCAAACGCCGCCCGATCCACAAGCCCAGCGCCATGGCTGGCAACAGGCACAGCGCAAGCATCAACAAGGGTAGCTCGGCATACACCCCGGCGATGGCGAACAGGCTCAAACGCACCACCGTGCTGCAACTGATCAGCGCACTTTGCGTGGCCCGGGCTGCGTCCTTGGGCAGTCGGCTGTTGAGGTAGATCGCATAAAGAAAGCCGCCACTGCCGAACAGCGCGCCGAACAGCCCGCCCACGGTGCCCATCGGCAACGCCCATACGGCGGACAACTGCGCCGGTCGCGCCTTGATCCACAAGCTGTAGATCGCGTACACGCTGATGAACAGCCCCATCAGCAGCAACAGCAGATCGGACTTGAGGTTAAGCAAGAAAATCACCCCCAGCGTGCAACCCACCGCCATGCACGGCAGCAGCCGCAGCAATTCCGCTTTCGCCACGTCACGCCGCGACGGCAGCAGATTGCCGAACGCCGCGACGAAATCCAGCAGCACCAGCAACGGCACGATCTTCGACAGCGGCATGAACAGAATCAGGATCGGCCCCGCCACCAGCGCCGTACCGAAACCGGCAATCCCGAACACGATGTAGGCCAGCGCGATGGCCAGTCCGATCACCACCCAGCACTGCGCACCCCACGACCATTCGCTCAACAACCCCGCCACGCTCATTCGCTCGCTTCCTTTATAAGCCTGCGATGACTTTAGCCAGCGCCGAGGGTTGCGACTAATATTATCCAAACCGCCAAGCCATCTCAAAAAGGCATGCCTCGTGCTTTCAACCCGTCAATTGCGCTACTTCGTGGAAATCGCCGAGAGCGGCAGCTTCAGTGCCGCAGCTGAACGGCTGTTCATCGCTCAATCGGCACTGAGCCGGCAAATCAAGGACATGGAAACTCGCCTGCAAACGTCACTGTTCGAACGCACCGCGCGTCAGCCCCGGCTCACCGCCGCTGGCGAAGCGTTCCTGCCCCGGGCGAGAAACCTGCTCAATGAACTGAACAAGGCCAGCACCCTGGCCACGGAAATTGGCCAAGGGCAGCGCGGCACTTTGCGCGTGTGTCACTCCAGCACCGTGCCGATAAGCGGCCGACTGTTGCGCGACATGAGCGCATATCTGCAGCAGCAACCCGGTGTTTCGCTGGACATCGGCACGCTCTCCTCGGAGGCACAACTTGAAGAACTGGCCGAGGGCCGGCTCGATATCGGTCTTCTGCGCCTACCGGTGCTGCGCCAGCGCGAGGGTGTTCAGGTTGTGCCGCTCTATACCGAACGCTTGCTGCTTGCCGTGCCGGCGGATCATCGACTGGCGTTGGCGGAGGCGGTCGATCTGGCGCAATTGAAGGACGAAGCGTTCATCTCCATCCCGCATCCGCAGCGCGGCGGGCTGAGTTATTTGTGCGCCGACCTGTGCATGCGTCACGGCTTCTTCCCCCAGGCTGCGCGGGTGATGTCGCGCAAGACCACGCAATTGCAATTGATCCAGGCCGGATTTGGCATCGCTCTTCTGCCGGAATCAATGCAGGACATCGCGCCCGCTGGTGTGAGATTTCTGCCGCTGAGCGGCGATTGCCAGAGCACTGTCGCCCTCGCATCTCGGCAAAATCCCACACCTCTGGTGCAACACTTCCTCCAGACATTCACCGGCGAATGCCTTTAAACTGCGCCCCATGATTAAAGATCCCTTTGCAAGACTCGGCCTCGACCGCGAAGTCCTGACCGTCAGCCAGCTCAACGGCCGCGCGCGAGTGTTGCTCGAAGACGTGTTCAGCAACATCTGGGTCGAAGGCGAAATCTCCAACCTCGCCCGCCCGGCGTCCGGCCACGTGTATTTCACGCTCAAGGACAGCGGCGCGCAGGTGCGTTGCGCACTGTTCCGCCAGAATGCCGCGCGGGTGCGTCAGGCGCTGAAGGACGGTCTGGCGGTCAAGGTGCGCGGCAAGGTCTCGCTGTTCGAAGGGCGTGGCGACTATCAGTTGATCCTCGACACCGTGGAGCCTGCCGGTGACGGTGCCCTGCGCCTGGCCTTCGATGCCTTGAAGGAAAAGTTAAGCGCCGAAGGCCTGTTCAGTGCCGAGCGCAAGGTGCCGCTGCCGGCACACCCGCAGCGCATCGGCATCATCAGTTCGCCGACCGGCGCCGTGATCCGCGACATCATCAGCGTGTTCCGCCGCCGCGCGCCGCAGGTGCAACTGACGTTGATTCCGACCGCCGTTCAGGGCCGAGAAGCCACCGCACAGATCGTCCGCGCCCTGAAACTGGCGGATGCCCGTGGTTTCGACGCGCTGATCCTGGCTCGCGGCGGCGGCTCGCTGGAAGACCTCTGGTGCTTCAATGAAGAAGCCGTGGCCCGGGCGGTCGATGCCTGTGTTACGCCAATCGTGAGTGCGGTCGGCCATGAAACCGATGTGTCGATCAGCGACTTCGTGGCGGATGTGCGCGCACCGACGCCGTCCGCTGCTGCTGAACTGCTTGCCCCGGATTCCAGCCACATGATCCGGCAGGTCGAAAGCCTGCATCGCCGACTGGTGATGCGCATGCGTGATCGCCTGATGCGCGATCGCCTGCGCCTTGAAGGCATGACCCGCCGCCTGCGCCATCCCGGCGAGCGTCTGCGCCAGCAGGCACAACGTCTGGATGATCTGGACATGCGCATGCGCCGAGCGTTCGAGCGCCAGCTCAATACCCGCCGCGAACGCCTGATTCGTCTGGAAACCCGCCTCGCCGGGCAACATCCGGGACGCCAACTGGCCCTGTTGCGCCACCGCCTCGACAGCCTCGCCGAGCGCCTGCCGCGCGCCATGAACGAAGGCCTGAAACGCCGTCGACTTCAGTTGCAAAGCCAGATGCAGACCCTGCATGTGGTCAGCCCGCTGGCGACTCTCGGTCGCGGCTACAGCATTCTGCTGGATGAGCGCGGCAACGCGATCCGCAACGCCGCGCAGACGCACACCGGCCAGCGCCTCAAGGCCAGACTGGGCGAAGGCGAACTGCAAGTGCGCGTCGAGGACAATCACCTGACGCCTGTCACTCTCTCTTTACTGGACTGATCCATGCCGCGTTTTCTCGCTCCGCTGCTGTTGCTGTGCCTGACCTTCAACGCCCACGCCGACAGTTACATCACCCGCCTGCTGAACAAACCGGTGCCGGGCGGCGTGGCGGTCGTCGATCTGGGGACCGCTGCGCAAGCGCCGAAAGCCACGTTTCAGGGCAAACCGGTGCTGGTGGTCAAGGAACAGAACAACTGGCTGGCGATTGTCGGCGTTCCGTTGACCGTCAAACCCGGCGTTCAGCAGATCAGCAGTGGCGGCCGCAACCTCAACTTCAATGTCGGTAACAAGAAATACCCGGAACAGCACATCACCCTGAAGAACACCCAGCAGGTCAATCCGAACCCGGCCAACCTCAAGCGGATCGAGGGCGAACTGGCCGAGCAGATCAAGGCCTACCGCAGTTTCAGTCCGAATACGCCGAGCAATCTGCTGCTGGACAAACCGGTCAACGGGCCGCTGTCGAGCAAGTTCGGCGTGCGCCGCTTCTTCAACGGTGAAGAGCGCAATCCGCACGCAGGCCTCGACTTCGCAGTGCCGGCCGGCACGCCGATCAAGACCCCGGCAGCCGGCAAGGTAATCCTGATCGGCAACTACTTCTTCAATGGCAACACCGTGTTCGTCGACCACGGCCAGGGCTTTATCAGCATGTTCTGTCACATGTCGAAGATTGATGTGCAGAACGGCCAACAACTGGCGCGCGGTGCGGTGGTGGGCAAGGTGGGCGCTACAGGTCGGGCGACTGGGCCGCACATGCACTGGAACGTCAGCCTGAACGACGCGCGGGTCGATCCGGCGATTTTCATTGGGGCTTTCCAGCCTTGATTTCAGGCTGAAGCCCTTCCAGCAGGGATTGCGCACGACGAATGGTCCGCGCAATCCCCACCAACAATTAGTGCCATATCAAGAATAAAATCTCGGAAAAAACCGCTTTCCGGGTATTCCTCTCAATTTTTTTCGACTGCTTGCCATCCTCATCCCCCGCGGTTAGGGTTGAAGGCATGAAAACCTCTCACACCCTCATTCAGCTTCGCCAGCACCGCAGCCTGTGCCTCGTCAGCGCACGACTGCCGGGCTGAATCGCTGCGCCTCGTCCCACGCTTTTCCAAGAACGTTCGTTCCACCGGCAGGCCGCCTCTTTTCGGCCCAGACAATAAGGAATTTCCCGATGAGCATGCTCAAAGACCCGTCTTCGAAATACCGCGCGTTTCCTGTGATCAACCTGCCGGACCGCACCTGGCCGTCGAAAACCATCGATGCCGCGCCGATCTGGTGCAGCTCCGACCTGCGTGACGGCAACCAGTCGTTGATCGAGCCAATGGACGCGGTGAAAAAGCTGCGCTTCTGGAAAACCCTGGTGCAGGTGGGCGTGAAGGAAATCGAAGCCTCGTTCCCGGCCGCTTCGCAAACCGACTTCGACTTCGTGCGCACCCTGATCGAGGACGGCCACATCCCGGACGACACCACCATCCAGGTGCTGACCCAGGGCCGTGAAGACCTGATCGAGCGCACCTTCGAATCCCTGCGCGGGGCGAAGAAAGCGATTGTTCACCTGTACAACGCCACCTCTCCTTCTTTCCGTCGCATCGTCTTCAACCAGGACAAGGACGGGATCAAGGCCATCGCCGTGAACGCTGCCAAGCTGTTCGTCAAATACGCAGCCATGCAGCCGGACACCGAGTGGACCTTCGAATACTCGCCGGAAACCTTCAGCGCCACCGAGCTGGAATTCGCCAAGGAAGTCTGTGACGCGGTGATCGAGGTCTGGAACCCGACGCCTGAGCACAAGATCATCCTCAACCTGCCAGCCACCGTTGAATGCGCGACGCCGAACGTCTACGCCGACCAGATCGAGTGGTTCCACCGCAACATCAATCGTCGTGACAGCGTGATCATCAGCCTGCACACCCACAACGACCGTGGCACCGGCGTGGCCGCCACCGAGTTGGGCCTGATGGCCGGCGCCGACCGCGTCGAAGGCTGCCTGTTCGGCAACGGCGAGCGTACCGGCAACGTCGACCTCGTCACTGTGGCCCTGAACATGTACACCCAGGGCCTCGACCCGCAACTGGACTTCTCCGACATCGACGGCGTGCGCAAGGTCGTCGAAGAGTGCAACCAGATCCAGGTTCACCCGCGTCACCCATACGTCGGCGACCTGGTGCACACCGCGTTCTCCGGCTCCCACCAGGACGCAATCCGCAAGGGCTTCGCCCAGCAGAAATCCGACGCACTGTGGGAAGTACCGTACCTGCCGATCGACCCGGCCGACATCGGCCGCAGCTACGAGGCGGTGATCCGCGTCAACAGCCAGTCGGGCAAGGGTGGCATCGCCTACTTGCTGGAGCAGGAATACGGCATCAGCCTGCCACGTCGCATGCAGATCGAATTCAGCCAGGTCGTGCAGCGTGAAACCGATCGCCTGGGCCTGGAGATGACCGCGCAGCAAATCCACGCGCTGCTGCACAGCGAATACCTGCAAGCCAACACCCCTTACGCGCTGGTCAGCCATCGTCTGCAGGAAGAAAACGGCAACAGCGCCGTCGAAGTGGAAGTGGCGAGCAAGGGTCAGGGCGAAACCAACCTGCACTGGCGCGGCAAGGGCAACGGCGCGCTGGAAGCGCTGGTGGCCGGTCTGCCGATTCCGGTGGAGATCATGGATTACAACGAACACGCCATTGGCGCGGGCACCAACGCCAAGGCGGCGGCCTACATCGAGCTGCGTGTGAACGGCGAACGTGCGGTGCACGGCGTGGGCATCGATGAAAACATCACCACCGCCAGCTTCAAGGCTCTGTTCAGCGCGCTGAATCGCTCGCTGAGCCAGCCGGAAGCCAAAGCGGCGTAACTGACCGTTGCAATGAAAAAGGCCCCGGAGTGCGAACTCCGGGGCCTTTTTTTTCCTGCCATTTTCTGATCGTTCCCACGCTCTGCGTGGGAATGCAGCTCGTGACGTTCTGCGTCCCTTGAGGCATTCCCACGCGGACGGTTCGACGCCTCGAAGTGGGAACGATCTAGGCGACTTGGGCTATTAAGTGAACTCGAAGGTGTCCGCGTCAAGATTCGCCGGAAACCGCTCGCGGTAAGCCGCCAGCGAGGCCGCTTCCAGAACCACCTTGAACACCCCGTCAGCCTCCCCCGCCGCAAGCAACGTCTCGCCCTGGAAATCCAGCACCTGACTGTCGCCGGTGTACGCGAAACCCTTGCCATCGGTGCCAACGCGGTTGACCGCCGCTACATAGCACAGGTTTTCGATCGCCCGGGCCGGCAGCAACCGGTTCCAGTGCTGACGCCGCGCACCCGGCCAGTTGGCGGTGTACAGCAGCAGGTCGGTGTCCTGCGCATCACGGCTCCACACCGGGAAGCGCAGGTCGTAGCAGATCAGCGGACGCACCCGCCAGCCCTTGAGCTCGAACTGCACCTGGCGCTCGCCGGGGGTGTAGTGATTGTGCTCGCCGGCCATACGGAACAGGTGACGTTTGTCGTAATGCAGCACCTCGCCGTCCGGCCGCGCCCACAACAAACGGTTGCGGTGGCTGCCGTCGGCAGCCTGGATGATCACGCTGCCCGTGACGACCGCGTTCAGTTTCGCCGCCTGGATCCGCAGCCATTTGCTGGTCGGGCCGTTTTCGGCTTCGGCCAGGGTTTCGGACTCCATGGAGAATCCGGTGGTGAACATCTCCGGCAGGATAATCAGATCCGCACCGCGCGCCTGCTCCAGCAAAGCGTCGAAATGCTCGAGATTGGCCTGACGATCATGCCAGGCCAGACTGGTCTGGATCAGCGCCAGATTGAGATCGGGCAACGCACTCAGATCACGCATAGTTTGGCCGCCGCTTCCCGCAGCGTCTCCTCACGTTTGGCAAAGCACAGGCGCACCAGGCGCTGACCTTCAGGTGGATTCTGGTAGAACACCGACACCGGAATACTCGCCACACCATGCTCGCGGGTCATCCACATCGCCATCTCGACATCGTTCAGGTCAGGGCGAATCTGCGAGTAATCGACCAGTTGGAAATAAGTGCCGGTGACCCGGGTGAAGCTGAATCGCGACGGTGCCAGCAGATCACAGAACAGATCACGCTTGGCCTGATAGAAGCCCGGCAGCTCTTCGACATGTTCCGGATGCTCGGCCATGTAGTCGGCCAAAGCAAACTGCAACGGGGTCACGCCGCAGAAACTGACGTACTGGTGCACCTTGCGCAGCTCCGCCGTCAGGGCCGGCGGAGCCACAACGTAACCGGTTTTCCAGCCGGTGACGTGGTAGGTCTTGCCGAACGAGCTGACCACGAAGGCGCGCTGATACAGCTCTTCATGGGCCAGCACGCTGACGTGCGGCACGCCGTCGAATACCAGGTGTTCGTAGACTTCGTCGCTGATCACGTAGATGTCGCGATCACGGATCAACGCTGCCAGTTGATCCAGCTCGGCACGGCTGATCAATGCACCGCTCGGATTATGCGGGGTGTTGAGGATGATCATCCGCGTGCGCGGGCTCAGGGCTGCGCCGAGTTTGTCGAAGTCGATGGAGAAATCTTTCAGGCCCAACTGCACATGCACGCAGCGCCCGCCGGCCAGCTCTACTGCAGGCTCGTAGCTGTCGTAAGCCGGGTCGAACACGATGACTTCGTCGCCGCTGTGGATAACCGCCTGGATCGCACAGAAGATTGCCTGGGTCGCGCCCGGGGTCACGGTCACTTCGTTATCGACATCGACATTGGCGCCATAACTGCGGGCGATTTTCGCCGCGATCTGCTGACGCAGCGCCGGCAGGCCGGTCATGGGCGAATACTGGTTATGGCCGCTGGCGATGTGTCGACCGACCGCGTCGCGGAGTGCCTGCGGGCCGTCGAAATCGGGAAAACCCTGGGAAAGGTTGATCGCTCCGGTCTGCGCCGCGAGCTGAGACATCTGCGTGAAAATAGTGATGCCGACATTCGGCAGCTTGCTGGTGATCATCGGGAGCCCCTTGCAGGTGAGCTGCAAGTTTCAAGCTGCAAGCGACAAGTTTCAAGCATCAATCCATCGCCCACAAAAAAGGGCTCTGAACAGAGCCCTTCTTTACTTCCACGCTTTAACTTGAAGCTTGCAGCTCGAAACCCGCAGCTGCTCTTTTTACTTCTTGTCGCGACGCTTCTTGCTGGCCTTCTTGTTGTGCGACATCAAGCGACGCTTCTTGTTGACCTGGCGGTCGGTCAGCGTGTTCTTGTTGCCTTCGTACGGGTTCTCGCCGCCCTTGAACTCGATACGGATCGGCGTACCGACCAGTTTGAGCACACGGCGGTAAGTGTTTTCCAGATAGCGTACGTACGACTTCGGCACTTTCTCGATCTGGTTGCCGTGGATCACGATGATCGGCGGGTTCGCACCACCCAGGTGAGCGTAACGCAGCTTGATCCGGCGGCTGTTGACCATCGGCGGCTGGTGCTCGCTGACCGCATCTTCGAGAATCTGCGTCAGGCGGCTGGTCGGCCAGCGGGTGACCGCCGACTTGAACGAGTTCTGCACCGAGGCGTAAAGGTTGCCCACGCCAGTACCGTGCAGAGCCGAGATGAAGTGGATATCGGCGAAGTCAACGAAGAACAACCGACGCTGCAGCTCGACCTTCACGAAGTCACGCTCGCTCGGCGTCATGCCGTCCCACTTGTTGATCGCGATCACCAGCGCACGACCTGCTTCAAGGGCGAAGCCCAGCAGGTTGAGGTCGTGATCGACCACGCCTTCGCGGGCGTCCATCACGAAGATCACCACGTTGGCGTCTTTGATCGCCTGCAGGGTTTTGACCACGGAGAATTTTTCGACTTCTTCGTGGATCTTGCCGCGCTTGCGCACACCAGCGGTGTCGATCAGCGTGTACTTCTCGTCGTTACGTTCGAACGGGATGTAGATACTGTCGCGGGTGGTGCCGGGCTGGTCGTAGACGATAACCCGGTCTTCACCGAGCATGCGGTTGACCAAGGTCGACTTGCCGACGTTCGGACGGCCGATGATGGCGATCTTGATCCCGTCTTTTTCGCTCGGGCCAGGAATGCGCTTGGCTTCCTCGCCTTCGGCGACCACTTCTTCCTCTTCACCTTCGGCCGGTTCGTCATCATCGCGCGGGAAGTCGCTCAGGGCGGCTTCCAGCAATTGCGTGATGCCGCGACCGTGGGCGCCGGCGATCGGGATCGCGTGGCCCATGCCCAGCGGGGCGAATTCGGCGCGGGCCATTTCCGGATCGATGTTGTCGACCTTGTTGGCAACCACGTGGGAACGCTTGTTACGTTTGCGCAAGTGTTCGGCGATCATCTGGTCGGCGGCGGTGAAACCGGCCTTGGCATCTACCAGGAACAGAACGACATCCGCTTCTTCGATGGCCAGCAGCGACTGCTCGGCCATTTTTTCGTCCATACCATGCTCGTCACCGGAGATACCGCCGGTGTCGATCAGAATGTAGGAACGCCCTTGCCACTTGGCCTCACCGTACTGGCGATCACGGGTCAGACCGGACAAGTCGCCGACGATGGCGTCGCGAGTCCTGGTCAGGCGGTTGAACAAGGTGGACTTGCCGACGTTCGGTCGGCCCACCAGGGCGATTACGGGAACCATGCGGCTCTCCACTTCGTTATTTCAGAAAATACAAAAGCCGCTGCGAGGCAGCGGCTGGTGCTCGGGGCAACACCCGTGGGTGCTGCAAACCCTGCAGAAGCAAGGCCGCCTGGGGAGTTAACCCCAAGCATAGTTGTTACTTGATGGTCAGGGCTTCCAGTTTGCCGCTGTTGCCATACACATAAATCGTGTCGCCCACCACCAGCGGACGGGCACGCAGGCCGTCGCTGTCGATGCGCTCGCGGCCGACGAAACGACCGTCCACCTGACTCAGCAGGTGCAGGTAACCTTCCAGGTCACCGACTGCAACGTAGCTGGAGAACACTTCCGGCGCCGACAGTTGACGACGGGCCAGCGAGTCGTTGCTCCACAGTGCTGTGGTGGAACGCTCGTCGACGCCTTCAACGGTGCCCGACGACAGGCTTACGTAGACGTTGCCGAAACCCTGGGCAACACCGGCGTAGCTCGACGCGTCGCGCTGCCAGAGCTGACGGCCGCTTTCCAGATCCAGTGCCGCAACGCGACCCTGATAGCTGGCGACGTACAGGGTACCGCCGGACAACAGCAGACCGCCGTCGATGTCGACCACGCGCTCCAGTTCCGAACGACCTTGTGGAATCGCGATCCGCTGTTCCCAGACCGGCACGCCGTTGGAAATGTCGAGAGCGACCACTTTACCGGTCGACAGGCCCGCCACCGCGAGGCGGTTGGTGACGATCGGTGCGCTGGTGCCGCGCAGGGTCAGTACGGCCGGAGTGCTGTCATACACCCAACGCTGATTGCCGGTGGACGCGTCCAGACCGATCAGACGATCGTCCTGGGTCTGTACCACCACCACGTCACCGTTGTTGGCCGGTGGCGCGAGGACTTCGCTGTTGACGCGCGAGCGCCACTTCTCTTCACCGTTGATGGCGTCGAGGGCAACGACTTCACCGCGCAGGGTGCCGACCATGACCAGACCGTAACCCACGCCAACGGCGCCGGACACAGGCAGTTCAAGGTCTTTCTTCCATTTCACGTCGCCGTTGCCGCGATCCAGGCCCATCACGATACCGGTCACGTCGGCTGCGTAGATGGTGTCACCGTCGATCGCCGGTACCAGCATGTTGTACGTTTCGCCCTGACCGTCACCGATCGAGCGGCTCCACTGCTTGTGCAGGACCACTTCTTCTTTGAAGTCGGTCAGCTCGGCCGGTGGCAGTTCTTTTTTGCTGTTGCTGCTGCAACCCGCGGCCAGAATGGCCAGAGCCAGCAATGCTGCATGCTTCCAACGGATCACGTCACGCATCCCCTTTGGCCAGGTCGTCCAGCTTGATTTGAAGGCCACCGACCGCCGCTTCATCCGACAGTGCCGCCTTGGCTTTTTGATACGCCGCGTTCGCTTCGTCGGTACGGCCCAGCTGTACCAGCAGGTCGCCCTTGAGTTCTTCGCGAGTGGCCAGGAACGACTTGTCGGCATCGCCTTCGAGCAGTTTCAGGGCTTCGTCGGCCTTGTTCTGTGCGCCCAGTACCTGTGCCAGACGCTGACGGGCGATTTCGCCCAGCGCCGGGTTGGCCGGTTTGGCAACGATGGCCTTGAGTTCGGTCGCCGCGTCGTCCAGCTTGCCGCTGTCGACCGCTACCTTGGCCACGAACAGGCTGCCGTACTGCGCGTAGGCAGAACCGCCGAATTCGCTGTTGAGCTTGCCGGCCAGATCCGCGACGCGCGCGGCATCAGGCTTGCCGTCCGGGGTCAGCGTGGTTTCCAGCAATTGCTGATAGAGCACCGAGGCGCCTTGCGACTGGTTGCTCTGATACTTGTGATAAGCCTGCCAGCCGAACACGATGACCAGCGCCAACAGGCCGCCGGTGACCAGAGGTTTGCCGTTGCGTGTCCACCAGTCCTTCAAATCCGCCAACTGTTCGTCTTCGGTACTCGACACCCCAATACTCCTTAATCGCTAAATCGGCTGTTTGGACAGCTTCAACCCTGCACGACGCAGGTGGCCAGGTGTGCAGCGAGCGCATCCCAGGCAATGCTTTGTTGTTCGCCCTGGCCACGCAGGGGTTTGAAACCTACCACTTGCTGGGCCATTTCGTCGTCACCGAGGATCAGTGCGTACAACGCACCGCTCTTGTCGGCTTTCTTGAACTGGCTCTTGAAGCTGCCGGCGCCGGCATTGACTTGCAGGCGCAGGTTGGGCAGTTGGTCGCGTACACGCTCGGCCAGGGCCAGACCGGCCAGCTCTGCTTCTTCGCCGAAGGCGCAGAGATAGACGTCGACCTGACGGGAGATTTCTTCCGGGATCTGCTCCAGGGTTTCCAGCAGCAGCACCAGACGCTCGATACCCATGGCGAAACCGACGCCCGGGGTCGGCTTGCCGCCCATCTGCTCGACCAGACCGTCATAGCGCCCACCCGCGCAGACGGTGCCCTGGGCGCCGAGCTTGTCGGTGACCCATTCGAATACGGTTTTGCTGTAGTAATCCAGACCACGCACCAGCTTCGGGTTGAGCACGTAAGGAATGCCGACGGCATCCAGACGGGCCTTCAGCCCTTCGAAGTGGGCACGGGATTCGTCATCCAGGTAATCCGCCATTTTCGGCGCATCGACCAGCACGGCCTGGGTGTCGGCATTTTTGGTGTCGAGCACGCGCAGCGGGTTGGTTTTCAGGCGACGCTGGCTGTCTTCGTCCAGTTTGTCGTGGTGCGCCGAGAGGTACTCGACCAGCGCTTCACGATAACGGCCGCGGGACTCGCTGGTGCCGAGGCTGTTGAGTTCGAGCTTGACCGCATCGCGAATGCCCAGCTCGCCCCACAGGCGCCAGGTAATGATGATCAGTTCGGCGTCGATGTCCGGACCGTCGAGGTTGAACACCTCCAGACCGATCTGGTGGAACTGGCGATAACGGCCTTTCTGTGGACGCTCGTGACGGAACATCGGGCCGATGTACCAGAGCTTCTGCACCTGTCCACCGCCGGTGATGCCGTGCTCGAGCACCGCACGCACGCACGCAGCCGTGCCTTCCGGACGCAGGGTCAGGGAGTCGCCGTTGCGGTCTTCGAAGGTGTACATCTCTTTTTCGACGATGTCGGTCACTTCACCGATCGAGCGCTTGAACAGCTCGGTGAACTCGACGATCGGCATGCGGATCTGCTTGTAACCGTAGTTATCCAGCAGACGCGAAACGGTGCCTTCGAAATAACGCCATACCGGCGTCTGTTCCGGCAGGATGTCGTTCATGCCACGAATGGCTTGCAGAGACTTGCTCACAGAATTTCCTTAATTCGTTCGATCAGCCGCGCGCGATAACCGCTGCGTCAGCTTCGACCTTCTCGGCCGCTTTCTCGCGGATCAGCTTTTCCAGCTCGTCCACCAGATTGTCATTCGTCAGTTTCTGCGACGGCTTGCCGTCGATGTAAATCAGGTTTGGCGTGCCGCCGGTCAAGCCGATATGGGCTTCCTTGGCTTCGCCGGGGCCGTTGACCACGCAACCGATCACCGCGACATCCAGCGGCACCAGCAGGTCTTCAAGGCGCCCTTCCAGCTCGTTCATGGTCTTGACCACATCGAAGTTCTGCCGCGAGCAGCTCGGGCAGGCGATGAAGTTGATGCCACGGGAACGCAGATGCAAAGACTTGAGAATGTCGTAACCGACCTTCACTTCCTCGACCGGGTCGGCCGCCAGCGAGATGCGGATAGTATCGCCAATCCCCTCGGCGAGCAGCATACCTAGGCCCACGGCGGATTTCACTGTACCGGAGCGCAATCCGCCGGCTTCGGTGATGCCCAGGTGCAGCGGCTGGACGATTTCCTTGGCCAGCAGACGGTAGGCTTCAACGGCCATGAACACGTCGGAAGCCTTCACGCTGACCTTGAAGTCCTGGAAATTCAGGCGTTCGAGGTGTTCGACGTGACGCAGGGCGGACTCGACCAGCGCGGCCGGGGTCGGCTCGCCGTATTTCTTTTGCAGGTCTTTTTCCAGGGAACCAGCGTTGACGCCGATGCGGATCGGGATCCCGCGGTCACGGGCGGCATCGACCACCGCACGCACGCGGTCTTCGCGACCGATGTTGCCCGGGTTGATGCGCAGGCAGTCCACACCCAGTTCGGCCACGCGCAAAGCGATCTTGTAGTCGAAATGGATGTCGGCAACCAACGGCACCTTGACCAGTTGCTTGATCTTGCCGAACGCCTCGGCGGCGTCCATGTCCGGTACCGACACGCGGACGATGTCGACGCCGGCAGCTTCCAGACGGTTGATCTGTGCGACGGTGGCAGCGACGTCATTGGTGTCGCTGTTGGTCATGCTCTGCACAGCGATAGGGGCATCGCCGCCCACGGGCACGTTACCGACCCAGATCTTGCGCGATTCGCGACGTTTGATTGGAGATTCGCCGTGCATGACTTATTGACCCAACTTCAGGCGAGCGGTCTCGCCACTGGTGAACGGAGCGACATCGACCGGCTGGCCGTTGTAGCTGACCTGCGCGCCACGGGCAACGCCCAGACGCACGGCAAACGGAGGCTTGCCAACGACAGACAGGCTGTCGCCCTTACGCTTGAGGCCGCTGTACAGCACTTTGCCGCTGCCATCGGTCACTTGAGTCCAGCAATCGGCGATGAACTGCACTTGAACCTGGCCTTGACCTGCGGCCGGAGCAACGGGCGCTGTCGGCGCGGGTGCAGCGACGGCCGGGGCTGCCGGGGCAGTGACGGTCGGTGCAGGCGTGGCCGGAGCGGCTGGCGCCGGATTCGCTGGAGCAGCAACCACAGGCGCCGGCGTATGAGCCGGTGCAGCCGGAGTAGCGGCTGGCGCAGCAGGTGCCGGAGCAACCGGTGCGGTGGCTGGAGCCGTGGCCTCGGTCTCGGCGCCGGTCGATTCAGCCGTGGATTCCGATTGAGGCAGTGCCAGAGCGGTCGACCCCTCGGCTTCGCCTTCCGCGACGGCCTGGTCTTCCGGCTCGTCGAGCGGATGAATCTGGGTGGTGCCGTCGGCGCCTTCGACTTCGACGTGCTCCGGTGCCAGGCCAATCAGGTCCTTGGTGCGCTGCGAAGTCTGATCCTGCCACCAGACGAATCCACCGCCGATGACCGCAATCAGCAGCAACAGGCTGACGATACGCAAAATGGTGTGGGAAACCCGTACCGGCTCTTCGATACGGCCCAGAGCGTGGACGTTGCTGCCCTGGGAATCGGTGCCGGTAGACTGGTCGAATTGCTGGACCAGAACGGTCTGATCCATGCCGAGCAATTTGGCGTAGGCGCGAATGTAACCGCGAGCGAAGGTATGCCCGGGCAACTTGTCGAATGCGCCGGCTTCAAGATTGCTCAGGGAAGTCACGGTGAGGTTGAGCTTGAGGGCCACTTCGGCCAGCGACCAGCCATTGCTTTCGCGGGCCTGGCGCAGGGTCTCACCGGGGTTAACGCGATTCGCTGCTACAACTTCGGGATGCGCCGCTTTCATCATTGCTCCGACAGGTATTGCTGATATTCCGGCGTACCGGGATAGAGTCGTTTTAATTGCAGGCCCGCACTGGCGGCCTTGTCGCGATCTTCAAATACTTTTGCCAACCGAACGGCGAGCAACAGACTACGTGCATTTTGCTCGGAGAGCTGGCTGAAACGGTCGTAATAGTCACGCGCGGGCACATAATGCCTGTCTTCGAATGACAACTCAGCCATTTCCAGCAATGCCCGTGGCTGCTGACGGTTCAAACGCAGCGCTTTTTCCAGCTGCTGCTGCGCCAGATCACGCTCCCCAAGCTTCGCCGCCGTCATGCCGAGGTTCTCGAACACCCGCGAACGCTCAGGATACAGGGTATCGGCGGCCGCCTGTTCAAAACGCTCGTAGGCTTCCTTGTAACGCTGTTCTTCGTAGAGAAAACTGCCGTAGTTGTTGAGGATGCGCGCATCGGCGGGACGGGAGGACAAGGCTTTGCGGAAGTGTTCGTCAGCAAGCGCAGGTTCCATTTCAGCCTGGAACACCAGCCCCAGCGCGGCATTGGCGTCGGGATCCGAACCGTCCAGCTCCAGGGCCTTCTTCAGTGGAACCTTGGCCCGCTCGGTCATGCCCTGCTGCAAGTATCCCAGCCCCAGCTGCACGTAGGCAGCCCGCGCTTCGTCACGGCCCTTGCTGGTCTTCATCGGGTTGTAATCACCCGACAGGACACAACCAGCACACAGGCTGGCCAACAGCAACAGCAGCGCAAAGCGCAGGGACATAGAGATCCTCTCTTAGTTAGTGTTCGCGGCGTTCTGTGCCAGATCGCTGTCGGCGCTCAATTCGCGGACGGCGATGTAACGTTCGCTGCGACGGGTGCGATCCAGCACCTGCCCTACCAATTGACCACAAGCCGCGTCGATGTCTTCACCACGGGTGGTGCGCACGGTGACGTTGAAACCGGCCTGGTGAAGCTGATCCTGGAACCGGCGGATGGCGTTGTTGCTCGGCCGCTCGTACCCGGAATGCGGGAACGGGTTGAACGGAATCAGGTTGATCTTGCATGGAATGTTCTTCAGCAGCTCGATCATTTCCACGGCGTGTTCAAGCTTGTCGTTGACGTCCTTGAGCAAGGTGTACTCGATGGTCAGCACGCGCTTCTCGCCCAGTTCGGACATGTAGCGCTGGCACGACTCGAGCAGCATCTTAAGCGGATATTTCTTGTTGATCGGCACCAATTGGTTACGCAATGCGTCATTCGGTGCGTGCAGGGACAACGCCAGGGATACGTCGATGTGCTTGGCCAGCTCATCGATCATCGGCACCACACCCGACGTGGACAGGGTCACGCGGCGCTTGGAGATCCCGTAGCCCAGGTCATCCATCATCAGATGCATGGCGGCCACGACGTTGTCGAAGTTCAGCAGCGGTTCGCCCATCCCCATCATCACCACGTTGGTGATGGCGCGGTCAATGGTAGCCGGAACACTGCCGAAGGATTTGTTGGCAATCCACACCTGGCCGATGACTTCGGCGGCGGTGAGGTTGCTGTTGAAGCCTTGCTTGCCGGTGGAGCAGAAACTGCAATCCAGGGCACAGCCTGCCTGGGACGAAACGCACAGAGTGCCGCGTTTGCCTTGGGGAATGTAAACGGTCTCGACGCAGCTGCCGGACGCCACGCGCACCACCCACTTGCGGGTGCCGTCGCTGGAAATGTCCTCGCTGACCACTTCGGGACCACGGACCTCAGCAACAGCCTTGAGCTTTTCGCGCAAGGCCTTGCTGACGTTCGTCATGGCGTCGAAATCATCGACGCCAAAGTGGTGAATCCATTTCATTACCTGACCGGCACGGAAACGCTTCTCCCCGATTGAGTCGAAGAATTTTTCCATTTCCGGCTGGGTCAGACCCAGCAGGTTGGTTTTAACAGTCGATGTCGTCATGGATTCACCTTCACTCTTAAGCCAATGCTTAGCGAGTGGTTACTTCAGTAGCTGCGAAGAAGTAAGCGATTTCGCGAGCAGCAGCGGCTTCGGAGTCCGAACCGTGAACGGCGTTGGCGTCGATCGATTCAGCGAAGTCAGCACGGATGGTGCCTGGAGCAGCTTCTTTAGGGTTGGTAGCGCCCATCAGCTCACGGTTGCGAGCGATGGCGTTTTCGCCTTCCAGAACCTGAACAACAACAGGACCCGAAGTCATGAAGGCAACCAGGTCGCCGAAGAAACCACGAGCGCTGTGCTCAGCGTAGAAGCCTTCGGCTTCGGCTTTGGACAGTTGCTTCAGTTTCGAAGCTACAACGCGCAGGCCAGCGTCTTCGAAGCGAGTGGTGATCTTGCCGATCACGTTTTTAGCAACGGCGTCAGGCTTGATGATGGAGAAAGTACGTTGAACAGCCATGGTGTAACTCCAGAAACGGTAATTTGCGAAAAATTAAACCCGCGAATTATACGCGGGTTCTTGGGTATTGCCTAACCTGCGAGGACGATCAGTCTATTTCATCATTCCAGAGCTGCTGAACCGCTTCCAACACCTTCTCGCCGACACGGCCAGAGTTGTTGTCGAAGTCAGGCAGCTCCATGATCCATCGCTGCAGGTCGACGAAATTGACAGAAAACGGATCTACACCCGGCTTGGCTTCCGCCAGCTCTTCTGCAATACGTTGAACATCATTCCAACCGTAGCTCATGACAGTCTTACCAGTCAGTGCGGCGCTTCGGCCGCATGGTTAAGCGAATATTTCGGAATTTCTACGGTGATGTCTTCTTCACCGACGATCGCCTGACAAGCCAGGCGCGACTGGGCTTCCAGACCCCAGGCACGATCAAGGAAATCTTCCTCCAACTCGTCAGCTTCTTCCAGCGAGTCAAAACCCTCGCGGATGATGCAGTGACAAGTGGTGCAGGCGCAGACGCCGCCGCAGGCGCTTTCCATCTCGATGTGGTGTTCGTGAGCCAGTTCGAGGATCGACGTGCCAGGCGCAGCGTCAACGACCATGCCTTCAGGGCAGAACTTCTCGTGGGGCAGAAAAATGACCTGCGGCATCAGATATCCTCGATTTCATTCAGATTGCGCCCCGACAGAGCGGCTTTCACCGTCTGATCCATACGACGGGCTGCAAAAGCATCGGTCACTTGCGACAGACGCTTGGTCTGCTGCTCGATGGCGTAGCCATCGGTGCCTTTCATCAGTTCGGTCAGTTCCTGCACCTGCAGATCGATGACCATGCGCTCTTCGGCGTCGAGCAAACGCTCGCCATCCGCCTCAAGAGCGCCCTGCACCGCTTCGATCAGGCGCTGAGCATCGACTTGCTGCTCGCGAAGAACGCGGGCGACCTTGTCGTCATTGGCGTGCTGGAACGAATCTTTCAGCATCTTGGCGATTTCGCCGTCGGTCAGGCCATAGGACGGCTTGACCTGAATGCTTGCCTCGACGCCCGAACCCAGTTCACGGGCAGAGACGCTGAGCAAGCCGTCGGCATCGACCTGGAAGGTCACGCGAATTTTCGCCGCACCGGCCACCATCGCCGGGATGCCGCGCAATTCGAAGCGAGCCAGGGAGCGGCAATCGCTGATCAGCTCACGCTCGCCCTGCAATACGTGGATCGCCATGGCCGACTGGCCATCTTTATAAGTGGTGAAGTCCTGGGCGCGAGCGACGGGGATGGTGGTGTTACGCGGAATCACCTTCTCCATCAGGCCGCCCATGGTTTCCAGCCCCAGGGACAGCGGAATCACGTCGAGCAGCAACAGTTCGCCGCCATCGCGCTTGTTGCCAGCCAGCGTATCGGCCTGGATCGCGGCACCGATGGCCACCACTTGATCCGGGTCGATTTCGGTCAGCGGCTGACGACCGAAGGCTTCGGCGACGGCTTCACGAACACGCGGAACGCGGGTCGAACCACCGACCATGACCACGGCGTGCACGTCTTCCAGCTCGACGCCGGAATCGCGGACGGCGCGGCGGCAGGCTTTCAGGCTGCGGGCGACCATTGGCTCAATCAGCGCATCGAAGGCTTCGCGGGTCAGTTGCGCTTTCCAGTCACCGTAGGCAACTTCAACACTGTCAGAGTCCGTCAGGGCTTCTTTGGCGGCGCAGGCGGTTTGAAGCAGGCTGCGTTGTGCGCCCGGATCGAGGTCGGCGGACAAACCGGCGCTCTCGATGATCCAGCCGGCAATCGCATGATCGAAATCATCGCCACCCAGCGCACTGTCGCCGCCAGTGGCCAGCACTTCGAAGACACCGCCAGTCAGGCGCAGAATCGAAATATCGAATGTGCCGCCGCCCAGGTCATAAATCGCGACCAGGCCTTCGGCATGTTGATCCAGACCGTATGCCACCGCCGCAGCGGTCGGCTCGTTGAGCAGACGCAACACGTTCAGACCGGCGAGTTTCGCCGCGTCCTTGGTAGCCTGGCGCTGAGCATCGTCGAAATACGCCGGAACGGTGATCACCGCGCCCACCAGCTCACCGCCAAGGGTGGCTTCAGCGCGCTGACGCAATACTTTCAGGATATCGGCGGAAACTTCGACCGGGCTTTTCGGGCCCTGCACGGTGTCGATGAACGGCATGTGCGATTCGCCACCGAGAAAGCGGTACGGCAGTTGATCGCCCAATTGCTTGACGTCGGACAGACCACGCCCCATCAGGCGCTTGACCGACAGCACGGTGTTCAGGGGATCGGAGGATGCGGCCAGCTTGGCCGACTCGCCGACTTCGACGCGATCGGCGTGATAACGCACGGCGGAAGGCAGGATGACCCGCCCTTCGGCATCGGCCAGCGGTTCGGAAAGACCACTGCGCAACGCAGCGACCAGCGAATTGGTAGTACCCAAGTCGATCCCCACAGCCAGACGACGCTGGTGCGGTTGAGGACTTTGGCCGGGTTCGGCGATCTGCAGTAGGGCCATCGTGATCAGGACTTATCTGTATATCAGGCGTGCGACCGGAGCGGCACTGGGTTAATCGTCGAGGCGCTCTTCTAACTGGCGCACTTCGTAGGTGAGCTTGTCGAGGAACTGCATGCGCCGCATCAGGCGTTCGGCCTGCTCGCGTTGCGCTGCATCATCCCAACAGGCTGCGAAGCTTTCGTTGAGCTCTTCCTGGGCGGTTTTCAGGCGACGCTTGAACGCCGCGACACCGTCCAGATCGGCACTGTCCTGCAGATCTTCGAGCTCTTCGCGCCATTGCATCTGCTGCAGAAGAAACTCGGGATCGTGGACGGTGACTTCCATCGGCACTTCATGCCCGCTGATGGTCAGCAGGTAACGTGCACGCTGGGCCGGACTCTTGAGCGTCTGGTAGGCATCATTGAGCCGCGCAGACTGCTCGAGCGCCGACCGCTGCTCGCGCTCGGAAGCATCGGCAAAGCGGTCAGGATGAACGCCGCGCGCCAACTCGCGATAGCGCGTGGCCAACTGCTCGAGATCCAGACGAAAGCCCGGTTGCAGCTCGAATAAAGCGAAATGACAAGGAATACCCACGACAAGCCTCAGATGTTGAAGCTTTCGCCGCAGCCACATTCACCGCGTACGTTGGGGTTGTTGAACTTGAAGCCTTCGTTCAACCCTTCCTTGACGAAGTCGAGCTCGGTGCCGTCGAGGTAGGCCAGGCTCTTCGGGTCGATGATCACTTTTTCGCCGTGACTCTCGAACACCTGATCTTCTGCAACCACCTCGTCGACAAACTCCAGCACGTAGGCAAGGCCGGAACAGCCCGTGGTGCGAACACCCAGACGAATCCCTTCACCCTTGCCGCGCCCGTCGAGGGAGCGTCGCACGTGTCGAGCAGCCGCTTCTGTCATGCTGATAGCCATCATTGACTCCTTACTCGTCGCCCAATGCTTAGATCAAGCCTTTCTTCTGCTTGTAATCGCGAACGGCGGCCTTGATGGCGTCTTCAGCGAGAACCGAGCAGTGGATTTTCACTGGCGGCAGGGCCAGTTCTTCGGCCAGCTGAGTGTTCTTGATGGTTTCAGCTTCGTCCAGGGTCTTGCCCTTCATCCACTCGGTAGCGAGGGAGCTGGAGGCGATAGCCGAACCGCAGCCGTAGGTCTTGAACTTGGCGTCTTCGATAACGCCCTGATCGTTGACCTTGATTTGCAGACGCATCACGTCGCCGCACGCCGGAGCGCCGACCATGCCGGTGCCGACATCAGGATCTTCCGCGTTCATCTTGCCGACGTTGCGCGGGTTTTCGTAGTGGTCGATGACCTTTTCGCTGTAAGCCATGATTCTCAATCCTCACTCATCAGGGCCGCTCTTGAGACCCTGCAACTGCGCTGCGTAAACCGCCGCGTCGCTACAGGATCTGTATCCGGCGGCTTCTATATTTAGTGTGCCGCCCACTCGATCTTCGAGATATCGACGCCGTCTTTGTACATGTCCCACAGCGGCGACAGAGCGCGCAGCTTGGTAACGGCCTCGCAGACTTTCTGCGCGGCGTAGTCGATTTCTTCTTCGGTGGTGAAACGGCCGAAGGTGAAACGGATCGAGCTGTGTGCCAGTTCGTCGTTGCGGCCCAGGGCGCGCAGTACGTACGAAGGCTCAAGCGACGCCGAGGTGCAGGCCGAACCGGACGAAACCGCCAGATCCTTGAGCGCCATGATCAGCGACTCGCCTTCAACGTAGTTGAAGCTCAGGTTCAGGTTGTGCGGAACGCGGGCGGTCAGGCTGCCGTTGACGTACAGCTCTTCCAGGTGCTCGACCTGCTTGTAGAAACGGTCGCTCAACGCCTTGATGCGGACGTTTTCGGCAGCCATGTCTTCCTTGGCCACACGGAACGCTTCGCCCATGCCGACGATCTGGTGAGTCGCCAGGGTGCCGGAACGCATGCCGCGCTCGTGACCGCCGCCGTGCATGGTCGCTTCGATGCGCACACGCGGCTTGCGGCTGACGTACAGCGCGCCGATGCCTTTAGGGCCGTAGGTCTTGTGGGCGGAGAACGACATCATGTCGACTTTCAGTTTCTGCAGGTCGATTTCGACCTTGCCGGTGGACTGAGCGGCGTCGACGTGGAACAGGATGCCTTTGGAGCGAAGCAGCTCGCCGATGGCGGCGATATCGTTGACGGTGCCGATTTCGTTGTTCACGTGCATCACCGACACCAGGATGGTGTCTTCGCGCAGCGCGGCTTCGATCATGGCCGGGGTGATCAGGCCATCTTCGGTCGGATCGAGGTAGGTGACTTCGAAACCTTCACGCTCCAGCTGGCGCATGGTGTCGAGGACAGCCTTGTGTTCGATCTTGGAGGTGATCAGGTGCTTGCCCTTGGAGGCGTAGAAATGTGCCGCACCCTTGATTGCCAGGTTGTCGGACTCGGTGGCACCGGAGGTCCAGACGATTTCACGCGGGTCGGCGTTGACCAGATCGGCCACCTGACGACGGGCGTTTTCGACGGACTCTTCGGCTTTCCAGCCGAACACGTGGGAACGGGACGCCGGGTTACCGAAGTTTCCGTCGACCAGCAGGCATTCACTCATTTTTTGCGCAACGCGCGGATCGACCGGGGTGGTCGCAGAGTAATCAAGGTAAATCGGCAATTTCATGGACTATCTCCTAAATCAGGCTGGCTGGCGTGCCGCTAGCTCTCTGGCTGTCATTCGACGGCGGACGCTTCAATCTTGTCCAGGCGCGGCGCCTTGCCATTGCAACGACGCTGATCCTGACGCTGGGCCACTTCCTGCACCTCACGGCGAGTTACGAGGTCGGCCAAGCTGATACCGCTGAGAAATTCGTGAATCTGCAGGCTCAGATCGCACCACAGGTGATGGGTCAGGCAGGTGTCACCGGAGTGGCAGTCGCCCTGGCCCTGGCATTTTGTTGCATCGACCGATTCGTTCACCGCATCGATCACCTGAGCCACCTGGATGCCCTGCATGTCGCGGGACAACTGGTAGCCACCGCCCGGACCGCGAACGCTGGAAACCAGGTTGCTGCGGCGCAGCTTGGCGAAAAGCTGTTCGAGATAGGACAGGGAGATGCCTTGGCGCTCGGAGATATCGGCCAGGGACACCGGCCCGTGTTGCGCGTGCAACGCCAGGTCAAGCATGGCGGTCACGGCGTATCGGCCTTTTGTAGTCAGTCGCATGGACAATTACCACGGAGTTCGGAATGGGCGGGAGTATGCAATTCCCGAGCATTTAAGTCAACTATAAGACCTAGTGCTTTAGTCGGGTTTACCCGCAAAAGAGCGCGCGAATGATAGCAGGGTCTGCGGCCTAATGGCACACCGGTCGGCAGCAGCCCTGCAAGTGCGTCAGTGGAGCTTGGATTCGTCCTTGCCCTTGACGCAGGCGAAGTCTTCTTCACGCAGCTCGGGCAGATCTTTCGCACAATAATTACTGCCCAGATCCTTCAGCGCGCCGCACATTCCCTCCAGACGTCCGTCCACCGCTTGCAGGTGATCGAGCAACTGGCCGATGGCGCGCGCCACCGGATCGGGCATGTCTTCACTGACGCCGTAGGCATCAAAGCCGATCTTCTCGGCCATCGCCTTGCGCTTGGCGTCAGCCTCGTCATCGGACTTGACGATGATCCGGCCCGGAATCCCCACCACGGTGGCACCCGGTGGCACTTCTTTGGTGACCACGGCATTGGACCCGACCTTGGCGCCGGCACCCACAGTGAACGGACCGAGCACCTTCGCGCCCGCCCCCACCACGACGCCATCGCCGAGTGTCGGGTGACGCTTGCCCTTGTTCCAGCTGGTACCACCCAGGGTGACGCCCTGATAGATCGTCACGTCATCGCCGATTTCAGCGGTTTCGCCGATCACGATGCCCATGCCGTGGTCGATGAAGAAGCGTCGACCGACCTTGGCACCCGGATGGATCTCGATCCCGGTCAGCCAGCGACCAAAGTTCGACACCAGCCGCGCCAGCCATTTCAGATCATTGCGCCAGAGCATGCCGGCCAGTCGATGAATCCAGATTGCATGCATGCCGGGGTAGCAGGTCAGGACTTCAAAAGCGTTACGCGCCGCCGGGTCTCGGTGGAATACGCTCTGGATATCTTCACGCAAACGCTCGAACATCATTAATCCTTCCGCTTAAGGAGCTCGCCACGGGCCGCTTTCTGGGTTTCCGTGAGGATGCCACGCAAAATATTCATTTCCGCCCGGCTGACCGAGCTGCGTCCGTACAACCGGCGCAGGCGCGCCATCAAGTGCCGCGGTTTTTCCGGATCGAGGAATTCGATGGCCACCAGGGTCTGTTCCAGGTGTTCATAGAACCGCTCCAGCTCATCCATGGTCGCAAGCTCTGCGCTTTTCACGGAGGCCACTTCTTCCTTCTCGATCTTCGTCGGCTGACCTTGTGCAGCCAGCCACGCCATGCGCACTTCATAGCTCAACACCTGCACCGCCGCCCCGAGGTTCAGCGAGCTGAACTCAGGATCGGAGGGGATGTGCACGTGATAGTGACATCGCTGCAGCTCGTCGTTGGTCAGTCCGGAATCTTCACGACCGAACACCAGCGCGATTTCCGCGCCCTGCCCTGCCTCCTCGACCACTTTGGTCCCGCACTCGCGCGGGTCCAGCAATGGCCAGGGAATACGCCGGTCACGGGCACTGGTGCCAAGCACCAGATTGCAACCGACCAAGGCGTCTTCCAAGGTGGCGACGACTTGCGCGTTTTCAAGGATGTCACCGGCACCCGAAGCACGAGCATCGGCTTCGTGATGCGGAAAGACGCGCGGATCAACCAGCACCAAGCGCGACAGGCCCATGTTTTTCATGGCGCGCGCAGTCCCGCCGATGTTTCCCGGATGGCTGGTGTTGACCAGGACGACACGAATATTTTGCAGCACGGCGGGCGCTCTCGGACTCGGCAAAGGGGTGCAAATCTTACAGAACAGCCTACCGTTAAGCTATGAAAGCGAACAGCGACCTTCACCTGAAGAAAAGTTCTGATAGAATGCGCGGCTTTCTTTAACAACCTTAGGTGACACATCCATGCAGCCCATGCTGAATATCGCGCTGCGCGCCGCCCGCAGCGCCAGTGAACTGATCTTCCGCTCCATCGAGCGCCTGGATACCATCAAGGTCGACGAAAAAGACGCCAAGGATTACGTATCCGAGGTCGATCGCGCCGCCGAACAGAAAATCATCGACGCCCTGCGCAAGGCTTACCCGAATCACTCGATCATGGGTGAAGAGACCGGCCTGCACGCCGGCACCGGCATCGAAGGCGAAGAATACCTGTGGATCATCGATCCGCTGGACGGCACCACCAACTTCCTGCGCGGCATTCCTCACTTCGCTGTCAGCATTGCCTGTAAATACCGTGGTCGCCTGGAACACGCCGTTGTTCTGGATCCGGTTCGCCAGGAAGAATTCACCGCCAGCCGTGGTCGCGGCGCTCAACTGAACGGTCGCCGCCTGCGTGTCAGCGGTCGCACAAGCCTGGACGGCGCTCTGCTCGGCACCGGCTTCCCGTTCCGTGACGACCAGATGGACAACCTCGACAACTACCTGGGCATGTTCCGCGCCCTGGTTGGCCAGACTGCCGGCATCCGCCGCGCCGGTTCGGCAAGCCTGGATCTGGCTTACGTGGCCGCCGGCCGTTTCGACGCGTTCTGGGAGTCGGGTCTGTCCGAGTGGGACATGGCTGCTGGCGCCCTGCTGATTCAGGAAGCAGGCGGCCTGGTGAGCGACTTCACCGGCGGTCACGACTTCCTTGAAAAAGGCCACGTCGTTGCCGGCAACACCAAATGCTTCAAGGCAGTTCTGACGGCGATCCAGCCGCACCTGCCGGCCTCGCTGAAGCGCTAAGCGCTTCGCGAAACCAAAAAAACACCCTTCGGGGTGTTTTTTTATGGGCATGAAAAAGCACCCCGAAGGGTGCTTTTCTTATAAGCCATCAACCAGTCACTGGCCCGGCTCGTTCTGCGACAGGATCAGCTTGCCTTCCTTGTCGACCGGAATCTGGTTGCCCGGATCACGATCCATCCGCACCTTGCCTTCCTTGCCGTCCAGCGAATACCGGACGTCATAGCCCACGACCTTGTCGCTGATGTCATTCACCGTGTTACAGCGAGTCTGAGTCGTGGTGTAGGTATCACGCTCCTGCATACCCTCCTGAACCTTGTTACCGGCGTAACCACCACCGACCGCACCGGCCACCGTGGCAATCTTCTTGCCGGTGCCGCCGCCGATCTGGTTACCCAGCAGACCACCCGCCAGCGCACCGACCACGGTGCCGGCGATCTGGTGTTGATCTTTCACCGGCGCCTGCCGGGTCACTGTCACATCCTTGCACACTTCACGTGGAGTCTTGATCTGTGTTTTGACCGGTTCTACGGCCAGCACTTGCGCATACTCAGGGCCGCTTTTAACCAGGCTGTAGGTGGCAACAGCACCCCCGGCAGTCACACCGACAGCACCCAATACCGCACCAACCAGCAACGACTTGTTCACATGAACCTCCTGACCATCACATGCGGGACGCGCCCGCGCTTCTCCCAGCCTTGGAGCAAAAAAAAAGACGCGAGTTCAACTCGCGTCTTTTTTGACTGACAACCGGGAAAACGATGGCCGTTATGGACGGTCGTCGACTTCCTTCTCGGTGTTGACCGGCGGAATCAGGTCTTCCGTCGACAGGTTCAGCCAGATCAGCACCACGTTGGCGATGTAGATCGACGAGTAGGTACCCGCCAGAACACCCACCAGCAGCGCCAGGGAGAAGCCGTACAGGTTGTCACCGCCGAAGAACAGCAGTGCCGCGATCGCCAGCAAGGTCGAAACCGAGGTCGCGATGGTCCGCAGCAGGGTCTGGGTGGTCGAGATGTTGATGTTCTCGATCAGCGTGGCCTTGCGCAGAACACGGAAGTTCTCACGCACCCGGTCGAACACGACGATGGTGTCGTTGAGCGAGTAACCGATGATCGCCAGTACCGCCGCCAGCACCGTCAGGTCGAAGGTGATCTGGAAGAACGACAGGATACCCACGGTCACGATCACGTCGTGAATCAGCGACACGATAGCGCCGACCGCAAACTTCCACTGAAAGCGGAAAGCCAGGTAGATCAGGATGCCACCGAGCGCCAGCAGCATGCCCATGCCGCCCTGGTCACGCAGCTCTTCACCGACCTGCGGGCCGACGAACTCGACGCGCTTGACGGTCGCCGGGTTGTCGCCGCCGACCTTCTGCAGCGCTTCCGCCACCTGATGGCCCAGCTGCGGGTCTTCACCCGGCATGCGCACCAGCAGATCGGTGGTCGCGCCGAAGTTCTGCACGACGGCTTCGTGATAACCGGAAGAAACCAGTTGCTCGCGCACCTTGGTGACATCGGCCGGACGCTCGTAGGTCAGCTCGATGAGCGTACCGCCGGTGAAGTCCAGACCCCAGTTCATGCCCTTGTGGAACACACTGAAGATTGCCAGCAAGGTCAGAAATACAGTGACGCCGAACGCAAAGTTGCGGACGCCCATGAAGTTGATTGTACGTAACATGGCAGCCCCTTAAATCCACAACTTCTTGAAGTCACGACCGCCGAAGATCAGGTTGACCATCGCGCGGGTGACCATGATGGCCGTGAACATCGAAGTCAGAACCCCGAGGGACATGGTTACTGCGAAGCCCTTCACGGGGCCGGTGCCCATGGCGAAGAGGATGCCGCCGACCAGCAAGGTGGTCAGGTTGGCGTCGAGAATCGCAGTGAATGCCCGACCGAAGCCTTCGTTGATTGCACGCTGCACGGTCATGCCGGCGGCGATCTCTTCACGAATCCGCGAGAAGATCAGTACGTTGGCGTCGACCGCCATACCCATGGTCAACACGATACCGGCGATACCCGGCAGGGTCAGCGTAGCGCCCAGCAGCGACATCAGCGCCAGCAGCAGCACCATGTTCACCGCCAGTGCGACGGTGGCGATCAGGCCGAAGAAACGGTAGATGGCGATGATGAACAGCGAGACGAACAGCATGCCCCACAGCGATGCATCGATACCCTTGGTGATGTTGTCCGCACCCAGGCTCGGGCCGATGGTACGTTCTTCAGCGAAGTACATCGGAGCAGCCAGACCACCGGCACGCAGCAGCAGCGCCAGTTCGGACGACTCGCCCTGGCCGTTCAGGCCGGTGATACGGAACTGAGCACCCAGCGGCGATTGAATGGTCGCCAGGCTGATGATCTTCTTCTCTTCCTTGAAGGTCTGCACCGCGACGTCTTTCTCGACGCCGTCGACCACTTGCTTGGTGTAAGTGGTGACCGGACGCTGCTCGATGAAGATCACCGCCATGCTGCGACCGACGTTGCTGCGGGTAGCGCGGCTCATCAGCTCGCCACCGTGGCCATCCAGACGGATGTTCACTTCAGGTGTGCCGTGCTCGCCGAAACCGGCCTTGGCGTCAGTCACCTGGTCACCGGTGATGATCAGGCCACGCTCGATCTGGGCAGGAGGACGATTGCCTTCGCGGAATTCGAAAGTTTCGGAAGTGGCTTTCGAAGCACCCGGCTCTGCAGCCAGACGGAACTCCAGGTTGGCCGTCTTGCCGAGGATACGCTTGGCTTCGGCAGTGTCCTGCACGCCCGGCAGCTCAACCACGATTCGGTTGGCGCCCTGACGCTGGACGATCGGTTCGGCAACACCCAGCTCGTTGACGCGGTTACGTACCGTGGTCAAGTTCTGCTTGATGGAGTATTCACGGATTTCCGCCAGCTTGGCCGGGGTCATCGCCAGACGCAGCACCGGTTGACCGTTGAGGTCGGCCGGAACAATGTCGAAATCGTTGAAATTCTTGCGGATCAGCGCACGGGCCTGTTCGCGGGAGTCAGCATCGCTGAAGCCCAGCTGAATGGCGCCATTGAGTTGCGGCAGGCTGCGATAACGCAGTTTCTCCTTGCGCAACAGGCTCTTGACGTCGCCTTCGTAGACTTTCAGGCGGGCATCGAGAGCTTTGTCCATGTCCACTTCCAGCAGGAAGTGCACACCACCGGACAAGTCCAGACCCAGCTTCATCGGGTGCGCGGCCACGCTGCGCAGCCATTGCGGGGTGGTTTGTGCCAGGTTCAGCGCGACGACGTAGTCATCACCCAATGCCTTGCGGACAACGTCCTTGGCCGGCAGCTGGTCTTCAGCCTTGGTCAGACGGATCAGACCGCCCTTGCCGTTCGCAGCCAGGCTCGATGCCTTGACGTTGATCCCGGATTCCTTGAGCGCGGTGCTCACGCGATCCAGATCGGCCTGATTGACCTGCAGGGCCGTGCTGGCGCCGCTGATCTGAATGGCCGGGTCATCGGGGTATAGATTCGGAGCGGAATAAATCAGACCGATCGCCAGCACCGCCAGGATCAGAATGTATTTCCACAGAGGATATTTGTTCAGCATCACGCCGCCCGTTATGAACGCGGGGCGCCTTGCGCGCCCCGTCGATTGAGTAGAAGTTGGAACCTTAGATCGCTTTCAGCGTGCCTTTTGGCAGCGTGGCGGCGATGGCGCCCTTCTGGAACTTCATTTCCACGGTGTCGGAAACTTCCAGAACCACGAAGTCATCGGCCACTTTGGTGATCTTGCCGGCGATGCCGCCGGTGGTGACCACTTCGTCGCCCTTCTGCAGGCTGCTCAGCAGGTTCTTCTGCTCTTTGGCGCGCTTGGCCTGTGGACGCCAGATCATCAGGTAGAAGATGACCAGGAAGCCGACCAGGAAAATCCACTCGAAGCCGCCGCCCATAGGCGCTGCAGCCGGTGCAGCCGCGTCAGCCATGGCATTAGAGATAAAAAAGCTCATTTAGCACTCCAGTTGCAAATGTTGAATCTTGGGGTCAGAAAACTCAGTCCAAAGGCGGAACGGGAAGCCCGCGTTTGGCGTAGAAGGCATCGACAAAGGCGGCCAATGTACCCTGTTGAATAGCCTCGCGCAAACCAGCCATCAGCACCTGATAATGGCGCAAATTGTGGATGGTATTGAGCATGCTGCCGAGCATTTCGCCGCACTTGTCCAGATGATGCAGATAAGCGCGGGAGAAGTTCTGGCAGGTATAGCAATCGCAGGTCGGATCCAGCGGCGAATCATCATGGCGATGGAACGCGTTACGGATCTTCAGCACGCCTGTATCAATGAACAGATGCCCGTTGCGGGCATTACGGGTTGGCATCACGCAATCGAACATGTCCACACCGCGGCGCACACCCTCAACCAGATCTTCCGGTTTGCCAACGCCCATAAGGTAACGAGGTTTGTCAGCCGGCATCATGCCCGGCAGGTAGTCCAGCACCTTGATCATTTCATGCTTGGGCTCGCCCACCGACAGACCGCCGATGGCCAGGCCGTCGAAGCCGATCTTGTCCAGACCTTCCAGCGAGCGCATGCGCAGGTCCTGGTGCATGCCACCCTGAACGATGCCGAACAGCGCCGCCGTGTTGTCGCCATGGGCATTCTTCGAACGCTGGGCCCAGCGCAGCGACAGCTCCATGGACACACGGGCCACGTCTTCGTCAGCCGGGTACGGCGTGCATTCGTCGAAGATCATCACGATGTCCGAGCCCAGATCACGCTGGACCTGCATCGACTCTTCCGGGCCCATGAACACTTTCGAGCCGTCGACCGGGGAGGCGAAGGTCACGCCCTCCTCCTTGATCTTGCGCATGGCGCCGAGGCTGAACACCTGGAAACCGCCGGAGTCGGTCAGGATCGGACCTTTCCACTGCATGAAATCGTGCAGGTCGCCGTGTTCCTTGATCACTTCGGTACCCGGGCGCAGCCACAGGTGGAAGGTGTTGCCCAGAATGATCTCCGCGCCCGTGGCGACGATGTCACGCGGCAACATGCCCTTGACCGTGCCGTAGGTGCCCACCGGCATGAAGGCCGGGGTCTCGACGGTGCCACGAGGGAAGGTCAGACGACCACGACGAGCCTTGCCATCGGTGGCAAGCAACTCGAAAGACATACGACAGGTGCGACTCATACGGATTCCTCTGGGCCGCGGGGAGCGGGATTACGGGTGATGAACATCGCATCACCGTAGCTGAAAAAGCGGTATCCGTTATCGACCGCGGCTTTGTAGGCAGCCATGGTTTCCGGATAACCGGCGAATGCCGAAACCAGCATCAACAGCGTGGATTCGGGCAAATGGAAATTGGTGACCAAGGCATCGACCACGTGGAACGGCCGGCCCGGGAAGATAAAGATGTCGGTGTCGCCGCTGAACGGCTTGAGCACGCCATCGCGGGCGGCGCTTTCCAGCGAACGCACGCTGGTGGTGCCGACAGCGATGACTCGACCGCCGCGCTCACGGCAAGCGGCGACTGCATCGACCACGTCCTGACCGACTTCCAGCCACTCGGTGTGCATGTGGTGATCTTCGATCTTCTCGACGCGCACCGGCTGGAACGTGCCGGCGCCGACGTGCAGCGTGACGAACGCAGTCTCGACACCCTTGGCGGCGATCGCTTCCATCAGCGTCTGATCGAAATGCAGCCCGGCGGTCGGCGCCGCCACCGCGCCGAGTTTCTCGGCATACACGGTCTGATAGCGCTCGCGATCCGAACCTTCGTCCGGGCGGTCTATATAAGGAGGCAACGGCATGTGGCCGACGCGATCAAGCAGCGGCAGCACTTCTTCGGCAAACCCCAGCTCGAACAGCGCATCGTGACGCGCCAGCATCTCGGCTTCGCCGCCGCCGTCGATCAGGATCTTCGAACCCGGCTTCGGCGACTTGCTGGAACGCACATGGGCCAGCACGCGGTGGGAATCGAGCACGCGTTCGATGAGGATTTCCAGCTTGCCGCCGGACTCCTTCTGCCCGAACAGGCGCGCCGGAATCACCCGGGTATTGTTGAACACCATCAGATCGCCGGGGCGCAAATGCTCCAGCAGATCAGTGAATTGACGGTGTGCCAGGGCGCCGCTGACCCCATCCAGGGTCAACAGGCGACTACCGCGACGCTCGGCCAAAGGATGGCGGGCAATCAGCGAATCAGGAAGCTCGAAGGTAAAGTCAGCAACGCGCATGATGGGGTTCGTCTAGCAGGGCCGGAAAGTCTAGCGGAAATATCGAAAATTGACCATGAAACGTGATTGACCAACGGTAGGCACCTCTCTATACTTCGCCGCCATTGAGCCCTGATGGCGGAATTGGTAGACGCGGCGGATTCAAAATCCGTTTTCGAAAGGAGTGGGAGTTCGAGTCTCCCTCGGGGCACCACATAGCAGTATCTGAGAGTCTCTACCAGTCTCTCAGACCCAAAGAAACCGGCCACTTGGCCGGTTTTTTTGTGCCTAACTGTTTCCCCCTGTCTCCCCTATCCGTTGTATCCCTGTATCCCTCCTTGTATCCTGAGAAAATTACCTAACTTTGGGATACAAGGATGAAGCGCGCAGACATCAAGCGCCGCCCTCTCGCCGATACCACCCTTGCAGGACTTGAACCCGAAACAAAGGAATACCGGGAGCTGGATGGAAACGGCTTATATTTCCGGGTCAAACCGGACGGGGGCAAATCATGGCAACTCCGGTACAAGCGTCCTGCAGGCAATTGGGCATGGATGGGCCTTGGAGGCTATCCAGAAGTCAGCGGCGCACTTGCCCGCGAAAAAGCAGCTGAGCTACGAAAGGTCGTCAGCAGCGGTGCGGATCCTCTGGAACAAAAACGCTCGGCAAAAGCGGCAATCGATGCCGCTCGAACCCGAACCTTCAGAGCGGCTGCGGAAGCTTGGCTCAAGGCAAAGGAGGAAAAAGGTCTCGCCTCCTCCACTCTCAATAAAATCCGCACCTACCTCGACAAAGACATTCTTCCAGCGCTTGGTGATAAACCTCTGGACGAAATAACCCGAACCGACTGTGCAAATCTCCAGGCCTCACTCGAAGCTCGGGAGGCGCATAACGTTGCTGAAAAATGTCGGACATGGGTCAATCAGATTTTCGGCAGAGCAATCGGCTTAGGACTGACAGAAAACGATCCCGGTAGCCGTCTACGCGACATCGCAGCTCAAGCACCGAAGACTCAACAACACCCTCATTTGCTAGAGCCCGAACTTGGCGAGTTTCTGACCGCCTTAAAGAACACTCCCAGCAGACTGACCGCCCGAACGGCGGCATGGCTTTGCATATGGACAGCCTCAAGGCCGGGAATGGTTCGTCTAGCGGAGTGGAAAGAGTTTGATCTCGATAGAGCTCTTTGGACTACACCTGCATCGAAGATGAAGATGCGCCGAGACTTTGTGTGTCCCCTTCCGCGCCAAGCGCTGATCGCCCTTAGAGAGCTGCACACTTTAACCGGACGCAGCCGCTGGCTATTTCCTGGAGTAGGCGCGAAGAATCCTACGATCAGTGAAAACACGATAAATAAGGTATTCGCGACCATTGGCTATAAAGGACGTCTTGTTGGCCACGGCACACGCCATACAGCGAGCACCCTGCTCCGTGAACACGGATGGCCAAAGGAACATGTGGAGGCCCAATTGGCCCACAAAGAAGAGGGTATCTCGGGGGTCTACAACAAAGCTCAGTACCTCGAGCAACGGACAGCAATGATGCAGTGGTATGCCGATCATCTGGACAAACTACAGACCGGGAACGTTGTGCCAGGCCAGTTTGGAAAGGCGATTTGACCGTGCAAACTCCGAACCCTCAAAAAAACGGTGTTCCGCGTGTTCCATGTGTTCCGAAACTCCTGAAAGCCTCTAATTTCGTGGCTTTCAGCGGTGGAACACAAATGGCCTGCAGGTGGAACACATGGGAGACGGAACACATAAGGTGTTCCGGAATCAGCCACGGCCAGAGGCTTAAATGGCCTTCTTCTCTCTGTCGGCTTCCTAGCATCGGCGGGCGCAGGCGATCGCGTTTTTTCGGGTCCGTAAACGGGGCGAGGGGAAAATAATGAATAGCAGATTCAATTTAAGCGTCCCGATCGACGTCGAAGGCTGGGAGAACATCGAGGCGCTTGAGCATCTAGTGCTGTACGAAGAATTCGCAGAGCGCATCAATCGAGTCGTTGAACTCATCCGCGAGGGTCAACTGCATTGGGCAAATCATCTGAACGACGCTGGCGAATGGACAGTAGACGCAGTCCGCGTTCTACGAGAGGTTAGACGTCACTCCTACAATATTCATCAACGCATAGGATTGTTTCAGGATGACTTAGCTAGCACCATCCGATGGTTTATCGGCGAGTCCACGGAGTCAGCTTTTACAGATTGCCAATGCGTTGCGGCATTGGCACTAGATCGCGCTTGCCGCGCGATTGAAGTGCTGGGCCGATGGTTGAGGGAATTTCACGAGGATCTTTACAGCGGTGAGCGGGATATTCTGATTGCTTTAGCTGAAGAGTCCCCTGAAAGTTTCGACGTGCTTGTGAACGAAATCCGTCAAAAGCAGGCTTCCCTTGAAGCCGATGCTCGTGAACAAGCGGCAGACTTTATTGGTGCAGCCCAGCACTACATGATTCTAGCGAGGGTGTATGCCTCGCCAGTATTAAGCAGTAGAGAGAAAACCCGAATCAGCGTCACTGCTAGAAAAGCTGGAAATAACTCAGCGGGCATACGCCGTGAGGCCTCTGCAGATCGCAATCAGAGTATTTGCTCGCATGCTACGCGCCTCCTCAACGACGGACGATCAAAACGAGAGATCGTCGGCATTATTTTTGGTACTGACAGTGCGCTAAAAGCGCCAGGGAGTTCGGCCAAGCTATCTAAAAAACAAATACGCAACATTTTAACCTCTGCCGGAATACTTACTTAGACCCACATAGATACTAATCATCTCTAAAAGCACTCAACGCCCCCAGAGCAGCAAACTAAAAATCCAAATTTTCAAATCAGGGACCCCATGAAAATCTACGTCGACACAAACATTTTTTACAATGATTGGTTTATGAGGCAGTCCAACTTTAGATACTTCTTCCACTACATAGCAAATGAGAACGAAGAGCTTCTCATCTCCAAAGTAGTATGTGAGGAGGTGGAAAATATTCGTCGACGCGAAACACTTGAGGCCATACAAAAAATCAAAAACGAATTAAAATCCCTAGTCAAACTCTTGCCACAACCGCTAGCACCTGATCTATCGACAGCGGAAAGCTATGATTTTGATTTTATCGAACACCTAGAAGATCGTTGTGACAACCTTGAATTCCTCGAATACGAAGAAGTCAGCCACAGAGAGGTTGTAGCACGTGCACTGAGCAATAAAAAGCCGTTTTCCGACGGTGAAAAAGGATACAGAGACACACTCATCTGGCTTTCCCTAGTCCATCACCTGAAGAAAACCAAATATAAGGGTGACGTTGTTTTTTTAACAAACAACACTTCCGATTTTTTCGAAAAGAAAGGCTCCGAATTAACCTTACATAAAGACTTAGTAAATGATCTCAATACACATGATATAACTGCAAAAATTCGACCTTGCGATTCCCTATTCTCGTTTGTACGCGACCACGTTGAGAAAAATGAAAACCTTGTAAACAACGGCCTTATAAATGACATATTAATTGAAGAGGGCTGCAAATTTTTTCGCAACATATCAGCTAGTGAGTTGCTAAACGTACTTGATGGTACAAGCTGGGCTGGACTGCCACTGCAAAATCTGATTTTCTCTGATGTGGATGTTATGGAAGGATTAGAGGATGAGCATTTAGAAAGCGGCGAAGAATTAGGAAAGAGCGAAGTTTTCTTATCATACACCTTCAACATACGAATACTGGAGATTTGGCTGGAAGTCCCTAAGCTAGACTATTTCAGCCGACAAAGCGATTTCGATAGAGAGTTTTACGAAGTTACGCAGAAAGACAATAGCGTATTACTTCAAACTTTTATCAGACCTTATTTCGACATCAGCTTCATCTACAACACGCAAAACGACTCTTACAAAGATGTCAGTATTGCCTGCAGACGCCTTAGATAAAATGCTTGTGAGTTTTATTTTTTAACACGGATATCAGAAATTAACGATTAGATAGCCCTGGCACGACTCCTGCGATTGCTATCTGGCTGTGTCCAAGGGGATCATCAGACTAGGCTGCTACCTTCCAGGTCTCACTCGAGGGTTTGGTAACCGCGCGAATGGATGTCCAGTCCAGCCCACTCTACACGCCTGAAATCATTTAGAAGGGAAACGAACCACTGTTCGTTTCCCTTTCTGCACTTAGCGTTAGCCCTGTATCTCTTAACGACTACAGGAAACGCTAAATGACTGACACAACGCGCCAATCCATCTCCCCTCTTCCGCCCTTCGCCACCGACTTGCTCACGCCCGATCAGGTGGCCGCCACCCTGGGTCTATCGCACCGTACACTCGCCGCTTGGCGCAGTTCGCGTCGCAATCCGCTGCCGTATGTAAAAGTCGGAAGCCGTGTGCGTTATCGACCTAAGGATGTGTCGACGTGGCTCGAAAGCCGCACACACAGCTCTCCCGCAACCGCGAGGAACGAGAAATGAAAACCTCTCGCCTCCACTCCGCTGCAAACGACTCCACGCCAATCGACCCATCGCTGACCCTTATCCGAATTGGCGAGGTCATGAGTATCGTCGGTCTCGCCCGCCCGACTATCTACAAGCTGATGAATGAGCCTGAAAGTAACTTTCCAAAAACTGTAAAGCTCACAAACAGCAACGCTCGCGGCGCCCCGGTCGCCTGGGTTTTGTCCGAAGTCCAAGCGTGGGCACGTGGTCGCATTGAAGCCCGTGATGAGGTGGCCGCATGAAGCGTAATTACTGCCCATTCAAAGGCCCCTTCCACGACTCCTATAGCGTTGGCTTTCAGCTCTACACTCAAGGCGGCATCAATTGGCGGCATCGCACCATCGCCGGCGTGAGCTGGAACGGTGAAGAAAAAGAGGCGTTCTTTTTCAATCCTGACGGCCTCGTTATGCCGCTCACTCCCAATGCCTGGGAACTGCCAGACATTATCCGCAAACACGCTATTCGCCGCGAGTTTTCAAGCGTTCACGGCCACGGTCATTTCGCGATGAAAGAAGGCCGCCGCGCAGGGCTGAGTCAATCAGCACTGAACAACTGGGTCACCTACTGGCTGATCGATCAGAAGGACGGCTACTCGAATGATCCTCACGTCTGGAGCCATATCGTTGAGAAGGACATCGAGCAAGAAAAGATCATCAACGAACGGCTCTACGCAGACCTACGCATCACGTCCGATCTCACCCAATACATGGAAACGTGCCTGAACGAGCGGCGCAATGTGCTCGCCGAGCGGCACCGTCGTCGCTGCGCAGAAGACAGCAAGATCGCCGCGTGGCTCAAAGGTGAAACTCCGCCCCCATTGTTTGCCAACGTGCAGGAGGCAGCGTGAGCCGTTCGATTGCCAATCAAGCCTTGATGCATCCCTTTTCAGTGCTGCGCTGCATCGGTTTTTCATCCACCACAATGCAGCGTCTCGAGCGCTATCGCAGCCGCCAGGACAAACAGGGACGCGTGGTCAGCGTACTTAGCTGGGCCGACGGCACTTGGTGCGCCCTCGCACTCCACTGCGAAAACATCGGTGCGGTGATCGTCGACGAAGGCCAGCAAACGGAAGCCTACGAAGACGCCCGCTCAATGCTCAATGACGGCTTCCTGCCCCTGCTCAATCTGCGTTGGGAAGCCCACGCCTGAAACGAAAACGCCCCCGGCGGCAACCGGGGGCGTTTGAGGTCAATCTGTATGCCCGGTCAATTTATGTCGCATCAAAAAAATGCGCAAGGCTTCGTGCTGGTTGCGCGGATAAAAACTCGGGGTTATCCTGCCGCCATCACTGCAAAATCAGTGATCGGGTTTGGCGACCCGAGTACATACAGGCGCACAGGCGCCCCCATACCGATTGCTGGCGCTTTTTTTGTGCCCGCACTCCTGCTTTATGGTGGCTGTGCGTGGGAGACCTTCGGGTCTGCCGGGGTCCTGTATGCCCGGTTCGCCAACCCGCGCACAGCTGCCACCCTTACATCGTTTGGCGACGATCCGTGGCAGCTCCTCACATACAGGAGCTTCACTTATGCACGCCCTCAATCCGTCCAAAATTCGCGCCGCTGCACACCGTGCAATGGCTCTCGCCGCTCTACACGCCAACTCCAGTCTTGCTACACGTCTCGCCCGCTACAACGACCACATGGCCAAAGCTCGCGCTCTCGAAGCCGCAGGCGGTGCCCAATGAACAGCGCCCTGAGCTTTGCCCTGCCCGAAGACATTCTCAGCGTCAGCCAGCGTGTAGGGGCCGGTGTACCGATTGACGCCATCGCCTGCGCGATTGAGCGCGCCGACTCGGTGCTGACGTTACTCGAGGACCACTTTGAAGGTGAGTCGCGCCTCTCTAACCGTGTTATCGCCGCCGTCATTTGGGATGTTCGCGGCACTCTTGGCCTGATCAAAACCCTTGCCATGCACGGCGATAACACTTCTGTCCCAGCGGATCAGAAAGGCGGTTCGCTATGAGCGCATTGACCACGATTGGCCGTACGGATTTTTCATTCGCAAACGCCCGCGGTTTGAAGCTATTCCGGGTGAACCCGGGCATTCCGGTCGAAGACGCGCTAGAGATCGCTTCCCAACTCCAAGAGCACGTTAACCAGCTCAGTCGCGATGCAGCTATGAGCGATCAAGGCGAGCGCTTTAGTTGGCCTGCCTTGTACTTGGGTGAAATGGCAAAAGCACTGCTCGATGACGTGACTGACACGCTGTTCCTGTCGAGGGCCGACACATGAGCCAGCGCCAGAACAGTAAAGTGAAGCGTCCGAGCTTCGCCGACATAAAAGCCGCCTCGCTGAAGGACATTGAACGTGTCCTCGCGTACTGGTTGCCCAACGGAAAGCGTGTGGACGGTGGCAAGGAATACACCGCTCCCAATCCGACTCGCATTGACAAGCGCGCCGGCTCGCTCAAGATTAATTTGAACAAAGGCACTTGGGCTGACTTCGCTACTGGAGACAAGGGTGGCGACCTGATTGATTTAGTCCGCTACTTGGACGGCGGCACCGATGTCGAGGCGTGCGCGAAGCTAACCGAACTGCTGAGCGTAAGTGTCGGTGCAGCGCAATCAGCTATCGCTCAAGGCAAAACCAAAGCGCCAACATGGACCGCTATACAGCCGATCCCGGCCGACGCTATGAAACGTTGCCCGGTCCGCCATCGAGAACACGGCGCCCCTTCGAAAGTCTGGATCTACCGTGACGCTACCGGTCAGCCACTCATGGCTCTTTACCGCTTTGATCTCGGTCCAGATGAAGACGGCAAGCCCAAAAAAGTCTTCGCACCACTGACTTGGTGCCAGCGCTCCAACAGCGAAACCACGCAATGGCGCTGGCAGGGATTGCCTGACCCGCGTCCGCTCCTGCGCCTAGAAGAATTGGCACTGCGCGATGCCGTACCTGTCGTGTTGTGCGAAGGCGAAAAAGCCGCCGACGCGGCGGGCGAACTGATGCCAGACTACGTGGCAACGTCCTGGCCGAACGGGTCCAACTCTTGGCACAAGGCCGATCTGACACCGCTCAAGGGGCGCTCGGTTGTGCTTTGGCCGGACAACGACAGCAGCGGCAAGTCGTGCATGGAAGAAGTCGCCAAAAAACTGCACGAGATCGGCGCCGAATCGGTCCGGTTTGTCGCGCTCAATGTGTTTAAACGCAAGCCCACTTTGAAGGATGATCGAGCAGCGTTTGCCAAAGGTGGCAAGTGGGACGACGGGGACGATGCCGCCGACGCGCTGGGTAAAGGTTGGACGGCAGCACACGTCGCCGAGCTAGAGCGCAGCGGTGAGTTTTTCGTCTCACTCGCCCACGAGCAATCCGACGAGCCTGCAGAGCCAAAAGCAGCAGTCAAACAACCGGCAAAATCGAAAACCGATTTGCTACCCGGTGGTTTTCGATTGGCCCCCGAAGGTGTGTTCTATACCGGCGATGATGGTGAGTCACGGCCTGTGTGCTCCTCCTTGGAGATCCTCGCCCGTACTCGGGACGACAAGGGCCACAACTGGGGTCTGCTGGTTGAGTTCGACGACCCGGACGGCGCTAAAAAACGTTGGAACATTCCTGCTCGCAACATGACCGGCGACTTCGGCAAAGACGTATTAGGGCCGCTGGTGGATATGGGATTGCGCTTGCCTGGAACGCGCTCCGGTCGCAATGCGCGCAACGATCTTCAAAGTTACCTGCAAGGGTTCGACAGCAACGAGCGGGCACGCTTGGTCACTCGCCTTGGATGGCATGGACCTGCATACCTGCTGCCTGATCAGCAGATCGGCAACAGCCATGAGCATCTGTTCTTTTGTGATTCCGGCGCGCAGCTTCCTCCCATAAGCGAGGCCGGCACATTGGAGCAATGGCAACAGCAGATCGGCGCGCTTTGCGTTGGGAATCACCGCTTGGCGTTTGTCGCCAGCGTGGCCTTTGCCGGACCGCTTTTGCATTTGCTGGGGCATGAATCAGGTGGCTTTCATCTATACGGAGACAGCTCCGGCGGTAAGACGACACACCTGCAAGTTGCCGCCTCGGTCTATGGCGGACCGCGACTGGTCCGGTCCTGGCGCTCGACGGATAACGCATTGGAGTCGATTGCCGCCGCGCATTCGGACGGCGTTCTGGTACTCGACGAAATCGGTATGTGCGATCCGCGCATTATCGGTGAAACGGTGTACATGCTCGGCAACGGCACGGGTAAAGCGCGCGCCAATGATCGAGGGCAAGCAGGCCGTCAGGTGCAAGAGTGGCGCTTGCTATTTCTCTCGACCGGCGAAAAGACACTGGCGCAGCACATGGCCGATGCGAACAAAGAGCTAAAGGCAGGGATGGAAATCCGCATGCTGGCGGTGCCTGCGGATGCGAGCAAAGGGCTGGGCATGTTCGACGTGCTGAACGGGTTCGAAGACGCCGCCGCCCTGTCGGACGCACTCAAAGCACGAGTGGGCAAATACTACGGTACACCGCTTACCGCGTTCCTGTCAGCGCTGTGCAAGCCCGGTGAAATGCTCGGCTGGACAGCCATGCTGGGGCGCACGGTGGAGCGCTTCATCGCCAAGGCTCTTCCTGCTTCCGCCAGCGGTCAAGCGCATCGTGCCGCTGCTCGCTTTGGTCTTGCCGCTGCCGCAGGTGAACTCGCGACGGCGCTCGGTGTAACAGGCTGGCCGGAGGGCACCGCGACCACAGCGGCGCAAGTTTGCCTGAATGCTTGGCTCGAGGAACGCGGTGGCGCCGGGAACATGGAAGGTGACGCCATCGTGAGTCGATTGCAGCAAGTCATCGAGCGATTCGGTGAAAGCCGCTTCACCCGCTGGGACGGTCTTGCCGCCAAAACCGACGATCACGCACCACGGACCACCGACCGACTCGGCTTCCGGCGCACAGTTGAACACGGTATGGGCGACGGCGTTTACACGCTAGTCACCTACTACTTCCTGCCCACCGCGTGGAGGGCCGAAGTGTTCAAAGGCATGAGCCTCACCTTGGTCAACCGGGAACTGATCGAGCGCGGGATTCTGGAAGCAAGTGCAGAAGGACGTGCTGCGCAATCGGTGCGACTCCCGGGGCTCGCCAAAACGAGAGCGTACGTGGTGCATGCCAACGCGCTCCTCTCCTCTGAAACCGAAGCCGCGTGAAGTATTGCTGGATCGAGGAGAGCTGCCGGCCGCTTCGGGTCTGGCCTGCCCGGAATCCAATCGAACGAATATCAAAATCTGAAATGGAAGACTTCTAATGAGCGACTACCAAAAGCAAATCAAGCAACACCAAATCGAGATGGAACAACTCGAAAAGCAGCTGCCGAAACTCACTACAGCGGCCAAGGAAGCAAAGAGCTTCTATGCACATACGCGCCACAATCGAGCGCCATACCCACATGACGTGATCAATGCTCTCAGCAACGCGAAATCCGAAATAGCTCGCCATGCTTCCGAGATCAGACGGCTGCAAACGTTGGTCGATTGGGAAGACGGAATTCGATCTGCCGGTAGCAACATTAAAAAGGCACAGAAAGAAATCAGCCAGGTGCAGAACGATCTGCGAAAGCAGCAAGACAAACGCGCCAAGCTTTCGAGCAAACTCGAAAGACTGGAAGAAGAGAAACGTACTGAAATTGAAAAGGCTCAATACATCGAAAAACAAGCGGCAGCGAGCTACTCCGTAGCGTTGAGCGATGGGGATGACGCGGAAGAACAACGAGCGGAAAAGGCGCTCAGACAAGCCTCAGAGGCGCTTGCTGAGGCAACCCGTGACAAGCGGGGCATTGCATCTGCAACGCAAGCTTTGAAAGATGAAGTGGAGAAGCTCGAAGCATCCATTGCAGAGAGTAACCAGACCTTGAAAGATCTGCGACACCAGCAGCTACGTGCAGCACGGTTCATGTGGGCCGACCGCCTAGACAAGGCAGCTCAGGACTTCGCCGCCATCGCAGCGCACCTGCACGCGACGGAAAAGGCGATGGGGCGTTCGAGCTCCCTGACTGACCTCTACGTGCCATTGCATGTACCGTTCGGACCGAGCTCAATCAATGTAGATACGGTCACTGAGAAGGCAGGTGCAATCTCCATTGAGCAACTGATCGCCGCCTGATTGCCCGCGTCGCGACTATCAGTCGTGACGCTCCTCCCCCTAAACCGGAACATCACTCGCGGAACACCAAACGTGTTCCGCGTAACTGGTGTTCCGGTTTATCGCATTTGGTGTTCCACCTCTGAAAGCCTTTATTTACTTGGCGTCTAGCGTTTCTGGAACACATGGAACACATGGAACACCGCGTTTTCGCTACCTATGGATTAGCCCCTCGCCCCTTTTCACGGCGTGAACCTTCAGCGCGAACGGACGCGACAGATCGCTCCAGACCCGCCGATCTGATGTGTCCGACTCCTCTCAGGCGAAGGAGTCGTACGGTCAGATTTTACGGGTCCTCCCTAAGGGGCCCCCCCTATACGGGTTATCAGACTCGCAGATTCTCTCTAGCTGAAGTACAACGCTGGATGTCCGTCTTATTACTGCACATCCAAAATATTAGTTGACGATAATCCCTCAGAAGTCAATGAGCACTCAGAACCAGCGAAGATTCAGCTTTAGAACACGCACTTAAAAGATCCGGCTCAAGTTCAACGATGGCTTTCAGACTATTTAATAAAAGCACGGATTGCTCGCCTGCCTCTACTTCATATGCAATCTCTGTTAACCAATCACCAAAAAAATCGGACCACTGCTGAAAGTCCTGAATCGATGCGGCAGAAATAAGAGCTATCCTAAGCTCATCCGTTCCCGATAGAGTTGTATCTTCCCGTCTTCTTGTCACACGACTCAATACCCTAACCTCATCGGCCAGCTCTTTACTTCTAGTCACAGCAGCAACGGTAGCCAAACCGCTTATCAACGCGAAGAAATTACTGCCCCCCTTAGACTGCTCAAGTTGATATTTTACTTTTCTAAGTGCGCTAGCAGCGAGACGTGCATGATCCATTGTAATATTAAAAATCAGCGAACTATTAACTAATGAATTGAAAGAATCTACGTTGACGCTGTCAGATGTCAGCTGGTTTTCCAAATTCCTCAAAACCTCCTCCGGCATGGGAAGTGAGGATGCAAGTCCGCCTTCAAGAGGACCTGGGAGAAAGGATTCAGGAAATTTCAGCAGTTTACTGGCCCCTCTAGCATCGACCTCTAACAAATCCGAAAACTCTGGTAACGTGAGATGCTCGTAACTTTTTTTCAACGCATTTGCGACCCTGCATAACATTTCAAATTTCAACTGCGCTGGCGACACAAATTCCGGCTGCCACCGTGGTTCCAATCTCATATCCAAAAGTGATCTCATAAAAAAATCCAAACCCCTATTTTCATACACCCAGGTTTTGAATTTCACTGGCATGCCACCGCTAGCCAAATAAACTCTTTCAATACTGGATGCATGGGCTATAGCGGCCAGACGCACCCAAAAGGGGGGTTTATCCTTAAAGATTTTAATCCTAGACAACTCACCTATCACCAAAACCACAAGAGACGAAATGAACGAAAATCTTCCGCCCTGCTCGAGCGGACTGTCATGAATTAAATCGGAGATTAGCGCCAATAAACAGGTCTGTATTTGCGGCCACTCTTTGACTTTCTCGAAACCTAACTCTAGTATCCCAACCTTTGAAAAGACATCCCCTTCGCTCCTAACATACTCCAACACAGAACAAAAATTCTCTGCACTGAACGTGCTCAAATCAATATCAGAAATGAGCTGTGAATGACTAGAAAGGAGCAGTGCACATTTCAATCCCTTCACATGATTCCAACCCATAAGCTGGGACACAAAAACGTTTGTCTCTTGAATGTAATTAGAAAGACTATCGACTTGCCCCAGCGGCCCCACTAACGCCTCATAATATTCAATCTCACGAGGAACAAGGTCCAAAATACTGCAATCTTCACTGTGCAACTTCACGGCTAAGGACTCCGCAAATCGCGTCGGAGTCAATGAAAGATCTTTCCATAGATCATCAATACTACTTGTGCTTAAAGGTGCAGCAGATAGCTTGTTTCTCCAACCCTCAAACACTGTGCCATTAAAATTATTTAACTCAGCTTCTTTGTCAAACTGAGAAACTCGAATATCAGCGCAAGGTGACAGTGGCCAAAAGTAAGGGAGCTTAGCCCTTCTTTCGCCACAAGCTAGCAAAGTAAACTTACCGCCACTATCAGATTCAACACTAAGTTCCCACTCGTCACCGTCCACGTCCTTCGCCGTCGACTTAGAACCAGGAGTCGACAAAATTATGGAAACAGCGTCAAACAAATTTTTACTATCAAATGAAACCGCAGAATCGCCAAACGTGATACGAGAGGTAGTTTCGACACCAAACCGCTGAATAAACGATGGATCGTCTAAAAGGGAATTACTGATAATCTCGGGAAACAGGCTCAACGCCACTTCAAGCATCAACGAGGCATTGTCAGTGTTCATCGCCCACCTCTTTATCAAGATGTTTGCTGAGTACATCCTCAATGACCTTAGTCGCCTGCTCTAATAAACTGCTAAAAATCGGAGAACCTTCCTCTCTTAGCCGTCCCAGTATAATTTTCTCCATCCAATCGGAGTAATTTTTACGAACGGTAGGAGACTCTTGATTTGGGAGAACCATAAGAGCCATTAGCTGCGCTTCAAATTGAGCATCTACATCCAGGCCCGCAGCCGAAAAACGATGAGCCCACTTCCTTATATCTAATAACCCAAAAAGCCAATTTGAGCGAGGTATGGATACATTCAAATCACAACCCTCAAACCAGAGTGACTTCATCACAGCATAACTTTCTTGGAAGATAGCGAATAACCACGGAAATTCTTTTGGCAGCTGTAAAGAATCCGACATTGCAATCCTGTGCACCGCTTCCCTGATAGCTATTAAGCCTGCATTCTCTACTATTCTGCCGTCGACTATTTTTGATTGGAGTAAATGATGATGAAGTTCGAATGAATCTACTGAAACTAGTGACATTCCCATCCTGCGCATCTGAGTCTTCAGCTCCGAAACTTGAACATCTGTCAGCAACGCTCGCAGTGAAAGAATGTGCAGTATATCGACTGTCGTTAAAACCTGACGTGAGTCGTCCCCCTCCCCAAATACAAGGAATTTATTAATATATCTATCATCAGATACGATCGCATCTGCGAGGCTCGTCAACTTCAGTGCATCCAGACAAGGATGATCACGCATGGAGTTATCACTTTCGTCTTCAGATCCACGAGTAAGCGGGCCAACCTGTATCTTCCCAGAGGAAATTCCATCCCTAAGTCTTAATCTGAGATTTTCAAGCACGGCACTCGAGGCCAACGACTGCTTTTCATAGCTAATAAGTTCGTCAGATTCTGAAACCTCACGCGACGAAACGAAAACGGTCAAGCCGGACCTGGAGAGTTTCGGCAGCAATTTCAGGTGTTGAAAGTAGGAAACTGCAAGATCATCCAGATACAAATGCGCAGCATCATCTATCTGAGGCGCCTGAGGCCATAACTGCTCTCGTGAAGAGAGAAACTCTTTTGAAACTTGAGCCTCTATAGATGTTAACACTCCACGCTCTACTAATTTGTCGATAACCGCTTGGCAGTTACATATGCAAGCAGAGTAAGTCGATAGGTCTGCGACTTCCAGCAAAAGACTGCCGATCCGATGTACAGGGCCGGGATGGATCACTACACGTTGTGGAGTTCCATTCTCTGTCGGTGCAATTGCAGCAGCTAACATAGTCGCTAAACCCTCTCCAACTTCAGATGAGATTGCAACAGCAGCTTTCATCGTAGTTTCAAAAGGTCTAAGGGAACCAGCAGCCATCAACTGTCTAAGTTCGTGTGCCTCTCGGACTTTACTTGGCTGATGAAACGACAAGCTATTTTTTTCATCGAATAGCCATTTTAGTGTCCCATGAACTATCACAATACAACTGAAAGAGTGAAAGACTAAATCCAGCACTCCAACTAACTCAAGAGTCAACAGAGCGGTTACATCTAAAGCGATCCGATCAGGACTCGCTTTCACTAAGGGTCTGAAGCCCGAAAATGAATATATTACGGTTCGTTTCCTTGCATCAATTTGCTGCAAGTTGTTAAGGGCGGGAGCAAGATAGAAATTCAGGAGATTCTTATTATGGAGCTTAGCAGCTACAAATATTGGCAAATCTCCTTCAACCATTTTCTTGTACGCTTGTCTAGTCTGCTCCTCCCAACCCGGTTGCCTGTCCATTATTTCCTGAAGCGACATTGTAAGCACCGGGCCTTCTGTACTCGATAACTCACTCGCAGCCTGCATCCATCCAAAAGCTGAATCTCCATCTTCCCAGCCACACTCAGTGGAAATCCCATAACAAGCAATTAGTATTTTTGGATCATTCTCGCCCTTTCGTGCAGCCTCGAACACCAGTTCTTTTAGCCGAGGTGAAGCTATCAATTGAGCAAGCTTTGCCGTACGGATCAAGTCCATAGCTGAGCGGGTTTCTCGCGCGCTCCACTCTTCTTCCACCGTAACCTGAAGTGACTCCCAATCACCCGAGGCTATTGCAATACTAATTGTGAGACCTCTTTGATCGTCGTTTTTAAAATTGCTTTTAAGCTGCTGAAGCGCTTCACGAGCTTCAATGAAGAGACCTTTCTCATAAAGTCCCAAACATCGTATTTTTTGCAGTTCTTCTGACAATTTTAGAAAAAAAGGATATTCAGTGAAAAACTCTAAAACCTCATCCACCTTTCCAGCGTTATAAAGAGTTCTCGCATAACACTGCGCATCTTTCGTATCTCGGGTAAGAGAGAATATTTCGCGAGCATAGCGCACCAACCTAATCCAGTCTCTTTGATCCTCTAGCTCTGACACCAGATTACGCAAGTCTGTAATAGAACTACTCGACTCATACATAGCAATTCGCTGCGAGATCACGTCAGAGTCTAACGTTTCGAAAACTATCCTTTCGATTCTTTTCTGTTCAAGATCTGTCAGTCCGACTTCTGTCAACTTTACAAGCCTTTCTTCCGCAGCGCTTTTTTTCCCAGATCGGACCAACATTTCAATTTCTAGAAAAGCAATTGTTTTATAGTTTATATGCTCTTCCAGTTGCGCCCTATGACGATCAATATAATGAACAACCGCCTTTGGACTACTCTGCCTGAGGGCTAATGCAAACCGTGCGACTGCGGCATCGGATGACTTCCCCCCACTTAAAGCCGTTCTTCGTTCAATTTCGCGCTCAACGGATACAACATCGATATTTATGCCAAACTGGATAGCGAGGGGAACTCGCCTCAGAGACACATCTCGATCACTCATACTTTTCTCAAGTTCTACGCGAGCTGCCTCAAACTCATCCTCATCTCTAAGGGCTAACCACAAGACACTATCAGTTGCGATTTCCGCAATAGATTGTAGATTCAAATTATCCGCATAGCGGGCAAGTTTTTCAAAAAAACTTTTTGACCGCTGTCTATATTTTATTGCCTGTTGGTCTGCCGCCAGTGGAAAGGTCCGAGCGTCAAAAGGGGGGCTTTGAAATACTAATGTTCTGAGTTCTATCGGAACTGCTTGTGCTAGGTAAACAAGAGCAGACAGATATGCGAGAGCAGGAGCGCACTCGTAATCAGCTTCGGAAAGCTCATCCACAACTTCTAAAGCCTTATCCCAACTGTCTATTTCAATAAAACTTTGAACTAAAAAAAATTTTCCATCGGCGTCTAGCTCGCTCAGATCAATCTCTGAGCTATCAAACCATTTCAATGCCTCAAATGCTCCTCTTGCGTTGCGCACAAGAATAAATGCAGCGGACCTTGCACTCTGAGTTTCCAGTTCATCCAATAGTGCTAAAGCGGACGGTAAATCCCCATCCTTCCCTTCAATAAAAGCTTGTGCAACTATCGTTTCACTTGACGCATCTGCGCAACCTATTTCCTTTAATAGTGAGCGTGCATATTGAATATCCGAGACAGATATAAAGCGGACACACCAGCTTAAGATCCGTGCTTTATTCGAGGCGGAGACGTCAACCAACTCCCCCGCCTGCAAACTTTCGACCAGTTTTTTCGAATGCGATTCTGATTTATACTCTGCAAACAGCCTACACTTCTTAACAACCTCGAATCTTTGATCGGCCTCACCATCGAGGACGGCAGACGTACCATTCACAACTGCCCGCTTCGAAAAAATCCGCTCTACAGAACTTACGACTTTATTCACATCTTCTATTGCTTTGGCATGACCATCAGCTTTATCAACCAGTATTTCGAGAATACCTTCCTGGGCCAGCAGACTCTTTTCGATTTCAGAATTTTTATGTTGGCGTTCAAAATCCCTACCGACAAACTCGCTAATATGAATATAAATTTCTGATGACCTGCTGGCAGGTTTCGATATTTGGATGTGGTCTGCATCGATGGGAACAGGTATAGCATTTACACCTGGATCAGAGCTATCCGGCAGCACTATATGGCCTAGAAACGCGGGCAATCTTACACCGAATATACTTATCGACCTAGTTTCGGTTAGAACTAGGTTTTCTAAGTTGCTTTCAACGCAAAATCTTCTATACCAGTTATTTAGATCTCTGAGATTCGGATCGTTGCGTTCAAGAGCTCGCGTTGATGAGGAGCGTCTAAAAATAGGGCCCAACAACTTCGATAGCTGCGACAAGCCCGCTCCAAAATGCGGAGTTCCCAGAAACACCACCCGCCTAACACGATGTAAAAAAGACTTAGCCTTGGGGTTGTTACTTTCATCCCTATCGGCACTTCTCAACAATTGTTTTATTACGAGCCCTCCGAGACTATGCCCTATGAGGACCAGATTACCGTCAAAGAGCCGGCGTTCGGACAGAATTAGAGGTAAAACATTTTCTGCCCGATCAGGTAGGTGCATACTTCCACCGCGCCAAGCAGTCGATGACGACTCGTAGCCTACACTCCAAATGCCGACGTTAGTTAAATCTTCGCCTAACCAGCGAGGCCATAGCTCAATCGGAGTGCCACCGGAGAGCCATGTCTTCTCTTTATCACCATCCAAACCATGAAAGAAAAGTACATGTGTAGTTACTCCTTCATAGCTATCCGACAACTCTAGTAACTCTGCCAGATCATCCTCCAGTGCTCAAACTGAACTAATAAGCAAGCTTTACGGCAGCCGATCTTGATTAGCTGCTGGTGACCTTTTGATAGGATTCGGGTACGTTTTCGGCGTTACTATCAATGATTTACTTTTTTCATAATCGTAGCAGGTCATCTGCCGCAGGCAGGCGAAAAAACGACTAATTTCTCACCTGGCACGGATTAGACAGCACCATTTGGTTACGCGCAGCTTTGCCAGCTAGACTAACCTGAAACTCTCCACCTCCGACAAGGTCGAGTTTTTTTATTCAAGCATTCACTCGAATGCCGTCAACTGAGACGCTCCACACACTGCCTCTCGACTGCCTCCCTAAAAACATCGATTGTCGCGGCATCGGCATCGGCATTGACTTGATTGAGATCAAGTCCACACGACACACTCAGCACCCTACTATTCACACTTTTTTGAGAATCACTCTAGGAAGCGCTATAAGCTGGAAAAGCAAACGGCATACCTGCAAGCCGCAGGTAAAGATCCCATATGCGAAGCAGGTTTAAACTTGTATCCCTACCTGTATCCCTATTAAAATAATCTCGCTAAAGGCCCTATACGGTATAGGATGTTCGAGTCTCCCTCGGGCACCAAAATTAGAAAAGGTCTTGCTTAGCAAGGCCTTTTTTTTTCGTCTGTCGGAAAGTGCCGCTGGCCCTCCGGCGAGATCTCACACAGGTTCACCCCCATGGAAACGTCACTGGAAACCGTCGCCCTGTTCTCCCTGAAACTCGCGTACGAGGAAGAAGGCCTGAGCCCGATTCTGCGGGATGACATGGTCATGGGCGACTATCAGAAAGACGTGTTCGAATTGCTGGTGCGCCGGGGTGATGTCGAGACGATCCAGTTCAAGATGAACGAGTGCCTGGCGCTGGCGATGGATGCGTTGGGTGGCGTCGAGAAACCGTTGGGGCGGGAACTGCACAAGTTGTCGACCGACTTCAGTCAGGCGCAGTCGCTGGAGCAGCTGGATCAGCCGCTCCTCGCGCTCAAGGGTTATTTGAAGGACATTCTTTAAGCTACGCAGATGAAGAAAGTGGCGCGAAGCTTCTATTTTGATATCTTGCCGCCCACTCGCTAGAGTCCGGTCAACCGCCTCTGTTATCGCGCACTCGGGAATTAACCAAAATGGATGCTGTGTTGTGCTTGCTGGTGATGGCTGGAACTTGGTTGTGGGTGGTGAAGCAACGGGGTGAGTGGAACCTGTTGCTTGCCAACTTTGCCGGCGCCGGAAGTGGCGTGGTTACCGGCATTGTGTTCACGCTGATTTACGACGCAGTCATTGGTACGTCAATGGCGACACCCAACCTGCATCGCAGTCTGGTGGTGTTCATCACCAGCGCGGGCGTTCTGGCGGGGGTATGGCTGTGGATTGCCAATCGTCGCCAACCCGAACATCCGGTTGCACGTCAGTTGCTCGGCGCGGTGTGTGGCTTGGTCGCCGGCATGGCGACCCTGCTGTTTCTGGCGGTGAATTATTTCCCCCAGACGTGACTGGACGGCGTGGCTGTTTTGCGGTCAGCGCCGAGCCTTCAACACCCGAATCTCAGTAGGAAACCCATCCGCCCCCACCAGTTTCTTCCAGCCCACATACTGAAACTCGCCCCGCTCATCGATGTAATCACCCTTCTCAACCGACCTGCCACCGACAATCGCCACGCGCTTTTCCTCGCCACACCCGCCATCCGACGGCCGCACGGTGTAGATCACATACGGCTTCACATATTGCGTGGCACGAAAGTATTGGCCGCAGACTTCATCGACGGTAATCATCATGGTTTTCAGGCGCGCTTCGCCGTCCATGTCTTCGTGAAGTTTGAGGAAGGAGATTTCGCCGACATCGCTGTAGCCGAGTGAACGGGCGCGTTGGTATTCGGGGGAGTTCTGGTGGGCGATCCGGCCTTGCTCGGCGGCCTGGTTCATTCTGTCGGCGAACTCGGCTTTGCCACGGGCAATCATCGCATCGGCCTCGGCCGCCACGTTTTCGCATTGAGCGAATTCCCCGGAGGCGAGGTATTGGGGAGGCAGGTTTGGGCGGTGCTCATTCATGCTCCCCTGGCTGTTCTCCAGATCGCCCATCACCTCAAAGGCGCCGGGCACGCGACCGCTCTGGACGTCGGCCATTTTTTCCTGCATGCGCTGACAATTGGCGAGGTAATACTTCCAGCTGTTTTCCGGGTGCTCTTTCCAGGCGGCGAATGCCGGGGTCATGGCGCTGGCGAAGGTGATTGCACACAGCAGACGCAGAGCAGGGGCGACTTTTGACATGAGTAGTCCATTACAGGAATCAGGAAAGTGGCGCGAAGCTACTATTTTGCTATCTTGCCGTCCAGTGTCGGCCCGGGAGCCATGGGCCTGACGAAACTGATTCAAAAGGAGGGGTGCGATGGATGCAGCGTTTTGTCTTTTAGCCTGGGTGACCATGTGGGTGTGGGTGGTCAAACATCGTGGCACCTGGAACCTGTTCCTCGCCAACCTGCTGGGCGCTGCCAGCGGCATGCTGGTAGGTCTGGTGGTCTCGGAGTTCTACATCGGTCTGTTCGGGTCGAGCCGTCCGCACGTAACCGGTCTGACGACCACATTGCTGGAAATGATGACGACCGCCGCGGCGCTGGTCGGCGTATGGATGCTGGTCGCCCGACGCTCGCAAGTCGAGCCCCTGATTGCGCGGCAGCTGCTGGCAGGCCTTTGCGGCACAGTGGCCGGCATTACCGCTCTGGCGTTTTTTGCGCTCAAGTGATCTGTATCGACACGGCGTGTGAAGGTTCTTGTGGCGCCAGAAATCTATTTTGATATCTTGCCGCCCATCTTTCAGTGCTCGTTATCGGAACGGCGCTGATATCCGGCTTCAGCAGGTTTAAGGAAAGGATCGAATGGAGTTTCTGCGTTTTCTGGCATTTGTCGCGGCCTGGGGTTTCATGTGGCGCTGGGTAGTGAAAAACCGCGGCAGCTGGAATCTGTTTTACGCCAACCTGGTCGGTGTCGCGGGCGGTTTCATTGTTTCGATGGTGGTGCTGGCGATCACTTTTTCATTGTTCCCGTCGGCGCATCGCTACGACGCCGCGCAGACTGAAAACGTCGTGGCACAGCGGGAAGCCGAGCCGACCTCGCTGCTGCCGGAAGCCGAGGCGGTTGCAAGCCCTGCTTCACTGAAAGACGCGCCGGTGTTCGCCGCTATCGAGCCGGACAACACGCCCTCTCCAGCGGACTCCGCGTTGCTGCCGAATTACGCCAGTCGCGCGCCGAAGACGATGTCGGTGCAAACCGTGATCGACCAGAGTGACGATGAGGGGCGTAAGGCCCTGAGAGTGCTGAGCAAAAAATTGCGCGCCGACGCGCAGGGCGACAAGTCGATGCTCGCGTATGTCATGTGCAGCCCGTTCGTGACCAGCACCTTGCGCTTCCCCGCGTCTGCCCGGTTTGCCGACAGCAAAAGCCTGACGCCGCAACGCTTCAAGGATCAGGTCTACACCTTCAGCAACACCGTCACCGCGCGGAACATGAATGGAGACGACGTGACGTACCGCTTCGACTGCTCCGTACAGGAACAGCCGAGAGTCGACGCGACACCTGCCGAATGGCGCCTGTTGGCGCTGAAGCTGGAAAAAGCGGGCTCTTAAGCCTGGTTTAAGGGTTCGAGGCGCCGGCTGCGCTATCATCGCCGGCCTGTGCGCCTTGAGCTTTTCCCCCGATGCCTCCGACACCTGATGACCTGAGCCCGTTGCCTGCTGTTCTGGCCGGGCCACTGCTGCGCCGACTGGAACCGACACGCTTAGTGTTTTGGCTGGTCGGCAGCCGCGAGCTGTCGTTGACCTTGCGCCTGCAAGGCGTAGGAGACATTCCACTGGATGCCGGGAAATGCGCGGTCATTCCGGTAGGCAACCGGGCATTTGTTCACCTGATCGATGTCCCCCTCGAGACGGCCCTGCCCTGCGACACCCGCATCGACTACGACCTGTTGATCGATGGCCAGCAACCGATCGCCGATTGGGCGCCACACCTGCTCTACGACAACGCCACCAGCCCGAACTTCGTCCTGCGTTCGCGCATCGACCAGTTGCTCCACGGTTCCTGCCGCAAGCCTCATCATCCGGCCACCGACGGTCTGCTCTGCGTTGATCGGTTGCTGGCCGCCGAAACCGATCCGCAGCAACGTCCCGCCCTGTTGATGATGAGCGGCGATCAGGTTTACGCCGACGATGTTGCCGGTCCGATGTTGCGGGCGATTCATGCCCTGATCGATCGCCTCGGTCTGTTCGGTGAGCACCTCGAAGGCGCGGTGGTCAGCGACAGCGCCAAACTCTACGAACACCCGGCCAGCTACTACCATCGTGCAGATCTGCTGCCGGCACTCGAAAGCAACGAGACATTGCGCGAGCGCTTCTTCGGCGGTGCGCGCAAGCCGATTTTTACCAGCAGCAGCGCCGACAATCACCTTGTGACGTTCGCCGAAGTCATGGCCATGTATTTGCTGGTGTGGTCGCCAACGCCCTGGACACTGGTCAATCCGCAGCCGCCGGCACTGACGCCGGAACGCCTCAAGCGCTATGCCCTCGAACAGACCCGCATCGACGAGTTCAAGGCCGGCCTCGGCCAGGTGGCCCGGGCACTGGCGCATCTGCCGAGCCTCATGATTTTCGACGACCATGACATCACCGATGACTGGAACCTGTCCGCGCAATGGGAGGAAACGGCCTACGGCCACCCGTTCTCCAAACGCATCATCGGCAACGCGCTGATCGCCTACATGTTGTGTCAGGGCTGGGGCAACAATCCGGATGCATTCAGCGCAGTACTGGAGAAAACCCGAGGCCTGAGCGCCAGCGGTGACGACCGCTATCTCGACGCTCCCGCGCAGGACGAATTGATTGAGGATTTGCTGCGCTTTCAGCAATGGCATTTCGTATTGCCGACCAGCCCGGCGCTGGTGGTGCTCGACACTCGCACCCGACGCTGGCGCAGCGAAATGGCGCTCAAGCAACCGTCGGGCCTGCTGGACTGGGAAGCCTTGAGCGAACTGCAGCAGGAACTGCTCGACCACCCTTCGGCGATCATCGTTTCGCCGGCACCGATCTTCGGTGTGAAGCTGATCGAAACCGTGCAGCGAGTATTCAGCTGGTGCGGTTATCCACTGCTGGTGGACGCAGAAAACTGGATGGCCCATCGCGGCGCAGCCCAAGTGATCCTGAACATTTTCCGACACTCGCGTACACCGGGCAGCTACGTGGTGCTGTCAGGCGACGTGCATTATTCCTTCGTCTACGAAGTCCTGATCCGACACCGCAAGGCCGGCCCGCGCATCTGGCAGATCACCAGCAGCGGCATCAAAAACGAGTTCCCGCCCACCCTGCTGGAATGGTTCGACCGCCTAAATCGCTGGCTCTACTCACCGCGTTCGCCCCTCAACTGGCTCACCAAACGCCGCCGCATGCGCATCGTCCCGTACGTGCCGGAACACGCCGAAGCGGGTGAACGGCTGTGGAATTCGGCGGGGATTGGTCAGGTGTTTTTCAATCAACAGGGGCAGCCGAACGACATCATCCAGCACAACGCGAACGGCGCACCGAAGACCCGGATGCTGGCACCGGATTTGTCGGACTACCCTGATTAGAAAAATCTCACGTAGAGAGTGAGAGGGATGGCAGGCTCGTCGGAATCAGCTTACAGAAGACCCAGAAACGTCTCGATGAGACTTCGGTGATACTCAGCACACCGCAGGCAGCCCGTCTGTGGCACAACCACGGGTAGGAATCGCCTTGTCGCCCTGTACTCATTTCTGAACGTTCTTTGTATCAAGCGAGGTGTGAGATGGACACTATCGACTACACCACAGCTCGTGCGCACTTGGCTGAAACCATGGAACGCGTGAATGAAGACTGCGCCCCATTGTTGGTAACCCGTCAAAAAGGCGAGCCTGTAGTCATGATGTCTCTGGCCGAATACAACGCGCTGGAAGAAACGGCTTATCTGCTGCGTTCTCCGGCCAATGCCGAGCGCTTGATCAAATCGATTGGCGAAATGCGCGCTGGAAAAGCCAAAGTCAGGCAGCTGTTCGAAGAATAAAAATCCAGTTCACGCCAACGGGCTGGGAAGACTACTTATGGTTTCAACAAAACGATAAGGCCGGTCTCAAACGAATCAATCTTCTGATCAAAGCGATCCAGCGCCAACCCTTTGAAGGCTTGGGTAAACCGGAGCCGCTCAAGCACAACATGAGCGGCTTCTGGTCACGGCGGATAACTGCCGAGCATCGCCTGGTCTATGCAATCGTAGACGGCGAAATCTGCCTCATAACTTGCAGATTTCACTACTGACCGGGGGATGAGACAAGGCTCAGGGAACGGCCAACTCCTCTGACAATCATCCCCACCTCCCGCTCATCAATCGTCAGCGGCGGCAGCAGCCGGATCGTCTTGCCGCGAGTGACGTTGATCAGCAGTCCATGATCCCGCGCGGCAATCAGTGTCAGGTCGCGGATCGGCTGTTTGAGTTCGATGCCGATCATCAGCCCTTGCCCGCGAATCGCCAGCACATTCGGATTGTCCGTCAGCTCTGCACGCAAGCGGGTCAGCAGGCGCTCGCCTTGGACCCTGGCATTTTCCAGCAGGCCTTGTTCCTCAATGATCTCGAGCACGGTGCAACCCACCCGGCACGCCAGTGGATTGCCGCCGAAAGTGCTGCCATGGCTGCCGGGGGTGAACAGATCGGCCGCCCGGCCCCGTGCCAGGCAGGCGCCGATAGGCACGCCGTTGCCCAGTCCCTTGGCGAGGGTCATGACGTCGGGAACGATGCCTTCGTGCTGGAACGCAAACCAGCGGCCGGTGCGGCCGATGCCGGTCTGGATTTCGTCGAGCATCAGCAGCCAGGCGTGGCGATCGCACAATTCACGCAGGGCCTTGAGGTAGCCGGGCGGCGCGAGTTGCACGCCGCTTTCACCCTGGATCGGCTCCACCAGAATCGCCACGATCCGCTGGCCATGTTTGCGCTGCACCTGTTCCAGCGCCTGAAGATCGCCAAACGGCACTTTGACGAAATCCCCCGGCAAGTCATTGAAGCCCAGGCGCACCGCCGGGCCATCGCTGGCGGACAAGGTGCCGAGGGTACGGCCATGAAATGCGTTGGCCATCACCACCACCAGCGGCTGTTCGATACCTTTGCGCCAGCAGTACAGGCGCGCCAGTTTCAGCGCGGTTTCGTTGGCCTCGGCACCGGAGTTGTTGAAAAACGCCCGCTCCATCCCCGCCAGCCGCGTCAGCTTCTGCGCCAGCGATTGTTGCCAGTCGATGCTGTAGAGATTGGAGGTGTGCAGCAGCAATCCCGCCTGCTCGCTGATCGCCGACACGATGCGCGGGTGCGAGTGACCGACATTGGTCACCGCCACGCCTGCCACTGCGTCCAGATATTCCCGGCCCGCCTGATCCCAGAGTCGGGTGCCCAGGCCTTTGATGAAGCTCAAGTCCAGCGGTTGATAGGTGTTCATCAGGGCGGCGGTCATGTCGGCAAACTCCAGCGAGGTGAGAGGTGCTGGCAGTATGGTTATCCACCTGAACTGGATAAACTCGGCAAAACTTCAATCATTTAAAAGCCGGGCTTGATAATGGATTTGTTCCAGTCGATGAGCGTGTACGTCAAGGTGGTGGAGTCCGGCAGCATGACGGCGGCCGCGCTGCAGTGCGAAATGTCCACGACCATGGTGGGCAATCACCTGCGGGCGCTGGAGCAACGGCTCGGCGTGCAACTGTTGCAACGCACCACCCGCCGCCAGCGGCTGACCGAGTTCGGCAGCGTCTACTATCAGCGCTGCCTGGAGGTGTTAGGTCTGGTCGCCGACTCCGAACGCCTCGCCGAGCAGACGCTTGATGAACCGCGCGGCATTCTGCGGGTTACTGCGCCGCTGACCTTTGGCGTTGAACGTCTGGCCCCGGCGCTCAGTGAGTTTTCCCTGCAATGTCCGCAGGTCAAACTCGACGTGATCCTGACCAACCGCCGTCCGGATTTGCTGGAAAGCGGTCTCGACGTGGCCTTCCGACTGGGCCACTTCGACCAGTCCAACCTGATCGCCCGCCCGCTGATCGACTACACCCTGACCGTCTGCGCCTCCCCGGAATACGTGGCCCGACGCGGCATGCCGCTCACGCCTGAGGAACTGCGCCAGCACGACTGCCTGTCGTTCGCCTACCCTGCCGGTGACGACTGGCAATCGGTGGAAAAACAGTGGCGCCTTAGCGGCCCGGACGGAGAAATCATGGTCGACGTCAAAGGCCCGATGCTGATCAACAGCTCCGCCGGCCTGCATCAGGCCGCGCGCACCGGCATGGGCATCGTGATGCTGCCGGACGCGCTGGTGGAACAGGACCTGCGCGATGGCAGACTGGTGGTTGTGATGCCGGACTACCAGCCGCCGAACCGCCCGATGCACCTGCTCTACGCGCCGGATCGCTACCGGCTGCCGAAACTGCGTCGCTTCGTCGAGTTCGCCATGCAGATGTGGGGCAGACCGTAAGCAACGCGACTACTGTTGGAAACACACCAGGGACGGGATCAACGAATGAACAAGGACATTTCAATACGCGACCTCCTGCCGACGGAAGTCGAGGCCGCAAGGCAGTTTCTGGGGCGGCACGGCTGGGGTCATCGCACCGGCACCGCCGAACATTTCGCACAACTCATCCAGAACTCCCAACGCACTGCCGTTGCATTGAGCGGCCAGCAGGTTGTCGGTTTCGCCCGTGCCATCACCGATGGTTTGTCCAACGGTTACCTGTCGATGGTCGTGGTCGACGGGCAACACCGGCGCGCGGGAATCGGGCGGGCGCTGGTCGAACATGTGATAGGCGATAACACCGACATTACATGGGTTCTGCGTGCCGGGCGCGAAGGTGCTGAAGCGTTTTTTGCCAGCCTGGGGTTTGAAACGTCGGTGATCGCGATGGAGCGTTTGCGGCTGAAATAGCCGACGGTTACTGTGACCCCGACTATGCTCCACCCTCCTCCTTTTCCAGCATGGATGCTGCGCAATGCTCACGATTCTGCAAAACACTCCGATACGGGTTTACCTGATTTTTCTGCTGGTGGTTTATTTCGGCATCAAGTCGTTTTCTCCCCGACGCGAGAGTCGTGTCTCGATGCTGATAACGCCCCCGGCGTTTTTGGCATGGTCGCTGTACTCACTGAACCTGACGATCAACCCGGGCGTGTTTTTCAGCACCTGGTTCGCCGCGCTGTTGCTGGGCAGCCTGTCGGCTTGGCTGGTATTCTCCCGCCGGGGCGTGGTGCTCGACGACTCCGCGACAGGCCTGATCATGCCGGGCACGGCAAAAATCCTGATCATGTACCTGATGTTCTTTTCTGCGAACTACTACTTCAATTATCAGCATGACGTGCATCCGGAGCGTTTCGCGTCCCCGGACCTGCTGTTGCTCAAGTCGATTATTTCGGGGTTCTTGTGCGGCCTGATCAGCACCCGCTCGTTGAAGCTCTACTGGACACTGCGTGCTCTGGCGTCCGAGCGGTTGCCGAGGAATGTCGTCGCCAATGAATAAGGCACAGCGCTCGCGGTGCCAGGTCGCTCAACACAAATCATCCGGATAAATAATCGGCACCACCGGCCCCTTGCTCCGTGACAACGCTGCCGCGCTCCCCTAAATTAGTCGGCCTGAAAAAGCCCCCAGCGCTTTCTCGTCTCATCTCAAGTTAAAAAAGTAGTGAAATTTCAATGTCCGATTTCAACACCGCTGAATCCGTAGTCACTCTGTCGTCCAAAGCGGAATACGAAAACTCCATCAATCTTTCACAACACATCCCACAGGCGAAGATCATCAGCGAGATGGTGCTGGACGCGTTCCAGTCGAGCCGCGAAAGCGATCAGATCCGCGAACTGCGCGCCGCGATCCGTCAGGCCCACGACCGCTTCGATGACGACCAGGCCTATGAGCTGATGGGCGAACTCAAGCGCCTGAAGGACGCCGAAGCCGCCGACATCGCCGCCCTCGAAGATCTGAGCAGCAAATTCCCGATCAGCCGCATCCTGTCCAGCTTCAAGGACGATCCGGCGTTCCAGGAAATCGTCTATGGCCTGGCCCTCAAGGTTCTGAACCAGACCCACCAGGCGATCAGCAACCCGAGCGGCGGCAAGAGCAAGGCCGCACGCGCCAAGAAAGACGTTGAAGTGTTCAGCATCAGCAAGGACGGCATCAGCGTGACCCTGCCAATGCGCACACCGCGCTCGCGCCTGAGCGTAGATCGCGAGGCACTGGAATTCCTCGGCTTCACCTTCGTCGGTGAAGGCGACGATGCGGAAATCGAAGGCGAAACCTTCGTCGACAACGCCGGCACCGAGCACGCGATCAACCGCAAGAACATCATCACCGCGCTGCAACAGCAGACCGCGTTCGACGGTTACAGCATCGCCGCCCAGTAATACCGGCGCTGACGAAAAAGCCCCGCTCTGAACTTCAGGCGGGGCTTTTTGTTGTCCGCAGATTGGCGGTTATGCCGATGGGTGCACGGCGGCAATCATGTCGACTTCGATGGCTGCGTTTTTCGGCAACTGATAGACACCGACGGTGGTGCGGGTATGGCGCCCGACATCGCCCAACACATAACTGAATACGTCCGATGCACCGTTGGCGACTTCGCTGAGGTCGACGAAATCCGGCGTGGACTTCACGTACACCGTGACCCGCAACAACGACCGGACCTTGTCCAGCGAACCGACTGCATCGACGATAAAGGCCAGACACCGCATCGCGCTGATACTCGCCGCGGCCTGCGCATCCTTGAGCGTCAACTCCTGCCCCACCCGCCCCGGATACTGAATCTTGCCCTCGGTGCGCGGCACCATGCCGCTGATGTAGATCTCATCGCGATGACGGATCAACGGCGCGTAATTGCCACCCACCGTGTTCTCGCCATTGATGTCGTAGTTCAGCTCTTTTGCCAGGGCAATGAATCGCTCGTCGCAGGTCATCCTCTCAGTCATTTCGCCCAGCCTCTAGATCGATGCATGTAGTTGGATCCGAATCTAGGACTTTTGCCTACCGACCGCAACCTGTCGATTTCTAGCTAGTCGTTTCGGGGGAATGGCTGATTACGCCACCCTTTTGGGAGAGAGTCTGTTCGCGACAAAGGACGTCGTTTCTCCATCAACCGAGCAACAAAAAACCCCGCTCATCTCTCGATGAACGGGGTTTCTCGTACAACGTTCGAACCTTACGGCGCGTACGTCAGCAGCAGCTCGGTCGGCACCTTGAAGTCCAGGGACATCATGACGCTCAACGCGGTGATGGTGAAGATCGAGAACACGAACAGCTTGCGTGCCCAGACCGTGTCATCCACCGCCTTGTAGCCGGCCCAGGCCATGTACAGCCAGTACATGCCCATGGCCGCGGCGACGGCGAGGTAGCTCATGCCGGCGTAACCGCTGAAGGTCAGCATCAAGGTCGCCACGAGGAAGGCCAGGATGTAGATCAGGATGTGCTTCTTGGCCACCTGGATCCCGCGCTTCACTGGCAGCACCGGAATCGATGCGGCCAGGTAATCGTTGAAGCGGAAGATCGCGATGGCGTAGGAATGCGGCATCTGCCACAGGCTGAACATCACCAGCAGGGTCAGCGCGGCCATGTCGAAGCTGTTGGTCACGGCCACGTAACCGATCACCGGCGGCATGGCACCCGACAGACTGCCCACCAGCGTGCCGTGAACCGACTTGCGCTTGAGGTACAGGCTGTAGAAGCCGACGTAGATGATGAAGCCGATCACGGCGAACAGGGCAGCCAACGGGTTGGCCACCTTGTACAGCAACGCAACGCCGGCGACACCCAGGACGGTCGCATAGACCAGGGCCAGTTTCAGGGAGATCAAGCCCTGGACCAGCACCCGGTTCTTGGTGCGTTCCATCTTCAGGTCGATGTCGCGGTCGATGCAGTTGTTGAACACGCAACCGGAGGCCACAACCAGGGAAGTGCCGATCATGGCTGCCAGAAACACGGCCAGATCGACATGCCCTTTCGAGGCCAGGAAGAACCCGCCTGCCACAGAAAGCACGTTACCGAAAATGATCCCCGGTTTGGTGATTTGGATAAAGTGCTTGAGCGACATCGGGTTTACCTCACTTCGCCATCATGTAGGTGTGGATGCTGAACATGATCCACAGCGACAGACCGACCAGCAGCACGATCACGATGGCCGTAAAGACGAACGCAATCACGTTGTTACGTTGAGCGATGGAACGGTCCAGGTGCAGGAAGTAATACAGGTGAACGATCACCTGGATCACGGCGAACAGCAGGACGATTGCCAGCGTCGTCGACTTCGGCAGGGTCGGGAACATCACCAGGCCGAACGGGATGACGGTCAGGATTACCGACAGGATGAAGCCAATGGCGTACGACTTTACGCTGCCGTGGCCAGCATCATGGCTGTCATGGGAGTGTGCATTAGCCATTACAGGGTCCCCATCAGGTAAACAACGGTGAATACGCAGATCCACACCACGTCCAGGAAGTGCCAGAACAGGCTCAGGCAGCTCAGACGGGTCTTGTTGGTCGCCGTCAGGCCGTGCTTGTTGACCTGGTACATCATGATGCCCATCCAGATCAGACCGGCAGACACGTGCAGACCGTGGGTACCGACCAGCGTGAAGAACGCCGACAGGAAGCCCGAACGGCTAGGACCGAAGCCCTCGGAGATCAGCAGGTGGAACTCGTTGATCTCCATGGCGATGAAGCCTGCGCCGAGCAGGAAGGTCATGAACAACCAGCCCAGAACCTGCTGCTTCTTACCTTTGTACAACGCCAGCATGGCGAAGCCGTAGGTGATCGAACTGAACAACAGCAGAGCGGTTTCGCCCAGCACGTATGGCAGTTCGAAGATGTCGTGGCCCGACGGGCCACCGGCGACGTTGTTTACCAGTACCGCGTACACCGCGAAGATCGACGCAAACAGAATGCAGTCGGTCATCAGGTAGAGCCAGAAACCGTATACGGTCATCTCGCCCGAGTCGTGGTGATGGTCATCGTGCCCATGGTCATGACCATGGGCGTGTCCAGCATTGGTCACTAAGTTCGACATTGTTTAAGCCTGTTCCAACTTGGTTTCAACACGGGTTGCGGAAGCAGGGATCTTCCCGGCCGCTACCAGACGCTTGTGCTGCTCGGCTTCGATGCGCTCGATTGTTTCAACCGGCACCATGTAGCCCTGATCGTCACGTGCTGCGTGAATCACGAAGTAGATGACAGTGCCGGCCAGGCTGGCGATCGCCAACCACCAGATGTGCCAGATCATCGCGAAACCGAACACGGTCAGCAGTGCGCCCATCACCACGCCAGTGGCGGTGTTGTTCGGCATGTGGATCGGTTCGTACTTGGCCGGAGCCTTGTACGCAGTACCGTTTTCCTTGGCCTCGGTGAACGGATCGATGCAGTCTGCTTTTGGCAGTACAGCGAAGTTGTAGAACGGAGGTGGCGACGAGGTCGACCATTCCAGGGTATGGGCATTCCACGGGTCACCGTGTTCGCACATGTTTTCCGGCTTGTTGCGGTCACGCACCGACACGTACAGCTGGATCAGCTGGCAGGCGATACCCACAGCAATCATCACCGCACCGAACATGGCAACGTACAGGTACGGTACCCACTCAGGGTTGGTGGTGGCGTTCAGACGACGGGTCATGCCCATGAAGCCCAGAGCGTAGAGCGGCATGAACGCGACGAAGAAGCCCGAGATCCAGAACCAGAACGCTGCTTTACCCCAGCCTTCGTGCAGCTTGAAGCCGAACGCTTTCGGGAAGTAGAAGCCGAAGCCTGCGATGTAGCCGAATACCGCGCCGCCGATGATCACGTTGTGGAAGTGAGCGATCACGAACAGGCTGTTGTGCAGAACGAAGTCAGCACCCGGGATGGCCAGCAGTACGCCGGTCATGCCGCCGATGGCGAAGGTCACCATGAAGCCCAGGGTCCACAGAACCTGGCTGGTGAAGCGCAGACGGCCCTGGTAGATGGTGAACAGCCAGTTGAACAGTTTCACACCCGTCGGGATGGAAATCAGCATCGTCGCCAGACCGAAGAAGGCGTTGACGCTGGCACCCGAACCCATGGTGAAGAAGTGGTGCAGCCAAACCATGAAGCCCAGTACCGAGATCGCGCCCGAGGCGTAGATCATCGAGTGGTGGCCGAACAGTTTCTTGCCGGTGAAGGCCGAGATGACTTCCGAGAAAATGCCGAACGCCGGCAGGATCAGGATGTAAACCTCAGGGTGGCCCCATGCCCAGAACAGGTTGACGTACATCATTGGATTGCCACCAAGTTCATTGGTGAAAATGTGGAAATCCATGTAACGGTCAAGGGTCAGCAGTGCCAGGGTAGCGGTCAGGATCGGGAACGAAGCCACGATCAGAACGTTTGCCCAGGTGCAGGTCCAGGTGAAGATCGGCATGTCCATCAGTTTCATGCCTGGGGTACGCATTTTCAGCACGGTCGCGAGGAAGTTGACCCCCGTTAACGTTGTACCCAGACCCGATAGCTGTAGCGCCCAGATGTAGTAGTCCATCCCCACGCCAGGGCTGTATTGCAGACCCGACAGCGGTGGATAGGCAACCCAGCCGGTCTTGGCGAATTCGCCGACGCCCAGGGACAGGTTGATCAGCACGACGCCGGATACCAGCAGCCAGAAGCTCAGGGAGTTCAGGAACGGGAACGCAACGTCACGCGCGCCGATCTGCAGCGGCACTGCAAGGTTCATCAGGCCGGTGAAGAATGGCATCGCCATGAAGATGATCATGATCACACCGTGAGCGGTGAAGATCTGGTCATAGTGTTCAGGTGGCAGGTAGCCAGGCGAACCCTCGGTGGCCATGGCCAGCTGGGTACGCATCATGATGGCGTCGGCAAAACCGCGCAGCAGCATGACCATGGCGACGATGATGTACATCACGCCGATTTTCTTGTGGTCGACCGACGTCAGCCACTCGGTCCACAGGTAAGTCCACTTCTTGAAGTAGGTGATTGCAGCGAACAACGCCAGACCACCGAGCGCGATCATCGAGATGGTGACCATCACGATCGGCTCGTGGAAAGGGATCGCTTCCCAACTTAATTTACCAAACATCGTTTACTCCTCTGCCCCGGCAGCTGAATGCGAATTCGAGTCCATATCCGTTGCCGCCACTTCTTTCTCTTTCTTCTCGTGCTTCAGCGGCTTGCCCGGTTTCATGCCTTCGTACTTGTCGACGATGGTCTGGAACAGGTTCGGCGTGACCGAGGAGTAGAGCTCGACTGGATTGTTCTGGCTTGGCTTGGCAAGGGCTGCGTATTCAGCGGCTTCAAGCTGTTTAGGTGCCTTTTTGACTTCACTTACCCAGGCGTCGAAATCTTCCTGAGAAGTTGCGATCGCTTTGAATTTCATACCGGTGAAACCAGCGCCGCTGTAGTTGGCGGAGATACCGTCCATTTCAGCGTTGCGGTCAGCGATCAGGTGCAGCTTGGTGGTCATGCCCGCCATCGCGTAGATCTGGCCGCCCAGGCCCGGGATGAAGAACGAGTTCATCACCGCGTCCGAAGTGATCCGGAAGTTAACCGGGGTGTGCGCCGGGAACACGATCTTGTTGACCGTGGCGATGCCTTGTTCCGGATAGATGAACAGCCACTTCCAGTCCAGCGCGACCACTTCGATGGTCACAGGCTTGACGTCGGATTCGATCGGACGATACGGATCCAGCGAGTGGGTCGACTTGTAGGTGATGTAACCCAGGGCAATGATGATCAGGACCGGGATGGTCCAGACTGCCACTTCGATCTTGGTCGAGTGCGACCATTTCGGGGTGTAGACGGCGTTCTTGTTCGAGGCGCGGTACTTCCAGGCGAACAGGAAGGTCATGACGATGACCGGCACAACGACCAACAGCATCAGCAGCGTGGCGGTGATGATCAGGTTGCGCTGTTCCAGGCCGACCTGGCCCGTTGGATTGAGCAAGGTCATGTTGCAGCCTCCCAGCAACAACGTGCCGAGCAGCGGCACTAGGCCTAGTAATCTGGGGTACCTGTTTTTACTCATCTCACGACCTCTAAAGCAGCTTGCGCAATGCAGTTGGGTTTTGATCGCCAACACTTCACCCTGCCAAGGGTTGGCATTTTCTTTGGATTGAATAAGGGCCGCCCGTCGCGCGTCAGACGCTCGACAAAACCTGGGACAGCGGTCAGTTCTTATTCGAATTCGTGGTCAAAGGCCTTGTTACAGACCAATTCCATTTGGTGCGGAAAGTTGGAAGGCACCGACACCTGGGTGTCTCGCAAGCCTCTCGGCTGCTCGACACCCGACTTCCTGCTCGCCTCCTTAATAAAGGCTGAACAGTGCCGGGAATTCAGTGCGGGCGATTGTAGATAGGTAGCGCCCTATACACCATGTCTTATCCCGAAATAATTTTTATCGCTCCGAGCAACAATCCATCACCGTTTTTGCAAAAGTTCCGCATGTTATCGAAATCGATTCTCAACAAAAACACCAAAAAATGTAGGTCTATCGGCCTCAGTTCAGACAGCTCCGAGGGCTTTTTCCCACGGCGCGATCCGCGCAAAGCCCGATATGCCAAGGCTTTTGGCCATCTGCCGGAGTCTGTTAAAACTGCCTGATCCGGCACACGCGTGCAAAAACCGAAAAACGCTGAAACAGACCAATCCTTTTTTGTAACAGCACTCCAATCCGGGCCTGTGAAACGAGCTGCGACACGGCCTGTGTGACAACATGTCGCACACCTGTCGCACCCTTCCTTGCCGTTCGTCACGGTGTTTTCACACAGACCCTGAAATGCAAAACGCCTCGATCTGCGTCACCGCAAATCGAGGCGTTTGGTTTATCGGCGCACGCGCCGAAAAGTTGATTCAGCGCAACGCTTTTCGGTTACGCGAGGTCAGCAGCGGCACCAGGATCACCACCAGCACGAAGGCCACGAGTGCCCATTGCGCCAGCGACAGGCCGAGGATCGGCGGGTACGGCGTCGAGCAGAAACCGTCGACCTGGAAGCCCAGCGGGAAGATCTTTGCCAGCGGCAGGTCATCGACGATCGGTTGCAACACATCGATGCCGCAGCTCACCGCCGGATAGAACTGGGTGTACACGTGATGCCCGGCGACACCGGCGCCGGCGATGGCACAAATCACCACCAGCACCTCGAACACCGTGATGCTGCGTCGGGTGCGCATGGCCGCGCCGATGAACGCGAACAGCGCGATCAGCAGCAACGCATAACGCTGCAGGATGCACAGCGGGCACGGCGCCTCGCCCAGCACGATCTGCATGTACAGCGCGCCGCCGATCAGCGCCAGGCAGATGATGCCCAGCAACACCAGATAGCGCCGCTCACGTCCCAATCGAATCGTTTCCTCGCTCATCGCGTTTCCCTTTCATGTCCATGGTTCAGCTGGCCGGCGGCTGCGCTTGCAGTTGCGCCATCAGGCTGATGTTGTCTTCGATATGCCAATTGGCCGCGATGCGACCGTTGTCGATCTGATAGATATCGGTTGCCCGGAAGTCTACACGCTGGCCCTGCCCTTTGAGAGCCTTGAACGTGCCGGTGAAATGCCCGCGAAAGTGCAGATGCACCACCACGCGATCCCCGGCGACGATCATTTGCTCGATCTCGCAACTCAAGTCCGGCACCGCCGTGCGAAAGAACTTCGACGCCAGCAGCGGCCCGGTCGGCCCCTGCACCCGGCCTTCCGGCGGGGTCTTGTCGACGAACTGCGGCGACAGGGCGGCGGTGGCCAACGCCTCTTCACCCGTGTTCCAGAAACTGCCGTAACGCCGCGCCGCCAGTTCCATTGCATCTCGCTGGGCCTTGGGCAGGCTCTGATCGACGATCAGGGTCTGTGGCTGGATCAACGCGGATTCGGCGAACGCGAACGGACTGGACAGCAAGGCAACCGACAGGCCCAAAGTGGCCAGGCTGAAACGACGGGAAGAGGCGAAGTGCGACATGGGGGCGATCCTGATCATGTAAACGAACGAGCGCCTATCATCAGCATCGGGGAATAAACGATAAACCGGTTAAGAAACGATTAACCTTTAAACAGAATTTAAGAATCAGGGCCGTGTAACGGCCAATCGCTGGCAAGCCAGCTCCCACAAGGGCCGTGTCGAACTCAAATCCTGTGGGAGCGGGCTTGCCCGCGATAGAGGCGACTCGGTCCTGGATTATTCCAGAGCAGCAGCCGGCCCGAAGAACTCATACCGGCTCTGCTTCTCAGGCACACCCAGCGCCTTCAGGTGACGCTTGATCGCCCCCATGAAGCCTTTCGGCCCGAGGAAGTAAGCGTCCACATCACGCTCCGCCGGCAGCCACTCGCCCAGTTGCTCCTCGCTCAACAACCCGACCTTGTCCGCCGCCGGGCTCACACCATCATCTTCGGCGTAGCAATAGAAGCGCTTGAGCTGCGGATGACGCGCGGCCAGCCCGTCGATCCAGTCACGGAACGCGTGCACGCTGCCGTTGCGCGCACTGTGGATGAAGTACACCGGACGCTCGGTTTCCAGCGCCGCTTCCAGCATCGCCAAAGTCGGAGTGATGCCGACGCCGCCGCTGATCAGCACCAACGGTTTGTCGCTGGCCGTCAGGGTGAACTCCCCCGATGGCGGGAACAGCTGGATGCTGGCGCCGACATGCAGTTGATCGTGCAGGTAATTGGAGGCACGGCCGCCCGGTTCGCGTTTGACGCTGATGCGGTACTGACCTTTGTTGGCCAGTGCCGACAGCGAGTAATTGCGGCGGATTTCTTCGCCGTCGAGGATCAGCTTCATGCCGATGTACTGGCCTGGCTCGGCTGCGAGAATCGGGCCCTTGTCCGCAGGCTCGAAGTAGAACGAAATGATTTCCGCGCTCTCCTCGACCTTGGCCGCGACGATGAACTCCCGCGCCCCGCGCCAGCCGCCGACGGCTTGCTCTTTCTGGTCATAAATGGCGGTTTCGGCGCCGATCAGGATCTCGGCCAACTGACCGTAGGCTGCGCCCCAGGCGTTCATCACTTCCGGCGTGGCGATTTCTTCGCCGAGTACTTCGGAGATGGCGCGCAACAGGCAGGTGCCGACGATCGGGTAGTGTTCCGGCAGGATCTGCAGGGCCACGTGCTTGTTGATGATCTTTGCCACCAGATCGCCCAACTGGTCGAGTTGATCGATGTGGCGGGCGTACATCAACACGCCGTTGGCCAGGGCGCGGGGCTGGTCACCGCTGGCCTGGTGGGCCTGGTTGAACAGCGGGCGGACTTCCGGGTACTCGGAGAGCATCATGCGGTAGAAATGGGTGATCAGCGCTTCGCCGCCGCTTTCCAGCAGAGGCACAGTGGATTTGACGATGGCACGATCCTGGACGCTAAGCATAAGGGTGACTCCTGAGCTTTCTCTAAAAGTGCCTTATCCATTCCAGTATTCGTGCCAACTATTTTTTCTATACAAATCAATAGCTTGAAAATTATGTAGTCAGATCGACACAAGTGCCTCTATAGTCGCTTCGACTACAACGTGTCTCTTTGACTACAAGCTTATGTCCGCCAAATCATTGCTCACCGCCCTGCTCCCACTGGTCTCCGACCTGTCCCGCGAACTGCCCGAAGGCGAGCGCTATCGACGCCTGCTCGAAGCCATGCGCGCCCTGCTGCCCTGCGATGCCGCCGCACTGTTGCGCCTTGACGGTGAATGGCTGGTGCCGCTGGCGGTGGATGGCTTGAGCACCGACACTCTTGGTCGACGCTTCAAGGTCAGCGAACACCCGCGCTTCGAAGTGCTGCTGGCCGGCGAAGGGCCAACGCGTTTCGCCGCCGACAGCGACTTGCCCGATCCTTACGACGGACTGGTCGACGGCCTCGACGATCATCTTGAAGTTCACGACTGCCTCGGCTGTCCGTTGTTCGTCGATGAAAAGCTTTGGGGCCTGATTACTCTCGACGCCCTCGATCCCGAGCGTTTCGAACCGATCGAGCTCGACGCCCTGCAAGCCTTCGCCAGCCTCGCATCGGCCACTGTGAATGCCGCTGAACGCATCGAGCGTCTGGCAATTCGCGCTGAAGACGAACACCAGCGCGCCGAGGTTTATCGTCAGGCCAGCGGTCAGCAAAACCGTGAAATGATCGGCCAGAGCAAGGCCCACAAACGGCTGGTGGAAGAAATCAATCTGGTCGGCGGCAGCGACCTGACCGTGCTGATCACTGGGGAAACCGGGGTCGGCAAGGAACTGGTGGCCCAGGCCATTCACGCAGCCTCCAAGCGCGCCGACAAACCGATCATCAGCCTCAACTGCGCGGCGCTGCCGGACACCTTGGTGGAAAGCGAACTGTTCGGCCACGTGCGCGGCGCCTTCACCGGCGCCACCAGCGACCGGCGCGGCAAGTTCGAACTGGCCAACGGCGGCACACTGTTTCTGGATGAAGTCGGCGAGTTGTCGCTGACCGTCCAGGCCAAGCTGTTGCGGGTTTTGCAGAGCGGCCAGTTACAACGTCTGGGTTCGGACAAGGAACACCAGGTCGATGTGCGCCTGATCGCCGCGACCAACCGCGACCTGGCTGAAGAAGTGCGCAGCGGCCGCTACCGCGCCGACTTCTACCATCGCCTCAGCGTCTACCCGTTGCGGGTGCCGGCGCTGCGTGACCGGGGCCGCGATGTGTTGTTGCTCAGCGGTTATTTCCTGGAACAGAACCGCTCGCGCATGGGCCTCAACAGCCTGCGCCTGAACAGCGACGCCCAGGAGGCGCTGCTGGCTTACACCTGGCCGGGCAACGTGCGGGAACTGGAGCACTTGATCGGACGCAGCGCGCTGAAGGCGCTGGGCAACTGCAAGGTGCGACCGAAGATTCTCAGCCTGAGCGCGATGGACCTCGATCTGCCGCGCGAGGTTGTGGATAACTCGTCGGTGCCGTCCGAAGCGACTGCCGCCCTGCCATTGATCAGCGGTGACCTGCGCACCGCCACCGAGCAGTATCAGCGGCAGTTGATCAGCGCGGCGCTTGAGCGCAATCAGGACAACTGGGCCAGTGCCGCGCGTGAACTGGGGCTGGACCGGGCGAATCTGGCGCGGATGGCCAAGCGGTTGGGGATGAAAGGCTAAAAGCACACCCTCACCCTAGCCCTCTCCCTGAGGGAGAGGGGACTGATTGGGGGATATTGCAGAAATCCGCCGACGTGAACGATCTTTACTGAATCCAGATCGACTCGGTCATTCAGGTCGATGTACAACGCCAGACACCTCGGTCGGCCCCCTCTCCCTCCGGGAGAGGGCTGGGGTGAGGGGCTCTGGATCTCAAAGCCACCCGACAACTAACCTAAAGCCCAACCTTTTGACGCCGATAACCCGGCATCAATAGTTTCTGGCGATTTCCACTCTCGCCCATCACCTTTTTCCACAGAAGGTTTTTATGTCTTCCAACAAAGCCCGCGCAGATTCACTTTCGCTTCTGCTGTTTACCTTGCGCAGCGGCAAGCTGATGGCGATCAACCTGCTGAAGGTCAGTGAAATCATCCCCTGCCCGCCGCTGACCAAGCTGCCGGAGTCGCACCCGCACGTCAAAGGCATCGCCACCCTGCGCGGCGCTTCACTGTCGGTGATCGACCTGAGCCGCGCCATCGGCGAGCGGCCGCTGGAAGACCCGAACGGCGGCTGCCTGATCGTCACCGACGTCAGCCGTTCGAAACAGGGCCTGCACGTGCAGGCAGTGAGCAAGATCGTGCATTGCCTGACCACCGACATCAAACCTCCGCCGTTCGGTTCCGGCGGTTCACGCGCCTACATCACCGGCGTAACCTCGGTGGACGGCACGCTGGTGCAGGTGCTGGACATCGAAAAAGTCATCCACGGCATCGCCCCGGCGCAGATCGAAATGGCCCCGACCGAGCTGAGCATGGAAGACGCCGAAGTGCTGGGCAACGCGCGGATTCTGGTGGTCGACGACAGTCAGGTGGCGCTGCAGCAATCGGTGCACACCCTGCGCAACCTCGGCCTGCAATGCCACACTGCGCGCAGCGCCAAGGAAGCCATCGACTGCCTGCTGGACCTGCAAGGCACGGCGCAGCAGATCAACCTGATCGTCTCCGACATCGAAATGTCCGAGATGGACGGCTACGCCTTCACTCGTACCCTGCGCGAAACCCCGGACTTCGCCCACCTCTACGTGTTGCTGCACACCTCGCTGGACAGCGCGATGAACAGCGAAAAGGCCCGCCTCGCCGGCGCCAACGGCGTGCTGACCAAGTTCTCCTCACCAGAGCTGACCCACTGCCTGATCGAAGCGGCCAAGCATGTCGCTGCTCAGGGTCACTGAGTCTTGAGCGAGACGTTCTGCTTCCTGATGCGGCGCGACCTGAGCCAGGATGTGCCCGCCATCGAATGGCCGAACGGCATCGAACTCACGACCTACAGCGCCGAACACGCATCCGCCGTGCATGAACTGATGCAGATCGGCTACCGCGAAGGCGGTGGCCGGGTGCCGGCGCTGGACGTGTGGCAAAAGCAGTTCGAGAACGATCCGGAATACGATCCGGCACTGTGTTTCATCGCCAGCGATGCCGACGGCGTCATCGGCGTGGCGCAATGCTGGACCAGTTCCTACATCAAGAACCTGGTGGTGCATCCTCGCGCCCAAGGACGTGGATTGGGTCGGGCTTTGCTGCTTCATGCATTCAAGGCGTTTCAGGATCGACGCGAAGGATTTGTCGACCTGAAGGTGCTGGAAGACAACCGGCGAGCGCAGCGCTTGTACGAAATGTCTGGAATGTATGTGGTTCGCCGGGAAATGGTGCCGGACTGACAAACTAAAATCCTGCGGCATGTTCCAACCTTGGCGATCAAACCTCCAAGGATGCCCGAACCATGAAACGCCTCGCCCTCTCCGTGCTTTGCCTCATTGCCCCGTTGGCCCACGCCTCCAGCCCCGATGCCTGGGCGGCCTACGACAAAACCGTGCTCGCCAGCTGCACCAAGGCCAGCGGCCTGAAAAACGCCAAACCGGTCGGCAACGCCGCGCAATTCGATGACCGTGTCGGCTACACGGCGCTGTTGCTGCAAGGCCAGTACCCGCAAAAACACATGAAGGGCCAGCAAGGCACGGAGCTGTGCCTGTACAACAAAAAGTCGAAAACCGCGTTCGTCACCGAATGGGACTCGATCCGCCCGACCGCCAAACCCTGAGCGAATGGCGCACAACTTGCTTCACTCCGGTCCTGTACGGCGGCTTTACGTCGCCGATTCACACCCTGATTGAAGATTGCCCGCTCAATGAATACGACCTTTTCCTGCGTAGGCTGCGGCAAATGCTGCACCGATCACCACGTGCCCCTGACCTTGGCCGAAGCTCGCATGTGGGCGGCCGACGGCGGTCAGGTGATCGTGCTGGTGGAGGCGTTTCTTGCCAACGGCCTGGGCCTGCCGGAACAGCAGCGCGAACATGCGCAACGGCGTTCGGCGGTGGTGCGCAGCGGAATGTCCGACGCCCATGTGGCGATCACTTTCGCGGCCTACAACGTTGGCCCATGCCGGAATCTTGACGAAGACAAGCTGTGCCGCATCTACGAGCGCCGACCGTTGGTGTGCCGCATCTATCCCGCCGAAATCAATCCGCACATCCCGCTCAACCCTGCCGCCAAGGACTGTCCGCCGGAGTCCTGGGAGCAAGGGCCGCAACTGATCGTCGGGGGTGAACTGGTGGATCAGGAACTGGTGACGCTGATCCAGCGCTCCCGTCAGGCGGATCGCGACGACATCCGGATCAAGGATGCGATCTGCGGCTTGCTCGGCATCCGCACCACAGCGCTCAAGGGCGACGGCTTTACCGCTTACTTGCCGGACATGGGCGCGTTTGCCTCGGTGATCGATCAGGTCACGGCGCAGCCATTGAGCGAAGCTTCCAGCGAATGGCTGTTCCATGTCTCCGGCGACGACATCGCCGGGCAAGTACGGGCGGCCGGGGCACAAGTGGTGTCCGAGCCGCCACAGACCTACGCGTTTATTTCACTGCGCGCGGCCTAAGCGCCCTGCCGCCGCCAGAACTCCCGCGCCAGCGAACGCAAATCCCCCGCCAGCCCCGCCACATCCTGTGAGTTGAGCTGGCTCTGGCGCCCCTCATCCACCGTCAGCTCGCACGCCGTGCGAATACTGACGATGTTGCGGTTGATGTCCTCGCTCACCGCGCTCTGTTCTTCGACCGCTGCCGCAATCTGCAGACTCATCTCGGTGATCTGCTCGACCCGCCCGCTGATCCCGTCCAGTGCCCGGGCCGCACGCTGCGCCTGTTCGACGCTGTTATCCACATGCTCGCTGCTCTGCTGCATCACCAGCACCGCATCCCGCGCGCCGTTTTGCAGGGTGCTGATCATCCTTTGAATCTCGTTGGTCGACTGCTGAGTGCGCTGAGCCAGACCCCGCACCTCATCGGCCACCACCGCAAACCCGCGCCCGGCATCCCCGGCCCGGGCCGCTTCGATCGCCGCGTTGAGCGCCAGCAGATTGGTCTGCTCGGCGATGCTACGAATCACCTCCAGCACCCCGGAAATTTCGCTGCTGTAGCCTTCGAGTTGATGAATCACCTCGGTCGCCCGCCCCAACTCCTCGGCCAGCCGCAACACCGCACTGCGACTCTCGCCGACCAGCAAATGCCCCTCACGGGTTTCCGTCCCGGCCATATCCGCCGCCACCGACGCCTGCTGCGCATGGCTGGCGACCTCGGCCACACTGGCCGCCATCTGATGAATCGCCGCCGCCACCTGATCGGTTTCCGCCTGCTGCGCCAACGTACTGGTATGACTGCTGTGCAAATGATCCACAAGCTGCGCCGCATGCCCGGCCAGTCGCTGCGAGGCATCACCGATCCGCCCCACCACCGCACCGACCTGGGCTTCGAGCATCTGCAACGCAAACTCGATCTGCCCGAACTGATCCCGCCGCCCGGTATAAATGCCCTGACTCAAAGGGTTGTCAGCAATCAGCCGCGCACGCTCGGTCAAACGCTCCAGCGGCCGCAACAACCAACCCACGCCCAACGCACACGCACCACTGCCGGCCACCAGCGCAGCGGCTTCGATACCCATGGACTCCGGCCGCAGCCAGGCTTCAATCCCCAGCACCACCACCAGCACCGAACTGGTCAACGCCACGATCTTCGCCCGCAAACTCAGCGCCGGCAGTCGCTGCCAACGCACCGCCCGCCCCTCGCGCAACTGCGCATACGCCCGCTCCGCCGCCGCCATCTGCCGCGCATCCGGCCGTGTACGCACCGACTGATACTCCACCGCCGCACCGTTCTGCGTGACCGGCGTGACATAGGCACTGACCCAGTAGTGATCACCGTTCTTGCAACGATTCTTCACCAGCCCCATCCACGACCGCCCGCGCTTGAGCGTCTGCCACATATGGGCAAACGCCTGCGCCGGCATGTCCGGATGACGCAGCAAATTGTGCGGCGCACCCAGCAGCTCGTCGCGGCTGTAACCGCTGATCCTGATGAAATCGTCGTTGGCGTAGGTGATCGCGCTGGTCAGATCGGTGGTCGAGAGAATGTTCGCATCCGGCGCAACATCGACATTGCGCCCGGTCACCGGGAGATTGATCTTCATGAAAAGCGCGCTCGTTTTATTGGAAAGAGTCGGCAGGGCTGCTGACTCTAAGCGCACTCACTGGTTAAACGTTGATCTGGCTCAGGAACTGAGCAATTAGCCATCACTGTGACCGAAAATCACAGCGACGGCCGAGGCGGGATGGAATCAGCGCTTGCCCATCGAACGGCGAGTACCCGAAGGCGCCACACCCGGAATCTTGGCGTGACGATCACCGTCTTTGCCCTTGAACTGCGGCTGCTTCGCCGCTTTGGCAGCCGCCAGCTCACCTGGCTTGAACGGGAACTTGAACGCAGGAATGGTCGGCTTGGTATCGCCGGCCTCAGCCAGCTCTGCCGGGACATCGCTCACAGCGTTGTCGATTGGGGAAGTCATGAAAGCTCCGCGAAGCAAAAAGACCGGCCCGGTGGACGAGCCGCGAAAGCGCGCAGTATACCTGCGTGAGCGGAGTTTAAAGAGTCCCAAAAAGAGTACGACCGGTGGCTTTTACGAACGGGTCGACTAACGGATCAGTTCCCCCAACCAACCCAAAAGCACTGCAACAACAAACGGTACACCCCACACATTTCCAAACATCCGAAAATGGAACGCGGAGCGTCCCTGGCTGCATTCCCACGCGGAGCGTGGGAACGATCAAGCAGTAAGCAGTCGCTTCTCGCCTCTCGCTTCCCACCACTCAACACAATGAGCGTTAGCTCGAGTAAGGCTTTTGACGTGCCGGCCCCATCGGAAGGCTGAGTGGAGGGATTTATCCGGGGGTGGGCGCGTAGCGCCGTTTGGCGGAGCCAAACACATCGAGAGGAGGTGCAGCGAAGCAAACCGTAGGCGATGCCCCCGGATGAATCCCGGAACGAAGGAACGCCGAGCCACAGCGAGGCGCCGAACGCAGGGGCCAAGCCTTTTGCTTACTTTTTGGCGTTTGAAAAAGTGAGCCGCTGTAAGAGCGGAACCGCCATCCGCAACACCCGAAGAAACGGATATTTACAAAGAACACCCAAAGCATGGCCGGCCCAAAGGCCGCCAAGTCAAAAGCCGAAACTGACAGCGCCGTCAGTTAGCCGTCACCCTCCTGACCCCCAAACAAGTTTATAAAGACAAAACCTGCCCAAACCCCGTCCCCCTGCCGCCCCACAAGCATGCAAACCCAGAAGAAAAAAGCCCTGCTCGCTATCCTGCTGACCGCCGTCCCAGCCGGGGCCCTG
>NZ_BQHR01000021.1 GCF_021601625.1 Pseudomonas paraglycinae | reverse complement strand
GTTTTTCGCCGGTAACCGACATGTACGCTGGTGTTGCCATGGGAGGTGCTCCTTGCGGATAAAGTTAGGGTGCCCGGGAGGCGAAATCGCCCGGTGGGTGGCTGACTGTTATCAAGGAGCGTGCCAGTTTTTCAGAAACCTTGTAGATCAGGGATATGGCACGGAGAGAGCTGTTTCTTGGGCGAAAAACCCTGCATTTCAGGCAAAAAGTGCGCAAGAAGTTGCGCAGTACTGCGCAACTTCTTGCGCACTTGGCTGCAGGCGTTGTGGCGTGTGGGCTGTAGCGATTTTAAAGGCAAAATATTATGACCATGTGCGCAACTTCTTGCGCACTTTCAAAAAGGATCACTCAACACATCAATGACTGATTTTTTTCATAGCACGAAGTCAGAACAGCATTTTTAGATGGACAAACATTAGAAGCACACCTTTGCACAAACCATAACAAACCGTAAGCCAATGGCTATTCTCAACACTCCTCCAATTCAACGCCAAAATCATCACTTGAGACTTGGGCAATTTCATTAAGCCGCTGGCGCAATGCAGCGGTCAGCTGCCGCTCCACTTCCCATGGATCCGACAAGGCAGCGAGTTGCGGTGCCAATTGAGGCGACATACTCATCAGCGAATGATTGAGCGAACGTGCCGTTTCAAAAGCGGCCTTCTGCACGAAGCTGATCTCGACCAATTCACCCTGCGCCTTGCGAAACTCTATCTCAGCCATCCGCGCCAGGTAGTGCTCTCGATGCGCTCGTGCTTTCTGAAAGTCCGGAGTCTGCCCTTGCGCAGGGTCAACGGGCGGCGGCGCAGCCATTTTGGTCGGCTCGGATTGAGCTGCGACGTGGCTGTACACATCACGCTGAAGCCGATCCTGTTGGTGGCGAGCAGCGACGGCAGCCTTGCTCGGATCAGCGGTATCGCGGATCAATGCTTCGGTGGCCAGCACATCGACCTGCTTGCCATTGGGCGACAGCACCAACCGGCCATTCTCTTTCAGCCAGGTGATGTAGCTCGGTGATCGGCCGATGTGCGCAGCGAAGGCGCTCTTTGACAGGTACGTGACTGCGTTCATAAGCCCTCCTTTTCAGCGGCTTTTCAATGAATCCTTTCAAGATTTCAGTGGATTGAAATTTCAGTAAGCTGGCGGGCCTCCCACTAACAAGATCCCGCGGGTTTCCGACCCCGTGTCCTTTGGAAGTCCCCAGGGTCCCCGGCGGGTTTCTGCCCGGTCCGGTCGGTCGACTGCCGTGCCCTGCCCTCATCCCTTTGGAAAGACGGACATCCCTGCAAAGGTTTCAGCTAGAGAGATTCCGCGAGTTCGCTAACCCGTGTAGGGGGCGCCCCTTGGGGAGGACCCGGAAAAATCGGCGCCCTCCCCGGCCTGCCCGGCTCATGCCTTCGGCTCGGCCTCGCTCAGGTCCAGCCGCTTGGCCACCCAGCGCTCGTACAAGCCGATGGCGACATCGGCGCCGGCCATCGCGGTCAGGCAACCCAGGGCGCCCGCCGTCCAGATCGACAGGCCCGCGCCGAACAACAACATCATCGCCGACACGCCGCAAACGATGCAGGCACCGGACCGAAGTGCTAGCCGGCGCAGTAACGCCCAGCCTCGCGCCCCATCCTTGTCAGCACGCCACATCTCGCCGGACACGCCTCCAACCAATGACAGGGCAATCACCATCCAGATTGGCATCTCTGCCAGTGCCTGTTGCTCGTTCGTCATTGCCCTGCCCCTTAAACAAAAAGACCCAGCGCAATGGCCGGGTCAAGTGGTGGGTGGCCTGCCGCGCTTTGCGGTCGCACCCATCGAAGATGGCCCCTTTTTACAGGTCGATTCTGGTGGCAGCAAGACCGTTTTAATGCCATCCGGTGAATGTGTGGCTTATGCCCGGTGAACGGCTGGCGAATGTCGGTGAATATCTATCCCGGCTTTCTTTTGCTGTTATGGCGTCCCATGCGTCCCACCTTCTTAAAACAAGGTGGGACGTCTGAAAGCCCCGCAGATTGGGGCTTTGCCCCACCGTCCTACTTTTATATCTCTTTTCTCGTGTATAGAGAGAATATTTAAAAACACGCGTGCGCGTGAACACGCGCATTGATGCCCGCTACGCATACACGGGCGGGAGGCATGAAAAAGGTGGGACGGTGGGACAGCCCAACAACGACGGGGCCTGCGCCCGTCCCACCACCGCAAAAAGCAGTGGGACGGAGGCAGGCCAGCGGGACGGCGTGAGCCAGAGTAATGCCCACGATCAAGCCGCTTCCCCCAGGAGGAAGTGCTCAACCACGATGTGAGCGTCATGCAGGCGCTGGTAGTAAAGGTTGCGTGTGCAGCCACTCTCAGCCAGACGCGCAGTCAGAGGCACATCAGGCTGGAAGTAATGCACCTGGACCACCGTCATCAACTCGGGATCAAGGCGTTTCTTGACGATGCGCTCGATGTCCAGGGAGGCCTCCAGCGGCACCCTGCTCCCGCGCCTTCCGCGCACAAGCTGGCCACCGCTTTCCATCATCATCGCGACCATGTTGCCGCCCGAGTAACCGGCGGCGACCTCATCGCTGTGCAGCTCCTGCGCCCATTGCTTGAGGGCCATATCGATTGCCTTAATCATCGAAGCACGGTTCCTCGAACTCAGGTTGTTCCAGCGCCGGCGCCCTGCCCCAACCCTCAGGTTTCTTGTACGCCCAAGGCCGCTGGCCGCTCTTGCTCAAGGCACCCAAACGGAACCGTCGCCACCCAAGCCGATGCAGGATCGCACCCACGCGCATCTGCTCAGGCTTGCCCCAGTGACCGGGATCGAGCTTGAGCGCCTGCCCCATCACTTCACTGCCGGTGGTGGTCTCGCCGATCTGCGATTCTTCGAGCCAGGTCAGGATGGGCGTTTCCCATTCGTCCACTACAAAGCGATCGTCCTGTTCCTCGCTGAACATCGGCGCTTCCTCTCGCGTTACCCACCAGAGATCGCCGGCCTCAAAACAGAACATCGCTTCGGCCCACAGCTGGTCGCGGATCTCGCGCAGCAACGCCACGTCGACCTTGGTACAGGCCACCGGCCAATAGCGGCGGTTGCCGGTGGCATCCTTGAGATACTCGTCCTGGTTGGTGGTACCGACGAAAACACACTGGCGTGGCACGTCCAGCGTTCTGCGGCCATAGCTTTCGCGGTAGGTGTCAGTCGATGCCGAGAAGAACTGCTTGGCCTTGGTGCTCTCGGCCTTGTTGAAGCTGTCCAGCTCGCCGAGCTCGACGATCCACTTGCCGCGGATCGCCTGAAAGCCGTCCTTGTCACCGAGAGCAAACGGCGTATCCATGAACCACTCACCGCCGAGCACGCTCATGGCGGTCGACTTACCGGCGCCTTGTACGCCTTCGAGGATCATCACCGAGTCGGCCTTGCAGCCGGGCTTCATCACCCGCGCCACGGCCGAGATCATCCAGCGTTTGCCGACCTTGGACGTGTAATCGGTTGCCTTCACCCCCATGACATCCGTCAACCAACGTTCCAAGCGCGGCACACGATCCCACTCGAGCTTTTTCAGGTACTCACGCACCGGGTGAAAGGCGTGGTCGTGCGCCACCACGCTCACCGCTTCAATCACGTGCGACGACTTCACACGCAGGTTGTACTGCTGTGCGAGCCACTTCATCACGCGCACGTCGTCGATGTCGGCCCACTCGCCGGTGCCACCGCCATAAGGCGCAGCACGCAGCTTGACGATCTTCGAGCTGAAGGCGCAGTAGCTGATTACCCCGGCCCAGCGTTCGTCGTGAGCGAGGATCAATTCGACGTTCTGCATGTGCGCGATCAGGGCGCCGCTCTCGCTGCGAGCCAGCTGATCTTTCCAGCCACCGGCAGCGGGTGGGCGGACCACGGCTAGCACTTGACGGCGAACAGCTTCGAGGCCTTCGGTGACGTGCAGGTCGTTGAAGTCAGTCCACTTGTCTTGACGCTCTATCGAGAAGATCGGCGAGACCACCTGGGCACCGACGATCAGGGCGGCGTTGCTCGCTTTCTCCTCACCCGGGTTCCACGCATCGCCGTTGGGCTTGGTGGTCTTCCAGTCGTCATCGCGGCAGATGATCAGCGGGCAACCCGCAAAGCGCTCGCGCATGACCTTGCACACTGCTAGCAGGTTGCCCGCATCGAAGGCCACGGCCACCGCAAGCGACGTCGCCATGTGCAGGCTGGCACCGGTGGCGTAACCCTCACACACCAGCACCGGTTCGCCCGGCACCGGATGCGGACCGAGCAGGTGGAACGTGCCCTCCTTTGCCATCCCGTAAGGCCAATAGGATTTGTCGCGGCCGGTGTCTTCCTGTTTGTTCGGGAAGATCACCTGCAGACCCATGATCTGATCACGAGCGTTTTTCATTGGGACCAACACGGCGCCGGTTCGTGGCGCGTAGCGGACGTTGATGCCGACGATCTGTTTGCGGTCCAGGTAATCGCTGCGCCCGGTGGTCGGCATGCGCTCGAACAAACCCTGCGCCCTTTTCGCGGCCCGCCGCGCAGCGTTGTTCGCGATTTCGGCGGCGCGGCGCTTGGCTTCTTCCTGGCGGGCGCGCATCACTTCGCGCTCTTCCGGCGACATTCGACCGGCCTTGACCTTGATCTTCTGCGTCTCGCCCGAACGCCAGTCACCGAAGGCGCCGAAGATCAGGGTGTCGCCCTTCTCCGTGCGCTGCTCGTGGACAACGTACCAGCCGTTCTTTTCCTTGCCCTTGTCCTGCGATGTCTTGCAGCGGGTCAGCTTGCCGAACACCAGCGGTTGCGCTGGCTCCAGACCGTAATCGGCGAATTGGCCCAATACCTCATCGAGCATGCTGAATTCCTCGTTCCGAAAGGGACTGGCAGCTGATGCACTGCGAGCAGCCCGGTTGAGCCAAGCGACGGGCTTCCGGGATCGGGTCGTCACAGGCTTCGCAGAACAGCAAGGAATGAGCAGTGCTTTCGGCTTTGGCAGCGCTGCGCGCCGCCATGGCCTGATCGATGCGTTCCTGCACCAAGTCGTTGGCGAAATCGGCGATGTCAGCCACGGTCAGCACCTCGCGTCGTCTGGTTGACGTAGGTGGCGCGGTTGAACAACCCGAGCAGCCCTTGAATGCCCCGGAACACCTGCAGGCGAATCGCCGCGAGTTCCTGATCGGTGACGACACCGTCGCCGATGCTCTTGGCCCAGGTCTCGGCGAGATCCGCGACTTGGCGGAAGTATTCGGCGATGCCGGTGGTGAGAGTCTCGGGCATGTCGTTGGTATAGGTGTCGGCCAGCTCCTGCCAGATCGTGTCGCCGACCAGCGCATGCACCGCATCAAGAATGCGGCGATCCTTGGTCAGTTCGAGGATCTCACCGAACTCCTGAATGTTGATGGAGTGGCTCGGATGGGTTGGCGATAGTTTGTGCTGCAGCGTGGTCGAGTTACGACCGGTCGTGGCTGCAATGGCAGCAGCGCCGCCCGGGTAATCGCGAGCGGCGTGGTACAGCGCTAAATCGAGCGGCAGGATTTCCCGCTGCGCCCGTTCCAGAGAACTCAGAGCGATACGGCTCATGGCATTAATCCTAAAAGTTGCCAGTGCCGCGCGACAGAAGTTGGTGATACATTTGCCGCGTGGTCTGGAGAGGACCAAAGCCGGCTAGGTTCGTAAGACCAACACCGGCACCGTGCCGGGGCGAACAATCCGTTGTTCACCCCTGGCGCAACAGCTGCCAGCTCTGTGGTAAGAACGGCAGCAACACCAAGGCTTCCGAGCCTTGGAAACGCGATGAAAGTCGGCGGCATGTGGTGTGCTCGCCTTCCGACATCGCGACCCGATAGCATTGTGGTGATGCTGTCGGGAGAAAACAGGCGACCTTTGGGTCGCCTTTTTTCTAGTTTTTTTGGCTGTTGATGAAGTTGATCGGAGCGGGAAAGACTTCTGGTAGATCCGGCCTTAGCTCATGTGCGGATAACGCTCCTCGACAAGCTTTTACAATCAACGGCACCTGCTTAACGGGGACACCTCGGCGCATCCAGTTGAACAGTCGCTGAGGACTAACTCCGATAATTCGAGCGAAAGCCGTAGGAGAGCCAGCAGTGCAACCTATCGCTCTCTCAAGAGCGGAAACGGGTACAGGCCCCACTTGGGGTGAATTGAACGAGCTCATAGATTTACCTCGACACACCAAACACGAAACAAACAATACGTTTGTTATCGGAATACTGCAAGCGGGGTAACATACTGTTTATGAAAACACGGCTGATATCCAACAACGCTGAGCGCTTTGTGAAAGCGCTGGAGCTGACCAACACAGGTGGTACAGAGCTGGCTCGCGTACTCGGGTTAGAAAACGACCAAAATATTACGAACTGGAAAAAACGAGGGGTACCGGCCAATAAAATAAGCGCAGTAGCACTTGCGCTCGGGCTGAGGAGAGAGTGGCTCGAATACGGTGATCTGCCGATGTTTACGGATGATGCCGAGATCGTTTACGGGGTCACGGATGATGGAGAGCCCTATGAAATGACCTCCATTGTTCCATGGAACTCTGATCACTCAATTGAAAAAGATGATCTGGTGTTCTTGCTGACAGACCAGAGCGGAGCGCCTATAGAATCGAGCCAGGTTGACATACACAGCGCTCACAAACGTCATGTCACGCTTGACGTAGCAACTCTTAGAGAATGCGGGGTCAACGCGAATAATGCTGTGTTCATGCTGAACGTTGGGAATAGTAATCAACCCCTTCTTCCTCATGGCGCAGTGCTCGGCATTGACAAAGCTTTTACACGAATTGTCGATAGTGAATTGTATGCACTGACGCACAACGGCACCTTGAGGGTGAGGTTCTTACAGCGGTTATCCAGCGGAGCAATCAGGCAAAAATGCTTCAATCGTGAAGAGTATCCCGACAAAGAATACTCAATGGATCAGGTTCTCGAACAACGGATTGTCATCCTCGGACGCGTGTTTTGGTGGTCAGTAAGCAGACCTTTAGGCTCAGCCTAATCTCAAGAAACCAAACAAACCGCGTTGACCAAGCAGCAAACATATTGTTTACTCGCCTCACTCTTTACCACAGAGCGAGGCAATACCTATGCGCACCACCGCTACCTTACATGTCCATCCGACATGCGTAAGCAATCGCAACCTGATCGAACAACTACAGCTCACAACAGGCTGTCTGGTCGTCATTCATAACAGCAAACCCAAGCTAGTCGCCAAGTCCTGCCAGCCCTCTCCTATCGATCCGAACGGTGGAGGGCAAGCGGCATGATCAAGTACAAGGTCGACAACCGCACACTGCAGTTGCTCAACGCCCAGGTCAACCTGACCGAGACCTTCAACCACGTCCTGCGAACAGCACCGAAGCGTGATTGCCTAGCGTTTCGCCTCAAGGCTGAGCGCGGCACAGTGGAAAGCACTTTTGTCGTCGAACTGGGCAGCGAACGCCACACGCTGACCCTGCACAACGACAAGAAGATGCACCTCAAACTCGCCGACTTCATCGAAGAGATTGCCAACGGTCCGTTCGACGCGAGCAACTCCAGCGACCTGGTACATCGCCCGCATGCCGATCGTCAATACGGCCGTTTTGATGTCCAGGACAAGCAGCGCGTGTTCGAACTGGTGCACACCGGCGGTGTGCTGAGCCTCGACATGGGTTTCGAGCTTCCCCTGCATGTGGCGCTGCATCGCACCCATTCACGCCGGGGCGTCACCGCCATCTTGAGCATCGGCAACAAGAGCCCGCATACGCGTTGCTTCACCCTGTACGACCCCGATGCCGAGATCTACGCAAAGCTCATTGAGTCCATCAACCACCTTGCTGCAGCCGCCACTCCTGCTGCGCATGCTGCTTGAGGAGCCGTTTATGGAACGCACCCTCGCCCAAGCAGCCACTCAACTCGGCCTCACTCGCCCCAAACTGATCGCTCTCATGCGGGAAAAAGGTCTGCTCAAGGGAAACCTGCCGGCGAACCCGAAGCGAGACAAAGCGTACCTGCGGGTCAAGGACAGTCCTTGGTATGACGAGAAACACGGAATGCAGTACAGCCAGTCGACTCGGGTGAAGCAGGCCGGTATCCGTTGGCTGGCCGAGCAGTTGGACATTGATCTTCCTGCCATCCCGGCAGATCGCCGTGACGTGGCCTAGGGAGTACGCCCGCCAGATCATTGCCATGCGCACACGTGAGGAGCGCAACGCCGCGCTCCTCGAAGTGCCCGAACATCTGCGCGAGCTGACCAGACGCCACTGCCTGAACGCCTGGAACCACCCGGCACGACAACAACGCAAGGAGGCTCGACAAGGCCATGAGTAACGCTGCACAGAACCCGCTCCGCCTGCATCCGGCGCCCGAATCGGCCACCGTCGAACTGCTCTATCGCATCTTCGGTGACGTCCTGATCCCGCTGGAAAAAGTCCGCGAGCAGTACTTTCGCAATCTCAACGAGCAGTCGTTCGTGACGGAGATCAACAGCGGCCGGATCCAGCTTCCGATCACCACGCTGGACACCAGCCGCAAGGCGCTGAAGTACGCGCACATCCGCCACGTCGCCTCGCTGATCGACATCCGCGCCTACAAAGCGGATGAAGACATGCAGCGACAGCAGGACGGCCAACACCCTGTTACCCCCACACCACTGACGGCCGTCACCACCGGCCAACGACAATCCCAGGAGCACACCACATGATGACCCCAATACAAATCGGTGCACTCGTCACCCTGATAGTTCTGGCCGCCCTTCTGCTCTGGGGCGGTTACATCATGGGCCGCAGCGATGGCCTGGAGACAGGCCTGCGCGAGGGTGAAGACATCCAGCGCGCCGCAAGCGCCAAAACCATCCGCGAGCTCCAGGCATCCCTGCAGTTCATCCGGGCCGATCACACGCGCTTGGCATACTCCTGCAAACGATTTGAAGCAGGTCCACTCTTCGGCCCGGCCGAGCACCAGGCGCTGGTCGATATCGGCGAGCTACTGCGGATCGCCGCTGAGACCTTCAGCGCCTTTCGTACCGGCAAGAAGCTTGAGCGTGACGCCCGCTCACTGCGCGAACAGGTGCTTGCGATGGCTGCGCAGCTGCAACCAGGAATTCAAGACAACAAGGTCGGACAACCGCTCTCCGGCGCCGCGCAAGTCACTGTGGAGGCTGCGTGAATGAGTTGGCTCTTTTCGCAGGCGCTGGTGGCGGAATACTCGGCGGACACCTCCTCGGCTGGCGCACCGTCTGCGCCGTTGAGCGTGATGCCTACGCCGCACAGGTTCTGGCGCAACGACAAGCCGATGGACTGCTCCCGCCTTTCCCGATTTGGTCAGACGTGTGCAGTTTTGACGGACGACCATGGAGAGGCCTTGTTGACGTGGTTTCGGGAGGATTTCCTTGTCAGGACATCTCGGTTGCAGGCAACGGCCTTGGTATCGGCGGCGCCCGCTCCGGACTGTGGCAGCAAATGGCACGAATTACCGATGAGGTACGACCGCGCTACGTCGAACTGGAGAACTCACCATTGCTTGTGGGAAGAGGACTTGCCGTGGTGCTCGGTGACCTTGCCGAAATCGGGTATGACGCGCGATGGGGTGTTATTAGAGCGGCTGACCTCGGCGCCCCTCATCAGCGGGACAGGATCTGGCTCATCGCAGAAGACACCCGTCAGACGATGGCCAACACCGGTGGCGAGCATGGCAAAGGGATCCTCCCCTGCCGCACTAACTCGCCGATCGGGAGCCGACCGCTCGAACGATCGCATGGATCACGCCGTGATGGCACTGGATGGTGGTCATCTGAACCCGGAATGGGCCGAGTGGCTGATGGGTTGGCCCATCGGGTGGACCGACTTAAGGCCATTGGCAACGGACAAGTTCCAGTCGTGGCAGCAACAGCATTCGAACACTTGTCAGGATTTGAAAATGGGTGAAGGCGCATGAAAACCTTATTTCTGCTAATGGCTCAATACAACGGGCAAACAATCATTTCAATTAATCAAGTTTGTAAAGACTATTTCACACACCTAACAACCGATATGTTTCAGCGCAAAGTAATGGCTGGTCAAATTCGAATACCTATCACGAGACTCGAATCCAGCCAGAAAAGTGCTAAAGGAATTCACATAACAGATTTAGCAGCGTATTTAGACTTGCAGCGGGAGGCCGCGGTAAAGGAATGCAACCAGCTCAACGGAATTCGCCGAGCCAGCTAATTCACTGCTTACCCCAGGCGCCCAGCTTCACGGGCGCTTGAATGATCCTCTCTAACCATGGCCATTCGGCATAGTGGTCACCCTTCCCGCGAAGATGGGTATACCTACGCAACGAGTTCCAGTCACGGTGCCCGGACACGCTGGCCACCCGCGGGATATCCCAATCCATCTCAAACAACCGACTAACTCCGTCGTGTCTCAGATCGTGGAAGTGAAGATCTTCAATCTCCAGAAACTTGCACGCCTTCGCCCAGGCCGTAGAGATCGACGAAGAGTTGTAGGGGAAAATTTCCGCACGCTCTTTTGGCATGCTTTGCAGAATTCTCCAGGCTTCGTCGGGTAGGTGGCACCAAACATCATTGCCAATTTTCTGCCCAGGGTTTTTCATATCTCTCACCAGCACCCGCTGATTCGACCCATCGACGTCGTCCCACACAATTCGGCTTATCTCATCCTGCCGACGCGTGGAAAAAATCGCGAAGCCAATCACCTTCAGCATGTTGATCGAACTAGGTCGACGCTGCTGCATACTGACGAAGTGCTCCAAAAGTTTATCTAGCTCGTCTTTGGCTGGACGGCGATCGCGCTCCCGGCTCTTCATGTTGTAGCCGAGCTTCCTTAACACCTTCCGAGCGTCCGGCATCGCGTGAGGGTCCACCTCATACCCCCAAGCGGGACGCGCAATCGAAAGGACAGCCCCAAGGTGCGCCAAATCGTTACCAGCCGTTTGCGGCTGGACGCCGCCGCCCTCTTTACTCATTCGCCAGAGTGCAAAATCCACCAAGCGCTGACTGTTGATAGCCGAATCAACGGTCTGGCCAAACTCCGTCGCCGCGATAGAATTTAGAGTGGCTTCCTTGGTTTTACCCAACGGCCGGACTTTCTCCATTTCATCCAGGTACTGCTTGATCATGTCCTGTACGGTGACGCCCTTGCGGTTCGCCCGCTCGATCGCACCAGGCTGATCTAGCTCTGCCTCACGTCGCCGCACCCACGCTTGTGCCGCCTGTTTCCGGGCGAAGGTCTGGCTCTCTTGGTAGACTTGCGCTCCATCGCGAAACAGGCGTATCTGTGCCGTGTAACTGACTGAGCCATCGGTGCGTTTTCGTGCTCTGATCGTTGCCATAGTCGACTGGTACAATTCCGAAAGTGGTTGGTACATTGTACCAGCGACATCGAAAAAACGCCTGAAAACGCTTAAAAACACGCTATAAATACGTTGAGCCAAATGGTACCAAATACCCACTCAAGCCCAGTAAACTCAAGCCCTGCGCTGTCTCGGCGGTTCTCCGTTGCGCCCATGATGGATTGGACTGACCGTCACTGCCGGTACTTCCTACGCATCCTGTCGAAAAACGCCCTGCTCTACACCGAGATGGTCACCACCGGCGCTTTGCTCAACGGCGATCACGAGCGCTTCCTCCGTCACAACGAAGCCGAGCACCCGCTGGCCTTGCAGTTGGGCGGTAGTGTTCCGCTGGATCTGGCCGCTTGCGCACGCATGGCGCAGGAGCACGGTTACGACGAGGTGAATCTGAACGTCGGCTGCCCGAGTGATCGGGTGCAGAACAATATGATCGGGGCGTGCCTGATGGGGCATCCGCAGTTGGTGGCGGATTGTGTGAAGGCGATGCGTGATGCGGTGTCGATTCCGGTGACGGTGAAGCATCGGATCGGGATCAATGGGCGGGACAGTTATGAGCAGCTGTGCGATTTCGTCGGGACGGTGCGGGATGCCGGGTGCACCAGTTTTACGGTGCATGCGCGGATTGCGATTCTGGAGGGGCTGTCGCCGAAGGAGAACCGTGACATTCCGCCGTTGCGTTATGACGTGGCGGCGCGGTTGAAGGCGGATTTTCCGGAGCTGGAGTTCATTCTGAACGGCGGGATCAAGACGATGGAGGCCTGCCATGAGCATTTGCAGACCTTTGACGGGGTGATGCTGGGGCGCGAGGCGTACCACAATCCTTATCTGCTGGCCGAGGTGGATCAGCAGTTGTTCGGCAGTACCGCACCGGTAATCAGCCGGGCCGAGGCGCTGGCGCAGTTGCGGCCTTATATAGCCGAGCATTTGCTGGCCGGCGGCGCGATGCATCACATCACCCGGCATGTGCTGGGCCTGGGCACCGGGTTCCCGGGGGCGCGCAAGTTTCGTCAGTTGTTGTCGGTGGATATCCACAAGGCCAAGGATCCGCTGGCGTTGCTGGATCAGGCGGCGGAGTTGCTGGCCGGGCGTTGATCGACGCTTGGAGCGTGTGGGCAACGAATGAGCGTTGCCCGGTGTTTTGCTGTACTGACAGGATGTCTTTTGGTTATGCCCACGTTCAGCTGTGTTTTATTCAAGCGTTTCACCCTCCTCGCTTTACTCTCGACTCTCTATGCAAGCGCCTATGCATCCTGTGATTTTGCGAAGGGGTGCGGCAACGGGGAAAATGGCCCTTTTCAATCTACCCAAATGTCTGGTTTTCTGGTTTTCACGACGACGATGGTCACAGTCGACGGGATGTCGGACATTTCCGGACTGAAAAAACGTGTGTATTCGGTAGAGGAAATAGAAGCGGCACGTTATTTCCTCGCCAGTGACGGCATGCTGCAAGGCGCGTATTTCACCTCGGCGTTGCAGCGGTTTCGTCAGGATTCGCCCGACTCTGAATTGAATGACCTCGCCGTCGCTGCGCTGCTCAGCAGTCAGTAATCAGCTTGCCGCCGCAGCCGTCCAGTTGACCCAACCAAATTGCCAGGTGGCAAGGATCAGCAAGCCGAAGGCGATGCGGTACCAGGCGAAGGTGGCGTAGCTGTGGTTTGCAATGAACTTCAGCAGGCCGCGCACGGCGATCATCGCGAAGATGAACGCTACGACGAAGCCCAGGGCGAAGACCGGCAGGTCGCTGCTCTGGAACAGTTCGCGGTACTTGTAGCCGGAATACACTGCAGCGCCGACCATGGTCGGCATCGCCAGGAAGAACGAGAACTCCGTGGCGGCCTTGCGTGACAGGCCGAACAGCAAACCGCCGATGATGGTGGAACCGGAGCGCGACGTGCCTGGAATCATCGCCAGGCACTGTACGCAACCGATCTTCAGCGCGTCGGCCCACTTCATGTCGTCCACATGGTCGACACTCACTACATGATCCCGCTGCTCGGCCCACAACATCACGATGCCGCCCACGACCAATGCAACGGCAACGGTGATCGGGTTGAACAGGTATTCATGAATCGTGTCGGCGAATAACACGCCGAGAATGACCGCCGGGAAAAAGGCGATCAGCAGATTGCGGGTAAAACGCTGGGCATTACTCTGGGTCGGCAGGCCTTTGACGATCTCGAAGATCTTGGGGCGAAACTCCCAGACCACGGCCAGAATGGCGCCCAGTTGAATGATGATATTGAACGCCATGGCGCGTTCGCCGCCGAACTCCAGCAAGTCGGCAACAATAATCTGGTGGCCCGTACTGGAAATGGGCAGGAACTCGGTCAGCCCTTCTACCGCCCCAAGAATCAGCACCTTGAACAAGGTCAGTAAATCCATTAATCCTCCGTCAGAGCGCTCTTTGCGGGCGCCCTGTTAAATGCATTCAGGCATTGAGTATCTGAAGTAAAACAATTGGCAGATGCACACCCATTGCCCGACTCGGGGACGGAGAATATGTCTTATCAAAAGCCACACTCAAGGCATGTTAATAAACGTCCGTGTGTGAACTTGTCGACGTTATAGCCAAAAGACAGGCCTGCCCATAAAATGTGACCCACCTCACACTGCTCTGATACGTATGCAGTTGAGTGATGGCCAAGGGACATAAAAACAGCTCGCGATAATTACAAAATAGTGGCACCATTCCATATTGCCACCATCTAACGGCCTCAATTCCGTTAGTTCACAGCCCCGAAAAAATCAACTAAAAGCTTGAATCGCTTAATTATTGTTAGAAAACTCGGGAGCCACGTCTAAAATTCGTCCAAATGTTACCAATTGTCAGTCACAGATGAGAACCGGTGCTTTAACATCCCGATGTCAGCACCTTTTCGAGTCAATGCATGATGCTCACAGGTAACTTAGCGACTAGAAGCCCGCGCCGCACAAGCGACGAACCAGGTGTTCTCACCCTGGGTCGTACCCGTGGCGTGGCTGAACACTTTAGCGCGCTAATCGCGAAGCATGTGCAGAGCGGTGTGGCTGTTGAAGCCGACGCCTACATTAGTTCATATCAGCACAACGAATATCACGGCCTGTATCGGGCGATCTTCATTATCATCGACAGCCCTCAGGCACTCGAAGATAACCTTGCGCTGGTGGAAAACCTGCGCAACGACAACTTGAAGCCGATTATTTGTGCAGTGATCACAGGTCGCGGCGCCCACAACAAGATCAAGTACTTTCTGGCCGGTGCCGACTTCTGTATCAAACTCAATACCTTGTCCGATGAAAGCGGCGAACTGCTGGGGGAGTTCTTCGACAGCGAAGAATGGCAACGCGATATCAATCTGGTGCTGGACCCCACCCGCATCTGCCTCTCGGACACCAGCAAGAAACTGGATATCTCCTTTGCCGAAATGAAGATCCTGCAAGCCTTTGCGCAGACCGGCAATCACATTCTCAGCCACGATGAAATCGCCAGTATCATGGGGCTGAACACCCAATTCTACGACCCTCGGGCGCTGGAAAAATCCATCAGCCGCTTGCGTGGGAAAATCAAGGACGTGTACGGTACGAACGCCATACAGAGCATTCGCGGGTATGGCTATCGTCTGATGAGGGGGTTGATCTCAACTCCTTGATTCAGGGAAAACACTCTTTTGCAGCATACGAGGGAACGTCTGATGCAACGCTTCAAACATCCGCTTTCTCATAGTTTTAACCGCGTCACATATCTAATAAAAAGCTGTCAATTGCATGAGCGCTGCAACACTTAAACATAACAATAAACCATTACTCTAACGCAGACCGAGTGGAACTTATCGAGGCCATCTTTGGGCCCAGACCCTGCCTGATCGATTAATTCCGAGGAAAACATTGCTCGCCTGCCATTATTTTTTCGCCAAATTTGGTGTGTACTTTAGGAGAGAGACATGGAAACCAGCACGACCCTCCCAAGAAAATACTTTGTTGTCGTGACTAACAGCTCAGCGTCGCAACGCGAACTCGAGAGCATTCTCTCCAGTGAGCGTTTCAATTCGTTTGGCACGTCTCAGGCACAAATGTTTATTGAAGGTGTTGCTTCGCCCTCTTCCACTCCGATGCTGATGGAGTTCACTTACCCACGCGGCACAAGGAAGCATGTCGCACCCAGCATTGAACATGATACCCAGCGCATATTGGCCACCCTCGAATCGGAATGGCTGGCAGCACAATCGGCGCATTCATTTCACAATTCCACGGCCATGTCCGAAAACCCTACTGACACTTCCCGAACGATCGAATCCGACGCGCCCTGCACCGAAGCCTGGCATCTGGACAATGATCAGGGTGCATTGACGAAAGAAGGCGTCGAGATCAGTCTCACCGGGCTTGAAACCGCACTGGTGCGCAAGATGCTGCACCATGAAGATCGTGTTGTCAGTCGCGACGATCTGATCCTCAGCATCGGCCGCGAGCCGGAGCAATACCGGGGACTGGAAATGTGCCTGAGCCGTCTTCAAGACAAATTCAAGAACGCCAGCAACGGTGAACGATTGTTTCGTGCCGTGCGCAATCGCGGTTATTGCCTGATCCAGGAAGTTGTTGCCTAAACAACATCCCTCACTACAAGACAAACAGATACAAGTGCGATTACAAAAATAAAAAAGCACTCTGTTTGGTTTCACCCCTCCCTGGTTATACCCGCCTCCTGACCCCACCTACGATAGCAAACACAATATTGATTATTCACCCCCTGCCTTTCGACCTTTTCTAACGTTTGAATATTGTAAATTTAAATAAGTTGGCACTGTGCCATCTTGTTAGAACTCGTCAGACAGCATCCCCGGCAATAACTTAGTCTATTGACTGACGACAGTTCCGCATTCCGGCGTTGTTACCTCAGGACACTGACTCAAACAACAATAACAAGTCTGCTTAACAACTCGGTTTTCTACTGTCGAAACCTGAACGGACGTCTTTTGGGGATATCGTATGGATCTTTCTCTTCGTATCAATCGAAACACCGGCCTCAAGGGACTGACCTTTTGGGGCCAATGGGCGCTGGCACAGAGTTTCATTGTTTCCCTGTTGTTCATACTGGCCGAACAGCACACTGGCACCGTCGAGTTCTACTATCGGATGTGCACGATCCTGGCGGTACTGGCCTCGGTGCCGGCTTATACCTTCAGCGGCGCGTATCGAAAGCGAGACAATTATTTGACCGGGCTGGGTCGACTGTTCATGGGCTGGTTCATGACCATGGCCGGGCTGGCGTTCATCGCCTTCATCTGCAAGGCCGATGCGCTGTTCTCTCGCCAGGTCATCCTTGAGTGGGCGGTATACGGTTTCCTCGGTCAGGCGCTGCTGTACGCACCGCTGCATGCGTTCTCGAAGTTCTACCAGCGGTCGCGCAAAAGCGAACACAAGACCCTGATCGTCGGCACCGGCGAACTGGCGTTGGGTCTGGCGAAGAAGTTGAGCCAGCACGAAAACCTGCCGCTGGTTGGCCTGGTCAGCAACGGCGATACCCCGTCGCTGGAAGCGGACGCCCCGCGCGTTGTCGGCGCCCAGGACGAACTGCTCGAGCTGATCCAGACCCACGACATCCGCCGCTTGTACATCACCCTGCCGCTGTCGGAAGCAGCCAAGATCGAGGCGATGTATGTGGACTTGCTGGATGCCAACGTTGACGTGGTCTGGGTGCCGGATCTGAATAGCCTGACGCTGCTTAATCACTCGGTGAAAGTCGTGGATGGCCTGCCGGCGATCTACCTCAACGAAAGCCCGTTGACCAGCCGCCCGACCGCAGCGCTGAGCAAAAGCCTGGTGGAAAAAGCAGTCGCCCTGCTGGCCATCATCCTGTTGAGCCCGGTGCTGCTGGCCGTGGCCCTGGCGGTGAAACTCAACTCGCCGGGCCCGGTGTTCTTCAAGCAGGATCGCCATGGCTGGAACGGCAAGGTGATCAAGGTCTGGAAATTTCGCTCGATGCGCGTTCACGATGACCGTGACGTCAAGCAGGCCAGCCGCAACGATTCGCGCATTACCGCGGTCGGTCGCTTCATCCGTCGCACTTCGCTGGATGAGCTGCCGCAACTGTTCAACGTGCTGCAAGGGCACATGGCACTGGTCGGCCCACGTCCGCACGCCGTGGCGCACAACAACTACTACTCGGGCAAGATCCTCGCCTACATGGCCCGCCACCGAATCAAACCGGGCATCACTGGCCTGGCGCAGATCAGCGGTTGCCGGGGCGAGACAGACACCCTCGACAAAATGGAAAAGCGTGTCGAGATCGACCTGAAGTACATCAACAACTGGTCGCTGTGGCTGGATCTGAAAATTCTGGTGAAGACGCCGTTCACCCTGTTGTCGAAGGATATTTACTGAGAAGCAGGGCTTGAGAAGGCAACACCGCAAGGGGACGAAAGTCCCCTTTTTTGTGGGCGGGATTTGGGGGTTGGCGGAGGGCTCTGCGGCCAAGGAGAGTCTGATGTTTTGATGTCGGCTGAACAGACGCCATCGCGGGCAAGCCCGCTCCCACAGGGATTAGGGAAATGCTGAAGATTGCGACCTCACCCACTAACCTGTGGGAGCGGGCTTGCCCGCGAAGGCGCCGGTTCATTCAACATCAGGTTTGAACCTGGAATACACCGACTCCCACCGCAATCATGGCTGGATCAAGATCCCCCTTCACCACAAACAAAAACGGGAGCCATCGGGCTCCCGCTTTTTCTTCCCGCTCTTCGGAACCTACTCAGTAATCTTCCCGAAGTTGCGGTAGAACATGTCCCCTTCCCGACTATCCGTCATGGAGTGCAGCTGGAAGCTGCGATTAAGCCGCGCGCCACCGTCACGGGTCAGCGGAGCCCACACCAGGTTGGCGCGGCGCATGGTAGACATGCTCATCATTTCGTCGAACGGGATCGACAGGTACAGCCCCTTGTCGAAACTACCCTCGCCATACTCGGCGCTGCCGGCGGTGGTGATCGTCGCCCAGGCGCCAAAGCGCACGCCGTTGAAGAACTCGCGGGAGATATCCACCGTGCCGCCAAAGTCGCCCGCCAGGTAACGCCCGACGCTGACCGCGGCCAACGTGTCGAACGGCAGGTCGGTGTAGCCGGTGATGTGGCCGGTCCAGACTGAGTAATCCTGCAGGCCGAAACCCTGGTCGAATTCACGCTGCCGCACATAGTTCAGGTCCGCACCGATCGACCAGCGCTTGCCGGTCGGACGAAACAGCACCTCGCCCCCGACCCCGGCGAACATCGACTCCAGATAACCGCCGTAGACCATGCCGTACAAATCCTTGTCCAGTTGTTCGGCGTGGCTGACCTGAAACAGCGGCATGGTGGTGTCCGACGTGGTCAGGTACTGACGCAAGTCGGTGCGCACGCGCGGCAGGCCGCTGGGGGCGTCGTAGGTGAACTTGTCGAAGTTGTTGATCAGGTTCTGACTCAGCAGACCGTTCCACCAGGTGTTGCGGTTGAAGCGGTACTCGGCGTCCAGATCCGCCGTGAACTGATAGAGCAAACCATCGGGGCCGCCGACGTTCTGTTTGAAGCCCAGGCCGACGCCGTAATTGAAGTGCTGCGGCGCTTCGGTGTAGAGGGTTTTCTCGTTGCGCGGCATCGCCGGGTTGATCTCGGTGGTGCGGTGCAGCGACTCCAGCGGTTCCTCGTTGTTGAGCACTTCGCGGAAGGTCTGCCGGGGCACGCTGGTTTCTTCCAGCGGCAGGTCGTAGCGTTTGTTGACCACAGTGAACCAGTCGATGTCGTCGTTGACGCTGTTGTCGAGAATCCGGCTCGCGCGGCCGACAGCCTTGGGCGAATGGAAATAGCGCTGCTGCTCGCCGTACACGATCAGTTCGGAGTCGCGCTGAGTGATGCGCTCGACCTTGTAGCCGGCGTTCTGCTGCAAACGCCGGGATACGTCGACCCAGTTGACCTCCTCCATCGTCGTGCTCGGCGCCTTCGCCGGCAGCGGTTCAGCCGGTGGGTCGAAGGTCTTGGCCGGGGCCTTGCGGCTGACGAAATTGGTGTGGAACGTGACGCCGAACATGGCCGTGTTGCCGCGCTCCCAGGCCGCGCTCACATCGACGGAATCGGTCACCTTGAACACCGCGCCGAGGTTGATCGGTGAGTCCTGCTTGATGATGTTGTCTTTGGGCTCGTGCTTGTAGTCGTTGCCTTCGTATTCGAGTTTCAGGCTGAGGCGGTCCCAGGGCGTCTGGTAACTCACGCCGCCGAAAAACGATGGCTTGCCGCGAAAGTACGAGCCGGCGTTGACGTCACCGGTGCCTTCCAGGTCCGGGCGGGTGTTGAAGCGGTCACTGATCGAACCCAACGGGTTGTCGACATCGCCGCGATTACCGATGTAACCCCACGCGATGCCGGCACTGAAATCGAAATTGTCATAGCGCTTGTTGGCGACGAAGAATTCACTGGCAAACAAACCGGTACCGCCGATGTCTCGAAAGCCCAGCGCCACTTCCGGCGCCCAGTGGCTTTCCTGCCACAGCCGGACTTTGGCGTCGACCGCCTTGTCCTTATAGCTCTGGCTGCCGCTCAGCGCTTCGGAACCGTAAGGACGGTTGGTGATGGCGGTGTAGCGAAACGAACCTTCCAGCCAGTCGAGCGGCTGCAACGAAACGCTATATCGGCTGTAAGGTTCGGTGCGGTTGGCGTTGACGCTCAACTCACCGGCGGGCGACATGCGCGCGGTCGGGGTCTGCAACAGACCGACGCCGCCGAAGTCATTCTGGGTAATCCGTGGCTCGGCATGCACCAGGCCACACGGCAATAACAACACAGCTGCAAAACGCAAATTCAACGAACCACCTCAGCCAACTGCGTGGCAATCAATTCGGCCAACTGCTGATTCAGTTCAGGGACAGGCGGATCCAGATCATCGTTTTTCACCGGCACCAGAATCTTGCTGCCGGCCACGGGCATCTGCCCGCTCTCGCGGTTCCAGTGGGCGATGCCGACCCGCCGCGATTCGCCGTTGGGCTGGATCAGCCACAGATAATCGGCATCGGCATCCGCCGTCAGCAACGTGCAGCCCTGCAGGTATTCGCGGGCCTCCTGCAACGGCTGATAAGGCAAGCGGCACGGCTCGGCGACGGCGCCCAGCACTTCGACTTCGTCGACCCGTTTCGGGTAGATCAGTTGATCGCCATCGTCGAGACGGATGTTGCGGGCGAAGCCGACTTCCACCGCCACCGGATCGAGATCGGCGATCTGCCGCCCGGTCACCGGCATCTGCCGGACCTGCTCGGCCAGGCGCTGTGCCAGCGCCGCTCGACTCGGCTTGTCGAACAACATGGCCATGCGCTGCAGCACATCCAGATCGAACAGCACACCGACCTTGAGCCGCGTCTGTTCCTCCAGCAGCGACTGACGCAACAGGACGCCCGCCAGCCAGTAGCCTTCGGCATTCGGCACGGCCTCGCCGATCACGTCGCGCAAGCGTCCGCCCGCCGGCAATTCGATCGGGCCCGGGTTGGCGACATCACCGCTGACGATGACCGCCGCCTCGCTGGCACCGGCAAGCAACATCAGGCACGCCGAGAGCGCTCTGAGCCGCTTCACGGGAGATGCCTGCGGTCAGGGGTCAGTTGCACGATCCTGACCCGCAACTGCGACGTCAGTTGCTGTTCACTCTGCACAATGAAACCGTCCACCGGATCGACCCAGTAACGGTTGGTTGCGCGCAGGCCGATGGCCGGCGCGTCAATCTGCTCATCGACGCGCAGCACGGAGTATTCCTTGTCGAGAATGTCGAGGGTTTCCAGGGATTTTCGGGAGAAGCGGCTGTTGACGATGATCCCGACTTCCTGGCCCTTGTAGAGGTCGATCCAGCGGCGACTGGTGTAGCCGTCGGTGATGCGATGCAGGCCCTGTTTGAACGGCGAGTCATCGGACAGACGCGTGCCGTCCAGATCGCCCTCCACGCCCAGGCCGACAGTGCGCATCGCCAGGCCGTCGCGCATCAGCAGCACCTGCTTGCCGGAGGCGACCCAGAACTGCAGGTCCTCGCGCTCGCGCACCAGCGCCAGCACCCCGGAGCCGGACGGTGTGGTCAGTTTGAGTTGGGGATACTTGACCCCGGCCACCTGCTCCGCCGACACATCGAGTTCATCCGGTCCGATGACGGCGGACTTGAGGTTGTTCAACGAAGCGCTCATCAGCGGATTGCAGCCACTGAGCAACACGGCCGCCATCAGGCACACGCCCACTTTCAACGTTTTCACAGTCGGCGGCCTTATTTGCTGTTGTTACTGTATTCGCTCCAGTTCTTCGCAGCGGAAGCCCCGGTCCCGACAATCGATGCCGACGGCACCAACTGGCTGATCAGGCGATTCCAGCGAGTCACGTTGGCAGGCCCGACATAGACCACGTCCTGAGGCCGCACTTCGAAGTGCGAGGCGAGCGCCATGGCGGTCGGCGATTCGGCTTCCAGCTGATAGATTTTCGCCGGCTCGACGTCGAGGTTTTCCACCCCGCGAATCACATACACGGCGTTGCCGTTGGAGGTGGTCTGGCTCAAGCCACCGACCGACCCGAGCACGTCGGACAGGTTCATGGTGGCGGTCTTGAAACTCAGCGCACGGGGCTGGTTGACCTCGCCCATCACGTAGATGCGCTTGTTGTCGTTGTACGGCAGATACAGCTGATCGCCTCCCTTGAGGTAGACGTTCTGCAATTCGGAATCCTGCTGATTGAGGGCGTCGAGATTGAGCGGATAGACCCGCCCGTTGCGCGTCAGCATCAGCCCGGACAAGTCGGCATTGTTGGTATCGACACCGGCCGAACCGAGGGCTTCGACCACGCTCAGCGGGTTGGTCGAAATCGCCTGGGGACCGGCCTTGGTTACAGCGCCCGAGACCACGACTTTCTGGCTGGCGAAACGCAACACCGCGACATCCACTTGCGGCTCGGCAATGAACGCCGAGAGGCGTTGCTCGATGTCCGAACGCAGTTGCTGGATGGTTTTGCCGGCGGCCTGGACTTCCTTGATGTACGGGTAATACAACGTGCCGTCGGAACGCACCAGACGACCGTTGGCATCGATCTGCTGTTGCGCACCCGAAGGGGCGGTCAGCTCAGGGTGATCCCAGACCGTGATGTACAGCACATCGTTGCTGCCGATGCGGTATTCGGCCGGGGTCGCCAACAACTCCGCCGGCACCGACTCACGCTTGTACGTGGCGCGGTTCATGGCGATGAGCTTGGGGGTGATCGGAATGAGCTCGACCCGGCTGCTTTCGCTGGCGCCCTGGCGCGTGATGCTACTGGTGCTCAGGTACTGGCCGGGGGAGAACATGCAACCTTGCAAAGCGATACTTGCCAACAATAAAAGAGAAAAACGACGGGTCATAATGGCACTACGCTATTCAAGGGCGAATCCAAAAACAAAGTCACCCGACTTTCGTCGGGCGACCCTGTACTGCACCAACAGATACTTCAGTTAGTTGTGCGTGCCGGTTGTACCCGTGGTACCGGTGGTACCCGTTGTACCGCCGTTGGCACTTCCACCACTGTTGGACGCCGCGACAGCACTGGCGACCATGGCAGTACTGGCAGCAGGCGCTGTAGAAGCCGCGACACTGCCAGATACGTTGGTCACTGCTGTAAGCGGCGCTTCAGCTGCGGAGGCCCAGTTGCTCAACATCGTCAACAGGGCGATCGCCATCACTTTCTTCATATCAACTCCTTTCTAACATCGCACCTGAACATCGGGTGTTGGTTAGAGGTGGTAGAGTTCAAGTCGCAAAAAGCGCGAACAAGATCCGTTGTTCTTTCACAGTCTTACCCAACTGATAAAAGTCGAACGGCAGGTTTATATCTACGGACTTGCAAAAGGCATTGCCAGTCTAATTTCCCGACGATATCTAACAACCTGACTGAAACTAACATTGCACTAAAACGCCATCATCCCTGATAACCCCGGGGATGATTCGATTGCCAGCGCCAGGTGTCGGTGACCATGTCCTGCAAGTTGCGTGTGGCTTTCCAGCCGAGTTCCTTCGCCGCTTTCGAGGCGTCGGCCCAGCTCTCGGCAATATCCCCGGAACGCCGTGGCATTACCCGGTAAGGCACCGGCTGCCCGCAGGCCTGCTCGAAGGCCCGCAGCACCTGCAACACGCTGTAGCCGTCGCCGGTGCCGAGGTTCCAGGTATGAATGCCGGTACGGTCGGCGATGGTTTGCAGGGCTTTCAGGTGCCCGTCCGCCAGGTCGACGACGTGGATGTAATCACGCACGCCGGTACCGTCGACCGTCGGGTAATCGTCGCCGAAGATCGACAACTCCTTGAGGCTGCCGACCGCCACCTGGCTGATGTAAGGCACCAGATTGTTCGGAATGCCGTTGGGGTCTTCGCCCATCTGGCCGCTGTGATGCGCGCCGATCGGGTTGAAGTAGCGCAGCAGCGCAATGCTCCAGCGCGGTTCGGACTGGCACAGGTCGCGCAGCACGTTCTCGACGATCAGCTTGGACTGGCCGTAGGGATTGGTCGGAGTGCCGGTCGGGAAATCCTCGCGGATCGGCATCTGCGCCGGCTCGCCGTAGACCGTGGCAGACGAGCTGAACACCAGCCGGAACACTCCCGCCGCTGCCATCGCCTGGCACAGCGTGATGCTGCCGCTGACGTTGGTTTCGTAGTATTCGAGCGGCTTGCGCACGCTCTCGCCGACAGCCTTGAGCCCGGCGAAGTGCAGCACGGCATCGATGGCGTGCTGCTGGAAAATCCGGTCCAGCAGGGCCCGGTCACAGACATCCCCGCGAATCATCAGCGCACTTTTGCCGCAAATGGCTTCCACCGCGTGCAAGGCGGCGTCGCTGCTGTTGCAAAGATTATCCAGAACTACAACTTCATAACCTGCTTCAAGTAGTGCAAGTGTGGTGTGCGAGCCGATATAGCCGGCGCCACCCGTTACCAGAATCTTCATAGCGCGGTCCATAAGTGGGAAAAGTGCCAACTCGCGTGTCAAGCACTGTTTGTTTAATGTGTGTCTTGATTCACACAAACAGCGCGACAACAACCAGAAACAAAAACAGTTCAATCACTGGCTATAAATATTTTTACAAGCCAAACTGTATTGCCTGGTACTTATTAGCACTCCCGCGCATTCATCACTATCAACGGATGCCGACTAAAAATAACCAATAACTGCAAAACCGACATCTCATAACATTGTCGTGTTTTACACTCATTGCTATTTGCCACTCATCTCCCGAGTCAGGTATTAAAGTACAGCTTCAATAACTTGCAACCTTTCGTTATTGCAATAAACGATGGCAGTGCGCCATGAATGACCAGGAAACTTTTATGATCCGTAAATGTTTGTTCCCCGCTGCCGGTTATGGCACGCGTTTCTTGCCGGCCACCAAGGCCATGCCCAAGGAAATGCTGCCGATCGTCAACAAGCCGTTGATCGAATACGCCGTTGAAGAAGCACGGGACGCCGGCCTGCAACACATGGCCATCGTCACCGGACGGGGCAAGCGCGCACTGGAAGACCACTTCGACATCAGCTACGAACTCGAACACCAGATTCGCGGCACCGAGAAAGAGAAGTTTCTGGCCGGCACTCGCGAGCTGATCGACACCTGCACCTTCTCCTACACCCGTCAGGTGGAAATGAAAGGCCTCGGCCACGCGATTCTCAGCGGCCGCCCGTTGATCGGTGACGAACCCTTCGCCGTGGTGCTGGCGGACGACCTGTGCCTGAACCTCGAAGGCGACGGCGTACTGACGCAGATGATCGAGCTGTACAGGAAATTCCGCTGCTCGATCGTCGCCATCCAGGAAGTCCCGCGCGACCAGACCCACAAGTACGGAGTGATCGCCGGCGAGGCGATTTCCGAGGGCATCTACCGGGTCAACCACATGGTGGAAAAACCGGCCCCGCAAGACGCACCGTCGAACCTGGCGATCATCGGCCGCTACATCCTCACGCCGGACATCTTCGACCTGATCGCCGACACCGAGCCGGGCAAGGGCGGCGAAATCCAGATCACCGACGCCTTGATGAAACAGGCGCAGAACGGTTGCGTGCTGGCCTACAAGTTCAAGGGTCTGCGCTTCGACTGCGGCGACGCCGAGGGTTACCTGCAGGCGACCAACTTCTGCTACGACAACGTTTACCTGAAGGGCCGCTGAGCGGCCCCCACTGATTCATTGCAGCACGCACATCCAACGAGGCAACCATGAACATTGCACAACATTCCGCAGAGATTGAACGTGAGGTGGACAACCTCGGGGTGATGAGCTGGTTATCCCGCCATCAGCCATTGCCCAGCGCCAATGGCCCGTGGCTGGGCACCCTGCTGCTGGTCGACCGCCTCGGCGTGTTTCCGTCGTCCGGGGACATACGCCGACCGATGCGTGATCCGTATCCCCTGCTCGCCCACCTGAAACGGATCTACGGCGAACAGGCGCTGGAGGTCGATGACCGCGACGGCCTGAAAGTGATTTTCAGCGACTGGCGTTTTCGCGTGCGGATTTGCTGCAACGACCCGGCGATCATCGTCAACGTGGAAACCCGTTGCGTGACGCAGTTGATGCCGCAGAAAACCGCAGAGCTGCTGAGCCATCTGGATCTGTTCGACAACTGACGGCTACTTCGAAGTCTCGCCACAGCTGTCCTGTGGCGAGACTTTTTGTTGCCCGCCCACGACCCAACGATAGAAGTAATCGGCAATCACCCGCCCGCCCGTGGCCGGCACCGGATGAATCTTGTCCGGCCCGATCATGGCCGCTGCGTAGCGTTTGACGTCCGTACCGAACGCGCATTGCAGATTGGCGTAACCCAGACGCTGCTCACGGGCCCAGGGCTCGATGACCTGCGCATAAGCCGACATCGGATAGGCGCTGGAGCGGGTGGTGTCCTGACGCAGGATCAGGTTGATGCTCGCTGCCGGTTGTATCTCGCGGAGCATGCCGACCAGCCCCTGAACATTCTGCAGATACTGCTCAGGCTTTACGCCAAAACCCTGGTCGTTGCCACCGAGCATGATCAGGTAAATGTCTGCGGGGATCTTCGACACCACGGCTTTCCACTGCGCCTGCCAGCGCGCATCGTCGTGATAGAAATCAGCGGACGCCGCGCCGGACGCGGCCAGTTTCGAGACCCGAACCCCGTTTTGATCGTTGCTCAGCCACAGACCGAACAGGGTCGGCGCGCCCTTCACCACTTCCAGTCTGAAAGCCCAATCGGTCGCGGACGACGTGCCGGGAAGCGGGACTTCCTGAACGCCCTCGCCTGCGAGTTTCAACGGCTGCCAGTCGGCGGAAGGTGACCAGCGATAACGCAATTCACTGGACTCACCGTTGCCGAGGTAGAGCAGTTTCGCCTGAGTGACGGCGGTGTTGATGGCAGGCGTCGGGCTGGCGTTGACTTGCAGCCAGGCGCCGGGGCGCCCAGTCACCGTGCGGCTGTCGGGGCTGGCCTGGCCGAGGCCGGAGACCTGCCAGTCGCCGCCGAAGTATTTCTCGCTGCTGCGGGTGTACTTGAAATGCGTGCCGCCCAGCGCTGCACCGTGGTTGAAGCCGACATAACCCGGCCCGGCAAACCCGACCTCCCCGGCCACCCGCTGCACCAGTTTGTTCAGGTAGAAATCCTGCCCGGCGCTGTAGCTGTCGCCGATCACCGAGATCGACAAGACCTTGCCGGCCTTGCCTTCACGCCACTGGCCAAACCGCTCGCGAGCGTCGCCGATCTGCACCACCGACGCCGCCACTGGCGGCACATCATCAACAGCCAGCATGGATCGCTTCCTTCATGGGATCTGCGCCACCGGCGCGATGGTCGCCGCCGGTTTCTTCTTGGTCGCGGCACGTTCGCCTAGGAACAGCACGGAGGTGAAGTTGAACCGGCTGAAAATCATCGACAACACCACCGGCCCGAGCAAGCCACACGTCACGCCGCAGAACACCAGCACGCTTTCGTCTTTCACGCCCAAGCGGCCGAGGATCGAGCGCGACGTAGCGGCGAACAATACGTGAAAGAGGAAAATCGCGTAGGAGTAACCGCCGAGCCAAGTCAGCGCCTTCGAGCGCATGTCACTCGACAGCAACGCAATGCACGACACGCAGCCCACCGCCAGGCCGATCAGGCTGCGGCGGTCGACGATCAGCTCGCGGTCCACCGACGCCACGTACAGCAGCGTCAGCGAGATCAGCACAAACACCAGCGGACCGATCACCTTGAACGTCTGCTTCAGCTCGCTGACTTTCTCCTGGCCGATCATGCCCGCCACGAAGAACGGCAGCAGATAAATCGCCCCGTTGATGCCGAACGCATCCACGGGAAACGGCGGCAACAGGAACACCGCCGCCGAGAAGGCGAACAACAGGTACAGGCGCGTCGGTGTACGCAGCAACCCGCGCCATTCCAGCAGGCCGACGAACATGAAAATGATGAACACCGCCTGCAGAAACCAGAAGTGGTTGATCGGCACGTAGAACGACAACAACGCATCCATCACGCTGACGTCCTTGTTCACGCCCGGCCCCACCGCCTGCAACACCGAGAACGGCACACCCACGCAAAACAGCGGCACGATCAGGCGCCGCACCTTGCCGCTGAAGAACGCGGAAAAGTCATTGCCGCGAATCTTGTAGAGGGAATAGATGTAGCCGGAGATGAAGGTGAACAGCGGCATGCGCACGTACACCATCGAATCGGCGATCACCCGGAACGGCGAGCCGATGTCGATTTTCAAACCACCGCCCAACGGCCCGATCACGTGATAAAGCACCAGCAACAGGCACGCCAGGCCACGCAGGGTTTCGATCTCCAGGGACTTTTTCTTGCTCGACATAAAGCACCCGCCTCAATTCAGAATTCTTGATTCAACCTTCACCGGTTTGTTCGCCCGCAGCATCAACCCCAGGCCCACGAACAGCACCGGCACCACCATCGAAAAGTGCCGGGCGAACGAACCGAAGTCCGGTTCGAACAAGCCTTGAACCAGCAGGAATGCCAGCGGAATCGCGATCAGTTCCTTGGGTTTGGTCTGGATCGGCGCGCCCTTGTAATCGGTCGAGGTGATGACTTTGAACAGCAGCAGCGCGGTCATGATCATCAACGCCACGAAGATCACCTGGCCCGGCCCGGACAGCAGGATCAGCTCTACGGGGAACGACAAGCGGAAGAAAATGATCATCGAGTCCAGGGCCTGCGAGACGAAGTCGCTGCCGCTGAGCCACGACACGATCAGCGATTTGGACCCCTCTTCGCCCGCCGTGCGCAGTTCGTTGTTGCTGGCGCGAATCGACGACACCGGAAAGCCCAGCGCCAACTGGATCGCCATCGCAACCGCCAGGTAGAACAGGAACAGCATCAGAAAGAAAGTCGTGCGCGAGACGTACTTTTTCATCACGCAGACGCCGACCCAGGACAGCGAAAACAGAATCCAGTAGGGCCGGATCAGCACGCCGTAGATCACCGCCGAGAGGAAAAATCCGCCGCGATATTTGCGTGTCAGCGAGCTGAACAGAATGCTCAACACCGCCACCGACACGATGATTTCCTTGGTCAGGTTTTCCAGGAAAAACGAACGCACGATGCCCCACAGGCACAGGGTTCCGAAGATGGTCAGCGGCATGCGCCGGAACACCACCACGGGAATCGCCGTGAGGAAAAAGTTGCAGAACATCCCGTAGGCCCAGGCGTTGGTCAGGTTGATCCCGGTGGGCCGCAGCAGGAACGCCGAACACTCGTAGGACGAGCGATCCGGCGAGAACGGGTTCCAGAAATTGCAGTTGTCGGCCCGCGCATAGGACGACCACAGGGTCATCGCATCCGGGCCCGGATCGCGCGGCACCAGCAGCGGCATCGCCACGGACAGAAACAGCCCGGTGAACAGGATCAGGAACGACAGCGACGAATCGAGACGGCGGCCGCGAAACTCGATGCACGGCAGTTTCAGGCCCATGACACGACAGCCTTTTTCGCGCGCGTGGCACGAGTCAGCAGCGCAATCACGGCGAGCTGCACGATGATCGCGAAGACGTTGCCCCAGGCCGCGCCGTAGATTGAATAATGCTTGATCAGCAGGTAACTGACCGGCACTGAAACCAGCAGACAAATGGCCGCGCTGGCCAGGGACACTCGACTGTTTTTCGAGGCGATCAACCCGCCCCAGACGATGTCACCAATGGCACGCAGGGCGAAGGAGAAAATCAGCACGCCGAGGATGCCGTTGTCCGGACGCGGAACGCTGGTGGCGACGTAATCGAGCACCACGTTGAAGAACAGATAAATCCCCACCGCGACTGCCGCCGACACCGCCAGCGAACGTGCGACCCACTTGTTCACGAACAACTGCCGGACCGTGAACGGTTGCTGATCGGCCTGATAACGCTTGGCGAGCAGCGGAATGCCGACCACCGCCACCACCGCGTAGGACAGCGCCTGCAAGGTGTTGGCCGCCGACCACGCGTACACGTATTTACCGAGGCTGGCGTAGGGTTCGAGGTCGATGATCAGAAAGCGCTCGGCATACTGACTCAGGGCGATCAGGCCAGTGCCGAGGTAAAACGGCAGCCCGGCTTTCCACACTGTGGCGGTGGCTAGCGTCCCCTCTTCCCGCCCGCGATGAACGTTCACCACGATCAGGTAACCGGCGACGATCACCAACACGTTGGCGATGACCCACAGCCACAACACGCTGGCGATTCCGGACACCCAGCCGAGCGCCATTCCGCCCACCGCCAGCAACGCCCAAAGTCCGGTCTTGATGAAAAACAGCAGCGCACCCGCCGTGGCTTTCTGTGCGGAAAACACGAACGAGTTGATCTCGAACGACAGGTGTTCGGTGAGCAGCACCAGCGTCACGCAAGCGATCAGCGCGGTGGTCGCCTCCACCGACTGGAACAGTGAATAAATCACCACCGTCAGCACCGACAACGCCAGGCCCACGGCCAGGTACAGCAGCAGCACCTTGTCCACGACCCGTCGCGAACTGCCGCCCACGCTGATCAGCCGATTGATTTCGGAACTGAAACCGACGCTGTAGAACTTCGACGCGATCAACGACGCCGCGACCACCACGCCGTAAAAACCCAGCGCCTCGTAACCGAGGTAATGGGTAATGGCGAGCACCAGCAAGAACTTCGCGCCCAGTGCCCCGCCCCGCAGCAACAGCCGGAATATCATCGAATGACGCCCTTGATGATGTCGTCCATGGCCACGGTTTTCGCCTCGATCTCGCGGCAGGTGTCGGTCAGGCGTTTGCCGAAATTCGACAGCGCGTCAGGCGCGTAAACCGTGTCGATGATGGTGTCGACATTGATGTCGCCGCCGTTGATGACCCAGTCTTCGACGCCCATGTCCTGATAGGCGCCGAAGCCTTTGCGTTCATAGCTGATGTGATACGCCGGCACACCCGAGAGCAGCGATTCGATCGCGCCGTGCAGGCGCACGGAAATCACCAAGTCCGGTTGATATTTGGCCAGTGTCGCCTTCAATGGCAGCAGGTCTTCGGTGATGCCCAGTTCGCGATAGAACGCGCCGTCATCGTTACCGCGCACGGCACTCTGTACGGCGCAGACCACTTTGCTTTTGTTCTTCAAGCGCTGCAGCAGCAATTTCAGGTTGGCCACGTAGGCGAGTTTCTTTTCCTTGCTCCACGCGGGCGGCTTGCGCAGTACCACGCACACCGTGGCCGGCGTCGAGGCGCAGCGGGTGAACTTGGGTTGCTGAAGGATCTTGCCGGCCAGAGCCTGCACCGCGAGGTCCGGTGCGCGGTAGACATTTTCACAGGCATCGAACAGCGCTGAGGAACGGTTATCGCGCACGAACACCGCATCGGCGCTGGCGTAATGGCCGACGATCTTGTCGCTGTCGCCGTGGAACGGCCCGATGCTTTGCGGCAGGTACACCGACGGCACTTTGCTGAGGATCGCGGTTTCCAGTTGCTTGGCGTGGCCGAGTTTCAGCTTGATGTGCTCGAAGGCACTTTTGGAGCGCATGTAGCCGCCGCCGACGCCGACGATCAGATCGGTTTTCTTCAACAGATCCGCCAGCCCCGCGTAGGACTGATTGAGGAACACCGCTTCTTTGACCCGGCCCAGACCCTTGGCCGCCATCACCGGCGCGTCGAAACGCGGGTGCGGCAGGTATTTGAAAGAGTCCGGATCGGACGCCACGACGCTGATCGCGGTGTCTTCGCCAAAGTTGCGCTGCACCAGCGCAATGGCCAGATCGACCAGCAGACCATCGCCGGAGTTGGAGGCACTGTAGCCATGCAAAATCGTTACGTTCATGAGCGGAGTTCTACTTAATAAGAGGGAGCGGAATACACGTCGTAGGTCTGGCGGATCATCAACGCGGCGCTGAAACGCTCGCGGACGATGCGCCGACCTTCGATGCCGAGGGCCGACAACGCAGGCTTCTGGATTTTCTTCAGGCGCTCGGCCAGCGCCTGGTGGTCACCGGCAGGGAACACGTAACCGGACACACCATGGGTCACCAGTTCGGGCAACGACGTGCAGTCGCTGGCGATCACCGGCAGGCCCAGCGCCATGCCTTCCAGCGGCACCATGGCAAAGCCTTCCCAGCGGCTCGGCACGATCAGCGCATCGGCTTTCTGATACAGCGCGTGCACTTCGGTCGGCGTTACCCACGGCAGGTATTCCACCCCGTCCAGCGGCGGACATTCGACGACGTCCTCGTTCACCGCACTGCCCACCACCGTCAGTTTCAGGTCGCTGCGTTTTGCTTCGCTGTAGGCCTTGAGCAACACGTCGAAGCCTTTCTGGTAGTCGAGGCGACCGACGAACAGCAGATGAATCGGCTCCGGATCAACGATCTTGCGTTTGTCATCCTTGTGATCGATGCCGTTGTAAATCAGCGTCATGCGCTTGCGCTCGATGCCAAACTTCGCGGCCTTGTCCAGTTCGAACTGGCTGACGCAAATGATCTTGTCCGTGACCTTCTGCAGCACGCGCTCGATCCCCGCATAGACTTTCTGCTTGATCGGCGAGCTTTCCATCAGGAACGAAAACGCATGGGGGCAGTAGACGATTTTCGGCTTGCGCCACGGCCGCAGGAGCACGCACACGCAACGGCCGATCACCCCGGAAAAGGTGCTGTGCAGATGCACCACATCGGGTTTTTCCTTGAGCAGGACCCGCGCCAGTTGCCAGGCAAAACGCAGCAGCGACGGCACATTCCGCCCGCTTCGGGCGAAGGTGCGGATCTGCTGTGCATCGATGCCGTGCAGTTCTTTCTTCTGATCGAGCGGGACCAGATACACCAGCTCATAGCGCCCGTCTTCGGGAGCCGCCGAAATCGTGCGGATGACCGTCGCCACCCCGCCTTTGATCGTTTCCGCCACGTGCAGTATTTTTTTCACAACCCACCCACTTTCATGCCTGTAAGGACCGTCGCTGAGATTCAGGACTGGTCGGACGCGTATTCGTAGTTGTAATAGCTGCCGTTGCCGTAATAGCTGGCCGCACGCTTCTCGACGCCGTTGAACACCGCGCCCTTCAACTCGATACCGTTCTGGGCGAAACGACGGATCGTCATTTCGATTTCCTTGGCCGGGTTCACCCCGAACCGCGCGACGATCAGGCTGATGCCGGCTTCGCGACCGACAATCGCCGCATCGGTCACGGCCAGCAGCGGTGGCGTGTCGATGATCACCACGTCATAGCGCTCGCTGAGTTGCGCCAGCAGTTCGCGGAAATTGGCGTGCATCAACAGTTCGGAAGGGTTGGGCGGAACCTGGCCACGGCTGATGAAGTGCAGGTTGTCGACCTCGACCTTGTTGATCGCCTGATCGAGGGTGCAGCGCTTGACCAGCAGATCCGACAAGCCGTTGGTGATCGGCGTGTTCAGCGTCTTGTGCAGATGCCCCTTGCGCATGTCGGCGTCGATCAGCACCACGCGCTGCCCGCTTTGCGCCATGACCGCCGCCAGGTTGGAAGAGACGAAGGTCTTGCCGACCTGCGGGCTCGGGCCGGAAATCATGATGCGGTTGTTGGTCGAATCCAGCGCCGCGAAGTGCAGGCAGGTGCGCAGGCTGCGGATCGACTCGATGGACAGGTCCGTCGGGTTGCGCAGGGCCAGCAGATACGCCGGCGTGTCCGCCGCGACTTTGGCCCGGACTTTTTTGCTGTCCTCTTCCTGTTGCAGGGCGCTGTAGGGGATCGACGCGTAGACCGGCAAGCCGAGCTGCTCGATGCCTTCCGGCCCTTCCAGGCCCTTGCTCAGGGATTTGCGCAACAGCACCAGCGCCACGCCGACGAAGGCGCCGAGGAAGGTGGCGATCAACACGATCAGGGCTTTTTTCGGTTTGACCGGGCTGGTCAGGTCGACGTCCGCCGTATCCACCAGGCGCACGTTACCCACGGCACCGGCGCGAATGATGTCCAGCTCCTGGGATTTGTTGAGCAACTGGGTGTAGATCTGCGAAGCGACTTCGACATCGCGGGTCAGGTTGAGCAGTTCCTGCTGCGTGGCCGGCAGGTCCTGCACCTTGCCTTCCAGCGAACGCTGCTGCTGGGTCAATTCACCGATCTGGGTCATCAGCGCGCGGTAGGCCGGGTGCTGTTTGGTGAACTTGCGATCCATCTCCGCCTGTTGCAGTTTCAGCTCGGAAATCCGCGTTTCGAGCGCCACGGACTGGCCGAGCACCGATTGGGTTTCCAGCGAGATGTTCACGGTCTTGCCGTGGGTCTGGTAGGCGTTGAGCGCATCGCTGGCCTTGGCCAGATCGCGTTTGACCTGCGGCAACTGGCTTTGCAGGAAGGCCAGGCTCTGCGCCGCTTCGGCCGAAGTGCGGCGCACGTTCTGATCGACGTACAGCGAAGCGATCTTGTTGAGGATCTTCACCGCTTCGGCGGCGTCGCTGCTGGCCAGGGCCAGGCGGATGATGCCCGACTCCTTGCCTTGCTCGGAGATGTCCAGCGCGTCCTGATAACCCTGGATGGTCACGATGCGCGGGTAGCGCACCACTTCGAAACGTGTCCCGGGGTTGGCCAACAGTTGCGCGACCTGCCCTTCTACGCCGTCCTGCGCGAAGGCTTCGCCCGCCACGCCGTCGACCAGCAGGTTGTCGTTGTCGTCGAGCAGTTGAAAGCGATGTTGTTCGCCGGCAATCAGGGTGAGTTTCTTGCCCAGCAGTTCCTTGGGCAGATTGAGCTTCGCAAACTCCAGGCGTTCACCGCCCCAGGCGTAGCTGCTCAGGCCGAAACGCGGCGGCGCGACGCTGAGTTCGCTCTCGCCGCGATAGCGCCGGGAAAGAAAGCCGCCGATCAGCGGAAAGGTGTTGGGGGTAACGTCGATGTCCAGGCGCAGATCGTCGACCGTCTTGCCGATCACCGCGCGGGATTTGATGATGCCGATTTCGGTCACCGACGGCGATTGCCCGCCGAGCATGCTGTTGAGGTCGGAAAAACCGAGCATGTCGTTCTTTTTCGGTTCGACCTGTACCAGCGCGTTGGCCAGATACACCGGCGTGGCCAAGATCGCATAGGCCACACCGGTCATCATGAACGCGCCGGTGAACGCACCGATCAACCACTTCTGATCGATCAGGCTGCCGAAGATGCCGAGAAGATCAATACTGTCTTGATCATTTTCACGGGTGCCGATTACTGACGGTAACTGCATAAGTCTTTCTTACCATTCACTGAACTGAAGAATATTCATCAACGCGCCAGGCGTTGCGCCCATGAGCTAACAGCATCTTCAATCAATGCATGGGCATGAATAAAAGCGGCTTGCCCCTGACGATACGGGTCCTGTATTTCTCGTTCGCTCTGCCACTTGCCCAGCAGAAACACTTTGCCCCTGGCGTGAGAGGCAATCTTCAGTACTTGATTAACATGTTGTTTTTCCATGACCAGAATCAGGTCTGATTCATTGACGATGTCCGCTGTCAGTTGCCGCGCCGTGAACCCTTCGGCACTGTGTCCGCGGTCTTCCAGCACCTGGCGCGCGGTCGACTCCATGCCTTCGCCGACCCGTGCAGACAGGCCTGCGGAGGTCACGCTGATCGCCGAAGGCGTCAGTGCTTTGCGCAACAGAAGTTCCGCTGTCGGACTTCGGCAGATATTGCCTACGCAAACGACAAGAATCTTTTTGAACAAGGTTTACTTTCCCGTGTAATGTCAATCGGCCAACATGCCTTGCACATTCGAATGAACCCGCAAGACCTTCCCTCACTCGGAAATAGATTCACCCTTAATACCGATGCATTAAGTACCACGGCCTCTAAAAGTCCCCCAACCAGAATTACCGGACTAAAAATAACTGTGATTTTCGGGCGAAAGTTTTCCGACAAAAAATAACATTCGTGCACTTCGCGCCCTCTTCGTCATCGAAATACAGGCAACGAGATAACAATTGGCTAGATGTCATTCTCATCAGGAGAGCAGACATGAAATCAGCACATCTCAAACATCTTGGTGCCGCCGCCCTGTTGATGCTCAGTGCTACCGCGCAGGTTCACGCCAGCACGTTGTTCCCGTCACTGCCCGCCAGAACCATCGGCGTTCAGGTCAAGATCCAGAACTTCACCCCGGCCGACGCCGAGCAGATCAAGGCGGCGGGATTCAGTTTCGTGCGCTTCGGCGTGTGGAGCGACAGCCTCGGCGCCAAGGCCTATCAGAAACAGATCAGCGATGCGTTCGCGGCGGCGAGGTCCGCCGGCTTGCCGGTCTTGATGACTGTGCGCGCCACCAAGCCGTTGACCGGCGACCTGACAACCGCCGGTGAAGCGTTCGCCAACGCGGTGAGCGGGCTTGAGCAAGTATGGAGCACACAACTGGTGGGGATCGAAATCTGGAACGAGCCGGATCTCGACACCTACTGGCCCACCGGAGACTTCAAAAACACCTTCGTGCCGTTCATGACGGCCATGTGCAAGACGCTGCAGGGCAAACCGCAATCGACGCCTCTGGTAGGCTTCGGTTTTGCCCGCCCGCCGACGGCCGGTTCCGCCTCGACCGTGGCACTCAACAGCATTCTCGGCACCTATCCTGAGTGCCTGGACGCCATTTCCTACCACCCCTACGGCATGACCGCGACACAGATCATTAACGCGCAGAACTTCATTCAGCAAAACTTCCGTCTGCCGGGCGTCATCAGTGAATGGGGCATCTCGGCGCTCGCTTCAAACGGTGGGCCGGAAGGGCAAGCCAGTAAAATCTCTGCGTTCATCGCGGATGTTAAAAAACTCAACATTCCGCTGACGTCGATTTATGAATGGAAGAACAGCGAGTCGGGGAGCAACGACCGGGAGAAGAATTTCGGCCTGCTGACCTCCGATGGCCAGCCGAAACCGGCACAGGCGGCGGTCTCGACGCATTTGAACGCCGATTAAGCCGTACAGCGGGTCGGTTGCTTTGAACCTGTGGTTCTTTTTGGCATCGTATTGATCGATAACGCGCCCCGCCTTTCAAACAGCCGTTTTCAGGTTGTTGCCACCGGGGCGCTCGATACGCCGACATGCCCTTGAGTGGCTGTCGGCGCTCGGGTAATGTCACCAGACCCATAGGACAGAGCACGCTCATGACTTCCAAGCTGGAACAACTCAAACAGTTCACCACCGTCGTGGCCGACACCGGCGACTTCGAAGCGATTGCCCGGGTCAAACCGGTCGACGCCACCACCAACCCTTCCCTGCTGCTCAAGGCAGCCGCGATTCCGGCCTACGCCGAACTGCTGAACGCCAGCGTGCGCGACTGCAAGGGCGATGTCGGCCTGGCCAGCGACCGTTTCGGCGTCGCAGTCGGTCAGGAAATCCTCAAGGTCATTCCGGGCCGCATTTCCACCGAAGTGGATGCGCGCCTGTCGTTCGACAAGGACGCAGTGCTCAAACGCGCCCACCGCCTGATCGAACTGTACGACAAGGCCGGCGTCGGCCGTGACCGCGTGCTGATCAAGATCGCCTCGACCTGGGAAGGCATCCGCGCCGCCGAGATCCTCGAGAAGGAAGGCATCCAGACCAACCTGACCCTGCTGTTCTCCTTCGCTCAGGCCGCTGCCTGCGCCGATGCCGGCGTGTTCCTGATCTCGCCGTTCGTGGGCCGCATCTACGACTGGTACAAGAAGGCCAACGGCAACGACTACACCGGTGCCGACGATCCGGGCGTGCAGTCCGTGACGCGCATCTACAACTACTACAAGGCCAATGACTACAAGACCGTGGTCATGGGCGCGAGCTTCCGCAACCTCAACCAGATCGAGCAACTGGCCGGCTGCGACCGCCTGACCATCAGCCCGGACCTGATCGACAAGCTGGCAGCCGACACCGGTAAGCTGGAACGCAAACTCGCTCCGGGCCATGCCGGCGAAGCGCGCCTGAGCCTCAACGAAGCGCAATTCCGCTGGTTGTCCAACGAAGACGCGATGGCCACCGAGAAACTGGCCGAAGGCATCCGTCAGTTTGCCCGTGACCAGGAAAAACTCGAGGCGCTGCTGCAAGCCAAGCTGTAATCGGCCGAGCGCAAATGCAAAAAGGGCGAACCCTCACAGGTTCGCCCTTTTTTGTGCCTCGCGTTCTGGCTGATCAGTGCCGTTCGAGGGCATTCACCAGGTCATGGAAGGCTTCGCGGTTGGAGTCGTTCAGGCCCATGAGGATCTTGTGCGCTTCGAGCACCTTGATCCGCACCACCTCTTCCGACTGATCCTGATCCGGCAGGTCATCGAGGCATTCCGGGCACGGCACGGGATGGTTGACGATATTGAACACCTGCTCGAAACCCATCGACTGCAACAGACGGGTGATGTCCTCGTGGGTGGTGACCACGGTCGGCAGCAAGCCGACCTTCTGCCGCGACAGGATCGACAGCTTGGCCAACAGGCCCAAGGTGGTGCTGTCGATGCTGCGGGTTTCGGTCAAATCGATCACGATCGCGTTGAAATTCAGCGCGGTGAAGATTTTTTCAATAGTCGCATCCAACGCCGAACACAGGGTCAGGCGAACTTCACCGACGAACTTCAGGACGAAGGTGCCGTCCTGCTCGGCGAACTGGATTCTACCGGTACTCATCAAAGATTCCTGCTCAACACCAACAGGGCGATATCATCCGGCATCTCCCCTAGCGTGGCCAATCCAAAAACCTGCCGCAGACCATCCAGGCTGCCGCCCGCCGACTTTACCTTTTGCGGTAAAGCGGCTTCTTTCTCTTTGAGTGTGGGCTCTGGCAAAAGATCCAGAATGCCATCAGACATCAGCGTCAGGCTGAACGTCGGTGGCAGTTCGAGCACGTGGTCTTCGTAGGTGGCTTCATTGAAAAGCCCCACGGGCAGACCGCGCCCCTCGAGGTAGCGAACACTGTCAGGCGTGTACAACACAGGCAACGGCAGATGGCCGCCGATGCTATAGGTCAACAAACCGGTCTCCTCGTCGATGACTCCACCGACCATTGTGACGTGTTTACCCAGCTTACAACTGATCAGCCCCCGGTTGATATGACCGAGGACTTCCGAAGGCTTGAATTCCGGCAGCGTGCCGTTGCGCTTGGATTCGAACAGCAGGCGCGTAGTCATGAACTTCAGCAGCACGGTGACGAACGCCGAAGAGGCGCCATGACCCGATACATCCGCCAGATAGAACGCTACCCGGCGCTCGTCGACCCGGAAGTAGTCGACAAAATCACCCGACAGGTACAGCGACGGGATGATCTGGTGCGCAAACCTGAATTCGTCGATGGCCCATGGACTTTCCGGCAGCATGTTCATCTGCACCTGGCGACCGGCGTTCTGGTCTTCCTGGAGCAGGTTCAGGCTGGCTTCGAGTTCGCGGTTGGCCTTTTCCAGTTTCTCGCGATAGCGCTGGTTTTCCAGCAGCAGACGCGCACGATCCAGGGCCCGGCGCACGGAGTGCTCGAGCACGGCCAGATCTTCGAGAGGCTTGATCAGGTAGTCCGCCGCGCCCAGGCGCAGGGCCTCGACCGCGTCGTTCATCACGCCGGCGCCCGAGACAACGATCACCGGAGTCTGCGGTGACCGCTCAGTGACCTGACGGATGAGTTCGAGACCGCCCATCTGCGGCATGCGCAGATCGCAGATGACCAAGTCGGGCGTGTCTTGCTCGAATACCTGAAGACCCTGCTGGCCGTTACTGGCCTGCAAGACGCTGAAACCACTGTCTTCCAAATAGGCCGCGAGGCTCGCGCGCACTACTTCGTCATCATCGATTATCAGCAGCGTGGCACTGGTTTTTGGCATGTGGGCAAACGGCGCCAGAATTAGGTTGGCGTAGCAGGCGGGGCAACGGCCCGGCGCAGACTACTGGATTCGCTTTCTAGCCTCTCTGCTGCACCGCTTCGGAGCGTTTGCCCCGCACACGGTTGCACCAGAGGTGCCCTTCTAAGGCGCAGACGGTACTCCCATCCTTCGAGCGTTTCAAGCATGCGCCGATGGTCGCTTGGAGACTTTGTTTGTCAAATCACTCGCAGTTATAAGAACGGCTTCAACCGTAACCCAATCATTGGACGCGCCCACAAAAAAGGCGACCTCGCGGTCGCCCTTTTGTACCGATCAATCGAGATCAGAAATCGTCTTCGACCTGCCCGTCCTTGACCTTGAACTCGCGGTTCTGCAGGTAGGCGTTGCGGATGAAGGTGTACTTGTCGCCGCTGATCAGCTTCTCGCTCGACAGCAGGCTGGCGCGGGTGTCGACGATGTTCAGGCCGAAAATCGAGTTACGTACCGGCACATCGTTGATGTAGCGGTACGGGCCGGTGAAGCTGTCGACGTACTTGGACGGCGCGTCGCGCAGGGTGCTCGGGCCCATCAGCGGCAGCATCACGTAAGGGCCGCTGCCGACGCCCCAATAGCCGAGGGTCTGGCCGAAGTCTTCGTCGCTGCGGTTCAGGCCCATTTTGGTGCCGACATCGAAGAAACCGAGCAGGCCGAAAGTGGTGTTGAAGATCAGGCGAGCGGTGTCGACGCCAGCGGCGGCCGGTTTGGCCTGAAGAATGTTGTTCGCCAGGTTGGTGACATCACCGACGTTGCGGAACATGTTGTGGATGCCGTCTTCCAGGAATTGCGGAGTAACAAATTCGTACCCCTGCGCCAGAGGCTTCAGCGCATAGGTGTCGACGAAATCGTTGAACTGGAAGATCGGACGGTTGACGCTTTCCCAAGGGTCTTCTTCCGTTGCGGCCTGCGCGGCGAACGGCACCAGCATCACGCTGGCACATACACAAAGCTGAGCAAGAGGATGGCTCCAGCGCATAGAAAACTCCTTGGATAGTACGGACGCAGCACCTGGGCCGCGGCGATTAGTGCGTCAGTATAAGACGGAAACGGCGCTTTAGGCAGTTCCCCCGGTGAAACCCACTGTAGGACGCTTCGTCATTGGCCTGTCATGCAACTGTCACCGACATTGCCTAGCCTGATCGCTATTTCAGGGACGTTTTCCATGCCTCAAGCCGAAGCCTTGCCCCTCGCGGCACCGACGCTGACCGCCGTGCTGTTCGGACTCAGTGGTTGTCTGGTGGACTTCGGCGCTCGCGCTCGTCATCACACCAGCGTCGGCCCGGAACACGCCGACGTCACACCCGGCGCCCTCGACAGCCTGCGCAGCCTGCAACGCCAGCAAATCCCCTGCGCCTGGCTTGATGAGCTGTCCACGGCCTGCACTCAGGTACTCTCATCGGCGCTACCTGACTGGATCAAACCGTCGCAACATTCGGCAACAATCAATCCGTGGCCGGCGCCCGATGCCTGCTGGCAAGCGTTGATGGGCTTGAATGTCGATCGCCTCGACGGTTGCGTGCTGGTCAGCGGCGAACCGCGCCTGCTGCAATCGGGTCTGAACGCGGGGCTTTGGACCATTGGCCTGGCGTCGTGCGGCTCGCTGTGCGGCCTGGCGCCGGGCGAATGGCAAGCCCTGAGCCAGAAGGAGCGCGAACAGCTGCGCGGCAAGGCGACGGTGCAGCTGTTCGGCCTCGGCGTGCACTCGGTGATCGATCATCTGGGCGAACTCGACACTTGTCTGGCGGACATCAGCCTGCGCCGTCTCAAAGGCGAAAAGCCCTGACCGGGATCATGCAGGTTGGCCAAGAGTGGATTAGTCTTAAGGAGAGACATAGACCTTTGGCGCACGGCTGCGGTCTATGCCAGTGCCTCTCGATAAAAGGAAACAACCATGCCCGCTCAAGAACTGCAGAAACAGCTCAATGCCCTGCGCGAGCAACTGGATCAAAATCCTCCGCTGACCGAAGCCGAGCGCGCTGATCTACATGCCCTGATGGAACAGATCGAACTGGAACTTGAACTGGAAACCAAAACCAAGGACTCCAACATTGCCGATGGCGTAAACCTTGCCGTTGAGCGCTTTGAAGTTGATCACCCCACCATCGCCGGCACACTGCGCAACATCATGAATTCCCTGGTCAGCATGGGCATCTGAAACCCGCGAATGCAAAAAAGCCCTGCCATCACTGGCAGGGCTTTTTCATGTCCGCGATGCGGGTTACTGACGAACCAGACGATGGTTCGGCAGTTGCACGCTTTCAGTGCTGCGATAAGGGTTGATGTCCAGCCCGCCCCGGCGCACATAACGCGCGAACACCGCGAGTTTTTCCGGTTTCAAAAGGCGCTGCAGGTCGAGGAAGATCCGCTCCACGCACTGCTCGTGGAAGTCCGAGTGCTGACGGAAGCTGACGATGTACTCCAGCAGGCTGGCGTGATCCAGCGCCGCGCCACGGTATTCCACCACCACGCTGCCCCAGTCGGGCTGACTGGTCACCGGGCAGTTGGATTTGAGCAGATGGCTGTGCACGCTCTCCTCCACCACCCGCGAATCGTCGCAGCGCAGCAGTTCAGGACGCGGGTGTTCGTAGTTGCTGACGCTGATATCCAGATCGTCGATGCACACGCCCGGCAGCGCGACAACGCCTTCGGCTTCGACGTCTTTCAGGCTGCGAACCCGCACGCCCACCGGTTTGCCGGCAGCAGCGGACAAGTCCTTGACCAGCGTCGCTTCAAGGCTCGCGATGTCGGCGAAAGGCGTCTGGTTCAGCGAGTTCAGGTAGAGCTTGAACGACTTGGATTCAATGATGTTCGGCGAATCCGCCGGAATGCTGAATTCACCGATCGCCACCACCGGTTTGCCCGACGGCAGCAGCCACGACAGTTCGAAGCAGTTCCAGAAATCCACGCCTTTATACGGCAGGGTTTCGGCGGTCAGGCCCAGCTCGGCCCATTTCGCGGTGCGCGGGATCGGGAACAGCAGGGACGGCGTGTACGTGGCGATGTATTCGCTGGATTTGCCCAGCGGCGAATGTTCGGCTGCGGGATGCATGGCGGAAACCTGACTGAAGAATCAGCGGATTCTACCAGCCTTTGCTCCCGCCTTTGAGTGCTTACTGACTGACTGTCAGTTTGCCGACCATTCCGGCCTGGTAATGCCCGGGAATGTTGCAGGCAAATTCCAGGTTTACCGCTTTGCTGAAGGTCCAGGTCAACTCGGCGGTCTTGCCCGGCTCCACCAGCACGCTGTTGGGGTCGTCATGCTTCATGCCGTGGCCCATCGAGCTGTGATCCATGCCCGCCATGTCGTGGGACATTTCCTTCATGCCGGTCGGCGTGAGCATGCCGCTTTGCTGCATCTGTAACATTTCCTGCTGATGTTTTGCATGCATCGCCGCGTCGCCGAGGTTGAATTCGTGCAGCAACTGGCCTTTATTCACCAGCACGAAACGAACGGTCTCACCGGCCTTGATCTCGATCGCCTTCGGATCAAAGCTCATGTCGCCCATCACCACTTCGATGCTGCGGGTGGCCTTGGCCGCCGGAGCCGGCTGGCCGAAGTCATAGGTGTGCGCCGGCGATGCCCACAGCGGCGAACTGAGCGCCAGCAGACACGCGGCAAGGGCCAGACGATTGCGCAAAAACATAGTCGTACTCCAACAAATCAAGGTTCAGCCTGTGGGAAACTCTAGCCCGCCTGCGCTGGCAGCGACCTGACAGGGAGATTACAACTTTGTCAGGTTGGCGCGCACCGCGTGAGCCCACGGTATAACGTCCTCGTTCCCGCAACCCGAGTCGCCCATGAAACTGCTCATCGTCGAAGACCAACCCAAAACCGGCCAGTACCTGCGCCAGGGCCTGACCGAGGCCGGTTTCAACACCGAACTGGTGGCCGACGGCACCACCGGCCAGCAATTGGCGTTGAGCGGCGACTATGCGCTGCTGATCCTCGACGTGATGCTGCCCGGTCGCAATGGCTGGCAGATTCTGCAAGCGGTGCGCAGCGCCGGTCTGGAAACGCCGATCCTGTTTTTGACCGCCAAGGACACCGTTGAAGACCGGGTTCACGGCCTCGAACTGGGCGCCGACGACTACCTGGTCAAACCGTTCGCCTTCTCCGAATTGCTGGCGCGGGTGCGCAGCCTGTTGCGCCGCGGCAGTTCCACGCCCCAGGAAACCAGTCTGCGCCTGGCCGATCTGAGCCTGGACCTGATCCGCCGCCGGGTCGAACGCAGCGGTCAACGCATCGACCTCACCGCCAAAGAGTTCGCTCTGCTGGAAATGCTTTTGCGCCGCCAGGGCGAAGTGCTGCCCAAATCGCTGATCGCCTCGCAGGTCTGGGACATGAACTTCGACAGCGACACCAATGTGATCGAAGTGGCGATTCGTCGACTGCGTCTGAAGATTGATGACGACTTCCCCCACAAGCTGATTCACACCGTACGCGGCATGGGTTACGTCCTTGAAGAGCGTGCCGACTGATGCGCCGACTGTCCTTGAGCGGTCGGCTGGCGCTTTTGTTCGCCGGCTGCACCGCCGTGGTTTCGCTGGTCGCCGGGGTCGTTTTCAATCGGGCCAGCGAGGGTCACTTCATCGAGCTCGACCAGCAACTGCTCGAAGGAAAACTGCTCAGCGTACGTCAGACACTGCTGAGTGGTAGCGACGCCGCGCACATCACCGATGAGTTGAGCCAACAGGGCGATGTCTCGCTGCGCATCAGCAGCCCTGAGGGACAACGCTGGTTCGGCCGTTCGTTGCATACGCCGGCGAATCTGCCGCAGCAACCCGGTCTGGCCACCATCAGCGACAACGGCACCGACTATCGCCTGCTCAACGCCGCGCTTGAACCGGAAAAACCGGATTCCCCGCAATTGACCTTGCTGCTGGACATCACCCACCACCAGCACTTCCTGCAACGCATGCAGCATCTGATCTGGCTGACCGTCGGCCTGTCGGCGCTGGCCACCGCGCTGCTCGGCGCCTGGGCGGCCCGCAGTGGTCTTCGCCCGTTACGCCGCATGAGTGCGGTGGCCCGTGGGATTTCGGCGCAATCGCTGAATGCCCGACTGCCGGAAGCGCGGATGCCCGCAGAACTCGCGGAACTGGCCCACAGCTTCAACGCCATGCTCGGACGCCTCGATGACTCCTTTCAGCGACTGTCAGCGTTCTCCGCCGACATCGCCCATGAGCTGCGCACCCCATTGTCGAACCTGCTGACCCACACGCAGGTCACTCTCACCCGCCCTCGCCCCCTCGAAGACTATCGCGAAGCGCTGCACAGCAACCTCGAAGAGCTGCAATGGATGGCGCAACTGGTCAACGACATGCTTTATCTGGCCAAGGCCGACCACGGCTTGCTGGTACCCAAGCGTGAACCGCTGGAGCTGGCGGAAGAAGCCGATGCGTTGCTGGAGTTTTTTGCGCCGCTGGCCGAAGACGCTCAGGTCAGCCTGAGCCGTGACGGTTATGGGCGGTTTGCGGGTGATCGCGCGATGTTGCGCCGGGCGCTGTCGAACCTGCTGGATAACGCGTTGCGCTTTACCCCTGCTAACGGCGAAGTACGCGTGCGGGTAGCCGAGCAGGCGAAATCCTTGAGCGTGACGGTGGAGAACAGTGGCGAAGGGATTTCTGCTGAGTTGCTGCCGCGCTTGTTCGACCGCTTCTACCGGGCGGATCCGGCGCGCCAGGAAGGCAGCAGCGAGCATGCGGGATTGGGGCTGGCGATTACTCAGTCGATCATCCGGGCCCATGGCGGGCAGATTCATTGCGAATCGGCTCAGGGCTGGACGCGGTTTGTGATTGAGTTGCCTCGAAGCTGATCGTTCCCACGCTCTGCGTGGGAATGCAGCCCGGGGCGCTCTGCGCCCCTTAAGAGCCGAACGCGGAGCGTCCGTTGATGCATTCCCACGCGGAGCGTGGGAACGAGCATCGCGTGAACTTACGAATAGCGCAACGCGTGCGCCGGTTCGATCTTCGCCGCTCGCCAGGCCGGGTAAACGGTGGCCAGGAAGCTGAGGATGAAGCCCGCCGAGCAGATCAACAGCACGTCGCCGCCCTGCAATTCCGATGGCAGGTTGCTGACGAAATAAACGTCCGAACTGAAGATGTGCTGCCCGGTCACTCGCTCGACCCAGCCCACCATCTCACTGACATTCAGCGCAGCAATCACGCCCAGCACGCCACCGATGATGGTGCCGACGATGCCGATCACCGTGCCCTGCACCATGAAGATCGCCATGATCTGCCGTGGTGTGGCGCCGATAGTGCGCAGGATCGCGATGTCCGCGCCCTTGTCGTTTACCACCATGATCAGGGTCGCGATGATGTTGAACGCCGCCACCGCGACGATCATCAGCAGCAACAGGCCGATCATGGTTTTTTCCATCTTCATCGCGCTGAACAGGCTGCCCTGGGTGTGGGTCCAGTCGTCAGCCTTGAAGTCGGCGCCGAGGCCGCTGGCGATGTCCGACGAAACCTTCGGCGCGGCGTACAGATCCTTCACCGCCAGACGCACGCTCTGCACCTGATTCGGCTCCCAGTGCTGCATGGTCGCGGCGTCGGAGACGTGGATCAGGCCCATGGAACCGTCGAGTTCGGCACCGACCTTGAACACGCCGACCACGTTCAGGCGCTGCATGCGCGGGGTGATGCCGCCCGGTGCGGTGCTGACTTCCGGCACGATCAGGGTAATCTTGTCGCCGACGTTGAGGCGGAAACGCCGGGCAGTGATTTCACCCAGCACTACGCCGAATTCACCAGGCTTCAAGGCATCGAGACGGCCCTGAACAATGTGCTGGGCAACGATCGACACCTTGCCTTCCTGAGCCGGGTCGACGCCGCTGATCTGGATCGGCTGCATCATGCCCTTGTAGGACAGCATGCCTTCCATCTCGGTGAACGGCACGGCGGCGGTCACTTCCGGGTTCTTCATCGCAGCGGCGGCCACTGGCTGCCAGTCGTCGATCGGCTTGACGCCGACGATGGTCGCGTGAGGCACCATGCCGAGGATGCGCGAGCTCATTTCGCGCTGGAAGCCGTTCATCACCGACAGCACCACGATCATCGCCAGCACGCCGAGGGCGAGGCCGATCATCGAGGTCATCGATATGAACGAAACAAAGCGATTGCGGCGCTTGGCGCGGGTATAGCGCGTGCCGATAAAGATCGATAACGGTCTGAACATTCGCTGGGGCACCGTATAAAAATAAAAGACCCGATGCCTTTTCAGGCACCGGGTTTCAAGCCGTCAGATGGGGGTCAGGCAACCTTCCTGCAATTGCAGGACGCGGTCCATCTGGCGAGCCAGGTTCATGTCGTGAGTCACCACCAGAAACGCCGTGCGCATCGAAGTGCTGAGTTCCAGCATCAGATCCTGAATGCCTTCGGCGGTGTGGGAGTCGAGGTTGCCGGTCGGCTCGTCGAGCATCACCAGCCCTGGATTGTTCACCAGCGCACGGGCGATGGCCACGCGCTGACGTTCGCCACCGGACAGTTCCGCCGGCTTGTGTTCCAGGCGATGGCCCAGCCCCACTCGCTCCAGCAACGCCGTGGCACGCTGACGCGCTTCCGGGATCGCGGTCTTGCCGATCAGCAGAGGCATGCAGACGTTTTCCAGAGCGGTGAATTCCGGCAGCAGGTGATGGAACTGGTACACGAACCCGAGGGCGCGGTTACGCAGCAGGCCACGCTTCTTCTCGCTCAGCGCCGAGAGTTCTTCACCGTCGAGCCAGACACTGCCCTTGGTCGGCGTGTCGAGACCGCCCAACAGGTTGAGCAAGGTACTTTTGCCCGAACCGGATTTGCCGACGATCGCCACCCGCTCGCCTGGATGCAGTTCCAGTTGCAGGTTGGCCAGCACTTCCACCGACTCCGGGCCTTCCTCGTAGGATTTGCCCAGGTTGCGGCAGCTCAAGATTGCTTTTTCACTCATGCCCGACTCACTCATAACGTAGCGCCTCCGCCGGCTGGGTGCGCGCGGCACGCCAGGCTGGATACAGGGTGGCGAGGAAACTCAGGACCAACGCAGCGGCGCAGACCATGACCACGTCCTGGCTCTGCACCTGCGACGGCAGGTAATCGATGAAATACACGTCGGCGTTGAGGAATTTGTGTCCGATCACGCCTTCGAGGGCCGAAATCGCGGCGCTGACGTTGAGCGCGGCGAAGATCCCGACCACGGCGCCGATGGCCGTGCCGACCACGCCGATCACCGTGCCCTGCACCATGAACGTGCGCATGATCGTGCCCGGCGTGGCGCCCAGTGTGCGCAGAATGGCGATGTCGCCCTTCTTGTCGTTCACCACCATCACCAGCGTGGAAATGATGTTGAACGCGGCAACGGCGACGATCAGCAGCAACAACAGGCCAATCATGGCTTTTTCCATGCGGATCGCCTGATACAGATTGCCGTGGGTACGGGTCCAGTCGCGGGCGTAGTAACGGTCTTCGCCGAGGCGTTGAGCGATGTTCCACGCCTCACGCGGCGCCTGGAACAGATCGTCGAACTTCAGGCGCAGGCCCTGTACCTGATCAGGCTTCCAGCGGTGCATCTTCGCCAGATCCTGCAGGTTGGTGACGCCCAGGTAACCGTCGAGTTCACCGGCGCCGACATGGAAGATGCCGACCACGGTGAAGCGTTTCATGCGCGGGAACATCCCGGCCGGGGTCACGCTGACCTCCGGCGCGACGAAGGTGATCTTGTCACCGAGGCCCACGCCGAGCTTGGTCGCGGCCTTGTCGCCGATCACGATGCCGAAGCTGCCCGGCGTCAGATCGTCGAGTTTGCCCTGCTTCATGAAGTTGTCGATGATCGAGACGTTGCGTTCCAGCGCCGGATCGATGGCATTGAGCAACACCTTGGACACCTGGCCGTTGTTGGTCAGCAATCCCTGCATCTGGGTAAACGGCGCAACGGCCGCCACCTGCGGGTTCTGCTTGACCTTGGCGGCCAGGCTCGGCCAGTCGTTGATGGCTTCACCGGACTCGATGGTCGCGTGGGGCACCATGCCCAGCACGCGGGTGCGCATCTCATGATCGAAGCCGTTCATCACCGACAGCACCACGATCATCACGACCACGCCAAGGGCGAGCCCGATCATCGAAGTCAGGGAAATGAATGACACAAAATGATTGCGACGCTTTGCACGGGTATAACGCGTGCCGATAAATACGAAGAGAGGTCTGAACATGTCGGGGCTTGTTCGGAGGGAAAAGGAACGTCCTTGTGGCGGGGGTCGATAACCAGCTTTACACTCAGACCACCGCCGCTACCATGGGTTCGCCATGTCGACATTAGATGAAGAAGATCGCCGCGAATACTACCGTATCGAGGACACGATCGCACTGGAAATTCGGCCCCTGTCCGCTCCCGAAGCCGCAGGCCAGGAAGTGTTGCAGGATGCTTCTCCACTGTTCAACCTGCTCAGCGAATTGCACCTGAGCGAATTCGAGTCGCAGCACCTGCTGCGCCAGATCAGCGAACGCGACCGCGCCATCGCGGCGTTCCTGAAATCCCAGAACAAACGCATCGACCTGCTCAGCCAGGTGGTCGCCCTGAGCGTGCTCGGCCATATCGGCGAGCCGCAACCGGTGATCATTTCCGAGGGCGGCATCGACTTCCAGCACCCGACCCCGATCGCCACCGGCGCCCACCTGTCGGTGAAACTGGTGCTGATGCCCCAGGCGCTTGGCCTGTTGCTGCGCGCACGCGTCACCCATTGCGACCGCAAGGGCGACGGCTACGACGTCGGCACCGAGTTCGAACACCTGACCGACGCCCAGCGCCAGTTGCTCGCCCGCTATATCTTGCAGAAGCAGGCCCAGGAACGACGTCTGGCCCGCGAACAGAACGAATCAGGCATCTAAATTAAGGAAGAACCGTGACCCTTATCTACGGCCACCGCGGCGCCAAGGGCGAAGCACCGGAAAACACCCTGAGCAGTTTTCAGGAATGTCTCAAGCACGGCGTGCGCCGCTGCGAGCTGGACCTGCACCTGTCCAAGGACGGCGAGCTGATGGTCATCCACGACCCGACCCTCAAGCGCACCACCGACCGGCGCGGCAAGGTGGTCGAGCACACCGCCGCCGATCTTGTGACCTACGACGCGCGCAAGGGCGGCCCGGGCTGGATCAAGCCATGCCCGATTCCGACCCTGGAAGAACTGTTCGAAAAGTGCGATTTCGAGCACTGGCAGCTGGAAGTCAAAAGCGCTTCGCGCACCCGCGCCGCGACCACCGTGCTGGCGATCCGTGAAATGGCGGTCAGACACGGGCTGCTCGACAAGGTGACAATCACCTCGAGTTCGCGGGAAGTATTGAAGGCTGCGCTGGATCTGGTGCCCGACGTGTCACGCGGCCTGGTGGCCGAATATGCCTGGCTCGACCCATTGAAGGTCGCGCAAAGTTACGGTTGCGAGATTCTGGCGTTGAACTGGACGCTGTGTACGCCGGAACGCCTGCAAAAGGCGCAGCGTCAGGGGCTGCATGTGTCGGTGTGGACCGTCAACGAGCCTGCGCTGATGCGCAGACTCGCCGACTTCGGCGTTGACAGCCTGATTACAGACTTTCCCGGTTTGGCCACTGCCACCCTCGGGAATTGCTGAAATCGGTCTCCCCGGCCGGCTCAGGCCACCGGCCGGAGCCCGTCAAAAAAGCCGATTGAGGCCGTCGTACGCCGCTACCCGATAGGCTTCGGCCATGGTCGGGTAGTTGAACGTCGTGTTGACGAAGTACTTCAGGGTATTCAGTTCGCCCGGCTGGTTCATGATCGCCTGACCGATGTGCACGATCTCCGACGCCTGATAACCGAAGCAGTGAACGCCCAGCACTTCCAGGGTTTCACGGTGGAACAGGATCTTCAGCATGCCTTGCGGCTCGCCGGCGATCTGTGCACGCGCCATGCTCTTGAAGAACGCCTTGCCCACTTCGTACGGCACTTTGGCCTGGGTCAGCTCCTGCTCGTTCTTGCCGATCGAGCTGATCTCCGGAATGGTGTAGATGCCGGTCGGCACGTCATTCACGAAACGCCAGCTGCCATTGTCGACGATGCTGCCGGCGGCCGAACGGCCCTGGTCGTGGGCGGCACTGGCCAGGCTCGGCCAGCCGATCACGTCACCGGCGCCATAGATGTTCTGCACGCAGGTGCGGTAGTTCTCGTCGACTTCGATCTGACCACGGCTGTTGACCTTGACCCCGATGTTTTCCAGACCCAGCTGGTCGGTGTTACCGGTACGGCCGTTGCACCAGAGCAAGGCGTCGGCCTTGATCTTCTTGCCGGACTTCAGGTGCAGGATCACGCCGTTGTCCACGCCTTCGACGCGGTCATACTCTTCGTTGTGACGCACGGTGATGTTGTTGTTGCTGAAGTGGTAGCTCAACGCCTGGGAGATTTCCGAGTCGAGGAAGCTCAGCAGCTGACCGCGGTTGTCCACCAGTTCGACCAGCACACCCAGACCGCTGAAGATCGAAGCGTATTCACAGCCGATCACGCCGGCGCCGTAAACGATCAGTTTGCGCGGGGTGTGGCCGAGGCTGAGGATGGTGTCGCTATCGTAGATACGCGGGTGGTGGAAATCGATGTCCGCCGGGCGATAAGGACGCGAACCGGTGGCGATGATGATGTGCTTGGCCACCAGTTTCTCGACCACGCCGTTGGCGCAGACCACTTCGATGGTTTGCTCGTCGGCGAAGCTGCCGGTACCGAAGAACACGTCGACGCGGTTACGGGCGTAGTAGCCGGTACGCGAAGCGACTTGTTTGGAAATGACTTTCTCGGCGCTTTTCAACACGTCCGGGAAGGAGAACCAGCGCGGCTCGCCGATCGCACGGAACATCGGGTTGGTGTTGAACTGCATGATCTGCCGCACCGAGTGACGCAGGGCCTTGGACGGGATGGTGCCCAGGTGGGTGCAGTTGCCGCCGACCTGGCGACGGCTGTCGACCATCGCCACCTTGCGCCCTGCTTTGGCGGCGTTCATTGCCGCGCCTTCTCCCGCCGGGCCGGAACCCAGCACCACCACGTCGTAGTTGTAGACAGCCATGCGTACTCCTCAGAACAGGCCGCGGTGCCAGCAGCACCGGCGGCTAAATCACGCCGAACGACGGCGCGAAGGAACAATTGGGGGCCAGTAGAAAACCCGGACACAGTCTATAGAAGCGTCAACGCCGCGCACATTAACCCTTGGTCGCGTCGTAGGCTACTTTTGCCTGCACTACAACGCCAGCTTTCGTACTGTTCTCAGTCAACTTTTGCGCCACTGAGCCGTTCGAAAGCGTGACTGGTGCGTGTGACGAAACCTGTATCGGCACGAATCACAAAGAATGCACCAATGTCGTGTTTTTCCGCATAGTCCCAGGCCCTTTCAGGCCCGAGAATCAGCAACAGCGTCGATAGTCCATCGGCCATCAGCGCTGAAGGATGAATTACCGTGACCGACGCCAGATCGTGTAGGACCGGCGCACCGGTCCGGGCATCGAAGGTGTGGGAATAGCGCCGGCCATCTTGCTGAAAATAGTTGCGGTAGTCGCCGGACGTGGACAGGCCATAGCCATCGACATTGATGACTCGCTCTGCCACCTGCTGATCGTCACGCGGTTCTTCCAGAGCGATACGCCATGGCGAACCATCAAGCTTTTTTCCGGACGCCTTGAGCTCGCCGGTGGCTTCGGCAAGGTAATCATGAATGCCCAGGGCCTCGAGCCGCGTGGCAATGGTGTCGACCGCGTAACCGGCGGCGATGCTGTTGAAATCCACCTCGACCGCCGCGTCCTTGCACAAGCGATCGCCGTCGATGCGCAGGTGCTGATGGCCGACCCGCTGCCGCACTTCGGCCAGCGCCGCCGCATCCGGGACTTTTTCTTCACGCCCTTGCGGGCCGAATCCCCATAGATTCATCAGCGGCTCAACCGTGAGGTCGTAGGAGCCTTCGCTTTGTTGCGACAGCTGCTCGCCCACGTGGATCAATTCAAGGATCGGTGCGGGCATGATCTGACAGCGATCAGCCGGCAATGCATTGAAGCGCGAGATGTCGGTGTCTGCGCGGTAAGTCGACATTTGCCGGTCGACGTCCGCGAGGATTTTTTCCACTTCGACACGCACCTCCTGCGGGGCAGGCAGATTGGCGTGGCGCACGTACTTGATCGAATAGGTGCTGCCCATCGTCGGGCCACCGAAAGTCTCAAGGGAATCGCCGTTGCCACAGCCGGCCAAAACCCAGCCCAGCAGCACGAGAATTCCCCACCGTCCAGTTAACAATTCTTCATCTCCCCGCAAAACCGCGCCGGCCATTATGGGCTACGAGCGCAACGCTTTCTTACAAGATTTAGAGTGAGTACCTACCCATGTCCTCCACGACCGGCAAAGGCAAGGCGATTTTTCGCGTTGTCAGCGGCAACTTTCTCGAGATGTTCGACTTCATGGTCTACGGCTTCTACGCCACGGCCATTGCCAAGACCTTCTTTCCCACCGACAGCGCCTTCGCGTCCCTGATGCTTTCCCTGGCCACTTTCGGCGCCGGCTTCCTGATGCGTCCGTTGGGGGCGATTTTTCTCGGCGCCTACATCGACCGTCACGGCCGCCGCCAGGGCCTGATCATCACGTTGGCCCTGATGGCGGCCGGCACCGTGCTGATTGCCTGCGTGCCGGGCTACGCCACCCTTGGGGTTGCCGCGCCGTTGATCGTGCTGTTCGGCCGATTGCTGCAAGGCTTCTCGGCCGGCGTGGAATTGGGCGGTGTGTCGGTGTATCTGGCGGAAATCGCCACGCCCGGCCGCAAGGGCTTTTTCGTCAGTTGGCAGTCAGCCAGCCAGCAAGCGGCGGTGGTATTCGCCGGGCTGCTCGGTGTCGGCCTCAACCACTGGCTGAGCCCGGAACAGATGGGAGAATGGGGCTGGCGCGTGCCGTTCCTGATCGGCTGCATGATCGTCCCGGTGATCTTCGTCATCCGCCGCTCGCTGGAGGAAACCCCGGAGTTCCAGGCGCGCAAACATCGCCCTACCCTGCAGGAAATCGTCCGTTCGATCGGTCAGAACTTTGGCATCGTCATCGCCGGCATGGCGCTGGTGGTCATGACGACGGTGTCGTTCTACCTTATCACCGCCTACACCCCGACGTTCGGCAAGGCGGAACTGCACCTGTCGGACTTCGATGCGTTGCTGGTGACCGTGTGCATCGGTCTGTCGAACTTCTTCTGGCTGCCGGTGATGGGCGCGGTGTCCGACAAGGTTGGACGTAAACCCCTACTGTTGGCGGCGACGATTCTGGCGATCCTGACCGCTTACCCGGCACTGTCGTGGCTGGTGGCGAACCCGAGCTTCAGCCACTTGCTGATCGTCGAGTTGTGGCTGTCGTTCCTGTACGGCTCGTACAACGGGGCGATGGTGGTTGCCCTCACCGAGATCATGCCGGTGGAAGTTCGTACGACCGGTTTCTCGCTGGCCTACAGCCTGGCGACCGCAACCTTCGGTGGCTTTACGCCGGCGGCCTGCACTTACCTGATCCATGTGCTGGACAACAAGGCGGCACCGGGGATCTGGCTCAGTGGCGCAGCCGTATTGGGCCTGATCGCTACGCTGGTGCTGTTCCGTGGCAACAAGCACGAACTGCGAACGGCACAAGCCGCCACCCCCCGCTGAGACAAATCGCGCACAAACAAAAACGCCCCGACCTAAGTCGGGGCGTTTTCATTTGCAGCTAAAGCTTAGCGCGGGAACGCTGGCGGGTTTACACCGGCCATGTCTTCCATCACGCGGATCACCTGGCAGCTGTAGCCGAACTCGTTGTCGTACCAGACGTACAGAACAACGCGGTTGTCTTGAACGATGGTCGCTTCAGCATCGACCACACCGGCGTGGCGCGAGCCCACGAAGTCGGTCGAAACCACTTCCTGCGAGTTGACGAAGTCGATTTGCTTGTGCAGATCGGAGTGCAGCGCCATGTAGCGCAGGTACTCGTTCATCTCTTCACGAGAGGCGGCTTTCTCAAGGTTCAGGTTGAGAATGGCCATCGACACGTTCGGCGTCGGAACACGGATCGCGTTACCGGTCAGCTTGCCGGCCAGCTCAGGCAGGGCCTTGGCAGCAGCGGTGGCAGCACCGGTCTCGGTGATCACCATGTTCAGCGCGGCGCTACGGCCACGGCGATCGCCCTTGTGGAAGTTGTCGATCAGGTTCTGGTCGTTGGTGTACGAGTGAACGGTTTCGACGTGACCGTTGATGATGCCGAACTTGTCATTCACGGCTTTCAGCACCGGCACGATGGCGTTGGTGGTGCAGGAAGCGGCGGACACGATCTTGTCGTCAGCAGTGATTTCGTTGTGGTTGATACCGTGAACGATGTTCTTCAGCTTGCCTTTGCCAGGCGCGGTCAGAACAACGCGGTCGATACCCGGGCACTGCAAGTGCTGGCCCAGGCCATCGGCATCACGCCATACACCGGTGTTGTCCACCAGCAGCGCATCTTTGATGCCGTACTGGGTGTAATCCACTTCGGTAGGGTTCTTCGCGTAGATAACCTGGATCAGGTTGCCGTTGGCGGTGATGGTGTTGTTTTCTTCATCGATGGTGATGGTGCCGTTGAACGAACCATGTACCGAATCGCGACGCAGCAGGCTGGCGCGTTTGGTCAGGTCGTTTTCGGCGCCCTTGCGCACCACGATGGCACGCAGACGCAGGCCGTCGCCGCCACCGGTTTTCTCGATCAGGATACGCGCCAGCAGACGGCCAATACGACCGAAGCCGTACAGAACAACGTCGGTGCCCTTGCGTGCCGAAGCGTTTTGCTGGCCAACCACGTCAGCCATTTCTTCGCGAACGAACTGCTCGGCGGTACGACCGTTGCCTTCGTTGCGGAATTTGTACGCCAGCTTGCCCAGATCTACCGAGGCCGCGCCGAGCTTGAGCTCGCTCATGGCCTTGAGCAGTGGGAATGTTTCGTGGACGGAGAGTTCGCTGTCGTCGGCAGAACGGTGGCGAGCAAAGCGGTGAGCTTTGAGAATCGCGATGACAGACTGGTTGATCAGGCTGCGGCCATAGATCGAGCTCACCACGTTGTTGTTGCGGTAGAGCTGACCGATAAGCGGAATCATCGCTTCTGCGAGTGCTTCACGGTCGATCCATTCACCAAGACACTGGTCGGGCTTCTGAGTCACGGTAACCTTCCACATGTAGGGGCAGAAAAAAGGGGCTACATTATGCCGCCGAGAACCTCTTGTAGCAATGCGCGCTTGTCGCGCAATCGGTAACAAAAATCCGTCCAAAAAAATAACGCTCCCCGCCAGCCCAGTAAAACCGGGGCTTCCAGCGCAGCCATTTTTTCGACGACTGTTAGACGATGTCTGTAACCCTCCGTAACACCACCAACATTTGGCACTACATAACCGTAAAAAAAGCGCTGGTTTTTATGGTTACCACTACATTTTTTCGAAACAGCGCAGATAGACGCATCCTGCAACTGACAGGCGGCACCGGACGCCGCTACAATTACCGACTTTGTCGCAACGCCTGGAGCTCAACCTTCCGTGCCTGTTCTGCGTCTACCGCTTCTCCCTGCCGCGGCAGGTAAACAGCACTGGGGCAACCTCCCCGGTGCCGCCCTGAGCCTGGCGATTGCCGAGGCTGCCAGCGCTGCCAAGCGCTTCACGCTGCTTTTGACCGCCGACAGCCAAAGTGCCGAACGGCTGGAGCAGGAGCTGAGCTTCTTCGCCCCGGATTTGCCGGTGCTGCATTTCCCCGACTGGGAAACCCTGCCCTACGACCTGTTTTCGCCGCACCAGGACATCATCTCCCAGCGCATCGCCAGCCTTTATAGACTGCCGGAGCTGGAACATGGCGTGCTGGTGGTGCCAATCACCACCGCCCTGCATCGTCTGGCGCCGACCAAATTCCTGCTCGGCAGCAGCCTGGTACTGGATGTCGGGCAGAAACTCGATGTCGAGCAAATGCGCTCGCGGCTCGAAGCCAGTGGCTATCGCTACGTCGACACGGTCTACGAGCACGGCGAGTTCACGGTGCGTGGCGCACTGATCGACCTGTTCCCGATGGGCAGCAAACTGCCCTATCGCATCGATCTGTTCGACGACGAAATCGAAACTCTGCGCACCTTTGATCCGGAAAACCAGCGTTCCATCGACAAGGTCGATTCGGTCAAGCTGCTGCCGGCCAAGGAATTCCCGCTGCAGAAAGACGCGGTCACCCGCTTCAAGGCGCGCTTTCGCGAGCGTTTCGACGTCGACTTCCGTCGCTGCCCGATCTTTCAGGACCTGAGCAGCGGCATCACGCCGGCGGGTATCGAGTACTACCTGCCGCTGTTCTTCGAAGAAACCTCGACCCTGTTTGATTACCTGCCACAGGACACCCAAGTGTTTTCGCTGCCGGGCATCGAGCAGGCGGCGGAAAACTTCTGGAACGACGTACGCAATCGTTATGAAGAGCGCCGCGTCGATCCTTCGCGTCCTTTATTGCCGCCGGCCGAACTGTTCCTGCCGGTGGAAGACTGCTTTGCCCGCCTGAAGAACTGGCCGCGTGTGGTCGCCAGCCAGCAGGACGTTGAAACCGGTGCCGGCCGCGAACGCTTCCCGGCGCAGGCGCTGCCGAATCTGGCGATCGAAGCCAAGGCTACCCAGCCGCTGGCCGCGCTCTCGGCATTCCTCGACGAATTTCCCGGACGCGTGCTGTTTACCGCCGAATCCGCCGGTCGTCGCGAGGTGCTGCTGGAGCTGCTGGATCGCCTGAAGCTGCGACCGAAAACCGTCGACAGCTGGCCGGACTTTGTCGCGAGCAAGGATCGCCTGGCGATCACCATCGCCCCGCTCGACGAAGGCCTGATGCTCGACGACCCGGCGCTGGCACTGGTCGCGGAAAGTCCGCTGTTCGGCCAGCGCGTGATGCAGCGTCGCCGCCGCGAAAAACGCGCCGACGCCAACAACGATGCGGTGATCAAGAACCTCACCGAGCTGCGCGAAGGCGCGCCGGTGGTGCACATCGACCACGGCGTCGGTCGCTATCTCGGCCTGACGATTCTGGAAATCGACAATCAGGCCGCCGAATTCCTGACCCTCGAATACGCCGAGAACGCCAAGCTTTACGTGCCGGTGGCCAACCTGCATTTGATCGCCCGTTACACCGGCAGCGACGATGCGCTGGCTCCGTTGCACCGCCTCGGCTCCGAGACCTGGCAGAAAGCCAAGCGCAAGGCCGCCGAACAGGTCCGCGACGTGGCTGCCGAATTGCTCGACATCTACGCCCGTCGCGCCGCCCGCGAAGGTTATGCGTTTGCCGATCCGAAGGCCGATTACGCAACCTTCAGCGCCGGTTTCCCGTTCGAAGAAACCCCGGACCAGCAATCCACTATCGAAGCCGTGCGCGAGGACATGCTTTCGCCGAAACCGATGGATCGCCTGGTCTGCGGCGACGTCGGTTTCGGCAAGACCGAAGTGGCCATGCGCGCTGCGTTCATAGCGGTACACGGCGGCAAGCAAGTGGCGATCCTGGTGCCGACCACCCTGCTCGCCCAGCAGCATTACAACAGCTTCCGCGACCGCTTCGCCGACTGGCCGGTGACCGTGGAAGTGATGAGCCGCTTCAAGTCGGCCAAGGAAGTGAACGCTGCGGTGGCCCAACTGGCCGAAGGCAATATCGACATCGTCATCGGCACGCACAAGCTGCTGCAGGACGACGTCAAAATCAAAAACCTCGGGCTGGTAATCATCGACGAAGAGCACCGTTTCGGCGTCCGTCAGAAGGAACAGCTCAAGGCCCTGCGCAGCGAAGTCGACATTCTTACACTGACCGCCACGCCGATTCCGCGCACGCTGAACATGGCAGTGTCGGGCATGCGCGACCTGTCGATCATCGCCACGCCGCCGGCGCGACGCCTGTCGGTGCGCACCTTCGTCATGGAGCAGAACAAGAGCACGGTCAAAGAGGCCTTGCTGCGTGAGCTGCTGCGCGGTGGTCAGGTTTACTACCTGCACAACGACGTGAAAACCATCGAGAAATGCGCCGCCGAGCTGGCCGAACTGGTGCCGGAAGCGCGGATCGGCATCGGCCACGGGCAGATGCGTGAACGCGAACTCGAACAGGTGATGAGCGACTTCTACCACAAGCGCTTCAACGTGCTGATCGCCTCGACCATCATCGAGACCGGCATCGACGTGCCGAGCGCCAACACCATCATCATCGAGCGTGCCGACAAGTTCGGTCTGGCGCAGCTGCACCAGCTGCGCGGTCGCGTTGGTCGTAGCCACCACCAGGCTTACGCCTACCTGCTGACCCCGCCGCGCCAGCAAATCACTGGCGATGCGGAAAAACGCCTGGAGGCGATTGCCAATACTCAGGATCTGGGCGCTGGCTTCGTGCTGGCCACCAACGACCTGGAAATCCGTGGCGCCGGCGAACTGCTGGGCGACGGCCAGAGCGGTCAGATTCAGGCCGTGGGTTTCACGCTGTACATGGAAATGCTCGAGCGCGCGGTGAAATCGATCCGCAAGGGCGAACAGCCGAACCTCGATCAACCGCTCGGCGGTGGCCCGGAGGTCAACCTGCGGGTGCCGGCGCTGATTCCGGAAGATTATCTGCCGGACGTGCATGCACGCCTGATCCTGTACAAGCGCATCGCTTCGGCCACCGACGAGGAAGGCCTGAAGGATCTGCAAGTCGAGATGATCGACCGCTTTGGCCTGCTGCCGGAGCCGACCAAGAATCTGGTGCGCATCACGGCGCTGAAATTGCAGGCCGAACAGCTGGGCATCAAGAAAGTCGATGGCGGCCCGCAAGGCGGGCGCATCGAGTTCGCGGCGCAGACGCCGGTCGATCCGATGACCCTGATCAAACTGATCCAGAGCCAGCCAAAACGCTACAAATTCGAAGGCGCCACGATGTTCAAGTTCCAGGTGCCGATGGAGCGCCCGGAAGAGCGCTTTAATACTGTGGAGGCGCTGTTCGAGCGCCTCATCCCGAAAACTGCTTGAAGGACGCCGCATGCGCCTGTTTCGCTCTCTGACTTTGCTACTGACTCTGGTGGCACCTACGGCGTTTGCCGATGACCTCTATCAGGTCGAAATGATTCTGGTACGCCAGAACGCCGTGCCGGCGATTGTCAGCCGCGCTGCACCGGAAGACTGGGCGGCTGGCGCTCAGCGTTTGGGCGATGACAGCAAACGCACCCCGGCGCTGAACGATGTTGTGACCAAACTCACCGCCAGCGGCGAGTACAGCGTGCTGATGCACAAAGCCTGGCAACAGACGCTGGGCGAGACACCGGCCAAAGTTGCGGTCAGCGAAGGTCAGGAGCAGTTCGGCCAGTTCCCCATCGAAGGCACGATTGAAATGAAGCTCGGGCGCTTCACCGACGTGAACGCCGACTTCTGGGTCAATCAGATCGACGCCAACGGCATGGTCACCGCCAGCGAGCGCCTGAAACAGGACAGCCACACCAAGAACGGCCAACTCAACTACCTCGACAACGGTCATCTGGCCCTGCTGATCAAGATCACTTCACTGACGGCGCCCGCGCCTCGGGAAGCGCCTGAAGTCGTTCCGGACTGATCGAAGTCCTTATGCCCCCGCCACTGAGTAAACCGCTGGCCTCCTCCTGGGTCAGCCGATTCAAGGAACAAAGCCTGGAGCGTGGCCGCCGCTACGCGCTGGAAAACCGGGTGCGATTCGTACAGGTCGGCGACGCGACCATTACCGCCAGCTGCGAAGGCTCTGGCGGTAACGTCTACCGTCAGACGATTCATCTGCGCGAGTCAGCCAAAGGCACGCTGCTGATGGTCGACGCCACCTGCACCTGCCCAGTCCACAGCAACTGCAAACACTGTGCGGCGGTATTGCTGCAAGTGCAGGAAACCCTCGAATACCCCGCCGCCGCCAAAGACGCCGAACTGCTGGAAAAACTCCAGGCCGTCCTCGAAAACCGCAGCCCGAAGGCGCCACCGCAAGTGCTGGTGGACAACGTGCAACCGGTGCCACGCCTGTGGCTGGCCAGCGTCGAATTCAGCGCGTTCGAACCGCGCAACGGCAAGATGCAGCGCTACATCCAGCACCGTGCGGCGCTGTCCTTCAGCTATCTCGACGAATACGTCAGCGGCCAGAAGAACAGCGACATTCTGATTCGCCAGGAAGCCCAGACCTTGCGGGTCAAACGCCACCCGGACGTCGAACAAAGCTACCGCGAGCAGCTGCGAATTCTCGGCTTCCGCATCGCCACCCGGCAGAGCAAGGCCCTGCCGGAAAGCGCCGGCGAACTCTACGAGATGGTCAACGACAGCGCGTGGCTGACGTTCACCCTCAACGATCTGCCGAAACTGCGCACCCAAGGCTGGGAGCTGTTGGTCGACGATGAATTCGGTTTCGACCTGACCGCCGTCGACGACTGGTACGCCACTGTCGAGCAGACGCCGGAACGCGACTGGTTCGATCTGGAGCTGGGGATCATCGTCAACGGTGAGCGCCTGAGCCTGCTGCCGATCCTGCTCAACCTGATGCGCTCGCACACGGAAATACTTAATCCGGAACGTCTCGCCCGCCGTCGCGACGATGAGCTGATTCTGGTGAACATCCCGCAACGCAACAGCGAGCACGGACCGTTGCAAGTCGCCCTGCCCCTCGGCCGGCTGAAACCGGTACTGGCGACCCTTGGCGAGTTCTATCTGCAGGAGCCGGGCGAAACCACCCTGCGCCTGAGCAAGGCCGACGCCACGCGCCTGAATTCGCTGGAAGGTATTCCGCTGCTGTGGGAGGGTGGCGAGCAGATTCGCAGCTTCGCCCAGCGCTTGCGTGATATCCGCGATTACAGTGCCAAAGCACCGAAGGGGTTGAATGCGACGCTGCGTCCTTATCAGCTCGAAGGCTTGAGCTGGATGCAGTCGCTGCGACAACTTGAAGTCGGCGGGATTCTCGCGGACGACATGGGCCTGGGCAAAACCCTACAGACACTGGCGCATATTCTCAGCGAAAAGAACGCCGGGCGTCTGGATCGGCCGTGCATGGTGGTAATGCCCACCAGCCTGATTCCCAACTGGCTCGACGAAGCGGCGCACTTCACGCCACAGCTCAAGGTTGTCGCGCTGTACGGTGCCAGCCGTAAAAAGCATTTCGAGCATCTGGCCGACTACGACCTGATCCTCACGACCTATGCGCTGCTGCCCAAGGATGTCGAGCGTCTGGCCCAGCAGCCGCTGCACGTACTGGTGCTCGACGAAGCGCAGTACATCAAGAACCCGAACAGCAAAGCCGCCCAGGCTGCCCGTGAACTCAATGCACGCCAGCGCCTGTGCCTGAGCGGGACGCCACTGGAAAATCACCTGGGCGAACTGTGGTCGCTGTTTCACTTCCTGCTGCCCGGCTGGCTCGGCGACGTCAAAAGCTTCAACGCCGATTACCGCGTGCCGATCGAAAAGCGCGCGAGCGAAGTCAGACTTCAGCACCTCAACGGCCGGATCAAACCATTCCTGCTACGCCGCACCAAGGAACAGGTTGCGACCGAACTGCCGCCGAAAACCGAGATCATCCATTGGGTCGAGCTCAACGAGGCCCAGCGCGACGTATACGAAACCATGCGTCTGGCGATGGATAAGAAGGTTCGCGACGAGATCACTCGCAAAGGTGTGGCGCGCAGCCAGATCATCATTCTCGAGGCATTGCTCAAGCTGCGGCAGGTCTGCTGCGACTTGCGCCTGGTCAACGACGCCACCCTGCCCGCTCGCGGCAGCACATCGGGCAAGCTCGACAGCCTGATGGAAATGCTCGAGGAGTTGTTTGAGGAAGGCCGGCGGATTCTGCTGTTCTCGCAGTTCACGTCGATGTTGTCACTGATCGAGGACGAGCTGAAAAAACGCAATGTCGCCTATGCGCTGCTGACGGGACAGACTCGGGATCGGCGAACGCCTGTGAAGGAATTCCAGAGCGGCAAGCGTCAGATCTTTCTCATCAGCCTGAAGGCTGGTGGTGTGGGTCTAAACCTGACGGAAGCGGATACGGTGATTCACTACGACCCGTGGTGGAACCCGGCGACCGAGAATCAGGCAACCGACCGCGCGTATCGTATTGGTCAGGAGAAGCCGGTGTTTGTCTACAAGATGATTGCCCGGGGCACGGTCGAGGAGAAAATTCAGCTTCTGCAGAAGGAAAAGTCCGACCTGGCGGCCGGCGTGCTGGATGGGCGCAAGGCCGGGGACTGGAAGCTGCAGAGTGATGATATCGAGGCACTGTTTGCGCCGTTGCCGGACAAGTTTGAAAAGCGCTGAGATCCTCAGCGCTTTTCATTCAAGTCATTGCGGAGCCAGAATCAGCCCTTGAGTACGCGCGCCAGCGTCGACTTCACCTTGCCCATGCCATCGTGCAATGCCTGCTCGATCTCGGCCATGGTGATCACTTCAGTGGTCTTGCCCGCCGCCGGGTTCACCACCAGAGACAGGCAGGCGTAATCCAGATCCAGCTCACGGGCCAGCGCCGCTTCCGGCATGCCGGTCATGCCGACGATGTCGCAGCCGTCACGCTCCAGACGCACGATCTCGGCCACGGTTTCCAGACGCGGGCCCTGTGTGCAGGCGTAAACGCCCTGATCGCTGTACTCGCAACCTTCAGCGGCCAATGCAGCAATCAGTTGCTGACGCAGCGGTTCGCTGTAGGGAAAGCTGAAGTCGATGTGTGTGACATGTTCCAGGTCATCGGCGAAATAGGTGTGCTCGCGACCGCTGGTGTAGTCCACGATCTGATGCGGCACGCAGAAATGTCCGGTGCCCATTGCAGGATGAATCCCACCCACGGCGTTGACCGCGATGATCGCTTCGGCTCCGGCCTGCTTCAACGCCCACAGGTTGGCGCGGTAGTTGACCTTGTGCGGCGGGAAGCGATGCGGGTGACCGTGACGAGCGAGGAACAGCACTTCCTTGCCGGCGTACTCACCAATCTGAACCTCGGCCGATGGCGCGCCATAAGGCGTGTCCACCGCCAGCGACTGACGAATGCTCAGGCCTTCCAGCTGGGTCAGGCCAGTGCCGCCGATGATTGCGTAAACCGTCATAACGAAAAATCCTTAATCGATCAGTTGAGCGTCTTTGAGCGCGCCGACAGCGGTCAGCCAGCGCGGATCCTGACGGTATTCGGTGTTGGCGAACGCCTGACCGCGCATACGTGCGATACGCGGCGACGGCTTGACCTTAATGCGCTGCGCGGCGCTCAGGGCCAGTTCGGCGGCCGCGCGATCGTTGCACACCAGGCCCATGTCACAACCGGCACTGAGTGCCGCTTCGATACGGCTGGCGGCGTCGCCAACTACGTGCGCGCCGGCCATCGACAGGTCATCGCTGAAGATAACGCCGTCGAACTGCAGCTCGCCGCGCAGGATGTCCTGCAACCAGCGCCGGGAGAATCCGGCGGGCTGCGCATCAACTTGCGGATAAATCACGTGAGCCGGCATGACGGCGGCCAGTTGCTTGCTGAGTCTGGCGAACGGCACGAGGTCGTTGGCGCGGATCTCTTCGAGGCTGCGCTCGTCGTTGGGGATTGCAACGTGGGAGTCGGCTTCTGCCCAGCCGTGGCCGGGGAAATGCTTGCCGGTGGCGGCCATGCCGGCGTTGTTCATGCCTTTGATGAAAGCGCCGGCGAGTAGCGCGGCGCGCTCCGGGTCGCCTTCGAACGAACGGGTGCCGACGACGGCGCTGCGCTGGTAATCCAGATCCAGCACCGGCGCGAAGCTCAGGTCGAGGCCGACCGCCAGCACTTCGGTGGCCATGATCCAGCCGCACTGCTCGGCCAGATACTCGGCGTTCGGGTTATCAGCAATGGCGCGCATGGCCGGCAAACGGACGAAGCCCTGACGTAGGCGCTGGACGCGACCGCCCTCCTGATCCACCGCCAGCAGCAGGTCCGGACGAATGGCACGGATCGCCGCGCTCAGCTCGCGCACCTGGCGCGGATGCTCGATGTTGCGGGCAAAAATGATCAGGCCGCCCACTTCGGGCTGGCGCAACAATTGGCGATCTTCGGCCGTCAGCCAGGTACCGGCGACGTCCACCATCAACGAGCCTTGCAGGCCAGCAGTCATAGAGATTCCTTGAAAACGAAAAACCCGTCGCCCACGAAATCACCACCTGAGGCATTGCCCGGCGGGTCGGTGATTTCAATGAGAAACGGGTTCAGAACGAGAGTCGACATGGGCGGCTAGCTTAGCGGATGTCAGCTGCCGCGCCCACCCATGGACGGTTAAACCTTGGCAGGTACCGGTGCGGACTTGCTGCGTGGTCGCAACTGCGCGGTGGCCATGGCCGTGTCGGTGACGCCGGTTTCGGCACGCATGCCGGCAGCCAGAAACGGCACCATCAGACGCATCACCTGCTCAATGGAGGTGTTGACGCCGAAGTCGGTCTCGGCAATCGCGCGTAGGGCTTTGATACCCGACATGCTGAATGCTGCGGCACCGAGCATGAAGTGCACGCGCCAGAACAGTTCGATCGGAGGAATTCGCGGGGCGGCTTCGTTCACCAAGAGCATGTAGCGACGGAACACCTTGCCGTACATGTCTTCCAGATAACGGCGCAAGTGGCCCTGGCTCTGACTGAATGCCAGACCGAGCAGGCGCATGAAAATCGACAGATCGTTGCCGCTGCGTGGCTGAACCACCAGCGCTTGCTCGACGAGGATTTCCAGCAGCTCTTCGAGCGAAGGCTTGTTCTCTGGCTTGGCCTGGCGGCGCTCCAGCTCTTTGTCGAGGCTGATGCAGAACGGACCGAGGAAGCGCGAGAAAACCGCCTGGATCAGCGCCTTCTTCGAGCCGAAGTGATAGTTCACCGCAGCGAGGTTGACCCCTGCCTTGCTGGTGATCAGACGCAATGAGGTTTCAGCGAAACCTTTTTCCGCGAACAGCTGTTCTGCAGCATCAAGAATGCGTTCAACGGTTTCCGACTGGGCCATGGCTACTCCGCCTGACAAACACTTGTTTGAAACATACGTTTCAGCCTATGCCTTGTCAAGCCTGCCAGTTCGTTTTGGGAATGGTCGGTCAGTTATTTAACCACAACAAGGACGCCACATTAATCAGCGTCGTCACTGACCGTCCGGCGGCATGGCAAAAAACGATCATTGCCAAGACTGCTTCACTGTATATAATCCCAGTCACTGTATAAAAAGACAGAGCGATCAATATGCTTAAGCTGACGCCACGCCAAGCCGAGATTCTGGCCTTTATCAAACGCTGCCTCGAAGACAACGGCTACCCGCCGACCCGTGCGGAAATCGCTCAGGAACTGGGTTTCAAATCGCCCAACGCGGCCGAAGAGCACCTCAAGGCGCTCGCTCGCAAAGGCGCAATCGAGATGACTCCCGGTGCCTCTCGCGGCATTCGCATCCCAGGCTTCGAAGCCAAGGTCGACGAATCCACCCTGCCGATCATCGGTCGAGTGGCTGCCGGCGCGCCGATTCTCGCCCAGCAGCACATCGAAGAGTCCTGCAACATCAACCCCGCCTTCTTCCATCCACGCGCCGACTATCTGTTGCGCGTCCACGGCATGAGCATGAAGGACATCGGCATTTTCGACGGCGACCTGCTGGCGGTTCACACCACCCGCGAGGCGCGCAACGGTCAGATCGTGGTTGCGCGGATCGGCGACGAAGTTACCGTCAAACGCTTCAAGCGTGACGGCAGCAAAGTCTGGCTGATTGCCGAAAACCCCGAGTTCGCCCCTATCGAAGTCAACCTGAAAGACCAGGAACTGGTGATCGAAGGCTTGAGTGTCGGCGTAATCCGCCGCTAAAGGAGGCTTTATGCAGTTCCCACACGTACCTCAGCAAACACAACTGCCGTTGTTCGAGGCATTTCTGGCGCAGCCCCTCGCCCCCATCCTCAAAGATGTCGTCGAGCGTCCGTGGAATACCGAACCTGAAGCGTTCAGCGAGCTGTCACTGCGCGGCGCGACCGGGAACTGCCTGAGCCTGCTGGCACCGATTCTTCGCGAACTGAGCGAGGATCAGGACGCACGCTGGCTGACCCTGATTGCACCGCCTGCCAGCCTGACCCAGACCTGGCTACGGGACGCAGGATTGAATCGCGAACGCATCCTGCTGTTACAACCGCGCGGCGCTCAAAGCGCCCAGCAACTGGCCTGCGAAGCATTACGCCTGGGCCGCAGCCACACGGTCGTCACGTGGCTGAACACACTGAGCGCAGGGTCACGGCAACAGCTGATCAGCGCCGCCCGCACCGGGGACGCTCAAAGCCTGAACATTCGTTTGGGGTGATTCAGCAACAATGCGCGCCATGTAAAGCGCAGGGCTTCTCCAGGGATAGAGAAGCCGATCTGGAGCAGTAACTGACAGACAGCGGATCAATGAAGAACCCGCGGCCCCTCATCCTTATCGAATTCGCCTTCAACCATACGCCCCGCCATTTGCACGCCGACGCTCAACATCGCCTTGGCAATTTCAACGTGCTGGCCCTGCAGAAACGCCTTGGCATCCTCGGAGAAATCCAGAGTCACCAGAGAACCCTCGTCCTCGGCTCTGCGCAGTTCGATTCGGCCGTCTGGTAGCTCGACAATTTCTAGAAAGGACGTTGGCATATAGGTCTGTTCTCCACGAAAGGCAGGGATTATATAGACATCATTCAGGCTTCGCTCGGGATCTTGACCAGCAGCACGCCTCTCGTCGCCGCCAGTCCAAAGTTCCTCAGCACTCGTTCAAGCCTTCACGGAAGCGAATCGCCAGCCCTTTGAGGTTCTGCCGCCAGCTCTCGAGCTCTTCGCGGCTCAGCTCTTCAACCACCTCTTCTTCATCCAGATTCACGGTCTGAATCAACGGCTGCGTCACATCGCCCTTCGGTTTGTGTGGCACCCGTGGTGGCTGAAACAGCGCCGAGTGCGCAGCCAGCAATTTAGCCAGCCAAGTCTCCGGGTTGCCTGCCAGCTCAATCATTTCCGCCAGCTCTGGAATGGCAATCGACTCCAGCACTTCGCGGGTCAGCAAGGCTTCCGCCCGCGACGCATTGGCTTGCGGCAGACGGTAGAAGCCGGCGATTTCATGACACAGCCCCAACAACGCACCGTAGAGATGAAACAGTGCGGATTCGCGCCCGGCCTGAATCAGCGCCAGCGAATTCATCGCCCGCCCCTCTTCGGCCCTGGCCAGCGCTTCCAGCGACAAACCCGCGAAATAGATCTTCTGATTGGTACGGGTATAGAGCTCGTGGGCCATGTCGGCACTCTCCACAACGAAATAATTGCTTCACACAGGCCGGACAGTGTCATGGATCAGCCGATCCGACCGCAAGCATTAAACAAAAAGGCCGCATGAAAACCCGAAGGTTGTCATGCGGCCTTTTGTGTTGAAGATGCCCAGTCAGGACACCTTCAGATCAACGCCTGCTCAAGCCTTGGCTTTCGCCGGACGCTTGTCTTCAACCGTCCACTTGCCACCGTCAAAGAACGCTTTCCAGCCTGTCGGCTTGCCGTCGACTTCGGTCTGAACGTATTGCTCCTTGGTCTTGCGGCTGTAGCGGATCACGGCTGGCAGACCATCCGGATCCTTCTGCGGCGCTTCACACAGGAAGTGATACTTCGGATCGATCTCGTCCTTGTGCGGCAGAATCTCGATCACCAGCGGAGCACGGGTCTCGCGGTTTTTCGGGAACTGGCTAGCCGCCAGGAACAGGCCGGAAGCACCGTCACGCAGAATGTAGGTGTCGTTGACCTTTTCGCATTTCAGCTCAGGCATCTTCACCGGATCCATCTTCGGCGGCGCCGCGTCACCGCTCTTCAGCAGCTTGCGGGTGTTCTTGCAGGTCGGATTGGTGCAACCGAAGAACTTGCCGAAACGGCCGGTCTTGAGCTGCATCTCGCTGCCGCACTTGTCGCATTCCAGGCTCGGACCTTCGTAGCCCTTGATGCGATAGCTGCCCTCTTCGATCTCGTAGCCGGCGCAATCCGGGTTGTTACCGCAGATGTGCAGCTTGCGCTTCTCGTCGAGCAGGTAGGCGTCCATCGCCGTGCTGCAGATCGGGCAGCGATGCTTGCCGCGCAGTACCAGGGATTCCGACTCACCCTCGTCATCCGCCGCGATTTCGTCGCCCGGCACCAGGTTGACGGTGGCCTTGCAGCGCTCTTTCGGCGGCAGGCTGTAGCCCGAGCAGCCGAGAAACACGCCGGTCGATGCAGTACGGATCTGCATTGGACGGCCGCAAGTAGTGCATGGAATATCGGTCATCACCGGCTGGTTTGCACGCATGCCGGCTTCCGGATTCTCCGCCACTTCGAGTTTTTTCTTGAAGTCGCCGTAGAACTCGTCCAGCACGTTTTTCCAGTCGCGCTCGCCCTGAGCCACGTCATCGAGATTCTCTTCCATGCCGGCGGTGAAGCCGTAGTCCATGAGATTCGAGAAGCTTTCCGACAGACGCTCGGTAACGATGTCGCCCATCTTTTCCGAATAGAAACGACGGTTGTGCAGGGTCACGTAGCCGCGATCCTGAATGGTCGAGATGATCGCTGCGTAGGTCGAAGGACGACCGATGCCGCGCTTTTCCATTTCCTTCACCAGGCTGGCTTCCGAATAACGGGCCGGCGGCTTGGTGAAGTGCTGGGACGGATCGAGTTTGATCAGCTTCATCACGTCGCCCTGCGCCATGTCGGGCAAAACGTCGTCATCGCCAGGCTTGGTGATTTGCGGCAGCACGCGGGTGTAACCGTCGAACTTCAGAATGCGGCCCTTGGCGCGCAGCTCGAAGTCGCCGGCAGCGACGCTGACGGTAGTCGACAGGTACTGCGCCGGCAGCATCTGGCAAGCCAGGAACTGGCGCCAGATCAGCTCGTAGAGGCGCTCAGCGTCGCGCTCCATGCCGGCCAGCTTGGCTGGCGTGGTGTTGGCGTCGGAAGGGCGAATCGCTTCGTGAGCCTCTTGTGCGCCTTCCTTGCTGCTGTAGACGTTCGGCGACTCTGGCAGGTACTTCTTGCCGAATTCGGTTTCGATGTAATCGCGCGCCATCGCCACGGCATCAGCCGAGAGGTTGGTCGAGTCGGTACGCATATAAGTGATGTAGCCAGCTTCGTAGAGACGCTGGGCCATCATCATGGTTTTCTTCACACCGAAGCCCAAGCGGTTGCTCGCGGCCTGTTGCAGTGTGGAGGTGATGAACGGTGCCGACGGTTTGCTGCTGGTCGGCTTGTCTTCACGCTTGACGATGCTGTAGCTGGAGGATTTTAGCTTCTCCAGCGCGGCCGTGGCCTGCGCTTCGTTCAGTGGTTTGAAGGCTTCGCCTTTCTCGCGAGCCACTTCGAAACGCACGGTCGAACCTTTGGCGGTGCCGAGATCGGCATGCACTTCCCAGTACTCTTCCGGGTTGAACGCACGAATCTCACGCTCACGCTCCACCACCAGTTTCACGGCAACCGATTGCACGCGACCGGCAGACAGGCCACGAGCGATCTTGGCCCACAGCAGCGGCGAGACCATGTAGCCGACGACGCGGTCGAGGAAACGACGGGCCTGCTGCGCGTTCACTCGATCAATGTCGAGTTCGCCCGGCTCCGAGAAGGCTTCCTGAATCGCCTTCTTGGTGATTTCGTTGAACACCACGCGCTTGTAGCGGCTGTCGTCACCACCGATGGCTTCGCGCAGGTGCCAGGCAATGGCTTCCCCCTCGCGATCCAAGTCGGTTGCGAGATAGATGGTGTCAGCATCCTTGGCGAGCCGGCGCAGCTCTTCGATGACCTTTTCCTTGCCCGGGAGGATCTCGTACTTGGCTTTCCAGCCATGCTCGGGATCGACACCCATGCGCGAGACCAACTGCTTGCGCGCCTTCTCTTTCGGCGACAGCGCTGGCGCTTCGCCCGCAGCAGCCTTGCCGCGCTTGGCGGCAGGCTCCTTGCTGGCGCTAGCCGAACCGCTGGTGGGCAGGTCTCGGATATGGCCGATACTCGACTTCACCACGTATTGGTTGCCCAGATACTTGTTGATGGTCTTGGCCTTAGCCGGGGATTCCACAATGACCAGCGATTTGCCCATGGATCAGAAAATTCCTGAATTCTAGAAGTGAAAGGCGGTTGGCGCCTGACGCGGCACCGCTATATATAGTGGCTACAAGGTGAGGTCAAGCGCAGGGTTTTGCGCGCACTCGCCTTACGGCTTCGAAAAAAGGCTCGGTTCGGCTTGCACCAAAGCAAAGCGTGGGACCTGCTCCCCGTCAACCTCGACGGACTCCAGGAACATGCTCAAGGGACGCACCCAAAAGCCGTAATCGCCATACAGGGCTTGGTAAAAGACCACTTCTTCTTCGGTCTCGGAATGCCGCGCAACACTGAATACGCGGTACTGCGGACCTTTGTAATGTTGGTAGAGCCCAGGTTGTATCGGCATGCTTCGGCCCTCACTCAAATTTTTTCAAAATAAAAACAAAAATAAATCCGCAAAAACAAAAACCGGGGCACTTGGCCCCGGCTTCCATCGACGAGACGCTTAAACGCGTTCGAAGACGGTGGAGATGCCTTGGCCGAGGCCAATGCACATGGTGGCCACCCCGAAGGTGCCGCCATTCTGCTTCATCACGTTCAGCAAAGTGCCGGAAATACGGGCACCGGAGCAACCGAACGGGTGACCCAGGGCGATCGCGCCGCCGTGCAGGTTAACCTTCTCATTCATCTTGTCGAGCACTTTCAGGTCTTTCAGCACTGGAAGGGCCTGTGCGGCGAACGCTTCATTGAGCTCGAAGAAGTCGATATCGTTGATACCCAGGCCGGCACGTTTCAGTGCTTTCTGAGTAGCCGGTACCGGACCATAGCCCATGATGGCCGGGTCCACACCCGCTACCGCCATCGAGCGAATCACGGCCAGAGGCTGGATGCCCAGGTCTTGCGCACGCTGTGCCGACATCACGATCATGCACGAAGCACCATCGGTGATCTGCGACGAAGTACCGGCCGTTACGGTGCCGCCCTTTGGATTGAACGCCGGCTTCAGAGCCGCCAGACTTTCCAGGGTGGTTTCCGGACGAATGGTTTCGTCGTAGTCGAAGGTTTTCAGGAAACCGTTCTCGTCGTAACCCTGCATCGGGATGATTTCGTCCTTGAACTTGCCTTCCACAGTCGCCTTGTGGGCCAACTGGTGGGAACGCACGCCAAAGGCGTCCTGCTGTTCGCGGGTGATGCCGTGCATTTTGCCCAGCATTTCAGCGGTCAGGCCCATCATGCCCGAGGCTTTCGCCGCGTACAGGGACATGTGCGGGTTCGGATCGACACCGTGCATCATGCTTACGTGACCCATATGCTCGACGCCGCCAACCACGAAAACGTCACCGTTACCGGTCATGATCGCTTGCGCAGCAGTGTGCAGCGCGCTCATCGACGAGCCGCACAGACGGCTGACGGTCTGGCCGGCCGAGGTGTGAGGGATCTGGGTCATCAGCGACGCCATGCGCGCGATGTTCCAGCCTTGCTCCAGGGTCTGGTTGACGCAGCCCCAGATCACGTCCTCGACTTCGGCAGGATCGACCTTGGTGTTGCGTTCCAGCAGTTTGCTGATCAGGTGCGCCGACATGTCTTCGGCGCGGGTGTTGCGGTGCATGCCGCCCTTGGAGCGGCCCATCGGAGTACGACCGAAGTCGACAATCACGACGTCTCTAGGATTCAAGCTCATAAGTTCACTCTCACTCTAGTTGGGGGCGCTTAACCGAAGAAGCTCTGGCCGTTCTTGGCCATTTCGCGCAGCTTCGCGGTCGGGTGGTACAGCGCGCCCAAATCAGCGTACTGGTCGGCCAGGGCAACGAACTCGGCAACACCGATCGAGTCGATGTAGCGCAGCGCACCGCCACGGAATGGAGGGAAACCAATACCGTAGACCAGACCCATGTCGGCTTCGGCGGCGGTTTCGACGATGCCGTCTTCCAGGCAACGCACGGTTTCCAGGCACAGCGGGATCATCATCCAGTTGATGATGTCTTCGTCAGTGACTTCGCGCTGCTCGTAGATGATCGGCTTGAGCACTTCCAGTACCGACGGATCGGCGACTTTCTTCTGCTTGCCTTTCTTGTCGGCCTCGTAGGCGTAGAAGCCCTTGCCGTTCTTCTGACCCAGACGCTTGGCTTCGTAAAGCACGTCGATGGCCGAACGACGGTCGTCCTTCATCCGGTCCGGGAAGCCTTCAGCCATTACGTCGCGACCGTGGTGGCCGGTGTCGATGCCGACCACGTCCATCAGGTACGCCGGGCCCATCGGCCAGCCGAATTTTTCCATGATCTTGTCGATACGGACGAAGTCCACACCGGCGCTGACCAGTTTGGCGAAACCGCCGAAGTACGGGAACAGTACGCGGTTGACCAGGAAGCCCGGGCAGTCGTTGACGACGATCGGGTTCTTGCCCATTTTCTTGGCGTAGGCAACGGTGGTGGCGATGGCCAGCTCGCTGGACTTCTCGCCACGGATCACTTCCACCAGCGGCATCATGTGCACCGGGTTGAAGAAGTGCATGCCGACAAAGTTTTCCGGACGCTTGAGGGCCTTGGCCAGCAGGCTGATGGAAATGGTCGAGGTGTTGGACGCGAGGATGGTGTCCTCTTTGACCTTGTCTTCGACTTCCGCCAGAACGGCTTGCTTGACTTTCGGGTTCTCGACCACGGCCTCAACGACCAGGTCGACGTGACCGAAATCGCCGTAGGACAGCGTAGGACGAATGCCGTTGAGCACTTCAGCCATTTTCGCGGCGGTCATGCGGCCTTTATCAACGCGACCGACCAGCAGCTTGGCGGCTTCAGCCAGACCTTGCTCGATGCCGTGCTCGTTGATGTCCTTCATCAGGATCGGCGTACCTTTGGAAGCCGACTGATAGGCGATACCGCCACCCATGATGCCGGCGCCCAGTACGGCAGCCTGCTTCACGTCTTTGGCGATTTCGTCATAGGCCTTGGCCTTTTTCTTCAGTTCCTGATCGTTCAGGAACAGACCGATCAAGCTCTGCGCGGCAGAGGTCTTGGCCAGTTTCACGAAACCTGCGGCTTCGACTTCCAGCGCCTTGTCACGACCGAAGTTCGCGGCTTTCTGGATGGTCTTGATCGCTTCAACCGGGGCCGGGTAGTTCGGGCCGGCCTGGCCAGCCACGAAACCTTTGGCGGTTTCGAAAGCCATCATTTGTTCAATGGCGTTCAGCTTGAGCTTTTCCAGCTTAGGCTGGCGCTTGGCCTTGTAGTCGAACTCGCCGGAGACGGCGCGCTTGATCAGCTCAAGGGCGGCATCCTGCAGTTTTTCAGGGGCAACCACGGCATCGACGGCGCCGACTTTCAGCGCGTCTTCAGGACGGTTTTCCTTGCCGGCGGCGATCCACTCGATGGCGTTGTCGGCACCGATCAGGCGCGGCAGACGCACGGTACCGCCGAAGCCCGGGTAGATGCCCAGTTTGACTTCCGGCAGACCGATCTTGGCCTTGGTCGACATGACGCGGTAGTCCGCTGCCAGGCACATTTCCAGACCGCCGCCCAGGGCGATGCCGTTGATCGCGGCAACGGTCGGAACGTTGAGGTCTTCGAAATCGCTGAAGATCTTGTTGGCTTCGAGATTGCCAGCAACCAGCTCGGCATCCGGCAGCTTGAAGTTGTCGACAAATTCGGTGATGTCGGCGCCGACGATGAACACGTCCTTGCCACTGCTGACGATCACGCCCTTGATCGAAGCATCTGCCTTGATGGTGTCTACGGCCTGACGCAGTTCGTTCAGGGTAAGACGGTTGAACTTGTTGACGGACTCACCCTTGAGGTCGAATTTCAATTCGACGATGCCACTTTCAAGAGCTTTAACCGTGATGGCTTTACCTTCGTAAATCATCAACTGATCTCCACGATATGGAAGCTGAACAGTACACGTCGGACGCAGGCAAATGGCTCGGCAGGACGTTTTTTCGTCGATGCTGACACTCATCCACCCGGCACACCCGCCAACGCGATAGTCGGGATTCTGTAGGAGCAGTCTGCAATACAAACGCTCAATTCATACGCCCGTTTGATTTGGGTACGCCACCTTCACGGAATTTCCGACAATTGTCAATCGCCCTAAATACGGGTTGAAATTCGACTTTGCGGTCATTTCTGTAGGACGCAGCCCGGCCACACACGCTTGCATGTGAGGGCATTCATAAGATTAATAGTTAGAAAAGTCGCCCTAATTCACCGCAACCCTTGTTTAACAGGCTACGCTGGCTGGACTACGAAGGAAAACAGGCGCAGATTTGCTGACCGGATGACGTCGGTTCAACGCCAAAAAGAATTTCCGGCCTGCCTGGCCAACCCCGCCCGATGAATCATGTCGGGCTTTTTATTGCGCGTCTGCCGGACGTTTCGCACCGTTGCAGCGCGAAAAGTCCGCAAGTCATGCCAGCGCTTTCAGCGTGGCATCAATATCCAGCAAAACCGACGCATCCCCCTTCTCGCCCCAATAGAGGGCGATCATCTGCTTGTCCGCCTCGACTTTGAAAACGTTGCCCGGCAATTTCTCGAAATGATTCAGCAGCAGTGGATCCTCACAAACTTCCTGCCACTGATTCACCCAAACCCCCGGGGATTTCTGCCAATACGTCCAGCGCGCCGGCTGCTTGCCTCGGCGTGGCCGATGGTATTGAGCGCACGGGTTTGGCGGCTCCTGAGACATCCAGTGCGGCCACTCCTGAGGCGCCAGCTGCATGGCCAGACCGATACGTCGAGCCTCAGTGCGCAAGGCTATCCGGCCACTCTGTGCACGTGACGGACGCAACCACGCCAGCGGACTCAACACCACCAGCAGGATTGACACCACCAGCCAGACCGTCATATCTCTACTCCCGTTTTGTCATGAGCCCATTGCGTCACTTTGGAACCAATGCGCTTGAAACCAGCCATACTTAACAATATTGATCCCTCACGAGGAGCACCTCATGCCCTACCACCATATCCTGGTCGCCGTAGATCTGACCGAAGAGTGCGACCCTGTGATCCACCGCGCCCGAGAGCTGTCGGTGAGCAATGGCGCCAAGCTGTCGCTGGTGCATATCGTCGAACCGATGGCCATGGCCTTCGGCGGTGACGTACCGATGGATCTGTCACAACTGCAACAACAGCAATTCGATCAGGCCAAGGAACGCCTTGAACGCCTGAAGCACAAGTACACCGAGCTCGAAGGCGCCAACTGCCACCTGACCTACGGCCAGCCGCGTCAGGAAATCCACCATTTCGCCAAGGAACAGCAATGCGACCTGATCGTGGTCGGCAGCCATGGCCGGCATGGTCTGGCGCTGTTGCTGGGCTCGACCGCCAACGACGTGCTGCACGGCGCACCTTGCGATGTGCTGGCGGTGCATCTGGTCAAGCGCTGATCCCAGGCAATTGTGAAAAGCTAAAAAAGCCCGACGCCCATCACTGGACGCCGGGCTTTTTCATGCCTTGAAACAATCAGGCGTCCAGCTCGGCCCAACGCTCCACCAGTGCATCCAGCTCGGCCTGCAACTGCTCCAGAGAAGCGATCACCTTGGCCGTCTCGGCCGGCGGACGCTGATAGAAGCCGGCCTCGGCCATTTCAGCCTCGACAGCAGCAATCTGCTGTTCTTTAGCGTCGATGTCGCCCGGCAGCGCTTCCAGCTCGCGCTGAAGCTTGTAGCTCAACTTCTTCTTCGCAGCCGGGGCCGCAGCAACCGGCGCAGCGACCGGAGCCGGTTCGGCAGTGACCACCGCCGAATTCAGGTCGGCCTTGCCGGATTTGCTTTCGGTCACGCCCAGCAGTCGCGGCGAACCGCCCTGACGGATCCAGTCCTGATAGCCACCGACGTATTCGCGAACCTTGCCTTCACCTTCGAATACCAGGGTGCTGGTGACCACGTTGTCGAGGAATGCCCGGTCGTGGCTGACCATCAGCACAGTGCCGTTGAAGGTCAGCAGCACTTCTTCGAGCAGCTCGAGGGTTTCCACGTCGAGGTCGTTGGTGGGTTCGTCGAGTACCAGCAGGTTCGCCGGCTTGCTGAACAATTTGGCCAGCAACAGACGCGCACGCTCGCCACCGGACAACGCCTTCACCGGCGTGCGGGCACGCTGCGGGCTGAACAGGAAGTCGCCGAGGTAGCTCAGCACGTGGCGGCTCTGGCCGTCGATATCGATGAAGTCGCGACCTTCGGCGACGTTGTCGATCACGGTCTTTTCCAGATCCAGCTGATGGCGCAACTGGTCGAAGTAGGCCACATCGATCTTGGTGCCCTCTTCCACTTTGCCGCTGGTCGGTTGCAGACCGCTGAGCATCAGTTTCAGCAGGGTGGTCTTGCCGGTACCATTGGCGCCGAGCAGACCGATCCGGTCGCCACGCTGCAGCACCATGGAGAAATCACGGATCAGGAACGGACCGCCAGGATGCGCGAAGCTCACGTTATCCAGCACCATCACCTGCTTGCCGGACTTCTCCGCTGTTTCCAGCTGGATGTTGGCCTTGCCGGTGCGCTCGCGACGCTCGCTGCGCTCCACGCGCAATGCTTTCAGCGCACGTACGCGGCCTTCGTTACGGGTGCGACGGGCCTTGATGCCCTGGCGAATCCACACTTCTTCCTGGGCCAGACGCTTGTCGAACAGCGCGTTGGCGGTTTCTTCGGCGGCCAGTGCGGCTTCTTTATGGACGAGGAAACTGGCGTAGTCGCCGTTCCAGTCGATCAGGCCACCGCGATCCAGTTCGAGGATGCGGGTGGCGAGGTTTTGCAGGAAGGAACGGTCGTGCGTGATGAACAGCACGGCGCCCTGGAAATCCTTCAGCGCTTCTTCAAGCCAGGCAATCGCACCGATGTCCAGGTGGTTGGTCGGCTCGTCGAGCAGCAGCAGATCCGGCTCGGACACCAGCGCCTGCGCCAGCAGCACACGACGACGCCAGCCGCCGGACAGTTCGGCGAGGGTCTTGTCGGCCGGCAGTTGCAGGCGGCTCAGGGTGCTATCGACCAGAGTCTGCAAGCGCCAGCCATCGCGGGCTTCGAGGTCGTGCTGGACGTGCATCAGCTTGTCCAGATCGGCGTCGGTGACGATGTTCTGGCTCAGGTGATGGTATTCGGCGAGCAAGGCGCCAACGCCATCGAGGCCTTCGGCAACCACGTCGAACACAGTCCGCTCGTCGGCCACCGGCAGTTCTTGCGGCAATTCACCGATTTTCAGACCGGGGGCACGCCACACCGAGCCGTCATCAGGCTTCTGGTCGCCCTTGACCAGTTTCATCATGCTGGATTTGCCAGTGCCGTTGCGGCCGATGATGCACACCCGCTCACCACGGGCGATCTGCCAGGACACCTTGTCCAACAACGGCATCGCGCCGAATGCAAGGGACACATCGCTGAATTTGAGCAGGGTCATGAGCTTCTCCAAAAACCGGGCGCGCATTCTACCTGAATCGGGGCCCGAGCAGGCCGGCAATTTCGCCGCTGACGCACTCTGCACAACAATTGTTGCGAACTTGTGCTGCAAGGCCGGCAAAGCTTTCGCCGCCTGCTGGCAAAAGGCTAAGCTACAGACAATTCAGTGCGGGTTTTGGGCCGGCACTTGTCATGATTTCTCTGCCCGGATGTCTCATGCGCAGTCGCCTCTTCAGTGTTTTGTCATGTTTGCTGCTTTCCGCCGCTGCCGTTCAATCCGCCCAGGCGGTGGACCTGTCCACCCAACGCCAGTATTACGATGAAGCCAAGCGCGCCCTGGCCAAGGGCGACACCGGCCCGTATTTCCGTTACAGCCAGGCCCTCGCCGATTATCCGCTGGAACCATACCTGGCTTACGACGAGCTGACCGCCCGGCTGAAAACCGCCAGCAACGCGGAGATCGAAAAATTCCTCGCCGAACACGGTGACCTGCCCCAGGCCAACTGGATGAAGTTGCGTTGGCTGCGCTGGCTGGCCGATCGCGGCGACTGGGCGACGTTCGTCAAGTATTACGACCCCAAGCTGAATTTCACCGAACTCGACTGCCTGAACGCGCAGTACCAGATCAGCCACAACAAGAAGGCCGAGGGCTACGCCAATGCCGAGAAGCTTTGGCTGACCGGCAAATCCCAGCCCGCCGCCTGCGATGCGCTGTTCGGCATGTGGGCCGCCGAAGGTCAGTTGACCGAACAGAAACGCTGGGAACGCGCCAAACTCGCCGCCCAGCACCGCAACTACCCACTGGCCAACAGCCTGGTCAACGGCCTGACCACCCTCGCCCCGCGCGGTCGCCTGCTGGTGGACGTGGCGCAGAAACCGGAACTGCTCAATCAGCCGTCGCGTTTCACGCCGGCCGATGAACCGATGTCGGACGTGGTCAGCCTCGGTCTGCGCCGCCTCGCGCGTCAGGATCCGGACAAGGCCATGTCCCTGCTCGACGGTTATGCCAGCAGCATGCATTTCTCCCGCGATGAAAAAGTCGCGATCGCCCGGGAAATCGGCCTGACCCTCGCTCGGCGTTTCGACAGCCGCGCGCTGGATGTGATGACCAAGTACGACCCGGAACTGCGCGACAACACCGTGTCCGAATGGCGCCTGCGACTGCTGCTGCGCCTGGCGCGCTGGGACGACGCCTATCAACTGACCCGCCGTCTGCCGCAGGATCTGGCGACCACCAACCGCTGGCGCTACTGGCAGGCCCGCAGTCTGGAACTGGCACAACCGCAAAACCCGGAAGCGCAGACGCTGTACAAAAATCTATCGCGGGAGCGGGATTTCTACGGCTTCCTCGCCGCCGACCGCTCGCAATCGCCGTACTCGCTGAACAACAAGCCGCTGGTGCTCAGTCAGGCGCTGATCAACAAGGTGCGCAACACCCCAGGCGTGCGTCGTGCGCTGGAGTTCCACGCCCGTGGGCAGATCGTCGACGGCCGCCGCGAGTGGTATCACGTCAGCCGGCATTTCAGCCGCGACGAAATGGTCGCCCAGGCGAAACTGGCCTACGACCTGAAATGGTATTTCCCGGCGATCCGCACCATCAGTCAGGCGCAGTACTGGGATGATCTGGACATCCGCTTCCCGATGGCCCACCGCGACACTCTGGTGCGCGAAGCCAAGGTGCGCGGCCTGCATTCGAGCTGGGTGTTCGCCATCACCCGTCAGGAAAGTGCATTCATGGACGACGCCCGCTCCAGCGTCGGCGCCAGCGGCCTGATGCAACTGATGCCCGGCACCGCCAAGGAAACCGCGCGCAAGTTCAGCATTCCATTGGCCTCGCCACAGCAGGTGCTCGATCCGGATAAAAACATCCAGCTCGGCGCCGCTTACCTGAGCCAGGTGCATAGCCAGTTCAACGGTAACCGCGTGCTCGCCTCCGCCGCCTACAACGCCGGCCCCGGCCGCGTGCGCCAGTGGCTGCGTGGCGCCGACCACCTGAGCTTCGACGTGTGGGTGGAAAGCATCCCGTTCGACGAAACCCGCCAGTACGTACAGAACGTGCTGTCCTACTCGGTGATCTACGGCCAGAAACTCAACTCGCCGCAACCGCTGGTGGACTGGCATGAGCGGTATTTCGACGATCAGTGATCGGGGCGTGTTTCGCCGATAGATCGACGTAAACAAAAATGCCCGCATCGAGAGATGCGGGCATTTTTTATGGCGCTCTACTGGGTCGGTTACTTAGTCGGTTACTTGGTCGGTCGAAGCCTGATGACCATCACTGAACTGCAACGCCGCCAACCGCGCATACAACGGATTACTCGCAATCAGCTCCTGATGCGTGCCGATCGCAACCAGTTTGCCCTGATCCATCACCGCGATCCGGTCGGCGTTTTTCACCGTGGCCAACCGGTGGGCGATCACCAGTGTGGTGCGGTTTTGCATCAGGCTCGGCAGCGCTTGCTGGATCAGGTGTTCGCTCTGGGCGTCGAGGGCGCTGGTGGCTTCGTCAAGCAACAGGATCGGTGCATCCACCAACAGCGCCCGGGCGATGGCCAGGCGCTGGCGTTGGCCGCCTGACAGGCCGAGGCCGCCGTCGCCCAGGTGGGTCTGGTAACCGTCGGGCATCTGTTCGATGAAGTCGTGGGCGTGGGCAATTTTCGCAGCTTCCCGCACCTGCTCCAGCGTGGCGGTCGGGCAGCCGTAGCGAATGTTCTCTTCGACACTGCCGAAAAACAGCGCCGGAGTTTGCGAGACCAGCGCGAAGCAACGACGTAGGTCCAGCGGATCAAGGCTCGTCAGCGGCACGCCATCAATAAGGATTTGCCCTTCCCGGGGATCGTAGAAACGCAGCAACAAGTCATACACCGTGGACTTGCCCGCGCCGGAGGGCCCTACGAGCGCGAGAGTTTCGCCGGCGTTGATCGTCAGACTCAAGCCATCGACGGCGAGGCTTTCGGGACGCGAAGGGTAGGAAAAACGCACTTCCTGCAGTTCCAGCTCGCCTTCGACCCGTTCCGGCAACGTCACTAGTCCGGTGGTCGGGGGCTGGATGATGTTCTCCGAACGCAGCAGTTCGGCGATGCGCTCGGCAGCGCCGGCTGCTCGCTGCAATTCACCGATGACCTCACTCAACGTGCCAAACGCACTGCCGACGATCAGGCTGTAGAACACGAACGCCGCCAGTTCACCCGCAGAAATCCGCCCCGCAATTACGTCCATGCCGCCGACCCACAACATCACCGCGACGGCGCCGAGCACCAGCACGATCACCAGGGTGATCAGCCAGGCCCGCTGGAAAATCCGTTTGCGCGCGGTTTCGAACGCCTGCTCGACAGTACTGGCGAAACGCTCTTCATCCTGCACCTGATGGTTGTAGGCCTGTACGGTCTTGATCTGGCCAAGAGTCTCCGAAACATAGCTGCCAATGTCGGCGATCCGGTCCTGACTCAGCCGGGAGAGGTTACGCACGCGGCGGCCGAAAATCAGGATCGGCGCAATCACCAGCGGCAGTGCGATCACCACGATGCTGGTGAGCTTGGGGTTGGTGATGAACAGCAGCACCACACCGCCGATGACCATCAGCAAATTGCGCAGGAACAGCGACAGCGACGAGCCGATCACCGATTGCAGCAGCGTGGTGTCAGCGGTCAGCCGCGACTGGATTTCCGAACTGCGGTTGTCCTCGTAAAACCCGGGATGCAGGTACACCAGATGGTTGAATACCTGTCGACGGATGTCCGCCACCACGCGCTCACCGATCCACGACACCAGATAAAACCGCGCAAACGTGCCGACCGCCAGGCCGAATACCAACAGCATGAACAGGCCTATGGATTGATTGAGCAGGTGCGGCGACTGGGTCATAAACCCTCGATCGACCAGCAACTTGATGCCCTGCCCCATCGACAGGGTAATGCCGGCCGTGACGATCAGCGCGAGCAGTGCGCCGAAGGCCGGCCAGCGATAGGGAGCAAGGAAATGACTGGTCAGGCGCAAGGCCCGGCGGTGGCGCGAGGAAAGCATCGGGATCATTCAGATTCACGTCGTGTGCTGATGGATAGGGCCAGCCTACAGACTCAAATGGGGTGGAACTCTGTAAATCACAATGAGTCAGGTTAAATATGACCGGTCCGACTACTCCCTAGATGCTATTGGTCTAAGGTCCGGGTTGAGACAGACGGTCATTTCTGTTTGAGTGGAGATGCCGTTCCGGACCGACCGCAGGGAGTTGTCACAGCCTGGTCACCTGACGGTTTTAATCTAGGCACACAACCTGATGAGGAGACAGGCCATGTCCTTGCAAAACAGCAGCGATGACAAAATTGAAGTGATCCGCACCAAGCCCGGCCAACCTCTGGGTTGCTCGATCATCGATAAGGATGGGCGCGAAGTGCCAATCACTGAAGACATGATCCAGGACGCCTGCCGCGAACTGGAGAAGCGATTGGTCAAGCCTGCCGAACAAGAGTGATATCGCCACCGTCTTCCTGACCCGGCCCCTGCAGGCCGGGTTTTTTCTGCCCGCTGTTTATACGGCCACAGCGCCCAACGCGGTCACGATCTGGCGCAAGGCCGGCGAATCACCGTCGATCCGCACTTTCAAACCTTCGATCTCGCGTCGCGACGGATACTGTTTGCGCAGCAAATCAAACGCGGCACGTTGCTCACCGACGCTGCCCAGCAGCGTGCGACGGAAATCCGCATCGTCCCGGCGCGGGTCGTACACGCCACGGCACAACATCGCCAGCGCCCAGGCCGGATCGCTGTCGGCATGCAGGGAAACTTCCGACAACCATGGTGCCGGCAGCAGATCACCGAGCTGAATGCTGGCGGGCTCACCGATAAATTCGCAGTACGCCTGATAGATCTGCGCGGTGCCGCGCTGTTTGCCGTCGAGGCTGTAACCGGCAATGTGCGGCGTTGCCAGCACGCAGAGTTCGGCCAGCGCGACATCGACTTGCGGCTCGGCTTCCCAGACATCGAGCACCGCTTGCAAGTCTTCACGCTCCAGCAGCACTTCGCGCAGCGCGGAGTTATCCACCACCGGACCGCGAGCCGCGTTGATCAGCCAGGCGCCGGGCTTGAGCTGCTGCAAACGCTGCTCGTCGAACAAATGCCAGGTCGCCCCGTCGCCGCTGCGGGTCAGCGGGGTGTGCAGGCTGATCACGTCGCACTGCGCGATGATCTGCTCCAGGCTGACATAGTCGCCGCCCTCGGCCGCCTGACGCGGCGGGTCACAGACTTTCACGTTCCAGCCCAGGCCTTTGAGCACCTTGATCAGGCGCCCCCCGACTTCACCGGCGCCGATCACACCGTAAGTACGTTCACGCAAATCGACGCCTTCGATTTCAGCCAGGGTCATCAGGCTGCCGAGCACGTAATCGACCACGCCCCGGGCATTGCAGCCGGGCGCGCTGGACCAGGTGATCCCGGCCTCATTGAAGTAATCGAGATCCAGATGATCGGTGCCGATGGTGCAGGTGCCGACAAAACGCACCTTGCTGCCTTCAAGCAGTGCGCGGTTGACGTTGGTCACCGAGCGCACCAGCAATACATCGGCCTGTTCGACCGTGGCCCGGTCGATGGAACGGCCCGGTACCCGGCGAATCTCACCGAAACCGGCAAAAAAGGCATCGAGCAGCGGGATATTTTCGTCGGCAACAATCAGCATGGCGGGGCTCCTTGGGCGGATCGGCAGTGTAGGCGCTGGGACTGCGATGAGCCAGCAGGCTGTTCTTTCTTGATCGGTCGAAGGCGATTACAAATCCGCAACAGAGGATTTTTCCTGACCACAACGTCAGCGGCGTAGAATGCCCGGCCTTGCGCATCAACCCCTGTGGACGCTTTGCCTGTGAATTCCGTGACCGACCGCCCCGCTGCCGTTTCCCTCAACCGCCCTGCCCGGGTTCGCCTGGAGCTGAAGAATCTGCTCGGCCTGGCCCTGCCGATCATGATCGCGCAACTGGCGACCACCGCCATGGGCTTCGTCGATGCGGTGATGGCCGGGCGCGTCGGGCCGAAGGATCTCGCGGCCGTGGCGCTGGGCAACTCGATCTGGGTGCCGGTGTTCCTGCTGATGACCGGCACCCTGTTGGCCACCACGCCGAAAGTCGCTCAGCGCTTCGGCGCCGGCACTCACAGCGAAATCGGCCCGATCGTGCGTCAGGCCCTGTGGCTGGCTCTGGTAGTCGGACTGATGGCGACCACCATGCTGTTCAGCGCGGAACCGATCCTGCACCTGATGAAAGTCGATCCGGAGCTGATCGGCCCGTGCATGCAGTACCTGCACGGCATCGCCAGCGGTCTGCCAGCCGTTGCCTTCTACCATGTGCTGCGCTGCACCAGTGATGGCCTCGGCCGCACGCGGCCGGCGATGGTGCTGGGCCTGTGTGGGCTGGCGCTGAACATTCCGCTCAACTACGTGTTCATTTATGGTCACTTCGGCGTTCCGGCCATGGGCGGCGTCGGTTGCGGCTGGGCCACGGCCATCGTGATGTGGGTGATGGCGCTGGGTCTGGCCGGTTACGAGCGCTGGGCGCCGGCCTACAAGTCGAGCGAACTGTTCAGCCGTTTCGACTGGCCGCAATGGGCGGTGATCAAGCGTTTGCTGGCCATCGGTCTGCCGATCGGCATCGCGGTGTTTGCCGAGTCGAGCATTTTCGCGGTGATCGCGCTGCTGATCGGCAGCCTCGGCGCCACCGTGGTGGCCGGGCACCAGATCGCGCTGAACGTCAGCTCGCTGGTGTTCATGATTCCGTATTCGCTGGGCATGGCCGTGACCGTGCGCGTCGGCCAGGCTCTGGGCCGTGAAGAACCCCGTGAAGCACGTTTCGCCGCAGGTGTCGGCATGGGCACCGCGCTGGCCTACGCCTGCCTGTCGGCGAGCATGATGCTGCTGATGCGCGAACACATTGCGGCGATCTACACGTCGGATCCGATGGTGATTCACATCGCGGCGATGCTGATCGTGTATTCGGCGCTGTTCCAGTTTTCCGACGCGATTCAGGTTACTGCCGCCGGTGCGTTGCGCGGATATCAGGACACTCGCGTGACGATGATCCTGACCCTGTTCGCCTATTGGGGCATCGGCCTGCCGGTAGGTTACGCCCTCGGCCTGACCGACTGGCTCGGCGAGCCACGCGGCCCGAGCGGCTTGTGGGAAGGCCTGATCGTCGGCCTGAGCTGCGCGGCGCTGATGCTGTCGATCCGCCTGACGCGCAGTGCACGCAAACGCATTCGCATCAGCCGTTCGATGGGCTGACCGGCCATAAAAAAAGACCTGCACATGCAGGTCTTTTTTTTGCCTTCCGATCAACCGGACTTCTTGCGAATCCAGTACAGATAGGTCCCGGCTTCTTCGTGCTGCCCCACCAGTTCATGGTCGAGAAACACGCAGAACTTGGGGATGTCGCGACGGGTCGACGGGTCGGTGGCGATCACCTTGAGCAGGCCGCCGGGCACCAGGTCACGGATGTGCTGGTGCAGCATCATCACCGGCTCCGGGCAGTTGAGGCCCGTAGCGTCGAGGGTGCCGTCGACCGGCGTATTGATCATTTCACTCATGATTCACTCCTGAAACTGGCCGGCATTGTCGCCCAATGCCGGGTGTTCGGTCACCTGTCGCGCGCTCAGCGGGCTTTGGCTTTCTTCACGTCATGGCGGCGCAAATGGCAGGTCACTTCCTCGCGGTCGTGGTAAAGCTGCTTGCAGCCGATGTCGACCTTGATCCCGCGGGCCTTGAAACCGTCGGCGATGCGTTCGAGCAGGCGCTTCACTTCAGCGTAACGCTGCTTCATCGGCAACTTGAGGTTGACCACCGCTTCCCGGCAATGCCCCTCGCCGATCCACTCTTCGAGCATCGCGGCATTGCGCGCCGGCTTCTCGACGATGTCGCAGACCATCCAGTCCACCGGTTGCTTAGGTTTGAAGGTAAAACCGTCGGCCATCAAGTGCTGCACCAGACCGGTGTCCATCAGGCTTTCGGCCATCGGGCCGTTGTCGATGGCGGTCACCAGCATGCCGCGATTGACCAGTTGCCAGGTCCAGCCGCCCGGCGCCGCGCCGAGGTCGACGCCGGTCATGTCGCTGTGCAGGCGATCTTCCCACTGATCGCGCGGGATGAAGTGGTGCCAGGCCTCTTCCAGCTTCAGGGTCGAACGGCTCGGCGCCTCACGAGGGAACTTCAGACGTGGAATGCCCATCGGCCACATCGCCGAGTTACCGGCATCGGCCAGACCTAGAAACACTTCACGGCCGCTCTTGAAGGTCAGCAGCAGACGCGGCTTGCTGGCGTCCTCCACCAGTTTGCCGGCGCCGGTCAGGGCCTTGCGCAGCGGGCCTTCGAACTTCTTGCAGAAGTTCGACAGCTCCTTGCCATCGTTGGTGTCGACGACTTCCAGCCACAGGCTGCCACAGACCGGGAATTCCGCCATGTGCGCGAGGATCACGCTGATGCGGTCGGTTTCCGGCAGATCGATGAAAAAACCGCGCGCCCACTGGCGCGGGAAGATCAGCTCGGCGAAACGCTGACCGCGCATCAGGCGTTCGGCGCCGTCTTCTTCGGTGCAGACAAACTCGGCGCAAGCGGTGGCTGGTTTGGCCTTGGCGTAGCCGGCCACGTTCAGTCGGGCGGCGAGGTCGGAAATCTCCGAGCAGACTTCGCCTTCGAAGCCTGGCCGGCAATGCATGAATAGGGTGTTCATTCTTACTCCTGGGCAGAGGGCGATCATTCATCCCCTGCGCGATGCCCAGACCTGCGTTGAAGCAAAGCCTGTCACGAAAACCGGCGCATGATAGCCCATGTCGGAACCTTGGACTTGCCCATAGAGTCCAGTTATTAGCCAGCTACTGAAAACAGGGCTACGTTGATAGCTCTGCCCGTCCCCTCAGTCCGTAGCCGTGCGGACTCAAAGGAGTGATCGTAATGCCGTCCCTCGATAGTCTGAATTCACTGAAAACCCTGAAAGTCGATGACAAGACTTACCACTATTTCAGCCTGCCGGATGCCGCCAAGACCTTGGGCGATCTCGACAGGTTGCCGATGTCGCTGAAAGTCCTGCTGGAAAACCTGCTGCGCTGGGAAGATGAAAAAACCGTCACCGGCGCCGACCTCAAGGCCATTGCTGCGTGGCTCAAGGAACGTCGCTCCGACCGGGAAATCCAGTACCGCCCTGCCCGCGTGCTGATGCAGGACTTTACCGGCGTACCGGCGGTCGTCGATCTGGCCGCCATGCGCGCCGCCATGGCCAAGGCCGGCGGTGATCCGCAACGAATCAACCCACTGTCGCCGGTGGATCTGGTGATCGACCACTCGGTGATGGTCGACAAGTTCGCCAGCGCCAGCGCCTTCGAACAGAACGTCGACATCGAAATGCAGCGCAACGGCGAACGCTATGCCTTCCTGCGCTGGGGCCAGAGCGCCTTCGACAACTTCAGTGTGGTGCCGCCAGGTACCGGGATCTGCCACCAGGTCAACCTCGAATACCTCGGCCGCACCGTATGGACCAAGGACGAAGACGGCCGCACTTATGCCTTCCCCGACACGCTGGTCGGCACCGACTCTCACACCACCATGATCAACGGCCTCGGCGTACTCGGTTGGGGCGTCGGCGGGATCGAGGCGGAAGCGGCGATGCTCGGGCAACCGGTGTCGATGCTGATTCCCGAAGTGATCGGCTTCAAACTCACCGGCAAGCTCAAGGAAGGCATCACCGCCACCGACCTGGTGCTGACCGTGACCCAGATGCTGCGCAAGAAAGGCGTGGTCGGCAAATTCGTCGAGTTCTATGGCGACGGCCTCGCCGACCTGCCGCTCGCCGACCGCGCAACCATCGCGAACATGGCTCCGGAATATGGCGCGACCTGCGGATTCTTCCCGGTCGATGACGTGACCCTCGACTACCTGCGCCTGTCCGGCCGTCCGCCTGAAGTGGTGAAACTGGTCGAGGCCTACACCAAGGCTCAGGGCCTGTGGCGCCTGCCCGGTCAGGAACCGGTGTTCACCGATAGCCTGGCGCTGGACATGGGCAGCGTCGAAGCCAGCCTCGCCGGGCCTAAACGTCCGCAAGACCGTGTCTCGCTGCCGAATGTCGGTCAGGCGTTCAGTGACTTCCTCGACTTGCAATTCAAACCTACCAGCAAGGAAGAAGGACGCCTGGAAAGCGAAGGCGGCGGTGGCGTGGCGGTGGGCAATGCCGATCTGGTCGGCGAAACGGACTACGAGTACGACGGCCACACCTATCGCCTGAAAAACGGCGCCGTGGTGATTGCCGCGATCACCTCCTGCACCAACACCTCCAACCCCAGCGTGATGATGGCTGCCGGCCTGCTGGCGAAAAAAGCCGTGGAAAAAGGCCTGACCCGCAAGCCGTGGGTGAAGAGCTCACTGGCACCGGGTTCGAAAGTCGTCACCGATTACTACAAAGCCGCTGGGCTGACGCAGTACCTCGATCAGCTCGGTTTTTCGCTGGTGGGCTATGGCTGCACCACTTGTATCGGCAACTCCGGGCCGCTGCCGGAACCGATCGAAAAAGCCATCCAGAAAGCCGACCTGACCGTGGCTTCGGTGCTGTCCGGCAACCGCAACTTCGAAGGTCGGGTGCATCCGCTGGTAAAAACCAACTGGCTGGCCTCGCCGCCGCTGGTGGTCGCTTACGCCTTGGCGGGCAGTGTGCGCACCGACATCAGCAGCGAACCGCTGGGCAATGACCAGCAGGGCAATCCGGTTTACCTGCGTGACATCTGGCCGAGCAGCAAGGAAATCGCCGACGCGGTGAATCAGGTCAACACCGCAATGTTCCACAAGGAATACGCCGAAGTGTTCGCCGGTGACGAACAGTGGCAAGCCATCGAAGTGCCGCAAGCCGCGACCTACGTCTGGCAGGCGGATTCGACTTACATCCAGCACCCGCCGTTCTTCGACGACATTGCCGGGCCATTGCCGGTGATCGCCGATGTGAAAGGTGCGCGAGTGCTGGCGCTGTTGGGCGATTCGGTGACCACCGACCACATCTCCCCCGCCGGCAACATCAAGGCAGACAGCCCGGCCGGGCGTTACCTGCGCGAACAAGGCGTCGAGCCACGGGACTTCAACTCCTACGGTTCGCGCCGGGGCAACCACGAAGTGATGATGCGCGGCACCTTCGCCAACATCCGTATCCGCAACGAAATGCTCGGCGGCGAAGAAGGTGGCAACACGATCTACATTCCGACCGGCGAGAAACTGGCGATCTACGACGCGGCCATGCGTTATCAGGCCTCAGGCACGCCGCTGGTGGTGATTGCCGGGCAAGAATACGGCACCGGTTCCAGCCGCGACTGGGCGGCCAAGGGCACCAATCTGCTGGGGGTGAAAGCGGTGATCGCCGAAAGCTTCGAGCGGATTCACCGTTCCAACCTGGTGGGCATGGGCGTGCTGCCGTTGCAGTTCAAGCTGGATCAGAACCGCAAAAGCCTGAACCTTACCGGCAAGGAAACCCTGGATATTCAGGGGCTGAGCGGTGTCGAGTTGACGCCACGGATGAACCTGACCCTGGTTATCACCCGTGAAGACGGGCGTCAGGAGAAAATCGAAGTGCTGTGTCGCATCGACACCCTGAACGAGGTGGAGTACTTCAAGTCCGGCGGGATCCTGCATTACGTGTTGCGCCAGTTGATCGCCTCGTAAAACCTGCAGATGCAGAAACACCGCCAATTGGCGGTGTTTCTGTTTGGGCACGGCACTTTCCTGTGGACGAAAAAAAACCCGCCGAAGCGGGTTTTTCCCAAGACCATTATCGACTCCCTGTCGGCAGCGATCCTTGCTAATGGTCGATCATCCGTGATCCTGAAACACTCCCTGTGCTTCAGTTGATGAGGCTAGATTACGCTGTGGATCCAATCGGCAATAGTCGAAATAGCTACCATCGCGTGTAAGACATTCGCTATAGCGGGCCTTCCGAAAACCCTTAGACGTGTCAGGCATCGAGCGCAGAAGCCGCCAGCTGCGACTTTCAGCTGCCCTTTTGCCGCAGTTTGCTCGTCATCCTCCAGAAACCATGCGGCAGACAGTCCGGCGAACGCCAGTACCCATTGCAGCAGGCGTTTTCGCTCGATTCCCGCTGCTTCGCAGATCACGTCGACTTGTCTCCGAAAGCGCTCGGGGTCGGTGGCGGTGGGCAATTCCGGGTTGCAGATCAGGTTGGCATAGTCATAACCGCGCTCGCCCTGCACCCGCTTGGGGTCGATGGCCAGCCAGCCCCGTGGGCCGAAATCGAGGACGTTGTCGTGGTGCATGTCGCCGTGCAACACCACCACATCCTGCGGTTCGGCAAGCAAGGCCTGGGCGGTTTGCAGGCAATCGGCATATGGGCCGCCGTATCGGGCTGCGGCCACTCGTAATGAAGCGAACCAAGGCGTCAGTTCCACTAACGGCGGTGGCGGCGTTGGTCGCGGTGCGTGTAGGCGCGCCAGCGCTCGGCACATGATCCGCGTGGACTCGTCGTCCTCGCCGTTGAGCGCCATGTGCATCAGCGAGCGCTGGCCCATCGCCCGCTCCAGCAACAGGCCTTCGTCGTGATGGGCGAGCACCCGGGCGGCGCCGTCGCCGTCCCACCAGGTCATCAGCAGGTTGCCGTATTTTTCTTCGTCGTCCACCGCGACTTTCAGCATCGCCGGAGTATCGTCCTGACGCACCGGCAACAGGCGGCTGCCCGGGGTGATGATCGGCTCGCCGTCCGGCGCCAGCGCCCAGCGTTCCAGCCACGGCGTGAACAGGTCGGGATCAGCCACCTTCACGCTCGCGGGCCCGGTCACTCTCCGCGAGGAAGTGCTCAAGTCGACTCAACTGTTCCTCCCAGCCCCGACTGTCCATGTAGTACGCCTCTTTCTGACGCACGTCGGGAATGTGTGCAAAACCTGACTCGGAGACTTTCAGCAGCGTGCCGTTCTCGTAGTCCTGCAGTTCGAATCTGACCAGGGTGGTCGGTTCCTGCGAGTAGTCGATTTTCGGATTTACCGCATAGGGATGCCAGCGGAAGGAGAACAGTTGCTGCGGCTCGACCCGCTCCACCAGCACGTTCCAGAGCACATGTTCATAACCGGGGTATGTGACCTGCCCCTGCGTCCATTCGCCGGCGATAAACCGCCGGCCCTCCAGCGCAACGCCGAACCACTGGCCGAACGCTTCGGCATCGACCAGGGCGCGCCAGACATGGGAGCGCGGCGACCTGAGCATGATTTTACGTTCAAAGCTGTTGGGTACTGGTTTCATACGTCACCTCCTGTTTTGAACAGTAGGCTTGTATGACCACATGTCCAATCCGAAGTTGTATCAATCCGGTGCAACGGTCAGGTCTGATTGAAATATCCGGCAGTATTTTGCGGCGCCGGTTCGTCAGAATGCGCACGGATCAGCGCTGCGAAACTGATAACGTTCGCAGCGAACTGAACGACACAAGGACGTCATCATGCAGCCTTCTCTCCCCGAACGTTACCGTGGCGCCCTCCTCGGCCTGGCCTGCGGCGATGCCGTGGGAACCACCGTCGAATTCCAGCCGCGCGGCAGCTTCCAGCCCCTGACCGACATGGTCGGTGGCGGGCCGTTTCACCTGAAGCCCGGCCAATGGACCGACGACACCTCGATGGCGTTGTGCCTGGCGGAAAGTCTGCTGAACAAAAACGGCTTCGATGCCGCTGACCAGATGGGCCGCTATCTGAACTGGTGGCAATGGGGCTATCTGAGTTCGACCGGCGAATGTTTTGATATTGGCATGACCGTGAGTCAGGCGCTGGATCGCTATCAACACACCGGAGAGGCGTTTGCCGGCTCCACCGATCCCTACAGCGCCGGGAACGGCTCGTTGATGCGACTGGTGCCCGTGGTGCTGTTTTATTTCCCCGATGCCCGGAAAACCAGGCGATTCGCCGCCGACAGTTCACGCACCACGCACGCGGCGCCCGAGGCCATCGAATGTTGCCAGCTGTTTGCCGAACTGCTTGGCAAGGCTCTGGAAGGCGCATCGAAAGCGCAACTGCGCACCCTGCCGCAAACAGCCTTCAGTCAGCCCAAGGTGGCGGCGATTGCCCGGGGCGAGTACCTGCACAAGACCGAGCGCGACATTCGCGGCAGTGGTTACTGCGTCGGATCCCTGGAAGCGGCGTTATGGTGCTTCCAGCACACCGACAGCTTTGCCGCAGCCGTCCTGCAAGCGGCGAATCTGGGCGATGACGCGGACACCACGGCCGCCATCGTCGGCCAGTTGGCCGGCGCCTATTACGGCGTGCAGGGAATACCGTCAGGGTGGCTGGAAAAACTGCATGACGGAGAGGAAATTGCCGCGACAGCGGAGCGGTTGCTCAACGCATCGAGGCAGCATAAATCCTGATGGCGCCACGAAGTCGCTAAACTGCCCGGCACGTTCATTCACCAAAGCGAGATGACTCATGTCCCCACGCCTGCTTCTGGCCCTGACACCCTTTCTTTTCACTGCTGTTGCTCACGCTGCCGTGGACTGCGCCAATGCCAGCGATCAGGCGACGATGAATCAGTGCGCTGCGCAGGAAAACAAGGCGGCGGACAAGGAGTTGAACACGGTTTATCAGCAGATTACCGCCCGGTTGAAGGACAACCCTGATGGCAAGAAACTGCTGGTGAGCGCGCAACGGGCATGGATCGGCTTTCGCGATGCCGAGTGCAAGTTTTCGGCATCCGGCGTGGCAGGCGGGAGTGTTTATCCGTTGATCTACAACAATTGCATCGCCTCGGTGACAAAAACGCGAACCGAGGCGCTCAAACAGTATTTGAAATGCGAAGAAGGTGACATGAGCTGCCCAGTGCCCGGGGCCTGATTTTCGGGGCGGTTTAGAGAGCCCCTTCGCGAGCAGGCCCGCTCCCACATTTGAACCGCATTTCAAATGTGGGAGCGGGCCTGCTCGCGAAGGCGTCATCCCTGACGCCGCTAATTACCGAACAAAAATCTGCGCCGTGGTAATCGCCATATCCCCACCCGGCAATTTGATGCTGCCGGTCTGTTTCATGGTCTCGGCGTCAAAGATCGCCACGTCGTTGAAGGTCCCGGCCAGGTAAATCTTGCTCCCGTCCTTGTTGAACGAAATGCAGTAGTAGGAATGGTCCAGTGTCGCCGCCTGTATCAGCTTTTTCTGCTTGATATCGTACTTGGCCAGACGATTGAGCACGCCGAACATCAGGTTCGGATCCTTGGGCGAGCGCATACCGCTGAAGTAGATCTCGGTCAGCGGGCCGAAATCGGTGGTTTCGGTCTTGCCGGTTTTCAGATCGACGCTGAACAAGCCGTACAGGTATTCAGCGGTGGCCGGGTCCTGCTTCTTGTCCTTGAACCTGGCGGCGGTGTACAGCAGCGAGAAATCGTGGCGGTAAGTCTGCTGGTTCCACACGTAAAGCACGTCCGGCGCGCTGTAGTTCGGGCGTTTCCAGTGACGGCTGGGGATCAGCACGTCGAACTTGCCGCTCTTCACATCGACCTTGTACACATCAGCGCCAGCCACATAGAGCGTGCCGTCATCGCCGCTCTGCATGATCGTCAACTGCCGTGGCGCCGGGAAGCTGCGCACCGGTTTGGCGTCCATCCCGGCGTCGGTGGCGTAGACATCCAGACGCGGTTGTTTGACCTCGTAGCGGTCGTTGAGCATCTGGGTCGGGTTGGCGATGGTGTACAGCTCCTTGCCGTCATGGCTGACGGTAAAGGCGAACATTGACCGCGCTTTCTCCCCCGGCTGCTGGGTGATGCTGGCGTGGAACACCTGCTTGCAACTGTCCAGTTCGACACCGTAGACATCAGCGTAATGGTTGTTCAGCACGTACGCGGTCTTCCGATCCGGCGACAGCTGCACGGTGCCGGGGCCAAAGGCGTCAGGCATCTTGCAGGTCTTGTACAGGCTGTCGGTCGCCAGGTCGATGACGTGCAGGTTGTTCGGATAGTTAGTGGTCAACATGTACTCGTGACCGTCTTGTAGCGCGGTGTTCTCATCGGCCAGAACCGGGAGCGAACAGGCGCTCAGAACCGCGAGTGCGGCAAGGCCGCAGGCTTTGTTGAGGCTAGGCATGCTGGAATCCTTCTTCTTAGCGATCACTTGTCTTTCGGGAAGACAGTGCCGAGGTTGCGCCAGTTGTCGTTGGACGCCTGGGCATCCTTGTTCCAGTCCGGGTAGGTGCTCATCATGTCCGGCACCTGAGCCGGCCACCAGCACGGATCGGAGCAGCCGTAGAGGTCAGCCTCCATCGGCTGGCACAGCGACGACACCCCGCCGAACGCATCGATTTCCCAACCCGGGTCGGTGGTCGAGGCACAGCCGGCGACGGAGCTCATCGCCACCACTTCTTCGATGCGGTTCTCGTCCGCGGCCTGATCCAGCTTCAACGCTTTGTTATTGATTGCCTTGAGATGTTTCATATCAGTGAGCCTTGCGCGGAGTGATGTAGCTGCTGATGAACGCAGGGTTGTTGGCCATGATCCGGGTGTAGACTTCAATGCCGAAGTCGACCCAGTCACGCATCAGTTCGCAGTAGTGATAAGTCGGGTGCGCCGGATCGCCGTAGCGGGCATAACTCTCGTGGTAGCAGCCGCCGGAGCACAGGTTGCGGATCTGACAGTCATGGCAACCGGTGTTGGTGCGATCCAGGCGCTGGGACAGGAAGTCGTTCAACTCAACCTGCTTAACGCCGCTGTGGACGTTGCCAAAGGTCGGCAGCGACGAGCCGGTGAAGCGATGGCACAGGTTGAGTTCGCCCTTGTGATCGACCGCCAGCATCTTCAATCCGGCACCGCACGGCAGGGCTTTTTTGTGGCCTTCGTGGATATCGGTGATCAACTGATGCAGGTTGGAAAAACCAATGTTGCGGTGCTCCAGCGCAGCCTCCAGATAACGCCGACCGAGGCGTTTCATGCTGGCAAAGACTTCGATCAATTCGTCAGTGGTCAGGTTGAAGCTGCTGATATCGCCGGAGGTCACCGGAGCAAATCCGACCTCGGCAAACCCCAACTCGTTGAACAGGTGATCCCAAATGGTTTCAACGTCGGTGACGCCCGTGGTCAGGGTCACCCGCGCACCGACCGGACGGCTGTTGTAACGCGAAAGCAGCATTTCAGCCTTGCGCCGCACCACGTCATAGGTGCCCTGCCCGCCCACGGTGATGCGATTGCGGTCGTGCACGGTTTTCGGTCCGTCGATGCTCACTGACAAGCCGAAGCGGTGGGCATTCAGGTAGTCCACGGTTTCTTCGGTGAGCAGCGTGGCATTGGTGGTCATCACGAACTCGACGAACTTGCCGGCCTCGGCAAACCGCTTTTCGCAGTAATCGACCATGTACTCGATCAGCTTGCGATTGCTCAGCGGCTCGCCGCCGAAAAACACCACGGTGAACCGCTCTTCGTCGGGGGACTCACGCAGCAACATTTCCACCGAGGCGATGGCGGTTTCGACGTCCATCTTCTTGCCGGCGGACGGCTTGTCGAGGTCTTCCTTGTAGCAGTAGGTGCAGCTCAGGTTGCAGCCGGTGTTGACGTTGAGCACCACGGTGTTGATCGCCGTGCGCTCGACACGTTTGACCGCGATGTCCGGCGTCAGCGGCGAGCCGTCGCTGACCAGTTCCAGCGAAATCAGCTCGCGCAGGGTCTCGTTGATTTCCTCGCCGTTGAACCGCGCGCCGAGGCGCTGGATCAGGTCTTCCGAGGAGCAACCGGGGCCGCGCAACGCATCAATGATAGTCCCGGTCAGTTCATCGCTGGCGAACAGCGAACTGCTGGGGATGTGGAACAGCATGCGGTCGGCGTCGACGTGCACTTCGTGCAGATTACGTTCGACCAGATTCAAGATAGCGCCCATTGCAAACCTCCTGTGCAAGCCCCGCTTGGGGGACTTGCGGTCATTCCGAAAAGTGTCTGAATCGCTGTCGCTCAGCTCAACTCACGTTTCAACATCAGGGAATGGGTGGATTGTTCCAGCGTTGCACGGTGACGATCAGGTGGCCTTCGCCGGTCAGGGATTTCCCTGCGTCGTCGACGGCGGCGATCACCTTGAGGTTGCCGGCATTGTTGGTGGACATCTTGCGTGCCGGATTCGGCCCGGCATCGCCCGGGGTGAACACGCCCGCGTCGGTCTGCATGGTGCCGGCGAACTTGACGTCCTCGTCCTCTTTGGCGCGCTCGTCGAAGGCTTCGACTTTCCATTGCGCCGGGAACACGCCGATGCGATACGGCTTGCCGTCGGCACCCTTGCCCCAGGCTTCGGCATCGAAGCGGCCCTGGACTTTCGGCGTCGAACCGCCGCCCTCGCCGATCCGTGCCACCGAGAATTCCGGCACCACTTTGACCGAGGCGATCCTGCTGTACACCGACAGGCTCGGGCCTTTCAGGCTGCCGACGCTGACCGCGCGCAGGCCCGGCTGGGCATTCGCTGCCGCTTTTACTTTGACCTTGATCCGGTCGGCGTTCTGCTCGACCACTTCGACCACGTCCACGCCTTTACCGAAGTTCGGTTTGCCGCTCAGACCGCTGCCGATCAGGGTCACTTCAGTTTCGCTGCCTGCCTTCACATAACCTGGCTGCACCGCCAGCAAACGCTGCGAACCCTGTTTGGCGGCGACAAAGTCCAAACCGCGCTCATCGTGCTCGGCCTCGAACATCCGGCCCTGCATGGCGTTGCCTTGTGCGGCGAACACCTGACGCATGGTCACGCCATCGACGGTCACGTTGCCGCGCCATTCGTAGCCGCTGTAAAGGATTGCGCTGCCATCGCCGTTGAACGGGCTGCCGTCGGCGTACTGACCTTTGACGGCGACCTTGAAGGTGTCACTGCCATCGGCGGTGACGCTCATGGTGCCGGCCAATTCACCCTTGCCCGGCAAGTGGCCGCTGAAGCTCCAGTCGCCGACCAAAGCTTCCGCTTTCGGTGCGGTTTTGATCCAGGACTGCCACGCCGGGTTGTCCAGCGGATAACGCTTGGCCAGCAGCGGGACCATTTCCTTGCGGGCGATATCGAACCAGTCACGATCACGGGACATGGCCTGATATTCCAGCGACGGCCATTGACCGAGGTGGAAATTCACCAGACGTTCCCATTCCTGAGCCGGACGCCGTTGCAGGGCGATCCGCGCGCCGGAGTGGCAGCGTCCGCACATCTGCGCGGTTTTCTCGTCGAACTGCTCGACGGTGTTCAACCGCCGTTCCAGTGCGTAACGCACGCCATCGGTTTCGCTGGGCGCCAGGCCCTGGGTGTCGGCGAGGTATTTGACCAGCGTGCGACGGTCGTCATCACTGATCTGCAAACCGTGCATGGTCTGCATCCGGGCGATGCTCATCAGCCAGCCTTCCGGGGTCTTGCGCTGGTGGCTGATGCGGCTCAACTGGTCGCCGGCTTCAGGGGTGTGACAGCCCTGGCAGGTTTCCTTGAGGATGGTCTGGGCATCGCGGGCTGCCAGACTGTACGGCGAATGCAGGGCCACGCAAGCGGCCACGGCCAGCAGGCTGGCGCTCATGCCTGATCGGAGTTTTCTCTTCATCAACGTCGAACCTCGCACGGTGCTTTCTTATTGTTGTGGCTTATCGTTTTTATGGTTTCTGCCGTTCGTGGCGATGCACGAACGGAGGCAAGCGAAACGTCTGCTGTGAGCAATACACGGAGCGTGCCAGCTTGCCGATAAGCTTTTCAATCAAGCAGTTACGTGAAGATCAAGGCGAAGTGGCGGTGCCGCCGGTGCTTGCCGGCGTCCAATTTCGCGACAACTGTTGCAGTCTGAGACAAGCATAGTTGTTGCGGCGTCAGCGACATTGCGTCACGCGACAGATGACCCGGAGCTGACAGTATCCCCCATGAAAAACCTCCAGAAGAGTGACGCCTGCCGAACCCGCACGAAAACAAGCCCCGCCAATGACGGGGCTCTTGTATTGGTTGTTTACCCGCGCCTAGCGAACAGAGTTGTCCGGGTGAACCTTGTAACGCCCACAATGGTTGCAAACCATCGAGCATTCACAGTGGGCGCCGGCCTTGGCTGCCAATGCCGCGGAATCACGCTGGGCCGCTTGAATTCGACGATCCCGGTGATACGCATACATGAGCAGCATACTGACGCCCATACACCACAGCCCCACAATAAAAGCCGCCATCATTTTCCCTCCATCATGGCAACACCGAATGAGGTAACGATTACGCAAAAACTGGTTGAAGCCATCCACGCACCTGCCCGAATCGTATCGACATCGGTCAAGTCGCCGATCAATAGCGCCGCAATCCCTGTCACCAGAAATCCAGTCCCCACGCCCATCGTAAAATTGGTTAGCCATCGAATGGTTAAGTTGTTCATCGACATCCCTGTGAAGACACTGACCCGCCAAATCCGTGGCAGGAAAACCCTATACACCAAGCAACTTAGCTCGTACCTCATGCCTCCACCAGTCGGTAAAAACTGTCAGACGCGCGACTTTTCCTACACCTGAAACGGCCCGACTTCGCCAAGGCCCCGTGACAGCTGGATTGGCTTTGTAGGACGCGTATCTTGCTTCTCAACGGGTGTCGCGTTTTGAGACAAATTCACCCTCATTGCCACTCAAACTCTTCCTCCTTTCGCCCGTGCAACCGGGCTGTGCGCCACCTTCGAGCATTTGGCACAACCATTGCGAAAGCTCCTCTCGATCCCATCGAACAACAAGAGGTTTCGCCATGCCCCTGCCCTATCTGCTCCCTGCCACCTCGGCCTTTATCCAGCGCCCGCCACGCATGCTGATCGGCGGCGACTGGGTCGAAGCCACCGACGGCCAGACCATGCCGCTGCACAACCCGGCCACCGGTGAAGTGCTGTGCGTGGTACCGCGCGCCACGCCGGAAGATGTCGATCGCGCGGTGCTCGCCGCCCGGCAAGCCTTCGATGATTCAGCCTGGAGCCGAACCCGTCCGCGCGAGCGGCAGAACCTGCTGTGGAAACTCGCTGACCTGATGCAGCGCGACGCCGAGCTGCTGGCGCAACTGGAATGCCTGAACAACGGCAAGAGCGCGGCGGTGGCGCAGGTGATGGACGTGCAACTGGCCATCGACTTCCTGCGCTACATGGCCGGTTGGGCGACCAAGATCGAAGGTTCCAGCGTCGACGTTTCGTTGCCGCTGATGCCCGGCGATCAGTTCCACAGCTTCATCCGGCGCGAGGCGGTGGGCGTGGTCGGCGCCATCGTCGCCTGGAACTTTCCGTTGCTGCTGGCCTGCTGGAAACTCGGCCCGGCGCTGGCCACCGGTTGCACCGTGGTGCTCAAACCGGCCGACGAAACCCCGCTGACCGCGCTGAAACTGGCGGAGCTGGTGCTGGAGGCGGGTTATCCGGAAGGCGTGTTCAACGTAGTCACCGGCACCGGGATCACGGCCGGTTCCGCGCTGACTCACAACCCGCAGGTCGACAAGCTGACCTTCACCGGCTCCACCGCCGTCGGCAAGCAAATCGGCAAGATCGCCATGGACTCGATGACCCGGGTCACCCTGGAACTGGGCGGCAAATCACCGACCATCGTCATGGCCGACGCCGACCTGAAAACCGCCGCGGCGGGTGCGGCCAGTGCGATTTTCTTCAACCAGGGCCAGGTCTGCTGCGCCGGTTCGCGCCTGTATGTGCAGCGCAAGCATTTCGACAATGTGGTGGCCGATATCAGCGACATCGCCAATGCGATGAAGCTCGGCAACGGCCTCGACCCGAGCATCGATATGGGCCCGCTGATTTCCGCGCGTCAGCAGGAGCGGGTCTACAACTATATCGAAATGGGCCGGGAAAGCGGGGCGACCATCGCCTGCGGTGGCGAGCAGTTCGGGCCGGGGTTCTTCGTCAAGCCGACGGTAATTGTCGATGTCGATCAGCGGCATTCGCTGGTGCAGGAAGAGATCTTCGGGCCGGTGCTGGTGGCGATTCCGTTCGATGACGAGGCCGATGCGCTGCGCATGGCCAATGACAGCCCTTACGGATTGGGCGCGAGCATCTGGTCGAACGACCTGGCGGCGGTGCACCGGATGATTCCGCGGATCAAATCGGGATCGGTGTGGGTCAACTGCCACAGCGCGCTGGATCCGGCGCTGCCGTTTGGCGGTTACAAAATGTCCGGGATCGGGCGCGAGATGGGGTATGCGGCGATCGAGCATTACACCGAACTGAAGTCGGTGTTGATCAAGTTGTAATGACTGCGCTCACGGCTCAGGGTTTGAAACCCTGGGCCAACAGCCACCCGCGAACGGCTCGCCCCTGCTCAAGCGTCAATCCCGCCAACACCTGATCCGCCGGTTCATCGCGCAAGCGCCGCACCAGCGGAGCCAGCTCGACACCTTGCACATGCCAGATCCCCAGCGGTTGATCCGCCGTGATCACCACCTCGGCTTCATCGACAAACCCGTCACGCAACACCGGCATTCGTTCGATCCGCAACGCGGAAAAATCCACCGCAGCATGGGCCACTTCAGCGTCCGGCCACTGTCGCCGCGCCTGCCAGAACGGCCGATCGAGCCAGCGCCGTTCATCGGCATAAAAGTCCCGACCGATCCGCGCAAAGCGCAGGAACAACTGCTCCACACGTTGCCGGTGAAAACGTTGCGCCAGCGCCGCCCGCTCAGGTTTACGCAACAGCGTGTTGATCACCACCGGCGCCTGCAACGCCGAGGACAGCGACTGAAAGATCCCGTTGCCCGACAGCGGGTCCACTGCCATCGCTGCATCGCCGACACGAATCCAGTTTTCGCCACAGACCTTCGGGGCAAGGATCGCGGTGCTGCTGCGAGCGTGCAGTTGCAACTCCAATTCCTGCCCGCCGGCGAAGAAGGATTGAGTAAAATCCGAGGCCAGACGTCGCGCGCGGCAGTAATCGAGCAACTGCGCCTTGCCCGGCAATTGGGCGCTGGCCACATCCACTGTCCACTGCCAATAACACTGACCATCGTCCCGTCGAGCCATCCACGCCCAACCGTCCTCGAGGCTTTCCACGGCACTGGCAGTCACACCCGGCGTGCCTTGCCAGCGATTGAGCAGGCTGACCGTCTCCGGCCCGCGCAGACCTTTGCCCGACGCTGGCGCCTGTCGCCCACGGGCTTCCACCAGAAAATCTGCCGTCAGCCTCTGCCCGCCATCAAGTTCTACCTGATGGCCGTCGGCCGAGGACTGAACATTCAAAATCCGCCCTTCAATCACCTCAACTCCGGCCACCCGCAGATCTTCCCGCAAACCGCGATCAAAGGTAGGGCGATCCAGCAGAAACTCGATGTTCTGCGCATGCTGCTGACCGTTCCACGAAACCTGCCTTTGGGACGGCAACGTGGCGTTCGTCAAAGCATGATTCAACCCGGCACCGCGCAACGCCTCCAGCACCCGTTGCGAGACGCCTTCGAGCGCCGCAAACCGCCGCCATTCGCTGACCAGCGTCACGGGGTAACCCAGTCGTCGCAGCCCCAATGCAACCACTGCACCGGCCGGACCGGCACCGAGAATCAGGCTCGCAGTCATGGGCCGAAACGCCGTTCAGGACCACGATAACGAGCGTGCTGTTTCAGCCAGTCGATAACTTCGGCATTGCTCGCCTGCGGATGCTCCAGCAGATAACGGGCAATATGCCCGCTCAACGCTGCACACCCCAGACTGGCCCCGGACTGCCCCGGATAAGTGCCACGAACACACGCGGCAAAATCCGCCTGCGCACTATCGAGCCATGACCATTGCTCATCGGTGCAACGGGCATCGCCGGTCACCCGCAGCACCTGCGGATAACTCGCCGGAAACACCGCCGCGCCCTGTGCCGGGCTCGACGCACACAGCAACACTCCACGGGCCACCGCCGCCGCGCAGGCTTCGCGCAACAGGCTGCGATCCTGGCGCAGGCCGAGGCTCAGATTGATCAGCCGCACGTCCTGCGCCACCAGCCAGTCGATGGCCGAGGCGATCTGCAATGCACTGGTAACGCCGCGCTGATCGAACACCTGGGCCACGCAGATTTTTGCGGCCGGTGCCCGACGACTGATTGCTTCGATCACTGCGCTGCCATGCCCGAGAGGATCGTCGCGCAACTCCGATTCGGCCAGGCCATCCTCCAGCAACGAGAAACGCCGCCCGGCAATCACCTGCACCCGCTGCGCTGCCGAGTGTCCGCTGTCGACCACACCGATACGCAACTCAGGCTTCATGCAGCACCGTTTTCGAAATGAGCACACCGTCGAGCAATTCAAAGCGCAGATCGGCATCGGCCAGGGTCGACGGACGATGGCTTATGAGGATCCGCGTGCGCCCGGCAAACAAGCGGTCGATGGCTTCGATCACCTCGCGCTCGGTAGTTTCGTCGACGGCCGACGTGGCTTCGTCGAGCACCAGAATCAGCGGATCCTGCAACAGCGCCCGGGCAATCGCGATGCGCTGTTTCTGCCCACCGGACAATTGCTGACCGCGCTCGCCCAATGGGCTGTCGAGGCCTTCGGGTAACGACGCGATCAGGCTGTCGAGTTGCGCCAGCCGTGCGACTTCGGCGATGGCTTCGCGGCTGGCGTCCGGCACTGCGTAAGCCAGGTTGTCGGCGAGGCTGCCGCGAAACAGCACGATGTCCTGACTGACCACGGCGATGCGTCGACGCAGCTCGAACAGCTCCAGTTCACGCAGGTCCACTTCGCCGAGCAACACCCGCCCGGCCTGCGGATCGTGATGCCGTTGCAGCAGGTCGATCAGCGTCGATTTGCCGACGCCGGAGCCGCCGCTCAAGGCGACTTTCAAACCGTAGGGAATCGTCGCCTCGATGCCGCTCAACGTACTTGGGCGGCCCGGATGGCTGAAATGAACTGCATCGAATCGCAACTCGCCCGAAGTTGGAAAAGGCTTCGGCGCGGCTGGTGAAAACACCGTGGGTTCTTCGCCGCGCAACTCCATGACCCGACCGAGGCTGACGGTCATGCGCTGGATCGCCACGTACAACCCCAACAAACTTTGCACCGGCCCGACCGCCATCCCCAAATAGGTGGAAAACGCGATCAGCGCACCGAGTTGCCAGGTGCCCTGCACCACCCAATAACCGCCGATCAAAAACGCACAGGCGCGGGACAGCGAGGTCAATGTGCCGGGCACGGCCTGGGTAAAAAACTCGGTGACTTGCAGGCGCAGTAACTGGTTCATGTAGCCTTGCCCGAGGCTTTCCAGACGCCGCGCTTCACGCTGTTGCTGGCCGGCGGACTGGATGAATTTCATCACCGGCAAGGTCTCGACCATGAACGACGACATGTCCGCCGAACGCTCGCGCAACTGCCGCACATCGCGCTCGACCTTGCGCCGCATCCAGCGCAGCCACAGCACATCGAGCGGGATCAGTACCAGCGCCAGCAACGAGAGTTTCCAAGACAGAGTGAGCAGCATCACGATCGCCACCACCAAGCCGATCACGCTCGATACCGCCGAGAACAACGAGTCCACGGCAAAGCGCTGAATCTCCGCCACATCGCCGTCGAGCCGCGACATCAGATCGCCGATCCGGCGCTGACCGTAGAAGCTCGGCGAGAGCTTCTGCAAATGCCGGTAAAGGTCATCGCGCAGGGCAAACAGAATCCGCCCGGACAGGCGCGTGTGCAGATAGCGGTTGATCCCCGACAACGCCGTGCCGAGCAGTCCCGCGATGATCATCAACACCGCGATCAGTACCAGCATCGGAAAGTTGCGCGCCAGCAGCCCGTCGTCGATCAGCAGTTTGATCAGCCACGGCTGCACCAGCACCAGCAGCGACGCGCACACCGAAAGACCGAGCAGGCCGGCAATGGCCAAACGCTGCGGCCGCACGAAACCGTACAGCCAACGCAACGCCGCTTGCAGTGCGGCGGGGTTCTGGCTGTCGATCAGCCGCACGAACAGGCGCTGCATCACGAGCGCAACTGTTTGAGTTTGCGGTACAGAGTCGCGCGGCTGATGCCGAGGGCGTCGGCCGCGGCCGAGACGTTGCCCTGATGGGTGTCGAGGGACTGGCGGATCATCTCCAGTTCGTTCTCGCGAATGCTGCCGGTCTGGGGTTTCTCGGTGGCGGACAGTTCGTCGAGCATGCTGTCGGGCAGATGATCGAGGGTCAGCACCGTTTCACCGGGTTCGCGCATGGCCAAAGCGGTGCGCAAGACCATTTCCAGTTGGCGGATGTTGCCCGGCCAGTGATAACCCGCGAGCAGGCGATTGAGGTCGTCGTGCAGTACGGCGTTCGGCGCGTCGAGTTTATTCAGCAGCCGAGTGACCAGCGCGCTGAAGTCATCGCGCTCACGCAGGGCCGGGAGCATCACGCTGATGCCGTTGACCCGGTAGAACAGGTCCTCGCGAAATTGCTTGTCTTCGACCTGACGCTTGAGGTCGCGGTGGGTGGCGCAGATCAGCGCGACGTCGATGTCCTGCTCTTCCCCGGCACCCAGCGGCGCGACCTTACGATCCTGCAAAACGCGCAGCAAACGCGCCTGCAAGGCCAGCGGCATGTCGCCGATTTCATCGAGGAACAAGGTGCCGCCGTGGGCCTGTTGCAGGCGCCCGATCATGCCGCCCCGGCGCGATCCGGTGAATGCGCCTTCGCGGTAGCCGAACAGTTCCGACTCGATCAGGCCTTCGGGAATTGCCGCGCAGTTCACGGCCACGAACGGTTTGTCGCTGCGGCTGCCGGCCAGGTGCAGGGCACGGGCGATCACTTCTTTACCGGTGCCGGTTTCGCCGAGCAACAGCACCGGCAATTCATTGGCCAGACCTTGGCGAGCCATGCGCAGGGCTCGGGCGTAGCGAGCGTTGTTGCCGGCCAGTGCTTCCAGATCCGGCTGTGCCTTGGCGGTTTTCGCCACGCTGCGCGGCGGGCCGCCGAGGTTGACCGAACGCGCTGGGGCTCGCAGGGTCTTGTAGAAAAATTCACCCTTGGCGGTCTGCACACTGCCGACGCCGCCCTGTTGCAAACGGGTCAGCAATTGCACGCCATCGACTCCGAGAAACTCTTCGCAACGTTTGCCGACCAGCGCCGAACGCTCGGCCCGCAGCAACTGACAGGCCTGGGCGCTGACCGCCAGAATCTGCCCGCCGAGACTGACCGCGAGCAGGCCTTGCCATGGCGATTCGAGATACTGGCGGCGACTGTGGAAGGCGAGGACGATTTGATCGGGAAAGCTGTTGTTGAACACCCGGCTCTCGATCTGGCTGACCGCCATGCTCAGCAGCGCCGTGCTGTCGTGAACGCGGCCGAGCGGGCCTTCGCGGGTCAGGTCGAGGACGCCGAGAATTTCGCCTTGGGGGCAATGGATCGGCACCGAGGTGCAGGAGAAGTCGGTGAGGCGGTCGAGGTAGTGTTCGCCGCAATCGATCAGGGTGGGCCGCGCTTCGACCAACGCCGTGCCGAGGGCGTTGGTACCACGAGCGGCTTCGCTCCAGCAGGCGCCGAGGGTTATGTCCTGCAGACCGCTGCCCTTGAGCCGGTCGGCACGTCCCTCGACCGCAAGGATGGTGGCGTCTGAATTGGCGAGGATGATCAGGCCTTCCTTGCCCTGACGTTCGGCCAGGTAATCGATAGCCGGTATCGCCGCATCGATCAGCAGGCGATTGCTCGCCAGCAACACATCGAGACTGGCGCTCGACTCCAGTGCCAACTCATGTTTGCCATTGAAATGCACGCCGTGGCTCAGGCTGCGCCGCCACGAAGCATCGATCTCCGCACGCAACACGCCATCCGGGACCTGCCCTTCGAGATGGAGTTTTTCCCGGGCCAGCCGGGCTTCGTGGTGAGACTTGGGATCGGTTGTTTTTATAAGAGTCATCAAGCGCTCCGGAGCGGTCCGCTTTGCGCTTTTTTACATCAGCGCCCTGACGCCAATGTTTACGTTAACGTCAGGGCGATGGCAAGCACCACAGGGCGCTTCGTCAGGTGGATTGCCTCAGTGCTGCCACACCTCGCCATTCACGAAAAACGCCCGGGCGTTGTCTTCGAGACTTTCCAGGTGATAACCGCCCTCCTGCACGATCAGGCATGGCAGGCCCAGGCTGCGGATCCGCTCGCCCAGCACCGCAAAGCCTTCACGGGTCACGGCAACTTTGCTTTGCGGGTCCAGCTCATAGATATCGAAGCCCAACGACAGCACTAGCACCTCGGCGCCGAACTCGCGTACCGCGTTCAATGCGACGTCAAGTTGCCCGAGGAAGTCCGCTTCGCTTGAACCATGGGCCATCGGCAGATTGAGGTTGAAGCCCTCCCCCGCGCCGCTGCCGCGCTCGTCAGCAAACCCGGCGACGCCCGGATAGAAGTTGGTCGGATCGCCATGCACCGAGACGTAGAGCACGTCATCGCGGTCGTAGAAAATCTCCTGGATGCCCTGACCGTGGTGCATGTCGGTGTCGAGCACGGCGACTTTTTCAAACTTGTCGCGCAGCACCTGCGCCGCCACCGCTGCGTTGTTCACGTAGCAGAAACCGCCCGCCGCTTCGGCCCGGGCATGATGCCCCGGCGGACGGCACAAGGCGTAGGCTGCCGGCTCGCCATCAATCAACGCCTGCGCCCCGGCCACTGCGCTTTGCGCCGACCAGTAGGCCGAGCGCCAGGTCTGCTCGCCGACCGGGCAACTGCCGTCCGCCAGATAGCGCGCCGCCTGGGCGAGGATGCCGCGCAAGGCGTTGGGCTCGCGGACGAAGATGTTCGACATGACTTCATCGCCCCAGTCTTCGGGGATTTCTTTCCAGCGTGCGTGCGCTTCCTGAAGAAAGGTCAGATACGGCGCGCCATGCACCGCCAGCAACGGTGCGAGGCCGGCATCGGCGGGTTGCTCGACACTGAAGCCCAAGCCATGGGCGGCTTGCACCAGACGTTGCGCACGCTCGGGCACTTCCTGCGGCGTACGCATCTGCCCGCGCGAGTAATAGCTGCGTGGATGGTGGAGCAATTGTTCGGGGTGGAAAAAACTGCGCATGGTTCAGGTTCCCTGTTCGATTCGACCGGCGCGGGCCAGCACGGCGTTGAGCAATACATCGGTGCCCTGCTTCACGTCTTCGGGCAACACGTCTTCGGCTTCGTTGTGGCTCAGGCCGCCAACGCACGGGATGAACACCATCGCCGTCGGGCAGTAACGCGCGAGGTGAATCGCGTCATGGCCGGCGCCGCTGACAATCGACTGCTGAGCGTAGCCCAGCGCATCCACCGCCTCTTGCACGGCCGCCACACATTCGGCGTCGAACGGCGTGGCCGGGCTGATCCAGTGCGGGGTGATCGTCAGGTTCAGGCCTCGGCCGTCGGCGATGGCCTGCAAGCGGGCACGGACCTGTTGTTCCATGGCGGCAATCGCTTCGTCCCGGTGATGACGCAGATCGACGGTGAAATTCACCAACCCCGGAATGGTATTGCGCGAGGACTTGTTGATACTCAACTCGCCGACCGTGGTCAGGCCTTCGGGGGCAAAATCTGCGGCCAGACCTTCAATCGCCTGAATCATCCGCGCCACACCGTACAGCGCATCTTTGCGCAGCGGCATCGGCGTGGTGCCGGCGTGGGCGGCCATGCCTTCCACGCGCACATCGAGCCAGCGGATCGCCTGACCGCCCGTGACCACGCCGATGCTTTTGGCGTTGTCTTCGAGAATCGGGCCTTGCTCGATGTGCGCTTCAAAATACGCATCCACCGCGCCGCCCAACGGGCGATCACCGGCGTAACCGGTACGCTGCAAAGCTTCTGCGACGCTGATGCCATCGACATCACGCACCGCCAGAGCGGCGTTCAGCTCCATGATCCCGGTGAACACCGCCGAGCCGAACATGGCCGGGGTGAAGCGTGCGCCTTCTTCGTTGGTCCACACCGCCACTTCCAGCGGTTTGCGGGTCTGGATGTTCAGATCGTTGAGGCAACGCACCACTTCCAGCCCGGCGAGCACACCGTAGACGCCATCGAAACGCCCGCCTTCGGGCTGGGTGTCAAGGTGGCTGCCCATCATCACTGGCGCGGCGTCCGGATCGGTGCCGGCGCGACGGGCGAACAGGTTGCCGATGGCGTCCACGCTCAGGGTCATGCCGGCTTCGCGGCACCAGTGGGCGAACAGTTCGCGACCGGCCTTGTCTTCGTCGCTCAATGCCAGACGGCAGCTGCCGCCCCGGGCTGTCGCACCGATTTCGGCCATGGCCATCAGGCTCGCCCACAGGCGTTCGCCATTGATTTTCAACATGAGGTTCTCCTGAAATTCCGGGTCAGGCACGGGCCATTTCCGCGCGATGGGCGCTGGCGTGACGACGAGCGAGGGACAGCACGCAGATCAGAGAAATGCCGGCGATCAGGCTGTAGAACACCGCCATCGGCCACCATTGCCCGGTGAATTTGTGCGCCAGCATCGTGCCGATCAGCGGCGTCAGCCCACCGGCCACCGCACCGCAAATCTGATAGGCCAGCGAGATCGCGGTGTAGCGCACGCGGGTCTCGAACATGCCGCTGACGTACCCGGCAATCACCGCGTAGAACGAGGCCATGCACACCACCGCCAGCGCGATGCCGAGGATGATCAGCGGCGCCTGGGCCGAACTGACCAACACGAACATCGGGTACGGCGAGACCATCGCCAGCAGCGACACCAGACACAGGAAACGCGTCGCGCCGATCTTCTCCGCCGTCCACGCGGCCAGCGGCTGAATGCAGAACTGGATGATCGCGACGAAGAACAGGCATTCGAGAATCAGCGAACGCGGCAGCGCCAGTTGCTGAGTGGTGTAGGCGATCATGAAGGTGTTGGTGAAATACACCCCGGCGATGCCCAGCGTGTTGGCGCCGATGCACAGCAACAGCGGACGCCACGCGGTGCGCAGGACTTCCATCACCGGCGCCTGTTCTTTCTTGATCTGCTTGCTGGCCTGCTCGCGGCTGGCGAGGAATTCCGGTGACTCGTTCACGCCCAAGCGAATCGCCAGGCCCACCAGCAGCAACAGCGCACTGGCGAGGAACGGCAGACGCCAGCCCCAACTCATCAGGTCTTCTTCCGGCAAACGGGTGACCGCACTGAACGCCAGCAGCGACAAAATCAAACCCGCCGGGCTGCCCAGTTGCGCGAACGAAGCGAAAAAATTGCGCCGGCCCTTCGGCGCATGCTCGCCGGCCATCAACACCGCCCCGCCCCACTCGCCACCCACGGCGATGCCCTGGACGATGCGCAACAGAATCAGCAGCACCGGTGCGGTTGCGCCGATCTGCGCGTAGGTCGGCAACAGACCGATGCACACCGTGACCACGCCCATCATCAACAGCGTGATGATCAGCGATTTCTTGCGGCCGATGCGGTCACCGATATGACCGAAAATGATCCCGCCCAACGGCCGGGCAAAGAAGCCCACCGCGAAGGTGCCGAATGCGGCCATGGTGCTGAACAGCGGATCGTCGGAGGGAAAGAACAGCGCGCCGAACACCAGCGCGGCGGCGGTGGCGTAGATGTAAAAGTCGTACCACTCGATCATGGTGCCGATGAAGGCTGCGGCCGCCGCACGGCGCGGCTGGTTCGAAGCGTGGGGCTTCATGGGGTCGGGCTCCTTTGATTGTTTTTTTGGCAGGAGGAAAACGCTAAATCCGAGGCGCTCTGGCGGCGCCTGTCGTGGGGTGATTTATCGTCCCGGGGCTATGATTAGTCAATTTTCTATTTATTATTCCGATTATTACCTCATCTTATAATCGAGAGTCGCCATGGCCGAACGTGATGTGCAACGCCTGCTCAACGACCGCCTCGACTGGAACCTGCTGCGCACCTTTCGGGTGATCGGCCAGGAGCTGAGCATCAGCCGCGCCGCCGCGCGTCTGCACCTGACTCAACCGGCGGTGAGCCAGGCGCTCAAGCGTCTGGAGGAGCAATTGGGTCGCCAGTTGATTGCCCGACGCGGCCCGCGCTTTGCCCTTACCGAAGTCGGCGAGCAGATCTTCGAACTGGCCGGCGAGATCTACGGGCAGATGTCTCAGGTCAGCAGCCTGCTGGAGCAACCGGCCGACGAAGTGATCGGCAAAGTGCGACTGCTGATCATCAGCCGGATCTTTTCCGATCGCTTCGATGACTTCCTCGCCGACTTCCATAGGCTGTATCCACGAGTCGATCTGGAGGTCGACGTGATGCGCAGTTCGGACATCGTCAGCGCCCTCCAGGAGAAAACCGCGACCCTTGGCCTGAGCCTCAATCGCCGCCCGCAACCGCGTCTGGAACAGCGTCTGTTTCTGCGTCAGCGCTATGCGTTTTTCTGTGGCAAGCACCATGCACTGTTTGGCCGGCAGGACGTTGGTGAAGGCGACTTGCAGCGGGAGAACTTCGTCAGTTTCACCAGTGACCAGATTGGCGGCATGCTCTCGCCGCTGACGATTTTTCGCGATCAACAGGGCTTCAGCGGACGCATCGTCGCGTCATCGCCGAGCCTGGAAGAAGTGCGGCGACTGGTGATCGCCGGGTTCGGCATCGGCTGTTTGCCGGAGCACGTGGTGGCGGCGGACGTCGACGCCGGATTGCTCTGGCGCCTGCCGCCCCACGAGGGGATTGCCGATGTCGACATTCATCTGTTGTGGAACCGCGAGCAGCGCATGAGCCGCGCCGAAACGCTGTTCATCGAACGCTTGCAGGCCTGTCTGGCGGATCAGTAACCGAGCAGTCGATCCGCGCTGTTGAGCAAAGGCTCACCGGCATTCAGACGGCGGAAGTTCTCGGCGATCTGCTCGGCGATGCAATCGTGGGAGGCCGCCGAAGCCATGTGCGGGGTGATGGTCACGCCCGGGGTTTTCCACAACGGATGGTCGCTGGGCAGCGGTTCCTGTTCGAAGACATCGAGCAGCGCCCCGCGCAATTTTCCACGGGCCAGCGCCTGTTGCAGATCCTCGATGTTCAGGTGACCGCCGCGCCCGACGTTGACCAGTGCCGCGCCGTTGGCCAGCCGTTCGAAGGTCTGGCGATTGAGGATGCCGCGAGTCTCGTGGGTGAGCGGCAACAGGTTGATCAGCAACTCGACGCCGTCGAGAAACGGGTTGAAAGCTTCGCAGCCGGCGTAGGTCTGCACGCCCGATAAATCCTTTTTGCTGCGCGCCCAGCCCCGCACGTCGTAACCGGCACTGGCCAGGTCCTGGGCAATCGCGCTGCCGAGCGAGCCGAGCCCCATCACACCGATCCGAAACTCATGGGCCGGGCGTTGCAGCGGTCGCTCCCAATGCTGTTGGCGCTGTTGCTCCAGCACTTGATCGAAGCCGCGATGAAAGTGAATCACCGCCCAGCGTACGTACTCGGTCATGCCTTGGCGGTGGCCGGGATCAACCACGCGGCACACCGGCAAATCGGGGCAAGACGGATCGTGCTCCAGGTGATCGATCCCGGCGGCGACCGAGTGAATCACTTGCAGATTGGGTAACGCGGCGAGGCTGTCCGGCAGCGGAAACCAACAAGCCGCGATCTGCGCATTCGCCGCCCGGGGATCGTCGGCCAGCACCGCCGAAAGCTGCGGCGCGCGGCGTGCAAAGGCCTCCTGCAATTGCTTGAGCAACAGCGTGTCGCGGGACATCAGTGCAACGGTGTTCATGACAGATAGGACTCGCGCTGGGATTCGATCAGGGTCAGTGCGGCCTCCCAGGCCAGGTCGATGATGTTGTCCTGCTCATCACGGTCGAACTGCTCGGCGGTGTGGGCGCAGACTTCCGGCGACGGGAAATGCAGCTCGCAACCGCCGGCCAGCGCCTGCACTTGGGCCTGGCAGGCACGCTCCAGAAAGTGGATTTCCTGGAATGCCTGAGCCACGCTTGAACCACCGACCAGCAGGCCGTGATTGCGCAGGATCATCGCCCGGTGTGGACCGAGGTCGGCGATCAACCGATCGCGCTCGTCCAGCGACAAGGCGATGCCTTCGTAGGTGTGGTAAGCGAGTTTTCCGTAGAACTTCAGCGCGTGCTGACTGATCGGCAGCAGGCCTTGTTTCTGTGCAGCGACGGCCATGCCGGCAGCGGTGTGGGTATGGATCACGCAGTTCAGATCCGGCCGCGCCATGTGGATCGCCGAGTGGATCACGAAGCCAGCGGCGTTGACCCGATGCCCGGCGTATTCAGGGTCGACGATGCGTCCATCCTGATCGATACGCACCAGATCGGAAGCGCGCATGCGGTCGAAAATCACCCCGTAGCGGTTGATCAGAAAATGATGCTCCGGCCCCGGAATCCGCAGGGTGATGTGGGTGTCGATCAGGTCGGTCATGCGAAAGTGCGCGATCAGGCGGTACAGCGCGGCGAGCTCGCAACGGGCTTGCCATTCGATCGGGTCAATGTGGGCGGGCTTACTCACGAATACACCTCTTTGCTTGTGTGAAGGACGACCGGGTTGGCCCGCAGACGCGCGAGGCCACAGACACCGATCAGCGACAGGGCCGACAGCAGCGTGAAGAACACCGCCAATGGCAGCCACTGTCCGGAGAACTTGCTGGCCAGCAGCGTGCCGATCAGCGGCGTGGTGCCGCCGGCCAACGCGCAGCTCAGTTGATAAGCGATGGAAATACCCGAGTAGCGCAGATGCACCGGGAAGGCCTGGGTCATGTACCCGGCGATCACCGCATATAAGGCCGAGAGAATCACCACCGCGACGGCGATGCCGAGGGTCATCAACAGAATGTTTTGAGTGCCGACCAGCAGGAACATCGGGTACGGCGTGACCATGCACAGCAACGCCACCAGCATCAGGAATCGCCCTTCGCCAATGCGTTCGGCGAGCAATGCCGATACCGGTTGCGATAGCAGTTGAATGACGGTCACCAGAAACAGGCAGTCGAGAATGGTCGAACGCGGGATGCCCTGATATTGGGTGACGTAGGTGATCATGAAGGTGTTGGTGAAGAAGAAGCCGGCCGAACCGATGGTGACGGCGGCGGCGGCAAACAGGATCTGCCGCCAGCACTGACGGATCACGTCTTTCACCGGGTACTTCGCCGTCTCGTTGTTGTCCTTGGCCTTGGCGAATTCCGGCGATTCATGCACCCCGGAGCGGATCATCAGACCAACCATCATCAGCACGCCGCTGGCGAGGAACGGCAGACGCCAGCCCCAGGCGAGGAAGTCTTCCGGCGACAGCGACGTCACCAGTCGGAACGCGATCAACGCCAGCAGCAAACCCGCCGGGCTGCCGAGCTGGGCGAACGAGGCGTAGAAGGTTTTGCGTTTGGCCGGAGCGTGCTCACTGGCCATCAACACTGCCCCACCCCACTCGCCGCCGACGGAGATGCCCTGAATCAGGCGCAACACGATCAATCCGATCGGCGCCCAGATGCCGACGCTGGCGTAGCTTGGCAACAGACCGATACCCGCCGTGGCCAGGCCCATCAGCGCCATGGTCACCAGCAGCATTTTCTTGCGACCGAGGCGATCGCCCAGATGGCCGAACACCATGCCGGCCATCGGGCGGGCGATGAAGCCGACGGCGAAACTGCCGAACGCGGCGAGCGTGCTGGTCACCGGGTCGCTGCTGGGAAAGAACACCTGCCCGAGCACCAGTGCGGCAGCGGTGGCGTAGATGTAGAAATCGTAGAACTCGATGGTCGTGCCAATGAAGGCAGCGGCCGCGGCGCGACGCGGCTGAGCGGTGGTGTGCAGGCAAGAACCCTGTGTATTTATAGTTTTGGGCAGGTGTCGAGGCGGCTGACGCTCGCGCTCTGTGGCGCTTGTGGGCTTTATCGCTTCCGTGACAGGATTAGTCAATTTTCAAAAACTTATCTTTACTATTAGCGTGGCTACTACATGAATACTTCCAACTCATGGGTCGGTCGGCGTTTTCTCAATGACCGGCTGGACTGGAACCTGCTGCGCACGTATCTGGTGATCGGTCAGGAAGGCAGCATGAGCCGTGCTGCTGCGCGATTGCACATCACCCAATCAGCCGTCAGTCAGGCGTTGAAACGTCTCGAGGAACAACTGGATTGCGTGTTGATTGCCCGCAGCGGACGGCGCTTTGATCTGACGGTAACCGGGGAGGAAGTTCTGCGGATTGCGGCGGATATCTACGGCGATATTTCCCGTTTGGGCACCGTGGTCGAGAACCGTCATGACGACGTGGTGGGCAAGATCCGCATCCTCACCGTCAGTGGCGTGCAGGCGCGGCATTACGATGAGTTCCTTGCGGACTTCCACGAAACTCACCCGAAAATCGAGCTGGAAGTCGAGGTGATGGGCAGCTCGAACATCATCAGTTCATTGCTGCAAAAGACCGCTACGGTGGGAGTGGGATTATGTCGCCTGCCACAGCCTCGGCTGGAGCAACGAGTGCTGTTCCGAGAGCGCTACGCATACTTTTGCGGGCAGCGGCATCGACTGTTCGGGCAGCAGAATCTGACGCTGGAGCAACTGGCGGCGGAGAACTTTGTCAGCTTCACCAGCGATCAGCTCGGCGGCAATCTTTCACCGTTGACGCTGTTTCGTGACCAACAGGGGTTTACCGGCAAGATCGTCGCCTCCTCCACCAGTTTCGAAGAGATTTATCGTCTGATCTGTGCGGGGTTCGGGATTGGCTGTCTGCCGACTCACCTTGTACGGCGGGATGTCGAACAGGGTCTGCTGTGGCGCTTGCCGCCGGAGGACGGGGTGGTGGATTTCGATATCCAGCTGCTGTGGAATCGCGAACAGAAGATGACTCAGGCGGAAACGGTGTTCCTCGACAGCTTCCAGCACATGCTCAGCTTGCGTGAGCCTGTGCTGTGAAGCTGTGGCGGGTTAAACGTGGGGATCGCCCGGCGCCTTGGTCGGCGCCGCGTATTGCGGCTTGAGATGACCGTCCTGATCGAGTAGCCAGGCGTCCATGATCTGCCGCACCACAGGACCTGCGACTCGGCCACCGGCTTCGCCGTTTTCGATCATCACCGAGATGGCGATCTTCGGATGCTCGGCCGGGGCGAAACCGACGAACAACGCGTTGTCACGATGGCGCTCGAGGGTTTTCTCGCGGTTGTAGCGCTCGCCCTGCTTGATCGCCACCACCTGCGCCGTACCACTCTTGCCGGCGATGCGGTATTGCGCGCCGGCCGCCGCAGCACGAGCAATACCTCGGGCATCGTGCATCACCATCTGCATGCCGTGGTTGACCTGCTCCCAGTCACGCGGATCCTTGAGCAAGATGTTCGGCATCGGGTGTTCGTCCACTGGTGCCACCCCGTCGACGGTCTTGGCCAGATGCGGACGGTTCCAGATGCCCTTATTGGCAATCAATGCAGTGGCTTGAGCCAGTTGCAGCGGCGTGACCTGCATGTAGCCCTGACCGATGCCGAGGATCACTGTTTCGCCGGGGAACCAGGCCTGCCGGCGCGTGGCGCGCTTCCAGGCCTGGGACGGCATCAGGCCGGGAGATTCCTCGAACATGTCGAGTGAGACTTTCTCGCCGAGGCCGAACATCGCCATGTAATCGTGCAAGCGATCGATGCCGAGCTTGTGCGCCAGATCGTAGAAGTAGGTGTCGTTGGAACGCATGATCGCTGCGTCCATGTCCACCCAGCCATCGCCGCTATGGTTCCAGTTGCGGTACTTGTGGTCGAAGTCCGGTAGTTGGTAGTAGCCAGGATCGAAAACCCGGGTTTGTGGCGTGACGACACCAGCGTCTAGGCCAGCGATGGCCACTTCCGGCTTGATCGTCGAACCGGGTGCATACAGGCCGCGCAGTACGCGGTTAAACAACGGGCGGTCGATTGAGTCGCGCAGCGCGGAATATTCCTTGGAACTGATACCGGTCACGAACAAGTTGGGGTCGAAGCTGGGGTTGCTGACCATGGCCAGCACTTCACCGGTCGATGGGTCTAGTGCAACGACCGAGCCGCGACGGTCGCCGAGTGCGGCTTCGGCGGCTTCCTGGAGTTTGACGTCGAGGCTCAGGACGATGTTTTTGCCGGGTACCGGATCGGTGTGTTTTAGCACGCGCAGGACGCGGCCCTGAGCATTGGTTTCTACTTCCTCGTATCCGACGTGGCCGTGCAGCTGTGGCTCGTAGAAGCGTTCGATACCGGTCTTGCCGATCGATTGGGTGCCGCGGTATTCGACGGAATCGAGAGTCTTGGATTCTTTCTCGTTGATGCGGCCGACGTAGCCGATCGAGTGTGCGAAGTGTGCGCCCAGCGGGTAGTTACGAACGAATTGCGGCTCGACATCCAGGCCGGGCAAGCGGAACTCGTTGACTGCCAGCACGGCGATCTGTTCTTCGGTCAGTTCATAGAACAGCGTTACGGGTGTAAACGGGTGACGCGACTGCTTCATGGCCTTGTCGAAGACTGCGCGGTCTTCGGCGGGCAGGTGCAGGAGGCTAATGACTTCATCCAGCTCCTGGTTGACGTCGGTCGCGCGTTCGCGGGTGATGGTCAGGTTGTAGCTGGGACGGTTGTCGGCCAGCAATACGCCGTTGCGATCGTAAATCAAGCCGCGTGTCGGCGGGATCGGCAGGACATGGACGCGGTTGTTTTCGGAGATAGTCGAGTGGTAGTCGAACTCGACGACTTGCAGGATGTACAGGCGCACAACCAGGGCGCAACTGACAGCGAAGACGAACAAGGCACAGGCGATCAGGCGTTTGTTGACCAATCGCGTCTCTTTTTCGTGATCCTTGATAGGGATGGGTTCGGGCATTTCTGCAGCCACTCTTTGACAAAAAATGAGCGCCGATCCTTGGGCGTGACATCAGTCCGTTAAAAAACGAGCTGCACCATACCAAAAACGGAGCGGTCATTTCAGAGGGATTTCCCCAATGGTTGCAGTAACGGCGGTCGGACCACTTTCCTGCGGGCAAAACAAAACCCCAACTGCTTTCGCAATTGGGGTTTCGGAATTTAATCTTGACGATGACCTACTCTCACATGGGGAAACCCCACACTACCATCGGCGATGCATCGTTTCACTT
>NZ_BQHR01000020.1 GCF_021601625.1 Pseudomonas paraglycinae | reverse complement strand
ACCCTCGACGGTCAACAGCCGGCTCAGGATCCACGCTACCCGCCCCGCCCACCGCGCCCCTGGTTCGGCGGGCCGATCGTGCCGCTGACCTTCCAGTTCATCTCGCTGATCATCGCCGCCTGGTACGGCGCCAAGCTGCTGACCCGACCGATCAAGCGCCTGAGCGATGCAGCCGAACGCCTGAGCGAAGACCTCGACAGCCCGCCGCTGGACGAAACCGGCCCCCGGGAAGCCAGGCAGGCCGCACACACGTTCAACCTGATGCAACACCGCATCCGCGAACAGGTGCAGCAACGCGCACGAATGCTCGGCGCCGTCTCCCACGACCTGCGCACCCCGCTGTCACGGCTGAAACTGCGCCTGGAAAACATCAACGACGACAAGCTGCAAGGCCAGATGCGCCAGGATCTGGACGACATGATCGGCATGCTCGACGCCACCCTCACCTACCTGCACGAACAGCGCACCAGCGAAGCCTTGCAGTTGATGGACGTGCAGGCGCTGGTCGAATCACTGTGCGAAAACGCCCAGGATCAAGGCGCCGACGTGCAGGTCAGCGGCCACTGTGCCCCCTTGCAGGTGCAACCGATGGCACTGCGCTCATGCATCAACAACCTGATGGACAACGCCCTGCGCTACGCCGGCCAAGCGCACATCGAACTGCAGGACCAACGCGAACAGCTGCTGATCCGCGTCATCGACCACGGCCCGGGCATCGCGGCGGACAAGCGCGAAGCCGTATTCGAGCCGTTCTTCCGCCTCGAAGGCTCACGCAACCGCAACTCCGGCGGCGTCGGTCTGGGCATGACCATCGCCCGGGAAGCGGCGCAACGTCAGGGCGGACAACTGACCCTGGCAGAAACACCCGGCGGCGGCCTGACCGCCGTGATCCAGCTGCCCCGCCACTGATCCCGACTGTGTACCGGTCGGTACAAACTTCACATACCCACGACACCTTGCGACTGGAGGCTGCATAAGCCGGTACACCCACCGGTTTTCCAGTCCAAGGAGTGAGCCCGATGATCGGTAGCGTCAGCAACTACACGAGCTATACCAGCACCAGCAGCACCTCCACCCAAAACGCCCGCAGCCAGCAACTGCAAAAGGAACTGTTCGCCAAACTCGACAGCAACGGCGACGGCGCGGTGGATCAGGACGAACTCGGCAGCGCCCTGTCGCAGAAGTCCAACGACGGCCTGCTGGTCAGCCTGAGCAAACAATTCGGCGATCTGGACAGCGACGCCAGCGGCAGCCTCAGCGCCGAAGAAATGACCGCCATGGCCCCACCCCCGCCACCACCGGGAGACCAGGCCCCCAACACCGAACTCGCCGACCCCCTCATCAGCGCCCTCGACGCCGACGGCGACGGCGCCATCAGCAGCGACGAACTGAGCAACGGCCTGACCAGCGCCGGCAGCACCGCCGACAGCAGCAAAATCTTCTCCGCCCTGGACAAAAACGAAGACGGCGTCGTCAGCCAGGACGAACTCGCCGCCAGCCTCACCCCACCGCCACCCCCACCGCCGCAAGCCTCCAGCGACGAACTATTCAGCCAACTCGATGCAGACGGCGACGGCACGGTTACCGCCACCGAACTGAACAGCGCGTTGCAGACCAGCGACAGCACCTCCTCAAACAACACCGACACCGCCACCGCCCTGCTCAATGTTCTGGACAGCGACAGCAGCGGAGGCGTCAGCAGCGACGAACTGAAAGCTGCACTGCATGCAGGTCGCGAACGCCCGGATGACGAACAAACTGCCAGCAATACTCAAACCACAACCGAAGCGCTGAACCGCATGATTGCCAATCTGAGCAAGCAGTACTCGCTAGAAAGCACCGCGTCGGTGGGCAAGTATTTGAATGTGGCGACTTGAGACTGGGTGAAGAGGATCGCTCTCGGGTCAAGACTTGAGGGGCGATTAACTCTGGCTGGGTGAGTGGTTTGCTTTGGCTCTGCGGTGTGTCATCAAAGCGGCCCTCACCCTAGCCCTCTCCCAGAGGGAGAGGGGACTGACCGAGGTGTTTAAGCGAACTACACCGACGTGAAATACCGAGGTGAACTCAGGTTTCAAAGCACATACAACCCCACTCCTGCTTTCGCTTTGGCTTTGGCCTCCCACCACTCAACACAATGAGCGTTAGCTCGAGTACCGCTTTTGACGTGCCGGCCCCATCGGAAGGCTGAGTGGAGGGATTTATCCGGGGGTGGGAGCGCAGCGACCGTGCGGCGCAGCCGCATGCATCGAGAGGAGGTGCAGCGAAGCAAACCGTAGGCGATGCCCCCGGATGAATCCCGGAGCGAAGGAACGCCGAGCCACAGCGAGGCGCCGAACGCAGGGGCCAAGACCTTTGCTTCCTTTGGGGCGTTTGCCAAAGGGAGTCGCTGTAAAAGCGAAACCGCCAACGGCAACACCCGAAGAAACGGATATTCACCCAATCCCAAAGAGCCTGGTCGGCCCAAAGGCCGCCAAGTCAAAAGCCTCAAACCCGAGCCTGACTCTTACTCCAATCCGTCAACAAACTATAAGCAACAGCCAAAAGCGTAGGCCCAATAAACAACCCGATAAACCCAAACGCAATCAACCCGCCAAACACCCCAAGCAACACAATCACCAACGGCAGATTCCCACCCCGGCTGATCAGATACGGCTTGAGCACGTTATCCACGCCACTGATGATGAACGTCCCCCAGATCCCGAGAAACACCGCCATCCCGTACTCGCCCTTCCAGGCCAGCCAAGCCGTGGCCGGAATCCACACCAGCGGCGGCCCCATCGGAATCAGACTGAGCAGGAACGTCACGATCCCCAGCACCAGCGCCCCCGGCACCCCCGCAATCAGGAACCCGATCAGCGCCAGCACCGCTTGCGCCGCCGCCGTACCGATCACCCCGTTGACCACCCGCTGCACCGTACCGGCCACCAGATCGATGTAGTACCCGGCCCGGTCACCGATCAGGCGCTCCAGCAGACTGTGCACGAACGCCGCCAATCGCGGCCCGTCGCGGTAGAAAAAGAACACGAAGACAATGCTCAGGGTCAGTTCGAGAATCCCGCTGCCGATCTGCGCACTGCGCGCCAGCAACCAGTTGCCGACCTGCCCCAGATAAGGCTTGACCGCCACCATCAGGGCCGCGCCCTGCTGATCGATGCTGTTCCAGATCCCGACAAGCCGTTCGCCCACCACCGGCACGCCACCCAGCCAGCTCGGCGCTTCGGGCAGTCCGTCGACCTGCACATCCTTAATGAACGCCGTGGCATCACGCACATGATCGGCCAGATTGAAGCCCAGCCACACCAGCGGCCCCGCCACCAGCAACATCCAGCCCAGCGTCAGCAGCAGCGCCGCGAGGGATTCCCGGCCGTTGAGCCAGCGGGTCAGCAAGCGCATCAGCGGCCAACTGGCAAACGCCAGCACCGCGCCCCAGAACAGCGCCGACCAGAACGGCGCCATCACCCAGAAACTGGCACCAAACAGCACCAGCAACAGGATCTGCACAAGCAGACGATCATTATTGGGCATGTGAAATCTCGAAAAAAATCAGTCAGGCAAAGAGTAGGCGAACACGTCGAGCGTGTCCGCCAAAGACACCTTATCGCAACAGATCGATGCGCAGACCTTCGCCATCGACACTGCCGGTTTCCATTCGCGCGGCGCGCACGCCCTGCCCGATCAGCGCCTGCCGCCAGGCCTCGGCCTTGGGCCCGGACACCGTCACCCGCAAGGTGGTGTCGAGGTTCAGGCCACGGGACAGCAAGCGCAGCCAGGTGTCATCCGGATCGCCGGCCAGTTTTGGAAAATCCAGTTCGCCGGTGCTTTTCAGTTCCCGCAACAGCGTGGCCGAGGTCGGCAGCAGCTCACCGAGCGGTGCCAGTGCTTCAAACTGTTCAACGTGCAGATAAGCTTTGCGATTGCCGCGGGTGATGCTGTACAGCGCCACCAGCGTGTTGTCGCGCGGGGCCGCGAGCCTCAGCAGCAGATAGGCCTGCTGCTCGTCGGCACCGTACAGCTTGGCATTGCCGAACACCTCGTTGGCCCACAGGCTGCTCTCGCCGCAATCCCGGGCCTGGCACCAGAACAACAGCTGGGCATCCTGCTTTTGCAGGGCTTCGCGAGCGAGAGTGAAGGCTTCGGTGGCGGAATGTTCCGGTGGCAATTCGTAGGTCGCCGAGGTGGTTTGCCCCCGGGCGCTGATCTGGCCGTCAAAACGCAACTGGCCGCTGATCTTGCGGATCGAGCCGAGCGGGTAGATCCGCTCCAGCTCCACGGCGGGGCGATAGTCGACGATCTGCGCATCGGCCAGACGCGGCACGATCGGCAGGTCCTGACTGCCCGGCAGGTCGGCAGCGAATAGAAAGGGACTGAAACAGCACAGCGCCAGCAGACTGATAGATCGCATGGACAGGCTCATCGCAGGGGCATGGCCTGGGTGCCTTGAGGGCAGTTCGAAGTCGCAGCGGTGTAGAAATCCATCTTGGTTGTCTCCCATTTCAACCTGCCCAGCCTCGACAGTTGCCGGGAGCAAGTCAAGGAATGGCGAAGAACCGATTGAAACAGTCTGCGACAAGGTCGGCCCCGGCCTCATTGTTAAGGTGCAGATGGTGCCCGCCCGGCAGCTGTTCCCGGTCAAAGGGTAGACGTTCCAGCAGCTCCGGATGTTTGGCCAGCATGCCATCGGCGGCGACCACCAATTGTGCGGGGCAGGCAATGCGCTGCACGAACGCCATCGCCTGTTCCTGGGTCAGACGCAGCGGCGAAGGCAAAGTCAGGCGGTTGTCGGTGCGCCAGGTGTAACCGCCGGGCACCGGCATCAGACCGCGCTGGGCCAGCAGTTCGGCGGCTTCGCGACTGACCGCCACAAGCCCTTTCATCCGTGCTTCGATCGCCCGGTCAAGGGTGTTGTAGACCGGTTTGCGCTTTCCCCGAAGATCGAGCTGCGCCTGTAAGGCCATGCCCATGCGCTCGGCGGCATTTTCGCCTTTGTCGGTAGGAGGAATAACCCCGTCGATTAACGCCAGATGGGTGATGCGTTCGGGCAACGACCCGGCCAACACCAGCGAAACAATGGCGCCCATGGAATGCCCGAGCAACCCGAAACGTTTCCAGCCCAGTTGCTCGGCGACCTGCAGCACATCATGGGCGTAATCCCACAGTGCGTAACCGGCGCCGTTCGGCCGGTGCCCGGAATGTCCGTGGCCGGCCATGTCCAGCGCGACGATGCGCAAGCCTTTGAGCTTCGGCGCCAGGCGCGCGAAGCTGTTGGCGTTGTCCAGCCAGCCGTGCAGGGCGATCACCGGTAACCCGTCTTCCGGGCCGAACAGGTGCGCTGCCAGTTCGATATGCGGCAGGCTCAGGCGCACTTCTTCGACGCCGGGGTTCATGCGCAATCCTTGTCTTGCCGACGCTCCCAGCGATCGAACAGGTTTTTCAGTAATTGCGCGGTGTCCTGCGGGCGCTCAAGCGGAAACATGTGCCCGCCGGGCACGGTCAGCGCCTCGCCCTGAGGCAGGCGTCCGACGAAGCGGGTGTGGTGGTTCATCACCACGCGGCTCTTGTGTCCACGTACCACCGCCAGCGGCACTTTCAATTGCCGGGTATGCGCAGGACTGGTGTGCGGCACGCCGCGATAGATGCTGATCTCGGTCGCAGGATCGAAGCGCAGGCGCAACTTGTCGCCGACCTTGTGCAGGCCGTGCTGCAAGTAGGCATCGAAACATTCCGGATCAAAGCTGCGGAACAGGGTTTTGCCGGCAAAATAACCTCGGGCGCTGTCCAGATCGGCAAACTCTTCGCGGCGTCCCAGCGTGCGACCGGCCGGGGTCAGTTTGTCGATGAAACCAAAGCGCTTGGCGGCGCGGATCACCCATTGATCGGTGCGGGTCAGCACCGGCGAGTCGAGCATCACCACGCCCCGATACAGTTCAGGGCAACGCAGTGCAGCGTGCAAATGCAACATGCCGCCGAAGGAATGGCCGACGCCCCACACCGGCTCATCTTGCTGTTGCAGGTGATGGATGAGTTCGTCGACCAGGTGGTACCAGTTGTCACCCGCCGGGAAACGCGGGTCATGGGCGTGTTGTTCCAGATGCGCGACCCGGTACTCGGGCGCCAGCGCCGCGAACAGTTTGCCGTAGGTACCCGAAGGGAAACCATTGGCGTGGGCGAAGAAGATCGGTTGCGACATACCGGCAAATCCATGAGCGGAAAACAGGCGTTGATTGTCCGTAAGACCGCGTCCTTCAGCAATGACCGTAACTGCCAGGAATGATGACAGTCCGGTCAGGGCTATGACGCTTCGGCCATCAACGCGCCGGCGGTTGTTCCCCAAGTGGAACAACCGCCATGGTCAGGCGCGACACGCAACTGGCCTTGCCTTCATCGCTGGTCAGACGGATGTCCCAGACGTGGGTGGTGCGGCCGATGTGAATCGGTTTGGCCACCGCCGTCACCCGTCCGCTGCGCAGGCCGCGCAAGTGGTTGGCGTTGATTTCCAGGCCCACGCAATAGAACTTGCTGGCGTCGATGCACAGGTAACTGGCCATCGAGCCGACGCTCTCGGCCAGCACCACCGAGGCGCCGCCGTGCAGCAGGCCGTAAGGCTGATGGGTGCGATGGTCGATGACCATGCTGGCCGTCAGCGATTCTTCGTCGAAGGACTCGAAGCGGATGTCCAGCACTTCGCCGATGGTGTTTTTCTGGATTGCGTTCAACTGCTCGATGTTCGGAGTGGTGCGCCACAAGGTCATCGCAGGCTTCCTTTGTTGTTTTGATCGACGCTCAATCCTGCCACAGCACCGCCTCGCTGCGCTCGCTCCATTCTTCGAAACGTGCTCCGTAGGTGTCTTCGATGATGTTGCGTTTGATCTTCAGGGTCGGCGTGAGGAAGCCGTTCTCCACCGCCCAGCTGTCCTTGACCACTACCAGCCGACGCAGGCGCTCGTGCTTGTCGAGCACGGCGTTGACCTCCTCCAGCAGTTTTTCCAGGCTCGAATGCAGCGGCGCGCGGGGCTCTTCCCGGCCCACCGCCGAGAGCACGCACAACCCCAGCGGCGCACTCAGGCCATCGCCGACCACGCAGACTTGTTCGATCCGCGAATGCACCGCCAGCCGGTTTTCGATCGGCGCCGGGGCGACGTACTTGCCCTTGCTGGTCTTGAAGATTTCCTTGAGCCGCCCGGTCAGGCGCAAGCGCCCTTCGGCGTCCTGTTCGCCCTTGTCGCCGGTGCGCAGGAAGCCGTCTTCGGTGAGGGTCTCGGCGGTTTTCTGCGGTTCCTTGAAATAGCCGAGCATGTTCGCCTGGCTGCGCACCTGCACTTCGCCGGACTCGTCGATCCGCACTTCCACGTCGGGGCATGGCCGGCCGATCCAGCCTTCCTTGTATTGCCCCGGCAGGCAGATGTGCGAATACCCGCAGCTTTCGGTCATGCCGTAGACCTCCAGCACGTCGAGCCCGAGTTTCTGATACCAGCGCAACAAGGTCAGCGGCACCGGCGCCGCGCCGGACAGCGCCACGCGCAACGCATCCAGCCCCAATCCGGCCAATACCTTGTGGCCGATGCGTTTGCCGATAAAGGGCAGACCGAGGAGGAAATCCAGGCGTTTCGCCGGGATCTTGCTGTAGACGCCCATCTGGAATTTGGTCCAGATCCGCGGCACACCGAACATCGCCGTCGGCCGCGCCCGCTTGAGATCGTCGAGGAAGGTGTCGAGGCTCTCGGCGAAAAACACCGTCTGCCCGGTATAGATCGACGCCAGTTCGACGAACATCCGCTCGGCCACATGACACAGCGGCAGATACGACAGCAGCCGGTCGTTCTCATTGAGACCGAACAGTTGCGTGCCGCGCGTCGTCGCGAACCCGAGATTGGCGAAGCTGTGCATCACGCCCTTGGGCAGGCCGGTGGTGCCGGAGGTGTAAATGATCGTCGCCAGTTGCTCGGCGGCGGGACGCGGATCGTCCTGGATCGGCGAACTGCGCTGCACATCGTCCCAGTTGAAATCGAACGTACCCGACGGATGCAGCGGCAGGCTGACGGTGGTCAGGCCAGCCGGTACACCCGGCGACATGCCCGGCCAGTCATCGAGCTTGCCGATGAACGCCAGCACGCTTTCCGAGTGAGTAAGCACCTGATTCACGGATTCGGCAGTGAGGTTCGGATAGAGCGGCACCGAAACGTGTCCGGCCATCCAGATTGCCAGGTCGGCGATGATCCAGTGCGCGCAGTTTTTCGAGATCAGGGCGATGTGGCTGCCTTGCGGCAATTCCCGGGAGCGCAACCAGTGCGCGGCGCAGCGGGCCTGATGGCCGACGTCGGCCCAGGTCAGCGTCTCGACCTGCCCGCCGCCGATCGGCTGCACCAGAAAACGCTGACGCGGGTGCCGGGCCTCGCGTTCGTAAAACACGTCCAGCGGCAAACGGAAGGCGGAAGACATTCGACTCGCTCCTGTTTTTTGGTCTGGAGCAAGCGTAGTCAACCAAGCAAGTGCTTGGTTGACTATTTCGTACAAAAAATTTCAGGGATGTTTAAGGCTGTTGAGCGTCATCGAACCGATCAGCAACTCGCTGTGTTCAAGCTCGGCCAGCCCGGCGGTACTGACCTTTTCCGGTGGGTAGCCCGCACCGTGTTGCAGGTAGCTGAGCAGATTGCCCACCAGCGGATTGTGGCTGACCAGCAGCACGTTGCTCACCGACACCAGTTGCTCGGCCACGCGGTCCGGATCAACTTCCGGGGTCAGCCACTCGACCGTGCGGATCTCCGGCTCGAAGCCGAGGGCTTCGCGCACCAGTTGTGCCGTCTGCTGCGCCCGCAGGTACGGGCTGGCGTAGATGGCGGTCAGCGGCTGGCCCATCAAACGGGCCGCGCTGCTCAACACTTCCTTGCGACCGTGAGCGGTCAGTTCCCGCTCGGAGTCGGGGCGCGAGCCATAAGGCTCGGCCTCACCGTGACGCAATACCCAGAGTTTCATAGCTTGGGTTCCTCATCCCGGGCCGGATGCGGTGCCGGCGCAACAACGTGTGGCGCTTCACCTTCCGGCGTACGCGGCGCCGGCCAGTCGGCGAACGGCCAGGGTTTCTGGTCGCTGTGGAAGCTGCCGAAACGGCCGATCTGCGCCAGAAACTGGCTCAGGCTGTCGCCGAAATTCATCAGGCTGGCGCTCGGGGCGCCATAGATCAAACGATAGATCAACTGCACCAGCACCACCGCGCCGAGGATGAACTGCGCCACCTGCCAGACCAGGATGTAAACAATCATCCACAACACCCGCAGGAGGATGGATTCATATTTGGCTTCGGTTTTCGGATCGTTCATGGCCTGCTCCCTGCTGAATCAGTTGAAACCACTGGTGGAAATAAAGTCGACATCGGTTTTCGGCTCGGCGCGCATCAGCAGACCGATCACCTGCTCAAGCGTGCGCCCTTCGAAGAGGATTGCATGCAGTCCGGCGACCAGCGGCATGTAGACGCCAACCTCCTGAGCCTTGGCCTTGAGCACTTTCAGGGTATTGACCCCTTCGGCCACCTCACCCAGGCGCGACACCGCTTCGTCGAGGCTCAAGCCCTGACCAAGGGCGAAACCGACCTGGTAGTTGCGGCTTTTCGGCGACGAGCAGGTGACGATCAGATCGCCGACCCCGGCCAGACCGAGGAAGGTCATAGGGTTGGCCCCCTGATTCACCGCAAACCGGGTCATCTCGGCCAGGGCGCGGGTGATCAGCATGCTCTTGGTGTTCTCGCCCATTTCCAGCGCCACCGCCATGCCGGCGATGATCGCGTAGACGTTTTTCAGTGCGCCGCCCAATTCCACGCCGAAACGGTCGGCGCTGGCGTAGACGCGGAAAGTGCGGCCATGCAACGCGGCCTGCACGGCTTTGCAGAGTTCTTCGTCTTCACTGGCAACCACGGTGGCAGTCAGCGCGTGCTCGGCGATTTCCCGCGCAAGGTTCGGCCCGGACAGCACGCCGATACGTGCCTGCGGGGCGATCTCTTCGAGAATCTGGCTCATCAGTTTGAAGGTGTGGGCTTCGATGCCCTTAGTCAGGCTGACCAGCATCTTGCCGCTCAGGCGCTCGGCATGAGGCGCCAAAACCGTGCGCAGCGCGCTGGACGGCAACGCGACGAAACACAAATCGCAGGCGTCGAGGGTTTCCTGCAGGTCGGTGACCGCGGTCACGCCCGGCAGAATCTTGATGCCTTTGAGGTAACGCGGGTTCTCGCGATTGATCCGGATGGCCTCGGCCTGTTCGGGGTCACGCATCCACTGCCGGACTTGATGGCCGTTCTCGGCCAACAGATTGGCCACGGCGGTACCGAAACTTCCGCCTCCCAGGACCGCAATCGGGCGCTGTTCAGTCATATGTAATCCGTTAATCCATACCAGTGGCGATGCCGGCATTATACGGAGCGTCCCCTTCTCGGACAGCCCCGGCGTCAATTACCCGCACATGTAGGAAGAAGACCAATAAAACCGAGGAAAATGCCTGTAACGTGACTGGAAAAGTCGTCGAGCTCGGTTAACATGCGCGCCAATTCTTTGCTATCAAGGCTGCGTCGTGTTTTCTGGCCCCCCTTCCCCGCGTTCGTCCCTGCTGCTGGCGCTGCTGTTCAGCCCGGTGCTGCTGGCGGACGACCTGTTTGTCGACAGTGAGGCCTTGCCGCAGATCCTGACCGCCACGCGCCTGAAACAGTCGCCGGCGGAAGTCCCGGGCAGCATGACCGTACTGGACAGCGAACTGATCGCCGCCAGCGGTGCCCGGGACATCAGCGAACTGTTGCGGCTGGTGCCGGGGATGATGGTCGGCAACATCAGCGGCAATCAGGCGGCGGTGAACTACCACGGGACCAACGCCACTGAAGCCCGACGCATGCAAGTGTTGATCGACGGCCGTTCGGTGTACCGCGCCGGTCTGGCGACCGTGGACTGGAGCGACATCCCGGTGGCGATGGAAGACATTGAGCGCATCGAAGTCTTTCGCGGCCCGAACACCGTCAGCTACGGCGCCAACGCGCTGATGGCAGTGGTTAACATCATCACCCGTAACCCGGCGGACAGCCACGGCACGCGGCTGAAGCTGACGCGCGGCCAACGCGGCATCAACGACTTCTATGCCAGCCAGAGCACCGGCTGGAATGGCGGCGACCTGCGTCTGTCGCTGTCCGGCCAGGAAGACGACGGCTTCGACAGCGACCGTACCGGCGCCGATTACCGCGACAACCGCCGCTTGAATCGCTTCAGCCTCGCCGTCAGCCAGACCCTGAGCGACAACCAGAGCCTCGACTGGCAGATCAACGCCAAGGACGGGACCAATCAACGGCCTTACACCTACCGACCGGTGTTCTCCGGGATTACGGCTGCCGGGAACAATTCCGACGTGGTTGCCAAGGACTACGCCGGTTCGGTGCGCTGGAATCTGGACCTCAACCCCGATCACAGTCTTTATGTGCAGGGCTCGGCACAACACTGGGATCGCCAGCAAACCTGGCGCGCCTGTGACGCCGAGGTGTCGTTCAGCCCGCAGCTCACGGAGCTGTGGCAACTCAACCCGAACTACACCGAACGCCTGGCCCGCAACATGACCCTGTTCACCGGCCCCGGCGCACCCGCCGGCACGCCGCAGGAAATGGCCCTGGCCAATCAGGTGCTGGATCAGTGGCGCAACGGCGCGCGCCAGACCCTGTGCGGCGACATCGACCAGAGTGCCCGGGAATCGCGCTACGACCTGGAGTTGCAGGACACCCTCAGCCTGTCCGATAGCCTGCGTCTGGTCAGCGGCCTGAACTATCGTTACGACCGTGCCGATTCCGAGACCTATTTCAACGGCACGCTGGACGACACCACCTGGCGCGCCTTCGGCCAGCTGGAATGGCGCGCCAGCGAACACTGGCTGTTGCAGGGCGGCGCCATGTTCGAAGACACGCAATTGATCGGCAGCTCGCTGACGCCCCGGTTTGCGGTCAACTACCTGTTCAATCCGCGCCACAGCCTGCGCGCGGTGTATTCGGAAGCCATCCGTTCGCCGGACATGTTCGAGAACAACGTCAACTGGAGTTATCAGGTGACCAACCTGCGGCCCGCCGCCTATGGCCAGTCTTCGGCCCGCTACTTCGTCAAGACCCGGGGCCCCGGCGATCTGGACCAGGAACACATGCGCTCGCGGGAACTGGGCTACAACGGCTTTTTCCCGGAATGGGGCCTGGCGCTGGATGTGAAGCTGTTCTACGACGAAATCACCGGGATGATCAGCGAGCCGCTGCGCAACAATCAATACATTGCCAGCAACGCCAACGATTCGCGCTTTCGCGGCACCGAGACGCAACTGGACTGGCGCCTGAGTGCGGCCGACCGCCTGCGCCTGACCTACGCCTTCGTCGACGCCGAGGCGAGCAACCCACTGGACCAGCAATTCACCGCGCGCAACAGCGGCTCGGCGGGCTGGCTGCGCGATTGGGGCCACGGCTGGAACAGCGCCCTCTTCTATTACGGTGACAACGCGCTCAACGGTTACCGCTTCGAGCGGGTCGACACGCGCATCGCCAAACGCATCGCCTTGGGCAAGGCCCAACTGCAACTGGCCGGCGTGCTGCAACAACGCCTCGACCATGAGCCGACCACCTTCGTCGACAACAATTACGACGAACGCCGCGTGGTGTATTTCAGCGCCGAGCTGGAGTTCTAGATGCGCTACGCCATGTCACGGAAGATGCCAACACTCGGCCAATGGCTGGCCGGGCTTTGTCTGTTCCTGACAGCGTGGCTGCATGGCGTGGCGGTGCAGGCGGCCGACATTTTGCTGACCGGCGCCGAGGAAAGCCCCGGCGTGCAGTCCTTCGTTCAGGCCCTGAGCGAACTGCGCCCGACCGACCGCGTGCATTTCCAGCCGCTGGCCAGTTTGCCGGCGCCGGGCAAGTTGCCGTCGAGCCTGCGCCTGATCCTGCTGGATCTCCCGAGTCTCGACTGGCGCATGCAGGAAAGCCAAGGCCCGGCGACGTTGGTCCTGCGCATCAGCCGCCTGCAAGCCCGGCAACGCTTCGGCGACGCGCAACCACCCCACTTGAGCCTGCTGTGGGCCGATCCGCCGCTGAGCCGTCAGTTGCAACTGATCCGCCGGATCCTGCCCCAGGCCGGGCGAGTCGGCGTGCTGTTCGATCAACACAGCGAGTTCCTGCTCAAGGAGCTGCAATCGGCCGCCCAGCCGCTGAATCTGCAAATCGTCCCCCAACGCTGGGACAACACTCACGACAGCCGCCCCCTGCAGACCGTGCTGAAAAACAGCGACGTGCTGCTGGGCCTCGACGACCCAGACCTGTACAACCCGAAAACCGCGAAGAACCTGTTGCTCAGCAGTTACTCTCGGCAACTGGCGCTGGTCGGGCCGAATGTCTCGTTCGTTCGCGCCGGCAGCCTGGCCAGTACCTACAGCGATCAGAACGACTGGCTGGCCGTTCTCGACGAATTGCTCGACCGGCCACCGACCACCTGGCCGCGCACGCTCTATCCCGGGCGTTTTAAAGTCTCAAGTAATGCGCAGGTGGCTCGTTCCTTAGGGATAGAACCGATGAATGAAGCGTCTGTCGCCGCAGAACTGGCCGAAGGAGAGCGCCGCCCATGATTTTCCGCCGTTGGGACATCAACACCCGCACCCAGTTGATCAGCCTGGGCCCTGCGCTGTTGCTGACCTTGCTGCTGATCAGCTTTTTCACCTTCGTGCGCATTCAGGATTTGCGTCAGGAGTTGAACCACACCGGCCAGTTGATCGCCAACCAACTCGCACCGGCCACCGAGTACGGGGTGATTTCCGGCAACAACGAAGTGCTGGAAAGCCTGCTCAAAGCCACGCTGGCCACGCCGAACGTGCGGTTTCTGGAAGTGCAGGACAGCGCCAACCGGATTCTGGCCTACGTCGAACAGCCGGCGGATGCGCACAATCGTCCGCATCAGGTCGAGGTGTTCCAGGCGCCGGTGCGGCTGCAACGCATTGCCCTGCACAACGATTTCTTTCAGGACGGCAAGAGCAATCCCGGCGTGGCCAGCGAGGATTATCTGGGGCGGGTGATCGTCGGGCTGTCGAATGACGCCTTCAGTCAGCGCCAACAGGAAATTTTGCTCAAGGCCGGGATTCTGGCGTTGTTCGCCCTGCTCTTCACGTTTGTGCTGGCGCGGCGGCTGGCCGGCAGCCTGTCGCAGCCGATTCGCGACATCGGCAATGCGGTCAAGGCGATTCAGGACGGCGACTACAAGACCCCGCTGCCGATTGTCGATGACACCGAGCTGGGCGCCCTGTCCCAGCACATCAACAACCTGGCCCAGGCGCTGGAGCAGGCCAGCCGCGAACAGCATCAGGCGATGGCGCAACTGATCCAGACCCGCGAAGAGGCGGAGAAGGCCAACAACGCCAAATCGGATTTCCTGGCGATGATGAGCCATGAACTGCGCACCCCGATGAACGGCGTGCTGGGCATGCTGCAATTGCTGGAAACCACCGACATGACCGAAGAGCAGGTCGAGTACGCGGCGCTGGCTTCCGAGTCCACCGAGCATTTGCTCAAGGTGATCAACGACATTCTGGATTTCTCGCGCATCGAGCGTTCGGAGCTGGAGCTCGAGCACATTCCGTTCAATCTCGCCGAAGTGATCGGCGCCTGCGCCCAGTCGTTCCAGCACAGCGCGGCGCAACGCGGGCTGGCCCTGCAACTGCGGATTCCCGACGACATGCGCGACTTGCAGGTACAGGGCGATCCGACGCGGATCCGGCAGATTCTGGTCAACCTGGTCGGCAATGCGCTGAAGTTCACCGAACAGGGGCGCGTCAGCATCGAGGCGCAGTGGCAGTCGCTGGATCACGAATTGCTGTGGTTCACCTGCGCGGTGCGTGACAGTGGCATCGGCATTTCGCCGGAGAGCCTGGAGCTGATGTTCAACGCGTTCCAGCAGGCCGACAGTTCGATTTCCCGTCGATATGGCGGCACCGGCCTGGGCCTGCCGATTGCCCGCACGCTCGCCGAACGGATGGGCGGCACCTTGCGCGCTCAGAGCGAAGAAGGTCGCGGGTCGGTATTCACCCTGGAAATACCGCTGGCTTTATATAAGCAGGCACTGCCCGCGCTGGCAGCACCGCGCACACTGAACGGCGACAGTCACGGCGAAGGACGCAATGTGCTGCTGGTAGAGGACAACCCGGTCAACCAGACGGTGATCGAAGCGATGTTGCGCAGTCTGGGATTTACCGTCAGCGTCGCCACCGATGGTGTGCAGGCGGTGCGCAGCGCCGGGGACAACCGTTTCGAAGCGATCCTGATGGATTGCCGCTTGCCGCTGATTGACGGTTACGAGGCAACCCGACAGATCCGCCGCCTGCCCGGCTGCGGCCATGTGCCGATCATCGCCCTGACCGCCAATGCGTTGCAGGGCGACCGGGAAAACTGCTTGTCGGCGGGGATGAACGATTACCTGGCCAAGCCATTCAAACGCAATGATCTGCAGCAGATTCTGCAGCGATGGGTGCAGTAACGGGGCCCTTTCGAGCATCTGCGACTGGCGTGAAAAGCGAAAGTGCGGCAGTCTTAGGCACCCGAACGAGCCTCAAAAGGGGCTTGATTAAAAATTTCAGTGCACAAGTGTACATTCATGTCCTTGGTGCTGTGACTTTCACCACAACGCAATAGTCTATGAGTAGGCTGCCGGTTCGAGGCATGAACGCGTCGATCGGCCGGGAAGATTTGCCCCACCTGCCGCATGGGATTATTGAGGAGCTCGCATGACCAAACAAAACGCCTTTACTCGGGAAGACCTGCTGCGCTGCAGTCGCGGTGAGCTGTTCGGCCCAGGTAACGCGCAACTGCCCGCCCCGAACATGCTGATGGTGGATCGCATCACCCTGATCAGCGAAGAAGGCGGCAAGTACGGCAAAGGTGAATTGGTCGCCGAGCTGGATATCAACCCTGACCTGTGGTTCTTCGCGTGCCACTTCGAAGGCGATCCGGTGATGCCGGGCTGCCTGGGTCTGGACGCCATGTGGCAACTGGTCGGCTTCTTCCTCGGCTGGCAAGGCCTGCCGGGCCGCGGCCGTGCGCTGGGTTCGGGCGAAGTGAAATTCTTCGGCCAGGTCCTGCCGACCGCCAAGAAAGTCACCTACAACATTCATATCAAGCGCGTCCTCAAGGGCAAGCTGAACCTGGCCATTGCCGACGGTTCGGTGACTGTCGACGGTCGCGAAATCTACACCGCCGAAGGCCTTCGCGTCGGCGTGTTCACCTCCACTGACAACTTCTAAGGGTTATTCGCATGCGCCGCGTCGTTATCACTGGTCTGGGCATCGTTTCGTGCCTGGGCAATGACAAAGAGACCGTCTCCGCTAACCTGCGTGCAAGCCGCCCTGGCATCCGGTTCAACCCGGAATACGCCGAAATGGGTCTGCGTAGCCAGGTTTCCGGCTCCATCGACCTCAACCTTGAAGAGCTGATCGATCGCAAGATCTATCGCTTCGTCGGCCACGCAGCGGCTTACGCCTACCTGGCCATGAAAGACGCCATCGCTGACTCCGGTCTGACCGAAGAGCAGGTGTCCAACCCGCGTACCGGCCTGATCGCAGGTTCCGGCGGCGCGTCGACCCTGAACCAGATGGAAGCGCTGGACATCCTGCGCGAGAAAGGCGTGAAGCGCGTCGGCCCATACCGTGTAACGCGGACCATGAGCAGCACCGTTTCGGCTTGCCTGGCCACCCCGTTCAAGATCAAGGGCCTGAACTACTCCATCGCTTCTGCCTGCGCCACCAGTGCTCACTGCATCGGTACCGCCATGGAACAGATCCAGATGGGCAAGCAGGACATCGTGTTCGCCGGCGGCGGTGAAGAAGAGCACTGGAGCCAGTCGTTCCTGTTCGACGCGATGGGCGCCCTGTCCAGCAAGCGTAATGACACCCCGGAACAAGCTTCCCGCGCCTACGACGCCGACCGTGACGGTTTCGTCATCGCCGGCGGTGGCGGCATGGTAGTGGTCGAGGAGCTGGAACACGCTCTGGCCCGTGGCGCGAAGATCTACGCGGAAATCGTTGGCTACGGCGCAACTTCCGACGGCTACGACATGGTGGCTCCAAGCGGCGAAGGCGCCATCCGCTGCATGCAGCAGGCGCTGTCCACCGTCGATACCCCGATCGACTACCTGAACACCCACGGCACTTCGACTCCGGTCGGCGACGTTGCGGAAATGAAAGGCGTGCGTGAAGTGTTCGGCGACAAGGCCCCGGCCATCAGCTCCACCAAGAGCCTGTCGGGTCACTCCCTGGGCGCCGCCGGCGTTCACGAAGCGATCTACTGCATGCTGATGATGGAAGGCAACTTCATCGCCGGTTCCGCCAACATCGACGAACTGGACCCTGAAGTGGCCGATCTGCCGGTGCTGACCAAGACCCGCGAGAACGCCACCATCAACACCGTGATGAGCAACAGCTTCGGCTTCGGTGGCACCAACGCCACCCTCGTGCTGAAGCGCTGGGAAGGCAAGTAATTCCCTCCCGCTGAGCCGCACATGAAAACGCCCCGACTGGTTCGGGGCGTTTTTTTTCGCCTGGAGAAAGGCATTTTCAGCGGCGCCAAGATGAAACGTTTGTCATGCAACTTACCGCCCTGCGACTGAATGTCGCGGATTCAGCGGGCTCCAGCGCTGTTGCAGATTTCGCAAGAATACATTGCACAAATCGGGCGTTTACTTAGCAGGCTAACAAAATCTATAAAAGAGTCCTGCACACGCCTTGCTGCAGATAACAGAGATTGGAGCTAGCAGATGACTGTAAAAGTAACTGAACGCGACGATTCACACATGTCCCATGAAGGCGTAGCCGCCGGCGTACGGATCTGGGATGTGCATCAACAAGACTTGCTGGTCGGCATGTTCCACAACGAGATCGACGCCCACAACTACAAGGCCGAACTGGAACTGCAAGAACGCCAGCGGGATCTGAAATCCGCCTGAAGCAAAATCACAGCATTGAAAACGACAAACCCCGCCATGAGCGGGGTTTGTCGTTTATCTCAGGGCCACTTTGCGGCCCGGTGAAATCTTTACCACATCAGATCATCAGGGATCACATAGGCCGCGTACGGATCGTCCTCGGCATTGACCTCTTCGACCTTCTCGTTGAGCTGCACGATGCGCTGTGGATCGCGCTCCTGAATCTTCAGGGCCGCCTCACGAGGAATCACTTCGTAACCGCCGGCATGGTGCACGATCGCCAGCGAGCCGCTGCTGAGCTTGTTGCGCATCAGCGTGTTGACCGAGATGCGCTTGACCTTCTTGTCGTCGACGAAGTTGTAGTAGTCCTCGGTCGTCAGCTTCGGCAGACGCGAGACCTCGATCAACTGCTTGACCTGCGCGGCGCGGGCCTTGGCTTCCGCCTTCTCCTGCTGCTGGCGGTTCAGCTCCTGGTCGCGCTTGACCTTCTCGGCCATGGCTTCCTGGGCAGCACGCTGCTGGGAGTCGTCCAGTTCGATCTGGCCTTTGTGGGCCAGGCGCTGTTGTTTCTGTTTGTCTTTGCTGACCTGCTTGGCCTGCTTTTGGTTGACCAGTCCTGCCTTGAGCAACTGGTCGCGAAGGGAAAGGCTCATTGATGCTTACTCACTTGGGCAACGGCTCAGCCACAGCTGGGCGAATTCTTTTCCTGACGTTTGGCTTCGCCCCACAGGGCGTCCAACTCTTCGAGGGTGCAATCTTCCATGGGTCGGTGGGTGTCGCGCAATGCCTGTTCGATAAAACGGAAACGTCGCTCGAACTTGGCGTTGGCGCCACGCAACGCGCTTTCCGGATCGACCTTCAGGTGCCGGGCCAGATTGACCACGGAAAACAGCAGGTCACCAATCTCGTCGGCCACCGCTTGCGGGTCATTTTCGGACATGGCTTCGAGTACTTCATCGAGCTCTTCACGGACCTTGTCCAGCACCGGCAAGGCATCCGGCCAGTCAAAACCGACCTGCCCGGCGCGCTTCTGCAACTTGGCCGAGCGGGACAGGGCCGGCAATGCAGCCGGCACATCGTCGAGCAGTGACAGTTGCTGCGGCTCGGCGGATTTCTCGGCGCGCTCTTCGGCCTTGATCTCCTCCCAGCGCTGTTTGACCTGCTCTTCGTTCAGGCGCGGCACATCCAGCGGCGCATACAGATCACCGGTGGGAAACACATGCGGATGGCGACGGATCAGCTTGCGGGTGATGCTGTCGACCACGCCGGCGAATTCGAACCGCCCCTCCTCCCGTGCCAGCTGGCTGTAATACACCACCTGAAACAGCAGATCGCCCAACTCGCCCTGCAGGTGGTCGAAGTCGCCGCGCTCGATGGCGTCGGCGACTTCGTAGGCCTCTTCAAGGGTGTGCGGGACGATGGTCGCGTAAGTCTGCTTGATGTCCCACGGGCAACCGTACTGCGGGTCGCGCAGACGGTTCATCAGGTGCAGCAGGTCTTCAAGGCTGTAGATCGGTTTCATGGAGTCCGGTTACGCCGCGTTTCGATGATGTTCGGCAACTGGGAAATCCGCCCCAGCAACCGCCCCAGCGCGTCCAGACCCGGAATCTCGATGGTCAGGGACATCAGCGCGGTGTTGTCCTCCTTGTTCGAGCGGGTGTTGACCGCCAGCACGTTGATCCGCTCGTTGAGCAGCACCTGCGAAACGTCACGCAGCAGACCGGAACGGTCGTAGGCGCGGATGACGATGTCCACCGGATAGGTGAGCACCGGCACCGGGCCCCAGCTGACCTGAATGATCCGCTCCGGCTCCCGCCCGGCCAGTTGCAGCACCGAGGCGCAGTCCTGACGGTGAATGCTCACGCCACGGCCCTGGGTGATGTAGCCGACGATCGCATCGCCCGGCAACGGCTGGCAGCAGCCGGCCATCTGGGTCATCAGGTTGCCGACACCCTGGATCTGGATGTCGCCGCGCTTGCCCGGTTTGTAGCCGGTCGCCTTGCGCGGAATCAGTTCCAGCTGTTCGTTGCCGCGTTCCGGCTCGACCAGTTGTTGCGCCAGATTCACCAGTTGCGCCAGACGCAGGTCGCCGGCGCCAAGGGCGGCGAACATGTCCTCGGCGGTTTTCATGTTGGCCTTGTCGGCCAGCTTGTCGAAATCCACCGCCGGCAGGCCGAGGCGACTGAGTTCGCGTTCGAGCAGGGTCTTGCCCGCCGCGACGTTCTGATCGCGCGCCTGCAACTTGAACCAGTGCACGATCTTCGCCCGCGCCCGGGACGTGGTGACGTAACCGAGGTTCGGGTTCAGCCAGTCACGGCTCGGCGTGCCGTGCTTGCTGGTGATGATCTCGACCTGCTCGCCGGTCTGCAGGCTGTAGTTGAGCGGAACGATGCGCCCGTTGATCTTCGCGCCACGGCAGTTGTGCCCGATTTCGGTGTGCACGCGGTAGGCGAAGTCCAGCGGTGTCGCGCCCTTCGGCAAGTCGATGGCGTGACCGTCCGGGGTGAAGATGTAGACCCGGTCCGGCTCGATATCGACCCGCAGCTGTTCGGCGAGACCACCGATGTCGCCCAGCTCTTCGTGCCACTCGAGGACCTGACGCAGCCAGGAGATTTTCTCTTCGTAGTGGTTCGAGCCGGACTTGACGTCGGTGCCCTTGTAGCGCCAGTGCGCGCAGACGCCGAGCTCGGCCTCTTCGTGCATCGAATGGGTCCGGATCTGGACCTCCAGCACCTTGCCTTCCGGGCCGATCACCGCCGTGTGCAACGAGCGGTAGCCGTTCTCTTTCGGGTTGGCGATGTAGTCGTCGAACTCTTTCGGGATGTGCCGCCACAGGGTGTGGACGATGCCGAGCGCGGTGTAGCAGTCGCGCATTTCCGGCACCAGCACGCGCACCGCACGCACGTCGTAGATCTGGCTGAATTCCAGACCCTTGCGCTGCATTTTGCGCCAGATCGAATAGATGTGTTTGGCCCGGCCGCTGATGTCGGCTTCGACGCCGGTGGCCTGCAATTCGTCCTTGAGCTGGGTCATCACGTCGGCGATGAAACGCTCGCGGTCGAGCCGCCGCTCGTGCAGCAGCTTGGCAATCTGTTTGTATTGATCGGGTTCCAGGTAACGGAAGGACAAGTCCTCCAGTTCCCATTTGATATGACCGATGCCGAGTCGATGCGCGAGCGGCGCATAGATATCGAATACTTCCCGGGCGACCCGGTTACGTTTTTCGTCGTCGGCGGTTTTCACCGCACGGATCGCGCAGGTGCGTTCGGCGAGCTTGATCAGCGCGACACGCACGTCGTCGACCATCGCCACCAGCATCTTGCGCAGGTTTTCCACCTGGCCCTGGGTGCCGAGGACCATCGACTGGCGAGGGCTGAGGCTGGCACTGATCGCCGCCATGCGCAGCACGCCGTCGATCAGCTTGGCGACCACCGGGCCGAAGCGCTGGCTGACCGCCGCGAGTTCGATCTGGCCTTCGCGCACGCCGCGATAGAGAACCGCAGCCACCAGCGAATCCTGATCGAGCTTGAGGTCGGCGAGGATCTCGGCGATCTCGAGGCCCGTGCTGAAACTGCCGCTGCCTTCGGACCAGAGATTCTTCGCCGCATTGGATTGTTGCTCGGCCTGGCGAGCGTACTCGCAGGCCTCTTTCAAGGCTTCGCGATCCAGTGCCAGATCGACACTGACCGCATGATCGAGCCAAGCCTCGAGATTGATACTGCCGTCAGTGTTGATCGGCTGGTGTGCTCTCACCTGTACCATCTTGCTTTACCTTCCCTACGACGCAGATTCAATGCGTCAAATCACTGACCGTCAATGCCCGTTCGCGCTCGCGGGGCCAATGCGAGCGCTACGGACGACCAGTCGGATCAGACGAGCCATCCTGGCTCGCTTCAAATAACGCCATGGCCTCGACATGTGCCGTCTGAGGAAACATATCGAGAATCCCGGCACGTTTTAACCGGTAGCCCTGCTTGATCAATTCGACCGTATCGCGCGCCAGAGTTGCAGGGTTGCACGACACGTACACCAACCGTTTGGCGCCCAGGGTCGCCAGCTTGCGCACCACCTCGAAAGCACCGTCGCGCGGTGGGTCCAAGAGTACCGCAGAAAAGCCGTTTCCGATCCACTGGGCATCGGTCAAAGGCTGGGATAAATCGGCCTGAAAAAACTTTGTGTTATGCAAATTGTTGCTAGCGGCATTGGCCGCCGCGCGATCGACCATGGTCTGCACGCCTTCGACCGCCACCACTTCACGCGCGGCTTTCGCCAGCGGCAGGGCGAAGTTGCCCAGACCGCAAAACAGGTCGAGCACGCGCTCATCGCTCGTCGGTTTCAACCAGTCCAGCGCTTGCGCAACCATGGCCTCGTTGACCCCGGCGTTGACCTGAATGAAATCCCCCGGCCGGTAGGCCAGTTGCAGATCCCATTGTTCCAGGCGATAGCCGAGCGACAGTGCATCATCCACCGGCTGCGGCTCGCCTTCGCCATGCAGCCAGAGTTGCGCTTCATGGAACGCGCAGAAATCCTTGAGGATCGTCAGGTCGGCCTCGGACAGCGGCGCCATGTGACGCAGCAGAACGGCGAGTGACGAGCCACTGAACAATTCGACATGCCCCAGCGCCTGAGGTTTGCTCAAGCGACGAAGCATCTCCGGCAAGCGGGTCATGATCGGCTGCAAGGGCTGTACCAGCACCGGGCATTCGCTGATCGCGACGATGTCCTGACTGCCGGCGGCACGGAAACCGACTTCAAGCTTTTTGGCCTTGCTGTCCAAGCGTACGGCGATCCGGGCGCGGCGACGGTAGCCGAATTCTGGACCGGTCAACGGCGCCGCCCACTCCTCGGGTTCGGCACCGGCAACTCGCGACAACTGCTCGGCGAGCATGCGCTGTTTCAGGGCAAGCTGTTCGTTGTGGGGCAGATGCTGAACGCTGCAACCGCCGCAACGGCCGGCGTGCTGGCAAGGTGCGGGACGGCGCAATTCACTGGCGGTGAATACGCGCTCGGTGCGCGCCTCGACCACTTTGCCGTGGGCGCCAAGCACCCGCGCTTCGACCTCTTCACCCGCGAGGGCGCCGAGGACGAACCAGGTTTTGCCTTCAAAAAACGCGATGCCGCGACCGTCATTGGCCAGGCGCTCGATGCTCAAACGCTGCTTTTTGCCGGTCGGAATTTGCGGGGCCTTGCTGCCGCCGGTGGGCTGGAAGCGCAGGCCTCTCTCGTGCTTGGCCATCAGTTGGGCGCGTCGAAAATGCCGGTCGACAGGTAACGGTCGCCACGGTCGCAGATGATCGCAACGATCACCGCGTTTTCAACTTCTTTGGACAGGCGCAGCATCGCTGCCACCGCACCGCCCGAGGACACGCCACAGAAGATGCCTTCTTCGCGGGCCAGACGACGAGTGACGTCTTCGGCTTCACTTTGCGCCATGTCGACGATGCGGTCGACACGCTCGGCCTGATAGATCTTCGGCAGGTATTCCTGCGGCCAGCGGCGGATGCCGGGAATGGCCGAGCCTTCCATCGGTTGCAGGCCGACGATCTGCACCTTGTCGTTCTGCTCCTTGAGGTAGCGCGACACGCCCATGATGGTGCCGGTGGTGCCCATGGAGCTGACGAAATGAGTGATGGAGCCCTGGGTCTGACGCCAGATTTCCGGGCCGGTGGTGGTGTAGTGCGCTTCAGGATTGTCGCCGTTGGCGAACTGATCCAGCACCTTGCCACGGCCTTCGGCTTCCATCCGCTGGGCGAGATCGCGAGCGCCTTCCATGCCCTCTTCCTGGCTGACCAGAATCAGCTGCGCGCCGTACGCGGTCATCGCCGCTTTACGTTCGGCACTGGAGTTGTCCGGCATGATCAGGATCATCTTGTAACCCTTGATCGCGGCGGCCATCGCCAGGGCGATCCCGGTGTTGCCCGAGGTCGCTTCGATCAGCGTATCGCCTTCGTGGATCTGCCCGCGCAACTCGGCGCGAGTAATCATCGACAACGCCGGACGATCCTTGACCGAACCCGCCGGGTTGTTCCCTTCGAGCTTGAGCAAAAGGGTGTTGCTGGTGACACCGGGCAGGCGCTGCAAACGCACCAGCGGCGTGTTGCCGACGCAATCGGCGATGGTTGGGTACTGCAAGGTCATGGCGTTTTTCGCAATCCGGACAGCGGGGGCGCCTATCATACCGGCAAACCTGCGCAGGCCATATCACGCAAAGTGTGGTGCTTATGGTTTCTTGGAATAAGCAATAAAAGTCGCGCCAGTGGTGCGACTTTTAAATAGTGTCAGCAGCGCTGACACTTTCTTGTGCAGCTCAAACTATCTGCGGGCGGCTCATGTCCACGGTGGGAGCTGGCTTGCCAGCGAAGACGTCGGGACTGACAGCACTGTCATCCGCCACCAACCGCAGATTCAGTCGCAATCCCGACGGGCCGTTCTCGGCCCACAGGGTTCCGCCCTGGCGTTGCACCGCGTTCCTCGCGATGCTCAGTCCCAGACCAAATCCACCGTCCCCCGGCCGCGAGCCGTCGAGGCGAATGAAGGGCGAGAAGATCCGTTCCAGATCCGCCTCGTCCACGCCGCCGCCCTCGTCCTCCAGCCACAGGTGCCAGTAATCGCCATCTCGCCGACCATCGAGCCGCACGATGCCTCCCGGTGGCGAATGGCGAATCGCATTGCGCAGGATGTTTTCCAGAGCCTGGGCCAGGGTGTTGAGATTGCCGCGCACCCAGCAGGAAGCTTCAACCCCGCACTGCAACTGCCTGATCGGGCAGCAACTTTCGTAGCAGGCGTTTTCGGTGAGCATTTCCCATAGCGCCTGAATCTGAATCGCTTCGTCCGGCAACGGTGCGCGTTCGGTGTCGAGCCAGGCCAGTTGCAGGGTGTCTTCCACCAACCGCTGCATCACGTCGACTTCGCGACCGATGCGCTCGCGCAACGGTTGCAGTTGCTGCTCGCTTTCGCTGGCGACCCGCAACCGGCTCAGAGGCGTACGCAGTTCGTGGGACAAATCGCGCAGCAGCTGCTGTTGCAGGGCGACGGTGGATTGCAGGCGTTCGGACATCGAGTCGAAGGCGCGGGCCAGTTCACCGAGCTCATCGGGGCGCTGGGTGATGCCGCTCGACAACCGCACATTCAATTGATCGGCGCGCCAGGCATTGGCCTGCTCGCGAAGATTGTTCAGCGGCACCACCAGCAGGCGATACAGGCCGACGCACAGCAGCAAGGTGAACAGACCGGGAATCACACCGTTGGTGATGACGCGCCAGAACACCCGGTATTTCCCCGGCAGGAATCGCTCGGGCAACTCGATCACCAGACTGCCGGCAGTCGGGTCAGTGGGGAACGGGACCCGCAGCCACGGCCGGCCCTTTTTGTGAATCGGCCAGTCAAGGCCTCGCAGGAAAGTCAGGTGCTGAAGCTCTTGAGTGCTCAACGGCTGGCTGCCCAGCGACTGCAGGTTGCCACCGATCACGCCGACCCAGCCGGCTTCGCGCAGCTCCATGCTTTGCAACCAGCTATCAATGCCATCGCGCTCGCCCTGCTGCCAGGCGCGTTCGGCCTCGGCGGCATAACGGCTCAGCGTGCGGCGGGCGTCGTCGGAGAGGAACTGGTTGCGCTGTTCCATGTACCGGCCCCAAGACCAGCTCAACCAGATCATCAGCAGACAGAACGCCACCAGCAGGCAGGCGAGTTTCCAGAACAGCGAGTGCCGGCCCGGCAGGTCAGACACTTTCATCGACGGCACTCAGGACGTAACCCTTGCCCCACACCGTGCGCACTTCACGCTCGGTGTAGCCGACCGACTTGAGTTTGCGGCGGATCTGGCTGATGTGCATGTCGAGGCTGCGGTCGTGGGCCGCATAACCGCGCTGAAGAACGTGCTGATAAAGGAAGGCCTTGCTCAGCACTTCCTCGTCGTTGCGGTTGAGGGTTTCCAGCAGGCGGTATTCGCTGCGGGTCAGGCCGGCGGGCTGGTCGAGGTAGAACACGTCGCACTGCTCGTCGTCGAAACGCAGCCCGCCGACCGGCACCACCGGGGCGATGGCCGCCGGACGACGGTCTAGGGCGACCCGGCGCAGGATCGCTTCGATCCGCACATGCAGCTCGGCCATGCTGAAGGGCTTGGGCAGATAGTCGTCTGCGCCGAGGCGAAACCCGCTGATACGGTCGGCTTCGGCACCGAGGGCTGACATCAGCAGCACCGGCGTGGAATGGCTCTGACGCAGTTGGGTCAGGACGTTCAGACCGTCCAGCCCCGGCAACAGAATGTCCATCAGCACCACATCGAACGGCTGGCGCCGGGCAATGCTCAGGCCTTCGCTGCCGTTCTGGCACCAGGTAACCTGGAAGCCGCTGCGACCCAGTTGTTCATGGACATAGGCACCGAGGACGGGATCGTCTTCGATGGAAAGAATGCGGGGTTGGCCAATAGAGACAGGAGTCATGACTATCTGCAAATAATTCTCAGTTGGGCGATTATTCAAGATTGCCCGGCGCCCGGCAACCCAAGCTTGACCTGTCGGACAGATGACCGGCCTGCGAGTGAACAACCACGACATCATTTTTCCCAAGATTGCCCGCAAGCAAATCGCTACACTGCGCCGATACCGCGTGCCGGACGCACGTGTGAGTCAACGATCAGCGGGATGCAGGAGAAAGGCGTGCTCAAGAAACTGGGAATCAAAGGTCGCGTGTTGCTGCTGACCCTGTTGCCGACCAGCCTGATGGCACTGGTGCTGGGCGGGTATTTCACCTGGACGCAGCAGTCCGACCTGCAAGCCCAATTGATGCAGCGCGGCGAAATGATCGCCGAGCAACTGGCCCCGCTGGTAGCACCGGCCATGGGCCACGGCGATGCCGAACTGCTCGAGCGCATCGCCACCCAGTCTCTCGAACAACCGGACGTGCGCGCCGTGACCTTCCTCGCGCCCGACCGCTCGCCACTCGCCCACGCCGGCCCGACCATGCTCAATCAGGCGCCCAGCGGCGACAGCGCGCATTTGCTGCGACGCAGCGGCAACGACGCCACGCGCTATCTGCTGCCGGTTTTCGGTAAACACCGCAACCTCGCCGGCGAACTGATCCCGCAAGAGTCCGACCGCCTGCTCGGCTGGGTCGAACTGGAGCTGTCGCACAACGGCATGCTGTTGCGCGGCTATCGAAGCCTGTTCGCCAGCCTGCTGCTGATCGGCGCGGGTCTGGCCGGCGCCGCCTTGCTGGCCTTGCGCATGGGCCGCACGATCAACCGCCCGCTGAGCCAGATCAAACAGGCCGTCGCGCAGCTCAAGGACGGTCACCTGGAAACCCGTCTGCCGCCATTGGGCAGTCAGGAGCTGGATGAACTGGCGTCCGGCATCAACCGCATGGCCGGCACCCTGCAAAACGCCCGCGAAGAATTGCAGCACAGCGTCGATCAGGCCACCGAAGACGTGCGCCAGAACCTGGAAACCATCGAGATCCAGAACATCGAGCTGGACCTGGCCCGCAAGGAAGCGCTGGAAGCGAGCCGGATCAAATCCGAATTCCTCGCCAACATGAGCCACGAGATCCGTACACCGCTCAACGGCATTCTCGGTTTCACCCACCTGTTGCAGAAAAGCGAGCTGACCCCGCGCCAGCTCGACTACCTGGGCACCATCGAAAAATCCGCCGACAGCCTGCTGGGGATCATCAACGAGATCCTCGATTTCTCGAAGATCGAGGCCGGCAAACTGGTGCTCGACCATATTCCGTTCAACCTGCGCGACCTGTTGCAGGACACCCTGACCATCCTCGCCCCCGCTGCCCACGCCAAGCAGCTGGAACTGGTGAGTCTGGTGTACCGCGACACGCCGCTGTCGCTGGTCGGCGATCCGCTGCGCCTCAAGCAGATCCTGACGAATCTGGTGAGCAACGCGATCAAGTTCACCCGCGAAGGCACCATCGTCGCCCGCGCCATGCTCGAAGAAGAAAACGACGACAGCGTGCAGTTGCGCATCAGCATTCAGGACACCGGCATCGGTTTGTCGAACGAGGACGTGCGCGCGTTGTTCCAGGCCTTCAGCCAGGCTGACAACTCGCTGTCGCGCCAACCCGGCGGCACCGGTCTGGGGCTGGTGATTTCCAAGCGCCTGATCGAGCAGATGGGCGGCGAGATCGGGGTCGACAGCACGCCGGGCGAAGGTTCGGAATTCTGGATCAGCCTGAACCTGCCCAAGACCCGCGACGACGCCGAAGACCTGCCCTGCGCGCCGTTGCTCGGGCGCCGGGTGGCGGTGCTGGAAAACCACGAACTGGCGCGTCAGGCCCTGCAGCATCAACTGGAAGACTGCGGCCTCGATGTCACGCCGTTCAATACCCTGGAAAGCCTGACCAATGGCGTTACCGGCGCCCATCAGACCGATCAGGCGATCGATCTGGCGGTGCTCGGCATCACCAGTAACGATATGCCGCCGGAGCGCCTCAACCAGCACATCTGGGACCTTGAGCACCTTGGTTGCCGAGTGCTGGTGTTGTGCCCGACCACCGAACTGACGCTGTATCACCTTTCGGTGCCCAACCCTCACAGCCAGCTGCAATCGAAACCGGCCTGCACCCGCAAACTGCGCCGGGCCTTGTCGGACATGGTCAACCCGCGCCAGCCGCGCAGCGAACCGGGCGAGCCGTTGTCGAGCCGCGCGCCGAAAGTGCTGTGCGTCGACGACAACCCGGCCAACCTGTTGCTGGTGCAGACGCTGCTCGAAGACATGGGCGCCAAGGTGCTGGCCGTGGAAAGCGGTTACGCCGCGGTCAAGGCGGTGCAGAACGAAACCTTCGATCTGGTGCTGATGGACGTGCAGATGCCCGGCATGGACGGACGCCAGAGCACCGAAACCATCCGCCAGTGGGAAAGCGAGCGGCATTGCACGCCGCTGCCGATCGTCGCCCTCACCGCCCACGCCATGGCCAATGAAAAACGCGCGCTGCTGCAAAGCGGCATGGACGACTACCTGACCAAGCCGATCAGCGAGCGGCAACTGGCGCAAGTCGTGCTGAAGTGGACGGGCCTGGCGTTGCGCAATCAGGCGCCGGACCGTGGCGGCGAAAGCCTGCTGGGCAATCAGGAATTGCCAATTCTCGATCACGAAGAAGGTTTGCGCCTGGCTGCCGGCAAGGCGGATCTGGCGGCGGACATGCTGGCGATGCTGCTGGCTTCGCTCGAGGCCGACCGCGAAGCCATCCGCACCGCCCGCGACAGTCAGGATCAGAACAGTCTGCTCGAACGGGTGCACCGTCTGCACGGCGCCACCCGTTACTGCGGTGTGCCGCAATTGCGCGCCGCCTGCCAGCGCAGCGAAACCCTGCTCAAGCAGCAGGACCCCAAGGCATCGACTGCGCTGGACGAGCTGGAGCGGGCAATCAATCGCCTGGCGGCCCAGGCGAAGATCAGCGCCTGATCCACGGCAATGCCGGTCAACGCCGACGCAGCTAAAGTTGTCGCGGGTGATTTGCGCCCGCGTCGATGCTCCAGGAGGATTTCATGCGCACGATCGTTTTCAGCAGCCAGACCTACGACCGCGACAGTTTCCTCGCCGCCGACTGCCCGGCCGGGATCGAACTGCACTTTCAGCCAGCCCGGCTCAGTCTCGATACCGCAGCGCTGGCCGAACATCACGAAGTAGTCTGCGCGTTCATCAACGATGACCTCAGCGCCCCGGTGCTGGAGCGTCTGGCCGCGGGCGGCACTCGCCTGATCGCCTTGCGTTCGGCCGGCTACAACCATGTGGATCTGGCCGTCGCCAAACGTCTGGGGCTGGCCGTCGTGCGCGTACCGGCCTACTCGCCCCATGCGGTGGCCGAACATGCGGTGGCGTTGATCCTCGCCCTCAACCGTCGCCTGCATCGCGCCTACAACCGCACCCGCGAAGGCGATTTCAGCCTGCACGGTCTTACCGGTTTCGATCTGGTGGGCAAGACGGTAGGCATTGTCGGCACCGGACAGATCGGCGCGACCTTCGCGAAGATCATGCACGGCTTCGGCTGCGAACTGCTGGCCTACGACCCTTACCCGAACCCTGCCGTCGAAGCGTTGGGCGCGCGCTACCTCAGCCTGCCGGACCTGCTGGCGCAAGCACGGATCATCAGCCTGCACTGCCCGCTCAACGAACAGAGCAAACACCTGATCAACCGCGATTCGCTGGCGCACATGCAACCGGGGGCGATGCTGATCAACACCGGGCGCGGCGGTCTGGTGGACACGCCGGCGCTGATCGACGCCCTGAAGGACGGCCAGCTCGGTTATCTGGGACTGGATGTGTATGAAGAGGAGGCGCAGCTGTTCTTCGAAGATCGCTCCGATCTGCCGCTACAGGACGACGTGCTGGCGCGGCTGCTGACGTTCCCGAATGTGATCGTCACCGCGCATCAGGCATTCCTGACCCATGAGGCGCTGGGCGCGATTGCCGCGACCACCTTGCACAACATCGCGACCTGGGCGGCGGGTACGCCGCAGAACCAGGTCGAAGGCTGAACGATCAGACTCAGACCGGAGGCGGCGTCGGGGTAATCGCCACGCACAGGATCAACAGCGCCAGCCAGCCGAACCCCAGCAAACGTTGCTTGAGGGAGTGGCCGCTGCGCAGCAGGAACCAGACAAACACCAGCGGCATCAGAAACGCCATGATCTTCAGCCAGCCTTCCACCGGGCGCGAACCGTCCGGGTTCAACACCGGTTCGACAGGCTGCGAACGACGGCGTCGCCCCGCCGCGGCCGGCATGATCTTCGGCCGCTCGGGGGCCGGCGGCGGAACGAAGGCCTCGGGCACTGCCTTGTTACGCGGCAGGCTGCCAAAGGAAATCGTCGACGCGCCCTTTTCGGCGTGAGGAGCCTGTGCATCTGCCAGCGGAGCCCCGCAATGAATGCACGCCGTGGCTTCTGAGCTGATGCTCCGCTTGCATTCATAACATTCGATCAGCGCCATGTTCCGTTCCTTGAAAATGAAGGCGGCAGTTTGCCACGACTGTGGTGTCGATTTGAACCGGATCGAAGGTCGCACGCGCGCATCATTCTGCAATCAAGCCCGTGCTAGCATGTCGCGCATATTTGGAGGACCCATGGTCGAACACGATTTCCGCTACACCCTGATGAACCCGCAACATACCCTCACCGAATGCCGCGCCCTGGTTCCGGGCCGCTATCAGGTCACCGGCAACGGTGGCTCGATCCGCATCGGCGACGTGCTGGTCGTGACCCTCAAAGGCAGCAAGGACTTGTCCATGCGCCTGACCGTCGACACCGTCCGCCACCTGATCAACCCGCCGGGTCAATGGACTGCCATGACCACCGGCCCGGTGTTCGGTGAACTGGCGATCCACACCTGGCAGGTCAACTGCGACAGCTGCGCCAAGGAGCTGAGCTTCGAATTCGCCGTGGACGCCAAGCTCGGCAAACCTGCGGAAAAACCGGCCGCCACGGCACGTATTGCGGAGCTGGGCTGGAAAGCCGTCGGCGACAAGCACCTGTGCTCGAAATGCCAGGAGCCGGCGTGATGAAACACCTGGCCCTGACCGCCGTTGTCGGCGCCGGCCTGATGGGTTGCGCCGCGGAACCTGTGCAACTGCAACAGAACCGCAGCTACATTCTGGAATGGATCGGCGAGCGTCCGCTGATGGACTACAGCCACCTGACAGTGACCCTCGGCGATGATGGCCGGGCGTACGGTAATGGCGGCTGCAACCACTGGTTCGCGCCGTACACTCTGGAAGGCGACAAGCTGAGCTTCGGCAAGATCGGCAAAACCCGCAAACTGTGTGCCCCGGCGCTGATGGAGCAGGAGCAACGCTTCCTCCAGGCCCTGGAACACGTGGAACGCTGGGATATCTCGCCGATCGAGCAGATGCGCTTTTGGCCGGCTGAAGGCAAGCCGTTGCGCTGGTGGCTGGAAGAAGGTTGATGCTTTAGATCGCCAAGCCCCTCACCCTAACCCTCCCGAAACGTCGGACCGCCCAAAGGGAGAGGGGACTGATTGGGGGATATTGGAGAGATACGCCGACCTGAAAGACCTTCACCGAATCCATAACCAACCGGATTCCACTCTGACGAATCTTCAGTCGACCTGATCTTCCAGGTCGATGGAAATCGCCAGACACCTCGGTCGGCCCCCTCTCCCTTCGGGAGAGGGCTGGGGTGAGGGATGCTTTTTAGCGGCAACTCAATTTGTAGCCTGCAACGCCTCAAGCTTCGCCATCACCCCCGCCGCCGTCTGCTCGCCCATCAACTGTTCCCGCACCTTGCCCTTGTTGTCGATGATGTAAGTCACCGGCAAGGCTTCACTGCGCGGCAGCTCGAACAGTTCCGCCGGGTCCTGCGCCAGCACGGTGAACTTGATGCCCAGCTTCTCGCTGGCGCTCTTCAGCTCTTCACCCTGCACGTTGTCGAAGTTGACCCCGAACACGCCGATCTTCTTGCCCTTGAGCTCGTCGGCCAGGTGATTGAGTTCCGGGATTTCCGTGCGGCACGGGCCGCACCATTCGGCCCAGTAATTGAGCACGACCCATTGTTTGTCGAGGCGCTCGGACGCCACTTTCTGTCCGTTCTGGTCGATGCCGTAGTCGTTACCGCAGCCCCCCAGCATCAACGCCCCGATGATCGTCAATGCCGCTACCAGTGCCCGTGTCATGTCGTGTTCCTTGTGAAAAATTGAATGCGCCTGCGACCCATCGCCTCCCAAGGTTCTGGATTGCGCGCTGCACAGTTAGAATAGCCGCCACTCTACGCAAGAAGCGACCCGCCCATGACCGATCTGACGCTTTATCACAACCCGCGCTGCTCGAAATCCCGCGGTGCGCTCGAACTGCTCGAAGCCCGTGGCCTGACACCAAACGTGGTGCGCTACCTCGAAACCCCGCTGGACGCCGCGCAGATCAAGGCCTTGCTCGGCAAGCTGGGAATCAGCGCACGGCAACTGCTGCGCACCGGCGAAGACGAATACAAGACCCTGAACCTGGCCGACGTCAGTCTCACCGAGAAACAATTGATTGAAGCGATCGCGGCCCATCCGAAGTTAATGGAGCGACCGATTCTCGAAGCCGGCGACAAAGCCGTCATCGGCCGTCCACCGGAGCAGATCCTGGAGCTGCTGCCGTGAGTGCGCCGTACATTCTGGTTCTGTATTACAGCCGCAGCGGCTCGACCAACGAGATGGCCCGGCAGATTGCCCGTGGCGTCGAGCAGGCCGGTCTCGAAGCGCGCCTGCGCACCGTGCCGGCGATCTCCACCGAGTGCGAAGCCGTGGCACCGGACATTCCGGATGAAGGCGCGCTGTACGCCACTTTGGATGACCTGAAGAACTGCGCCGGCCTGGCCCTCGGCAGCCCGACCCGTTTCGGCAACATGGCCGCGCCGCTCAAGTACTTCCTCGACGGCACCAGCAACCTGTGGCTGACCGGCGCACTGGTCGGCAAGCCGGCCGGAGTGTTCACGTCCACCGCCAGCCTGCACGGCGGTCAGGAAACCACCCTGCTGTCGATGATGCTGCCGCTGCTGCACCACGGCATGCTGATCACCGGCCTGCCCTACAGCGAATCGGCGCTGCTGGAAACCCAGGGCGGCGGCACGCCGTACGGCGCCAGCCATCACGCCGGGGCCGACGGTAAAAGCGGTCTCGATCAGCACGAAGTGGCGCTGTGCCGCGCCCTCGGCGCACGTCTGGCCAAGACGGCCCGGAAACTGGGGAACTGAGATGGCCAGAAAGCCGAAAGTCCTGCCCGCCGTAGAGTGGCTGGAGCCGCGGGTGCGGGCGATGCGGGTGATCAGTCTGCTGTGCTTTTTCGGCTTGGCCGGACTGCTCGCCGCTTATTACCTGATGTTCGCCGACCTGCACGGCGCGCGGCCGTGGGTGATTCTGCTGATCGAGCTGATCCCGTGGATCGTGCTCGCACCGGCGATGATCATGGGCAGCGCACGCGGGCATTCGTGGATGTGCTTTGTGGTGAATCTGTATTTCATCAAAGGCGCGCTGGCGGCGTATGACCCGAGCCGGCAGCTGTTCGGCGTGCTGGAGATGATCGCCAGTCTGGCGGTGTTCTGCTCGGCGCTGTTGTATGTGCGGTGGCGGTATCAGCTGAATCGCAAACTGGCGGGCGAAGGCGAAGTCTCCGTCGCCTGACTGCTCGCCAGATCGCCGAGCTAACCGAGTTCACCGAGTCTGCCGGGATCGTTCCCACGCTCTGCGTGGGAATGCCGCCCGGGACGCTCTGCGTCCCTGAGACGCGGAGCGTCTCTTTATGCATTCCCACGCGGACGGTTCGACGCCTCGACGTGGGAACGATCGCTTTGAACTCAATGGTTGACGGTGTAAGCCAGCATCATCGAGATCTGGCTCATCGGCCGTCCACCGCTTTCTTCATGCCACTGGTTGAACGCGTTCTGCACCGTCGCCAGATCTCGCAGGCTGCTCGGCACCTTGTCGACGATCTTCTGTGCATTCAGCGCCGCGACCACGTCGTAGCTCGGCACGAACGTATCCTTGCCAACCATCCGCAAGAACCGTGGCGCCGACAGCCCGCCCAATTGATGACCGTGCTTTTTCAGGTAGGTCCACAAACCGACGATATCGGTCACCGGCCAGTCGGCGAGCAACGCACCGAAACTGCCCTTCTCTTTCTCGACGTCCAGAATGAACTGCGCATTGCGCGGCACGCTCTTGAGCTTGCCCAGGTGACGGATGATCCGCGCATCCTGCATCAGTCGCTCAAGGTGTTCGGCGCTCATCAGCACGACCTTTTCCGGGTCGAACTTGAAGAACACTTCTTCGAAGGCCGGCCACTTGGCGTCCACCAGACTGTGCTTGAGCCCGGCACGAAACACCCGCAGGGCCATGGTCGAGAGATAACGGTCGTCGCTGATCTTGCGCAGTTGCGCCGGGGTCTTGGGAACGGGCAGATGGGCTTCCAGTTCAGCCGCCGAACCGAAGCGGTTCAGACAGTATTCGTGCAGCCACTTGTAGTCGCGCATGCCCTCTCCTAAAAAATGAATTGAAAACGGCGCCCGCGAGCGCCGTTTCTTTCGAGCGATCAGATCACTTACAGGTTCACCACATTGACGAAACGCGAAGCCGCCGTCTCGTCGATCTTCAGGCTGGTGAAATCAAACAGGTTACGGTCAGCCAGTTGCGACGGGATCACGTTCTGCAGGCTGCGGAAGATGCTTTCGGTACGGCCCGGGGTCTTGCGCTCCCAGTCCACCAGCATTTCCTTGACCACCTGACGCTGCAGGTTTTCCTGGGAACCGCAGAGGTTGCACGGGATGATCGGGAATTGCTTGAAGTCCGAGTAGGCCTGGATGTCTTTCTCGTTGCAGTAGGCCAGCGGACGGATGACCACGTTGCGGCCGTCGTCGGCGCGCAGCTTCGGCGGCATGGCCTTGAGGCTGCCGTTGAAGAACATGTTGAGGAAGAACGTCTCTACGATGTCGTCGCGGTGATGACCGAGGGCCATTTTGGTCGCGCCGATTTCGTCGGCGAAGGTGTACAGCGTGCCGCGACGCAGGCGCGAGCACAGCGAGCAGGTGGTCTTGCCTTCCGGGATCAGCTCCTTGACCACCGAGTAGGTGTCCTTCTCGACGATGTGGTACTCGATGCCCAGCTCTTTCAGGTAGGCCGGCAGCACGTGCTCGGGGAAACCCGGCTGCTTCTGGTCCATGTTCACGGCGACGATCTCGAACTTGATCGGTGCAACCTTCTGCAGGTGCATCAGCACGTCGAGCATGGTGTAGCTGTCCTTGCCCCCGGACAGGCAGACCATGACCTTGTCGCCGTCTTCGATCATGTTGAAGTCGGTGACGGCTTCGCCGGCCAGGCGGCGCAGGCGCTTTTGCAGTTTGTTCTGGTTGACCGTAAGAGTGCCCATGACGCGAAATCCGTGAGGTGTGACGAAAGGCGGGCATTTTACGCAAAAACACTTCGCTTGTGGCCACAGGTTGTCGCCGCTTACAGCGCCCGTTTGCACAGACCCCGACGCGATTACCCCGCGGTTTTACAGCGCGATTTGCTCTAAGCCCCTATCACCTGTGCGGTTAAGACCTTTCTATACTGCGACATAAGGTCGCACACAATCTGAAGACCTGTATTTGCTCGGCCGCATTGGCCCGTAGGCGCTCCGCTGGGGGGCGATGGCAATAACGAGAGGAGTGACTGGCATGATCCATCACGTAGTGGGACTTTTTACCCACCCCGATCAGGAATGGAAGGAAATCCGTGGCGACCAGGAAGAAAGCATCAGCCACATGTACCTGACGCACACGCTGATTCTGGCGGCGATCCCCGCTGTTTCGGCATTTATCGGCACGACTCAGGTCGGCTGGGTGATCGGCAACCGCGCACCGGTGATGCTCACCGTCGAAAGCGCGTTGTGGATGACGATCATGTCTTACCTGGCAATGCTCGGCGGAGTCGCGGTCATGGGTGCCTTCGTGCACTGGATGGCCCGCACCTATGACGCCAACCCGAGCCTGGCCCGTTGCGTGGCATTTGCCACCTACACCGCGACACCGTTGTTCGTCGGCGGGCTGGCGGCGCTCTATCCACACATGTGGCTGGGGATGATCGTCGGCACGGCGGCCATCTGCTACACGGTTTACCTTTTGTATGTGGGGCTGCCGACCTTCATGAACATTCCGTCCGACGAGGGTTTCCTGTTTTCCAGCTCGGTGCTGGCGGTGGGTCTGGTGGTGCTGGTCGCCATCATGGCGTTTACCGTGATTGTCTGGGGTCTGGGCGTGGGGCCTGTCTACACCAATTAACGACCGGTTCCTCCCGAGAAGAACAAGATCCGCCAACACAGGCCGCCGCAAGGCGGCCTTCTCATGCCTGGAATGAACGTCGCGACCATTCGGCAGTTTGGCGATACGCAACGCCGAAAGGTTGCGGCATACTCCAAATCTCTGGAGATCCATCAAGCATGCCCGAGCAACTCAATACCCGCGTCGAAGACTGTTTCCAACTCGCTGAATCCTTTTTCAAACGTCCCTTCAAACGCCCCGTGGTGAGCCTCAAGCTGCGCGGGCAAAAAGCCGGGGTCGCGCATCTGCACGAGAACCTGCTGCGCTTCAATCCGCAGCTGTACCGGGAAAACACCGAACATTTCCTCAAGCAGACCGTGGCCCACGAAGTCGCGCACCTGATCGCCCATCAACTGTTCGGCGACCGCATCCAGCCCCACGGCGAGGAGTGGCAACTGATCATGCGCGGCGTTTACGAATTGCCGCCGGACCGCTGCCATACCTATGAAGTCAAACGCCGCAGCGTGACCCGCTACATCTATAAATGCCCGTGTGCCGATAGCGATTTTCCGTTTTCGGCGCAGCGCCATAGCCTGGTCAGGCAGGGGCGGCGCTATCTGTGCCGGCGCTGTCGCAACACATTGGTGTTCAGTGGCGAGATGCGGGTCGAGTAACCCACGAGCTACGCGATGACTTTCGCGGCGCGTAATTCGGCAATCCGCTCAGGACTCAACCCCAACTCCGTCAACACCTGATCTGTATGCTGCCCCAGCGCTGCCCCCACATGCCGCGGCGCCGGCAACGCCTCGGAAAACTTCAGCGGACAGGCGATCTGCGCCTGCACCGTGCCATCACCGCGGGGCACCTGGGTCACCAGTTCCCGCGCCTGCAATTGCGGATGCTGCACCGCCTCGCCCAGGTTCAACACCGGCTCGACGCAGGCATCGATCCCGGCGAACAGCTCGCACAGTTCGGCAAAGTCATGCTTCTCGAACTCGATCCTCAAGGCTTCCTTCAGCGCACGTTGCTGCTCGGGTCTGGGTGACAAGCCCTGCGCCGCCAGTTCCGGCCGGCCCAGCGCCGCACACAGTTGCTGCATGAAGGCCGGTTCCAGACTGCCCACCGACATCCAGCGCCCGTCGCGGGAGCGGTAGTAATCGTAGAAGCTGCCGCCATTGAGCATCTGATCCTCCCAGCCCGGCTCCTCGCCGCAGGCCAGATACCCGGCACCGGCCATGGCGTTCAGGCTGAACGCGCAATCGGTCATGCTCACATCCAGATGGGTGCCCTGCCCGGTCTGCTGGCGGGAAATCACCGCCGCCAACAAGCCGATCACCCCGTGCAGCGAGCCGCCGGCGACATCCGCCACCTGCATGCCCAGCGGCAACGGCCCGCTGTCGGCGCGGCCGGTGTAGCTGGAGAGCCCGGCCAGCGCCAAATAGTTGATGTCGTGGCCGGCGCGATCCTTGTACGGTCCGGTCTGGCCGTAACCGGTGATCGACACATAAATCAGCTTCGGATTGATCGCCTTCAGCGCCTCGTAACCCAGCCCCAGCCGCTCCATCACACCGGGGCGAAACTGTTCCAGCACGATGTCGTAATTCACCAGCAACTGCTTCACCAGCTCCAACGCCTCGGGCTGCTTGAGGTCCAGCGCCAGGCTGCGCTTGTTGCGGTTGAGATAAGCGTGACTGGCCGAGACGCCGTGATCGTGAGGCGGCAACACCCGCACCAAGTCGAGGCGGGTCGGCGATTCGATGCGCAGCACTTCGGCGCCCATATCCGCCAGCAGCAGCGAGGCAAACGGCCCCGGCAGCAGGGTCGAGAAATCCAGAATCTTCAGTGAGGCCAGCGGTGCAGACATGGGCAATCTCCATCAACGATGCATGCAGCCTAGGCAGCCATCGGCGATGGGGCAATTACCGGATCCATCAGTTGCGCTGACCGTTGCGCTCAAACAGCAGGCAAGAAAAAACCCGCCGAAGCGGGTTTTTCCATTCAAGCGATGCTTACTTCACATTGCTCGGGGTCGGGCCTTCGGCCACGCCCAGGTCATCTTCCTCACGCTCGTCGGAGATACCACGACCGCCCGAGGCCAGCTCGGATTGCAGCACATCGGTGTCCAGCTCCTTGACCCACTTGGCCACGACGATGGTGGCTACGGCGTTACCGACCAGGTTGGTCAGGGCGCGGGCTTCGGACATGAAGCGGTCGATACCGAGGATCAGTGCCAGACCGGCCACCGGCAGGTGACCTACCGCCGACAGGGTGGCCGCCAGTACGATGAAGCCCGAACCGGTCACACCGGCTGCGCCTTTGGAGGACAGCAGCAACACTACCAGCAGAGTGATCTGGTGAGTGATGTCCATGTGGGTGTCGGTCGCCTGAGCGATGAACACGGCCGCCATGGTCAGGTAGATCGCGGTGCCGTCGAGGTTGAACGAGTAGCCGGTCGGGATCACCAGACCTACCACCGATTTCTTCGCGCCCAGACGCTCCATCTTGATCAGCATGCGTGGCAGTACCGATTCCGAAGAGGAAGTACCCAGCACGATCAGCAGCTCTTCACGGATGTAGCGGATCATCTTCAGCACGCTGAAGCCGTGCATGCGGGCGATACCGCCGAGCACGATCAGGATGAACGCCAGGCAGGTGATGTAGAAGCAGATCATCAGTTGACCCAGCTGCACCAGCGAGCCGACGCCGTAGGCACCGATGGTGAACGCCATCGCACCGAAGGCACCGATTGGCGCGAGCTTCATGATCATGTTGATGATGTTGAACATCACGTGGGCGAAGCGATCGATGAAGTCCAGGATCGGCTTGCCGTAGGCACCCAGGCGATGCAGGGCGAAACCGAAGATCACCGAGAACATCAGCACTTGCAGAATGTCACCGGTGGCGAACGCGCCGACGATGGTGGTCGGGATCACGTTGAGCAGGAAGCCGACAACGCTCTGGTCTGCGCCTTGAGCAACATAGGTCGCGACTTTCGAGGCATCGAGGGTGCTGACGTCGATGTGCATCCCGTTGCCCGGTTGCACGATGTTGACCACGATCAGGCCGACCAGCAGGGCGATGGTCGAAACGATTTCGAAGTACAGGAGTGCGTAACCGCCGGTCTTGCCGACCGATTTCATGTTCTGCATGCCGGCGATGCCGCTGACCACGGTGCAGAAGATGATCGGGGCGATGATCATTTTGATCAGTTTGATGAACCCGTCACCCAGCGGCTTTACGGCCACGCCGAACTGCGGGTAGTAGTGGCCGAGCGCAATACCGATACAGATTGCGACGATCACCTGGAAATACAGGGATTTGTACAGTGGCTGACGAGTCGTCATTGCAAAGTTCCTCAAGAGTCCCGCGTGGCAACATCCATCTGTTGAACGCGAAACCTGAATTGCGAACCCTCCTGCACTGGAGGGATTTGTTGTGTCGAACGGCGCTTTCCGGACCGGCTCGGCGCACGCTTCTGTCGCTCTTATCGCAAACGTCGTGCCACTTTGGTGCAAATCGCTGCAAGCCTTTTGATATCAGGGGATCCGGCTTTTTCTGTGTCACCGTTCGGTTACTCAAGTGTGGCGGATTTCCGCCAACTCGCCCGACCTCGTCCTACAATTTGGCGGAAATCCGCCTTGTTACCGATCAAAGGCAGCCGCTACCATCGGTCGCCAGAGGAAGGATCTGCCGCTCATGCGCGAACGCACCATCGCCAGTCACTTTGCCCGCGCCGCCCTCGGTGGCGCGCGGCGCTCGGGTTACGACTATTCGGACCTGCTGCAGCAACTGGGCATCAGCCCCGAACTGCTCGACGAGCCGCGCGCGCGGATCGCCCCGGAACAATTCACCCAGCTGATCCAGAACCTGTGGCTGGCGCTGGACGACGAATACCTGGGTTTTGGCAACGCTCCGAGCAAACCCGGCAGCTTCGCCATGATGTGCCACGCCATCATCCATTGCCGCAGCCTGGAGAAGGCTCTGCAACGCGGCTTATTGTTTTATAGCCTATTCCCCGAAGCCCCGCGCCTGACCCTGAGCCATGAAGACGAATGGGTACGTCTGAGCCTCGACGATGCGCAATTGTGGGACCCGGATCACTTTCTCAGCGAGAGCCTGCTGGTGATCTGGCATCGCCTCGGCAGCTGGCTGATCGGCCAGCGGATTCGTCTGGAACAGGCGAGCTTCAGCTACCCGAAACCGGCGCACGGGGCGGAATACGATCTGCTGTTTTCCTGCCCGCTGGAATTTTCGGCAACGCAAAGCAGCCTGGTGTTTCACAGCCGTTATCTGCACATGCCGCTGTTGCAGGATGAACGCACCCTCAAGCATTTCCTCGAACGCTCCCCCGCCGACCTGCTGTCCCGCCCGGACGACGGCAACAGCCTGAGCAGCCGGCTGCGCCGTTTGCTTAGCCATGACAGCGCACGCTGGCCGGACCTCGAAGCCGTGGCCGCGCACCTGCACATCAGCCCGCAAACCCTGCGCCGGCATCTGCGCGAGGAAGGCACCAGTTTTCAGGAATTGAAGGATCAGTTGCGCCGGGACATCGCAATTTATCACCTGGGGCGGGCCGATCTGTCGTTGCAACAGATCGCCGAACAGCTCGGGTTTTCCGAGCCGTCGGCGTTTCACCGGGCGTTCAAGAAGTGGACGGGGCTGACGCCGGGGGCTTATCGGGCGCAGGAGCAGTGAGGCCAAAGATCAAAAGCCCCCTCACCCTAACCCTCCCGAAACGTCGGACCGCCCAGAGGGAGAGGGGACTGATTGGGGGATGCTCAATAAATACGCCGACCTGGAAGCTTGCTGTTGAATCCATATTCGATGCAAATCGCTCAGGTCGATCATTTTCTAGAGACACTTCGATCAGTTCCCTCTCCCTCTGGGAGAGGGTTAGGGTGAGGGCCGATCGTTTTCACACCGCAGGAAAATGAATCCTGAATGCCGCCCCGCCCATCGGTGAATCGCCCAGCGTCAGTTTCGCGCTGTAGCTCTCGATGATGTCCTTGACCACTGCCAGCCCGATCCCCTGCCCTGGGTGCTGGCGATCCAGGCGTTCGCCGCGTTCGAGAATCCGTGCGCGCTGATCCGGTGGTACGCCGGGGCCGTCGTCTTCGATGCACAGCTCCATTCCGGAATGGCTTTCGCGCACGCTGATGCGCACTTCGCCCAGACACAGGCGATAGGCGTTTTCCAGCAGGTTGCCCATCATTTCCAGCAAGGCCCCCTGCTCGATCGGCACGTAACAGTGCTCCGGCAGATCGAAGGCGACGCGCACGTGTTTGTCGCGGTAGACCTTGTCCAGCGTGTCGCACAGGCTTTGCAGCACCGGGCGCAGGCGCACCTGATGGCGTACCAGACCGCTTTTGCGCAGGCTGGCGCGTTGCAACTGATAGCCGATCTGCTGGCTCATGCGTTCGATCTGGGTTTGCAGCACCCACGCCTGATCGCGGTCTTCGGGGCGCTGGGCCATGTCTTCGCTGACGCCTTGCAATACCGCCAGCGGGGTTTTCAGGCTGTGGGCCAGATCGTCGAGGGAATCGCGGTACCGGCTGCGCTGCTGGCGTTCGCTGTGCAGCAAGCGGTTGAGGGAACCGGTCAGGCGCAGCAGTTCACGCGGGTGCTGTTCGCTGAGGCTTTCAAGGGTTCCGCCTTCGATTTCGTCGAGTTCCTGACTGAGCCGGCGCAAGGCTTTCAGGCCCCAGGTCAGGCCGATCCACAGCAGCGCCAGCAGCACCAGCAATGCCGCGCCAAAACCGAGGTAGAGATTTTCCCGCAGGCCTTCGAGGGTGGTTTCGTATTCGCGCACCGGTTGCAGGGCCACGATACTGAAGGCTGCACTCTTGCCGCCGAGCAGTTTGACTTCAACGTCGTAGACGAAGAATTCCTGGCCGTTGGCTTCACGGATCCGCGCGAACTCGTTGCCAAGGCCGTCGTAGCGCGGCGTGTAGTTGATCTTCTCTTCCTGGGTGCCCTTCGAGCGCCAGACCAGATGCCCTTCGCGGTCATAGATGTAGCCGAGCAGGCGATTGTCCGTGAGGTTGAAGCGCTCGTCGGGCAACTGTGCCGGCATCATCAAGCGGTTGTTTTCAACCCGCGCGGCGGAGATCAGCGTGGTGACATCGGACGCCAGCCGCTGCTCGATCGAGTCCTGCAGCGCCAGGCTGAACGCGCCCTGCATCGCCGGGAGCAACGCGAGCATGAACAACACCGCCAGGGTCGTGGCGGCAAGCATCAGCCGGACGCGAAGGGAACGGATCAAGTGCAGCGCTCATTGAACAGGTAACCGAGGCCGCGCACGGTGTCGATCGGCTTGAACCCGGCCGGACCTTCGAGCTTGCGGCGCAGTCGGCCGACCAGCACTTCGATCACGTTCGGATCGCGCTCGTCGTCATCCGGGTACAACTGCTCCATCAACCGATCCTTGGGCACCACCTGCTGGTGATGGCGCATGAGGTATTCGAGGATCCGGTACTCGTAGGCGGTCAGCGCCAGCGGTTGCTCGTCGAGGGTCGCCTGCTTGCGATTGAGGTCGAGCAACAGCGGGCCGGCGACGATGGTCGACTGGGTGAAACCGCTGGAGCGGCGCAGCAACGCATTGAGCCGCGCTTCAAGTTCTTCGAACTGGAACGGCTTGACCAGATAATCGTCAGCCCCGGCTGCCAGACCTTCGACCTTGTCCTGCCAGTTGCCGCGCGCGGTGAGGATCAGGATCGGAAACGTCTTGGCGCCCGAGCGCAGCTGGCGGATCAGGTCGAGGCCACTCATGCCCGGCAGTCCAAGGTCGATCACCGCCAGGTCAAAGTTGAATTGCCCGGTCTGGTACAACGCCTCTTCGGCATTGGCCACGGACTCGACCACGTGACCGCTCTCCGTCAGGCGGGTTTGCAGGTGATGGCGCAACAGCGCTTCATCTTCGACGACCAACAGTTTCATGACGCTCTCCCGGGTAAATCGACAACTCCAAAGGCTTTCGCCTCACATGGCTGCGCCGGGTCGCCCCTCAAAGGACGACCCGGCGCGGGCCTGACGCCAATCGCTTAGAAAGCGTAGTTGGCCGACAGGTAAGTCTGGGCGCTGCTGGTCAAATCCAGCGAGCCTTGCTTGCTGCCGCCGCTCTCTTTCATCTCGGTGCTGGCGTTGCTGCGCAGGTAACGGTAACCGAGTTCGACCGAGGTGTTCTGCGAGACTTGCTGCAACACACCGAACTGGCCGCCGACGGCGTAACCGATGTCGCTGTCACGGCTGTAGCTCGGCGAATCCTGGGTCAACTTGGTCAGACCGGCCGTGGCACCGCCGAACAGCTTGGTGCTGCTGCCCACCGGGTAGAACAGATCGTAGCTGCCCAGCAGGTTTTCCTGGCGCAGTTTAATGCCATTGTGCGAGCCGGACACGTTGTCGTAGGTGGCGTAGTAGCGACCCTGGCTGTTTTGCTGACCCAGGCGCAGGCCGTAGGTGTTGTTGCCGTCGATGGCCGCGGTGGCATCCGGATGGCCGAGGTTGTCGTTCAGGGCGTTGGATTTTTTGATCTTGTCGCTGGTCTGGCCAAAGGTCAGGCCGGCGAAGTTGGTGGTGGTGTCGGCGTGGGCGGCGATGCTTGCGCTCATGACGGTGAAAGCCAGCAGCAGTTTGTTCAAACGAGTCATTGAGTGTTCCTCAGTTGTGCTCTTCGGGTATGGCGCAAGGTTACTGGCCCTCCCCTGTACCGCCCCTGAACGCTCTCTGAACCTGGCCTGAATGAAATGAACTAGGCTGTTTTGACCCCTTTATTGTCCGGAGACCCGATCATGCGCCTGCTTCTAACCCTCGCCCTCCTTGTCTTCAGCGGCCTCAGCCAGGCTGCGATCAAGACCGAGGAAATCCCCTACCAGAGCGCCGACGGCACGAAGCTGATCGGGTACTACGCCTACGACGATGCGATCAAGGGCCCGCGCCCCGGCGTGGTGGTGGTGCATGAATGGTGGGGCCTGAACGACTACGCCAAACGCCGCGCCCGGGATCTCGCCGGGCTCGGCTACAGCGCGCTGGCCATCGACATGTACGGTGAAGGCAAGAACACCGAGCACCCGAAAGACGCAATGGCGTTCATGCAGGCCGCCACGCAAAACGCCGATGCGGCCAGCAAGCGCTTTCAGGCCGGGCTGGATCTGTTGAAGAAACAGCCGCAGACCGACAAGGATAAAATCGCCGCCATCGGCTACTGCTTCGGCGGTGGCGTGGTGCTGAATGCGGCGCGTCAGGGGGTGCCGCTGGCCGGTGTGGTGAGCTTCCACGGTGCGCTGGCCACCAAGACTCCGGCTACGCCGGGCAGCGTGAAGGCGAAAGTCCTCGTCGAACACGGCGCGCTGGACAGCATGGTCACGCCGGACAACGTCGCGGCGTTCAAGTCGGAAATGGACAAGGCCGGCGCCGACTATCAATTCGTCAGCCTCGACGGTGCCAAGCACGGGTTCAGCAATCCCGACGCGGATCGCCTGAGCCACGGCGATCACGGTGGCCCGGATATCGGCTACAACAAGGCCGCCGATGAAAAATCCTGGGCGGACATGCAGGCGTTCTTCAAGAAGATTTTTGGCTGAACCCGGTCGCCCCCTCGCGCTGATGCTGATCGCTCCCACGCTCCGCGTGGGAACGATCATGGATCGAGGCTTCGGCGTGGGAACGATCACTTCCTCTGCACTATCCAGCCCGAGGACAACCCGGCAAAATGCCGACATGACTGCCAGCCCTTTCCTCCCCGCCTGCTGTACCCCGCTCGATGCCCATTGGCCGCTGCCGACGGTGTTGCCCGACACTGTGCTGCTGAGCACCCATTTCGATCCGTCGCAATTGCTCGGTGATGACTTCCGCCGCAGCGCCATCGAGTCGCCGCCGAGCATTCAGCGTTCGGTGGCGAAGCGGCAGGCGGAATTCCTTGCAGGGCGGATTTGTGCACGGGCGGCGTTGCAGCAGTTGGAAGGCTCGAGCACTGTTCCGGCGATCGGCGAGGACCGCGCGCCGATTTGGCCGGCACACATCTGCGGCTCGATCACCCACAGCACCGGCCGTGCGGCGGCGATTGTCGCCAACAAACAGCACTGGCGCGGACTGGGCATGGACCTGGAAAACCTGCTCAACGCCGAACGCGCCGAACGACTGGCCGGAGAGATCCTGACCCCGCCGGAATTGCAGCGCATGGCCGCCGGTTCCCGGGATCAGATCGCACTCTGGGTGACCCTGACCTTTTCGGTGAAAGAAAGCCTGTTCAAGGCGCTGTACCCGATCGTGCAGCAGCGCTTCTACTTCGAACACGCCGAGGTTCTGGAGTGGAATGAACAGGGTCAGGTGCGGCTGCGGTTGCTGACGGATCTCTCCAGCGAATGGCGCAACGGCACGGAGCTCGATGCGCAATTCGGCGTGCAGGACGGGCAGTTGCTCAGTCTGGTCAGCATCCAGGCGTAAGCGGTTTCAGCGCCGCTCCTGATTCCTCGGCCAGCTCAGGCTGAAGCACGCTCCGCCCAGGCTCTTGCTCTTGCCGATCAGCGCCCGGCCGTCGTGCCAGTGGATGATCCGCCGCACGATCGACAGGCCCAATCCGTGTCCACCGGACGCCCGGGTGCGGCTGTCGTCCAGGCGCAGGAACGGCGTGAAGATTTTCTCCCAGGCGGTTTCCGGCACGCCGGGGCCGTCGTCCTCGACATCCACCCGACAGCGCATCTGCCCGACCTGATAACTGACCGTGACCTTCGAACGCGCATGGCGCATGGCGTTGCTCACCAGATTCTGCAAGGCACGGTGCAGGTAACGCGGCTCGGCCTCGACCCAGGCGTCATCGCAATCCGCCGCCGACAGGCACAAACCGCGCTGTACCGTGACTTCGGCGCGCAGAGGCGCCAGCTCTTCGATCACCTGATTGACCAGTGCATCCAGGTCGATGCGCTGGAAGGTCAGCGCCGGCGAGCCCTGCTCCAGCCGGGCGTACGTGAGCATTTCGTCGACCAGCTTGTCGAGGTCCTCGATGTCGTGGTCCATACCCTCGCGGTATTTCTCCAGCGCCTGCGGGGTGGTGGCCGAGCCGATCATCTCCAGCCCGAAACGCAGGCGCGCCACCGGTGTGCGCAATTCGTGGGACACCGCGCGCACCAGTTCACGCTGGATGGCGAGCAACTGCTGCAAGTGCTCGGCCATGCCGTTGAACGCCGCCGCCAGCTTGCCCACCGAGTCGGCACCCCGGGCCGGAACGCGAGTTTCCAGACTGCCTTTGGCGATGCGCGTGGCAGCCGCTTCGAGCCCGCGCAAACGCCGTTCGAGCTGGCGCACCAAAAGATAGACGATCAGGCCGATCAGGGTCAGGCCGAGAGCGGCGATCAAAACCAGCCATTCCGGCGGGTACGGATTCATCTGATACAGCGGCCCGATTTCCAGCACCCACGGCGTGCCGACCATGCCGGCGAACACCCGGATCGAATCGCCGCCCTTGCCCAGCGCCATCACCGTATCGCCTTCGGACACTCGACGACTCTGGTCTTCGTCCATGTCGGCATCGCTGACGGTGACCAGCCGCAAATCGAAGCCGAAGCCTTTGTCTTCTTTCAACTGCGCCAGTCGTTTGGGCTGTTCGCCCACGGGCACCCGCACCAGTTCATCGGCCAACAGGTAGATGGTCGCCCGGGCCAGTTGCTCGCTGATCTGCTGCACCTCGCCCACCAGCACCAGTTGATCCTTGTCACTGACCAGCCGATAGACCTTGGCCGCGTGCGGGCCGGTCTGTTCGACCAGCGCCTGGCCGCGCTGCACCCGGGTGCGCTGGGTCAGATCGAGATCGGTCTGGGCAAAGGTCTTCAGCGCCAGCGGAATCCCGAGCAGCCGCTCCCACACCAGCAAGGCGCGATGGCGCTCGGTTTCATTCATCGGTTGCAGGTTGTCGGCCATCAGCGAAAACGTGCCGTGGGCCAGACGCTCGCGGTATTGCTCGCTGCGCACCTGGTTGAGCAGGTGCAGCGCCAGCACGCCGAGCACCGCCACCAGAATCAGCGCCGCGCACATGCCGCCATAGATGCGCAGGAAGATCGAATTCACAGCGGCAGTTCTACGCAGGCTTCCGGCACGAACAGATAACCTTTGCTGCGCACGGTCTTGATCAGGCGCGGGTGATCGGGGTCGTCGCCGATTTTCGGGCGGATGCGCGAGATGCGTACATCGATCGAGCGGTCCTGGCCGTCGTAGCCAATGCCGCGCAGTGCGGTGAAGATTTCTTCCCGGGACAGGATCCGCCCGGCGTTGGATACCAGCAGCCAGAGCAGATCGAATTCGGCGCTGGTCAGCTCGATGCCGCTGTCACTGAGCCAGGCTTCGCGCAAGGCGTTGTCCACCACCAGCGGACCGAACTGCAGACGACGCGGATTGCCCGCTGGCGCCTCCGGTGTGTCACTGCGTCGCAGTAACGCCTGGATGCGCGCCAGCAGCAGTCGTGGGCGCACCGGTTTGCAGACGTAGTCGTCGGCGCCGAGGTCGAGGCCGAGGATCTGGTCAGCGTCATCGGTGCGCGCGGTGAGCATCAGGATCGGGCCGTCGTAACGGTCACGCACCTTGCGGCAGATGCTCAGGCCGTCTTCGCCGGGGAGCATCAGGTCGAGGATCACCAGGTCCGGCTGTTCCTTGATGATCCGCGCCGCCGCCAGCGCACCGTTGCCTTCGATCTCCACGCGCAATCCGTTGGCTTGCAGGTATTCACGGGTCAGTTCGGCCAGACGCTGGTCGTCCTCGACTATCAATACCTGCCAGGCTTCTTGCTCCACGGGTGACCTCTGCTTGCCGATGCTGCTTATAAAGGAAGGATCCTCCCGTCTTTTTGTCATCTTTAAGGAGGATAAGAATGCGTGCGCATGGCCCGATTGTATAAACGGCGTACAGCCAGAACACAAGTCGGTAAATGCGTTCGGACAAGGCGGATTTTTGTGATAGGGTTCGCGCCCTTAAAAATCCGCTGAAGCGTTTTTCCCGACTGAAAAACAGTGACAAACGGTCTAGCTCAGCAGGTTAGCGGCCTACACGGGAATTCCTGGTTTCTTACACAATTTACGCACAGGTTTATCCACAGCTCGTACGTTGCAAGCCCCCTCGAAACGCATTATCTTGTAGCACGGCGCGAGGACAGACCCTACATATAGGGTTTTCCATTCAAGAGCCCAACCACATTTCGGACCTGAAACTCAAGTGCTTTATTGCCAGTTTCCGGTTGAACCAAGCAAGTTTTTCAAAGCCCAAACCGCACTTGCGGATGGCACCGTTTTTCAGGTTGGCAACGACCGGAACGGTACGGGTGTTGCAGTCGTTACTGCCACCCTGGAAGTAATCCGGCTCGAGCCTTGGCTCGCGGCCGAAAACTTCGGCAAGGATGCGGCGTCATTAGCCTTTTTCCTACTGGTCCGAAGTTGTTATGCCCGACACCCGTCGGTTGTAGTGCTTCGGACCAGAACGGTGAGCACCATGATGGTGCCCAAACAAACATAGAGAATGTGGAGATCACCCCCCATGCAAACCGACACAACTCGCGAGAACCCGCAGGGCACCTTGCCGCAGGCCGCCGATTCGAATTCGGATCTGGCTGCCACCGCGCCTGGCCAACTGCGCGTGATCAAGCGTAATGGCACTGTCGTTCCTTACACCGATGACAAGATCACCGTCGCTATCACCAAAGCGTTTCTCGCAGTTGAGGGCGGCACCGCTGCCGCTTCGTCGCGAATCCACGATACCGTTGCCCGCCTGACCGAACAGGTCACCGCGACCTTCAAGCGTCGCATGCCATCGGGCGGCACCATCCACATCGAAGAAATCCAGGACCAGGTCGAACTGGCCCTGATGCGTGCCGGCGAGCAGAAAGTGGCTCGCGACTACGTGATCTACCGTGATGCCCGTTCCAAGGAACGCGCCGTTCGCACCACCGCCGAAGCACCGGTACAGGCGCACCCGTCGATCCGCATCACCCGCGCCGACGGCACTCTCGCGCCACTGGACATGGGTCGCCTGAACACCATCGTCACCGAAGCTTGCGAAGGTCTGGCTGAAGTCGACGGCGACCTGATCCAGCGCGAAACCCTGAAGAACCTGTACGACGGCGTGGCCCTGAACGACGTCAACACCGCTCTGGTGATGACCGCGCGTACCCTGGTCGAGCGCGAGCCGAACTACTCGTTCGTGACCGCCCGCCTGCTGATGGACACCCTGCGTGCCGAAGGCCTGGGCTTCCTGGGCGTGGCCGAGAGCGCCACTCACCACGAGATGGCCGACCTGTACGCCAAGGCACTGCCGGCCTACGTCGCCAAAGGTATCGAGTTCGAACTGCTGAACCCTGTGCTGGCCTCCTTCGACCTGGAAAAACTGGGCAAGGCGATCAACCACGAGCGCGACCAGCAATTCACCTACCTGGGCCTGCAGACCCTGTACGACCGTTACTTCATCCACAAGGATGGCGTGCGTTTCGAACTGCCGCAGATCTTCTTCATGCGCGTGGCCATGGGGCTGGCGATCGAAGAGAAGCAGAAAGAAGACCGTGCGATCGAGTTCTACAACCTGCTGTCCTCGTTCGACTACATGGCTTCGACCCCGACCCTGTTCAACGCCGGTACCCTGCGTCCACAGCTGTCGAGCTGCTACCTGACCACCGTGCCGGATGACCTGTCGGGCATCTACCACGCGATCCACGACAACGCCATGCTGTCGAAATTCGCCGGTGGCCTGGGCAACGACTGGACGCCGGTGCGTGCACTGGGTTCGTATATCAAGGGCACCAACGGCAAATCGCAAGGCGTGGTTCCGTTCCTGAAAGTGGTGAACGACACCGCCGTCGCCGTTAACCAGGGTGGCAAGCGCAAAGGCGCTGTCTGTGCCTACCTGGAAACCTGGCACATGGACATCGAAGAGTTCATCGAGCTGCGCAAGAACACCGGTGATGACCGTCGTCGTACCCACGACATGAACACCGCCAACTGGATCCCTGACCTGTTCATGAAGCGCGTCTTCGATGACGGCAAATGGACCCTGTTCTCGCCGTCCGAAGTACCGGATCTGCACGACCTGACCGGCAAGGCCTTCGAAGAGCGCTACGAGTACTACGAAGCCCTGACCGAGTACCCGGGCAAGGTTAAGCTGTTCAAGACCATCCAGGCCAAAGACCTGTGGCGCAAGATGCTGTCGATGCTGTTCGAAACCGGCCACCCATGGCTGACTTTCAAAGACCCGTGCAACCTGCGTAGCCCGCAGCAGCACGTCGGCGTTGTTCACAGCTCGAACCTGTGCACCGAGATCACCTTGAACACCAACAAGGACGAGATCGCGGTCTGCAACCTGGGCTCGATCAACCTGCCGAACCACATCGTCGACGGCAAGCTGGACACCGCCAAGCTCAAGCGCACCATCGATGTAGCCGTGCGCATGCTCGACAACGTGATCGACATCAACTACTACTCGGTACCGCAGGCGAAGAACTCCAACTTCCGTCACCGTCCGGTCGGCCTGGGCATCATGGGCTTCCAGGACGCGCTGTACCTGCAGCACATCCCTTACGGTTCCGACGCTGCCGTCGAATTCGCCGACAAGTCGATGGAAGCGGTCAGCTACTACGCGATCCAGGCTTCCTGCGACCTGGCCGACGAGCGCGGCTCGTACGAGACGTTCCAGGGTTCGCTGTGGTCCAAAGGCGTACTGCCGCTGGATTCGCAACAGATCCTGATCGAAGCACGCGGCCAGAAGTACATTGACGTCGACCTGACCGAGTCCCTGGACTGGGCACCGGTTCGCGCCCGTGTACAGAAAGGCATCCGCAACTCGAACATCATGGCCATCGCACCGACCGCGACCATCGCCAACATCACCGGCGTATCGCAGTCGATCGAACCGACTTACCAGAACCTGTATGTGAAATCGAACCTGTCGGGCGAATTCACCGTGATCAACCCGTACCTGGTTCGCGACCTGAAGGCTCGCGGTCTGTGGGACTCGGTCATGATCAACGACCTGAAGTACTACGACGGTTCGGTTCAGCAGATCGAGCGCATCCCGCAAGAACTCAAAGAGCTCTACGCGACCGCATTCGAAGTGGACACCAAGTGGATCGTTGACGCCGCCAGCCGTCGTCAGAAGTGGATCGACCAGGCCCAGTCGCTGAACCTGTACATCGCCGGCGCATCGGGCAAGAAACTGGACGTGACCTACCGCATGGCCTGGTACCGTGGTCTGAAAACCACCTACTACCTCCGTGCCCTGGCCGCGACCAGCACCGAGAAGTCGACCATCAACACCGGCAAGCTGAACGCTGTATCCAGCGGCGGCAACCACGGCGACGACTCGGTCCTGGCAGCCCCTGCCGGCCCGGCTCCAGTACCGAAGGCTTGCGCCATCGACGAGCCGGATTGCGAAGCTTGCCAATAAGCTGAGCTGAATCGGGCGTTGCGAAACGCCTGATCCGAGAAACCCCCGACAGACTTCTGGTTTGTCGGGGGTTTTCTTTTGCCCGCGATAAAAGCAAAAGCCGCCCTCACCCTAGCCCTCTCCCGGAGGGAGAGGGGACTGACCGAGGTGTTTGGGAGAGATACGCCGACGTGAAATACCGAGGTGAACTTGGGTTTTGAAACGCATCCAACTCAACTCCCGCATCTTCCTCTCCAAAGCCCCCTCACCCTAACCCTCTCCCGAGGGAGAGGGGACTGACCGAGTTGTTTGGGAGAGATACGCCGACGTGAAAGACCGAGTTGAACTAAAGCAAACATCCCTGCTTCCACCACTCAATACGATGAGCGTTAGCTCGAGTAAGGCTTTTGACGTGCCGGCCCCATCGGAAGGCTGAGTGGAGGGATTTATCCGGGGGTGGGAGCGCAGCGACCGTGCGGCGCAGCCGCATGCATCGAGAGGAGGTGCAGCGAAGCAAACCGTAGGCGATGCCCCCGGATGAATCCCGTAACGAAGGAACACCGAGCCAAAGCGAGGTGCCGAACGCCGGGGCCCAGCGTTTTGGTTCCTTTTGGGCGTTTGCAAAAGGGACTCGCCGTAAGGGCGAAACCGCCAGCGGCAACACCCGCAGAAACGGATAAACACCCCAAACCGCAGCCAAAAAAAAGCCCCTCAAAAAGAGGGGCTCCCATACAAAACCAAACCCAGAAATCAGGTCATCTGAATAATGGTCTGCATAATGGTGCTCTGAGTCGAAATGGTCTTGGCATTCGCCTGATAGTTACTCTGACCCTTGATCAGATCAACCAGCTCATTGGTCAGGTTAACGTTCGACTCCTCCAGCGAGTTCGAAACAACCGAACCCAACGTACCGGTCTCCGGCGCATCGTAGCCCGGAATGCCCGAAGCGTAAGTCTCTTTCCAGCTGGTACCACCAATCGGCTGCAGACCCTGCTCGTTGGTGAAGCTCGCCAGCGCAACCTGGCCGATGGCCTTGCTCTGGTTATTGCTGAAGTTGGCAAACAGCGTACCGGTACCGTCGATGGTCAGGTTGGTGATCTGGCCAGTCGCGTAACCATCCTGAGTCGGGATCGAACGCGCGGTGTCAGCGTTGAACTGAGTGGTCTTGGCCATCGAAATGGTGATGCCAGCCGGGTTCGCCGAAGCACCGTTGGCCTTCCACACGCCGTTGGTGACAGTACCCGGTACCCAGCCAGTGAGTTTCAGGTCGCTGCTGATCACGGCAGGCGGCGTGCTGACCTGAGTCAGTTGACCGGTGGAGTCGAAGGTCATGGTCGAAGCGACAGGTGCGGTGACTTTCGGATCGCTGCCGGTAGCATCCGGGTTACGACCGTCTACCAGGGTGTAGACCTTCCAGGTGTTGGCACCGGTTTTCACCATGTATTGGTCCATGACGTGGGAGTTACCCTGGCTGTCATAGATCGGGGTGCTGAACGACTTGGTGTAGGTCTCGGTCTTGCTAGGGTCGAACTTGCCGGCCGCCACTGTGTCGTCGATCACCGGAGCGGTCGAGTTCAGGTTGATGGTCGAGGTCACCAGCGAGGTGGACTTCGGCGCGAGGTTCGAGGTGTCGATCTTCAGGTCGGTCAACACGCCGTTGATGACCTTGCCGTTGGAGTCCACACCATAGCCTTGCAGACGCGAGGTGTAGTCGGTGTTGGTGATGAAGCCGTCCTTGTCGACCTTGAACGTACCGGCACGGGTGTAGGAGATCGAGCCGTTGTTGCTCAGGGTGAAGAAGCCCGAACCGTTGATGCCCATGTCCAGCACGTTGCCGGTGTTGTTGATGTCGCCTTGGGTGAACTGCTGGGAAACGTTGGCCAGGCGCACACCGTTGCCGATGACCTTGCTGCCGCTACCCAGGCGAGTGGCCGAGTAGACGTCTTCGAATTCTGCACGGGACGATTTGAAACCGGCGGTCGCGACGTTGGCGATGTTGTTGCCGGTCACGTCCAGTTGCTTGTTGGCTGCATAGAGACCGCTAAGGCCGATATTGAAAGACATATTCCACTCCTTTGTGCCGGTTAGTCGGCTCTATATACCAATGGTTTGTACTTTGGACAGGGCAACGGTGCCCTTGCCGGACAGGTTGAGCATCAGCTCGCCACCGGTCTGGCTGATCGTCACGCTGGTGACCGTGGCTGGCAGGTAGGTCGCCATATCGGTCGAAGTACCGTTGATCGAGGCGTTCGCCTTGACGGTGTAGGTACCGGTTTTCACCAGGTTGCCGTCCTTGTCCTTGCCGTCCCAGGTGAAGCTCGCATTGCCCGCGGCGCGACTGCCCAGATCGATGGTGCGAACAACGGTGCCGCTGCTGTCGGTGATGGAGACGGTGCCGCCGGCAATCGACGAAGGAACAGTGACCGAACCGGTCATGCCTTTGCTCGGATCGTCGAGCTGAACCGAGTTGGTCTGCACGATCACGTTGCGGCCAACCAGCGACGAAGCCTGCAGGGCTTGCGACGAGTTGTAGTTGCCGGCCAGCGAGCTGACAGTGCTGTTGAGGGTGGTGATCCCCTCAAGGCTACTGAACTGCGCCAACTGGGCAACGAATGCGCTGTTGTCCTGCGGGTCGAGCGGGTTCTGGTTCTTCAGCTGGGTCACCAGCAGTTGCAGGAACGCGTCCTTGCCCAGGGCCTGGCCGCCGGTCGAGCTGTTGGTGGCCGAAGCGATGCCGCCGGTGGTCGTGCTACTGGTCTTCTTCGAAGAGTTGGCCAGTATGTCGTTCATCGTCAGGCTGCTGGTGGTATCGGTAACACTCATGGCAGTCGCCCCTTATTACTGACCGAGGGTCAGTACCTTCTGCATCATGGTTTTGGCGGTGTTCATCATTTCGGCGTTGGTCTGGAACGACCGGCTCGCGGAAATCATGTCGGCCATTTCTTCCACCACGTTGACGTTCGGGTAGTAGACGTAGCCCTTGGCGTCGGCCGCCGGATGGTTCGGCTCGTAGCGCGCTTCGAGGTTACTCTGGTCTTCAACCACGCCCATGACCTGCACGCCCTGGCCCGCAGCATCCTGGTTCTGGAACAGCGAATTGCTGCCGCCGCTCTGGCCGCCCTGGAACATGGTGGCGAATACCGGGTGACGGGCACGGTAGGTCTGATCGATGCTCGACGAGACGGTCTCGGCGTTGGCGATGTTCGAAGCCACGGTGTTGAGGCGGGTGGTCTGGGCGCTCATGCCGCTGCCGGCAATGTTGAAAACGCTGGACAGGGACATGGATTACTCTCCGCGCAGGGCTGATACCAGCCCTTTGAATTTGCTGTTGAGCAGGGTGAAGCTGGCCTGGAAGCCGACCGCGTTTTCCGCGTAGTTCGACTGTTCCAGCTGGGCGTCCACGGTGTTCTGGTCGATCGACGGCTGCATCGGCGTGCGATACATCAGCGACTCGTCGCCATTGCCCAGGCCTTCAGCTTCGATGTGACGGCTGTTGGTCATGTTCAGGGCGATGGTGCCGTTGGCGTTCTTCTGGCTCTGTGCTTCGAGCACTTTGGAGAACTCCAGATCCCGCGCCTTGTAGTTCGGGGTGTCGGCGTTGGCGATGTTGTTGGCCAGGACTTCGGCACGCTGGGCGCGGAAGCCCAGAGCCTTTTCGTGAATGCCGAGCGCTTTATCGAAGCTGATGCTCATGTCGGGAACCTTCAGGTGACCGGATTTTTCGTAACAGGGTTATAGCAAGCGGCGTGCCAGTTTCAGAAAGCCCCGGATTACGGGGCTTTGCGCGGAACCGGCAACGCGGCAATGCCAGAAAAGCGGCAACCGGTTTCCGCCGGATGCCGCTTTTCTGCCGCCACCTGCCAACGGCAAAACCTTCAGGCATAAAAAAACGGGAGCCCCTGAGGACTCCCGTTTCTGGTGTTGCCGGTCTTGATCACTTCGCCTGGTAGATGATCCCCGGGCTGCACTGAACCATCTGGTAATGATCCGGCAGACCGTTCAGCGCCTCGGAAGCGCCAAGGAACAGATAACCGCCCGGCTTCAGCGTGCTGTGGATGCGCAACAGGATGTCCTTCTTCACCTCGGCGGAGAAGTAGATCAGCACGTTGCGGCAGAACACGATGTCGAACTTGCCCAGGCTTGCGTAGCTGTCGAGCAGGTTGAACGAGCGGAATTCCACCCGGTTCTTGATCGGCGCCTTGATCACCCAGCGTCCCGGCCCTTTCGGGTCGAAGTAGCGCTGCAGACGATCGGCGGACAGACCGCGACCGATTGCCAGGCTGTCGTACTCGCCGGTCTTGCAGTTGGTCAGCATGCTGCCGGACAGATCGGTGGCAACGATCTGCACACCCATCTTCAACTGGCCGATGTTGGTCCGCTCGAACTCGTCGATCGACATCGACAGCGAATAGGGTTCCTGACCCGACGAGCAGGCCGCCGACCAGATCCGCAGACGCTGGCCGGGAGCGGCCTTGATCGCCTCGGGCAGCACCTTGTTCTTCAAGACTTCAAACGGATAGGTGTCGCGAAACCACAGGGTTTCGTTGGTCGTCATGGCATCGACCACCTGCTCGCGCAACCCGCTGCGCGGCTGGGTCTGGATGCGCTGAACCAGCTCACCCAGGGACTTGATGCCTTGCTGCTCCATCAGTTTGTTGAGACGGCTCGACACCAGGTACTGCTTGTTTTCACCGAGCAAAATGCCACAGGCTTTTTCCAGGAAGACCCGGAACTGTTCGAAATCCAAATTACCCGTAGACAAATGATGCCGCCTCTTAAATCGTGTTGAACGCCAGGGGCAAAAGGCCCTTAGCTGATATCTGCTGCTTTGATCCGGTCGACTACCCGGGATGCCAGGTCATCAGGACGGAATTTGGCCAGGAAGTCATCGGCACCGACTTTCTTGACCATCGCCTGATTGAACACACCCGACAACGAAGTATGCAGGATGATATGAAGCTTTTGCATGCGAGGGTCGCTGCGGATCTCGGCCGTCAGGGTGTACCCGTCCATCTCCGGCATTTCGATGTCGGAGATCATCATCAGGAACTCTTCTTCCGGCTTCTTGCCCTCGTCGACCAGCTTGCGCAGGTAATCCAGCGCCTGCTTGCCGTCGTTCAACGCCACCACTTCGACGCCGACCGTCTGCAGGCAACGCGTCACCTGCTTGCGCGCCACCGACGAGTCATCGACCGTCAGCACCCGCAGCGACAACGCCTTGCTCTGGGTCTCGACATCCACCACGCCGACCGAAATCGCTTCCGGCGTCGGCGCGACTTCCGCCAACACCTTTTCGACGTCGATGATTTCGACTAACTGATTGTCGACCCGAGTCACAGCGGTCAGGTAATGATCGCGTCCGGTGCCCTTGGGCGGCGGATGGATCTCTTCCCAGTTCATGTTCACGATACGTTCCACCGAGCGCACCAGGAAACCCTGGGTCTTGGTGTTGTATTCCGTGATGATCACGAACGGACTGTTCTTGTCTTTCAAAGCACCGGAGCCGGTCGCCATCGCCAGATCAAGGATCGGAATGGTCGCCCCCCGGATATTCGCCACCCCGCACACGACAGGACTGGACTTGGGCATCAGCGTCAGTTGCGGGCATTGCAGCACTTCCCGAACCTTGAACACGTTGATCCCGTAGAGCTGCTGGCCGTCGAGACGGAACAACAACAGCTCCAGGCGATTCTGCCCCACCAGTTGCGTGCGCTGGTTCACCGAATCCATTACACCAGCCATGCCCAGACTCCTACACCAACGCCAAGTGTTGTTGCGACGCACATTCATTGCTAAACGGCACGGCGCTTGCTTTTTAACTCGTATGAACGCTCAAACGACATTTTTCCGACGCCTGACATCTCCCCTCCGCAGAGGGCTTTGCGCGATGTCCGCCGTTTGCCTTTTTTTCGCTGGCAGCCCTGCCGGTGCTGATGCGGTTACCTTGCCTGACATGCTTATCGGCGTCACTCAGGGCTTTCTTGAATTCACCGTAGAAGACTATCTGGCTACCAGTCAAACGGAAGGCCGTTATGAAATCGAGGTCAACCAGCTCGATCCACGCATGCGCATGCCTATGTGCGACAAGGAATTGACAGCGACACTGGAGAGTCCGGCACGCCCCCTGGGCCGTGTCACGGTCAAGGTCCGCTGCGAAGGCACCTCCCCCTGGACGGTGTTCGTGCCCGCTCAAGTCCGCCTGTTTCGCGAGATTGTGACCACCACGCGACCACTCAAACGCGCCGGCATCATCGAGCCTCAGGACGTGACTTTGCGCGAACGCGACGTCAGCACGATCAATCAGGGTTTCCTGACGTCGGTGGATGAAGCCATCGGACAAAAATTGACCCGACCAACGGTAGCCGATCAAGTCATTACCCTGGTGCATCTGGAGCAGGCCGAAGTGGTTCGCAAGGGCGATCAAGTGGTGATCACCGCTCGCAGCGGCACCCTCGCCGTCCGAATGCCGGGTGAAGCCCTGTCGAACGGCGGCCTGAAAGAACAGATTCGGGTGAAAAACCTCAATTCCCAACGGGTTATCAAGGCGCAGGTTATCGCGCCGGGCCAGGTGGAAGTTGCCATGTGAACGGCCATGTAGCGGTGATGTGAGCGGCTGTATGAACGGATATTTGAAAAGCCCCTGAGTACCCAAGCAGAAAACTGGCGCTGACCAGAGCTGTTCCCTAAACTGTGCCGCAGCAGGATCTGCAACGGCGCATGCAAGCTCATTGCTAAATGAGCCTAAAGTTTTCCAGGGGATGGCCGAGAACATGGCAAGCGTCCAAATTCCCAGAGGTTTTTAACATGGTCATCGATTTCAGCCGTTTGAACAGCTCCTCGTCACTTACGGGCAGTACACGTACCAGCAACGCCAAGGAAACCGCCGAAACCGGCACCTCCGCGCCGCTGAATACCCCGGCCGAACAGGCCAGTACCGCAAAAAGCGGGGAATCGGTACACCTCAGCAATGAGGCTCAACAGTTGCAGAAGGTCACTGACAAGCTGCGTGATCAGCCTGCCGTCGATAAAGCCCGCGTGGCCGAATTGAAAGCAGCGATTGCCGATGGCAGCTACAAGGTCGACAGCAACCGTGTAGCCAGCAAACTGCTTAATTTCGAAGCCCAGCGCTAGGCCTCGGTCAGCGCCAGGCTTTTGGACGCTTAAAACCCAAGGCCAGCCATGCACGACACTAATTTATTGCAACTGATCACCGACGACTTTGCTCCAGCTCAACAATTGCTGGAGTTACTGCAAACCGAGTCCCTCGCCTTGCACGGTCGCGACATGCCTCTGCTGGAAGAAATTCTGGCGCGCAAACAGGCATTGATCATTCTGCTCGAACAGCATGGCCGCAAGCGCAGCGAAATCCTCGCCAGTCTCAATCTGTCGCTCGACCGCGCAGGCCTGGAACAACTGGCCAGCCAGTCGAGCATCGGCGATCAGTTGCTGAGCCAGAGCGATGTCCTGACCGACCTGATTGCCCAGTGCCAGGCGGCCAACGTCAAGAACGGCCAGTCGATCATCATGCAGCAGGCCGCTACGGCCAATCAGCTGAAAATCCTTACCGGCGGCGAGCCTCCTGCGCTCTATGACGCCAGTGGCACCTTCTCCAAACTGCAGAAACCGCGCGCGCTCAGCCAGGCGTGATGCTTTCTTCTATGCTTGCGCCCTATCAACGTGCGAAACATGCTGGCAAAATACTGGCCAGCCGTAGTCAAATTTTGTCTGGAGATTGATTTAACGTGTCCAACGATGACGCTCCGCAGCCCCCAAAGGTGCTCACCACGCCCCTGGAGATCTCCAGCAATCTGCGCCAGCTGCAAGAGAGCCACGATCCGCTGATCATCACCTTTCACGAGCGTAGCCAGCGCTTCCAGAGCTACCTGATTGAAGTCGATCGCGAAAACGGTTCGATCAAGCTTGATGAAATGATCCCGCGCGACGGCGAACGTTTTCTGGAAGCAGGCGAACCGTTCAAGGTTGAGGGCTTTCATGATGGCGTGCGCATTGCCTGGGAATGCACAGGGACGCTGAGCATCAAGGATTCCGACGGCGACCGCTTCTACAGCGGCGACCTGCCCACCGAAGTGGTTTATCACCAGCGCCGCAACGCCTTTCGCGCCGCACTGAAACTGACCGACCTGGTCAGCGTCGTGCTCGGCGGCGAAAAGCTCAAGGCACCGCTGGATGGCAAATTGCTGGACATCTCGGCCACGGGTTGCAAGCTGCGCTTTGAAGGCGATATCACCGACCGCCTGCAATTGGGCCAGGTCTATGATCGCCTGATCGCCGCGCCGCTGTTCGGCAACCAACCGGTATCGGTCGAGCTGCGTTACCTGCACTTCGAAGAAAAGCTCAACATCACCTTCGCCGGCCTGCGCTTTCACAACATCAGCGGCCCGGCGGCCCGCAACGTCGAGCGTTTCGTTTATCAACTGCAGCGCGAAGCGCGTCGGTTCGATAAAGACGATCTCTGATCGGCAGGCATGAAAAACGGGCAGTCACTGCGGTGACTGCCCGTTTTTTTATGCCCGGATCACGGCTTGGCGGGAGTGATGTCCGGCCCCTCGTCTTCGACTGTCGAGTCGGTGGGCGCGGCAGATTCTGGCTCCGGTTCAGGTTCTGGCTCAGGCTCCGGTTCAGGAGCGACCGTATTCTGCATCTGCTCCTGCACCACTTGTTCGTCAACCCGCGGGTCGAGCGCAGCCACCAGCGGCGAACTGGACATGCTGTCCGGCATCGCCACGTGATGCAGCGGCGCATCGTCGACCTGGTGCAGATTGGTCACGGCTTTCGGCCGGATCCGCCACACCAGCACCAGCGCGAAAAAGGTGAAGAACGCATACAGGCTCTGCGGCCCGAACAGCTTCATCAGCACCCCGGCCGCCAGCGGCCCGATACTGGCGCCCACGCCGTAGGTCACCAGCAACATCGCCGTCAGTGACACCCGGCGCTCGCCTTCGACGTGGTCGTTGGAGAACGCCACCGCCAACGGATACAGGCAAAACTGCACCAGCGAGCAAAGGAAGCCGACAATAAACAGCACCTCCAGTGGCACCTGCGGCAGTATCGCCAGCGGCAACGCGGCGATCGCGAGGAACAGCGCAAAGCAGCGAATCAGCAAAGCCCGATCATAACGATCGGACAACCAGCCCAACGGCCACTGCACCACCAGCCCGGCAAAAATGCAGCTACCCATGAACAGACCAACCTGCTCGGTGGACAGCCCCTGCTGCGAGGCATACAACGGCGCCAGACCGTAGAACGAACCGATGATCAGCCCCGCCCCGAGCACCGTGCTCAGCGACTGCGGCACACGCTTGATAAAGAAGCGCGGCTCCATCGGCGCCGGGTGCAGCGGTGCCGGGTGAATCCGCCGGGTCAGTGCCACTGGCACCAGACACAGGGCGAAGCACAGCGCGACCAGCATCAGCAGTTCCAGGCCAAGGCCCGGGTGCATGACCAGAATCAGCTGACCGAGCACCAGCCCCAGATACGACGCGATCATGTAGCCGCTGAACACCAGACCGCGCTGATTGGCGTCGGCCTGCTCGTTCAGCCAGCTCTCGATGACCATGTATTGGCACATCATGCCGAGGCCGACGATGGTCCGCAGCACCAGCCAGGCCGGCAGCCAGTCCACCAGGCCATGACCGAGCACCGCCGCACCGACGATCCCGGCACACGCCGAGTAGGCACGGATATGCCCGACCCGGGCAATCAGGCGGTGACCGATCTTGCCGCCCAGCACCAGACCGAAATAGTTGGCCGCCATCAACGCACCGACCCACAACCCGTCGACATGGTCGGCAGCCAGACGCAAAGCCAGATAAGTAGAAAGAAGGCCCGAGCCGATCAACATCATCAGCGAGGCGAAATACAGCGCTCGAAAGGATTTCCAGATTTGGCGCATCGGCGTTCCGAGCGGCTCCTTGCGGTAAGTATCGGGCTATCAAACGATAGCCCGACGGCGACATGTCGTCAGGCCTGGGCTGCTAGAACACGGCGTTCCCAGGGAGTGATTTCATCAAAGAAACTGGTCAACTCCATGGTCTTCGAAGCGATGTAGCCTTCGATGAACTCCGTGCCGAACAGTTCCTTTGCAAGCTGGCTGCGTTTCAGACGTTCGAGCGCCGCGTGCAGGGTACACGGCAGCGTAAGATGGTCCGGCACGTCGAACTCGCCTTGAATCGCTTCGCTTGGCTCCAGCTCATGCTCGATGCCGTACAAGCCGGCGGCAAGGCTCGCAGCGATGGCCAGATACGGGTTCGCATCGGCGCCCGGCAAGCGGTTCTCGACCCGACGCGCGACCGGCGAACTGGCCGGGATACGCAGGCCGGCGGCGCGGTTGTCGTGGGACCAGCAGGCATTGTTCGGCGACGCAAACGGATGGCACAGGCGCTGGTACGAATTGACGTTCGGCGCAAACAGCGCGGTGAAATCAGCCATGCCCGCCTGCTGCCCGCCGATGAAGTGGCGGAACATCGCGGTCGGCTGACCGTCCGCATCGCTGAACACATTCTTGCCGCTGCCGATTTCGACGATGCTCTGGTGAATGTGCATCGAACTGCCTGGCGTGTGCGCCAGCGGCTTGGCCATGCACACCACCGTCAGGCCGTGCTTGAGCGCGACTTCCTTGAGCAGGTGCTTGAACAGGAAGGTCTGGTCGGCCAGCAACAGTGGATCACCGTGCAGCAGGTTGATCTCGAACTGGCTGACGCCCATTTCGTGCATGAAGGTATCGCGTGGCAGGCCCAGAGCCGCCATGCATTTATAGACTTCACTGAAGAACGGTCGCAGACCGTTGTTGGAACTGACGCTGAACGCCGAATGACCGTCCTCGCGACGACCATCGAGACCGACGGGCGGCTGGAACGGTTGGTTCGGGTCGGTGTTCGGAGCGAACACAAAGAATTCGAGTTCGGTCGCCACCACCGGCGCCAGACCTAGGGCTGCGTAGCGGGCAATGACCTTCTTGAGCTGACCACGGGTCGACAGGTTGGAGCTTTCGCCGGTCAGCTCGTCGGCATCACAGATGGCAAAGGCCCGCGGCTCTTCACTCCATGGCAACGGATGGATCTGCCCCGGATCGGCCACCAGCGCCAGGTCACCGTCATCGCTGCCATAGAATTTCGCGGCGGGATAACCACCCATGATGCATTGCAGCAGCACCCCCCGGGCCAACTGCAAACGCCGCCCTTCGAGGAAACCCTCGGCGGTCATTACCTTGCCACGTGGCACACCGTTCAAATCCGGCGTGACACATTCAATCTCATCAATGCCCGTCAATCGCTGCGCGAGTGAACGCTGGCCATCGGTTGTCATGACGCAATCCTTGTTATTGTGCGAGCCGCGAACGGCGACCCGGACAAAATAGGCTTCGGCTGTTCGGAATATCAAGCAGCAGCCAACAAAAAGAATTCCGGTCGATGAATCGGTGATTCAGGGCAGGTAAATACTGAACACGCCGCCGCCCAACGGGCCGCCATTACGGATCTCGGTCCGGCCGCCAACACCATTGCGCTGATGCAGCGCGGCGATGCGTCCGGCGAAGTACAGACCGAGGCCGGTGCTGCCACTGCTGTGGTTGATGCCCTGCACATAATCGGACTGACGCTCGAGCATTTCGGCCGGGTAACCGTCGCCGTCATCGTTGATGCTCAGCACCAATTGCCCGGCTTCGTCGCTGACGGTGATCAGCAGCGATTCGCGGGCGTAGCGGATGGCGTTGTTGATGCAGTTGCCCAGCACCGAGGCGATCAGCTCACGATCGAAGAAGCCCAGGGGACTGAGCGGATCGACTTCGTAAGTGGCGATGATTCCACGACTGGCGAACACTTCCTGATGCGCCGCCAGTTGCGCTTCGATAAAATCGTCCAGCTCGTGATAGGCCGGCTGCAACGGCATCTGATTCACCCCAAGCTTGTACAGCCCGAGCAACTGCACCAGCATGCCGTTGAGGTGGGCGAACTCGAAGTCGATCACGCCCTGCTCCGCCCCTTGGCGCTGCGTCTCGGGCAGACGCGCCAGCCATTGGCTGTGGGCCTGCATCAGCATCGCCAGAGAGTTCTTCATGTCGTGCACGGTGGAGGCGATCACCGTGGAAAAATCCAGTGCCTGCTCGTCTTGGTTCATTCGCCAAACGCCTTGCTTTTCAGCTTCTGATAACGCGGATAACGCGCGTCGGTATCGGGCATCATGCCCACCAGTTTCAGGCAGGCCCGACATTCTTCCAGCTCCGCCGACGGCACATTGGTGTCGGTGCCGTGCAGCAGCGACTGGGCCATGTTCAGCGCGATACTGATATTCTTCGGTTGCATCTTCAGCGCCTTGCGGAACACCTCGCGGGCCTCCACCAGGTTGCCGGTCTTGTACACGCGCACGCCCTGACGGTTGAGGTCGGCGGCAGCGTTGCTGGAGCTGAGAATAGTCGGGTCGTCGGTGAGCTTGGCGATGTCTTTCATCACCGTCGGGTCATCGCCGTAGATTTCCGCGCAGCTCTTGAGCATCGACGTACCCGCCTCGGCCTGGCCGAGCATCTGCAATTGCTTGGCCACCAGCAACGCGGCCTCGGGGCTCATGAATTGCTCCATGCCGTCGAGGCGCATCAGCGCTTGTTCGGTAAGTTTTTCGGCGGTCTCGGCATCGTTGAGCAACAGGCTCGTGGCCTTCATCAGACGCGCGCGAATCTGCAGGCCCGGGTCGGTCGGGTTTTCCTTGGCCACGGCGCTCAGAGTGGTGTTGATCTCCAGACGCGTGCGGGTGTCGAGCCCGCGTTCGCTACCCTTGCTGATCAGGGCATGGGCCAGGCCGAGATTGCTTTCCGGATCCTTGAACCGCGATTGCGCGCCCTGATTCACCGCCTGGCGATAAGCCCGGGATGCGGTGTCGAAATCTTCGTTGGCCATCGCCAGCTTGCCCAGCAACGCCTGACGGCGCACGGCCAGCGGCGACAGGCGAATCGCCTCCTCCAGCACTTGCTGCGCGCCTTTGGTATCGCCTTCGGCGACCAGCACGTCAGCCATGCCGTCATACAGCGCCGGCATCATCGGGAAGACCTTCAGGGCTTTTTCATAAACGCCTTTGGCCTGACTGACCTGCCCGCGCTTGAACAGCAACTTGCCCAACCCGGCAAACGCCCATGGCAACGGCCGATCAGCGATGATGCTGTCGTAAAGACGCTCGAGCGCTTCGTTCTGGTTCATGTCGCGCAACGCATCGGCGCGATAGCGCAGGCACAGCGGCGAATAGCGGATGTCCTGTTTGCACAGGGCGATGCAGGCGTTGAGCACCTCGACCGGTTTACCACGGTCGAGGGCTTGCAGAATCGGTTTGAGCAGGGTCTTGCGCTGCTCCAGACGCTCCAGCCGCTGAGCCAGGCCGGAGCGGTTGAACGGCTTGGTCAGGTACGCGTCCGGCTCGTGCTCCAGGGCACTGAGCACCATCGCCTGGCTGGTCTCGGCCGTGACCATCACGAACACCGCTTCGTGGCTGATCAGCTTTTCCATCATCAGGTCTTCCAGCACCTGCTGACCGTTCTTCTTGCCGTCACCGAGGTGGAAGTCCTGAAGGATGAAATCGTAGGACTTCTGCGCGCACATTTTCAGCGCCTGCTCACCAGTGTCTGCGGTGTCCACATCCTTGACGCCCAACTCGCGCAACATCGAACGCACGGAACTGCGGAAATCCGAGAAATCATCGACGATCAGAAAACTCTTTTGGTGATACGACAGCATCGAGGATTTCCAGGCAATTGAAGAGGATGGACCATTTCCAGGCGCGCAGATGATAGCTGCCGGCCAAATGCTATCAAGCGATTTCGCGCGACTCTGAAGTCACCGAATGGGTTATCGGCCGGATCAGGGGTTCTCTTGAAGCGAGGGTTCAAGATTCGTTGCGCAAGGATTACCCTGCGCGGCGGTTCTCACCTTCCAACGGCAAAGGATTCATCGTGTACATCAAGGGACGCTACATCGTGTCGGCCTGTGCGCTGCTGTTTTTGCAGCAGGCACTGGCGAGCGGAATGGACTGCACAAAGGCGGCGAGTGTTGTGGAGAAGGCGATTTGCGCGGACAAGCCGTTGCATGAGCTGGATGCGCAGATGGGGGCGGCTTACCGGAAATTGATGAAGGCTGCACCGGCGCAGGCGGAAGTGAAAAAGGCTCAGCGTCAGTGGCTGCAGGAGCGTGATCGATGTGGCGAGGAGGCCAGTTGTCTGAGCCAGCGTTATCAGGATCGTTTGCAGGTATTGCACGCGCAGTGGATCGAGGCTGTCGCCTACAAACCGGACGACGTTGATAAACAGGTCATGGAGGATCTGCAGCAGCGGGTTCGGGAGATGAGCAAGGAGAGTCCGGAGTTTGCGCTGGAGCGGGCGCTGAATTCTCTGACCCTTGGCTACGTCGGCAGCTCGTTTTCAGCCGAGCTGGATGACGATGAGCAACCGCTCTTCCCCACGACCATCCCCAAAGATGTCACGCAAGACGAGTGGAAAGCACTGCAAGCATCCGACATCAAGGGAGCCGCAGAGTCCGGCCAAACCTCTTACACCCTTATGGATCTGGATGGTGATGGCCAGCGTGACCTCATCGTGGAAACCTACTCCGGCGGCACCGGGATGTTTCATTACACGGAAACCTGGCGTCGGGGCGACAGCAGATTTATCAGGAGAACGGCTGAGATTGCCCCTCAGAACAGTAACGACAGCGTCCTTTTCTATACCAATGACCGCGGTGCCAATCAGGCCGTGTACCTGATCGGTGCTCGCGGAAAAGTCTATTTCGCCTACCAGAACGGCAGCTACGGCGAAGATCAGGTCTACCTGCTCAATCCCCTGCAGATCAACCGGCAGGTGCCGACGATCAGCGTGCGCTATGACTACCAACTGACCGTTCCACACACTCAGTACATCGAGGACAGCGACAAAGCCTACGAACTGGAACCGTCCCTGCAGAAAGTGCTCGCCAAAGCTGTGACCGGTCTGGACGCACATGCGGGGATGACGGGACAGCAGAAAACACCACTCTGCCCCATCCCTCCATCCGCCAAGGACACTGAGGAGTACTACGGCTATGGCGCGAGTTACTACGCGATCGAACCTGTCGCCGATTTCCCCGTAGTCATTGGTGATGATTGTTATGTCGCACGACTGATCAACTGGTTCGGTACCTACGACGAAAAAAGCGGTCTGCCTGCGTTACTGTTGATGCGCAAACCCGAGTCCGAAGATCCGCAGCGCAGTTATTCAGTGAACGGGCGCCGGCACATCACGCAGGTCAGCACGTCAGTCGGCAAAACCGAAGGCGGAGCTGATAATTTCTAAAGCCTCGCGCCTTTCGAAAGACAAAAAAGCCCCACCCAGATTTCTCTGCGTGGGGCTTTTCACTTCAGGGCGCTTCTCAGACCTCCGCCACCAACACATCGGCAATCCGAATACTCAACGCCGCACCTGTCAGCGTCGGGTTCACGCAGGAGGACGATGGCATGACGCTCGTCCCCGCAATGAACAGGTTGGAATGGTCGTGACTGCGGCAATCGCGGTCTACCACCGAGTCTTTCGGATCATCGCCCATGATGGTGGTGCCCATGATGTGCTGACGGTTCTGGAAGCCCGTGTCGGTGCTAAGGATGTCGGCGTCGAGCAGTTTTGCAAACTGCTTGAAGTCTTCCAGCGCCTTCTCTTTACCGGCGTGCCAGTAGTCGGGAACGCTGTAGTAGATCTCGGGAACCGGCAGACCGATGGCGTCGAACTTGGTCTTGCTCGGGGTGACCCGGTTTTCCGGCAGCGGCAAGGTTTCGAAGTCGACGGCCCAGTTCAGGGAGCGCGCCGATTGCAGGCGGATCTGCTCATCGAGCTTCGAGCCCAGCACGCCTTTGGCGATCAGGTTCGAGGTGATTTGCGACGTCGGCACGGTGTTGCGCACCTTGATCTTGTAGCTCGGGTAATCGTTGCGAAACGCGCCATCGCGACTGTTCAGATAGACCAGCAATTGCGTCGGCCCTTCGCCCGGCCACATGTCTTCCTTGGTCATGACGTTCATGCTGATGCCGGTGTGATCCATCAGGTTGCGCCCGACCTGATCCGAGGAGTTGGCAATCCCGTTCGGGTACTTTTCCGAGGTCGACATCAACAGCAGCTTCGGCGACTCGATACCGTATGCCGCCAGTACAAAGGCCCGGGCGGTCAGTTTGTGTTTGGACTTGTCGGGGCGCATGTACCAGATCGCGGTGATCTTGCCGTCGTCGCCCGCCTCGATCTTGTAGACGACAGAGTTGTCCAGCACCTTGGCGCCATGGCGCTCGGCCTCATCGATATGCATCGAACCGTCGTACTTGGCTGCAATCGGGCATACCGGGTTGCAGTTGTTGTTGCCGGCACAGGGAGGCCGTTTGCCATAGGGGCGGGTTGCCCGGCCGTTCGGCTCGAGGATCGGGTTATACCCGCCCTTGCTGAGCAATTCGGAGAGGCGCTTGAACATGTAGCTCGGCTTCAGGCCCTCCATCGGATAGGGAATCGAGCGCGGCGGATAGGCGTCCCCGCCCTGCCCGCTTTCGTCCTGGCCGTCGACACCGGAAACGCCCAGTTCGATTTCAGCCCGAGCGTAATACGGTTCCAGCTCGTCATAACTGATCGGCCAGTCACGACCACGGCCATACAACGACTTGAGACGAAAATCGTTGGGCAGCATGCGCCACAGCGAGGAACCGAAGTGCCAGGTGGTGCCGCCCACCACACGCAAGTAAGAAGTGTTGTATTTCACTGGCCCTACCTGCTGCAAATAGTCGCCGTAGGTCGACGGCGCGTGAGGCAGGCTCGGATAGGGCGACCCGGCGCCCTGCAGCTTGGCATTGGCCAGCGAGAGTTTTACCGGGGCATTGCGGAATGTTTCCACCACATCACGGCGATTCACCCGGGGACCGGCCTCGAGCACGATCACCGACTTGTTCGCTTTGGCCAGGCCCGTGGCGATCAGACCGCCCATGACACCGGAACCGATGATCACCACATCGGCATCGAATTGATCGCTGCTCATACTGTCGAGTCCTGAATGACTGCTGGTTTGGGACCCCATGAATCCGGGCCGCCACCGTAGGTTGGAATGATGAGAATGCCGTGAGTGGGCTGATACATCATGGCGAGGGAATAGCTGATCAGCTCCGCATCCGCCGGCTCACCGACGATGCCCAGATACCAGGCGGAAATGATGCTGGTGGCCGTAGCCCGCAGCGATGGATCCGGATTCGGTTGCGCCAGGTATTCATCGACATGCCGGTACCCCTGCGCGCCGATCAATTGCTTCAAGGCAATCACGTTGGTCGAGAAATTCGGCGCGCGCTTGTCCAGCGCAGCGTAATAACGATCGGCCAGAACCGGATTGACCGCACGGCTGACCAGAAACTGCGACAGCGCAATGAAATCGTCGCTCGATACCTGCGCTGCCAGCACCGACTGCCAGGGCAGCGCACTGCCGATCATCGCGGCCAGGCCCAGCGTCACGGAACCACGCAACAGATTGCGGCGAGTGAGCCCAGTCGAGCTTTCGGTTTGAGTTTTTTCGTGTTTGTGCGTCATTGAAGTGTCCATTGCTCAGGCCTCCTTGCGCCGACGTGCAATCAAGGCCCATGCGCCCAGGCCCATCAACACGCACACGAGAATGATGACCGGGGTCGTAAACTTCGCCATTACTGCCAGCGGTGCCTTGGGACCACCGTCCCGTACCTGCGCCACATCGGCGGCGGTGACAATCGTGTCGGCATTGCCGTAGCGCGACAGCACGTAGTTGCTGACGTCGGCAATCTGCTGGTCGTTCAGGCGGTCGGTGAACAGCGCGTCAGGGCCGAAACCCGGCATGTCGATGGCCACACCGTCGACTTCACGATGCACGCCGTACACGATGGTCGCGATCAGGTTGTCGCTGCGACTGGTGGCGGTGTTGTGAAACAGCGATGGGTATTCCCGCGTGCCTTGACCGTTCGGCTGATGGCAGTTGGCGCAAGTGCCACTGAATATGTGCCAACCCGGGTTATCCCCCGGTTTGCCTCCGCGCAGCGTCAATTCATCGACCGAGGCCTGACCGTACTCGTGGCGGGCTTTGGTTTCCCCACTGTTGATCGGCGCCGTCTGCAGCAGATACGCCGCAATGGCTTTGAGATCCACATCGCTCAAATGCTGCAGACTGTTCTCCACCGCCTCGGCCATCGGCCCCGCCGCCTGGGCCTTGCCCTCGACGTGACCGGTACGCAGATAGACCACGATCTCGTCGCTCGACCAGGCACCGATGCCGCTGACGTTGTCGGAGGTGATATTGGGGGCATACCAACTGCCCAGTGATCCGCCGGCCAACGGTTTTGCGCTGTCGGCCGCCATCAGGACATTGCGCGGTGTGTGGCAGGTATCGCAGTGAGCCAGGCCGTTGACCAGATAGTCGCCACGGTTGACCTCGGCAGACTTGGCCGGATCCGGCGTAAAGCGCGCCGTGCTGTGGAACAGCGCGTTCCAGCCAATCATCGATGCACGAATATTGAACGGGAAATCCAGAGCGGTTTTCTGGTTCGGCGTATCGACCGGCGCCACTTCATGCATGAAGTAGTCGTAGAGCGCAGCAATGTCGCTGTCGGTCATCTTCGAATAAGAGGTATAGGGCATCGCCGGGTACAGCCGAGTGCCATCGGCCGCCACCCCGTCACGCACCGCACGGGCGAATTGCTCAGACGTGTAATTGCCGATGCCCGCCGTTTTCGAAGGCGTGATGTTGGTCGAGTAGATCGTGCCCATCGGTGAACTGAGCGGATACCCGCCCGCAAAAGCCTTGCCGCCTGGCGCCGTATGGCAAGCCACACAGTCAGCCGCTACCGCCAGACGCTTTCCCACCGACGCAGTGCTTTCGAGTGCCTCGCCATTCGCTGTTCCGGCGGTGGCGATCAACAGCGTGACCCATCCGGCAAAGGCGTACCCCCTGCGTTTCCCTTTATCAATGCGACGCGACATGAGTCCTACCCTAGGCTGCTTCGTTCTTTTTTCACGGTTCTGGAAATCACGAACACGGCATCCTCGTCATCTCGGAAGCCAAGAACGAGGAGGTACGATGTCGTACGTATTTTTTGGAATATTCCACACAATGTAACACTTGGCAATAAATAGAAAAGGCCAAGTGCCATCTTTTGTATGTATGTGCTGAATGCTCTAAAACGCTGGTTACAAGGGTGTTTAATGCAGAATATATTTAAATAAGAAACAACTGGTAACCCTACAGTTGTGGACTCCGCAGCCGAAAGATGTACGACGACTAGCCATTTGCTTACGAGCTGCGCTCGATATTGACCCGCCCCCACATGTCAGCAGGATGCCCCTTATGAGTTGGTTGAATGACGCAAGACTTTCCACGAAATTGATCACGGCCTTCGCGGCGTGCGCCTTCATCACCCTGGGGGTAGGCCTGCTGGGAAGCCGGGGAGTGACCGAACTCTCGACAAGCCTCAGATCGGTGTTCGGCAACAACCTCGTCGCCGTCGCCAACATCGCGCAGACCAAAATCAAGGCTGTCGGACAGACCCGTGACATGTATCGGCTTTACGTCGCCACTGCCGCCAACCTGCCACAGAGCACCAAAGACGAATTCCTCGCCTCGATGAGCGCCAACCAGTTGGCGAGCGAAAAAGCCTTTGCCGAATACCGGAAAACCGAGCTTGCCGACGACGAACGTGCAGCCGGTGACCGGATGGAGAAGGCCTGGCCCGTTTACCAGGCGATCGTGCAAAGGTATCTGACCCTGATGAAGGCCGGCGACCTGGAAAATGGCCGCGAACTGCTGCTCGGCGATCTGCAGAAAAACTACCGCGTCGTCATGGACGAATTGACCATCATGACCAACTCCAACGACATGCAGGTCAGCGAAGCCGCGAAGCGATCGGTTCTGACGGAGTCCTCCGCCAAGACCTCGCTGTACATCGGCATCGTGCTGGCCTTTGTCGCGGCGATTTTGCTTGGCCTGTTCATCAGCCGACTGATCAGCCGCCCCATCTCCAAAGCCGTTGAAAGCGCCCGAAGCATCGCTGGGGGCGACTTGACTCAAAACATCGTCAGCACCGGCCGCGACGAGGCCGGTCAGTTGCTCACGGCCCTGGCCGAGATGCAGGGCAGTCTGAAAAGCACTATTCAGCAGATCGCCAGCGCGGCAGATCAACTGGCTTCCGCTGCCGAAGAACTCACCGCCGTCACTGACAATGGAAGCCGCGGACTGATTCGTCAGAACGACGAGATCCAGCAGGCAGCGACGGCTGTCACGGAAATGACCTCCGCCGTGGAGGAAGTTGCGCGCAATGCGGTATCCACCTCCGAGGCCTCCCAGACCACCAGCCGGGAAGCCAGCAATGGACGCGATCAAGCGCGAAACGCCGTTGCCGCGATCAACCATGCAACCACGGAAATCGCCACCTCCACCACCATGGTCAAGGACCTGGCAGAGAAAGTACGGGACATCGGCAAGGTTCTGGATGTCATCCGGGGGATTGCCGAGCAAACCAATCTGCTGGCGCTTAACGCCGCCATCGAGGCTGCACGCGCGGGTGAGCAAGGTCGAGGTTTTGCCGTGGTCGCCGACGAGGTACGAGCCCTGGCGGCAAGAACCCAGGCTTCGACGGGGGAAATCGAAGGCATGATCAACGACGTTCGCAACAGTGCAGACGAAGCCGTCGGCGCCATGGGGAAAAGCCAGGCGCTGGTCAGCGAAACCCAGTCACTGGCGCAAGCGACCGGCCAGGCATTGGAGCTGATTGCCGACGGCATCTCGCAGATCAATGATCGCAACCTCGTCATCGCCACAGCCTCGGAAGAACAGGCACACGTTGCTCGTGAAGTGGACCGAAATCTGGTCAACATTCAGGATCTTTCCACCCAGACAGCGGCAGGCGCACATCAGACCAGCGCCTCGACCCAGGAACTGTCCAACTTGGCGGCGTCGTTCAACACTCTGGTCAGTCGCTTTCGCTTATAAATTCCTGAAAACAAAAAGCCCCGCCAGATCACTCTGCGCGGGGCTTTTTCAATAGATGGTGTCCCAGGGCAGGTTCGAACTGCCAACCTTCCCCTTAGGAGGGGGATGCTCTATCCAATTGAGCTACTGGGACACAAATCTGTCGGCGCGACAGACGGCGTGCATGTTAACGGCCGGGCCCTGATTTGTCATGTCGTCCGCAGGGCTTTTTAAGTGTAGGCAGGCGCCTTGCAAGGGTGCCGGACGTTTTACCGTGCAATTTGCATCACCGCAAAAAGCCATCATTGCAGAATGCAATGCGTGCACTTCGAAAAACCCTGCTAAATGCTTGTTTTTAAAGGATTTAACAGCGGTTAGACTATTGGCACGACGGCTGCTTTACCGATTCTTATACAAGAACAATCGGAGACTCGTCTCATGAACAGCGCCCTCGTGTTCGCAAACGCAATCGCACTGGCCGTCCTGGTGGGCTTTCACTTCGTCCCCGAGGACGACGAGAAAGTGGCCGGGCGCATGCCGCATTACCTGCAAGTGCAGAAGGCGCCGCAATGGGCGGTGTTGAGCGATCAGAGCTTCGCCCCGCAAGCGGTCAGCGAATCTGAACAGGCGTTGCCGGCGCATTCGACTGAACGTCTGGTTTTTTGAAATATCCTCAGGAGTACAGCATGTCCAAGTCAGCTGCAGGATTTCTGATCCTCGCCTTATTGAGTGGCCTCGGGCATTTTTCGCTGTTCGAGCAAACCGAAATATCCCTGCCCCTGATCGGTTGCGGCGTCTTTTCGGCGCTGTTCGTATTGGCGCTGGTGGCCGGGCGCAAGATCAAGTTTGATCCGGTATTGCGCTGAACCTGACCAGCTCCAGCAAATGATTGACGGCATCGGCCAGGTCGCCCGAGTTGTCGATCAGGTGCACAGGGCTGTCGGTTGAACGCCTGTCCTTGAACAGCGTGTTACGGGCCAGCCTCGCATCGATCTGCTCAAGCGTCTCCCGGCCCCGCCGGAGCAGGCGCTCACGCAGGACATCATCCCGAACCGTGAGCAACACCGGCACTAGCGTCGGGTAGTGTTCCAGCGCTTGCCGAAGGTTCGCCCGAGAGCCGTTCACCAGGACGTGCTTACCGGCTTTCAACCACTGATCCATCTCCGCAGAAATCCCGTAGGAAAGGCCGTTGGCCTCCCACCACAGCGAGAACTTGCCTGCACGCTGACGTTGCTGGAACTCCTGCGGCGTCACGCCGATCGCATCCTCGCCCATGGATTCGGCCGAACGAGTGATCACGCGCCTGATGATTTCGCAGTTCAACGCCCGTAAAGGTTCACGCGCAGCCTCGATCAGACTGTCCTTGCCAGAGCCGGAAGGTCCCATGAGGTAAATCAGCCTGCCATCCATCCTGAAAACGCCCTCCGGCGGGCATTTGCCCCTAGTAAATCGGCCATTTGCCACTATCCTGTACAAGGTAAGGAACAACGATTCAACCCGCATAGCATGCACGTTCTGACGCCTTCGGGCATCAGTCGACATGTTTCAGGACGCGGTCAGCGATACGGGCCGATGCTTTCTTTTCAAACCAGTCCGCATTTCTGATAATTGGTGCTGGCATTACGCCTTTACCCGGATCAATATTTGTCACAGAATTGACGCCAATGATCTGGCAATTTTGAGGCATGATGCGCGCCTCTTAACAATTCAGGTTGAACCATTTGGCGCGGATGCTTGTCCTACCACTCATCCTGCGGCCAATCCCGAGAACCGCTCCCCTGAACTAACCGGTTAAATATATGCGCCCATTGAAACAGGCAATTTATTCCAGCCGTACGGCTGACAAGTTCGTCGTACGTCTGCCAGACGGAATGCGTGAACGCATTGCCGAGGTGGCTCGCAATCATCATCGCAGCATGAACTCCGAGATCATTGCGCGCCTTGAGCAGAGTCTTATTCAGGAAGGTGCACTGGGCGAAGAGCTGAGCATGCGCCTGGACAGCCCGGAGCTGTCACTGCACGAACGCGAGTTGCTGCAACGCTTCCGCCAACTCTCCCATCGCCAGCAGAACGCGCTGGTTTCTCTGATCGCCCACGACGCCGAAATGGCCGCAGACGCATCCTGAGTCAAACCGAACATCTCAAGCCAGCATGAATGCTGGCTTTTTTTTGCCTGCGATTCGGGCTACTTACAGGCGAAAAAAAAGCCCGCCAATTGGCGGGCTGTTTTTTATGCAGTCGGTCAGAGCAGGAAAATCGTCGCCAGCCCCAGGAAGATGAAGAAGCCGCCACTGTCGGTCATGGCCGTGATCATCACACTGGCGCCCATCGCCGGATCGCGACCCATCTTGGCCAGCGTCATCGGGATCAATACCCCCATCAATGCTGCCAGCAACAGGTTCAACGTCATGGCAGCCGTCATCACCACGCCCAACGACCAGCTGCCGTAGAGCAAGTAAGCGACCACACCGATCACACCGCCCCAGACCAGGCCGTTAATCAACGCCACGGCCAACTCTTTGCGCATCAGGCGCGAGGTGTTGCCGGTGCTGACCTGATCGAGCGCCATGGCGCGAACGATCATGGTAATCGTCTGGTTGCCGGAGTTGCCGCCAATGCCCGCCACGATCGGCATCAGCGCCGCCAGGGCCACCAGCTTCTCGATCGAACCTTCGAACAGGCCGATCACCCGCGATGCGACGAATGCGGTGATCAGGTTGATCGCCAGCCACGCCCAACGGTTGCGCAGGGACTTCCAGACGGAGGCGAAAATATCTTCCTCTTCACGCAGACCCGCCATGTTGAGGACTTCGCTTTCGCTCTCCTCACGAATCAGGTCGACCATCTCGTCGATGGTCAGACGGCCGATCAGCTTGCCGTTCTTGTCGACCACGGGGGCCGAGATCAAGTCGTAACGTTCGAACGCCTGAGCGGCGTCATAGGCGTCCTCGTCCGGGTGAAAACTCACCGGGTCACTGGCCATGACCTCGGAAACCTGTTTCTCCGGGTCATTCACCAGCAAACGCTTGATCGGCAGCACGCCCTTGAGCACGCCGTCGTAGTCGACCACGAACAGTTTGTCGGTATGGCCCGGCAATTCTTTGAGGCGACGCAGGTAACGCAGAACCACTTCGAGACTGACATCCTCACGGATGGTCACCATCTCGAAGTCCATCAGCGCGCCGACCTGCTCCTCGTCGTAGGAGAGGGCCGAACGCACACGCTCGCGTTGCTGCTGGTCCAGAGTCTCCATCAGCTCATGGACGACGTCTCGCGGCAGCTCGGAGGCCAGGTCAGCAAGTTCGTCGGCATCCATGTCCTTGGCCGCAGCCAGGAGCTCATGATCGTCCATGTCGGCGATCAGGGTTTCACGGACGGAATCGGATACTTCGAGAAGAATGTCGCCGTCGCGATCGGCCTTGACCAGTTGCCAGAGCGTCAGACGATCGTCCAGCGGCAGGGCTTCAAGAATGTAGGCGACGTCGGCGGAGTGCAGATCATCGAGCTTGCGTTGCAATTCGACGAGGTTTTGCCGGTGGACCAGGTTCTCGACCCGGTCATGATGCGGGCCTTCCTGGCGATGAGTCAGGTCTTCGACGACCCGCTGGCGCTGCAGCAGCTCGACGACCTGAGCCAGGCGATCCTGCAGGCTTTCCTGTGTTTTCTTTACTTCGATTTCGGACATAGGCGAACTCCACTCCCAGCAGCGGGGCACGCCGGAAGGATCAATCAGTCAATTCATGATTGGTGAAACGGGTTACTGAATAACTACTGGGTAAGTCCATGGAGGTTTTCCATAAGCCCCGGCGGGGCTGACGGGCGCAATGATACACCGCCTGACGGTTTTAAACGTTAAAAAATAGTGGCTGAAACAAGCGCTTGCGAGACAAAGCTGAGCACTGTCCTGATCCTTCACACTGCGACGACGCATCCTGAAAAGAAAACACACCGGCGGTGAAAAAACTGCCGACTACGCTTGAGAACAATCGTCATGGAGGACGCCGAATGCCATCGAAAACATCCCGATTCATGCTGACCACCCTGCTCTGCCTGCCCGCCATCGGGAGCGCAACGACACTTCATCGTTGCGAAGCTTCAGATGGTCACGTCACGTTCACCACGCTGAGCTGCGCGAACGATGAGCACCTTTCATTGCAGGAAGTTCGCCCCTACTCGCCTGGCTCCACAGTCACCCTGATACCCGAAGCCCGGCACGAAGAAATATCCGGTATGAATATCAGAAAGCGAGAAATGGCCGTCGTCGGGCGCACCCAAGACAAATGTGGAGATCTGATCGACGCGCGACAGAAACGCGAGGCGATCATCAATCAACGAATCATCGCCGGCATGAGCCAACAGGATGTTGAAAGCGCCTTGGGCAAACCCGACAAGGTGAGCATCCGAAATTCGGCAACGAGTTATCGTTACGACCTCAAGCGAGGCCGCAGTGCTCAAATCGATTTTGATGAGAAAGGATGCGTGACGGGAAAAGCCAAATCCCGGACAGCAAAAAGCCCGCGTTAAACGCGGGCTTTTCGGTATATGGTGCACTCGACAGGATTCGAACCTGTGACCGCTCGGTTCGTAGCCGAGTACTCTATCCAGCTGAGCTACGAGTGCAATTTGTGTTTTTAGACCAGACCACAACTGGCTGTAACCAAGTCATCCGCATTGCTGCAATTGACTCTTAAATGGTGCACTCGACAGGATTCGAACCTGTGACCGCTCGGTTCGTAGCCGAGTACTCTATCCAGCTGAGCTACGAGTGCATTTTGTGTTTTTAGACCAGATCACAACTGGTTGAAACCGAGTCATCTGCATCGCTGCAATTGACTCTTAAATGGTGCACTCGACAGGATTCGAACCTGTGACCGCTCGGTTCGTAGCCGAGTACTCTATCCAGCTGAGCTACGAGTGCATTTGTTGCGCCGCATTATAGCCCGTCTAATCTCTATTCCAACCACTTTTTCTATAAATTTCAATAACTTACAGAAAAAGCCAGATTACAACGTACTAAGCAAATAATGGCGGAGAACGGGGGATTCGAACCCCCGACACCCTTTTGAGGTGTACTCCCTTAGCAGGGGAGCGCCTTCGGCCACTCGGCCAGCTCTCCGCAACACGGGGCGTATATTAACCACCTTCTTCCCCGTTTGCAAACATAAAAATCGATAAAAATTAATGGCTTGGTTCTTCGTCCTTCTCTTTCTTTATACGCAGATAGATTTCTTCACGGTGCACGGCCACCTCTTTCGGGGCGTTGACGCCGATACGCACTTGATTTCCTTTAACGCCGAGCACGGTCACGGTGATTTCGCCATCACCGATAATCAGGCTTTCTGCGCACCGACGAGTCAGAATCAGCATACCTTTCTCCTCACGCGAATCATTTCAGGGACAACAGTCTGCAAAAAAAAGGCACCCGACCTACAACCGGAGCGATCGTAGCCCTACATGCCTGAGTATTGACCAGCGCGAGCAAAAGAACAGTTCAGGGCCCACGCCATTCAAAAAATAAAGGGCGCGGTCAGACCGCGCCCTTCAGACAACGCATCACTCGCCCTGACGGGCCGGAGCGTCGAGTTCGAAAGCCGTGTGCAGGGCGCGCACGGCCAGTTCCAGGTACTTCTCTTCGATCACTACGGAAACCTTGATTTCCGAGGTCGAGATCATCTGGATGTTGATGCTTTCTTTTGCCAGGGATTCAAACATGCGGCTGGCCACGCCTGCGTGGGAACGCATGCCGACGCCGACGATCGAGACCTTGGCAATCTTGGTGTCGCCAACCACTTCACGGGCACCGATCTCGCGAGCGGTGTTTTCCAGCACGGTCTGCGCAGACTGGTAGTCGTTGCGGTGCACGGTGAAGGTGAAGTCAGTGGTGTTATCGTGCGCGACGTTCTGCACGATCATGTCGACTTCGATGTTCGCGGCACTGATCGGGCCGAGAATCTTGAACGCCACGCCCGGGGTGTCTGGCACGCCACGGATGGTCAGCTTGGCTTCATCGCGGTTGAAAGCGATGCCGGAAATGATCGGCTGTTCCATGGTTTCCTCTTCATCAATAGTAATGAGGGTGCCCGGACCCTCCTTGAAGCTGTGCAGTACGCGCAGCGGAACGTTGTACTTGCCGGCGAATTCCACCGCGCGGATCTGCAGCACCTTGGAACCGAGGCTGGCCATTTCCAGCATCTCTTCAAAGGTGATCTTGTCCAGACGCTGAGCAACCGATACCACACGCGGGTCAGTGGTGTAGACACCATCGACGTCGGTGTAGATCTGGCACTCGTCAGCCTTCAGCGCAGCGGCCAGCGCCACACCGGTGGTGTCGGAACCACCACGACCCAGGGTCGTGATGTTGCCGTGCTCGTCGACGCCCTGGAAACCAGCGACCACCACCACGCGACCTGCTTTCAGGTCACCGCGAATCTTCTGGTCATCAATCTGCAAGATACGCGCTTTATTGTGCGCGCTGTCCGTCAGGATCCGCACCTGGTTGCCGGTGTACGACACCGCCGGCACACCGCGCTTGATCAGCGCCATGGCCAACAGGGCGATCGTCACCTGCTCACCGGTGGAAACGATCACGTCCAGTTCACGTGGAACCGGTTGATCTTCGCCACTGATTTGCTTGGCCAGATCGATCAGACGGTTGGTTTCGCCGCTCATTGCAGACAGCACAACCACCAGGTCATCGCCGGCATCGCGGAATTTCTTAACCTTGTCGGCGACCTGCTCGATTCTCTCGACAGTGCCGACCGAGGTGCCTCCAAATTTCTGTACGATCAAAGCCATTTCAAAGCCGCCTCTGCCCATGAAGGGCGCCCAATAATCACTCAAACAGCCGCCGGGCCCGCCACTAGACTGCGGGCCCGACGGGCCGTCTTATAAACCCTGCTCGACAAATGGGACGGTCAGCGCCAGTGCGCCATCCAGTGCGCCGGCGTCGACACCGCCGCCCTGCGCCATGTCCGGACGACCACCGCCCTTCCCGCCCACTGCCGCAGCAGCCTGTTTCATCAAATCACCGGCTTTGAGTTGGCCAGTCAGGTCCTTGGTTACGCCTGCAACCAGTACGACCTTTTCCTCATGGACACTGCCGAGCAGGATCACTGCGCGGCCGAGTTTGTTTTTCAGCTGATCGACCAGCGCCAGCAGCGCCTTGCCGTCCTGACCATCCAGACGCACGGCCAGCACTTTCACGCCCTTGACGTCCACGGCCGAAGCCGACAGATCGTCGCCAGCGGCAGCAGCGGCCTTGGCCTGCAACTGCTCGAGCTGCTTCTCAAGCGCACGGTTGCGCTCCAGCACAGCCGACAGCTTGTCGATCAGGTTGTCGCGGCTGCCCTTGACCAGGCTGGCCGCTTCCTTGAGTTGTTCTTCAGCAGCGTTCAAGTAAGCCAGCGCCGCAGCGCCGGTGACCGCTTCAATACGACGCACACCCGATGCCACACCGCCTTCGCTGATGATTTTCAGCAGGCCGATGTCGCCGGTACGGTTGGCGTGGATACCGCCGCACAGTTCGACGGAGAAATCACCGCCCATGCTCAGCACGCGCACGTTGTCGCCGTACTTCTCGCCAAACAGCGCCATCGCGCCCTTCTGCTTGGCGGTTTCGATGTCGGTTTCTTCGGTTTCAACGGCGGAGTTCTTGCGAATCTCGGCGTTGACGATGTCTTCCAGCGCCTTGATCTGCTCAGGCTTGATCGCTTCGAAGTGGCTGAAGTCGAAACGCAGGCGCTGACTGTCGACCAAAGAACCTTTCTGTTGAACGTGGTCGCCCAGCACTTTGCGCAACGCAGCGTGCAGCAGGTGAGTGGCCGAGTGGTTCAGCGAAGTGGCGTGACGCACGTCAGCTTCGACGTGGGTTTCCACCGGTGCGCCAACGATCAGGCTGCCCGACGCCAGTACGCCGTGGTGCAGGAACGCGCCGCCGGTCTTGGTGGTGTCGCGCACGTCGAAACGGCTGTTGCCGGCCTGCAGGTAACCGCAATCGCCGACCTGGCCACCGGATTCGGCGTAGAACGGGGTCTGGTTCAGCACCACAACGCCTTCCTGCCCTTCACTCAAGACGTCCACGGACTGGCCATCTCTATAGAGAGCAACGACTTTCGCCGAACCGCTGGTGGCGTGATAACCGGTGAACTCGGTATCGACGTCAACCTTGACCAGGCTGTTGTAGTCCAGACCGAACGAGCTGGCGGAACGTGCACGGACGCGCTGGGCTTCCATTTCACGCTCGAAACCGGCTTCGTCGATGGTCAGGCTGCGCTCGCGGGCGATGTCCGCGGTCAGGTCCATCGGGAAACCGTAGGTATCGTAGAGTTTGAACACCACGTCGCCTGGAACCACGTCGCCTTTGAGCTCGGCCAGATCCTGCTCGAGGATTTTCAGGCCCTGCTCCAGGGTCTTGGCGAACTGCTCTTCTTCGGCTTTCAGTACGCGCTCGATGTGCGCCTGCTGGAATTTCAGCTCCGGGAACGCTTCGCCCATCTCGGCCACGAGTGCGGCAACGATCTGATAGAAGAAGCTGCCCTTGGCGCCCAGCTTGTTGCCGTGACGGCAAGCGCGACGGATGATCCGGCGCAGTACGTAACCGCGACCTTCGTTGGACGGCAACACGCCGTCGGCAATCAGGAAGCCGCAGGAACGAATGTGGTCAGCCACGACTTTCAGCGACGCCTGAGCGTCGTTGGTGCAGCCGATGGCCTTGGCCGATGCGGCCAGCAGGCTCTGGAACAGGTCGATTTCATAGTTCGAGTGAACGTGCTGCAGCACGGCACTGATCCGCTCAAGACCCATGCCGGTGTCCACCGACGGGGCTGGCAGCGGGTGCAACACGCCATCGGCGGTGCGGTTGAACTGCATGAATACGTTGTTCCAGATTTCGATGTAACGGTCGCCGTCTTCTTCTGGCGAGCCCGGTGGGCCGCCCCAGATGTCGGCGCCGTGATCGTAGAAAATCTCGGTGCAAGGACCGCACGGGCCGGTATCGCCCATGGTCCAGAAGTTGTCGGAGGCGTATGGCGCGCCCTTGTTGTCGCCGATGCGCACCATGCGCTCGGCCGGCACACCGACTTCCTTGGTCCAGATGTCGTAGGCCTCGTCATCGCTGGCGTAGACGGTGACCCACAGTTTTTCCTTCGGCAGGTTCAGCCACTTCTCGGAGGTCAGGAAGTTCCAGGCGTAGGTGATGGCATCACGCTTGAAGTAGTCGCCGAAGCTGAAGTTACCCAGCATTTCGAAGAAGGTGTGGTGACGGGCGGTGTAACCGACGTTTTCCAGGTCGTTGTGCTTGCCGCCGGCGCGCACGCATTTCTGGCTGGAGACGGCGCGGGTGTACGCGCGCTTTTCCTGGCCCAGGAAGCAGTCCTTGAACTGGTTCATCCCCGCGTTGGTGAACAGCAGGGTTGGGTCGTTGCCCGGAATCAAAGAGCTGGAGGCTACACGGGTGTGGCCTTGCTCTTCGAAGAAGCGAAGGAAGGCTTCACGGATTTCTGCGCTTTTCATTAGGTTCTTCCACGGAGGCTGCGGCCAAAGGCCTGTACGAAACGTCAACAGACGAAACGACGGCAAAGGGCCGCATTATATCGGCCCTGCGCGCGGGGTACAGCGTGTTTATACGATAGAAACGGTCAATTGGGTGGCTAACGCTGTCACTTGCGCGAAAACTCGACGAATGTCGCGATCACTTGCTCGATTTGCGAGCGATTGACGTCCATGTGCGTGACCATCCGCAGGCGGGCGGCAGCGCTCAATTTGATCCCGCGCTCGGCAGCGAAAGCCTTGATCGCCTCGGCACGGTCGCCCATCTGCACGTAAACCATGTTGGTCTGCACCGGCTCGACGCTGAAACCGGCCTCGCGCAGGCCTTCAGCCAGATACTGGGCGTTGGCATGGTCATCCGCCAGACGCTCGACGTTGTGATCCAGCGCGTACAGCCCGGCCGCCGCCAGCAATCCAGCCTGACGCATGCCGCCACCGACCATTTTGCGCAGGCGCCGGGCCTTTGCAATCAACGCCGACGAACCGCACAGCACCGAACCGACCGGCGCGCCGAGGCCTTTGGACAGGCACACCGAGACCGAATCAAAATATTGGGTGATTTCCCGGGCATCGACCCCGAGCTTGACCGCCGCGTTGTACAGCCGCGCGCCGTCCAGATGCAGTTGCAGGCCGTTGTCCCGAGTGAACTGGTGGGCCCGGGCCAGATAGTCCAGCGGCAACACTTTGCCCTGCATGGTGTTTTCCAGCGCCAGCAGGCACGTACGGGCGAAGTGGAAATCGTCGGGCTTGATCGCCGCGGCCACCTGATCCAGGTCCAGCGAGCCGTCGGCCTGCACTTCCAGCGGCTGTGGCTGAATCGAACCGAGTACCGCTGCGCCGCCGCCCTCGTACTTATAGGTGTGCGCCTGCTGACCGACGATGTATTCGTCACCGCGCTCGCAGTGTGCCATCAGGCCCAGCAGGTTGCTCATGGTCCCGGTCGGGACGAACAGCGCGGCGGCGAAACCCAGCCGTTTTGCCAGTTCGGCTTCCAGACGATTGACCGTCGGATCTTCGCCATACACGTCATCGCCGGTGTCGGCGCGGGTCATCGCGTCAAGCATGGCGGGGGTCGGTTGAGTGACGGTGTCGCTGCGAAGATCGATAACGCTCATGAACCTGGCCTCAAGTCAGCTGGGGAAATCCCTTTACGAAGGTGAATTACTGCGGGCACGGCGCGGATTAATCAACCCTCGCGCAAGGAAAAGTCGTTTCCTGTGCTTCGAAAAATCCGATGGCAATCATCACAAAGGCGCAATGCACAGCCCGGCAATCTGTGTTAAAAACGCTGCGCCGCCCGATAAAGGGCGGCGAAACGTTCTCAGGGCGGGGTGCAATTCCCCACCGGCGGTAATTGCGCGCAATGCGCATAGCCCGCGAGCGCTTGGTGTCAGGCACGGCAAAAACCGTGAGCGGCGGCAAGGTCAGCAGACCCGGTGTGATTCCGGGGCCGACGGTCATAGTCCGGATGAAGAGAGAACGGGATTGACGCCAAAGGGCCGTCCGCCGTGTTCGCGCGAGCGTGCGTACCCTTGAATCCCTTTCGATTCATAACGCCCTGTTTTTCACACAAACAGGAGTCAGAACATGCAACCCACCGCTATCGACAGCAAAAGCAAACACACTCACGGCGAGCGCGTCGCGTTCATCCAGGCCTGCTGGCACAAGGAAATCGTCGACCAGAGCCGTAAGGGTTTCCTCGCCGAAATGATCGCTCAGGGGTATCAGGAATCGGACATCGATTTCTTCGAAGTCGGCGGCGCCTTTGAAATGCCTCTGCACGCCAAGCTGCTGGCCAAGACCGGTCGTTATGCCGGTATCGTTGCCGCCGCCCTGGTGGTGGACGGCGGAATCTACCGTCACGAGTTCGTTGCCCAGTCGGTCGTCAGCGGCCTGATGCAGGTGCAGCTGGAAACCGAAGTGCCGGTGTTCTCGGTGTCGCTGACCCCGCACCACTTCCATGCCGGCGAAGAACACCAGAAGTTCTTCTTCGAGCATTTCGTGCACAAAGGTCAGGAAGCGGCGAAGACCTGCGCCGATACGTTGCAGAAAGTGCGTGCATTGCGCCGCACCGAGCCGCGTGCTGTAGCGGTCTGATGCAATAACGATCTCCCCCGCGCGCGGCGTGGGGGAGGTTCAGTTTCAGGCAAGATTTTCGTCAGTGGTCGGCACGATCAGAATGCCCGCCCGCAGGCCGTTCTTGACCTTGGGGTTGGGGAAGATGATCCGCGCGCCCTGCTCTTCGATGATCCAGCGGGTATTGGCCAGGTCTTCGGCCAGCACATAACCCACATCCAGTTCCGAAAAGTTTTCGATGTCCGCCGGCAGGTTCAGGCGGAACGCATCGCTGTGCTTGATGATTTCCCGTGCCACGCTGAACAGTTGCAGACCGTCCAGGTCCTGCTCTGCCATTTCCGGCTCAGTGCCTTCGATGATCTGCTTCAGGCGGGTTTCCAGCAGTGACACATTGACCCCGGCGTTCTGCCCGAACGGCCGCGCCTTGCCCAGCTCCAGCGTGAAGGACTCGGCCCCCAGCTTGTCGTAGGTGTAGGAGCTGAACACGATCGACGGCTTGTTCTGCAACAGCACCGCCTCCATGCCGGCCGCGCGCAGGCGGGCCAGCTCAAGACGGGAATGCTGGCGACCTTCCTTCCACGGATACAAGGCGAACTGCTCGATTTTCGAACCGCGAATTGCGGTGTGCAGGTCGTAGTGCAGGCGCTGACGGTCAGGAAGGCTGAAGAAGCTTGCCGCCAGACGTTCCAGCTCGCAGGCGCGCAGGGCTTCGGAACCGCTGCTTTGTTCGTGACGGCCGTTGAACAGCCGATTGACGTCCTGCTCGACGAAACGTTCGCCCTTGCGAATCGCTTCCGGGTTGCCGAACAGGAACAGAATGCGTGCGCGCGGCTTCAGATCGCCGCGGGCGATGTCATGCAGCAACCGGTCGAGCAATTCGATCGGTGCCGTTTCATTGCCGTGGATACCTGCCGACAGCAGCAGATCCAGGCCATTGTCGCGCGCTTCGGGTGGCCGGACTTCCAGCGCCCCCTCGCTCAACCAGCGCATGCGCACGCCTTCGACAGTCAGTTGAGTCTTCTCCGCCGGTTCGCGGCCGGCGAGGGTCAGTTCAAGCAGTTTGCCGAGGGCGAGCATAGAGCGGTTTCCTTAGTGGTCGTGATTGCAATCCGGGCCGTGCACGTGACCGTCATCGTCGCCGAGGTCAGCCGGTTCCATCTCCAGTTGCAGACTTACCAGATTAGTCGCCAATGGGCGCAACAGCAGGTTGGCGTACTCTTCGTCGCCCTCTTCGACGTCCACGCCGATCAACAGTTGGCCGCGGCCGTCCTGCTGGATCCACAGCTCTTTGCCTTGCCACATGACCGCGACGCGGGTGCAGGAAGTTTCCAGTTGCTTGCCGTCGGTGTCTTCAAGGATCAGCCGCAGGGAATCGCTCATGTCTTTTTTACGCTCTGTTGGGGAGACAAGCCGCGCGCCACGTTCAGGCGGCGCGCCGGCCATCAATTGATCTGGAATGGATAAACCGCGCCCAGTTTAAGGATTTGCGTCAGTTCATCCAGTGCCGTCCGGCATTCAAGCAGCAACTGCGGATCCGCCAGGTCACTTTCGGTCAGGCGGTCGCGGTAGTGCTTTTCAACCCATTCGGTCAACGAACCGTACAACGGGGCGGTCATGATAACCCCTGGGTTGACGGCCGCCAGCTCGGTTTCGTTGAGCGCGACACGCAGACGCAGGCACGCCGGGCCACCGCCGTTCTGCATGCTTTGCTTGAGGTCGAAGACTTTTACTTCACGGATCAGGCCGCCGGAGCTGGTCAGGCTTTGCAGGTAATTCCACACGCGCTCGTTGCCACGGCACTCTTCCGGCACGATCAGCAGCATAGAGCCGTCAGGGCGCGACAGCAGCTGGCTGTTGAACAGGTAGGAACGCACCGCGTCGTCGACGGTGACCGCCGAACGCGGCACGCAGACCGACTGGAAGTTGCCGCCGACCTTGGCCAGTTTGGCTTGCAGCTCAGCCAGCATCTGATCGGTGTCGAGGAACGCGTCCTCGTGATAGAACAGCACCTCGCCGTTGCCCACCGCGATCACGTCGTTGTGGAACACGCCCTGATCGATCACCGCAGGATTCTGTTGCGCGTAGACCACGCCGTCGTCACGCAGACCGTGCAAACGAGCGACCGCTTGCGACGCTTCGAGGGTCTGACGCGCCGGGTATTTCTGCGGCGCCGGGTAGCGGGTGTCGAACGCACTGCGACCGAACACGAAGAACTCGACACCGGCCTCGCCGTACTCACGGCAGAAACGCGTGTGGTTGGCTGCGCCTTCGTCACCGAACTGCGCCACCGCCGGCAATGCGGCGTGGTGCGCGAAGTGCTGCTGATTGGCGAACATCGCGCCCAGCACGCGACTGGTGGTCGGGTGCTCAATGCTGCGGTGGTATTTGCAGTTCAGGTTGGCGGCGGTGAAGTGCACGCGACCGTCAGCGGTGTCGGCACTCGGGCTGACCGTGGCGGCGTTGGCCACCCACATGCTCGACGCCGAGCAACTGGCGACCAGCAGCGGCATCGCTTCTTTGGCGGCACGCTCGATCACCTGAGCGTCGGTGCCGCTGAAACCCAGACGGCGCAAGGCAGCCACATCCGGACGCTCTTGCGGTGCGAGAACGCCCTGCTGAAAGCCCATTTCCATCAGCGCTTTCATTTTCGCCAGGCCTTGCAGCGCCGCTTCCTTCGGGTTCGAAGACTGCTGGCTGTTGCTCTGGGACGCAACGTTGCCGTAGGACAGACCACCGTAGTTATGGGTCGGCCCCACTAGACCGTCAAAATTGACTTCATAGGATTTCATCAGCGAGGCTCCACGAGAATCTGTTGTTATAGGCTTCAGTAACTATTCTTTGAGACCGCGGCGCGGCCATCGCCAGCAGGCTGGCGATTAGCATCACGCCATCTTCACGCCAGGCGTCAGGGCCGCCGGCAACACCAGACTTGGAGTTTCCAGCGAGGCCACCGGGTACGCGCAGTAATCCGCCGCGTAGTAGGCACTGGCGCGGTGGTTGCCCGAGGCGCCGACACCGCCGAACGGTGCGCTGCTCGCAGCACCGGTCAGCTGCTTGTTCCAGTTGACGATCCCGGCACGGCTTTCCAGCCAGAACTGCTGGTAGCGCTCTTCGGAATCCGACAGCAGACCTGCGGCCAGACCAAATGCTGTGTCGTTGGCTTCGGCAATCGCCGCCGCGAAATCGGCGTAGCGGATCACTTGCAGCAACGGGCCGAACAGTTCTTCGTCGGAGCGATCGGCAACCGCCGTCACATCCACGATGCCTGGGGTCAGCAGCGCCGACTGGGCCTGCGGCTGCGTCATCGCCAGCAACGACACCGCGCCATTGGCCAGCAGATGCGCCTGGGCATCCATCAACGCTTTCGCCGCACCAAGGGAAACCACCGAGCCCATGAACGGTGCCGGCTGCTGATCGAACGCGCCGACCTCTATGGTCGAGCTGACTTCCACCAGACGCTTGAGCAGGCTGTCGCCCCACGCGCCTTCCGGCACCAGCAGACGACGGGCGCAGGTGCAACGCTGACCGGCAGAAATGAACGCCGACTGAATGATCGTGTACACCGCGGCGTCGAGGTCGGCGACCTGATCGACCACCAGCGGGTTGTTACCACCCATTTCCAGCGCGAGGATCTTGTCCGGGCGACCGGCGAACTGCTGGTGCAGGTGATTGCCAGTACGGCTTGAACCGGTGAAGAACAGACCGTCGATGCCCGGGTTCGCCGCCAGAGCGATCCCGGTTTCGCGGGCGCCTTGCAGCAGGTTCAGCACGCCGGCCGGCAGACCGGCTTCGATCCAGCACTTGACCGTCAGCTCGGCGACTTTCGGGGTCAGCTCGCTTGGCTTGAACAGCACGCTGTTACCGGCCAGCAGCGCCGGCACGATGTGGCCGTTCGGCAAATGGCCAGGGAAGTTGTAAGGGCCGAACACCGCGACCACGCCGTGGGGCTTGTGGCGCAACACGGCGGTGGCGTCGCCCAGCGGGCCGCTCTTCTCGCCGGTACGTTCGCGGTAGCTCTGCACCGAGATCGCAATCTTGTTGACCATGCTGGTGACTTCGGTCGCGGCTTCCCACAGCGGTTTGCCGGTTTCCTCACCGATGGTGCGGGCCAGTTCGTCGGCGTGATTTTTCAGTGCAGTGGCGAACGCTTCGAGCACGCTGATGCGATCTTCCAGGGTACGCCGGGCCCAGCCCGGGAACGCCTGACGCGCAGCCTGCACGGCCGACTCGACCTGAGCGGCGGTAGCGCCCTCCCCCGACCACAGCACTTGCTGGGTTACCGGGTTCAGCGATTGAAAGGCCTCGCCCTGACCGGCCAGCCACTCACCTGCGATGTATAGCGAATTCATTATTTCGACTCCCGGGCAGCGGACAACGCCACGGCGCGAACCTGATCGCCAGCGTTGAGTTGAAGACGTTTGGCGGTCAGCGGATCGACCACCAGCGTGCCGGCGGCCAGACGGGCCGGCGCCGCCGTGATGCGGCAGTCTTCGCGTTTGCGGTTATGGATGATGAACGGCGTGGCGTCGTCGCCCGGCGTGCCGATGGCCAGCACCAGCGCTTCGCTGTCACGCACCGCGCGGATCTTGCTGGTCTCGCACTCGATGGCCGGGCCGGCATCGAAGATGTCGACGTAACCCTGATAACTGAAACCTTCGCTCTTGAGCATCGCCAGCGCCGGCTCGGTGTCCGGGTGCACCTGGCCGATGACGTTGCGCGCGTCCGGCGACAGGAAGCAGGTGTACAGCGGGAATTTCGGCATCAGTTCGGCAATGAACGCCTTGTTGCCGACACCGGTCAGGTAATCGGCCTGGCTGAATTCCATCTTGAAGAAGTGACGGCCCAGGCTTTCCCAGAACGGCGAACGGCCAGCGTCATCCGACACGCCGCGCATCTCGGCGATGATCTTGTTGCCGAACAGTTGCGGGAATTCGGCGATGAACAGCATCCGCGCCTTGGACAGCATGCGGCCGTTGAGGCCGGTGCGGTAGTCAGCGTGCAGGAACAGCGAGCACAGCTCGGAGTTGCCGGTCAGGTCGTTGGCCAGGAACAGCGTCGGGATCTCGCGATAGATGTTCAGTTCCTGCGAGGCGCTGACGGTCAGGCCGACACGGAAGTTGTACCAAGGCTCGCGCAGACCGACGGCGCCGGCGATGGCGGAAATCCCCACCACGCGACCGTTGTCGTCTTCGAGCACGAACAGGTAGTCCGCGTCGCCACGGCCGGCTTCACCGCGAAAGGTCTTCTCGGCCCAGCCGACCCGGTGGGTCAGGCGCTCTTCGTTGGCCGGCAAGGTGGTCAGGCCGGTGCCGGTGCTGCGGGCCAGGTCGATCAGAGCGGACAAATCGCTGCTGCGTACGGGACGAACAATCATGCTATCTCCTCAAACGGGCCGCCGTGGCCACCCGTGAAACTCGCTAAGGCGTTAAACCGCCACCAGGCGCACGCTGGCACCTTCACCGACGCCCAGGGCTTCGGCCGCTTCCAGATCCAGAGTCACCGGCTTGCCCGGCGCGTAATCCAGCTCCAGCAATACCGCGCGGTAATCCTGCAACTGGGCGTTGGCCACCAGATACTGGCGCCCGGCACCTTTGACCGGCTCGCCGAGTTTCACCGGCACCACGCGGCTCTGGGCGATCGAACGGATCCCCGAGACACGCGCATGCAGGGTCGGGCCACCGTCGAAGATGTCAATGTAGTGATCGGTCTCGAAGCCTTCGCGCATCAGGATGTCGAAGGTGATCTGCGCACGCGGGTGTACCTGGCCCATCGCTTCCTGAGCGGAGTCCGGCAGCAGCGGCACGTAGATCGGGTAATGCGGCATCAGCTCGGCGAGGAACGTCCGGCTTTTCAGGCCACACAGACGCTCGGCCTCGGCGTAGTTCAGGTCGAAGAAGTTGCGACCGATGGCGTCCCAGAATGGCGAGTCGCCGTTCTCGTCGCTGTAACCGACGATCTCGGTCACCACCGAATCGGCGAACCGCTCAGGATGGCTGGCGACGAACAGCAGACGACCACGGGAGTTGAGCTCAGACCACGGTGAACCCACCAGCTCGCGCTGCACGTAGAAACTGGTCAGCAAGCTGTTGCCGGTCAGGTCGTGGCACTGCGAAAGCACGTGGATCTTGTTGTGGATCTTCAGCTCGCGGGAAGCGTGCACGAAGGTCTCGTTGCGAAAGCTGTAGAACGGCTCGGAATAACCGGCCGAAGCAACGATTGCCGAGCAGCCTACCAGTTTGCCGGTGGCGGTGTCTTCGAGGACGAAGAAGTAACTCTCTTCGCCGTTGAAGCTCACTTCGGCGGCAAACGAAGCTTCGCTCGCAGCGATCTTGTCGCTCAGGCGTTCAACGTCATCCGGCAAGGAAGTGACACCAATCGGGCTGTCCGCAGCCAGACGCTGTACCTCGCCCAGATCAGCCATTTGCGCGGGGCGCATCACCAGCATGGTGTCACTCCTTTCTCTACTTCAGGTCGGCGAAAGCGCCGACTCGGGAAAAAAATGCCGGGCAGGCCCGGCACAGGAAAATGGTCCCGGCGCCTGTCGATCACGACAGACGCCGGGCGGTCTTGCATGAATCAGGCTTGGGTCAGTTTCGCCGCAGCACGTTCGAAGCGATCCAGACCGGCGTCGATGTCTGCGTCTTCCACCACCAGGCTCGGGGCGAAACGGATTACGTCCGGACCAGCCTGCAGAATCATCAGGCCTTCTTGTTCAGCGGCGTTGAAGATGTCCTTGGCCTTGCCTTTCCAGGCATCGCTCAGCACGCAACCGATCAGCAGACCGAGACCGCGCACCTGGGTGAACAGGCCGTACTTCTCGCCGATCTGTTGCAGGCGGGTCTTGAACTTGTCGTGCTTGGCGTTGACGCCGTTCAGCACCTCAGGGGTGTTGATCACGTCGATCACCGCTTCGGCCACGGCGCACGCCAGCGGGTTGCCGCCGTAAGTGGTGCCGTGAGTGCCGACAACCAGATGTTTGGCCAGCGCTTCGGTGGTCAGCATCGCGGCGATCGGGAAACCGCCGCCCAGGCTCTTGGCGCTGGTCAGGATGTCCGGAACCACACCGAAATGCTGGTAGGCGAACAGGTTGCCGGTACGGCCCATGCCGGTCTGCACTTCGTCGAACACCAGCAGCGCGTTGTTCGCGTCGCACAGTTCACGGGCACCTTGCAGGTAAGCCAGCTCGGCCGGCAGCACGCCGCCTTCGCCCTGGATCGGCTCCAGAACGACCGCGCAGGTCTTGTCCGAAACAGCGGCTTTCAGCGCCGCCAGATCGTTGTACGGCACGTGAGTGATGCCGGTGATTTTCGGGCCGAAACCGTCGGAGTACTTCGACTGGCCACCGACGTTCACGGTGAACAGAGTACGGCCGTGGAAGCTGTTGAGCGCGGCGATGATTTCGTATTTCTCGGTGCCGAAACGGTCGAACGCGACACGACGGGCCAGCTTGAAGGCGGCCTCGTTGGCTTCGGCGCCGGAGTTGCAGAAGAACACGCGCTCGGCAAAGGTGGCGTCGATCAGCTTGTGCGCCAGGCGCAGGGCCGGCTCGTTGGTGAACACGTTGGACACGTGCCACAGCTTGTTCGCTTGCTCGGTCAAGGCACCGACCAGCGCCGGGTGCGCATGGCCCAATACGTTGACGGCGATGCCGCCGGCGAAGTCGATCAGCTCGCGGCCGGCCTGATCCCAGACGCGGGAACCGGCGCCACGCACCGGGATGAAAGCGGCAGGCGCGTAGTTGGGAACCATAACCTGGTCGAAATCGGCGCGTTCTACCGCAGCGTGCTCAACGGACATCGGAGTCTCCTGATGAGGGCCACCCGCCTGAAACTGGCGAGCGATGGGGGGATTGTAAGGACAGTTTTGTGCCCGGCCTTGCCGCCAAGCGACAACTTCTTATAGCGCAAACCCCGGTTTTTCCCGGGTTTACGGCAATGCGACATATAGCGTCGCAAAGGCGCAGTTTAAACTGCCGCCAGCCATTTCAGCAGGCCTGCGAGCATATCAATTGCGACGGGATGGCCTGTCATACATATGTACCACCTGACACAAGATGCATTTTGCTCTGCTTGAGCTCTTTTTCGACGCTCAAGGACGCCAACGATGCCATCCACCACCGGGCAATCGCCCGCCAGTTCGCCCACGCCCGGTGCGACCGCACAAAGCCCCGCTTCCCACTATGAACCGCTGGTGAACGCGATCCCCGAATGGCTGGGCAAGGCGTCGCCCGCCCGGCGCGCCGCCTTGAAGAACAGCCATCGCGCGCTCCCCGAACCGATCAAGTCAGCACCCGTTGATCAACATCAAGCGCTCAGAAACGCCATAACGCAGCACATGACCGCGCAGAACGCCGTCGATCAAATGCTCGAACGGGTACAGAACGCCAGCACCTTCGCCGAGCCCATCCTCACCGAGGCGCTGAAAACGCGTTTCGACCTCGATCTGAACGTCAAGGAAACCTTCCTGCAGTTGTACATCCCGGTGAAGGCCGCAGGCATTACCATCGGCGCCCGGACGTGGACAGTGTCGCTGCTGGACGCAGCACTGCATAACTTCGAGGCGGGCGAAACAGAACCCGGGGCCTACGCCAGCGGCTCCTCGTTCATCACCCGCCCGACCGGGACCGGACAATTCGAGACACTGGCGCCACTTAATGCAGAACCCGGCATTCCAGCCTTCAGCCGACTGTGCCGGGAACTGGATATCGGTGCTCGATACAAAACCTACCTGGAGGAAAGTCTCGCGCTCGCCAACCCGGTGGCAGCTTCGGTGCTGCGGCACAAGGTCAATACCGCGCAGAAAACCGCACTGCGCGCCGCACTGAAGCTGGCGCGGATGAATGGCGACATCGGAGAAGCGAATCTGCATTCGATTGAAAGTCTGCTGGACGGGACATCCGTGGTTTTGATGAACGGTCAGCCCATGCTGTGCCACGATTTGACGATGATGTCGGTCGCACTGACCGGAATCCTGGTGTTTGCACCTGACCTTGAAAGCGCGAAAACCGCCGTTGCAGTGGTGGCTTACATACCGGACGACCCCGATCATCCGATCAAGGAGTACCTCTCCACGGGCGACCTCGCACACGAACTGATCCGACAGCTGCGCGATACGGAGTACCAGCGATTCTTCAGCCGCTTCGTCGCGCACGAACAGCGTGGACAATTTTTCGGCCAGCTCAAGCAACGGCTGAGCAAAGTGAAATGGCATCCGCCACAGACCGGCAGTCAAATGCCGTCGTGGCGCGACACCCTTATCGAAAGGCCCGACCTGCAATTCTCGGCCACCCCCATCGCCGGTGAACTCTGGGAACATCTTTATCAGCGCAAGCTGAACAAGATCCTCAACGATGCCGCAGTGATCGCTGTTCCCACTGCCATGGTCGATCGCAATGCACGCTGGAGGCGCTGGGATTCGTTTGTCAGTGTCGCAACGTCGATCCTGGAAATCGCCGCGTTCGTCGTTCTGCCGTTCGTGCCGTTCCTGGGTGAAATGATGATGGCGTACATCACCTATCAGCTGCTCGACGAGCTTTTCACGTTCTATGTCGATTTGGCCGAAGGCCAAACCACCGAAGCCTGTGCGCACTACTTCGCTGCACTGGAATCACTGATTCAGCTGGGTGCTTTCGGGATTGGCACCAGTGTCGCCATGGCCGAACTGCCCAAGGTACTGCCGCCCGAAGTGGTGGCATTCATGGATCGGTTTCAACCCGTGAAACTGCGCAACGGCAAAACCCTGTACTGGAAGCCGGATCTGAGCAGCTACGCCCGTGACACCCTGCCAGCGGCAGGCTCCCTGCCCGACGCCCAGGGTCTGCACTGGCATCAGGGCAAAAAACTGCTACCGCTGGATCAGACGCACTACGCGGTCAACGATCACGAGATACCCGGTCAACTGCGAATCGAACACCCCTCACGCACCGACACCTACGAACCTGTCGTGCGGCATAACGGCGAAGGAGCTTTTCACACCGAGCTGGAAAATCCGCTGCGATGGGACACCAACACTGCGTTGCAGCGAATCGGCCACAGCGTAGAGGCATTTACCCCGGCGCAGCGCGAACGCATTCTGAAAATCAGCGGCTACACCGAAGACGGTTTGCGCAAAATGCACATGAATCAGGAGCGTGTTCCGCCACTGCTGGCCGACACCATTGAGCGTTTCAGGATCGATCGGGACTTGCAGGCGTTCATCGAGCAGATCACCAGCGACGAGCCAACGGTTTATCGCGAGGCAGATCCGCTGATCCAGCTGCAATTGCTGAACGAACAAGGCTTGTGGCCGAAAACCAGAAGGCTGCGCCTGATCGATGCCGAGGGAGCGACGCTCTGGCAATCCTCCGATGATGTGCAGCTCCCGCTAACGGACGTTCACGTTAATCGTCTGATCGACGACGACCTGCTCAAGACATTGCTGCGGGCTCTCGATGAAACCGAAATCAGCACCCTGCTCAATGAAGAGTTCGGGCAGAAAATCGCCCTGGATGCACGCGTCCGTCAACTTCGCAGCCGACTCGCGCAGATTGCCAGGCAACAGCGCCCTGCCCTGTTCGAACAACGCTATGAGTCAAGCCAGCATCGCGCTACACCGCTGGTGAAACAGGTGGCGCGGCACGTACCGAACCTGCCTGTCAGGATCACCGAAGAACTCATTCACACCGCCACCGGCACCGAACTGACGCAGCTGAGTGAAGACGTGCTTCCAGAGCGTCAGCAACAGCTCTCTGAAACCGCATTGCACGAGCTACGCATCACCCGGGCTTACGAAGGACTGGAAATCGATTCGGTGCATAACCAGGACTCCGAGACTTTGGCACTGCACAGCCTGCCGCTGCTGCCAGGCTGGTCAGACACCGTCAGCCTTGAAGTGCGTGACCAATCGTTCGCAGGAAAGCGGCTCGACACCACTGGTCCCATGGGCGCCCCTATCGAAAAAATCCTGGTACGCCGAGCCGATGGCACGTGGCAGCCGTTTGATCAGGCCGGACTGGAATTGCACGGCCCGACGGATTTCTACACCAGCGTGCTGCAAGCCCTGCCCGACGACCGACGTCAGGCGTTGTATCTGCAAATCGGCGAAGGACAAAAGCTCCGCCAGCTCATTCGCGACAATCCTCTGCCACGCGACAGTCTGCGACTCACACTGGCGGTCGAATCCTCTCCCGCCACCGACGTCGACACTTTGCGCCTGCTGGGCACTGACGGTTACTCACGCAATCTGTCACCCGATGGTTCTCCGCCGACCCTGGACATGCGGGTGCGCGATGTTTTTCCCGGGATCACTCAAGAAGGCCTGCAGGCCATGGTGCAACGCCTGCAAAACCATCTGGAGAATCCGATCGCCGAGCTGTCACGACTGCGCCTTGAATACGCCCGCCTGGAAAACGACCTTGATCTATGGCGCCTGAGAGACGTACGGATCGATCCCGCCACCGGCCAGGAACTGTCTATCGCCCGACGAGCTGCAGCCGCTCGTGATCGACAGCTTTTCGCCCGAACCCTGCTCAGCTGCTGGCGCCGCGAGACTCCGGAACGCTTTGGCTATCGCATGCGTTTTATCGAACCCTTGCTGGGCGATCTGCCGGTGCTGGCGGCAGACTTCAGCCATGTCAACAGCCTGGAACTGAGCGGCAGCGGAGCATCGGCAGGCATCGAAACATTTATTGAACGCTTCCCTCGTTTATCCCGACTCGACCTGCAGAACTTCGACTTGCACACCCTGCCGCAAAACCTCTCGACCCTGCCCGCCCTGCGCCGATTAAGGCTGCGCAAATGTGGAATCATCCTGACCCCGGAAAACCAGACGCTGCTCACTTCACTCAATGAACTGGTTGAACTGGATCTCAAGGACAACCCACTCGGCAGCAGCTTCGATTTAACCTTCCTGCCATCGCTGACCTACCTCAACCTGTCCCGCACCGGGATTGCCGAAGTCCCGCCCGGCTTGATCGATCACCCGCAAATCAGGAGCGCCTGGCTGACCGATAACCGGATCACCACACTGCCTGAAGCGTTGTTCGAACTCTCGCCTGCTGCGGCTGCCGGATACGACTTTTCCGGTAATCCACTCACTGCCGCCACACGCGAGCGGGTAAAAACCTGTTTCACCCGCACCGGCGTCAATTTTGGCGTACGCGCCGAACAGGCCGATATCAACCGCACCACGGCCCTGTTTCCAGATATCGACGAGGGCCAGGCCAGCGGCCTGATTTATCGCCTGCCCGGCTCACTGGTTCAGGGCCGCTTGCAACTGACGGCGTGGGAAACCGAGCTGGCCACGCTGAGTGCCGATCTGAATCTTTGGGCCCGAGACATTCCCGACCGCGACCCGATCAGCGGCGCGATGCTGGAAGCCAACGAACGCTTCACCGAACAGGATGCACGCGAGACGTTTGCCGGCAATCTGCTGCGCCTGTGGCGTCACCGCTCGAAAATCCATCCGCACGCCAGGGCCGATGTTTTTACGGCCGAGGCCAAATTCATTGGTGACCTTCCGATACTGAGCGCGGACTTCAATCACATCACTGCGCTGACCATCAACGGGAATAAAAGCTTGCGCGGTGACGCGGCGTTTCTGCGAAGTTTCTCCCGGCTCAAACGGCTGTTCTTTCGCAACGGCCAACTGGATCAACTGAGCGAGACGCTCAAAAACCTGTCGACGCTGGAAGTCCTGGTGCTGGATAGCTGTGGCGTGAGTCTGACCGCCGAATCACTGACAGCGCTGGCCGCAATGCCCAGACTCGAATCACTGGAGTTACCGGGCAATCCGCTGAATCTGGTGCCCGATCTGCAAACCCTGAACTCGCTGACCTACCTCGACCTTTCACGCACGGGCCTGCTGGAAGTCCCGCCTGGCCTGATCGACCATCCGACGCTCAAGACGGCGATCCTCAGTGAAAACCAGATCACCGAATTACCCGAGAGCCTGTTTGAATTATCGGCTCAGGCCGGTGACGGCTACGACCTCTCGAACAATCCACTGAGCGCCAGCACTCGCGAGCGGATCAAACAATACAACCGCGAGACCGGGCAGGATTTCGCCGTACTCGCCGACCTTGCAGATATAGAAACCACCCAGCAGCTGTTTCCCGACCTCGACGCGCAAGACGCCAGCGATGTGTTCTACAGCTTGCCGGGCTCGATTGAACATGGCCGAAGCCAGCTGCGCCACTGGCAGGCAGAAATCCGCCAACTGAATGCCGACCTTGCACGGTGGGCAGCGGCAGGGCCGAGTATTCATCCGGACACGGGGCAGGTGCTCAATCCCCGGCAGGTGTTCGTGATGCAGACCAACAGAAAGCTGTTTGCCCAACGAATCGAAGAACTGTGGCGCTTCCGGTTTGCCGAAAAAGCCACGCAAAGGGGCAATGTGCTGATCGCAGAGCTGCCGTTCATTGGCGATTTGCCCGTGCTGTCGGCTGACTTCAGCCACATCGCCGAGCTGACCCTTGACGGCAATCCGGCCCTGAGCGGCATCGATGCTTTTCTTTGGCCTTTCACCGGCCTGCGTCATCTGGAACTGCACGAGTTCAAACTGGAGCAATTGCCCGAAGCTTGCGAACGCATGCCGTTGCTGGAGCGCCTGGTGCTGGAGTACTGCGAGCTGACCCTGACGCCGCCGACTCAGGCCCGCCTGTCGTCCATGAGCCGTCTACAGTTCCTCAATCTGAGCCACAACCCGCTGGGCGCTGCACCAGAGTTGAAGACCTTGCCGGCGCTGACTCACGTGCGCCTGATCGACACCGGGATCTCTCATCTGCCGGAAGGCCTGGTCGAGCACCCGACGCTGATCATGGCCAACTTCGAACACAACCGGATCAGCGAGCTTCCCGACAGCCTGCTCGATCGCCCTGCGCTTTCACCCAACCAATTCATGCTTGGCGAAAACCCGTTTTCACCCGCCACTCGCGAGCGGATCAAGACCCGCTACCAGCACACCCGGCAAGACTTCGGGGTGTCGATGCCGACGGCGGACATCGACCGCGTGCGCGTTTTGTTTCCGACCCTCGACGCCGAACAAGCCAATCGAATGTTGTATTTGTTGCCGGGAACCGTCGCTCAGGGTCGACTTCAAATCGCTCAGTGGGAAACGCAATGGCAGCAACTCGATACAACCCTCAACCGTTGGGTCAGTGAGGTTCCCGAGCAACATCCGTCAACCGGTACGCCACTCACAGATGAGGACAAAATCGTTGAACGCACCGGCCGCGATCAATATCGCCGTGACCTGCAAGCGTTCTGGCGCGCACGCTCGACCGCACAACCGGAGATGCGATCAGACAGGCTGATCCTCAATCTCCCTTTCATCGGCGAGCTGCCCTCACTGAGCGCCGACTTCAGCCATGTCACCACATTGTCGATCACCGGCAACGCCCAATTGCGCGCCGGCGATGTTTTCTTCGACGCCTTTTCAGGGCTGGAAACACTGGAGCTGCGCGATCTTGGATTGCAGCAAATACCGGATTCGTTCCGGCGTATGCCAGCCCTGGAAAATCTGGTACTGAGCAATTGCGCGGTGACGCTGGATGTCGAGGGCCGTTCCACCCTTGCTTCGCTGACACGATTGAAAAAACTCGACTTGTACAACAACCCTCTGGGACTGGCGCCAGACATCCGCTCCTTGCCGGCGCTGGATTTTCTCGATCTGGCCGGCACCGCGATCAGCGAAATTCCCGACGGAATGATCAACCATCCGCAGCTTGAAATCGTCATCCTCAACAACAACCGGCTCAACGAAATTCCTGACGAAGTTTTCAACCTGCCGGCGGAAATCGGTAACGGTTACGACTTTGGCAACAACCCTCTGAGCCCGGCGACGCGAGAGCGGGTCAAGGATTACTTTCGGCGTACCGGAGGTGATCTGGGCGTGCTTGCCGAAGAGGCAGATCGGGCTCGGGTGCAAACGCTTTATCCGGCGCTGGACGATGATCAGGCCAGCACCTTCCTCTATCGCCTGAGTGGCACGTTGGCTGATGGCCGTCAGGAAGTAGCAAGAAGGGAAATGGCGCTGAGCGATCTCACCCGCAGCCTCGCTCATTGGAGCAGCGACATCCCTGTGAGTGCGCCCGACGGCCAACCGCTGCCCGTAACCGAGCGACTACGTCAGGAACAACTGCGTACGCAGTTCGCCGAAGCACTGCTGACCTGCTGGCGCCAGATCCCGATGGAGGACTCGAGTCTCGACAGTTTCGGGTTCAGCCACACTGTGAGTTTCATCGGCGAGTTGCCGACACTCGGCGCCCCATTGCCCTACGTGCCGGACCTGTTCCTGGTGGGTGAAGGCCATTCATCAAGGCTCGGACGCTTCCTTGAAGCTTTTCCCGGCCTGGACAGCCTGGCCATTCGCGAATGCAATCTGGGCGATATTCCCGAGGATATTTTCACCATGAATCAGTTGACCGCCCTGAGCCTGCCGGACTGCAAAATCAGGCTGACACCCGAATCGGCAGCAGCACTGGCGAGCATGGACAAACTCGAGGTACTCAACCTGCGCGACAACCCGCTGGGGCTGACGCCGGACGTCAGCAACCTGCATGGCCTGACCGACCTCGACCTGAGCGATACCGGAATTACCGAAATACCGCGAGGCGTACTGGAAAACCTGCACTGGAACGAGATTGATCTGTCCGGCAATGCGATCACAGACGTGCCGGAAGAAATCATGGATGTGCCCGCGGCCGTCGGCGACCGCTATGACTTGCGCGATAACCCGTTGTCGACCGAGAGCAAAGCAAGAGTCCGGGCCTACTATCAGGAGACTGGCAACAACCTGAACGTCGCCGGCATCGACGATGCGCCGCGCCCGGCTGAAATGAGGCCTGATCTGGAAATCGAAGACTGACCGATACAGCGCCATGGCAGCCAATGCCATGGCGTAATTGGTGAGGGATCAACCGCGCTCTGGCGGCACCGACGACAGTTCGAACGGACTGCTGCTGCGCCGCTGGTTGCGGTCTTCCCGCGGCGTGGCGCCGAAGAAGTTGCGATAGGCGCTGGAGAAATGCGGTCCCGAGGAAAAACCGCACGACAGGCCGATCTGGATGATTGACTTGCTGGTCTGCATCAACATCTGCCGGGCCTTGTTCAGGCGCAGTTCCAGATAGTACTGGCTCGGCACGCGGTTGAGGTATTGCTTGAAGATCCGCTCCAGCTGGCGACGGGACACGCACACATGCTGGGCGATCTCGTCGGTGGTCAGCGGCTCTTCGATGTTGGCTTCCATCAGCAGCACCGCCTGGGTGAGCTTCGGATGGCTGGAGCCGAGACGGTTCTGCAATGGAATGCGCTGACGCTCGCCGCCTTCGCGGATGCGTTCGACCACCAGTTCTTCAGAGACCGCACCGGCCAGTTCCGCACCATGATCGCGGGCCAGCACCGCCAGCAACAGATCGAGCACCGACATGCCGCCGCACGCCGTCAGGCGATCACGATCCCAGTCGAACAGATGACTGGTGGCGATGACTTTCGGGAAGCGTTCGGCGAAATCGTCCTGCCAGCGCCAGTGCACGGCGGCGCGGTAACCGTCGAGCAGACCGAGTTGCGCCAGCGGGTACACACCGGCCGACAGACCGCCAATGACGCAACCGGCGCGCACCAATTGTTTGAGCGCACTGCTGAGTGCCGGCGCCAACGTGGTCGGTGGCTCGTCAGCGAGCAGGAACAGTTTCTGGAAGTTTTCGAGCTTGCCCGCCCAGGGTTCGCCGGGCAGTTGCCATTCACCCTCGGCCGGTGCTTCGGCCTGCAGGAAGGACAACTCGTAAACCACGTCCGGATGCACACGCTGGGCAACACGCAAGGCCTCCTCTGCCAGCGCCAAAGTCAGAGCTTTAGTGCTGGGCCAAATCAGGAAACCAATTCGATGGGCAGTCATGGCGGGCGATCCGAAACGTAAACAGAGGGAAAAACCGAAATCGGCTGCAACCAAATTAGACCATCTGGCGCGCTGCGCAGCATGACCTAATCTGGTGCATAACGGGAGCGATTACTTGAGGCTGCCCGAGAGGAATTGTTGCAAACGTTCCGATTGCGGATTGACCAGCACTTCACGCGGGTTGCCGCTTTCTTCGACGACGCCTTTGTGCAGGAACACCAACTGATTCGACACTTCACGGGCGAAGCCCATTTCGTGGGTCACCACCACCATGGTCCGGCCTTCCTGAGCGAGGGCCTGCATGACTTTCAGCACGTCGCCGACCAGCTCCGGGTCGAGGGCCGAAGTCGGTTCGTCGAACAGCATCACTTCCGGTTCCATCGCCAGCGCACGGGCGATTGCCACGCGCTGCTGTTCGCCACCGGACATGTGCCCCGGGAACGCGTCCTTACGATGGGCCACACCCACCTTGTTCAGGTAGTGCTCGGCTTTCTCGCGGGCTTCGGCCTTGGACACGCCCAGCACGTGAACCGGCGCTTCCATGATGTTTTCCAGCGCGGTCATGTGCGACCACAGGTTGAAGTGCTGGAACACCATCGACAGGCGCGAACGCATGCGTTGCAACTGTTTCGGATCAGCGGCTTTCAGCGCGCCGTCCTTGTTCGCTACCAGTTTCAGCTCTTCGTTGTTGAGCAGGATCTTGCCCGCGTGCGGCTGCTCAAGCAGGTTGATGCAGCGCAGGAAAGTACTTTTGCCGGAGCCACTGGAGCCGATGATGCTGATCACATCGCCGGCGGCCGCTTTCAGGGAAACGCCCTTGAGCACTTCGTGACTGCCATAGCGTTTATGCAGGTCTTGGACTTCAAGTTTGTACATGCGGTCGGTTCTCACAAAAACAGTCAGTCGTTGAGCAAAGGGCCGTCGCGCAGCGCATCGCGCCCCGCCACTTTGGCCAGCCAGAAACCGGGTTGGGCGTAACGCAGCCGCTCAATGGCAAACAGCACCCCGGACGTACCAGCACACACCGTGCTGACCCGATCCGACAGCGGATCGATCACTTCGAAAATCTTGTCACCGGCTTCAACCCACTCGCCGGGCTTGCGCAGAAAACTCACCACGCCCGGATGCGGCGGCAGGAGCAATTCAGTGCCCTCGAACGGCATGCCTTCGCACGGTTCGTGCGCCGCGCTCGGCCACTCGCCACGGATCAGGCCTTGCTCGGCGAGGAACGCCAGAATGCCTTCTGCCCAGGCTTCGGCCTGCGCCGGCGTGGTGTCAGCCTGACCACCCAGTTCAACGGTGGTCGCCAGGCACGCCAGTGGAATCTGCGCGTCCGGGAACAGACGCGACAGACGCAGCCACGGCAGCGAACAGGCTTCATCGAACGAGCTGCCGCCGGAATCTTCAGCCAGCAAACCGACCTTCACGTCCAGGTGCGCAGCGAGCGAACGCCACTGCGGCCAGTGCTGCGGCAACGCGTACATGTGCAGCGCGGCTTCACAGTCGCAATGCAGATCCAGCACCACATCGGCGGTGGCGGCGTGTTGCAGCAGGATGCGCTGCATGCCTTGCAACTGGCTACTCGCCTCAGGCAATTCGGCCAGATGATCGGCCATCGCCTGACGGATCAAACGGATGTTGGCGCGCGGATCATCACCGAGTTGTCCTTCCAGCCTGGCGGCCACGGGGGCGCTGAGCTCGACGAAATCACGGTTGAAATTCTTGCCGCTGCCGGCCTCGAAACGCCCCTGATGGTTGCCTTGCAGCAACTGGCCAAGACCCAGCGGGTTGGCCACAGGCACCAGTTCGATGACGCCGTTGAGCAGGCCCTTGGCTTCGAGTTCGCCGAGGCGTTTTTTCAGTTCCCAGGCGGTGCGCATGCCGGGCAGTTCGTCAGCGTGGAGGCTGGCCTGGATGTAGGCCTTGCGCTCGCCGCTTCCGAAACGGAACACCGAAATCCGGCGCTCGCTGCCCAGGTGGCTCCACGGCAGAACGTGGTCGATGCGTTCCATATCAGTGCTTCCTCGGGGCCAGGTAGCTCAGCCAGCGACGCTCGGCCAGCTTGAACAGGCGCACCAGAATGAAGGTCAGGCACAGGTAGAACACGCCGGCGGTGATGTACGCCTCGAACGGCAGGTAGAACTGCGCGTTGACGGTACGGGCCGCGCCGGTGATGTCGATCAGGGTCACGATGGACGCCAGACTGGTGGTCTGCAGCATCATGATCACTTCGTTGCTGTACTGCGGCAGCGCCCGGCGCAGGGCCGATGGCAGCAGGATGCGCTTGTACATCTTGACGCGCGACATGCCCATGGCCTTGGCCGCTTCGATCTCGCCGTTCGGCGTGGCCTTCAGGCTGCCGGCGATGATTTCAGCGGTGTAGGCGCTGGTGTTGATCGCGAACGCCAGGCACGCACAGAACGTTGCGCTGGACAGCCACGGCCAGAGGAAGCTCTCGCGCACCGCTTCGAACTGGGCCAGACCGTAGTAGATCAGGAACAGTTGAACCAGCATCGGCGTGCCGCGAATCACGTAGGTGTAGAGCCAGGCTGCGCCATTGACCACAGCGTTCTTGGACACACGCATCAGGCCCAGCGGCAGTGCCGCGAGCAGACCGAAGAACAGCGACAGCGCGAGCAACTTGAGGGTGGTGACCAGACCGCCGAAGTACAGCGGCAGGGCCTCCCAAATGACGTTGTAGTCGAAGATCATAGATCAGCCGCCCTTACGCCTACCGAGTAGCGCTTCTCAAGGTGACGCAGCGCCAGCAACGAGACACTGGTGATCACCAGGTACATCGCCGCTACTGCGAGGAAGAAGGTGAAAGGCTCGCGGGTGGCGTCGGCCGCCTGCTTGGCCTTGAACATCATGTCTTGCAGACCGACCACGGAAATCAGCGCGGTGGCCTTGGTCAACACCAGCCAGTTGTTGGTGAAGCCCGGGATCGCCAGACGAATCATCTGCGGCACCAGCACCCGGAAGAACACCTGGAAGCTGCTCATGCCGTACGCCATGCCGGCTTCGGCCTGACCTTTGGGGATTGCCATGAACGCGCCGCGGAAGGTTTCCGACAGGTAAGCACCAAAGATGAAACCGAGGGTGCCGATACCGGCGGCCAGCGGGTTCAGGTCGATGTAGTCGTCATAGCCGAGCATCGGTGCAACGCGGTTGAGCAGGTCCTGACCGCCGTAGAAGATCAGCAGGATCAGCACCAGGTCGGGAATCCCGCGAATCACCGTGGAATACAGATCGCCCAGCCACGCCAGCCAGCGCACCGGCGACAGGCGCAACGCGACGCCGATCAGCCCGAGAACGATGGCCAGGGCCATGGACGACAAGGCGAGCTGAAGCGTCAGCCAAGCGCCATCGAGGATGACAGCCCCGTAGCCTTTCAACATGATTCAGGTCCTCGAAAGTTGGGATGAAAAAATGGCGCAAACCGCAGAGATCCTGTTGCTTGCGCCATTTCGGACGGGTCGAGCGACGTCTTTACTTGCCGTAAATGTCGAAGTCGAAGTACTTGTCCTGGATTGCCTTGTACTTGCCGTTCTCGCGGATGGCCGCGATGGCGGTGTTGATCTTGTCTTTCAGGGCGTCGCCCTTGCGTACCGCGATGCCTACGCCGTCGCCGAAGTATTTGACGTCGGTGAACGCCGGGCCCACGAACGCGAAGCCTTTGCCGGCGTCGGTTTTCAGGAAGCCGTCATTCAACAGCGTAGCGTCCGCCACGGTGCCGTCGAGGCGGCCGGCGGCCACGTCGAGGTAGATTTCGTTCTGCGAGCCGTATGGCTTGATCTCGGCACCCAGCGGGGCCAGGACTTCGCGGGCGAAGCGCTCGTGGATCGAACCACGTTGTACGCCGATGTTCTTGCCTTTCAGCTCAGCCAGACCTTCGCTGACCTGAGTGCCTTCCTTCATCACGAGGCGGGCCGGGGTGTTGTAGTACTTGTTGGTGAAGTCCACGGACTTCTTGCGGTCTTCAGTGATCGACATGGACGACAGGATCGCGTCGATCTTGCGCACTTTCAGTGCCGGGATCAGACCGTCGAACTCTTGCTCGACCCACTGGCACTTGACCTTCATTTCTTCGCACAGCGCGTTGCCGATGTCGTAGTCGAAACCGACGATGCTGCCGTCCGGCGCTTTGGAGGCGAATGGAGGGTAAGCCGCTTCGATACCGATTTTCAGAGGCTTTTCATCGGCGAATGTCGGCAGGGACAGCACGGACAGTGCCAGGGCGCCAAGCAGCACAAGTTTCTTCATCTTGGGACTCCATCGGTAAAGGGCAAAAACGGCAGAGTGAGCGACAGCCCAATATGCGAATGGGTGTAACGAAATCGGTTGCTGCGTGCGTGGGACATTTCCAGTCAAAACCGCGAAGGCTTCAACGCAAGCCACGACGAGCGAGTGATCGGCATTCTAACGACAGGCCCGAAGCCGATATTTCTTCAATGCGACAACTAATTACAGATGCACCGAGAAACCCGCTTGAGCACATTGACAGCCCTGCAATTTCATGCAAGAGCGAAAGACAGTGAACCGATCTATGCTGCAAATTGCGGGCCTATTATTCGCAAACCCTTCTAATCCGGCAAGCGCGGGGTTATGTCTTATTTTTCACCGGGTGTCTTAAGGTCCTTAAACAGGGCAATGCGTTTCCGGATGCCCCGTTGTGGAGCCGGCGGTTACACATTCGGTTACTTGAAGGTGGACGGGTAACAGCAGGAAGTGCCTGACGGACGAAACCGATAATTATTGGAAAACAAAAAGCCCCGCCCGGCGCGATGCCGGACGGGGCTTTTCAGCCTTCAGACCCGCCGCTTAGGCAACGTTCATGGTCTTGTGCGTATCGATCAGATGCTGCACCACACCCGGATCCGCCAGGGTAGAGATGTCACCCAGGCCTTCGTATTCAGCCGTAGCGATCTTGCGCAGGATGCGACGCATGATCTTGCCCGAACGGGTCTTCGGCAGCCCCGGCGCCCACTGGATCACGTCCGGCGAAGCGATCGGCCCGATCTCCTTGCGCACCCAGTTTTTCAGTTCCAGGCGCAGTTGCTCGCTCGGCTCTTCACCATTTTTCAGGGTGACGTAGACATAAATGCCCTGCCCCTTGATGTCGTGCGGCACACCAACCACCGCCGCTTCGGCGACTTTCGGGTGAGCGACCATCGCGCTTTCGATCTCGGCAGTCCCCATGCGGTGGCCGGAGACGTTGAGTACGTCGTCCACGCGACCGGTGATCCAGTAGTAACCATCGGCATCGCGACGGGCGCCGTCACCAGTGAAATACATGCCACGGAAAGTCTTGAAGTAGGTGTCGACGAAACGGTCGTGATCGCCGTACAAGGTGCGCGCCTGACCCGGCCACGAATCGAGAATCACCAGATTGCCTTCGGCCTCGCCCTCGATGATGTTGCCGAGGTTGTCCACCAGCGCCGGCACCACGCCGAAGAACGGACGTGCGGCCGAACCTGGCTTCAGCGCATGAGCGCCCGGCAGCGGGCTCATCATGTTGCCGCCGGTTTCGGTCTGCCACCAGGTATCGACGATCGGGCAACGGGACTTGCCGACGTTCTTGTAGTACCAGTCCCAGGCTTCCGGGTTAATCGGCTCGCCCACCGAACCGAGCAGACGCAAGCTGCTGCCGTCCGCGCCTTCAACAGCGGCGGTGCCGGAGGCCATCATCGCGCGGATCGCGGTCGGCGCGGTGTAGAGGATGTTGACCTTGTGCTTGTCGACGATCTTCGCCACCCGGGTGATGTCCGGATAGTTCGGCACGCCTTCGAACAGCAGCGTGGTCGCGCCGTTGGCCAGCGGGCCGTAGACGATGTAGGAGTGACCGGTGACCCAGCCCACGTCAGCGGTGCACCAGTAGATTTCGCCCGGACGGTAGTCGAACACGCGCTCGTGGGTCATGGCCGCGTACAACAGATAACCGCCGGTGGTGTGCTGCACGCCCTTCGGCTTGCCGGTGGAGCCGGAGGTATAAAGGATGAACAGCGCTTCTTCGGCGCCCATCTCTTTCGGCGCGCAGACGGTGCCCGCCACTTTCATCAGGTCTTCGTACCAGATGTCGCGATGCTGGTTCCACTTGATGTCGCCGCCAGTGCGCTTGCACACGATGACTTTCTGGATGCTGCTGGTTTCCGGGTTGGTCAGGGCGTCGTCGACGTTGGCCTTGAGGGAAATCTTCTTGCCGGCACGGATGCCTTCGTCCGCGGTGATCACCACTTTCGAGCGGCAGTCGATGATGCGACCGGCCAGGGCTTCCGGCGAGAAACCGCCGAACACCACCGAGTGAATCGCGCCGATCCGGGTGCAGGCCAGCATGGCGACCACGGCTTCGGGAATCATCGGCATATAAATGGTCACCACGTCGCCGCGGTGCACGTCCTGGCCACGCAGGGCGTTGGCGAGTTTGCACACTTGTTCGTGCAGTTCGCGGTAGGTGATGTTGCGGCTTTCGGAAGGATCGTCGCCTTCCCAGATGATGGCGACCTGATCGCCGCGCTCGGCCAGATGACGGTCGAGGCAGTTGTAGGAAACGTTCAGGGTGCCGTCGGCAAACCACTTGATGTCGACATGGTGATCGTCGAACGAAGTCTGTTTCACCGTGGTGAAAGGCTTGATCCAGTCGAGGCGCTTGGCTTGTTCGCGCCAGAAGCCGTCAGGGTTGACGACCGACTGTTGGTACATGGCTTTGTAGGTCGCCTCGTCGGTCAGCGTATTGGCCAGAACCTCGGGACGAACGGGATACAGGGAAGCCGCACTCATCTTTCCTACCTCGGTGTAATAGTTGTTTTTGTATGACCCTGTTGTAGCCGGGGCGCCCGTATAGAACCATTCGACGATGGTAGTAACAAGCCCCTACAAAACATCCAGAAATGCCCGAACCACCTCCGAAGCAAACCCCGCAACCCTTGTGGGAGCTGGCCTGCCAGCGATTCAGACGCCTCGTTTTCCCGGGAAAGCCGCAGCGCTGGTAACACCATCCCCAAGGATTGTTACCAAATCTGCCAAAGGTGTTTATCAAAACCGGGTCTGTTTACCCCTGCCCCGCCTCCCTAAAATTCACCTCGCCGACAAGGCAAAGCGATTAACAAGGTTACAGCCCCCACGAAGGCCGTTAATCCAGTTCTGAAGTAACAAAGCAAACGATGAAGTTCCACACGCAACCCCAAAAAGGTTGCGTGACCCCACTCGACCTCAAGAAGGTAAATTCAAATGAAAGCTTTATTGGTTCTGGCCCTCAGCAGTCTGTGCGCAACCGCCATGGCAGACGAGGTTCCGACTGATGTCGCACAGCAACAACCGGTTATCGAGGAATACACTTACTCCACTCACCTGGACATCGCCAAAGTTGTTTCCATGAGCGAAGTTCCGAATGTCTGCGAAGTTGTTCCGGCGAAAATGGAGTACGACGACTCCAAGGGTCAGCGTCACATTCTGCGTTACAGCATCATGGGTAACGGCTGCACCAATTGATGCGTTGAGACTGCACCGAATCGGATCACTCAGCACAACATCGAGAGTCGATTCCAGCCCGGCTTCGGTCGGGCTCAGTTGTGTTTGAAGCGGCGCAAAAGGGTTGCAAAACACAAGATATAGTGAAAAACGCGGTTTTTTGCTCGTTTTTTGAGCAATCAATCACACGCCAAAAAATTAATGAAAAAATTTTCTCCGGGGCCAATCCCGGCGAAAGCCCTGTAAACCCTCGCTCCGATCGAAATCCCCCCTGCGCTCGACCGCCCTGCGCTGTTTCGCCCTCCCCCACGCCCGTGTTTTTTTCCCTATAATGCCGCCCTAATCGGGTCAGCAATATTCCCTTACAGGGATCAAAGCCATTCTGAAGCCCCGCAGCAGCGACAACGCTGACCTGCGCCCGTCAGAGGCTCTCGGAAACCCGTAAAAATTTTCTGTTTATTGCCTGCGTAGCACCGCTGCAAAAAACGACATCCAACGCGGCCTGTACGGCCGTGTGAAAAACCAACCAATCAGTTTTCACACGGGCACAGGCCCTCACGCAGGAGACGACACGTCATGCTGAGCTGGGACGAATTCGATAAAGAAGACAGTGAAGTAGCAGCAGTGAAAGGCGCCAACGCCGGCCACGCTAGCGAAGCCAACATGGACCGCCTCGACAGCGCCGGCGGTGCCGCCGCCCTCGAAGCCCGCGCCGTGACCGCCGAAGACTCGGCCGCCGTGGCCCGCGCCAAGGCTGCACTGGATTCCCTCGACGTCGCCGAAGGCCTCGCCGAACTCGAAGGCTCCGCCGCCCGTGTCGCCGTTGACGAAAAGCGCATGATCAACTGCCGCGCCGACCTCAACCAGCTCGTGCCATTCAAGTACGACTGGGCCTGGCAGAAATACCTGGACGGCTGCGCAAACCACTGGATGCCGCAAGAAGTCAACATGACCGCCGACATCGCCCTCTGGAAAAACCCGGAAGGCCTGACCGACGACGAGCGCCGCATCGTGATGCGCAACCTCGGCTTCTTCTCCACCGCCGACTCCCTGGTGGCCAACAACCTGGCCCTGGCCGTGTACCGCCTGATCACCAACCCGGAATGCCGCCAGTACATCCTGCGCCAGGCATTCGAAGAGGCGATCCACACCCACGCCTACCAGTACTGCATCGAATCGCTGGGCATGGATGAAGGCGAGATCTTCAACATGTACCACGAGATCCCGTCGGTCGCGAAAAAAGCCGCCTGGGGCCTGAAATACACCCGCGCCATCTCCGACCCGGAATTCAACACCGGCACCGTAGAGACCGACAAAGAACTGCTGCGCAACCTGATCGCCTACTACTGCGTTCTGGAAGGCATCTTCTTCTACTGCGGCTTCACCCAGATCCTCTCCATGGGCCGCCGCAACAAAATGACCGGCGTCGCCGAGCAGTTCCAGTACATCCTGCGCGACGAATCCATGCACCTGAACTTCGGCATCGACGTGATCAACCAGATCAAAATCGAAAACCCACACCTGTGGGATGCCGAAATGAAGGAAGAAGCCTCGCAAATGATCCTGCAAGGCACCCAGCTGGAAATCGAATACGCCCGCGACACCATGCCTCGCGGCGTACTGGGCATGAACGCGGCGATGATGGAGGACTACCTGAAGTTCATCGCTAACCGTCGTCTGTCGCAGATCGGTTTGAAGGAAGAGTACCCAGGGACCACTAACCCGTTCCCTTGGATGAGCGAGATCATGGACTTGAAGAAAGAGAAGAATTTCTTTGAGACTCGTGTGATCGAATACCAAACTGGTGGTGCGTTGAGCTGGGATTGATACGTTATCAAGCTCTCGATCAGATCCGAGTAGCGGGAGGCCAAGCTCCAACGATGTGAGATACCCAGAATAAAAGCCCGGCAGTAAATGACTGCTGGGCTTTTTTTTGCAAAAAAAATACTCCAGGGTGATTTTTTTGTTGCAAAAAAATATTCCCCATGCATAATAAAAACACCCCAGGGATATTTTTAAAACTTTCCAACAACTAAGGAATAGAGAAATGTATCCAAAAGTCGGCGAGCTACCTACTCCCATCGTGAACGAGAACACACCTCAAAGCTTAGACAGTCTGGATATTTTGGCAGACGCTGGAGATATAAACGAAACTCCTTTTAACGTCTTCATCGGGCACAATCTGGGACATCGCGTCTTTACTATGTCCGTCCCTTTCCGGAAATTCGCCGATATCTCAGCTGTAGCAAACAATCGTGAAGCTGGCCCGGTCGCACAGCGAGCACTTGACGAAAATCATGCTAAAAAACTGTCGGTTTATATGGTTAAGGGGTTGGTATCAGCCGCTAAGATTCGCCGAATTGCCTCCGGCAAACCTGTGCCAGAAACCTTCGACACAATTCTCCGCATGCTTGGGGAGCAGCCTTACTTTTCGCTACAACCTTTAGTATGCAATATCCGAAACGTACCACCCGGTGGTAATGGAGCTGGCGGCATTCGTGGTTTCCGTCTCGAAACCAATACAGGAGAGACGGCTGCTTTCAAAGTTTTCCTTTCTGAACGCCATATTCTGTGGGTAGTTGATGGACAGCACCGCCGCCACGCAGCCGATCTGGTGATGACATTTCTGGAACAAGTACGACAAACAGGTAAATATCCAGGTAAAGGTGCAGTATTGTTTGCTGAGAAAGGCAAGCAAGTATCAGAGGAAGAAATGCTGGTCTGGAATGAAGCCTATGAGGCCGCTCGCTCCTACGCAACACTTACAGTCGAGGTACATTTAGGGCTTGATATAGACCAGGAACGGCAACTGTTCCACGACCTAAACCGGCTGGGTAAAAAAGTAGATGCTTCCTTGGCATTCCAGTTCGACGGATCAAATCCTATCACTCACTTTATAAAGCACACATTAGCGGGTGAGCTTGGAATAACCGTTACAGAGATCGAAGCAAAAGATTGGACCGAAGATACTGGAGCCCTTGTCCTGAAGGACGTCGTAGCGGTCAATGCAATTGCTTTTTTAAACAAGGGCAATGTGGCTGGAGCAACGCCAGCAGTTATTGAACCGCGCGAGGATATTGTCTTGCATCTATGGAGTCGAATTGTCGAAATCCCTGAATTCGGAAATAACCGAGCCAAAGAGAAAACGGTAGCGGCCCAATCTGTCGTTCTGAAGGCCCTTGCTAAGCTCACCTATGATTTGAATTTTAGTAATCGGCGCCCGGATGATGCAGATGAACAGTTCGCGCAATTACTTGAAAAAATACCAAGCATTGATTTTTCACATCAAAATCCAATGTGGAGTTTCTACTCACTAAACGATGAACAACGCTCACACAGTGGGCTGACATCTCTAGCTGAATACTTGCCAGAAGAGACACAAGGCGTAAATAGAGACATTGGCTCAATACAAAGCGGCGGCTTTATGCGATTCGGCTCAAAGCACAATGACATTTTTCCGATTCTCGCAGACATGATCCGCTGGGCTGCCGGACTGCCGAGCCGGAGGTAATGAGAAATTGCACCATCATATAAACCAGCACAACCACAAACCAAAAAGTTAAAACCTTAAATAGTACTCACTTCATTGCTAGTAACGCTCCCTCAGCCATTGAAGGAGCGCTACACCTTTAATAAAAAATCTAAAAACCCACTGCTCAACAACCAACATCAAAACAAACCACAACAACTAGTTTCATATTAGAAAAAACGCGATCAAAGATCCTGTGACTTTAGTACGCCAGCCAATCTTGGCTTCAAAGATTCGAGATCTCTAACCTCACACTCCCAAACCACTTCAACTTTCCAACCTGCAGACTCTAGAGCATCCGAAGCTAGTTTATCTCTACGCACATTCTTCAGAAATTTCTCAATCCAAAAATCAACATTTGTCTTTGGAGTATAGGAATATCTACAACCGCTATGCCTGTGCCAGAAGCAGCCATGAACAAAAATGCATAACTTTAGCCGAGGAAAAACTAAATCAGGCGTACCTGGTAGATCCTTTCTGCCCAACCGAAATCGATATCCCAATTGATGACAGATGGAACGGACTATCAATTCCGGCCTTGTATTATGACTTTTTATTTTCCTCATACAATCAGAACGCTGCGCAGGAGTTAAAGTATCCATTCAACTCTCGCTAGCTTGGAAACTTAAGCTCAAGACTAATTTCCTCGCCAAAAACTAGCGAATCTGGCGAAACGGAAATAGTGTCCACACGCGCACCAAAAGCTAATGGCTCGATCTGCTGAAGCAAAGCGACAGCAAAATCATGCATATCATTTGAGATCCTTAATTTAGCACTTTGCTTATCCATAGAGTAAACCCTATAAATCTTGTAGCTTGGCAACTCCCTCATATGCAGGAGCTCATTTATCGAAATGTGTATTTTCTGAGAAAACCCACCACTAGTAGATTTAACATCCAAATAATCACACGCACCAATTACAAAATCAAAAGCCTCAATAGCATTCGCGCTAGAAGACCATTGATAGCTATCGATAGCTCCTCTATTTTTTTGATCCTGAAGAAAGGCATCAACAAATTCCTCACCGAGGGTCCCAACAATATCGGCATTCTCTCTAGCACGCCTTAAATCCTCCTTCGAAATTGTTCTTTTACCACTCCACTTTTGTAGCTGCTGAACTCCGTACAGCCCACCTTGGGAGGCATCCTCAAATGCACCCTCTACATCCATTAACTTAGCAGCATGTAAATCATCAACATCGGATTCAATAACAATCCGCTCTAGATCTGCAGGTGCGACTGCAGACATTGAACGACCGTTCATAAATTCAGAAATACTCGCATGCAACTTCACATCTTCCGACGACATAGCACCAACAAGGATTAATTTCAGTTCCTCCGGCGCCATACCGTCATTAAAGATAAGTATTGCGAAATCTCCTTCTCGTAGAACATTGTAACGATCAGGCATATCTAAAGGATTCTCAACAAACTCACCATTGAGACGCCAGTTTTTATACCCCTCGCCCTTCACAATTTTTCTTGCTAAGGAATGTCGTGGAGCCGCTCCAGGTCCGTAAATACTGACATCCACTAAGAAGGAAGCCTTTCCTTTTTTTGCTGCAACGTTAGGTAATTCTGGAAAAAGCTCGCTAACAAACACAGCAGCATTTAAGTTTATTGACTTCTGATTACCTGCGTTTAGCATTTTGAAATGCCAAGTAAAAAACGTCAAATCAGACCTAGAAAGACGCTTTATCGCAAACTTGCTCATACCTTCTCCTTAAGGTTTCTCATAATTTCTTTCGCCAAAGCATAAGAAAGCAGAGGAGGGACGGCATTGCCAATTTGTTTAAAAGCTGGGTTCATACTTCCAGAAAACTTAAACCCATCTGGAAATGACTGAAGCCTCGCAGCCTCTCTAACAGAAATTGTTCTAGCTTGAGTACTATCATAGTGTATATGTGAATAACCATCTTTACCCAAGTGAGCCATCAAAGTTCTTGCCGGCTGCACCGCCTCCATTTTTCTCCACTTATTTGGAAATTTATTTGGATCATATGGAGGAACGATGCTTTTAAAAAGCGCATCGTACTCTGACGAGCCTTCGATCAACTCTTCGCCCATTGTTTTTCTTTTTACCAGCTCTTCCTTAAATAACTCCACAGCATGACCATATGCCTCAGGATATTGATCTCCTGGATTCATGCGCGCAAAAATCTGATAGTCTCGAGGTAGCGAGCGGGTCACATGGCCATACACTACGCCATGACTTTCAAAATTCGGCCAGTCACGCATCAGCTCCCCATATCTAGATATATTTACATCATCTGGATAATTTGATTCTTCATTTGGACTACGCGCACCTTTTTTTACTTCTTGCTCCAGATGCTTAGTAATTCTCGGTAGATCCCTAAGTGCCTCTTCTGCAGTCACCGCTGGCTCGCAATCTGATTTTACTGCGACAGGCGGATGAATGAAGTATTTCTCCTCTCCAAGGAGATCAGAGCTTATAGTCTTCAAAGCAACTTTCCGACTATTATCGTATCCTTTTGGCAAACTAATCCAGTTAGTCGGAGCAGGAAAACTTACACGCTTCTTCAGCTCTTTAGAATAGGCTATCAAAAACATTCTTTCGCGCATTTCGGGCACACCGAAATACACCGCATTCAAAAGCGTATATCCGCAATCATATCCAAGATCATCCAGCGTCTCGCAGACTTCCTCTGCAATATTATGCCCCCCATAATTTAACACATCGGGCACATTTTCCATTAAAATTGCAACTGGTTTCAACTCTCGTACAAAATGCAAATAACGCAAATATAGATTCCCGCGAGGGTCCTGTTTAAAGGCCTGCGGATGTTCTGCTACTTCCCTAAGCTTTGCACGACCGACTCGCGCGAAAGCTTGGCAAGGGGGCCCACCAACGATGACATCAATAGCTCTGTCCGCATCTCCCTCAAACCCCATGTCACGCATAAAGCTAGATGGTTCGATGAGCGTTATATCGTGTGCCTGTGCATGTTTCTCAAAAAGTTCGGGAGAAAGCCCCTTGTGAAAATTGATAGCATGTGAACGAGCTGCATGAGCATCAAATTCAATAGCGGCTGCGTTCTTGAAACCAGCGCGGTCAAAACCGAGAGATATCCCGCCGCAACCCGCAAATAGGTCCAGAACCTTGGGAGTGCCACCATTTTGTATACGTGCAATTTTTTCTCTATGGATCTCTCTCATAACGATCTTGAACAGCCTGATTCAAAACGCTTGAGTATATAGGAGGTAGATTCCTGTAGCAGCATCATATGGAGGTCGATTAGCCGAAGAATGCGATTTGTTTAATGCGCAAACGCCTTGTCCTCAGCTCAATGGCAATGAGCTACCGCTCCCCCGTACCAAATGTCTCCCATCACCTCATTATCTCAGGGCAAAACGCCATAGCTTGACCACATTTCCTCAACGAAATAGTCTTTAGATTCGGCGCCTAAGAAACGCCACAACCAGAGCGGTCCTCCGCACCCGACAGTCATGCGGCTTTTTTTCGTCTGCGGTTTCTCTACGCCTGCGAAAAATCCCGTTATGTCGGGAGTGGGCGAATACAAGACCCGAAAGGGGAATATGTCCGGCCCGTCTCTGGTGGGTTTCTTAGCTCCCGACACCCTTAACGAATGCCCTAAGAAAGCAGCCAGAGGTAAATGGAAATGCCTGACTACTCAGCCTTCACGATGAAGGCGAATCGCTGTACCCGCCGTTCGATTCCCGTGCTTCCGACTCGGGAGGCACGTCATGCCTGAACCACTTCTTCCAACTCGATTTGTCCGCAACAAAACTCACCTGCATGCCCTTCTGGTGGAGAACCAGGCCTGGTTCTGCGTCCATGAATTGGGGCGTCTGATGGGCAAATATCTGGATGAGCGACAGCTGCGCAAACTCGATGCCGATCAGCGACAGATGATGTGCGTGGAGACCTACGGCGAGCCCGGAGAACATTTGATGGTGAGCGAGTCAGGTGTGTATGCGCTGCTGATCTATCACTACTGTCCCGAATATCGGCAGCTTCGTGAATGGGTGACGCATCAGGTTGTGCCTGCGCTGCGAGATGCCCGTCCGATGCGCTCGGTTGAGCGTCCGATACTGAGTGTTTTGAGCTGGCCCAAGATGTCGTTGAGCACGTTGCACTGGCAGGATGAGCCGTGGATTCGGTTGCGGGATATGCCGTGTTTGCTGGCGGAGGATCCGTTCAATCGGCAAGAATCCTGGTGGCGTAAAGCTTTACGAATGCTGCGTAGTTACTGACATTAAAAAACCGCTGCTCGAGTTTTCAAGCAGCGGTTTTTTATGGCCCGGAGTTCCAGGGAAGACATCGTCAGCAGACTGGTTCTGCATCATTCTGAAAACAATCAGTGCAACCCACCCCACCTCCCGCTATTA
>NZ_BQHR01000019.1 GCF_021601625.1 Pseudomonas paraglycinae | reverse complement strand
GGACCGCCCCCAAGGGGGCGAGGGGGCAAGGGAGCCGATCTCCATGGGTTTCTAAACCTGAGTTCGACACAAGATTTTCAGGTCGGCGTAACTCGAACATTCAACTCCGTCAGTCCCCTCTCCCTCGGGGAGAGGGCGAGGGTGAGGGGAAAAGGCTTCACGCGGAGGTACTGACCAGCGAACCCGACGTACTCGAATCCGAACCCTGCAAAGCCGCCAACAACGCCGCCGTCGCCGTCTGCAACGAAGCCGACGTCGTAGCAATCTGCGACTGCGCCGCCGCAACATCCGCCGCCTTGGCATCCTGGCTTTCTTGCTTCGCCTGAGCCGCTTGCAGCGCCTTTTGCTCTTCCTGCAACTGCTTCTGCAACTCGGCAATCTGCTTGCGCAGTTCTTTCACGGTATCCGATTCTTCGCTGCTGGAACTGCTGTCCCCCGCCGGCGCCGCACCGCCGCCCGCGGCCACTTTGCTGGTGTCGGCTTTCACGCCGGTGCTGGCCGCCGCGGTGGTCGAAGTGTCGTCGCCCGTATCGGCAATCGAGGTTTTGCTGGTGGGCGTGGTAACGGTCTGATTGATCGAAACAGACGTGATGCTGACCATGGGAAATCTCCAATGCCGGTTATAGATAACCGGGCATCGGCGGCGGTCTGCACGAATTGAGATCGACTGTGTACCGACTCGGTAACCGAACCGGTACACAGTCACTGGCCACTCGGATTTAACGTCACCCTGCCGTCACACAAGCGTCATGTGACATGGCGATGATGTGGCTCAGGTGAATCTGCAAATCCCCGCGACAGACGCCTCCTCGCAGCGAGCCTTCATGAACCACAGCCTCGATATCAGTCATCGTGATCCTGACCTGTTCGGCCTGCTTTACGGCTTTCGCTTTCGCCCCGGCGAACGCGGGCGCGAGGTGGATTCGGCGACCGCCCTGCGCTGTCTGCAAGACGACAGCGAGGGCGATGAATTTCTCTGGCTGCACCTGAACCTGGCGCACGCCGCGTGCGAGCGCTGGATGAAAAGCCATCTGCAATTGCCCGAAGAGTTTTTCGAAGCGCTGCACGAAGGTTCGCGTTCGACCCGCATCGAGCATGTCGATTCGGCGTTGCTGGCGGTGGTCAACGATGTGGTGTTCAACCTCAGCAGCATGGTGTCATCGGACGTGTCGACGCTGTGGGTCTGCGTGCGCAGCAAACTGATCGTCAGTGCGCGCCTGCAACCGCTGCACTCGGTGGACAAGCTGCGTTCTTCGGTGAAGTCCGGCGAGTGCTTTCGTTCGCCGCTGGAACTGCTGGTGCATCTGCTGCGCGATCAGGGCGAAGTGCTGACCCAGATCGTGCGCAAGACCAGCATGAGCGTCGATCAGGTCGAGGACGAATTGCTGTCCTCGCGACTGTCGACCAACCGCGCCGAACTCGGCGCCAACCGGCGGGTGCTGGTGCGCCTGCAACGGCTGCTGGCGCTGGAACCGGGTTCGCTGCTGCGCCTGCTCAACCGACCACCGCCGTGGTTGCAGAAGGAAGACGTGAAGGAGTTGCGCAAGTCCACCGAGGAGTTCGCGCTGATCATCAACGACCTGACCGCCCTCGGCGAGCGGATCAAGCTGTTGCAGGAAGAGATCGCCGCCAACCTCAACGAACAGAGCAACCGCACGCTGTTCACCCTGACCGTGGTCACGGTGCTGGCGCTGCCGATCAACATCATTGCCGGTTTCTTCGGCATGAACGTCGGCGGCGTGCCGCTGGCTACCGATCCGGAAGGGTTCTGGATTCTGGTGGCGCTGGTGGCGACGTTCACCGTGATCGCCGGGCGCTGGGCGTTTCGCAAGCGGCGGGATTACTAAGCGCCGATCTCCTGTGGGAGCGAGCTTGCTCGCGAATGCGGACACCCGGATGACATCTCCTTTGCTGACACACCGCAATCGCGAGCAAGCTCGCTCCCACAGTGTTACTGGCTGAATTCGGATCAGTGGATCGGCTAATAGACCGAACACTGATCTGTCGCAGCCTCTCTGTAATATTTAGCAACGATCATGGGCGACACTCCTTCCCCCGCTCAGGATTGTCCTCCCATGGCTACTCCCTCCCTGACCGCCAGCCCGGCCCCCGCTGCCAGTGGCAGGCCGGCCCTCGACAAGAAAACCGGCCCGTTCACTTACGTAGTGTTTTTCGCGGTACTGGCGATGGGGATGCTGTTCACCGCCTACAGCCTGATGCACGACATGCACGAACTCGGCACGGTGGTCACCACCTGGACGCCGTTCCTGCTGCTCGGCGTGGCGCTTCTGATTGCGCTGGGCTTCGAGTTCGTCAACGGCTTCCACGACACCGCCAACGCCGTGGCCACGGTGATCTACACCCACTCGCTGCCGCCTAATGTGGCCGTGGTGTGGTCGGGTTTCTTCAACTTCCTCGGGGTGCTGCTGTCGAGCGGCGCGGTGGCGTTCGGCATCATTGCGTTGCTGCCGGTGGAGCTGATTCTGCAAGTCGGTTCGTCCGCCGGTTTCGCGATGATCTTCGCCCTGCTGATCGCGGCGATCCTGTGGAACCTCGGCACCTGGTGGCTGGGCCTGCCGGCCTCGTCGTCGCACACGCTGATCGGTTCGATCATCGGCGTCGGCGTGGCGAATGCCTTGATGCACGGCCGCGACGGCACCAGCGGTGTGGACTGGGCTCAGGCAACCAAGATCGGTTACGCGCTGCTGCTGTCGCCGCTGGTGGGCTTCGGTTGTGCGGCGCTGTTGCTGCTGGCGCTGCGCGCGTTCGTGAAGAACCGTTCGCTGTACAAGGCGCCGGAAGGCAACACCCCGCCACCGTGGTGGATTCGCGGTCTGCTGATCCTGACCTGCACCGGCGTGTCCTTCGCTCACGGTTCCAACGACGGCCAGAAAGGCATGGGCCTGATCATGTTGATTCTGGTCGGCACCCTGCCGATGGCTTATGCGCTGAACCGCACCATGCCGGAAGAACAGTCGCTGCAATTCGCCGCTGTCGCCCAAGTGACCCAGCAAGCGCTGGTGAAAAGTGCGCCACTGCCGGCACCGGCCGATCCGCGCGCTGTGCTCTCCGACTACGTGCGCAGCAAGGAAGCCACGCCGCAACTGATCCCCGCCCTCGCCTCCCTGACCGGACACATCGGTGAAGGAGTCAAAGGCTACGGCTCGCTGGCGAAAGTCCCGGCCGAGGCCATGGGCAACGTGCGCAACGACATGTACCTGGCCAGCGAAACCATTCGCCTGATGGACAAGAACAAGGTCGGCACCTTCGACGCCGACACCAGCGGCAAGCTGCAACTGTTCAAGCAACAGATCGACAACGCCACGCGGTTTATTCCGCTGTGGGTGAAGATCGCGGTGGCGATTGCCTTGGGGCTGGGCACCATGGTCGGCTGGAAGCGGATCGTGGTCACGGTCGGCGAGAAAATCGGCAAGACCCACCTGACCTACGCCCAGGGCGCCTCGGCGGAAACGGTAGCGATGCTGACCATCGGCGCCGCCGACATGTTCGGCCTGCCGGTGTCGACCACTCATGTGTTGTCCTCGGGCGTGGCCGGGACCATGGTCGCCAACGGTGGCGGTTTGCAGATGAAGACCATCCGCAATCTGCTGATGGCGTGGGTGCTGACCTTGCCGGCGGCGATTCTGCTGTCGGGCAGTCTGTATTGGTTGTTTACGCAGATTTTCTGATCCAGCCGAATCCCTGTGAGAGCCGTTGCTCCCACAGGGATTTGCCGCAGGAATCAGAGCGTCAAACGAATCAAATCCCCCAGCCAGTCCATGAACACCCGCACCCGCAACGGCAGATGCCGCTGCCTCGCGTACAACAGTGAAATGCCCATCGCCGGCGCGGTGTATTGCGGCAGCACGGTGACAATCTCGCCGGTATCCAGATAGGTGTTCATCCCGGTTCGCGGCACCTGGATCAGACCGAATCCCCCCAGACACGCCGACTCGTAGGCATCGGTGCTGTTGACCGTCACACTGCCCGCCATTGGCACCCGGTGAACCTGCCCGTCCTGCTCGTAAACAAACCCTTCGGAACGCGAACCCAGCACCCCCACGTAATGCACCAACCGATGCTGCGCCAGATCTTCAAGTGTCTGCGGCACGCCATAGCGCTCCAGATACGCGGGGCTGGCGCAGTTGATCATGCTGAAGTCCCCCAGATGCCGCGCCACCACCGACTGATCGGGTTGCGCGCCGATGCGCACCACGCAATCGAAACCTTCGGCGAGCAGGTCGACCCGGCGATCGGTGCTGCTGATTTCCAGCTCCAGATTCGGATGACGCGCCATGAATTCCGGCAGCTTCGGCATGATCAGCCGTCGCGACAGAATGTTCGGCATATCGACCCGGATCCGCCCGGTCAGCGACGCTTCGTCCTGGCGGAACAGGTTCTCGATTTCGTCCATGTGCGACAGCAGATCCTTGCTTCGCTCGTACAGCGCAAGGCCGTCCTGAGTCGCCTGGACCTTGCGCGTCGTGCGTTGCAGCAGCCGCGTGCCGAGCAGGGTTTCAAGCGCCTGTACCTGCTCGGACACCGTTGAACGCGGCAGCCCGAGACTCTCCCCCGCCATGGTGAAACTCGACAATTCGCTGACCCGGACGAAGGTGCGCAGCAGTTCCAGTTTGTTCATGGGCCACCCATTGATTGTTCGGACAATCCGACCAGTGATTTCGGTTTCAGTTTGTTTATCACCCCATGGCGGATAAATAAACTGTGTCCCATCAACCGTCACTGCCATCGAGGAAGACCCATGAACCGCAAAATCGCATTGATCACCGGTGCCAGCCGTGGCCTCGGCAAGAACGCCGCCCTGCACCTCGCCGCGCAAGGCGTGGACATTATCGGCACCTACAACAGCCGCGCCGATGAAGCCCAGGCGCTGGTGCAGGAACTGGAAACCCTCGGCGCCCAAGCCGTGATGCTGCAACTGGATGTCGGGCGCAGCGAAGGTTTTGCCGAGTTCGCCGTGCGGGTCGAGCAAGCGCTGCAACAACTTGATCGTCCGCGCTTCGATTTCCTGATCAACAACGCCGGGATTGGCGTGCATGCCTCCTTCGCCGACACCACGCCGGAGCAGTTCGACCTGCTGATGAACGTGCAGTTGAAAGGGCCGTTCTTCCTCACTCAGCAACTGCTGCCGCTGATCAACGATGGCGGGCGGATCATCAACATCTCCAGCGGTCTGGCCCGCTTCACCCTGCCGGGTTACGCGGCTTACGCGGCGATGAAAGGCGCGATGGAAGTGCTGACCCGTTATCAGGCCAAGGAGCTGGGGGCGCGGCAGATCGCCGTGAATATCCTGGCACCGGGCGCCATCGAAACCGACTTCGGCGGCGGCGCGGTGCGCGACAATTCGGCGTTGAATGCGATGGTCGCCAGCAACACCGCGCTGGGCCGTGCCGGGCAGCCGGATGACATCGGCGGTGCGCTGGCGCTGCTGCTGTCGCCGGGGGCGCAGTGGATCAATGGTCAGCGGATTGAAGCGTCGGGCGGGATGTTTCTCTAAACCCTGCAAAAATCCCGGACAAAAAAAATCGCAGCCCTCACAGGCTGCGATTTTTTGTTTTCAGTTCTGGCAGACGCTGCGCATCACCAGCCGCTCGCGCACCACGTCATAACCCCAGTGGTAGATGTAGGTGTACGGCAGGAAGAACAGCAGCACGCCGATGTCGAGCAGGAACGCCTGCCATAGACTGACCGACAGCCACCAGGCAATCAGCGGCACGCCCATCACGATCAACCCGCCCTCGAACAGCAGCGCGTGCGCCACTCGCACCCAGGCGTTGTGAGCGATGTTCCAGCGTTTGAGCATCCGGTCGAAGAAGCCGTTGAACACCACGTTCCAGCCCAGGGCCAACATCGCGATTGCGATGGTGACGGCGCCCATTTCGACCAGCGGCTTGCCCATGATCCACGCCAGCAACGGGGTACAGATCAGGATCGCCAGCAGTTCGAAACCGATGGCCTGGAAGATACGCTCAGTGATGGATTTGTTGGCAGTCATGGCCGAAGTCCTCTGTGAAGATGGTTGCCATGATCCAGCACCGAACCGATACTTCATAACCAATAACCATCGATCAAGGCGATAGTTCATGGCATCTCAGGAAGTGTTGCTGGCGTTTGTCCAGGCGGCGACTCAAGGTTCGTTTTCGGCGGCGGCGCGCAAACTCGGGCGCAGTCAGTCGACGGTGAGTGCGGCGGTGGCCAGTCTTGAGATCGATCTGGACCTGGTGCTGTTCGACCGCAGCAGCCGCAAGCCGACGCTGACCCCGGCCGGCCACGTGATGCTACAACGGGCCGAGGCGATTCTGTCGGCCACCAGCCGACTGGAAATGACTGCCCGGCAATTGGCCCAAGGTGTTGAGCCGAAACTCACGGTGGCGATTTCCGACACTTATCAGTCCGACCGTTTCGAAGCCGCATTGGTGGGTTTCGAGCAGCGTTATCCGGATCTGGAACTGGAATGCCTGATCGCCGAGTGCGATGACCTGGTCGAACTGGTGCAGCGCGGTCGGGCGCATCTGGCGTTTGCCGAGATGCAGGACAACTACCCGCCGGACCTGGCAACCGCGACCGTCGCCGAGCGCACTGAAATCGCCTTGTTTGTGGGTCGTGGGCATCCGTTGGCGACTCAGGAATCCATCGATCAAACGGTCCTTGAGCAGCATCGCGAACTGCGCCTGGCCACCATCGTCAATCCCTATGACAGTCGCGGCAAAGGCCGGGTGTGGTCGGCACCGAGTTACCTGATGCTGCTGGAAATGGCCGAGAAAGGTTTTGGCTGGGCCCCGCTGCCACGCTGGCTGGTGGAGCGTTTCGGCAATGATTTGCTGGTGGAACTGAAGGTGCGCGGCTGGCCGAAACCGGTGTTCGTCGATGCGCTGTGGTCGCGGCTGTACCCGCCGGGGCCGGCGGGCAGCTGGTTGCTGAGCAAGATGCTGGAATAGCTCAGGCCGCCTCGATGGCTAGCGGGCGGTTCACCTGAAAATACGCGTGCAACCCGCGCATCGTCGGCAACTCCAGCGCTTGCGCTGCATAGCACAATCCCACCCGCCGGGTCGGCGCCGGCAGGTGCAGCGCGCGCACGACGATGCGTTCATGCCTGCTGACAAGCGACTGCGGCAACATCGCCACGCCGACACCCGCCGCCACCATGTGCAACGCCTGTTGCAGTGAACCGGCATGCCCCGCCACCGCTTCCGGCGAGCGTCCGTACAGCGCCATCAACCGCTGATGTGAAGGATGCTGTGGGCAGGTGATCCAGTCCTCGATCGGCGCCCAGCCGGCCTGCGCGTTTGCCATCGGATGATCGAGAGGCAGCGCCATCACATAGGACTCTTCCCACAGCGGCAGGAACAGTTCGTCCTCGCAGCACATTTCCTCGACCGCCAATCGACCATCGCCGTGACAGCCCTCTTCCAGGGTCAGCAACAGATTGGGCAACGCCTGATGGGCCATCCGCACGAAGGCTTCGATGTGACTGGCGGCGATGTCGCCTTCGATGCCGAGGGTCAGCGGCGCACGGTTTTCGCGGCCGCGAAACATCCGGCTCAGTGCCTCGGACTCGGCCACCATCCGCCGTGCCTGCGGGTATAGAAGACGCGCTTCGTCGCTGACTTCCACACCACGGGGCTGACGCACGAACAGCGTCGCGCCGAGTTCTTCTTCCAGCTGTTTGATGGTCACCGACAACGTGGGCTGACTGATGAACAGCCGTTGCGCGGCGGCGGTGATGTTGCGTTCCTCGAACACCGCGAGGAAGGCTTTGAGATGGCGGATATCCATAGGAGATTCCGATAGCAGACAGAGGAATAAGGCATTTTTCAGCCTCCAGCGGACTAAATATACTGCGTCACGAATCTGGTTATTTGTTTTTCTTATCTCAGGAGTTCAACCATGAGCAAGCCATTGATCATCATCACCGGCGCCAGCTCGGGCATCGGCGAAGCCACCGCCCGCCGCTTGAGCGCTGCCGGCCATCCGCTGCTGTTGCTGGCCCGGCGCATCGAACGCCTCGAAGCACTGGCCCTGCCGAACACCCTCAGCCGCCGCGTCGACATCACCGACCGCGCCGCGTTGCTGGCCGCTGTGGCCGAGGCGGAAGCGCAGTTCGGCCCTGCCGATGCACTGATCAACAACGCCGGGGTGATGCTGCTGGGCGAGATGAGCAAGCAGGACCCGGCGCAGTGGGACCAGATGCTCGACGTCAACGTGAAGGGCCTGCTCAATGGCGTGCACGCGGTGGTCGCCGGGATGATCGAGCGCAAGCACGGCACGATCATCAACGTCAGCTCGGTGGCCGGACGCAAGACGTTCCCGAACCATGTGGCGTATGTCGGCACCAAGTTTGCGGTGCATGGGTTGTCGGAGAATCTGCGTGAAGAGTTGTCGCCGCATAACGTGCGGGTGACCACGATTGCGCCGGGTGCGGTGGAGACCGAGTTGCTGAGCCATACCACGGATGAGGCGATCAAGACCGGGTATCAGGCCTGGAAGCAGGACATGGGTGGCACGGTGTTGAGTGCCGAGGATGTGGCGACGGCGATTGCTTATGCGTATGGGCAGCCGCAGGGGGTTTGTATTCGCGAGATTGTGATGGCTGCGACTCGGCAGCAGGCCTAAAAGCTAAAGGCGAAAGGCAAAATCAAAAGCGCCCTCACCCTAACCCTCTCCCGAAGGGAGAGGGAACTGACCGAGGTGTCTTACGTCATACATCGACTTGAAATATCGAGTCGATTATGGATTCAGAGCAAATCTCTCACGTCGGCGCATATCTCCAATATTCCCGGATCGGTTCCCTCTCCCTCCGGGAGAGGGCTAGGGTGAGGGCAAGCGATCCAAAGCCGAAAGCCGCCCCTCGATAAACCGCCGCTCCGGCTCTTGCCGCGTCAATTCCAGGGCACGCCGATAAGCCGCCCGCGCCTCCTCAACCCGCCCCAACTGCCGACAAAACTCCGCCCGCGCCGAATGCGCCAAGTGGTAATCCTGCAATTCTCCACGGTCCAGAATCCCTTCAACCAGGGTCAACCCTGCCAGCGCCCCATCACGTTTGGCCACCGCCACCGCCCGGTTCAACTCGATCACCGGCGACGGCACCGCCCGCAGCAACACGTCATACAGCCCGACGATCTGTTCCCAATCCGTCTCCCCTGCCGTGGGCGCCTCGGCATGCACCGCCGCAATCGCCGCTTGCAGGCAGTACGGCCCGAAACGTCCCGTGGTCAGCGCTTTTTCCACCAGTTCACAGCCTTCGGCAATCAGCTCGGCATTCCACAATCCGCGATCCTGATCATCCAGCAAAATCAGTTCACCGCTTGGCGTCGAGCGCGCCGACCTCCGCGACTCATGCAACAACATCAACGCCAGCAGCCCCATAACTTCCGGATCCGGCAATAACTCCAGCAACAACCGCCCGAGGCGGATCGCCTCGCGGGTCAGGTCTTCGCGGGTCACCTGAGCGCCGCCGGACGCCGAATAACCCTCGTTGAACACCAGATAAATCACCCGCAACACGCTGTCGAGGCGCTCGGGCAATTCGCTCAGGCTCGGCACTTGATAAGGGATTTTCGCGTCACGAATCTTCGCCTTAGCGCGCACGATGCGCTGGGCAATCGCCGCCGGGGCCGAGAGAAATGCGCGGGCGATTTCTTCAGTGGTGAGGTCGCAGACTTCACGCAGGGTAAGCGGTACTTGCGCGTCCGCCGCCAGCGCCGGGTGGCAGCAGGTGAAGATCAGGCGCAGGCGATCGTCTTCCACGTCTTCGGCGTCCCATTCGGACTGTTCCAGTTCTTCCAGTTGCGCCAGCAATAACGGCTGCGAGGCCTTGAACCGTGCGCGGCGGCGCAGCACGTCGATCGCCTTGAAGCGCCCGGTGGACACCAGCCAGGTTCGCGGATTGTCCGGCACGCCGTCGCGCTGCCAGCGCTCGACCGCGACGAAGAACGCCTCGTGCAGGGCTTCTTCGGCGAGGTCGAAATCGCCGAGCAGGCGGATCAGGGTCGCGAGGATCCGTCGCGAGTCTTCGCGATAGACCTGCTCGACCCGCGCCCGGACCTCAGACATTCAACTGGCGCACGGGACGCACTTCGACGCTGCCGACCCGGGCCGCCGGAATGTTGCCGGCGACCTGAATCGCTTCGTTGAGATCCCGCGCGTCGATCAGGTAGAAACCGGCCAACTGCTCCTTGGTCTCGGCGAACGGGCCGTCGGTGATCGACAGCTTGCCGTTGCGCATGCGCACCGTGGTGGCAGTCTGCACCGACTCCAGCGCTTCGGCGGCGACCATCCGGCCGCTGCCCTGGATCGACTCGGCGTAGGCCCAGCACTCGGCATCTTCCGGGCTGTCGGGCGACGAATGCAGCAGGCGCTCATCGCTGTAGACCAGGCATAAATACTTCATGGCGTTCTCCTGAATCGGACGGATCAACTATGGCTGAAGATCAGGGTTGCACATCGAACAGGGTCGCGCCGCTCATCGGGTCGAACGGTGCTGACCAGTGTTCGTGGGCGATCTTCCACGCCCCGCCCACCTGCCGGTAGCACGCGGTGACGCGCATCCAGCAACTCTGGGTTTCGCCCTTTTCATTGGTCCCGCCGCAGTTGGCGACCCAGTGGGCGAAAGCGATGTTGTCGGCGGTCTCGATGGCGATTTCGTGGAATTCGAAAATGTGCGGGCCGGGGCACATTTCCATGCAATCCACCCAGTGCGCGCGGTAGGCCGGTTTGCCCTTGAATTGCAGGGCCTTGATCGCATCGAAGGAGACGATGTCGTCGGCGTACAGGGCCATGACTTTTTCCGCGTCCTTGGTCATCACCGCCTCGCGGTAGGTGTCGATCAGGCTTTGAATCTGCGCTTGCGTACTCATGGGGTTTCTCCCTGGTTTTTGTTGTGAAGACACCCTTAGTCGTTCGGCGATTTGCCGGATCGACAGTTGAAACAAAAAAATTCCGGAGAAGACAAAATCGCTAGAATCCGAGGCTCATCTTTGTAGGAAAAAGGAAATTCCCGTGTCAGCCAAACTCGTACCGTACGAGAGCCTTAACGCCTTGCAGCGTCAGCAAGTCGAAGCGATTGAAATCCACGCCGAGCAGATCAAGTTCTCCGGCGATATCCACGGCGCCCTGCATACGCTGCTGTCGAAACCCGGTCCTGGCGTGAAGGGTTTTGCCCTGCTGGCAGAAGATGAGCCAGTGGCGTTCCTGCTGCTCAAGCGCCCGCCGGTTCTGCCGGACTGGGCCGATGAACACAGCGCCACCCTGCATGCGTTGCAGGTCGATCACCGCGCCCAGGGCAAGGGTTATGGCAAGGCCTGCCTGCTGGCGTTGCCGGAAGTTGCGCGCCAGGCCTGGCCGGAGATCAAAGGGCTGGAACTGTCGGTGGACGCCGACAATGACGCCGCGATTGCGCTGTACGCCAAGTACGGCTTTGTCGACAGCGGCGAAGCGTACAAGGGCCGCATCGGTTACGAGCGGCGCATGGGGCTGTTCTTCTAATCGTCGAGGGAGCAACGATGATCGATTCAACCGAAGCGCTGGAAGCCATCTACGGTTTGCCCCACGAACGAGCGGTGCGCAAGCAGATCGGCTTTCTCAACGAGGACTATCAGGCGATGGTCCGGGTCTCGCCGCTGGTGATTGTCAACTCGGTGGGTGCCGACGGCATCGACGGTTCTCCGCGCGGCGACGCGCCGGGGTTTGTGCGGATCATCGACGAGCGCACCCTGGCCCTGCCGGATCGCCCCGGCAACAACCGCATCGATACCTTGCGCAACGTGCTGCACGATCCGCGGGTGTCGCTGCTGTTCATCATTCCGGGGATTGGCGAAACGTTGCGGGTCAATGGCACGGCGACCATCAGCGCTGATCCCGAATTGCTGGAAAGCTTCGCGGTGAACGGCAAACCGGCGCGCACGGTGTTGCTGGTGGCGGTGGAGGCGGCGTTCTTTCATTGCTCGAAAGCGTTTGTGCGTTCGGATGCGTGGAACCCTGAAACCCACTTGCCGCGCTCGGCGCTGCCGACCGCAGGGGCTTTTCACAAGCGGCTGAATGATGGGCAGTTTGATGCCGAGGCCTATGATCGCGAGGCCCCGGCCAGAGTACGTGACACCCTCTACTGACCCCGCCCACCGATCGTTCCCACGCTCTGCGTGGGAACGATCAGGTCAGGGGTTCTTCTTCAAAGGGTCAGGATCATCTCGTGCCACGCCATCCCGCCGTGGTCGGATTCGGACGGTTTGATGTAGGCAAAACCGAATCCGGCGTACAGCGGGATATGCCGTTCCTTGCACATCAGGTGGATCGTCGCCTTGCCCTGCTCGCGCATGCGTTCGATGAACTCGCCCAGCAGGCGCTTGGCCAGACCCAGGCCCTGATAATCCGGGTGCACCACCACCGACATGATCACCACGTTCGGCCCCGCCGGGTCGTGGCCGATCAGTTCCTTGAATGCCTCGTCGGACATCTGCACATCAAACGCTGCACCGGAGTTGATGAACCCGGCCACCTGCCCGTCCACCTCGGCGACGATGAAACCGTCCGGCCAGGTGGCGATGCGCGTGGCGATCTTCTCGCGGGTCGCGGCTTCGTCGCCCTCGTAGGCGAGGGTTTCGATGGCGTAGCAGCGGTCCAGGTCGGCGGCGGTGACGTGGCGGATGACGGTGTTCATGGCGGCTCGAAATCAGTGGAAACAAGGCCGCCAAGGATAAAGGAATAAGGTGTTCATATCGATCCGCACGGGCAGCGTAAAGCCTGCGTATAAGCGCTTTTCTTCGGAATCGGGACGGTCTATTTCTGACGCCTGTCTCTGATCACCCGAGGAGGGAACCGTTTATGAGCAGCGTGGAAATCGGTTTGTTGATGGTGTTGGGCATCAGCTTCTTCGGCTTCATTACCTTGGGCATCGACCTGTTGCGGGCACGACGGATCAAGGGCAAGTGAAACTCGACCGGCAGCGCGAAGCGGGTTCGCGCTGCCGGTTGCCGATCAGGTTTTCTTTTCCACCGGGACGCAGATTTCCAGCTTGCCGGTATTGAGCTTCGGGTTGAAATCGGCGCTGTAGCGTTCCAGCTCCGGGGCGTTGAGCCCTTTGTATTCGGAATTCGGGAGCCAGGTGTTGTAGATGTAGTCAATGGTCTGCGGCAACTGATCCAGCGAACCCTTGTGTTCGAACACCGCGTACTGACGCGGCAGGACTTCGATCCACGGATACTTTTCCTGCGGGAAGTCGTCCAGCTTGCGGATTTCGACCCCGGCCATGTAATCGAAACCGCCGTTGCCGTCGAAATTGCTGCAGACACCGTAGGTCACTTCACCCTTCTGCCCCGGAATATTTCCGATGTGCGGGATCAGTTTTTCCCACAGCGCAGGGATGTCCTGAACGGTCTCTTGAGTGAAGCGATCGCGAAATCCTGCAATCAGCAGGAAGTGTCCATGTTCGAAGCGAGGTTCAGCCACTTCGACGCGTTTTTGCTCATCCATGACTCGACTCCTTGAACGAAAAAAGTGGGTTCGGCTGGGAGTATAGAAGCCAAACCCGATTCGCACATTTACAGCGTATGCAGGGCCTCGGCGGCGCCGGAACCGACGAACTCGTTATAACCGGATACGATCACGTAGACCGCTAAATAGCAGAAGATCGCTGCAGATGCCATGTAGGAATAGCGCAGGAGTTTGTCGCCCAGCAACTTGCCGCCATGGCTCGCGGCGAAGCACAGGCCTGCCGACCACAACAGCCCGGCGCACAGGAAGCCGCCGAGGAACAGCGCCGAGCTCAAAGGACCGCCGCCGCCGGAACGGGCGATCAACGTGCCGCCCACTGCCGCGAACCAGAGGATGGCGCTGGGTGACGACATGGCGAGAAAGATCCCACGGAAGAATTCCTTGCGATGGGAGTTCTGGCCGACCTCGGCGATCGCCGCCAGTTGCGCCTCGTGGTGGATCGCCGAATAGATCATCTTCGCCGCGAAGTAGATCAACAGCGCTGAACCGCCGATCCACAGCACCCAGCGCACGGTTTCGTATTGCAGCAGAACGGTCATCCCGGCCAGCGCCAGCACCGCGTAGATCAGGTCGCCGACGCAGGTGCCGAGACCCAGTGCGAAGCCCTGAAAATAGCCGCGCTGCATCGCCAGGGTGATCATCGCGATGTTGGCCACGCCGATATCCAGGCACAGCGAAAGGCTCAACAAAAAGCCGCTGGTGAATTCCATTAACCGTTTTCCTTGGGAAAAAATTGTTGTCGTGCACGCTGGACAGTCTGCCATCGCTGCCCTTATCGTCCGCCACAGGTCACCGCAGTGACCAGCGTCGCTCGGACGGTTCCGGGCGCTTACGTTATCCGAGGCAACAATGGCTGAACAAGGTTCGCCGCGCCGCTTTGCGCGCATAGATCGACTCCCCCCTTACGTTTTCAACATCACCGCCGAGCTGAAGATGGCCGCCCGACGTCGTGGCGAAGACATCATCGACTTGAGCATGGGCAACCCCGACGGCGCCACGCCGCCGCACATCGTTGAAAAACTGGTGCAGGTTGCACAACGCGAAGACACCCACGGTTACTCCACGTCCAAGGGCATTCCGCGCCTGCGTCGGGCGATTTCCAACTGGTACAAGGAACGCTACGAGGTCGAGATCGACCCGGAAAGCGAAGCCATCGTCACCATCGGTTCCAAGGAAGGCCTGGCGCACTTGATGCTGGCGACCCTGGATCAGGGCGACACGGTACTGGTGCCTAACCCGAGCTACCCGATTCACATCTACGGTGCCGTGATTGCCGGCGCCCAGGTGCGGTCGGTGCCGCTGGTGCCGGGCGTGGACTTCTTCGCCGAGCTGGAACGGGCGATTCGCGGCTCGATCCCGAAACCGAAGATGATGATCCTCGGCTTCCCGTCCAACCCGACCGCGCAGTGCGTGGAACTCGATTTCTTCGAGCGGGTGATTGCTCTCGCCAAACAGTACGACGTGCTGGTGGTGCACGACCTGGCTTACGCCGACATCGTCTACGACGGCTGGAAAGCCCCGTCGATCATGCAGGTGCCGGGTGCCAAGGACATCGCGGTGGAGTTCTTCACCCTGTCCAAGAGCTACAACATGGCGGGCTGGCGCATCGGCTTCATGGTCGGCAACCCGGAACTGGTCAGCGCTTTGGCGCGGATCAAGAGCTACCACGACTACGGCACGTTCACCCCGCTGCAGGTGGCCGCGATTGCTGCGCTGGAAGGTGATCAGCAGTGCGTACGCGACATCGCCGAGCAATATCGCCAGCGCCGCAACGTACTGGTCAAAGGCCTGCATGAACTGGGCTGGATGGTCGAGAACCCGAAAGCTTCGATGTACGTCTGGGCGAAGATTCCCGAAGCCTACGCGCACCTCGGCTCGCTGGAATTCGCCAAGAAGCTGCTGGCCGAGGCCAAGGTCTGCGTCTCGCCGGGTGTCGGCTTTGGTGAGTACGGCGACGATCACGTGCGCTTTGCGCTGATCGAAAACCAGGACCGGATTCGCCAGGCAGTACGCGGGATTCGCGGGATGTTCCGCGCGGATGGCCTCGTGACCAAATCCTGAGGTGATGATCGTTCCCACGCGGAGCGTGGGAACGATCCAGGCACAAAAAAACCGCATCGCTGCGGTTTTTTTGTGTCTGGCGTTCGAGGTTAAACGAACAGCGACAGCAACAGAATAAAGCCCAAACCCACCACCGACAGGATGGTTTCCATCGCCGTCCAGGTCTTGAAGGTCTCGGCCACGGTCATGTTGAAGTACTGCTTCACCAGCCAGAAACCGGCATCGTTGACGTGGGACAGGATCAGCGAGCCAGCACCGGTGGCCAGCACCAGCAACTCACGGTTCACGCCCGGAATCATCCCCACCACCGGCACCACAATGCCCGCTCCCGTGATGGTCGCCACGGTGGCCGAACCGGTCGCGATGCGGATCACCGCTGCCACCAGCCACGCCAGCAGGATCGGCGAGATCTGCGCGCTGACCGCCATGTGGCCGATCACGTCGCCCACGCCGCTGGTCACCAGCATCTGCTTGAAGCCGCCGCCGGCACCGATGATCAGGATGATCGCGGCAGTCGGCGCCAGGCTCGCGTCGAGCCATTTGAGCATCTGCTGAGAACCGATGCCCTGCTTGTAGCCGAAGGTGTACAGCGACAGTAGCAATGCCAGCAACAGTGCCGAGATCGGGTGACCGATCATGTCCATCCAGGTGCGGAAGAAATGACCGTCCGGCAGCGCCACGTCGGCGAAGGTTTTCAGCAGCATCAGGAACACCGGCAGCAGCACGGTGACCAGGGTGATGCCGAAACTTGGCAGATCCTGCGAGTCCGACTCACGGGCAAGTTGATCGACCAGTTCCTGATTTGGCGTACCGGGAATGTGCTTGGCGATGAACGTACCGAAGATCGGACCGGCAATGATGGCGGTCGGCAGCGCGACGATCAGACCGTACAGAATGGTCTTGCCGATGTCGGCACCGAACACGCCGATGGCCAGCAGCGGGCCCGGGTGCGGCGGCACCAGGCCGTGCACGGCGGACAGGCCGGCGAGCAGCGGGATACCGATCTTGATGATCGACACACCGGTGCGGCGAGCCACGATGAACACCAGCGGAATCAGCAGCACGAAGCCGATTTCGAAGAACAGCGGAATGCCCACCAGGAACGCGGCGAACATCATCGCCCACTGAACCTTGTCCTTGCCAAAGGCGCGGATCAGGGTCTGGGCGATCTGATCGGCACCGCCGGATTCGGCCATCATCTTGCCGAGCATCGTACCCAGCGCAAGGATGATGCCGACGAAACCGAGCACGCCACCGAAGCCGTCCTGGAACGCCTTGATGATGGTGCCGATCGGCATGCCGGACGTCAGGCCGAGGAACGCAGCGGCGATGGTCAGGGCAATGAAGGGATGGAGCTTGAACTTGGTGATCAGGACGATAAGCCCGATCACCGTGACTACTGCATCGAGCAGCAGATAGGCGTCATGGGACATGCCAAACATTGGGGGTGTCTCCTGGTTTGTTGTTGTTATTAAAGCGGGTTAATCAGAAGTCGAAAGGACAGCGCTATCTTCGCAATCACACTCATACCGCCTGTTTCAGGCCATGGGCCTGCCACCAGACGTGGGCTTGCGACGCCAGTTCTTCAACGCTGTGGATCGAAGCATTCAGGGCCAGGGTCAACGGCTCGCCCTTGGGCGATTCGAGGGTGGCGAACTGGCTTTCGATCAAAGTGGCTGGCATGAAATGGCCCGGACGGTGGGACACACGTTCGGCGGCCACTTCAGGCGTCAATTCGAGGAACACGAAGCCCAGGCCCGGCAAGGCGCTGCGCAGACGTTCGCGGTAAATGTGTTTGAGGGCCGAGCAGGTCAGCACCGGGCGTTCGCCCAGGGCATCGACGCGACGCAGTTCATCGCACAGGCTGTCGAGCCAGCCGGCACGGTCTTCGTCATTCAGGGGGATCCCCGCGCTCATCTTTTCGATGTTCGCGGCCGGATGGAAAGTATCGCCTTCAATGGCAGTGGCGCCGCTCAATTGGCACAGGGCCTCGCTGACGCACGTCTTGCCGCAACCGGCAACGCCCATGATGACCAGGGCGGTGATGGGATGATTCATGTAACACCTCAGCGCGCAGACAGCGCTACCTTTGCTAGCTATGACTCTAGTGCACAGGCAGAAGTTGCCGACGCCTTCTTGTCGTTTTTTTGGGTTGCAGCAGGTTTTGTCGGTACGCCAAAAAGCGAGGATCAGGCAGGACCTCGCTTACGCATTTGCAGCTGCATAAGGACAGCGCTACCTTAGTGCCTTGATTTTTGTTTGGCAAGCCGCCCGATGACCACCCCTAAAAACGATAAAAACACCCGCACCACCGGCCGTCCCACCCTCAATGAAGTCGCCCGTCTGGCCGGCGTCAGCCCGATTACCGCCTCGCGCGCCCTGCGTGGGGTCAGCACGGTTGCCACCGAACTGGTGGAGAAAGTCCAGAAAGCCGCGCTGGAACTCAACTATGTGGTCAACCCCGCCGCCCGCGCTCTGGCCTCGGCCCAGAGCCATTCGGTGGTGGTTCTGGTGCCTTCGCTGTCCAACCTGTTGTTCATCGACACCCTGGAAGCCATTCATCGGGTACTGACGCCCAAAGGTTTCGAGGTGCTGATCGGCAACTTCCACTATTCCCGCGATGAAGAAGAAAACCTGCTGCGCAACTACATGGCCTATCAGCCACGCGGTTTGCTGCTCACCGGCTTCGACCGCACTGAAAGCTCGCGGCGGATGATCGAGGCCAGCAACATTCCCTGCGTGTACATGATGGAGCTGGACAGCGCGGCCGGGGTGAACTGCGTCGGTTTCTCCCAGCTCAGCGCCGGGGAAACGGCTGCCGAACATTTGCTGTCCCGTGGCCGCAAGCGTCTGGCGTACATCGGCGCGCAGCTCGATCAGCGCACCCTGCTGCGTGGCGAAGGCTTTCGCAAAGCGCTACAGAAGGCCGGTCGCTACGACCCGGATCTGGAAGTGCTGACCCCGCGTTCATCGTCCGTGGGCCTGGGCGGCGAGTTGTTCCTGCAACTGCTGGCGGCGCATCCGGATGTCGATGCGATCTTCTTCGGTAACGACGACCTGGCTCAGGGCGCCCTGCTCGAAGCGCTGCGCAACGGGATCAGGATCCCCGAGCAAGTGGCGATCCTCGGCTTCAACGACCTGCCGATGTCGGAACACATGGTGCCGCGCCTGAGCAGCATCAACACGCCCCGCGAAGCGATCGGCAAGCGAGCGGCGGAGCAGATGCTGACGCTGATGGCCGGCAATAGCGTGGCGCGGCCGGTCGAAGACATGGGGTTCGAGCTGAAGATTCGCGAGAGCACCTGACCCCGCACGGCAATAACCTGTTGATCGTTCCCACGCAGAGCGTGGGAACGATCACCGGCCGAGTATTTCAACAAGCGCCAGCGCCCCCTTCTGCAACGGCTGGCTCTTGAGCCACACCGCGTGCACCGGCAGCACCAGGCCGTTTTCGATATTGCGGAAGTTCAACCGTTTCAGCCGTCCGCTATCGAGCCACGGCTGCACCACCGACAGCGGAAAATTGCCCCAGCCCAACCCAGCCTCGACCATTTCCAGTGCTGTCTCCAGATTGTCGGTGCGCCAGTGGGATTCGGCCACCAGCGGCCGGGTTTCGCTGATCGGCAAGTCGCGGCTGCCGACGACGATCTGCCGCACATGCACCAGGTCCTCAAGAAACAGATCCTGCCCCTGCAACAACGGGCTGTCCGCCGCCAGCGTGGCGATCATCCGCTCACTGCCGACAAACTGAAAACGCTCCAGCACATTCACGCTTAACCCGGCGAACGCCAGACACACGCTGACCCGGCCACTATGGAGCATCGCCAGCACATCATCCTGCGGCGCGGTCAGCACTTCGATGTAGAGCAGTGGATGACGCTCGCTGAGATCCTTGATCGCCGTCAGCAACCGTCGGCGATCGATATCCGCCGCCACGCCAATCGACAATTTGCTCTCAAGCCCCAGCGACAACTGCACCGCATGCACCTGCAATTGCTTGAGCTGATCGGCGATCAACCGAGCATGGGGCACCAGCGACAGCGCCATTGCCGTGGGTTGCGGTTCGCGGTGACTGCGATCAAACAGCGAGTAACCGAGTTCCGCCTCCAGATTGCCGATGGCCATGCTCACCGCCGACGGGACTCTGCCCAATGCCCTCGCAGCGGCGGAAAACGAGCCGCGTTCGATCACGGCGAGAAACAGCTCGATGCTTTCACTGTTGAAATTCACTTCGCACACCTATCAATAAAACTGAAAGCTACTGACTTTTTCTGTCATCTATATTGAAGCTATCTTTCGTCGCCTTCGCCAGTCCCATTGGCCACAAGTCGCAAGAAAGAGGCAATTCCCCATGCAAGGCGTCAAACGCAAACTGGTCTATGTGTCGCTCTATGAAGTGATCGGCATGACCTTCTCGGCCCTCGGCCTCGCCCTGTTGTCCGGCACATCGCCCGGCAGCACCGGTCCGCTGGCGGTGATCATCACCACCATCGCCGTGACCTGGAACTTCATCTACACCTCGCTGTTCGAGCGCTGGGAAAGCCGCCAGGTGTCACGCACCCGCACGGTGAAACGGCGCATCGCCCACGCCGTCGGGTTCCAGCTGACGCTGATCGTATTCCTGATTCCGCTGATCGCGTGGTGGATGAACATCAGTCTGGTGCAGGCCTTTTTGCTGGATCTGGCGCTGATCGTGTTCATCCCTTGCTACACCTTCGCGTTCAACTGGCTGTTCGACCGGGTATTCGGCTTGCCAGCGTCTGCGCTGCCCGATCCGGCGCCCGCGACATAAATCGTTAATTGGTAAGCGGATATTGCAAGAAATCGGCGGTTTTACCGCGCCAACCACCGATATAAACAATCCTTGATTTCCGATAGCCGGCTAAGCTTTTCCATCAATAAAAAATGGATCAGCCCATGACTGCACACGCCCCCGCCGCGCAACGCGACGGTATCGACCCGATACGCGCCGCCGAGATTTCCGCCCGCATCGACCGCCTTCCGGCCGTCGCCACGATCTGGCGGCTGGTGGCGCTGCTGTCGATCGGTGGTTTCTTCGAACTCTACGACCTGTTCCAGACCGCCTATATCAGCCCCGGCCTGATCCGCGACGGCATCTTCGCCACCGGCAATCAGGGCGTGTTCGGTTTCTCCGATCAGGCTGCGTTCGCCTCGGCGACGTTCCTCGGTTTGTTTCTCGGCGCCAGCCTGCTGAGCCCGATGGCGGATCGGTTCGGGCGGCGCGCGATCTTCACCTTCGCGCTGGTTTGGTACACCGTGGCCACGGTGCTGATGGGCGTGCAGAGTTCGGCACTGGGGATCATCTGCATGCGTTTTCTGGTGGGCATCGGCCTCGGCATCGAACTGGTAACCATCGACGCCTATCTCTCGGAACTGGTGCCCAAACGCATGCGCAGTTCGGCGTTTGCCTTCGCGTTTTTCGTGCAGTTCCTGTCGGTGCCGGCGGTGGCGTTGATGTCCTGGTGGCTGGTGCCGCAGGCGCCGTTCGGGGTGTCCGGCTGGCGTTGGGTGGTGTTGGCGAGCGCGGTGTTTGCGCTGTTCATCTGGTGGCTGCGCAAGCGTCTGCCGGAGTCGCCGCGCTGGCTGGCCCAGCATGGCCGCTTTGATGAGGCCAACCGGATTCTCGACGGCATCGAGGCACGCTGCGAGAAAGATCACCGCCAGCCACTGGACGCGCCGGAAGCGGTAGCCGTCGATGTCGAAGGTAAGGGCCGTTTCGCCGATATCTGGCAACCGCCCTATCGCCGCCGCGCGTTGATGCTGATTGTCTTTCACATCTTCCAGGCCATCGGTTTCTTCGGCTTCGGCAACTGGCTGCCGGCGCTGCTTTCCGGTCAGGGCGTCAGCGTCACTCACAGCCTGATGTACGCGTTCATCATCACCCTCGCTTACCCGCTTGGGCCGTTGCTGTTCGTCAAATTCGCCAACCGCTTCGAGAACAAGTGGCAGATCGTCGGCTCGGCACTCGGTGCCATGACCTTCGGCACCTTGTTCGCGTTGCAGACCAGCGCCTTCGGCCTGATTTTCTGCGGTGTGATGATCACCTTCTGCAACGCCTGGCTGAGCTTCAGTTATCACTCCTATCAGAGCGAACTGTTCCCCACCAACATCCGCGCCCGGGCGGTGGGCTTCTGTTACTCGTTCAGTCGTTTGTCGACGGTGTTCAGCAGCCTGTTGATCGGTCTGTTCCTCGATCACTTCGGCACGCCGGGCGTATTGGCGTTCATCGTCGCCAGCATGCTGATCGTGATGCTGACCATCGGCTACTTCGGCCCTCGCACCCGTAACCTGGCGCTGGAAAACATCGCCCATCGCTGACGGACAACGGTCATCCTCTGCCGCCCTCCGGCAAGGGATGACCGCTTCATCGGGTTATGCTTGAACCCAAACAACTGAAATAAAATGACTTTTTCGAAAGGCACGGTATTTGCTGGCGTAGGACTGACAGTCATTACCTACAGGTCCTTTCATCATGTTGGTCAGTGCAAAACAACAGCAACTCATCCACCTGCCCAAGCATCTGAATGACGATGCAACCACCACCGCAGCGGCCGGTCTGCAAGGCGGACTGCATGGCGCGATGCTGCAGACCCTGCAAAACCAGGCCCAGGCGCAAACCGCCGAAGCCACCGTCAAAGTGCAAGAATCGGCCACCCAACTGGCGACCCAGCAAGTCAGCGAAGCCACACGCATCAGCGACAATGTCGACGAAGCGTTCGCCAAGACCCGAGTCGCCCTGCAAACCTCCGATACTTCGCAGACCAAATCCACAGGCTCATCGGCCCTGGACGAGTTCAAGGACTACATGAGCAAAACGCCGGAACAGCGTCTGCGCGACAGTATCCTCAAGGAGATGGGCCTGACCGAAGACGACATCAAAGCCATGCCGCCGGAGAAACAACTGGCCATCGGCAAAGAGATCGCCGAACGCCTGCAAGACAAGATGAAGCTGGCCGAAGCGGAGAAGCAGAACAAGCAAGACGCCAACTCGGCGAAGATCAGCGACGAGTCGGCAGACAAGTTCCTCGCTTCGCTCTGACCCGCATCACGCTGCGCAGCGGCGCAATAAAAAAGGATCCCCACGGGGATCCTTTTTTTCAGCCGTGAAACCGTCAATTCAACTGCAACGTCTCGTTGAATTGACTGATCGCATCCACCACATGCCGCGAGCCCTGCTGAATCTCCCGGATCGCGTCGCCCGCCTCGTTCGCCAGTTCCACCCCGAGCCCGGTGCGGCTCAGGCTCGACTGCATGCTCGACACTGCGCTCAATGACAACTCGTGGTTCTTGCGCACCACGTCGACGATCTCCAGGGTCGCTTGGCTGGTCCGCGCCGCGAGGCTGCGAACCTCGTCCGCCACCACCGCAAAACCACGCCCGTGCTCGCCCGCCCGCGCCGCCTCGATGGCCGCGTTGAGCGCCAGCAGGTTGGTCTGGTCGGCGATCCCGCGAATGGTCTGAACGATGGTGCCGATGATGTCCGACTGCTTGCTGACTGCATCGATGCTCAGCGCCGCTTCGTTGAGGTCGCGGGAAATGTCCTGAATGATCTGCACCGTTTGCTGCACGACCTGTGAGCCTTTTTGCGCGCAGGCGTCGTTTTGTACCGAAGTGCTGTGGGCCGATTCCGCAGCGGTCTGCAAGGTGGTCATCTGGTGAGTGATGTCGCTGGCGAACTTCACCACTTTGTACAACCGGCCCTTGGCGTCGAACAGCGGGTTGTACGAGGCTTCGAGGTAAACGGTCTGACCGGACTTGTTCTTGCGCTCGAAGCGGTGCGAGTGATATTCGCCGCGATTGAGCGATGCCCAGAAGGCCTTGTATTGCGCAGACTCGGCTTCAACCCGGTGACAGAACAGACTGTGGTGATGACCGACGATTTCGTTGAGCGAGTACTGCATGGTCTTGAGGAAGTTGTCGTTGGCCGTGATCACATTGCCTTCCGGAGTGAACTCGATCACTGCCATCGACCGGCCGATGGCAGCGAGCATGCTTTCTTCTTCCTTTTCCTTGTTCACGCGCGCCGTTATGTCCGACGCCACTTTGATCACACTGCGGACCTGTTTGTCCGGGCCATACACCGGCATGTAACTGGCTTCGAGCCAGATCTCCCGACCGCTTTTGTTCAAGCGCAGGAAAGTCCCGCTGATGGGTTCGCCACGGGCCAGGTCACGCCACAACTTGGCGTATTCCTCGCTGCGATAAAATTCTTCTTCACAAAAAATCCGGTGATGTTTGCCACGCACTTCTTCGGCGCTGTAGCCCATGGTCTTGCAGAAGTTGTCATTGGCATCCAGCACGATGCCCTCGGGGGTGAATTCGATCATTGCCATCGAACGGCTGATCGCCTCCAACTTGGCGTTGGCTTCGGTCAGGGCACAACTGAAACGTTCGATTTCCTGCAGATCAGCCTTGTGATGTAGGTTGAACATGTCTCGATCACCTTCCGCGCGTTCTTTTGATTTGATGAAAGTTCAGGTCTTTCAGAATCCACCACTACGTTCCACAGAACAGGCACACGCCTTCCTCCACGGGAGGAAGTTGTCAGGTGATAAACGATGATTAATCGGAGAGTCCATGCGACGACGCTCTAATCAAGACATCCTTCTCTTGATAGCCCGCGGGCGGGCCATTCCTAACATGCAGAAGAACTTCCATTTAAAAAACAGCTCCTTGTCGGTCAAGTGTCGGTGCCTTGGATTGCGCACTCTGGCAGCTTTGAGATCGGTAACCGCTAGCGGTCGTAGCGCATTGGATGGCGTTCGACATAGTTAGTTATGAATGAGCATAGACAGCACGAAGCCTTGCGCAAGGCCACTAGTCGGCCAGTACTGAGGGAATTCGGACAGGAAGCGGACGAGAAACGGTTCAGCGCAAAAAAGTTTTGTCTGGTCGAACGCCATCGCGGGCAAGCCACGCTCCCACAGGTACCACGCAGGCTTGAACATCGCGCAGAACCTTGTGGGAGCGGGATTGCCCGCGATGGTATCGGTGCAGCACTACAGAAATATCAGAAACGAACTACAGACTCCCGCTCACCTTGTTTGCCACATCACCCGGCACCCAAGGCTTCCACACTTGCGGCTGATCGCGCAGGAACGCCTCGGCCACCTGCCGTGGTTGCTGGCGTTTCTCGCTCATCCCGGCCAGGGTCTGGTTCAGCAGATCGATCGGCAAATCGACTTTCTCAAAGAACGTCACCAGCTCCGGATACTGCGCCTTGAACGGCGCCGACACGCCAATCGCCAGGCTCGCCGGCATCGAGCGGGTGCCTTTCGGGTTGGGGTTGTTGGCGTCGGCCAGGGTTTTCCAGGCTTCGGCGTCGAACGGCGGCTCTTCCAGCTTCACCAGTTTGAAGCGACCGAGCAGTGGCGTCGGCGACCAGTAGTAGAACAGCACCGGTTTGCCGCGCTTGATCGACGACGCCACCTCGGCATCCAGCGCCGCGCCGGAGCCGGTGCGGAAGTTGACGAAGGTGTCGTTCAGCGCATACGCCTTGAGCTTCTGGCTGTTGACGATTTCCGAGGTCCAGCCGGTCGGGCTGTTGAGGAAGCGCCCACGGCTCGGGTCTTCCGGGTCCTTGAACACATCCTTGTAGCGCGGCAGGTCGGCCACCGATTTCAGCTCCGGTGCCAGCGGTTTGATCCCGCGCTCGGGATCGCCCTTGATCACGTACTCCGGCACCCACCAACCCTCGGTGGCGCCCTTCACCGTGTCACCGAGGCCGAACACTTTGCCCTCGGCGGCAGCCTTGACCCACGCCGGACTGCGCCCGGCCCACTCTTCGCCGATCACTTGAATATCGTTTTTCGCCAGCGCCGCTTCCAGGCTGACGGTGCTGCCCGGCAGCGTGTCCGTCGGGTAGCCGTAGCCTTTTTCGACGATCAGGCGCAGCACTTCGGTGATGAAGCTGCCGCTTTCCCAGGTGATGTCGCCGAAGTGGATCGGCGCGGTTTTTTCCGCTGCCACGACGTGCCCGGCAGTCAGGGTCAGGGCCAGCAGCGAACTGCCGAGCAGGGTTTTGATCGATCTCATGCGGACCTCTTGTTCTGGGAGGAAATCAGGGTTTGGTTGGCGCTATGGCGGTTGCACAGGGCCTGGGAACGGGTCATGTACAGGCTCACCGAACGCTGGGAGATGCCCAGTTCGGCAGCGATTTGCGGGTAGGTCAGGCCGTCGATGCGCGCCAGCAGAAAGGTCGAGCGCACCTTGCCTGGCAGGCGCCGGAGTGTCCGGTCCAGGTGCTTGAGGCTCTGCGACAGGTCGGCGAGTTCTTCGGGAGACGGCGCGTGATCGAGGTCACCTTGTTGCAGTTGGTGCAGATGCCGACGCTCCAGATCGCCCCGCCGCCAGCGCTCATACAGCAGACGTTGGGCGATGGTGGTGAGCAAGGCGCGGGGTTCGCGGATGGCGGTCAGGCCGGGGGCTTCGAGCAGTTGCGCGAAGGTTTCGGCGGCGATGTCTTCGGCCGTGGCCGCATCATTCGATTGCCGACGCAGACGTGTGCACAACCACTGGTAGTGGTCGCGAAACAACGTGTTCACATGATTGCGATGGGATGAGTCGGCGCCGGACATGGGGGCTCCTTGGTAAAGGGTCGCTGAATGTCCGGTCGTCCGGTGGCGCGATCCTAGCAAGGTGCCTTATGCGTTAAAAATACTTAAAAAGAATTTTTATATTCCATTAGTGAATTACAAGAAGTCGCTAACGCAAGCGGCCATAACCCAGTTCTTCGGCCTCGCGCTGGTAATCCAGCAAGACGAGGTAATCGCTTTCGCTGGCGGGCAATACTTCGGGCAAACCGAGGGTGCGGGCCACATCGGGCAGGTCTTGAAGACTGCGGTTCATGGCCCGGCGCAGGTGTTCGATCTGTCCGTCAGTCGTGCTGGCCGAAGTGATGAAGGGCAATGTCGGACTGAACGCGCTGCGCGCTACCACTCGCAATCCGCTGACCTCTTCGGCGGCGTACTGCGCCAGGTACGCAAAGGTCACGCTGTCGATGGCCGCCAGATCGGCACGGTCTTCGCGCAACCAAAGCAGGCTTTCGCGGTGACCGCCACTGATGCCGACCGAGGCGAAAAACTGGCCGTCCCGGTGCAACGGCGCCAGACGCTGACGCAACAGGTTCATGCCGCTGTTGGAGTCTTCGCTGTTGATCACCCCGCGACTGTCGAAGAACTCCGCCAGGCTGCGGCGTGGATCATCGGCGCGGGCGAGGATCAGGCTGCAATGATTGCCGGCGCTGGCGTCCGGCAATTCGTAGCGCGGACGGCCGACAATCCTCACCTGCCCACGCAGCGCGGTCATCAGCGGATAGCCGCAGGTCTGGGTCAGCAGCAACTCAGGCGAGCGCCAGAGTTCGAGCAACGACTGACCGTCGGCATCAAGCCGCGAACGGCCGAGGTGTTCAAGGATCCGCGCCAGCCACTGCTCGTTCGCCGCGCGGATCGGCTCGGGTGCGATGTACATCAACAGCTCTGCGTAACCTGACGTCATGGTCGCCTCAAATAAACGGATGCTGCGGGCTGTCGATCGGCTTGATGCCGTGCCGGCGCCACAGTTGCCCATAACCTTGCACCAGAAATCCGCCGCTGCGCGCCACCCATTGTTCCCGGCGCATGCGGTAGGCCTCGGGCAAGTCGTACCACGAAAGCTTCGGCAAATCGTGGTGCACCAGATGGAAATTCAGGTTCAGGAACAGCCAGCGCCACGGCCATCCGGCTTCGTTGAGCACCGTGCGCTGCTCCGGTTGCGTGTGCGGCCGGTGTTCATAGTAGGAGCGGATCATCGCGATCGACAGCGCCGGCACGCTGATCAAAAACAGGTAATGCCAGATCGGCAACACGCTGTAGCGGGCGATGAAAAACAGCATCAGCACGGTCAGGGCGCCGTGGGTCAGCCACATCAGCCAGGCCTGGCGTTCACGGTTTTTCAGGCGTTGCAGTTCTTCGCCGGCCAGCGCCAGCAACGCCAGCGGCGCGCCAAGAATGAAGCGGCCCAATACGGTTTTGTTCAGCCAGTGCAGGCTGCGTTCGAACAGCGAACTGCCCTGCCAGCGTTCGGCGCTCAGATAACGGCTTTCGGGATCGACGCCGGGAATCGTCAGGTCCTCATCGCGATGGTGCTGCAAATGGCTGTCGCGATAGAGCGTGTACGGATACCACACCGCGAATGGTGCATAGCCGAGGACTTTGTTGACGAAGGTCCAGCGCGTCGGATGTCCGTGGAGCAATTCGTGCTGAGCCGACAGCCACAACACCAGCAACGGAATCAGCAGCAGCGTGCTCCACCAGAGGCCAAGCCATTCGCTGCCCAGCACAATCGCAAACCAGCCGCCGTACACGCCGACCAGCAGCAGCCAGGTCGGCCACTCGGTGCGGGCGGTGAAGCGCTGGCGCAGGGTTTCGATTTGCTGACGATGCTGATCGTCAAAGTAATGGGCCATGGCGTTGCTCGGAAAAGGAGTCCATTCCTTCTGTGCAACGACAACGGAAATTCTTGCAGTTTATTTTTTCAGTCTGTTTTCAAGGACAAGACAGGAGCCCGGATCCGGGCTCCCGAACGGCGTGATCAATGGCCAAAGATGTCGACTTTCTTCGCCCTTTTCTCGTGGCGTTTTTCGATGGCGGTCTTGGCCGGTTTCTTCTTCGCGGCTTTCTTCGAATCCATACCTTTGGACATGATGCGTACTCCACTCAGAGGGGATGTGAGATCAGGTATACACCTATCCCGGCGGGCACGTTGTTTTATAATCCGCGGCTTTTGCACCGGCAGTCCGATTCATGACCGACATCCGTTACAGCCAGCTCGACGACCTGTCCTGGCCCTTGATGAACAAGTTCTACCGCCAGCATCAATCGTCGATGAAAGCGGTGCGCGAGGCGCAATTGTGGGTGGCGCGGCGGGAGGAAATCGTGGCGGCGCTGTGTCTGCGACCGGTGTTCGGCGGGCATTGGCTGACCGGACTGTTTGTTGATCCGGCCTACCGTGAGCAAGGCATCGCCGCGCAGTTGATTGCCGAAGCAGTGAAGGGTGTCGAGGCGCCGGTATGGCTGTTCTGCCACCCGGACTTGCGCGGTTTCTACGAGCGGCGCGGCTTCACTTTCGACCCCGCCCTGCCCCAAGCCATGGCCGAGCGCTTGAGCCGTTATGCGCGGAGCAAGCCGATGATTGCCATGGAGCTGGCACCGCGCGCGGACTAGTCAGTCATCGGCGTTGGGATCGAGGTCCGGGAACATCACTTCGGTGAAACCGAACTTGCTGAAATCGGTAATGCGCGACGGGTACAGCCGCCCAATCAGGTGATCGCACTCATGCTGCACCACCCGCGCATGGAATCCCGAGGCCACACGCACAATCGGCTCGCCCTTCGGATCCACGCCTTCGTAACGAATCTGCTGATAACGATCCACCGCGCCCCGCAGGCCAGGCACCGACAGGCAGCCCTCAAAACCCTCTTCCATCAGCGGACTGAGCGGCGTGATCAGCGGGTTGATCAGGATCGTCTGCGGCACCGCTTCGGCGTCCGGGTAGCGTTCGCTGTGCTCGAAACCGAAGATCACCAGTTGCAGGTCGACACCGATCTGCGGCGCGGCCAGGCCGACCCCGCCGACGCTTTCCATGGTCTGGAACATGTCGTCGATCAGTTGCCATAGTTCCGGGCTGTCGAGCATTTCGGCGGGCACTGGCGGGGCGATGCGCAGCAGGCGTTCGTCGCCCATCTTCAGGATTTCACGGATCATGATCAGGCTTCGTCAGTGTTCGGCTTGAGCGAGTGATCGCGCCCTAGGCCGGAAACGTGTTGTTTGGGATGTTCATCGAGTTCGCCGGGGACTTTCTCGCCCGAATCCTTGCCCTCGCTGGACATATGTTCGATTACCGCATTCATCTCCGCGCCGAGCAGCAACACGGCGGCGGAAATGTAGAAATACAGCAACAGCACGATGATCGCACCGATGCTGCCATACATGGCGTTGTAGTTGGCGAATGTCTTGACGTAGAACGCGAACCCCAGGGACGCGATGATCCACACCACCACCGCCAGCACCGAACCCGGGGTGATGAAGCGAAACTCCTGTTTGACGTCTGGCATCACGTAGTAGATCAGCGCCACGGCCACCATCATCAGGATCACGATCACCGGCCAGCGGGCGATCGTCCACAAGGTGACGATGACTTCTTCCAGCCCGACCTGCGCGGCGATCCAGCCCATCACCTGCGGCCCGAGCACCATCAGCGCCGCGGCCACCAGCAACATGCCGGCGATGCCGACGGTGTAGATGATCGACAGCGGGAAGCGCTTCCACAGGGGCCGGCCCTCGACCACGTCGTAGGCGGCGTTCATCGCGCTCATCATCAGGCGCACGCCGGCGGACGCGGTGTACAGGGCGATGACGATACCCACCGAAAGCAGGCCGCCCTTGGATTGCTGCAACTGATCGATCACCGGGTTGACCTGCTCCAGCGCCTGGGGCGGCAACACCAGCTCCGATTGCAGGCGCAACCAGGAGAAGAAGTCCGGCAGGTGCAGGAAACCGATCAGGGCAATAAGAAACAGAATGAACGGGAACAGCGAGAACAGCATCTGGTAGGCCAGTGCCGAGGCATAGGTCGACATCTCGTCGTCGACGAATTCAGTGACCGTGCGCACCATCACCCGGTGCAGGGGCAGACCTTTCATGTCGGGAAAAATCATTCGCGTCTCCTTTCGCCGCAAAACAGGTTGAAGTCGTGGCGACTCAGGGGCCGTTTTTCTCTCATCAAAGTAGCTTACTTGGCGACTTTGAAACACTGTGATCCGTGACCGCATATGAACGGGACACGAAAACGGCCATCCTTGGATGGCCGCTTCGTTGTTTCGTTCAAGGCTCTATCAAGCCTTGTCGACGCCTTTCTTGACCGCGTCCTTGGCTTTGCCCACCGCTTGCTGGGCCTCGCCTTTCTTCTCTTGCACTTTGCCTTCGGCCTGCAGTTTGGTGTTGTCGGTGGCTTTGCCGACACCTTGCTTGATGTTGCCGACGGCTTCGTTGGCCATGCCTTTCACTTTATCGCTCGTGCTACCCATGGTGATTCTCCTTGGAACATTAACGGGGAAAGTCAGTACGTAATGATTGACTGGCCCGGTTTGCGCCAAGTTTCATTTATTTTCACGGCTTCATTTCGTCGCGGCGTGCAGGTTGGGCTTTATGTTTGCGAGCGTACCCCCGAGAATGCCCACCATAAGGGCGCCATGCGCCACAGAACCGATCCCGCAGGAATGTTATGAAACTCGATAAAAAGCAGGCCATCGCCCGTCGCAACCAGGAACTGGGCGGTGCCGTGCTCGGCACCAACAACTGCCACTTCGCCGAACTGAACCGCAACCGCAACATCTGGTGGTTCGACTTGCCGGTGTCGCGCCTGGCCATCGGTCAGTACGAGTGGATTCACCTGTTGATGCACACCCCGGCCACCGACGAACTGCTGCACCTGAAAGTGCCGACCGTGTTCCTGCGCGAAAAGCTCGAAGGCCTGGTGATCCGCAATGAAGGCAAACGCAAGGCAGCCCTGAGCCTGGAACTGAGCGCCGACAAGGACTCGTACCTGCAGGACATGCGTCCGGCGGGCACCAATGTGAACTTCGCGCCGTTCCGCCAGTAAGATTTCGGGGGCCCCTCCCCCCTCACCCTAGCCCTCTCCCAGAGGGAGAGGGGACCGACCGAGGTGATTGGACAAGGTACGTCGACCTGAGATATCGAGCCGAACTCGGGTTTTGAACAGCCCCCCCGATCGGCTCCCTCTCCCTCGGGAGAGGGCTGGGGTGAGGGGCAGGTTCACCGCATAATCCAGGCCCTGCTCTGCACCAACAAAAAGCCCCGCATCTGCGGGGCTTTCTGTTTTATGCGGCGCTTTTCGCCTTGATCTTCTTCAGCTCTTCGTCGCGCAGTTCGCGACGCAGGATCTTGCCGACGTTGGTGGTCGGCAACGCATCGCGGAACTCAACGGAACGCGGCACCTTGTAGCCGGTGACATTGGCGCGCATGTGCTCCATCACCTGTTCCTTGGTCAGCGTGACACCCGGTTTGGCGACGATGAAGATCTTGATCGCCTCGCCGGACTTCTCGTCCGGAACGCCGATGGCTGCGCACTGCAACACGCCCGGCAGGGCCGCCAGCACGTCTTCCAGTTCGTTCGGATACACGTTGAAACCGGACACCAGAATCATGTCTTTCTTGCGATCGACGATGCGCATGTAGCCGTCCGGCTGGATCAGCGCGATGTCACCGGTTTTCAGCCAGCCTTCGCTGTCGAGCATTTCATCGGTGGCTTCCTGACGCTGCCAGTAACCCTTCATCACTTGCGGGCCCTTGACGCACAGCTCGCCGATTTCGCCCAGCGGCTGCTCGACACCGGCATCGTCGATGACTTTGCACAGGGTCGACGGCACCGGAATGCCGATGGTGCCGATCTGGATGTTCTGGATCGGGTTGACCGTGGCCACCGGGCTGGTTTCGGTCATGCCGTAACCCTCGCAGATCGGGCAACCGGTGACCGCTTTCCAGCGCTCGGCCGCGGCCAGTTGCAGGGCCATGCCGCCGGACAGGGTGACTTTCAGCGCCGAGAAATCCAGCTTGCGGAAACCTTCGTTGTTGCACAGGGCCACGAACAGCGTGTTGAGGCCAACGAAGCCACTGAACTTCCACTTCGACAGTTCCTTGACCATCGCCGGCAGGTCGCGCGGGTTGCTGATCAGGATGTTGTGGTTGCCGATCAGCATCATCGCCATGCAATGAAAGGTGAACGCATAGATGTGGTACAGCGGCAGCGGGGTGATCAGGATCTCGCAACCTTCATTGAGGTTGGAGCCCATCAGCGCCTTGCACTGCAGCATGTTGGCGACGAGGTTGCGATGGGTGAGCATCGCGCCCTTGGCCACGCCGGTGGTGCCGCCGGTGTATTGCAGCACCGCGACGTCGCCGCTGTCCGGGTTGGCTTCGGCGACCGGCTGGCCCTGGCCCTTGCTCAGCACGTCGTTGAACTTGACGGCTTTTGGCAGGTGATAGGCCGGAACCATTTTCTTCACGTACTTGATGACGCTGTTGATCAGCAGGCGCTTGATCGGCGGCAGCAGGTCGGCGACTTCGGTGACGATGACGTGCTTGACGCCGGTTTTCGGCACCACGGCTTCGGCCAGGTGCGCCATGTTCGCCAGGCACACCAGCGCCTTGGCACCGGAGTCGTTGAATTGGTGTTCCATTTCCCGCGCGGTATACAGCGGGTTGGTGTTGACCACGATCAGCCCGGCGCGAATGGCACCGAAGACGGCGACCGGGTACTGCAACACATTAGGCAGTTGCACGGCGATTCGATCACCGGGCTGCAAATCGGTATGCTGTTGCAGATAAGCGGCAAACGCACCGGACAACTCGTACAGTTCACCGTAGGTGATGGTCTTGCCCAGGTTGCTGAACGCCGGTTTGTCGGCGAAGCGTTGGCAGGATTGCTTCAACACTGCCTGAATATTCGGGTACTCGTCTGGATTGATGTCGGCAGCAATTCCAGCGGGGTACTTATCCTTCCAAAAGTCTTCGATCATGGAAGCCCACTCCTCAGCAACGCGAATTCAGCACCGCATTTGATGCGATTATTATTGGTGTTTGTTTATTGGTGAGTCTGGCTTTTTACAAGGCCGAGAAGTCACAAAGCGCGCCGAGAGTAGCAGCTTTGCCAAGGGTCGACTAGAGCCAAAAGCGGCCCCTACAGTCATTTTAATGACTCAAGAACTACTGGCAGTCATTTTAGAGCAAAAATCCTATAACACCTTGAAAGTCCCGGTTTTCGGGGACAACGTCGCGGATAGAAAGCAAAAATCGCAGCCTCCCGCAGCTTGAGGTAGCCGCCAGAGACTGCGATCTTTCGTGCTCAACGGGTACGCATCACCGATCAGGCGATATCGCGCAACTCTCTGCGCAGGATTTTCCCGACGGGCGTCATCGGCAACGACTCACGCAGCACGATGTGTTTCGGCACCTTGTACGCCGTGAAATTCTCTTTGCAGTAAGCCTTCAGCTCTTCCAGGCTCACCCCGGTTTCCCGCGCCACCACAAACAGCTTCACCGCCTCACCGGAACGCTCATCCGGCACGCCGATCACTGCGCAGTTGGCGACTTTCGGGTGAGCCATCACCACATCTTCGATTTCGTTCGGGTACACGTTGAAACCCGAGACGATGATCATGTCCTTCTTGCGGTCGACGATGCGCACGAAACCGTCCGGGTCGATTACCGCGATGTCGCCGGACTTGAACCAGCCCTCGGCATCCAGCACTTCGGCGGTGGCCTCGGGCTTGTTCCAGTAGCCCTTCATGATCTGCGGGCCCTTGATGCACAACTCGCCGCGCTCGCCCAGCGGCTGCTCGACGCCGTCGTCATTGATGACTTTCAAGCGGGTGCCCGGCACTGGCAGGCCGACCGTGCCGATCCGCGACAGCTCGCCGTACGGGTTGGTGCAGGCCACCGGCGAGGTTTCGGTCAGACCGTAGCCTTCGGTGATCCGGCAACCGGTGATCTGCTCCCAGCGCTCGGCGGTGGCCTTGACCAGCGCGGTGCCGCCGGAGTTGGTGAGCTTGAGGGTGGAGAAGTCCAGTGTCTTGAAGTCCGGGTGATCCATCAACGCGACGAACAGGGTGTTGAGCCCCAGCAGCGCCGAGAACTTCCAGTTCTTCAGCTCCTTGATGAAGCCGCCGATGTCACGCGGGTTGGTGATCAGTACGTTGTGATTGCCCGACACCATCATGCACATGCAATTCGCGGTGAACGCATAGATGTGGTAGAGCGGCAGCGGCGCGATCATCACCTCCTGCCCTTCGCGCAACAACGGCTGGCCGTCGCTGCCGAACTGACCGAGACAGGCACGCACCTGCTGCATGTTCGCCACCAGATTGCCGTGGGTGAGCATCGCGCCCTTGGCCAGGCCGGTGGTGCCGCCGGTGTATTGCAGAACGGCGATGTCATCCAGGCCGACCTTCAACGGCTTGATGCCCAGGCCCCGGCCCATGCGCAACGCGCTCTTGAAGGAAATCGCCTGGGGCAGCGAATACGCCGGGACCATTTTCTTCACTTTGCTGACCACGGTGTTGACCAGCCAGCCCTTGGCGGTGGGCATCAGGTCGCCCATCTTCGCTTCGATCAAGTACTGGATGTCGGTGTCCGGCAGCACTTCCTGAACCTTCTGACCGAACATGTTCAGGTACACCAGCGCCCGGGCGCCGGAGTCCTTGAACTGGTGACGCATCTCCCGCGCGGTGTACAGCGGGTTGGTGTTGACCACGATCAGCCCGGCACGCAAGGCGCCGAACACGGCAATCGGATAATGCAGGACGTTGGGCATCTGCACCGCGATGCGATCCCCCGGCACCAGGTCGGTGTGGGCTTGCAGATAACCGGCGAACGCGGCGCTCTGGCGCTCCAGCTCGGCATAGGTCAGGGTCACGCCCATGTTGCTGAACGCCGGGCGATCAGCGAATTTCTTGCAGGAACGCTCGAACACCTCGATCACCGACTTGAACTCACCCGCGTCGATGTCCAGGGGTACGCCCGCCGGGCGTTTGTCATTCCAGAAATCAGGTTGCATTGTTCTTGTCCTCTTTACCTGAGCCGATCCGGGGCCGCTTCGCTGTCATTTCTTTCTGTCCCTGAAAAAGTCGAGAGCAAAAAGCGGGGCTTCACGGACACTAGCAGCTATGGTCAATCAGGCAAATATGGGCAAGGTCGTCATTGATCGTGTGAATCTTCCTGCCGTGGCATGAGCTGATCGGACGCGCTATACAATGCAACCTCTGCACGACGCTTGAGCAAAAACAGGCCGCAAAAGGAATCGCCATGATCCACGACACCTTCTGGCTGGACGCGAGTGACCGCAGCCGCCTCTACGTCAACCTGTGGCTGCCGAACGCGCCGCTGAAGGCGGTGATTCTGCTGGCCCACGGCATGGCAGAACACAGTGCCCGCTATGCAAGGCTGGCAGAAGCATTCTGTGCTGAAGGCTACGGCGTGTACGCGCCCGACCAGCGCGGCCATGGCAAAACCGCCGATCATGGGACGCTGGGGCATTTCGCCGATGACGATGGCTGGTGCAAGGTGGTCGGTGATCTGGCCAGCCTCAACCAGCACATCGGCCAGCGCCATCCGGGGGTGCCGATCGTGCTGCTCGGGCACAGCATGGGCAGCTACATCGCCCAGGCTTATCTGCTGCATCACAGCGCCAGCCTGCATGGCGCGATTCTCAGTGGCTCGAATTTCCAGCCGGTTGCGCTGTATCGCGCGGCCCGGCAGATCGCCCGGTTCGAAAAGCTGCGCCAGGGCGCCAAGGGTCGCAGCGCGCTGATCGAATGGCTGTCGTTCGGCTCGTTCAACAATAAATTCAAACCGGCGCGCACCGCGTTTGACTGGCTGAGTCGCGACCCGGCCGAGGTCGACAAGTACGCCACCGACCCGCTGTGTGGCTTTCGCTGCACAAATCAACTATGGATCGACTTGCTCGGCGGGTTGCAGCAAATCAGCAAAGCGTCCAATCTCGCCCAGATCGATCCGGGCCTGCCGCTGCTGGTGATCGGCGGCGAATGTGATCCGGTGAGCGAAGGCAAGCGTCTGACTGATCTGGCCAACGCCTTGCGCGCGGCCGGCAGCCAGAACCTGCAACTCAAGATCTACCCGCAGGCGCGGCACGAATTGTTCAACGAGAGCAACCGCGACGAAGTGACCGCCGATGTGCTGGTCTGGATCGACCAGGCCCTGAGCCATCGCCGGCCGCACCGCAGCGAATAATTTTTTGTGGATTCATTTCATCCGTCACAGGAATTCAGACCCATGACCCAGGTTACCAATATCCCTTACGAAGCCCTCGAAGTGGGCCAGACCGCGAGCTACAGCAAGACTGTCGAGGAACGCGACATTCAGCTGTTCGCCGCGATGTCCGGCGACCATAACCCGGTGCACCTGGACGCCGAGTTCGCCGCCGCCAGCATGTTCAAGGAACGCATCGCCCACGGCATGTTCAGCGGCGCGCTGATCAGTGCGGCAGTGGCTTGCGAGCTGCCAGGACCGGGCACCATTTATATCGGCCAGCAGATGAGCTTCCAGAAGCCGGTGAAGATCGGCGACACCCTGACCGTGCGCCTGGAAATCCTCGAGAAACTGCCGAAGTTCCGCGTGCGCATCGCCACTCGCGTATTCAACCAGCGCGATGAGCTGGTAGTAGATGGCGAGGCCGAAATTCTGGCGCCGCGCAAGCAGCAGACTGTTACCCTGCCGACGTTGCCGGCCATCAGCATCGGCTGATCGTCCTCGGTTAAATCCGGACACAAAAAAACGCCAGACCAGCTGGCGTTTTTTGTGGGCTTCGAACGCTTACGAGCGTGCGCGAGCCTGGTTACGCAGCGCCTTCACCTGATCGTGATTGCGTTGTACGCCGTGGTACTGGCGTTCGACCAGATCACGAATGCCGACCAGGTTGTGCTTGTTGATCTTCTCGATCGCTTCACGATAAGCCTTCAGGGCGTGGTCTTCACCGCGCTCGGCTTCGTTGAGCACCGCTTCTTCATCTTTGCCGGTGAACATCGCTTTGACGTCGACCCAGCGACGGTGCAAATCACCGCTGACACTGGTCGAGGTTTCCGGATCGCCACCCATCGAACGCACCGCGGCTTGCAGCTCGGCCGCAGCCGTTGCGCAATCGGCGGAGCGTTTCACGAACAGGGTTTTCAGCTCTGGGTGCTTGATGTCTTCAGCGCAGGTCTTGAAGCCTTCCTGACCGTCCTTGCTGGTTTCGATCAGGTCGTTGAGGACGGAGATGGCTTCTTTATTCATGTCAGTCATTTTTCAATTCCTTGCGTGGGTGAAAGATGCAAGGAGTATTGCAGTGGTCATGCCAGCTTTTCGAAAAGAAATTAATCGTTAATTTTCAATAACTTATAAATAAAACGAAAATCTGTATGCCTGTTATTTGCATGATCTGTCATTTGGCCTGCATGCAGAATGCCTGTATTTTCCGAAGTGTTTTCAAAGCCAGACGATTCCAACGATGAACCCTGAAAAGCTCGAACTGCTGATCACCCGCGAAATGCCCTTCGGCAAATACAAGGGCCGGATCATTGCCGACCTGCCGGGCCCCTACCTGAACTGGTTTGCCCGGGAAGGATTTCCCCATGGCGAACTGGGCGGGCTGTTGGCATTGATGCAGGAAATCGATCACAACGGCCTGTCGGAACTGCTCGAACCGCTGCGCGCCAAACACGGCAAACCTGCCCCACGCCACTAAGGCGTCACCCTGATCCGAGTCGAGTCGACCATGCCCGATAACACCCGCCGTGCCCGAGACGAAGCCTTCTGGCAAACCTTCGCCGACCGTTACGACCGCCACCCCGGCCCCGTGAATCTGGAGAATGGCTACTTCGGGCGCATGTCGCGCACGGTGGTCGAGGAGTACCAGCGCAACATCGAGCTGATCAACAACAGCAACTCGATCTACGTGCGACAGCGTTTCGAGCAGCACGACAGCCTCGACATCCGCGCGCAACTGGCCGAGCTGATCGGCGTCCGCGCGCAAAGCGTGGCGTTCACCCACAACGCCACTGCCGGCCTGCAATCGCTGATCCGCAACTACAACCGTCTGCAGTTTGGCGACCAGGTGCTGATCTGCGATCTGGAGTACGACACGGTCAAGGGCGCCATGCGCTGGCTGGCAAAGCATCGCGGGGTCGAGGTGATCGAGATCGAGCACGCCCACCCCGCCACCTTCGACAGCCTGCTGGCGACTTACCGCGAAGCCTTCATCCGCTATCCGAAGCTCAAGCTGATGGCGCTGACCCACGTCACCCACCGCACCGGGCTGGTGATGCCGGTGCAGGCCATTGCGTCGCTGGCCAAGGAGCACGGCGTCGATATCATCCTCGATGGCGCCCATGCCCTTGGTCAGATCGAGTTCGACCTGGAAGCGCTCGGCATCGCCTTCGCCGGGTACAACCTGCACAAGTGGATCGGCTCGCCGCTGACCCTCGGCTTTATCTACATCGCTCCACAGCGCCTGGCCGACATCGATCCGGACATGGGCGAGATGCATTTTTCGGCTGGCGACATCCGTTCGCGCACGCCTTACAGCACGCCGAACATTCCGGCGCTGATGACCTTGCCACTGGTGTTCGAGGAACACCGCGCACTGGGTGGCGCGGCCGCCAAAGGCGCGCGGGTGAATTACCTGCGCAACCTGTGGGTCAGCGCCGTGCGCAATCTGCCGGGCATCGAAGTCACGACCCCGGACGATCCGCGCCTGTACTGCGGCATCACCTCTCTGCGCTTTACCCGTCATGCCGACCAGCAGGCGATGGTCGAACGCCTGCTCAACGACTACGACCTGTTCACTGTCGTGCGCAACGGCGCAGCCTGCGGGCCGTGCATCCGTGTCACGCCGTCGCTGACCACCACGGCGGCGGAGATTCAGTCGCTGATTCAGGCGCTGAACGAACTGCGTTAAACCGTGTACTTGTCGAAGTCCTCGGGCTTGATCTGCGACGACACAGCAAAGGTGTCGATGCCGATCGTGAGGTGGCCGAAGTAACCGTCCTCGTGCGAATCGCGGCTGATCGGCCACACCGTCAGGGTCGACTCTTCACCGCCCATGTTGGCGTAATAGGCATCGTCGGTGTTGCACACCGGCAGCGAGCTGCGCCCGCGATAGGCCTTGGCATTGAGCACGCCACGGGACACCATCTCCGGAAAATAAAGCTGCCCGACCCAGGCCACGTTGCGCTCCTCGAGGTACTCATTGCCGGCAACGATGCGTACCGCCACGTGAATGTGCAGCGCTCGCCCGGCATAGAAACCCGGATAGATCGTGGTGAAGCGCACCCTGCCCTTGTGGTCGCTGAACTGGCCGCCGCGCAGATAGGTGTCGTCGTCGGTTCGCGGGATCGCGCCAATGTCCTCGACGTCGACTTCCAGATCCGGGTTCACCCGACTCCAGCCGGAATACGCGCCGCGTGCGTTGCAGTGCCAGATATCCACCAGCGCACCGCTGACCGGCTCGGCGGTCATGGCATCGACGATGGTCAGGCGCAGCAACAGCGGCAGGCCTTCGGCGCCTTCACTGATGTTGCGGCGCAGCAGTTTGGGATTGCGGAAATACGGCCCGGCGACTTGCTCGGGGGCCAGTTGATAAACCGATGGAGCTGAAGGCTGGTTATCCATGACGCGTTCTCTCTTCCTTAAGATGAACGCAGGTTAACGCCACGCGCGCAGCCAGGTGCGGTAACTATGTATCTCCAAATAACGTATCTCCAGATAACGAAGTTTTTTACGGGCAAAAAAAAACGGTGCACCGACCAAGCGCACCGTAAAGCCGTAGAACACACAACGAAGTGTCGGGTGAAGCGATCAGTCCAGCAGCGCCAACGCCTCGGCGGTGCATTCCTGAATACGGGCCCAGTCGCCGTTCTTGATCCACTCAGGATCGAGCATCCAGCTACCGCCCACGCACATGACGTTTTTCAGCGCCATGTAGCTCTTGATGTTGGCAGGGCCGACGCCGCCGGTCGGGCAGAATTTCACTTCGCCGAACGGGCCGCCGAGTGCCTTGATTGCAGCCACGCCGCCGCTGACTTCCGCCGGGAACAGCTTGAAGCGGCGATAACCCAGGCCATAACCTTCCATGATGCCGGAGGCATTGCTGATGCCCGGCAGCAGCGGGATCGGGCTTTCGACGCTGGCTTCCAGCAGGTCACGGGTGATGCCCGGAGTGACGATGAATTGCGAACCGGCGGCTTCGGCCGCAGCCAGCATGTTGCGGTCGAGCACGGTGCCGGCACCGGTCACCAGTTCCGGGCGCTGTTCGCGAAGGATCTGGATCGCCTTGAGGCCGAACTGCGAACGCAGGGTCACTTCCAGCGCGGTCAGACCACCGGCGGCCAGGGCGTCGGCCAGCGGCAGCACGTCCTGTTCACGGGCGATGGTAATCACCGGCAGGATCCGCGCCTTGGCGCAGAGGCTGTCGATCAGGGCAACTTTGTCCGCCATGGAAACGGTCGGGGATGGGGTTTTCATAGCGGCTGTTCCTTGGCTCATGGGCACCAGTAAATCTCTAACGTAGGTTGCAGAAACGCGCGAACCGGCATGGCGGCGACGTCGTTGGATGCCAGTGCGGCATTCAGGGTGGTCAGTTTCGACTGACCGGAAATCGACAGAATCTTGTGCCGGGCCGAGGCCAGCAGTGCGCGGCTCATGGTCAGGCGCTGACGCGGCACGCTTGGCGCGAGCATCGGCCAGCAGCGACGGGTGCCGTCGGCTTGCAGGGCTTTGGCCAGGTTCGGGCTGTCCGGGAACAGCGACGCGGTGTGACCGTCATCGCCCATGCCCAACACCAGCACGTCGATCGGCGGCAACTCGGCGAGCAAACGATCGGCCTGCTCCGCAGCCTGCTCGACGTTGGCCGCCGCGCTGTAGAGGCTGAGGAACTGCGCCTTGGCCGCCGGGCCCTTGAGCAGATACTGCTTGAGCAGACCGGCATTGCTGTCGGCATGTTCGACCGGTACCCAGCGCTCGTCAGCCAGAGTCACGACGACCTTCGACCAGTCCAGTTCCTGCTTGGCCAGGTGCTGGAAAAACGCCACCGGGCTACGACCGCCGGACACCACCAACACGGCGTTGCCACGTGCCGCCAGCGCTTCGCTCAATTGCTTGGCGACATTCAGCGCCAGGCCTTCGGCGAGCAGCACCGGGCTCTTGAATTCGCGGGCATTCACGCCCTCGGGCAATTTCACATCAGATATCGCCATACCACGACCTCCCGTCCCGCGTGATCAAGGCAATGGAGCTCATCGGCCCCCACGACCCGGCCGCATACGGCTTGGGCGCGTCACCGGATTTTTTCCACCCGGCGATCAGCTGGTCACACCATTTCCACGCGGCTTCGATTTCATCTTTACGGACAAACAGGTTCTGATTGCCGTTCATCACTTCCAGCAACAACCGCTCGTAGGCATCGGGGATCCGAGCGCTGCGCCAGGTGTCGGAAAAATTCAGTTGCAGCGGGCCGCTGCGCAGTTGCATGCCCTTGTCCAGGCCTTGCTCTTTGGTCATCACGCGCAAGGAAATACCTTCGTCCGGTTGCAGGCGGATGATCAGTTTATTGCTGATCTGCAGGCGCTGCTCGGGGGCGAAGATGTAGTGCGACGGTTCCTTGAAGTGGATGACGATCTGCGACAGTTTTTGCGGCATGCGCTTGCCGGTACGCAGGTAGAACGGCACGCCGGCCCAGCGCCAGTTGCGGATGTCGGCACGCAGGGCAACGAAGGTTTCGGTGTCGCTCTGGGCGTTGGAATTCGGCTCTTCAAGGTAGCCCGGCACGGACTTGCCTTCGCTGTGCCCGGCGATGTACTGGCCGCGCACCACTTGCGTGGTCAGGCCTTCCGGACTGATCGGCGCCAGGGCTTTGAGCACTTTCACTTTTTCATCACGGATGCTGTCGGCGGACAGATCGGCCGGCGGATCCATGGCGATCAGGCAGAGCAGTTGCAGCAGGTGGTTCTGGATCATGTCCCGCAGCTGACCGGCCTTGTCGAAGTAACCCCAGCGGCCTTCGATGCCGACCTTCTCGGCCACGGTGATTTCCACGTGGGAGATGTAGTTCTGGTTCCACTGGGTTTCGAACAGGCTGTTGGCGAAACGCAGGGCGATCAGGTTCTGAACGGTCTCTTTGCCCAGGTAGTGGTCGATGCGGTAGGTGCGGTTCTCCGGGAAGAACTGCGCCACGGCGTCGTTGACCTTGCGCGAGGATTCCAGGTCGGAACCGATCGGCTTTTCCAGCACCACGCGGGTGTTTTCCGCCAGACCGACGTTCGCCAGGTTCTCGCAGATCGCGCCGTACACCGCCGCCGGGGTGGCGAAGTAGGCAATCATGCGTTGCGTGCTGCCGGCCAGTTCGGCCAGCGCCACATAATCTTCAGCCTTGAGGAAGTCGACGTGCAGGTAGGTCAGACGCGCCAGAAAGCGCTCGGCCACGGCCTCGTCCAGTTCCTTGCCCACGTAACGGCGCAACTCCGCGGCGATGAACGCCAGGTGCTGCTGCTCGGTGCCCGCCTCACGGGCCAGTGCGATAATGCGCGTGTCCTCGTGCAGCAGGCCGGCGCCATCAAGGTGATAAAGGGCAGGAAACAGCTTGCGCAGGGCCAGATCGCCCAAGGCGCCGAACAAGGCGAAGGTGCACGGTTCAACCGTAATCGAAGGCATGATGTTTGTTCTTTTATCAAGTTAAGCTACAAATACCTTTTTTCAAGGCATCACTCAAGGGAAAATGTAGTAATAACCACAACATTTTCGCAAAATACAGATTCCGAGTGGTGGTCGGTCGGAGCCATCAGTAGGATAGGCCACCGTCACGGGCCACATCAAAGGCCCAATTTGCATAGCCGCGCGCTTATCGGCGTCGGTGAATCTAGGAATTCTTATGGACCGCGTGCGAAATTTACTGGAACAGATCCAGAGTCGCCTTGAAGAGCTGAACAAGGCCGAACGCAAAGTCGCCGAAGTGATCCTGCTCAACCCACAGCAGGCCACCCGCTTCAGCATCGCCGCCCTCGCCCAGGCGGCGTCGGTCAGTGAACCGACGGTCAACCGTTTCTGCCGTTCGTTCGGCGTCAGCGGCTACCCCGAACTCAAGCTGCAACTGGCCCAGAGCCTGGCCAGCGGCGCGGCGTATGTCAGCCGCGCAGTAGAAGCCGACGACAACCCCGAGGCCTACACGCAGAAGATTTTCGGCAGTGCGATCGCGTCTTTGGACAGCGCTTGCCAGGCGCTGGACCCGAATCTGATCAGCCGCGCCGTCGACCTGTTGATCCAGGCCCGGCAGATCCACTTCTTCGGCCTCGGCGCATCCGCCCCGGTAGCTTTGGATGCGCAGCACAAATTCTTCCGTTTCAACCTGGCGGTCACCGCCCACGCCGACGTGCTGATGCAACGGATGATTGCTTCGGTGGCGCACACCGGCGAGCTGTTCGTGATCATTTCCTACACCGGCCGCACCCGCGAACTGGTGGAAGTGGCGCGCATCGCCCGGGAGAACGGCGCTTCGGTACTGGGCCTGACGGCAGAGAATTCGCCACTGGCGAAGGCCAGTACGCTGAGCCTGAATATTCCGCTGCCGGAAGACACCGACATCTACATGCCGATGACCTCGCGGATCATTCAGTTGACCGTGCTGGATGTACTGGCGACGGGGATGACGCTGCGTCGCGGGGTGGATTTCCAGCCGCATTTGCGCAAGATCAAAGAGAGTTTGAATGCGAGCCGGTATCCGGTGGGTGACGAGTTCAACTGAAGATCAAAAGCCCCTCACCCTAACCCTCTCCCGGAGGGAGAGGGGACTGACCGAAGTGTCTTGCGCTATACATCGACTTGAAAGATTGGGTCGATTATGGATTCAAAGACATTCGTTCAATTCGGTGAATCTCTTGAATATCCCCCAATCGGTCCCCTCTCCCCCTGGGAGAGGGTTAGGGTGAGGGCAGCGGTCGAACTGACACACTCAAGCCCCAGCCCAAGCCTGCAAACTCAAATGCGCCTTCTCCCCCGGCGCCAGATGCAGGCTGTCCGTCCCGCCCGCCGCCGCTTCAACACAGACAAATTCCGAGATCTCATCCCAGCTCACGCCCAGCAACGGCCGCGCACCCGGATGCCACACCACCGTGTCCGCGCTGTCACCGGTATCGATGCACAATTCGCGCTGCCAGGCGTGATCCTTGAGCTGCAATTCGCCGTCGTGCTGAAACACTCGCTGACAGCCGCCATCAACCCGCAATTCGCCTTCCTGCTGGCAAACTTCACGGTTCAACTGGTCATAACCCTGCGCCCCTTCGAGCCCAGACAGCGCTATCTCACTCACGTCGCCAATACGCCAGTAAGCGTGCAAAGCCTGGCTCAACTGGCACGGCATGTCGTCCTGATGCTCGGTGCTCAGGCGCAATTCCATGCGTTCGCCCAGGTGCGCGTGCAGGTCCACCTGCCAGTCGCACAACTGCAATTGCCAATGCAGGCGCACGCCGTCCTCGCCGGTGCTGCTGTCGAGCAGTTTCCAGTCCAGCAGTCGCGCCCAGCCATGGGACGGCCACGCGTTTTCGCTCGGGTGGCGGCCATACCACGGCCAGCATACCGGCACGCCGCCGCGAATCGCGCCGACATGCGGCCATTTCGCCGCGCACCACAGCCACGGTTTCTGCCCGCGCGGCTGAAAGTGCAGCAACTGCGCACCCTGACGACTGAACACCGCCTGACACAGCGGATGATCGATCACCAGCACATCGCGCATCTGATAGCGCTCCCAGGCGAACACCGGACGTTCGCGCAAGGATTTGAAGAAGCGTTGCAGCGGATGCTCATGCATGGGCCACGGTTCCAGATTCAACTTTCATGGGCTGCGACACCCCTGTCCAAAAAAAAGCGGACAGCCTTGGCTGTCCGCAAATATGCGCACATAGAGAGGAGCTTATCGCAGACGCGTCAGAACGTAGACTGAATTTTCAGGCCAGCGACCAAAGCGTTATCCACTTCATCCACACCGCCCGGATGAGTGATGTATTGCAGGTTCGGGCGTACGGTCAGCCAGTTGGTCACGTGGAAGCCGTAGTTGATCTCGTAGTTGTATTCGGTTTCACGAATCGGCGAGAACACCGGATTGTCGTAGTCCGAAACACCGTTGGCGACGTTGAGCAGCTCGGCGTTTTTCTTCACGTCATTGTTCACGTGAATACGTGCCGCACCGATACCGACGTCATCTTTCGGACGTGCGTCGAACGGGCCTTTGTACACAAACATCAAGGACTGGTAGTTGTCGATGAAGTTGGTGTCCTTGTCATGGAACGTGGCGTTGGCAGCGATGTTCAGACCACGGCTCTTGTCACCGTTGTGGCTGGTGAGTTGTTGCTGTGCAACGAACCAGTAACCGTGCTTGCTGCTGTGGGTGCGGTAGGCGTCACCGGTGGTTGCCGCGTCGAAACCGTTGACGTCTTCGCGAACGTCGTCGGCATCGGCCGTGCTCTTGTAGTAACCGACACGGTATTCGCCCGGCAGGCCGTTCGGGTTAGGCAACCAGACCAGTTCCACAGGCAACACGGTGCCTTTGGTGCCGCTGCCGCTCAACTTGAAGCCGTTGCCGTGTTCCAGTTGCGACGGGTTCTGGTTGTACGCACCAATCTGCGCGTAGAGCTCGTCGTTGATGTTGTATTTGACGCGAATGGCCGCCTGGCTGACCGGCCAGTTGTACCAGATGTTGGTCGCCCAGTTACCCACTTGCGAACCGCAGAACGCCAGGTTCTGGAACTCGCACGGGAAGGTGTTGAAGTCTTCGCCTTCGCCGAAGTAACCGGCCTTGATGTCGAGTTTGTTGTCGAAGAACTGATGTTTGATCCACAACTGGGTCAGACGCACCATGTGGCCACGACCGTAGACTTCCTGCGAGGAGCTCAGGGTGCCGGCACGCGGATCGCCAACGCGATCGTTGGAAATGTTGTAGCCGTTACGGTTGGTGAACTGGATCTTGGCCTGGGTGTTGTCCCAGCCCCACAGTTTTTGCAGATCCAGCGCCACGCCCAGACCGAACTGGTCGGCGTAACGCGCTGTCTTGTCGTCGTTGAAACCGCCGTGAAGGTTGCCGCCCACTTCACCGACGTAGTCCATCTTGATGTCGATACCCTGCTCGATCAGCTTGGTACGTTCGCCACCCCAGTCCCCGGTCATCCACTCCGAATCGGAGCTGAACGCGTCAGCCGCGTGGACGCTACCGGCCAGCATCATTGCCGCAACTGCTGACAACTGGCCGATTCGCTGAGCGTTGTTGTTCTTCTTCATCCCTACATCCTCGTTTTATTGTTATTAACTGTTCTTCTTATTTAACGCGGTTTACATCTGATGCGGCGCGCGACAGGCCACGCACCGCGTGCTCCCTGCAGGAACGGGCGAACCCGCTCCCGCATTGGTTGATCAGCGACCCTTGAACTGGGCCACGTTGGCGCTGTGCGATTCGGTTTTCGGCAGGCCTGCACCCCCAAGGCGCTCACCGGATTTGGCGTCGAACAGCAGCACTTTCGACGGATCGAATTGCAGGGTCAGGGTTTCGCCCACCTGCGGCGCCACGTCCGGCGCCAGACGGCAGCAGACCTTGGTGTCGTTGAGGTTGACGAACACCAGGGTGTCCGGACCGGTCGGCTCGGTGACCTGCACTTCAGCCTTGATGCTCGGCAGGCCATTGCCCTCGCCGTAGGCCAGAGCAATCTGCTCCGGGCGCAGGCCGAGGATCACTTCACGGTCTTCAAGACCGGCGTCCTGCATTGCCATCGGCAATTCGCAACGGGCCTGGCCGCTGTCGAGCAGCGCCACCAGACGGCCGTCCTTGCGTTGCAGACGCAGCGGGATGAAGTTCATCGGCGGCGAACCGATGAAGCTCGCGACGAACAGGTTGGCCGGGTCGTTGTAGATCTCTTTCGGCGTACCGAACTGCTGGATGATCCCGTCCTTCATCACCGCCACTTTGTCGCCCAGGGTCATCGCTTCGATCTGGTCGTGGGTCACGTAGACCGTGGTGGTTTTCAGGCGCTGGTGCATCAGTTTCATTTCGGTGCGCATCTCGACACGCAGCTTGGCGTCGAGGTTGGACAGCGGTTCGTCGAACAGATAGATCTTCGGCCGACGCGCCAGGGCACGGCCCATCGCCACGCGCTGTTGCTGGCCGCCAGAGAGCTGACCCGGCTTGCGATTGAGCAGGTGCTCGATCTGCAGCAGCTTGGCCACGCGGGCGACTTCTTCGTCGATCGCCGACTGGCTCATCTTTCGGATCTTCAGACCGAACTCGATGTTCTCGCGCACGCTCATGGTCGGGTACAGCGCGTAGGACTGGAACACCATGGCGATGTCACGATCTTTCGGGCTCATGCCGCTGACGTCCTGGTCACCGATCATGATCGCGCCGCCGGTGATGGTTTCCAGGCCGGCGATGCAGTTCATCAGGGTCGACTTGCCGCAGCCCGAGGGCCCGACGAGGATCAGGAACTCACCGTCCTTGATCGACAGTTCGATGTTCTTCAGGATGTCCGGCAGGCCGGTACCGTAGGTCTTGTTTACATTGCGAAGTTCGAGCGTAGCCATGATTACCCCTTGACTGCGCCGGCCGTCAGCCCGCGCACGAAATACTTGCCTGCGACCACATAGACCAGCAGGGTCGGCAGCCCGGCGATCATCGCCGCCGCCATATCCACGTTGTATTCCTTGGCCCCGGTGCTGGTGTTGACCAGGTTGTTCAGCGCCACCGTGATCGGTTGCGAATCACCGCTGGAGAACACCACGCCGAACAGGAAGTCGTTCCAGATCTGGGTGAACTGCCAGATCAGGCAGACCATGATGATCGGAGTGGACATCGGCAGGATGATCTGGCGGAAGATCGTGAAGAACCCCGCGCCATCGAGACGCGCGGCCTTGATCAGCGCATCCGGAATGCTCACGTAGTAGTTACGGAAGAACAGCGTGGTGAACGCCAGACCGTAGACCACATGGATGAACACAAGGCCCGTGGTGGTGCTCGCCAGGCCCATCTTGCCGAGGGTGAACGACGCCGGCAGCAGCACGGTCTGGAACGGCAGGAAGCAGCCGAACAACAGCAGACCGAAGAACAGCTGCGAACCGCGGAAGCGCCAGAACGACAGCACATAACCGTTCAACGCACCGATGGCGGTGGAGATGATCACGGCCGGAACGGTGATCTTGATCGAGTTCCAGAAGTAGCCGTCAACGGTGGCCCAGGCTTTCACCCAGCCGATGCCGCTGACCACGGTCGGCCAGCTCAGCAGGTTGCCGGTGGAGATGTCTTCCGGGGTCTTGAAGCTGGTCAGCAGCATGACCACCAGCGGTACCAGATACAGCAGGACCGCAAGGATCAGCACCGCGTAGATCGCGATGCGACTCAGGCTGATGGCCGGTTTGGAGGCGAGACTAGTCATGACGCTTGGTCCTCAGCTCGGAGTACAGGTAAGGCACGATGATCGCGAGGATCGCACCGAGCATCAGGATTGCACTGGCCGAGCCCATGCCCATTTGTCCACGGCTGAAGGTGAACGAGTACATGAACATCGCCGGCAAATCGGAGGAATAACCCGGGCCGCCGGCCGTCATGGCCGCCACCAGGTCGAAGCTCTTGATCGCGATGTGCGCCAGGATCATCACCGCACTGAAGAACACCGGACGCAGGCTTGGCAGCACCACTTTCCAGTAGATGCGCGGCATGCTCGCGCCGTCGATCTGGGCGGCACGGATGATCGATTGATCGACGCCACGCAGACCGGCGAGGAACATCGCCATGATGAAGCCCGAGGCTTGCCAGACCGCCGCGATCACCAGGCAATACACCACGCGATCCGGGTCGATCAGCCAGTCGAGACGGAAGCCTTCCCAGCCCCAGTCCCGCAGCAATTTGTCCAGGCCCATGCCCGGGTTGAGCAGCCATTTCCACGCAGTACCGGTCACGATCATCGAGAGCGCCATCGGGTACAGGTAAATGGTGCGGATAAAGCCTTCACGACGGATTTTCTGGTCGAGGAAAATCGCCAGTGTCACGCCGATTACGAGGGTGATGCCGATGAACATGCCGCCGAACACGGCCAGGTTCTTGCTCGCCACCCACCAGCGGTCGTTGTCGAACAGACGCTCGTATTGCGCCAGGCCTGCCCACTTGTAGTTCGGCAGGAACGTCGACGTGGTGAACGACAGGACAAACGTCCAGAGGATATAGCCATAGAAGCCCACCAGAACGATGAACATGCTCGGCGCCAGCACCAGTTTCGGTAGCCAGCGCTGCAATGCGTCGAACGGCGAGGCCTTGCTGAACACAGCAACAGAACTCATGGGAAGATCCAATAAAAAAAGAGAAGAGCAGCTACGAGTTGAGAGCTGCAAGACCAGCAGAGCAGCGCTCTTGTCTCGCAGCTTGTAGCTCGCAGCTCGTCGCTACCGCTTACTTGGCAGCCTTGATGGCAGTGCCGAGTTTTTTGGCAGCGTCGGCCGGGTCGGCTTTCGGGTCGTTGATGTAGTTGGTCACGACATCAAAGAACGCACCCTGCACGGCCAGCGTGGTCGCCATGTTGTGCGCCATGCTCGGTTGCAGGCCGCCGTTCTTGGCGTCTGCCAGGAAGTCCTTGGCAGCGGTCTGGGCGCAGGAGTCGAAACCGTACTTGCCCATGTCGGCGAGCATGTCGTTACGCACCGGGATCGAGCCCTTGTTGATGCTGAAGACTTTCTGGAAGTTTTCACCCAGCACGACTTTGGCGATGTCCTGCTGACCGGCCGCGGTGCCCGCGTCCTTCTGCTTGAACACGGCCAGCGAGTCGATGTTGTAGGTGAACGCCTTGTCGGTGCCCGGGAAGGCTACGCACTCGTAGTCCTTGCCGGCGACTTTCTTGGCGGCGGTCCATTCGGACTTGGCCCAGTCACCCATGATCTGCATGCCGGCCTTGCCGTTGATGACCTTGGCCGCTTCCAGGTTCCAGTCCTGGCCTTTGCCGTCCTGGTCCATGTAGGTCGCGACTTTCTTCAGCTCGGTCAGGGCCTTGACCATTTCCGGGCCGGTCAGGGCAGCGTTGTCCAGGTCGACCAGGGCTTTCTTGTAACCATCAACGCCCATCACCGACAGCACGACCGCTTCGAACACGGTGCTGTCCTGCCAAGGCTGACCGCCATGGGCCAGCGGGATGAAGCCCGCCGCTTTCAGCTTGTCGCCGGCGGCGTAGAATTCTTCGAGGGTGGTCGGGGCTTTTTCGATACCGGCTTTCTTGAAGACTTCCGGGTTGATCCACAGCCAGTTCACGCGGTGAATGTTCACCGGTACGGCCACGTAATCACCTTCGAACTTCACGGTGTCGGAGACTTTCTTGTCGAGCAGGCTGTCCCACTTCTCGGACTTGGAAACGTCCTTCAGGACGTCAGTGTCAAGCAGACCGGTCGACGCCCATTCCTGGATGTCCGGGCCTTTGATCTGGGCAACGCCTGGCGGGTTGCCGGCTACCGCGCGGCTTTTCAGCACGGTCATGGCAGTCGCACCGCCACCACCGGCGACAGCGCCGTCTTTCCAGGTGAAACCGTCTTTCTCGACTTGTGCCTTGAGCACATCGACGGCAGCTTTTTCGCCACCGGACGTCCACCAATGCACGACTTCCACCGAACCTTTGGATTCGGCAGCGGAAACACTCAGGGGCAGCACAGCGAGCGGGAACAGGGAGGCGACAGAAATGACAGTAGCGAGGCGAGAAATCGCATTCATCTGAGATGTACCTTTCTTGTTGTTATGCATGCAAGTCTGGTGCTTGCGCTGCACACGAGTTTAAACAGAGCGTTTCCCCTCGCAGGTAACGAAGGGACGCGCGAATGTCACCACATGGTTACACAGGAACGCTTCGGGAAAGCTGTGCCAGAGCACTGGCCATGCTCGGCGCCAGCGGCAGACGCGGAATCAGCACGGCCTGCCAGGCGTGGTACAGATCCGGTTTGCCCGCCCAGATATCGGCACTTGGGCGGTTCTGCGGATCGAGTTCGTGGTGCCAGCTGCCGTCGCAGCGGTCGATGAAATACGTTTCGCAAAATTCCCAGAACAGGCGATACCAGGTTTCGTACTGCGCATCGCCGGTGCGTTTGAGCAAGGCACTGGCGGCAGCGCTGGCTTCGGCGTGAGTCCAGTGCAGGCGATGACGCACCACCGCTTTGTTGTTCCAGTCGAGGGTGTAGACGATGCCTGGCGCGCCATCGACGTCCCAGCCATGACGGCAGTTGTTCTCGAACAGCTTTTGCGCGTCAGTGGCCAGCCAGCCGGGCGTGAGCATGCCGGCCTGAACCCGCGCGGCTTCGAGGTGCAGCAACAGCCGCGCCCACTCGAAACCGTGGCCCGGCGTGGTGCCGTAGGGACGGAAACCGTCGGCGGGATTGTCATGGTTGTATTCACGCAGCGGCTGCCAGTCGCGGTCGAAATGCTCGATCACCAGGTAATCGTTGGCGGCAGCGTGACCGTGAATCACCCGCTCGACGATGCGTTGCGCACGCACCAGCCAGCGCGGGTCTTCGGTGACATCGGCCAGCGCAAGGAAGGCTTCGGTGGCGTGCATGTTGCTGTTGGCACCGCGGTAGGCTTCTTCTTCGCGCCAGTCGCGATTGAAGAATTCGCGCATGGCGCCCTCTTCTTCGCTCCAGAAATAGGTGTCGATGATGTCGACGGCGTCATCCAGCAATGCCTGCGCACCGGGGCGTTGCGCGACCACCGCGGAACTGGCCGCCAGCGCGACGAAAGCATGCAGATAAGCGTTCTTGCCGGTGTTGCCGTCACGGTGCTCGGCGACAGCGAACCAACCGCCGTGCAGCGCATCACGCAACGGGCCGCGCAGGGCCGCGATGCCGTGATCGATCAGCTCGGCGAATCCCGGCAGGCCCTGAATGTGGGCCATGGCGAAGCTGTGGGTCATGCGCGCGGTATTCATGGTTTCGGCTTGCGCGCCGGCCTGAAGCTGGCCGCGCTCATCGAGATTGCCGAAGCCTTCGGGCAACCGTGAAGCCTTGGCAAATGCCAGCAGGCGCAGGCCTTCATCGGCGAGCCATTGCTGGTGGGCAGGGGCGTTCAGCCAACTGCTGAAGCCCGGATTGAAGTGATCCATGGGTGGCCTTTTTTGTTGTTATGACTGCGGGCAGTCTAAACAACGGGCCGGGAGGGGCTTGTAACGAAGGGGGCGGGTTTTGTCACCGAGTCGTGACAAAGAGCCAGCCCTCACCCCAGCCCTCTCCCGGAGGGAGAGGGGGCCGACCGAGGGATATTGCAGAGGTACGCCGACCTGAACGATTCGCTTTGAATCCATAATCGATAAGGCCTTTCAGGTCGATGTATGACGCCAGACACCTCGGTCGGTCCCCTCTCCCTCCGGGAGAGGGCTAGGGTGAGGGCAAGCTTTTGACTTAATCCGCCGAACGCGGCAATTGCAGGGTCACGCGCAATCCACCCTCACGCAGATTCTGCAACGTCACCTCACCGCCATGGCTATGGGCAATGTTGCGGGCGATCCCCAAACCGAGACCGTAACCCTGCTGCTGCCCCGCCAACCGGAAGTGCGGCTCGAACACCTGCTCCAACCGCTGTTCCGGCACCCCCGGACCTTCATCATCGACATGCAGCACGAATGCGCTTTCGTCGTCATCGATGTGCAAGTGCGCGTTCTGGCCGTACTTCAACGCGTTGTCGATCAGGTTGCCGATGCAGCGCTTGAGCGCCAATGGCTTGCCCGGATAAGCCGCCAACGCCCGTCCCTGCTGGGTCACGCGACCGTTGCCGTTGGGTGCCAGATACGGCTCCACCAGACAGTCGAGCACATGGTTCAGGTCCACCGGCTCGATGTTTTCGTGGATGTCGGTGTCCTTCACGCATTGCAGCGCGCCTTTGACCAGCAGCTCCAGCTCATCCAGATCGCGGCCGAACTTGGTTTGCAGTGTTTCGTCTTCCAGCAGTTCGACCCGCAGCCGCAGGCGGGTGATCGGTGTACGCAGGTCATGGGAAATCGCGCTGAACAGCTGACTGCGCTCGGTGAGGTAACGGCTGATCCGCTCGCGCATGGTGTTGAAGGCGCGGCCCACTTCGACCACTTCGCTGCCGCCGCCCTCGGCCACCGGCTCGACGTCGGCGCCCAGCGACAAATCCCGCGCGGCCCGCGCAAGACGCTTGAGCGGCCGACTCTGCCAGTGCACCAGCAGGCCGATGAACAACAACAGGAAACCGCTGGTGAAGACGATGAACCACACCTGCTGAGTCGGCAGGCCCTGTTCTTCAAGACTGGTGTAGGGTTCGGGCAGCAGTGAGGCGATGTACAGCCATTCACCCGGCGCCAACTGAATCTGGGTCACCAGCACCGGCGGATTCACCGGTTCCAGCGTCAACGCGTAATGCGCCCACGAACGTGGCAACTCATCGAGTTTCAACCCGGCGTTGAAGATCCGCAGGTCATCAGGGCTGACGAAGGTCACCAGAATGTCGGTGTCCTGGCCCAGCGACTGACGCAGCACTTCATCCACCGCTTTCAACACCGCTGCCTTGCGCGGTGTCACCGGCAGTACTTCCATGCCCAGCGGCTTGTCGTTCAGCGTCACCACAAAACGCGTGCCGCCCATACTGCGCAACTGATCGAGCACCAGCGGCCGATAGGCCACCGGCAACGAGCGGAAGTAACTGACACTGGCGGTCATCGAATGGGCGAGGCTGCGAGCGCTGGTGACCAGGCCTTCGAGCTGGGTCGCGCGCAATTGGGACACCCAGATCACGCTGGACAGGGTCTGGGCGAACAACACCGCGAGCAACGTCAGCAGCAACATCCGGCCGAGCAACGAACGCGGCATCGGCACTTTGCGCGCGGTGGTGCGCAGGAACTCAGTGACCATTGCCGGCAACCACATTGGCTGCCAGCTGGTAGCCGCTGCCACGCACGGTGCGGATCAGCCGTGGCGGTTTTTCGGTGTCGCGCAGACGCTGGCGCAAACGGCTGACGGCCATGTCGACGATGCGATCGAGGGGCATCAGGTCGCGGCCACGGGTGGCGTTGCCGATGGTGTCGCGGTCGAGGATTTGCTGAGGGTGATCGAGGAACAGTTTCAGCAGGGCGAAGTCGGCGCCGGAAAGAATCACTTCCTCGCCGTCGGTGTGGAACAGCCGATGGCTGACCATGTCCAGTCGCCACTCATCGAACGCCAGCACTTCACTGCCGCCGCGTTCCTGACCGAATTGGGCGCGACGCAGCAGGGCCTTGATCCGGGCTTGCAGTTCGCGGGGGCTGAAAGGTTTGCCGAGGTAGTCGTCGGCGCCTAGCTCCAGACCGATGACACGATCGGCTTCGTCGGAACTGGCGGTAAGCATGATGATCGGCACCTGGGCCTGACGCGGATGCTGGCGCACCCAGCGGCACAGGCTGAAGCCGTCTTCATCGGGCAGCATCACATCGAGGATCACCAGATCGCTCGGCGCTTCGTTCAACGCCTGACGAAAACCGGCGCCATCCGCCGTGGCCCGAACCTGAAAACCCGCGCGGGTCAGGTAGGTTTCCAGCAACTCGCGTATCTCCTGGTCGTCATCGACCAACAAAATCGACTTGTTGACTGAGCTCACTTCGAAGGCATCCTTGTTGTTGGAATTGGGCGGATTATGCCTGATGTGTCGAGGGTTCCCACGCTCGGCGTGGGAATGATCATTTACCGGATTGTTCGAGCGCCACTCCTGCACCGACGAGCCCGGAATACGGCGCCGTCACCAGCCACACCGGAATCCCCTTGAAGTAATCGCTCATGCAGCCCTTGTCGGCGAAGCTGCGGGCGAAACCGCTTTCGAGGAAGAAGTCGGCAAAGCGCGGAATCACGCCACCCACGATGTACACCCCACCACGGCCGCCGGTGGTCAGCACGTTATTGCCGGCCACGCGACCGAGCCAGCAGCAGAATTGCTCCAGTACTTCCAGGGCAATCGGGTCGCCTGCAAGTCCCGCCGCAGTGATGGCCTCCGGCGTATCGAGTTTCGGTTCATGACCATCCACCGCGCAGATCGCCCGGTACACCCGAGGCAAGCCGCCGCCGCTCAACGCGGTTTCCGCGCTGACGTGGCCGATTTCGTTGTGGATGTGCTGCCAGAGCTGGGTTTCACGCAGACTGCTCAGCGGCAGATCGACGTGACCGCCCTCTCCCGGCAACGCGGCAAATCGACCTTCACCGAGATCGAGCAACGTGCCGACGCCCAGGCCAGTGCCCGGACCGATCACCACTGCCGGACGCAACGGCTCCGGCGTGCCTTCGCAAACCACGCGGAATTCGCCGGGCTGCAAACGGGTCATGCCCAGCGCCATCGCCGAGAAATCGTTGATCAGCAACAACTGATCGACCTGCAAGGTCTGGCAGAACGCCTTGCGACTCAGGCGCCAGTGGTTGTTGGTGAACTTGAACTCATCGCCGCTCACCGGCCCCGCCACCGACAGGCACACCGAGCCGATAGCGCCCGGCGCCAGACCGAGCCCGCTGAGGTAGAGGCTGATCGCCTCTTCCGGGCTGGCATGGTCGGCCGTGGCCAGCACCTGAACCGATTCGAGCTGCTGATCTTTCCACAACGCGAACCGCGCGTTGGTGCCTCCGATGTCACCGACCAAAGCCAGTTTCAATTAAGCGTCTCCAGGGCAGAAGTGAAGGCGCTGGCGCCCTGCTCCGCCGAGCTGAAGGCCAAACGCATGAAGCCAAACAGTTCGCGACCGCTGCCGATGTTGTTGCCCAACAGGCCTTTGGCGGGTTCGCGCGCTGCGAATTCGGCGGCGTCCACCTTGAGTTCCAAAGTGCCTTTGACGCCATCGACGCGGATGATATCGCCCTCTTGCACCCGCGCCAAAGCGCCGCCGACATAAGCTTCGGGGCTGACATGAATGGCCGCCGGAATTTTCCCGGATGCGCCGGACATACGTCCGTCAGTTACCAGCGCAACCTTGAAGCCGCGATCCTGCAGCACGCCGAGGAACGGCGTCATCTTGTGCAGCTCAGGCATGCCGTTGGAACGCGGACCCTGGAAGCGCATCACCGCGACAAAATCCTTCTCCAGCAGACCGGCCTTGAAAGCGTCCGCCAGATCCTGCTGATCCTGGAACACCATGGCCGGTGCTTCGACGATCTGGTTTTCCAGCGCCACGGCGGACACCTTCATCACGCCGCGACCGAGGTTGCCCTCCATCACGCGCAAGCCGCCTTCTGCCGAAAACGCTCGGGCCACCGGACGCAGAATGTTTTCATCAAGGCTGTCGGTCGGGCCTTCGCGCCACACCAGCTTGCCGTTATCGAGGAACGGCTCCTTGGTGTACTGGCTCAGGCCGTGGCCGAGCACCGTGTTGACGTCTTCGTGCAGCAGGCCGGCTTCGAGCAGTTCGCGGATCAGGAACGACATGCCGCCCGCGGCCTGGAAGTGGTTGATGTCGGCCTTGCCGTTCGGATAGACGTGGCTCAGGGTCGGCACGACTTCGGAGAGGTCGGCCATGTCCTGCCAGGTCAGTTGAATGCCCGCCGCCATGGCGATGGCCGGCATGTGCAGGGTGTGGTTGGTCGAACCGCCGGTGGCGTGCAGCGCGACGATCGAGTTGACCAGCGCCTTCTCGTCGACGATTTCGCCGATCGGCATGAAGTTGCCGTTCTGTTTGGTCAGGCGGGTGACCTGATGCGCGGCTTCGCGGGTCAGGGCGTCACGCAGCGGCGTGTTCGGGTTGACGAACGACGCGCCCGGCAGGTGCAGACCCATGACTTCCATCAGCAACTGGTTGGTGTTGGCAGTGCCGTAGAACGTGCAGGTGCCCGGGCTGTGGTAGGACTTCATTTCCGATTCCAGCAGCTCTTCGCGGGTCGCCTTGCCTTCGGCGTACTTCTGCCGCACGTCGGCTTTTTCCTTGTTGGAAATCCCCGAGACCATCGGCCCGCCCGGTACGAAGATCGTCGGCAGGTGACCAAAACGCAGCGAGCCCATCATCAGGCCCGGCACGATCTTGTCGCAGATGCCGAGCATCAGCGCGCCGTCGAACATGTTGTGGGACAGCGCCACCGCCGTCGACATCGCGATCACTTCGCGGCTCGGCAGGCTCAGCTCCATGCCCGGCTCGCCCTGGGTCACGCCGTCGCACATGGCAGGCGTGCCGCCGGCGAACTGGCCGACCGAGCCGATTTCGCGCAGGGCGTTCTTGATTTGTTCCGGGAAGACTTCGTACGGCTGGTGCGCCGAGAGCATGTCGTTATATGACGAAACAATTGCGATGTTCGCCGAGTTCATCATCCGCAGGCTGTGCTTGTCTTCGCTGCCACACCCGGCCACGCCATGGGCGAAGTTGGCGCATTGCAGTTTGCCGCGCATCGGCCCGTCAGTTGCAGCGCCGCGAATCAGCGCAAGGTAAGCCTGACGCGTGGCGCGGCTGCGGGCGATAAGCCGTTCGGTGACCTCAAGAACGCGGGGATGCATGTGTAGAACTCCAGGCTAACGGATGTGGCGACCTGATTGTCTATGCTGATCAGAAGCCCGTTCGCGTGGGATGACGAACGGTTTTCTTGATCATTCGGACCAGTTGATTCAGGTCACTCGTTGTAGATAAAACAAAATATTGCCACTAAAAAGGCTTGTTTTCTATTTTTATGCGAATAATCTTGTAATTCCAACAACAAAACGACGGCGGCGCTGTTCAATGACTCTTCGAATCGCAATCAATGGTTTTGGCCGCATCGGCCGTAATGTCCTGCGCGCACTCTATACCCAAGGCTATCGTCAGGATTTGCAGATCGTCGCCATCAACGATCTGGGCGACAGCGCGATCAATGCGCATCTGCTCAAGTACGACACCGTTCATGGCACATTCGACGCCGAAGTGGCTCATGACAACGAGAGCCTGACCGTCAACGGCGACCGCATTTCGGTCAGCGCCATCCGCAACCCGGCCGACCTGCCATGGGCCGCGGAAAAGATTGATGTGGTATTCGAATGCACCGGTCTGTTCACCGACCGGGCCAAAGCCGCCGCGCATATTACCGCCGGCGCACGCAAAGTGATTATCTCGGCCCCGGCCAAAGGCGCCGATGCCACCGTCGTTTACGGTGTGAACCACGACATTCTGCGCCAGTCGCACCAGATCATTTCCAACGCGTCGTGCACCACCAACTGCCTGGCCCCCGTGGCTCAGGTGCTGCACCGCGAACTGGGCATCGAAAGTGGTCTGATGACCACGATTCACGCCTACACCAACGACCAGAACCTGACCGACGTCTACCACACCGACCCGTACCGCGCCCGCTCCGCCACCCAGAACATGATCCCGAGCAAGACCGGCGCTGCCGAAGCCGTGGGCCTGGTGCTGCCGGAACTGGCGGGCAAGCTGACCGGCATGGCCGTGCGTGTGCCGGTGATCAATGTGTCGCTGGTGGACCTGACCGTGCAGCTGAAGCGCGAAGCCTCGGCCGATGAGGTCAATGCACTGATGAAAGCGGCGAGCCAGCATTCGAAGATCCTCGGCTACAACACCCTGCCGCTGGTATCGAGCGACTTCAACCACAACCCGCTGTCGTCGATCTTCGACGCCAACCACACCAAAGCCAGCGGCAAACTGCTGAAAGTACTGGCCTGGTACGACAACGAGTGGGGCTTCTCCAACCGTATGCTCGATAACTGCCTGGCCCTGTGCAACGCGGAATAAAACCGCTGGCGCCGTTTTGAGAGCGGGCAAAAGCTTTACCAACCTTTGACAAATCAACACTTGACCACTCGGGCGGATGATAAGCATTATCATTCGCTCGAAATGGATCAGGTCTTCCCGTGAGTCAATCACACTTCAACCACGTCTTCCTCGCCCAGCGCACCTCGCTGCTGCGGACGCTGGAACGGATGGTCAACAACCACAGCACCGCCGAAGACCTGTTGCAGGAAACTTACCTGCGCGTCACCCGGGCGCTGAGCGAACGGGCCATCGATCACCTTGAACCCTTTGTCTTCCAGACCGCGCGCAACCTGGCACTGGATCATTTGCGTGCGCGCAAGATTCATTCGCGGACCATGGTCGACGACGTGCCGCAGGACGTGGTGCACAGCGTCGCCGCCCCCGCCAGCAGCGCCGAAGACGCCGCCCACGCCGAACAATTGCTGGAGCGCCTGAACGTGAGCCTCGGTGAACTCAGCCCCCGCCAACAGCAAATCTTCATCCTCAGCCGCCTGCACGGGCACAGCTATCAGGAAATCGCCGAAGAACTGAGCGTATCCCTCAGCACGGTGCAGAAAGAACTCAAACTGATCATGACCATCTGCATCGGTGTCGCCGAGCGCCTGAACGGCGACTGATCTGCAAGCCTTGTCGGTATTCGACAGGATCGACTGCACTGATCATCGGGCTTTGTTACCCTTGCCCGACTTTTACGCTTCACTAAAAAAACAGCCGTGCACAGACACTGCCGAGGAAACACCGTGACGGACACCCACCGCTCCCCTTCGCCTTCATCGGCGCAGGACGCCGCCAGCGCAATGGACCAGGCTCTGGACTGGCTCATCGTGCTCGGCAGTCCGGACGAGGAGCAGACCCGGCAATTCCATGCCTGGCTGGCGGCCGATCCGTTGAATGCCGAGGCGTTCGCCAAGGCTCAGGCAATCTGGGACGGCCCGCAGATCGCTCAGTGCGCGCAAAACCTCGCGGCCAAACCGAAGAAAGTTACCGTCCTCACTCGCCTGCGTCCGCACTGGAAACCGCTGGCCACCGCCGCGGTGCTGCTGCTCGGGCTGTTCAGTTTCAGCAACCTGCCGATGCGTCTGCAGGCCGATCACCTGACCGTGGTCGGCGAGCGTCAGCGCCTGCAACTCGAGGACGGTTCGAAAGTCCTGCTCAACACCAATTCCGCGTTCTCCAGCACCATCAACGATCAGCAGCGAATCGCGCGGCTGTATCAGGGCGAAGCGTTTTTCGAGATCCCGGCCAGCCGCAGCCAGCCGCTGGAAATCGACGCCGGGCCGGTGAAGGCAAGCGTGCGCGACACCGCGTTCGCCGTGCGTTATCTGGACGGCGTGGCGCAGGTGCGGGTGCAGCGCGGCGATGTCGATCTGCGGGCGACCCGTGACGATGCCCGTGTGCGGCTGTCCGCCGGGGAAAGCATCCGCATCGGCCCGAACGGTTTCGACCGTCCGGCCAAGGTCGACGCCGCCACCGATCTGGCCTGGGTGCAGGGTCGGCTGATCTTCGAGAACTGCCCGCTGAACCAGGTGCTGGCCGAACTGCGCCGCTACTACCCGGGCTTCATCATCAACACCAACGATCAGTTGGCCGACGTCGCCGTCACCGGCAATTACCGTCTCGACCAGCCGCTGGACGTGGTGCGTTCGCTCGCTCATATCACCTCGGCCAAGCTTCGGGAATTCCCGGCGCTGGTGATCTTGAACTAAATGAGAATTATTTTTACTCGATAGTCGAAGCTCGTTCGTCTCGTTATAGCCAATGCAATTGATTCGCATCTCGCGAGATCAATCAGCACCTATAAAGATTCGTGCGACACGGAGCGCTATCGATGTCCTCTCGCCTTACCCGCCAGACTTCTTCCCCTTCCCGCGTGCTGTCGCTGCTGACCGCCGCCATTCTGATGGCCGGCACCGCGCCGCTGATGGCCGCCACCGAACAGCCGACGCGCAACATGGGCGACTACTCGTTCGCCATTGCCCAGCAGCCGCTGGTGTCGGCGCTCAATGCGTTCACCGCGGTCACCGGCTGGCAGGTCGGTTTGCCGGCGGAACTGGGGCAGGACGTGTCGTCGCCGGGCGTGCGCGGTTCGCTGCCACCGGAAAAAGCCCTGGAGCGTCTGTTGGTGGGGACCAACCTGAGCTTCCGCAAACTGAGCAACAACAACGTCGTGCTGGAAAAACGCGCCAGCAGCGGCGCGCTTAACCTCGACCAGGTGACCATCAGCGCCACCCGTCAGGAACAGTCGATCAACAGCGTGCCGGCCACTGTCACCGTGCAGACCCGTCAGGATCTGGACCGCAACAACGTCAACACCATCAAGGATCTGGTGCGCTACGAGCCGGGCGTATCCGTGGGCGGCGCCGGCCAGCGTGGCGGGATCAGCGGCTACAACATTCGCGGCATCGACGGCGACCGGATTCTGACTCAGGTCGACGGCGTCGAAGTGCCGGACGGTTTCTTCAATGGTCCGTACGCCAAGACTCAGCGCAATTACGTTGACCCGGAAATCGTCAAACGCGTCGAAATTCTTCGCGGCCCGGCCTCGGTGCTGTACGGCAGCAACGCCATCGGCGGCGCCGTCAGCTACTACACCCTCGACCCGGACGACATCATCAAGCCCGGCAAAGACGTCGGTGCCCGCCTGAAAACCGGCTACAGCTCCGCCGATGAGAGCTGGCTGAAATCCGCCACCGTCGCCGGTCGCGCCGACCAGTTCGACGGTTTGCTGCACTACAGCCAGCGCGACGGCCACGAAACCGATTCCTACGGCAGCAACAACGGCACCGGTCTTGAGCGTACCGCCGCCAACCCGGAAGACGTGAAAGCCACGAACGTGCTGGCCAAGATCGGCTGGAACTACAACGAAGGTTCGCGCCTGGGCCTGACCTACGAAAAGTACAAGGATGATCGCGACACCGATCAGAAAAGCGCCTACGGCGGCCCGTACTTCAACGGCGCCCCGACGATCCCGAACAGCGTGCTGCCCGGCGGCATGTACCAGTGGCGCACCGGCAACGACACCATCACCCGCGAGCGTTTCGGCCTGGAGCACAACTTCGAGCTCGACAGCCTGCTGGCGGACAACGTGAAGTGGAGCCTCAACCACCAGACCGCCAAGACCGACCAGAGCACCGACGAGTTCTATTACCCGATCACCCGTAAAGTGCTGCGCACCCGCGACACGATCTACGAAGAAAAACAGTGGGTCTTCGACGCGCAACTGGACAAGGCATTCGCCATCGGTGACACCGATCACGTGCTGACTTACGGCACCACAATCAAGCAGCAGAAAGTTACCGGCTCGCGCAGCGGCGACGGCAAGTGCCTGGCGGTCGGTCGCGGCTGCACCGCCATCGGCGCCACCAGCGCAGCCGACGTGCTGAAAAAATCCAGTGACTTCCCGGACCCGACCATCAACACCTACAGCCTGTTCGCCCAGGATCAGATCAGCTGGAACAACTGGACCTTCCTGCCAGGCCTGCGCTACGACTACACCCAGCTCAAGCCGCACATCACCCAGGAATTCCTCAACACCGTGGCAGCCGACGGCAACGGCACGGTCAGCGACGAGAACAAGACCTGGCATAAAGTCTCGCCGAAATTCGGCCTGACCTACGCACTGACCGACAACTACACCTGGTACGGCCAATACGCCGAAGGCTTCCGCACCCCGACCGCGAAAGCGCTGTACGGCCGCTTCGAGAACAGCACCACCGGCTACAACGTGGCGCCGAACCCGGACCTGGAACCGGAAAAGAGCAAAAGCTATGAAACCGGCCTGCGCGGCAACTTCGAGCAAGGCTCGTTCGACGTGGCGGTGTTCTATAACAAGTACCGCGACTTCATCAACGAAGACGCCGTCACCCCGGGCTACAGCGAGCTGACGTTCCAGTCCAGCAACATCAAGCACGCCACCATCAAGGGTGCCGAAGTCAAAGGTCGTCTGAACCTGGATTCCTTCGGCGCGCCGCAAGGCTTGTACACCCAGGGTTCGATCTCCTACGCCTATGGACGCAACAACGACAACGGCGAGCCTTTGAACAGCGTCAACCCGCTGACCGGCGTGTTCGGCCTCGGTTATGACCAGGACAACTACGGCGGCCTGCTGAGCTGGACCGTGGTCAAGAAGAAGGATCGCGTCGACGACAGCAACTTCAAATCGCCGGACGGTGTCAGCAGTCAATTCAAGTCGCCGGGCTTCGGCATTCTCGATCTGGCCGGTTATTACAAGGTCACCGACGACGTCACCGTCAGCGGCGGCATCTACAACCTGACCGACAAGAAATACTGGCTGTGGGATGACGTGCGCGGTTACGACAGCGTCGGCGAAGCCTCGGTGACACAACCGGCCAACCTCGATCGCCTGACCCAGCCGGGTCGCAACTTCGCGATCAACCTGGTCTGGGATATCTGATCCGGATGACCTCACGGCGCGCATGCATTGCCGCGCCGTGAGGTTTTTTTACTGTCCGGCGCTTGCCCGTACGTCTCGTTATCAAGCGCCTCTTCTTTTCAAGGACATCTCATGAGCACCCCGGAAAAAGCCCTGCGTTCGCAACGCCTGAACCAGATCACCCACGAGCCGCACAGCAAGCTCGATGCCCTGGTCAAGGCCCACGCGCCGTTCGAGACCCGCGCCAACTTCGCCCGTTTCGTGGTCGCGCAGTACCTGTTCCAGTCGGAACTGGTGTCGCTGTACAACGATGCCGAACTGACCGCCATCGTCCCAGACCTGCCGGCCCGCTGCCGCGCCGAAGCGGCCAGGGCCGACCTCGCCGACCTTGACACCGAAGTGCCTGCGCCAGTCGCCGGCGCCGTAAAAAACCCGAGCAAGGCCCGCGCCCTGGGCTGGATCTTCGTCTCCGAGGGTTCCAAGCTCGGCGCTGCGTTCCTGATCAAACGCGCGGTCGCGCTGGACCTGAGCGAAACCTTTGGCGCCCGTCATCTGGGCGAGCCTGAAGGCGGTCGCGCCGAAGGTTGGAAGAGCTTTGTGCGTACCCTCGATTCGCTGCAATTCAGTGCTGAAGAAGAAGCGGAAGTGGAGCAAGGCGCGATCGATGCGTTCAACCGCTTCACCGTGCTGCTGGAACAGGCTTACGCCACAGAAACCGAACCGGCCTGATCCCAGCCACACCGTAAAACCTGTGGGAGCTGGCTTGCCAGCGATGACGGCGTGTCAGACAACATCCCTGTCGACTGACCGGACGCTATAGCTGGCAAGCCAGCTCCCACAAGGAGTTGCGTAAGTCTGTAAGATTCCCACCTTGTCACATAAGCCTCTCGCTGAGCCCATGCCCCAACCCGCCGCCTCCCGACTCGCCCGCCTGCTGTTCGGTCTGCTTGCCTATGTCAGTCTCGGCATCGGTCTGATCGCCATCGTCGTGCCCGGCCTGCCGACCACCGAGTTCATCCTGCTCGCCGCCTGGGCCGCGACCCGCAGCTCGCCGCGCCTGAGTGCCTGGCTGGAAAACCATCGGCTGTTCGGGCCGATCCTGAGTAACTGGCGCAACGGCAAGATCATCGCCCGCAAAGCCAAGGTCAGCGCCACCGTCAGCATGTTGCTGTGCGCCACGCTGATGCTGGTGATGCTCGATCACGGCTGGCCGATCTATCTGGCGATTGCCGGGATGACGATGGGCAATCTGTGGATCTGGTCGCGACCGGAAGCGCTGCCGAAGATTTCCTGATTTTTCTCTTGTTTTCAGGGCATTTACTCGCGCAAACGTTTAGCCGTGACCGTTCGTCGGCTTGCAACTCATGCGTACCCGCCTCGCGCCGATGAGCATTGAATGGCGCTGAATGGATTTGGCGAACCGGGCACCTTCCTGCCTCTTAGCCAACAGCTCATCCATTCGCGAGAACGTCCCATGTTCGACTCTCTGTCCATTCGCCTGAAAATCGTCCTGCTCTCCGGCCTCTGCCTGCTCGGTGTGGTCGCGCTGATCGTTGGCATCAACATTTACCAGACCAACCAGAACGACGAACTGGTCAGTGCTTCCAGCAGCAAGATGCTCACCGCCAGCGTGCAGGACCTGTTGCAGGCCAAGGCTGCCGAGCAAGCGGTGCGGGTGCAGAAAACCTTCGGCGAGAGCCTGTTGGTGATCACCGCCCTGGCAGACCAGATCAAGGACATGCGAGTGATGGCCGCCAAGCGTTCGCTGGACGCCGGCGCCCTGCGTGAAGAGTTGAACCAGAGCCTGAAAACCGCCTTCGAGCGCAACAGCAAGGTGCTTGGCATCTGGCTGGCGTTCGAACCCAACGGACTGGACGGCAAGGACAGCGAATTCGCCAACGATGCCGCGCGCCAGTCCAACGAGGCGGGACGTTTCGCCAGTTACTGGAGCCGTGCTGCGGGTCCGTCGCTGAACACGATCATGGTCGAAGACGACATGAACAAGACCACCCTCAGCGTCAGCGGCACGCCTTACAACAGCTGGTACACCTGCCCTCGCGACAACAAACGTACCTGCCTGCTTGATCCTTACGCCGACACCGTGGGCGGCAAGGAAATGCTCATGACCACCATTTCCGTGCCCCTGCTGGTGGACGGCAAGGCCATCGGCGTGGTCGGTGTCGACATCGCCCTCGACGCCCTGCAAGCGGCGGCCGTGGACTCTCAGCGTGACCTGTTCAACAGCGCCGGGCACATGCTGATCGTCTCCGGCAGCGGCGTGCTCGGTGCCTACAGCGCGGATGCCGGCAAGGTCGGCAAGAGCATCGGCGACACCCTCGGCGCCGAGGGCAAGGACGTGCTGCAACTGCTGAGTGCCGGCACACCGAAGATTCTCGAGCGGGGCGACCTGATCCGCGCCGTGTATCCGGTCAACCCGATTGCCGACTCCAAGGCCTGGGGCGTGGTCATCGACCTGCCGAAACAAGTGCTGCTGGCCGACTCGGTCAAGCTCCAGGCTGTGCTCGACGACGCGCAGCAAACCGGCACGATTACCGCATTGGCGGTGGCCGTGATCGCCGGCCTGATCGGTCTGTTGCTGATCTGGCTCACCGCCTCCGGCGTGACCCGTCCGATCAACAGCGTCGCCGAAATGCTGAAGAACATCGCCAGCGGTGAAGGTGATCTGACGCAGCGCCTGAACTACACCAAGAAAGATGAACTGGGCGAACTGGTGAACTGGTTCAACCGCTTCCTCGACAAGCTGCAACCGACCATCGCCCAGATCAAACAGAGCATCACCGAGGCCCGTGGCACCGCCGATCAGTCATCGGAAATCGCCCGCCAGACCAGCGAAGGCATGCAGGTGCAGTTCCGCGAGATCGATCAGGTAGCGACCGCCTCCAACGAAATGAGCGCCACCGCTCACGACGTGGCGAACAGCGCGTCGAATGCGGCCAACGCGGCGAAAGGCGCCGATCAGTCGGCCAAGGACGGGATGTCGATCATCGAGCGCAGCACCCGCGACATCAACCAACTGGCCGATGAAGTCAGCAAAGCCGTGACCGAAGTCGAAGAGCTGGCAGTCAACAGCGAGCAGATCGGTTCGGTGCTAGAAGTGATCCGCAGCATTGCCGAGCAGACCAACCTGCTGGCGCTGAACGCCGCGATCGAAGCGGCCCGTGCCGGTGAAAGCGGTCGTGGTTTTGCGGTGGTGGCAGATGAAGTCCGTAACCTCGCCAAGCGCACCCAGGATTCGGTCGAAGAAATCCGCGTGGTGATCGAGCGCATCCAGACCGGCACCCGTGGAGTGGTCGCGACCATGCACTCGAGCCAGACCCAGGCTCACAACAACGCCGGGCAGATCCGCCAGGCCGTGGACGCCCTCGGCAAGATCAGCGACGCGGTTACCGTGATCAGCGACATGAACCTGCAGATCGCCAGCGCCGCCGAACAGCAAAGCGCCGTGGCCGAAGAGGTCAACCGCAACGTCTCGGCGATCCGTACCGTCACCGAAACCCTGACCGAACAGGCCACCGAATCGGCGGCGATCAGTAGCCAGCTCAACGCCCTGGCCAGCCAGCAGATGAAATTGATGGATCAGTTCCGCGTCTGATTTGATCTATGATCAGGCCCTCTTCCGGAGGGCCTTCGATGACTGATCTGCTCATGTCCATTCAAGCCGCAATCGGCTTGTCCCCCACGCCGATTCCGTTCACTGGCGAGGGCGCCCTACCTTCGGCGTTTGCCGTCACCGACCTTGCCTGCGCGAGCATCGCCGTTGCCGGGCAAGCTGTCGCCGAACTCCTTCAGCAGCAAACCGGCGACTTGCCCACTGTAGAAGTCGACCGCCGCCTCGCCTCGTTCTGGTTCGCCACCTCGCTGCGACCGATCGGCTGGGAAGTGCCGCCGCTGTGGGATCCGGTGGCCGGCGACTACGCAACCCGAGACGGCTGGATCCGCCTGCACACCAACGCCCCGCATCACCGCGCCGCCGCTGAACGCGTGCTCGGTGCCTGTGCCGACCGCGCGGCAATGGCGGCGAAAGTCGCGCAGTGGGCCAGTGCCGATCTGGAGCGAGCGGTGGTCGAGGCCAAGGGCTGTGCGGCTGAAATGCGCAGCTGGGAACAGTGGCAGAAGCATCCCCAAGGGCTGGCGGTGAATGCCGAACCCTTGGTGCATTTCAGTGATGAGAAAAACGTAAGTCATCAACCCTGGCAAGGCTCGGTGGAGCGGCCATTGGCCGGGCTCAAGGTGCTCGACCTGACTCGCGTACTGGCTGGCCCGACCGCCAGCCGCTTTCTTGCAGGGCTGGGCGCCAACGTGCTGCGCATCGACCCGCCGACCTGGAATGAACCCGGCGTGGTGCCGGAAGTGACCCTCGGCAAACGTTGTGCGCGACTGGATCTGCATGCTCCGGCAGATCGCGCAGTATTCGAAAGCCTGCTCAAGGATGCCGACATTCTTCTGCACGGTTATCGCGCCGACGCCCTTGAACATCTTGGCTTCGGCGCTGAACGCCGCCGGCAACTGGCGCCGGGGCTGATCGATGTCTGCCTCAACGCCTACGGCTGGAGCGGCCCGTGGCAGAACCGTCGGGGCTTCGACAGTCTGGTGCAGATGAGCAGCGGGATTGCCGAGGCCGGACAGCGCTGGAAGCAAGCGGACAAACCGACACCGCTGCCGGTGCAGGCGCTGGATCATGCGACGGGGTATCTGATGGCGGCGAGTGTGATTCGGTTGCTGGCTGAACGGTTACGCAGTGGTCGAGGTGGATCGGCACGGTTGTCGCTGGCGCGGACGGCGAAGTTGTTGGTTGAGCGTGGGGCTGGGACGGACGAAGCGTTGCGTCCGGAGGAGGCAAAGGACCAGAGCTTACAGATGGAACACACGCCATGGGGGCCGGCACGTCGGCTTCAAACGCCGCTGCGTATTGCTGGAGCGCCGTTGCAGTGGGCTTTGCCGGCGACTGAGTTGGGGTCGCATCGTCCGCAGTGGTTTTGAGATTTGTGCATGGTTTGAGATCGCTGCCCTCACCCCAGCCCTCTCCCGGGGGGAGAGGGAGCCGATTGGGGAATATTTGAGAAGTACACCGACTTGACCCTTTCTCGCCGAATCCAAAATCGACTCGATTTTTCAGGTCGATGGATGATGCGAGACAACTCGGTCGGCTCCCTCTCCCTCCGGGAGAGGGCTGGGGTGAGGGCATGGGTTTCAAGTCGAAAACGAAAAACTCAGTCGAATCGGCTCAAAGAAGCCCACAACACCTGCGCCGCATACCCCCGAAACGGCCGCCAGGCTTCAGCCCGAACAGACAACTCCCGCGCCGTCACCCGTTCCCCCTCCAGCACTTCCAGCGCCCGCAGCAACCCCACATCGCCAGTCGGAAACCCGTCCATGTCCCGCAACTGGCGCAGGGCAATGTACTGCGCCGTCCAGTCGCCAATCCCGTGCAGCGCCAGCAACCGCGCCGTCCCGGAGGCAAACAGCAGCGGATCGTCCAATGACGCCTGCGCCACCCCGGACAAGGTCCGCCCGCGACTTTTCGGCATGCCCAGCGCCGCCAGATCAGCGTTTGCCAAAACCTTTGCCTGAGGAAAGACGTGGGTCAGGCCCGGCACTGAAGAACGCAAAGGCTCGCCATACTGCGCCACCAGTTTCCCCGCCAGTCGAATCGCCGCCACCACGGTGATCTGCTGCCCCAGCACCGCGCGAAACGCCAGTTCCAGACCATCCCACGCCCCCGGCACCCGCAACCCCGGCCGTTCGGCGATCAGCCGCGCCAGCAGCGGATCTACCGCCAGATGCCGCTACATCGTGGGTAGATCCGCATCCAGATCAAACATCCGTCGCAAACGCGCAACAATCTCGGGAACCGCCGACGGATCCGGGAAATCCAGCTCCACCTCCAGCGCATCACCGTCACCGGGCCAGACCGAAACCGTGCCGTGAAACCCGTTCAACCCGATGCTGCGCGAATACACGCCATCGGCCACCGTCTCCATCCCGACCACTGCGCGGGCCGCGAGAAACTCGAGCATTGCCGGCCAGTCGCAGGATCCCTGATAGTCGAGCCGCAATCTCACAGGGATAACACGCCGCTGTACAACCCATACGCCGCGAGCCCGGCCCCGGCGATCACGCAGGTGAAAATCCCCTTCTCGAGCGTGGTGAACAGCGGCTCGCCCTGCTCATGTTTGGCCTTGGCGAACAGGATCACCCCCGGCGCATACAGCAGCGCCGACAGCAGCAGGTATTTCACCCCGCCGGCATACAACAGCCACACCGCGTAACACAGCGCGATGCCGCCGATCAGCAGATCCTTGGTGCGTTCGGCGGAGGCATGTTCATAGGTTTCCCCCCGTCCGCTGAGCAATACGGCGTAGGCCGCCGACCACAGATACGGCACCAGAATCATCGAGGAGGCGAGGTAAATCAGGCTGGTGTAAGTGCCGGCGGAAAACAGCGTGATCAGGAGGAAAATCTGGATCATCACGTTGGTCAGCCACAACGCATTGACCGGCACATGGTTGGCGTTTTCCTTCTTCAGGAACGCCGGCATCGTGTTGTCCTTGGCGGTGGCGAACAGGATCTCCGCGCACAACAGCGCCCACGACAGCAACGCACCGAGCAACGAAATGGCCAGGCCCACGCTGATCAGCAGTGCGCCCCATGGCCCGACGATGTGTTCCAGTACGGCGGCCAGCGACGGGTTCTGCAAGGTCGCCAGTTCCGGCTGGCTCATGATCCCCAGCGACAACACATTGACCAGCACCAGCAGCGCCAGCACACCGATGAAACCGATCACCGTGGCCCGGCCCACATCCGAGCGCTTCTCCGCCCGTGCCGAGTAAACGCTGGCGCCTTCGATACCGATGAACACGAACACGGTGACCAGCATCATGTTGCGCACCTGATCCATCACGCCGCCGAAATTCGGGTTGCTGCGGCCCCAGATGTCGCGGGTAAACACGTCCGCCTTGAAGGCCACGGCGGCGATGACCACGAACATGATCAACGGAATGATCTTGGCCACCGTGGTCAGCTGATTGATCAGCGCTGCCTCCTTGATCCCGCGCATCACCAGAAAGTGCACGGCCCACAGCAACACCGAAGCGCAGCCGATGGCAATCGGCGTATTGCCCTGGCCGAAGACCGGAAAGAAGTAGCCGAGGGTGCTGAACAGCAACACGAAATACCCGACGTTACCCAGCCAGGCGCTGATCCAGTAACCCCACGCCGAAGAGAACCCCATGTAGTCGCCGAACCCGGCCTTGGCGTAGGCATACACGCCGGAGTCCAGTTCCGGTTTGCGATTGGCCAGGGTCTGGAACACGAAGGCCAGGGTGAGCATGCCGATTGCGGTGATGCCCCAGCCGATCAGGATGGCCCCGGCATCAGCCCGGGCTGCCATGTTCTGCGGCAGGGAAAATATCCCCCCGCCAATCATCGAACCCACCACCAGGGCGATCAGTGCGCCAAGGCGCAGCTTTTGCGTCGGTTGCGACATTCCAGCGTCTCCAAGTTCCAGAGCGGCGAATGCCGCGAAACCGTTATGCAACCGGCTTTTAACTAAATGGATAAAGCGTAATGACGTTTATTGAATAACGCCAACTTGCGCCCTTTATATATAGCCATTGGCGCTAACGCCGTAGCACGCTCAGACAGTTTTGTGCGCGAATCCTAATAAATCAATTCTGTACTGAAAACAGCGGTGAAAAATTTGCCAAAACCTGAAAAGGAACTAGCGTGATAATTCGAAAGTAATAGGATCCATTCTTAACCACTTTTGACAAAACGCCTCTAGGACGGGCCTTCCAGACAATAGCTTTATGCCTTCAGACGTTTCATAAGTCATTCATTAACAATGGAATGTGACCATGCACTGATCTAAGTCAGCTGTTTGAAAAGCCAACAGAACTACGCTGTGAACTCTTCTCTCCTGCAATGGAGTCATGCAATGTCTGAAGCTCCCGGAAAACTACGACTAGGTGCACTGGTTGCATTGGTAGTCGGTTCAATGATCGGTGGCGGGATATTCTCTTTGCCACAAAACATGGCCGCCAGTGCCGACGTCGGCGCGGTCCTGATTGGCTGGGCCATCACCGCAGTCGGCATGCTCACCCTCGCTTTCGTCTTTCAAACCCTCGCCAATCGCAAGCCTGACCTGGACGGCGGTGTCTACGCCTACGCCAAGGCCGGTTTCGGCGATTACATGGGTTTCTCTTCGGCCTGGGGTTACTGGATCAGCGCCTGGCTGGGCAACGTCGGTTACTTCGTTCTGCTGTTCAGCACCCTCGGCTACTTCTTTCCGGTTTTTGGGGAAGGCAACACCGTTGCTGCCGTGATCGGCGCCTCTGTCCTGCTGTGGGGCGTGCACTTTCTGGTGCTGCGCGGGATCAAGGAAGCGGCGTTCATCAACCTCGTGACCACTGTCGCCAAGGTCGTGCCGCTGCTGCTGTTCGTGCTGATCGCGATCTTCGCCTTCAAACTGGACATCTTTACCGCTGACATCTGGGGCGTGAAAAACCCGGATCTGGGCAGCGTGATGAACCAGGTGCGCAACATGATGCTGGTCACCGTGTGGGTGTTCATCGGCATCGAAGGCGCGAGCATCTTCTCGGCCCGGGCGGAAAAACGTTCGGACGTGGGTAAAGCCACCGTGATCGGTTTCATCACCGTGCTGCTGTTCCTGGTGCTGGTGAACGTGCTGTCGCTGGGCATCATGACTCAGCCGGAACTGGCCAAACTGCAGAACCCGTCGATGGCCGCCGTGCTGGAGCACGTGGTCGGTCACTGGGGCGCGGTGCTGATCAGCGTCGGTCTGATCATCTCGCTGCTTGGGGCGTTGCTGTCGTGGGTGCTGCTGTGTGCGGAGATCATGTTCGCCGCCGCCAAGGACCACACCATGCCGGAGTTCCTGCGCAAGGAGAACGCCAACCACGTGCCGGTCAACGCCCTGTGGCTGACCAACGCGATGGTGCAGCTGTTCCTGATCATCACCCTGTTCTCGGCCAGCACTTACCTGTCGCTGATCTACCTCGCCACTTCGATGATTCTGGTGCCGTACCTGTGGTCGGCGGCCTACGCCCTGCTGCTGGCGGTGCGCGGCGAAAGCTACGAAGGCTTCGCGGCCGAACGGCGCAAGGACCTGATCATCGGCGCCATCGCCCTGATCTACGCGGTGTGGCTGCTCTACGCCGGCGGCGTGAAGTACCTGCTGCTGTCGGCCCTGCTCTATGCCCCCGGCGCGATCCTGTTCGCCAAGGCCAAGCTCGAACTCAAACAACCGGTTTTCACCAACGTCGAGAAGCTGATTTTCGCCGCAGTGGTCGTGGGCGCCCTGGTGGCAGCCTACGGACTGTATGACGGCTTCCTGACTCTGTAATTGCCCAACGTTTTCTCTCTGGAGGATCACTGAAATGACCACGGAAAAAGTTAAGTACGGCGTCCATTCCGAAGCCGGCAAACTGCGCAAAGTCATGGTTTGCTCCCCAGGTCTGGCCCATCAGCGGCTGACCCCGAACAACTGCGATGAACTGCTGTTCGATGACGTGCTGTGGGTCGCCCAGGCCAAGCGCGACCACTTCGACTTCGTGACCAAGATGCGTGAGCGCGGGATCGACGTGCTGGAAATGCACAACCTGCTGACCGACATCGTCGGCAACCCCGAAGCACTGGACTGGATCCTCGATCGCAAGGTCACCGCCGATTCGGTGGGCCTGGGCCTGATCAACGAAGTCAAATCCTGGCTGAAAAGCCTGGAGCCGCGACACATCGCCGAATTCCTGATTGGCGGCGTGTCCGCCGACGACCTGCCGGACAGCTTCGGTGGCAAGACCATCCAGATGTTCCGCGACTTCCTCGGCCACTCCAGTTTCATTCTGCCGCCGCTGCCGAACACCCAGTTCACCCGCGACACCACCTGCTGGATTTACGGTGGCGTGACGCTGAACCCGATGTACTGGCCGGCGCGTCGTCAGGAAACGCTGCTGACCACCGCCATCTACAAATTCCATCCGCAGTTCACCAACGCCGAGTTCGAGATCTGGTACGGCGATCCGGACAAGGATCACGGCAGCTCGACCCTCGAAGGCGGCGACGTCATGCCAATCGGCAACGGCGTGGTGCTGATCGGTATGGGCGAGCGTTCATCCCGTCAGGCCATCGGCCAACTGGCACTGAACCTGTTCAAGAACAAGGCCGTGGAAAAAGTCATCGTCGCTGGCCTGCCGAAGTCTCGAGCGGCGATGCACCTGGATACCGTGTTCAGCTTCTGCGACCGCGACCTCGTCACGATCTTCCCGGAAGTGGTCAACCAGATCGTAGCCTTCACCCTGCGCCCTGACGAAAGCAAACAGGGCGGCATCGACATCCGTCGCGAAGAAGGCACCTTCCTCGACGTCGTGGCCAAAGCCCTCAACCTGCCGAAACTGCGCGTCGTCGAAACCGGCGGCAACAGCTTCGCCGCCGAACGCGAGCAATGGGATGACGGCAACAACGTGGTGGCCGTGGAGCCGGGCGTGGTCATCGGCTACGACCGCAACACCTACACCAACACCCTGCTTCGCAAGGCGGGCGTGGAGGTCATCACCATCAGCGCCGGCGAACTCGGTCGTGGCCGCGGCGGCGGCCACTGCATGACTTGCCCGATCATCCGCGACCCTATCGATTACTAAACGACCATCTCCCCGGCCGCACCTATCCCGTAGCGGCCGGGCCGATTACCGAATCCAAGGAGAATCATCATGGCGTTCAACATTCACAACCGTAACCTGCTCAGCCTGGAACACCACACCCCACGTGAGCTGCGCTACCTGCTCGACCTGTCCCGCGACCTCAAGCGCGCCAAGTACACCGGCACCGAGCAGCAACACCTGAAGGGCAACAACATCGCCCTGATCTTCGAAAAAACCTCGACCCGCACCCGCTGCGCGTTCGAAGTCGCCGCTTATGACCAGGGCGCCAACGTCACCTACATCGACCCGAACTCCTCGCAAATCGGCCACAAGGAAAGCATGAAGGACACAGCCCGCGTGCTGGGTCGCATGTACGACGCCATCGAGTACCGTGGCTTCAAGCAGGAAATCGTCGAAGAGCTGGCCAAGTTCGCCGGCGTGCCGGTGTTCAACGGCCTGACCGATGAATATCACCCGACCCAGATGATTGCCGACGTGCTGACCATGCGTGAGCACGCCGACAAGCCGATCCACGAGATCAGCTACGCCTACCTGGGCGACGCGCGCAACAATATGGGCAACTCGCTGCTGCTGATCGGCGCCAAACTCGGCATGGACGTGCGCATCTGCGCGCCGAAAGCCCTGTGGCCGCACGACGATCTGGTCGATCGCTGCAAAAAATACGCAGAGGAAAGCGGCGCCCGCATCACCCTGACCGAAGACCCGAAAGCGGCGGTCAAAGGCGTGGACTTCATCCACACCGATGTCTGGGTATCGATGGGCGAGCCGGTGGAAGCCTGGGCCGAGCGAATCCAGCAACTGCTGCCGTATCAGGTCAACGCTGAGCTGATGAAAGCCACCGGCAACCCGCGCACCAAGTTCATGCACTGCCTGCCGGCGTTTCACAACAGCGATACCAAGGTCGGCAAACAGATCGCCGAACAGTATCCACACCTGAAAAACGGCATCGAAGTGACCGACGACGTGTTCGAGTCGCCTGCCTGCATCGCCTTCGAGCAAGCGGAAAACCGCATGCACACCATCAAGGCGATTCTGGTGTCGACTTTGGCAGACCTGTAACTGGCTGAAGATGATCGTTCCCACGCTCCCGCGTGGGAATGCATCCGGTGACGCTCTGCGTCACAGCGGACGCGGAGCGTCCGTGGCGGCATTCCCACGCGGACGGTTCGACGCCTCGACGTGGGAACGATCAGCGATCAACACGAAAAAAGGACATGCACCATGCGTATCGTCGTAGCTCTGGGCGGTAACGCCCTGCTCCGCCGTGGTGAGCCGATGACCGCTGACAACCAGCGCGCCAACATCCGCATCGCCACCGAGCAAATCGCCAAGATCCATCCCGGCAACCAACTGGTCATCGCCCACGGCAATGGTCCGCAAGTCGGCCTGCTGTCGTTGCAGGCGGCGGCCTACACTTCCGTCACCCCTTACCCGCTGGACGTGCTCGGTGCCGAAACCGAAGGCATGATCGGCTATATCATCGAACAGGAACTGGGCAACCTGCTGGACTTCGAAGTCCCGTTCGCCACCCTGCTCACCCAGGTCGAAGTCGATGCCAACGACCCGGCTTTCAAGAATCCGACCAAACCGATCGGCCCGGTCTACGAGAAGGCCGAAGCAGAAAAACTCGCCGCTGAAAAAGGCTGGGCCATCGCCCCGGACGGCGACAAGTTCCGCCGTGTGGTGGCCAGCCCGCGGCCGAAACGCATCTTTGAAATCCGCCCGATCAAGTGGCTGCTGGACAAGGGCAGCATCGTGATCTGCGCCGGTGGTGGCGGCATCCCGACCATGTATGGCGCTCACGGCAAGCTGCAAGGCATCGAAGCGGTGATCGACAAGGACCTGTGCTCGGCGCTGCTGGCCGAACAGCTGGAGGCGGACTTGCTGGTGATCGCCACCGACGTCAACGCGGCGTACATCGACTTCAAGAAACCCACCGAGAAAGCCATCGCCCAGGCCCACCCGGACGAACTCGAACGCCTGGGCTTCGCCGCCGGCTCCATGGGGCCGAAGGTGCAGGCAGCCTGTGAATTTGCACGCCATACTGGCAAGGTCGCGGTGATCGGTTCGCTCTCGGACATCGAAGCCATCGTCCAGGGCACCGCCGGTACGCGGGTCAGCACGGCAGCGCCGGGCATCACCTACCGATAAAAAGAAACTCCGGGGGCAGACTTCATGTCTGCCCTTCTCCCATGCCTTGAAAGGAGAAACCCATGGCCCAGTTCGAACCCGGTCATTTGCATATTGAGCGGCATGCGTTGACTGACGACGACGTCAATTACAACGTGCACCTCGACTATGAAGTGTTCACCGATCCCCAGAAAGGCAAAGGGATACAGTTCACCCTGCATGGCAGCATGCAGGGCAAAGAGGTCAACGAACCGTTCTTTCTGCCCAAGGAGGAAGCTTATAACTTCGCTCGTAACGTGACGCAGATCGCCGAAAAGTACGGGATCCCCAAGAGCCACAGCCAGATCGGCTCGGTGCACAAGCATTACGACCTGATGTTTGAAGACATCCGCATGAAGTTGAATATGAAATCCGGGGATCCGGTCAATCCCGAGCATTTCGAGTAACCCCCAAAAGCCCCTCACCCTAACCCTCTCCCGGAGGGAGAGGGGACTGATCCGGGGATATTTCAGAGTTACGCCGACCTGAACCTGCTTTACCGAATCCATAATCGACTGGTTCTTTCAGGTCGATGTCAAACCTCAGACACCTCGGTCAGCTCCCTCTCCCTCCGGGCGGTCCGACGCTTCGGGAGGGCTGGGGTGAGGGTGCTTTTGATTTAAGGCATACTTGCCCCCCTCCGCACTCCAGAACCCAGAACCGCCCCATGCGTATCCACGTCAGCTTCATCGACCGCGTCGGCATCACCCAGGAAGTCCTGGCTATCCTCGGTGGGCGCAATCTCAATCTGGATGCGGTGGAGATGATCCCGCCCAACGTCTACATCGACGCCCCGACCTTGAGCCCGCAAGTACTCGAAGAACTGAAAGATGCGCTGTTTCGCGTGCGTGGTGTAGAAGCAGTAACCGTGGTCGACATCCTCCCCGGCCAGCGTCGGCACTTGCAGCTCGACGCGTTGCTCGCGGCAATGACCGACCCGGTGCTGGCGCTGGACAGCGCCGGCAAGGTGCTGCTGGCCAACCCGGCACTGATCGCCCTGTACGGCCGTGAGCCGGCGGGTGAAAGCGTTTCGGAACTGTTCAACGATCCGGGCCTGCTCGAAACCCTGCTCGAACAAGGCTTCCGCCTGCCGCTGCGAGAAATCACCGTCAACGGCCAGACCCTGTTGCTCGACGCCACGCCGATCACCGACGCCGGCGCGCTGCTGACCCTGTATCAGCCGAACCGCATCGGCGAACAACTCTCGGCGCTGCATCACGATCACGCCGAAGGTTTCGATGCGCTGCTCGGTGAATCGCCGCCAATCCGCACCCTCAAGGCCCGCGCCCAGCGCGTCGCGGCCCTCGATGCGCCGCTGCTGATCCAGGGCGAAACCGGCACCGGCAAAGAACTGGTGGCCCGCGCCTGCCACGCCATCAGCGCCCGGCACAGCGCGCCATTCCTCGCGCTGAACTGCGCGGCCCTGCCGGAGAACCTCGCCGAGAGCGAACTGTTCGGCTACGCCCCCGGCGCCTTTACCGGCGCACAACGCGGCGGCAAACCGGGGCTGATGGAACTGGCCAACCAGGGCACGGTGTTCCTCGACGAGATCGGCGAGATGTCGCCGTACTTGCAGGCCAAACTGCTGCGTTTTCTCAATGACGGCAGCTTCCGTCGGGTCGGCGGCGATCGTGAGGTGAAGGTCAACGTGCGGATCCTCAGCGCGACCCACCGCGACCTGGAAAAAATGGTCAGCGAAGGCCTGTTCCGCGAAGACCTGTTCTACCGCCTCAACGTGCTCAACGTTGAAGTGCCGCCGTTGCGCGAACGCGGTCAGGACATTCTGTTGCTGGCGCGCTATTTCATGCAGCAGGCCTGCGCGCAGATCCAGCGCCCGGTCTGCCGCCTCGCACCGGGCACCTACCCGGCGCTGCTCGGCAACCGCTGGCCGGGCAACGTGCGGCAATTGCAGAACGTGATCTTCCGCGCCGCCGCCATCTGCGAAAGCAGCCTGGTGGACATCGGCGACCTCGATATCGCCGGCACCTCCGTGGCACGCCAGACCGACACCGACGTCGACAGCCTCGAAGAAGCCGTCGAAGCCTTCGAGAAATCGCTGCTGGAAAAACTCTACGTCAGCTATCCCTCGACCCGCCAACTGGCCAGCCGCCTGCAAACCTCGCACACCGCAATTGCCCATCGGCTGCGCAAGTACGGGATTCCGGACAAAGCCTGAGACCGCGCCAAAAACGACCTCCATCTGTACTGAAAGCGCTACAGCGGAACGATATCGCTACACCCTCCTTCGATCACCGCTGTGCAAGGCTTTGATCCGGTTCAGCTTTTTTCTTCGCCTCACGCTGTAGCGATTTCGCTACAGCCAACGTGATCGCGCTCGCTCACAAATCGATCAAACCATTGATTTATAACGATATTTTTATTTTGGCCGCGTTCTTGCTAAGTAACCGCTCATAAAATCAGGGCATTGCCGCCCGAGTATTCCACCGCGTCCACCAGACGAGTCTGGCCCCTAGGAGATTCCATGAGCGAGTTGCGTTTTACTGAAGATCACGAATGGCTGCGCGCCGAAGCCGATGGTTCTGTCACCGTTGGCATCACCGCTTTTGCGCAGAACGCCCTGGGCGACGTGGTGTTCGTGCAACTGCCTGAATTGCAGGCGTACGAGAAAGGCGCCGAAGCCGCCACCGTGGAATCGGTAAAAGCCGCCAGCGGCGTTTACATGCCACTGGACGGTGAAGTCCTGGCCACCAACCCGGCCCTGGAAGACAGCCCTGAGCTGGTCAACGAAGATCCGCTGGGCGAAGGCTGGTTCTTCCGCTTCAAGCCAGCCGACGCTTCCGCCGTCTCCAAGCTGCTGGATCAGGACGCCTACGACCGCCTGATCAAAGCCCAAGCCGAAGCCTGAGGAACCTGACATGACCCAAGTAAATCTCGGCACTGCCAACGAATTCATCGCCCGTCACATCGGCCCGCGCGCCGGTGACGAGCAAGCCATGCTCAACAGCCTCGGCTTCGACTCGCTCGAAGCCCTGAGCGCCAGCGTCATCCCGGAAAGCATCAAGGGCACCAGCGTGCTCGGCCTCGACGACGGCCTGAGCGAAGCCGATGCCCTGGCGATGATCAAAGGCATCGCCGGCAAGAACCAACTGTTCAAGACCTACATCGGCCAGGGCTACTACAACTGCCATACGCCATCGCCGATCCTGCGCAACCTGCTGGAAAACCCGGCCTGGTACACCGCTTACACCCCGTACCAGCCGGAGATTTCCCAGGGCCGTCTCGAAGCGCTGCTGAACTTCCAGACCCTGATCAGCGACCTCACCGGCTTGCCGATCGCCAACGCCTCCCTGCTCGACGAAGCCACCGCCGCTGCCGAAGCCATGACCTTCTGCAAACGCCTGAGCAAGAACAAGGGCAGCCACCAATTCTTCGCCTCGATCCACAGCCACCCGCAAACCCTCGACGTACTGCGCACCCGTGCCGAGCCACTGGGCATCGACGTGGTCGTGGGCGATGAACGCGAACTGACCGACGTGACGCCGTTCTTCGGCGCGCTGCTGCAATACCCGGCCAGCAACGGTGATGTGTTCGACTACCGCGAACTGACCGAACGCTTCCACGCCGCCAACGCACTGGTGGCCGTGGCCGCTGACCTGCTGGCGCTGACCCTGCTGACCCCGCCGGGCGAGTTCGGCGCGGACGTGGCGATCGGCAGCGCCCAGCGTTTCGGCGTTCCGCTGGGCTTCGGTGGCCCGCACGCGGCTTATTTCTCCACCAAAGATGCGTTCAAGCGCGACATGCCCGGCCGTCTGGTCGGTGTTTCGGTTGACCGCTTCGGCAAACCGGCCCTGCGTCTGGCGATGCAGACCCGCGAGCAACACATCCGCCGCGAGAAAGCCACGTCGAACATCTGCACCGCGCAAGTGCTGCTGGCCAACATTGCCAGCATGTACGCCGTGTATCACGGCCCGAAAGGCCTGACCCAGATCGCCAACCGCGTGCATCACCTGACCGCGATCCTGGCCAAGGGCCTGAGCGCACTGGGCGTGACCGTCGAGCAAGCCAGCTTCTTCGACACCCTGACCCTGGCCACCGGTGCGCAAACTGCCGCGCTGCACGACAAGGCTCGCGCCCAACAGATCAACCTGCGGGTGATCGATGCCCAGCGCCTGGGCCTGTCGGTCGACGAAACCACCACCCAGGCCGACATCGAAACCCTGTGGGGCCTGTTCGCCGACGGCAAGACCCTGCCGGATTTCGCTGCGCTGGCCGCTGCCGCGCAAAGCACGATTCCAGCCGCGCTGGTGCGTCAGTCGCCAATCCTCAGCCACCCGGTGTTCAATCGTTATCACTCGGAAACCGAGCTGATGCGCTACCTGCGCAAACTGGCGGACAAGGACCTGGCACTGGACCGCACCATGATCCCGCTGGGTTCGTGCACCATGAAACTCAACGCTGCCAGCGAAATGATCCCGGTGACCTGGGCCGAATTCGGCGCCCTGCACCCGTTCGCCCCGGCCGAGCAAAGCGCCGGTTACCAGCAACTGACCGACGAGCTGGAAGCGATGCTTTGTGCCGCCACCGGTTACGACTCGATCTCGCTGCAACCGAACGCCGGTTCCCAAGGTGAGTACGCAGGTCTCCTGGCGATCCGCGCCTATCACCAGAGCCGTGGCGAAGACCGTCGCGACATCTGCCTGATCCCGTCGTCCGCCCACGGCACCAACCCGGCGACCGCCAACATGGCCGGTATGCGCGTGGTCGTGACCGCGTGCGACGCCCGTGGCAACGTGGACATCGAAGACCTGCGCGCCAAGGCCATCGAGCACCGCGAACACCTCGCGGCGCTGATGATCACCTACCCGTCGACCCACGGCGTGTTCGAAGAAGGCATCCGCGAAATCTGCGGCATCATTCATGACAACGGCGGCCAGGTGTACATCGACGGCGCCAACATGAACGCGATGGTCGGCCTCTGCGCACCGGGCAAGTTCGGCGGCGACGTGTCGCACCTGAACCTGCACAAGACTTTCTGCATTCCGCATGGCGGTGGCGGCCCGGGCGTCGGCCCGATCGGCGTCAAGTCGCACCTGACCCCGTTCCTGCCGGGCCACGGCCACATGGAACGCAAGGAAGGCGCGGTCTGTGCAGCACCGTTCGGCAGCGCGAGCATTCTGCCGATCACCTGGATGTACATTCGCATGATGGGTGGCGCAGGTCTCAAACGCGCTTCGCAACTGGCGATCCTCAATGCCAACTACATTTCCCGTCGCCTGGAAGAGCACTACCCGGTGCTGTACACCGGCAGCAACGGTCTGGTGGCGCACGAGTGCATTCTGGATCTGCGTCCGTTGAAAGACAGCAGCGGCATCAGCGTCGATGACGTCGCCAAGCGTCTGATCGACTTCGGCTTCCACGCCCCGACCATGTCGTTCCCGGTGGCCGGCACGCTGATGATCGAGCCGACCGAAAGCGAATCCAAGGAAGAACTGGATCGCTTCTGCGACGCCATGATCCGCATCCGCGAAGAAATCCGCGCAGTGGAAAACGGCACCCTGGACAAGGACGACAACCCGCTGAAGAACGCTCCGCACACCGCAGCGGAACTGGTTGGCGAGTGGACTCACCCGTACAGCCGCGAACAGGCGGTGTACCCGGTGGCGTCGTTGATCGAAGGCAAATACTGGCCGCCGGTCGGTCGCGTCGACAACGTGTTCGGCGACCGCAACCTGGTCTGCGCCTGCCCGTCGATCGAAAGCTACGCTTGACCTGTAAAGGGGCGGGTTAGCCCGCCCCTTTCATGCGTGCCTGATGTGCCTATAACAAGAAACCGGAGAACAACCATGTCGTTAAGCGTGTTCGACCTGTTCAAGATTGGCATCGGCCCCTCCAGCTCCCACACCGTCGGCCCGATGCGCGCAGCTGCGCGCTTCGTCGAAGGCCTGCGTCGGGAAAACCTGTTGTCGGCCACCACCAGCGTCAGGGTCGAGTTGTACGGATCCCTCGGCGCCACTGGCAAGGGTCACGGCAGCGACAAGGCCGTGCTGCTGGGCCTGGAAGGTGAACACCCGGACACCGTGGATACCGAAACCGTCGCCGCCCGTCTCGCGGAGATTCGTGGCAACGGGCGTTTGAACCTGCTCGGTGAACACAGCATTGCGTTCAACGAGAAAGAACACCTGGCAATGATCCGCAAGCCGTTGGCCTATCACCCCAACGGCATGATCTTCCGCGCCTTCGATGCGGCGGGATTGCAGATCCGCAGCCGCGAGTACTACTCGGTCGGCGGTGGGTTTGTGGTCGACGAAGACGCGGCCGGCGCCGACCGGATCGTCGAAGACGCCACCCCGCTGACCTTCCCGTTCAAAAGTGCCAAGGACTTGCTCGGTCACTGCGCCACCTACGGGCTGTCGATCAGCCAGGTGATGCTGACCAACGAAAGCGCCTGGCGCCCGGAAGCGGAAACCCGCGCCGGCCTGCTGAAAATCTGGCAAGTGATGCAGGACTGCGTGGCCGCCGGCTGTCGCAACGAAGGCATCCTGCCGGGTGGGCTCAAGGTCAAGCGGCGGGCGGCGGCGTTGCACCGGCAACTGTGCAAGAACCCGGAATCGTCGCTGCGCGATCCGCTGTCGTTGCTGGACTGGGTCAACCTCTACGCCCTCGCCGTCAACGAAGAAAACGCCAACGGCGGGCGCGTGGTCACGGCACCAACCAATGGCGCAGCGGGGATCATCCCTGCGGTGCTGCATTACTACATGCGCTTCATTCCCGGTGCGAACGATGACGGCGTGGTGCGCTTCCTGCTCACCGCCGCGGCCATCGGCATTCTGTACAAGGAAAACGCCTCGATCTCCGGTGCCGAAGTCGGTTGTCAGGGCGAGGTCGGCGTGGCCTGTTCGATGGCGGCCGGCGCGTTGTGCGAAGTCCTTGGCGGCAGCGTGCAACAAGTCGAAAACGCCGCTGAAATCGGCATGGAACACAACCTCGGCCTGACCTGTGACCCGATTGGCGGGCTGGTGCAGGTGCCGTGCATCGAGCGCAACGCCATGGGTTCGGTCAAGGCGATCAACGCCGTGCGCATGGCCATGCGCGGAGACGGGCAGCACTTCGTCTCCCTCGACAAGGTCATCCGCACCATGCGCCAGACCGGCGCCGACATGAAAAGCAAATACAAGGAGACCGCCCGTGGCGGTCTGGCGGTCAACATTATCGAGTGCTGATCGCGCCATAAACTCGCTCTCCCTTTGGGAGAGAACACAAAACTGGCCCCCTCTCCCTCCGGGAGAGGGTTGGTGTGAATCAAGGAGTCACGCATGTCCACCGAACAACTGTCGAAAACCCCGCTGCACGCTCTGCACATCGAACTCGGCGCCCGCATGGTGCCGTTCGCCGGCTACGACATGCCGGTGCAATACCCGCTGGGCGTGATGAAAGAACACCAGCACACCCGTGAGCAGGCCGGGCTGTTCGATGTCTCGCACATGGGCCAGATCCGCCTGACCGGCGCCAATGCCGCCAAAGCCCTGGAAACCCTGGTGCCGGTGGACATCATCGACCTGCCGGTGGGCATGCAGCGCTACGCGATGTTCACCAACGAAACCGGCGGCATCCTCGATGACCTGATGGTCGCCAACCTCGGCAATGACGAGCTGTTCCTGGTGGTCAACGCCGCGTGCAAGGACCAGGACCTGGCCCATCTGCAGAAACACATCGGCGACCAGTGCAAGATCGAGCAACTGTTCGAAGAACGCGCCCTGCTCGCCCTGCAAGGCCCGGCTGCCGTGACCGTGCTGGCGCGCCTGGCGCCGGAAGTGGCGAAAATGACTTTCATGCAATTCACCCGCGTGAAGCTGCTGGGCGTTGACTGCTTTGTCAGCCGTTCGGGCTACACCGGTGAAGACGGTTTCGAAATCTCGGTTCCGGCAGCCGACGCAGAAAAACTCGCCCGCGCCCTGCTCGCCGAACCGGAAGTCGCCGCCATCGGCCTCGGCGCCCGTGACTCGCTGCGCCTGGAAGCCGGCCTGTGCCTGTACGGCCACGACATGAACACCGAGACCACCCCGATCGAAGCCAGCCTGCTGTGGGCAATCTCCAAGCCTCGGCGTGCCGATGGTGCACGTGCCGGTGGTTTCCCGGGTGCAGAACAGGTCTTCGCTCAACAGCACAACGGCGTTCAGCGCAAACGCGTCGGCCTGCTGCCGCAAGAGCGTACGCCGGTCCGTGAAGGTGCAGAGATCGTCAACGACGCTGGCGAAATCGTCGGCAGCGTGTGCAGCGGCGGTTTCGGCCCGACCCTGGGCGGTCCGTTGGCCATGGGTTACCTGGACAGCGCCTACGTCGCACTCGACACGCCAGTTTGGGCGATTGTTCGTGGGAAAAAGGTGCCATTGCTTGTAAGCAAAATGCCATTTGTTCCACAACGCTACTATCGCGATTGATTGACTGTTTCTATAAGTAACGCGATTGCGTTATGCGTGCACTAATGTGTAACGCGATCGCCATAAAACAGTGCACTCCGTTTACATTCGATTCGAATATGAACTTGGCTTATAACGTTCGAAAACAATTGAACAAGCCAATCGAATAAGCCGGACTAGTGGACCGACTAAGTACCAGCAAGCGCAGGAAAACCGGGGCCTTCGCGGGGCTTGTTTTTCCTCCCGTAGTTGGCGTAGAGTTTGTCCACTGTGTTTGCATGGGTCAGCTTGGAATCGTGACCTGGGCAGTAGCCTACAAGTTAGCTACATCCCGTTCGACGTCTTCTTACTCTCCTGCAACCAGCCCCAGTACTCTTTCATGAGAAGGAGACTGTCATCAATTTTTGCGTCAAAGGAAATAAGAAATGTCCCAACGTCAGAGCGGTACCGTCAAGTGGTTTAACGACGAGAAAGGTTTTGGTTTTATCACTCCAGAAAGCGGTCCGGATCTGTTCGTGCATTTCCGCGCCATTCAGGGCAACGGCTTCAAGAGCCTGAAAGAAGGCCAGAAAGTGACCTTCGTTGCAGTGCAAGGCCAGAAAGGCATGCAAGCTGACGAAGTCATCGCAGAAGCCTGATTTTCTGTAACGAAAAAGCCCCTGATATTGATATCAGGGGCTTTTTTGTGGGCGCAAATCCGTAAAATGGCGCTTCACTTTCCGTCCAGAGGCTGCCATGTCGAAACACCTGCTCACTCCCCAGGGCGATTTCCCCGCCGTCGGCCTGGGCCGTCGTCTGGCAGCGATGTTCTATGACTTTCTGCTGTGCACCGCCCTGCTGATCGTGACAGGTGGCGTCTACAAGATGATTCAGGCCGCGATCATCGGTGAAGAGCGTCTGCGGGTTCTGACCGACGCCGGGCAACTGGATGGCGATCCACTGTACTCCACGGTGCTGCTGCTGGTGTTGTTCGGCTTCTTCGCCAAGTTCTGGACTTACGCCGGACAGACCCTGGGCATGCAGGTCTGGGGCATTCGCGTGCAGAACGCCGATGGCACCGCGATCAGCCTGTGGCAGGCGTTGCTGCGATTCATGGTGTCGATTGCGTCGTGGCTGTGCCTGGGCCTGGGGTTCTTCTGGTCGCTGTTCGACAAACAGAAACGCGCCTGGCATGACATCTACTCCGACACGAAGCTCGTGCGAATTCCGAAGAAAACCAAGTAATCGTCCAGATGCAAAAACGCCCCGATCCAATCGGGGCGTTTTTGTTTGCGTCTCAAGGTCAGGCGTTGCCGGCCAGTTTCATGCGCGCGGCTTGAGTGAAATCGAGCATGCGCTTGAGCGGGCGGATCGCCTGGGGAATGAGAGCCGGGTCGACGAAGATCTCGTTCGAGCCCTCCTTCAGGCACTTGAGCGTGCGCTCAAGGGTGTTCATGGCCATCCACGGGCAATGTGCGCAACTGCGACACGCCGCGCCGTTACCGGCGGTTGGCGCTTCGATGAAGACCTTGTCCGGGCACAGCTGCTGCATCTTGTAGAAGATGCCGCGGTCGGTAGCGACGATCAGAGTCTTGTTCGGCAGCGATTGCGCGGCAGCAATCAACTGACTGGTGGAGCCGACGGCGTCCGCCAGTTCGATCACCGAGGTCGGCGACTCCGGGTGCACCAGAATGGCGGCGTCCGGGTACAGCGCTTTCATGTCTTCCAGCTGCTTGGACTTGAACTCTTCGTGGACGATGCAGGCACCGTCCCAAAGCAGCATGTCGGCGCCGGTTTTACGCTGGATGTAGGTGCCCAGATGCTTGTCCGGGCCCCAGATAATGGTTTCGCCGTTGTCCATCAGGCTCTCGACGATTTCCAGTGCGCAACTGGAGGTCACTACCCAGTCGGCGCGGGCTTTGACCGCGGCCGAGGTGTTGGCATACACCACCACGGTGCGCTCCGGATGCTGATCGCAGAACGCCGAGAACTCATCCACCGGGCAACCCAGATCCAGCGAGCAGGTCGCTTCCAGAGTCGGCATCAGCACGCGCTTTTCAGGATTGAGAATCTTCGCGGTCTCGCCCATGAATTTCACGCCGGCAACCACTACGGTCTTGGCCGGATGGGCGTTGCCGAAGCGAGCCATTTCCAGGGAATCGGAAACGCAACCGCCGGTTTCTTCGGCGAGGGCCTGGATGATCGGATCGCAATAAAAGTGGGCAACCAGCACCGCGTCCTGAGCCTTGAGCTCGGCGGCGATGGCGGAACGGTAATAAGCCTCTTCCTCGGCCGTCAGCGGCTTGGGCTGCTTGGCGTCGAGGTGGGCTTGTACCAGAAGGCGTTCGGAAATCTGCGTCATGTTCGCAAGACCTGCAGGCGCATTCGCGCGAAAGTCGAGTATACACCCGGCTCCGGACCGCTTGAGGGTACCGCCGGGAGAGTGAGTATTATCAGGCACGGACAGCGTTGGAGCTGCGCAAGGCTACAGAATATCCCGTTGATACAAAAGATGATTCTGACCTGCGTCACGGCGGGAAGAAACGAAGGGAGGGATGCCCGAATCGCAGGCAAAAAAAAACCCGGAAATCCTCACTTTCGTGGGCCTTCCGGATTTTCTAAACCGCCAAATATGGTGGGTCGTGTGGGATTCGAACCTACGACCAATTGGTTAAAAGCCAACTGCTCTACCAACTGAGCTAACGACCCGCTGTGTGGTGGCGCGTATAATACTGATTTTTAAGGACTATTCAACACCTAATTTGAAAAAAATCAAAAATAAGGTGTCGGGTCGCTGATTCCGGCCGCTGCGAAGCCTTCTGCACGCAGTCGGCAGCTGTCGCATTTGCCGCAAGCGCGGCCATCATCGTCGGCCTGATAGCAGGAAACAGTCAGCCCGTAATCAACGCCAAGCTTCACGCCCGCCTGGACGATCTGCGCCTTGCTCAGGTTCTGCAGCGGTGCCTGGATGCGGAAACCATTGCCTTCGACGCCAGCCTTGGTTGCCAGATTGGCCATGCGCTCGAACGACTCGATGAACTCCGGACGGCAATCCGGGTAACCGGAGTAGTCCACCGCGTTGACGCCGATAAAGATGTCACGGGCGCCGAGCACTTCAGCCCAGCCCAGAGCCAGCGACAGGAAAACCGTGTTGCGCGCCGGCACGTAAGTCACCGGGATGCCTTCGCCCAGCTCTTCCGGGATGTCGATACTGGTGTCGGTCAAGGCCGAACCGCCCATGCCGTTCAGGTTCAGGCCGATCACCTTGTGCTCGACCACGCCCAGATCGCGGGCAACGCGAGCAGCAGCATGCAGTTCGGCGTTGGAACGCTGACCGTAATCGAAACTCATGGTGTAGCAGGCGTAGCCTTCAGCGCGGGCCATGGCCACGACAGTGGCGGAATCCAGACCACCCGACAGCAGGATTACCGCACGTTTCTGGCTAGTGTTCAGTTGTTCAGTCATCTCAGCGCCCCGGCTCATCATTCCATAGATATTTATGCAGCTGCAGTTGCAGGCGCACTGGCAGGTTATCCGCCACCACCCAGTCCGCCAGATCCCGAGCGTTCAGGTCGTGGTGACTTGGAGAAAACAGCACTTCACCCGCACGTCGCTCAAGACCGTACTGGATCAGCTTCGATACCGCCCAGTCGTAGTCCTCCCTCGAGCAGATGACAAACTTCACCTGATCGTTGGGCGTCAGCAGTTCGATGTTCTCGTAACGGTTGCGATGGGCTTCTTTGGAGTCAGGCGTCTTCAGGTCGACCACCCGACTGACTCGCGGATCGACCGCCGAAATATCGAGGGCGCCGCTGGTTTCCAGCGAGACTTCGTAGCCGGCATCGCACAACTGCTTGAGCAAAGGGATGGCATTGGGTTGTGCCAGCGGCTCACCGCCAGTGACACAGACGTAGCGCGGGCGAAAGCCGGCCACTTGCTCGAGGATGTCGTCGAGGGTACGGATCGTGCCACCGCTGAACGCGTAGGCGCTGTCGCAGTATTGGCAACGCAACGGGCAACCGGTCAGGCGCACGAAAACAGTGGGCAGCCCGGCAGTCCGCGTTTCCCCCTGCAACGAGTAGAAAACTTCGGTGATTCTCAATGTGTCTTGCATAGTCGCCACGGGCGTAACAGCTAAACAGGCTGTCCGCCTCCGTCAGGCACTTCAGGCAACCCCGCCAACGCGTAGATCACCAGAAGCGTGTTTCATAAAAGGGCGTGAATTCTAACGAAAAAACCCGCGACAAGCGCGGGTTTCTTCCAAACGGGTCAAAGCTGTTACATGCGTTGCAGATCGCGCTGGGCCAATTGAGCGGCGGAGGTACCCGGATACTGGGCCACCACCTGCTGCAGAATGCCTTTGACCTTGTCGGTATGACCGAGGCGCCGTTCTACGTCAGCCAGCTTGTACAGCGAATCCGGCACTTTGGCGTGCTTGGGATACAGCTGCGACACCTTGGCGAAAGCCTGACCTGCACCTTGCAGATCGCCTTTGGCCAGGTTCACTTCACCCAACCAGTACTGGGCGTTGCCCGCGTATTGGCTGTTCGGGTATTTACGCAGGAAAGCGGCAAACGCCTGGCTGGCCTTGTCGAAATCCTTGGCCTTGATCAGGTCGAAAGCTGCATCGTAATACAGCTTTTCCTTGGCCGGATCAGCCGGTTCGCTACCTGCGGCAGGTGCCTGGGCGGCCGCAGCGGCCCCGGCTCCAGCGGCGGCACCGGCAGCAGCACTTGCATCGCCACCGGCAGAAGAATTCTCGGGAGTCGCGGCAGGTGCAACGCCGGATCCTATGCGCCGATCAAGATCCTGGTATCGCTCCAGGGATTCCTGCTTCATGCGCGAAACTTGGTTCTGCAGTTCTTCGATCACGCCTTGCTGGCGCGATATCTGATCCTGCATTTGTTGCAGTTGGTTGAACAGCATGCCGTTTGCCGAGGCAGGGGCCGAAGCCGCTCCCCCGGCATAGGCGCCGTTCGTACCGTAACCTGCAGGCGGATAACTGCTCCCGCTATTGTTATAACCGGAGTTGTCATCGACCACAGGAACCGCAGCCCATGCCGCAAGCGGCGCGAGGCTGAGAGCCAGAACAGTTACAGCACGACGGCACGTTCGCATATCGAATTACTTACGCAGTTCGACGCGACGGTTTTGAGCCCAGGACTGCTCGTCGTTGCCGGTAGCAACTGGACGCTCTTCGCCGTAGGAAACCAGTTCCAGCTGAGCTGGGGAAACACCTTGCAGTACCAGGTAGCGCTGAACGGCTTTCGCACGACGCTCGCCCAGTGCCATGTTGTACTCACGAGTACCACGTTCGTCGGTGTTGCCTTCCAGAACAACGCGAGCGCCGTTTGCTTTCAGGTCTTTGGCGTGAACGTCCAGAGCGCGCATGGCTTCTGGCTTCAGGTCCGAGCTGTCGTATTCGAAGTAGAAGGTGGTGATTGCGCGCAGAGCAGCTTCTTCGCTCAGGGAACCGTCAACTGCACCAGTGTTTGCGCCGTAACCAGCGTTTGGATCAACAGCGCCTTCACCGGCGTTGTCGCCGCCTTTGGACGAGCAACCTACAGCTACAGCCATGGCCAGAGCCAGCGCAGCAAATTTACCAAACTTCAGCATTTCCATCGTGAAACTCCTAATGAACCCCAGTGTGTTAAGTAAAACGTAAAGCGCCGCGTCAGTTCAGGTAAGGGGACCAGGACGGTTCTCTGACTTCGCCTTGAGCGGTAGGAAGCGGGAGCCTCACGCGTCCATTAATGGACACGAGCATCAAGACTCCCCGGCCCTGCTGGCGGGTGGCGTAGATTACCATGGTGCCGTTGGGCGCAACAGTAGGCGACTCGTCCAGAGTGCTATCAGTGAGGATTTTTACACTTCCGCGCTGCAAATCCTGGGCCGCCACTTTGAAATTGGTGAAACCGTCCTGACGATGGATCATCACCAGGGTCTTTTCATCCGCCGAAAGCTTGGGGTTGGCGTTGTAGTTGCCCACGAACGTCACACGCTCGGCACCACCGCCACCGGCACTGGTCTTGTAGATCTGCGGCTTGCCACCACGGTCGGAGGTGAAGTAGATGGTCGAACCATCCTTGCCCCAGTACGGTTCGGTGTTGATGCCAGGACCTGCGGTCACACGGGTGATCTGACGCGAACCGAGGTTCATCACGTAGATGTCCGGGTTACCATCTTTCGACAGCACGAACGCCAGGCGATTGCCGTCCGGCGACCAGGCTGGCGCGCCATTCAGGCCTTCGAAGTTGGTGATCTGCTCGCGGCGACCGGTGTCGATGTTCTGCATGAAGATGCGCGGACGCTTCTGCTCGAACGACACGTAGGCGATACGCTTGCCGTCCGGTGCAAAACGCGGCGACAGGATCGGCTCGCGCGATTGCAGCAGGGTCACGGCGCGGGCGCCGTCATAGTCCGAGCGCTGCAGGGTGTAACGGGTGTTCTTCTCGGAGAAACGCTCGGCTGTGACGTACAGCAGGCGAGTCGAGAATGCACCTTTAATACCGGTCAGCTTTTCGAACGACTGATCGGAGATGAAGTGCGCCATGTCACGCAGTTGTTCGGTGGTACCGGACACACTGCCGTCAGCCACTTTCTGCTCGGTGGCGACGTTGAACAGAGCCCACTGCACCTGCAGACGGCCACCGGCCGGCGCGATGCTGCCGACCATCATGTATTGCGCGCCCACCGCCTTCCAGTCACGGAAGATGATTTCGCTCGGCTGGCTTGGCTGGCTGATCATGTTTTGCTTTGGAATCGGCGAGTAATAGCCCGAGTTGCGCAAATCGTTACCAATGATTTCAGCCATGTCATCCGGCAGGACGGCACCGCCCTGAAAACCGAACGGTACGACGGCGATCGGCGTTGCCCGATCGCTGCCGCTGGTGACCAGAATGTTCTTTTCATCCGCCATCGCGATCCCTGCCATGCAGCAGATCACGACCAGCATTCCTCGAAGAAGGTTTCTCACAAGGCTAGATCCTCAGGTGTGAATGTCATCTTGAATGAACGATACGGAGCGAAATCGCTCGGCTTGATTCCCTGCATTTCCGTCAAACGTCCAATATTCTTGACCGCTGCCACTGCCGACGCATCGAACGGACCGTCGCCACTGGACTTGGCCACGCTGACCGAAGTCACCGTACCGTCCGGCAACATGCCGATCTGCAGCACAACCGTCATGCCTTTGCGTGCCGAAGGTGGACGTGCCCAGCCTTCCGCTGCCCGCGCACGAATCAGGTCATCGAAACTCCCCGCGACTTCATCGCCCTGCTCATCGGCCAAGGCCTGCTGGCGCTGCGGCGTGTCGGAAAGCAAATCTGCCAGGGCCTGAGCCTTTTTGTCTTCGGCGGATTTACGTGCCGCGTCCTGCGCTTTCTTCTTCGCAGCATCGGCAGCAGCTTTCTTCTTCGCGTCTTCGGCGACTTTCTTCTTCGCCTCTTCAGCTTCAGCTTTCTTCTTGGCGTCTTCGGCGGCTTTCTTCTTCGCGTCTTCGACGATCTTCTTCTTGGCTTCTTCAGCGGCCGCTTTCTTGGCCTCTTCTTCAGCAGCCTTCTTGGCTTCTTCTTCGGCTTTCTTCTTGGCTATATCAGCCAATTGTTTCTCTTCTGCCTTCTTGGCTTCGGCGGCTTTCTTCGCGTCGTCGGCTTTCTTGGCTTCATCAGCCTTCTTCGCCTCGTCCGCTTTCTTCGCCTCATCGGCCTTCTTGGCTTCCTCGGCCTTTTGAGCCGCTTCTTCTTTCTTTTGTTCCGCAGCCTTCACCGCTTCCTGCTCGACCTTTTTCTGCTCCATCTGCTCGACTTCGGTCTGGCGTGCGGCGGATTTCTTCGCCTCACCCGCAATCTTCTGATTGGTCTGGGTGGTTGCCTGACTTTTCGATTTCAGCTGGTACAGGGTCGCTTGGACAATCGGCTTGGCCGGCGGCAGCTCCGGAGTCAGGGCGAAACTGACGAATAGCATGCCGAACACCAGCACGTGCAAGCCAATCGCCCAGACACTAGGCCAGAAGTAGCTTTCCGAGGCGGACGGCTCTCGCTGTTGCTGCATCAGGGCGCCTCGGTGATCAAGCCAACGTTACCGACCCCGGCTTTCTGCAACCCGCCCATGGCGCCCATGACGGAGCCATAATCGACGGACTTGTCGCCACGGATGAAGACCTGGGTACGCTTGCCGCCTTCAGTGCCGGCGCGAATGATCTTGGTCACCGCGTCGGTCATCTGTGGCAGGGTCATGGCCCGGTCCTGCTGCTTCTCGGTGTCGACTTCGCTGCCAAGGTTCCAGTAGTAGGTCTTGTCCGACTTGATCGAAATGGTCAGCACCTGGGTGTTGTTGTCCTGCGGCAAGGCTTCGCTGGAAACCTTGGGCAGATCCACTTTCACGCCCTGATTGAGCATCGGCGCAGTCACCATGAAGATGACCAGCAGCACCAGCATCACGTCGATGTAAGGCACTACGTTCATCTCGGCGACCGGCTTGCGCTTGTGTCGGGCTCGAGTGATTAAAGCCATCGGGAAATACCTGCTTATTCTTCGCTGGTGTGCACTTTGCGGTGCAGGATCGCCTGGAATTCATCGGCGAAGGTGTAGTAGCGGCTCAGCAAGGTTTCGCTGCGGGCAGAGAAACGGTTGTAAGCGATAACGGCCGGGATCGCGGCGAACAGACCGATCGCGGTGGCGATCAGGGCTTCGGCGATGCCGGGTGCGACGGTGGCCAGAGTGGCCTGCTGGGCGCTGGCCAGACCACGGAAGGAGTTCATGATCCCCCAGACGGTACCGAACAGACCGATGTACGGGCTGACGGAACCGACGGTGGCGAGGAACGGCAGGCTCTGCTCGAGCTTTTCTTCTTCACGGGAGATGGCGACGCGCATGGCACGGGCCACACCTTCCATTACCGCTTCAGGGTCGACACCTGGCTGCTGACGCAGACGGGAGAACTCCTTGAAGCCGGCACGGAAGATCTGCTCGACACCCGAATCCGGATCCGGGTTGCTGCCGGCCTGACGGTAGAGTTTGGACAGGTCGATACCCGACCAGAAGCGCTCCTCGAAGCTCTCCAGGGCACGTCGACCGGCGCGCAGCAGGTTGCTGCGCTGAAAGATCATGATCCATGAGGTCACCGATGCGGCTACCAGGGTCAACATTACCAACTGCACCACGATGCTGGCATTGCTGACCAGGCTCCACATGGAGGAATGGTCGACGACGTTAGCTTCCACGCTTTATCTCCTGCTTTGAGTGTGTACCCGTGCCGACCGCGTCGGCAAAGGCCGCACGCAGGTCTTCGGGAAGGGCCCGGGGTTTCAAACTGTTAGTGCGCACACAGGCCACCAGAAACTGCCCTTCGCAGAGCAGCACATTATCCGTTGCCCGCCTGACCTGCTGTCGAAAGCGCAGGCTGACACGGTTCAATTCGATTACATCAGCGCTTACCAGAAGCTCGTCGTCCAGTCGCGCCGGCGCGTGATAACGCGCTTCGCTGGAATGCACGACGAACAACAGGTCCTCCCCTGCCAGCGCCGACTGGGCAAAGCCCAGCTCCCGGAGCCGCTCGGTTCGAGCCCGTTCCATAAACTTGAGGTAATTAACGTAATACACGATGCCGCCCGCATCGGTGTCCTCGTAATAAACGCGACAACGATGTGCGAACGGCTCAAGCCCGTTTTGCGCGCGCATACTCTAGTGCTTACTCCTCGGGTTGCCAATCCGGCCAGGCAACTGTTTTTCATTGTTCGAAGGCTTTACCGCAAAAGTACCGTCCTGAGACAGTACAAACGCTGAATAAATCGACAATAAATGTGTATTAATCGTCCACGGCATCGAGAAACTCGTCTACCACGGGCATCTCGCCCATTCGTGTCGGAATGTTTAAACCAAAATGCAAGTACGCGTGACGAGTAACCACCCTGCCCCGCGGCGTCCGCATGATGTAACCCTGCTGAATCAGATATGGCTCCAGCACGTCTTCAATGGTGTGCCGTTCTTCGCTGATCGCTGCCGCCAGACTGTCGATGCCCACCGGACCACCGTCGAATTTCTCGATCATGGTCAACAGCAGACGCCGGTCCTGATGATCGAAGCCATGTTCGTCGACATCCAGCAGGTTCAGCGCCAGATCCGCGACAGCCTTGGTGATGTGGCCCTTGGCGCGGACTTCGGCGAAATCCCGCACCCGGCGCAACAGTCGGTTGGCGATCCGCGGCGTACCACGGGCGCGGCGGGCAATCTCGAACGACCCTTCCGGATCCAGCGGCAGGCCGAGGATGCTCGCCGAACGGCTGACAATCGTTGCCAGGTCTGCGGTGCTGTAGAACTCGAGACGCTGGACGATACCGAAACGGTCGCGCAACGGGTTGGTCAGCATGCCCGCCCGCGTGGTCGCACCGACCAGAGTGAACGGCGGCAGATCGAGCTTGATCGAACGCGCCGCCGGCCCTTCACCGATCATAATGTCGAGCTGGAAGTCTTCCATCGCTGGGTACAGCACTTCTTCGACGATCGGCGAGAGGCGATGGATTTCATCGATGAACAGCACGTCGTGCGGCTCAAGATTGGTCAAGAGCGCCGCCAGATCCCCCGGACGTTCCAGCACCGGGCCGGAAGTGCTCTTGATCGACACGCCCATTTCCTGGGCGATGATGTTGGCCAGCGTGGTTTTACCCAACCCCGGCGGACCGAAGATCAGGGTGTGGTCGAGGGATTCGCTACGGCCACGGGCGGCCTGGATAAACAGTTCCATCTGCTCGCGAACGGTCGGCTGGCCGATGTATTCGGCCAGGCTGACGGGACGTATCGCCCGATCCTGGACTTCTTCGCGCTCACGCGGACTGTGCGTGGCGGCGATCAGACGATCAGCTTCAATCACTTAAATCATTCCCTTCAGGGCGCGTCGAATCATGTCTTCGCTGCTCAGGCCTTTCTCTTTGATCGCGGAAATCGCCTTGCTCGCTTCCTGTGGCTTGTAGCCCAGGGAAATCAGCGCGCTGACCGCATCGTTCTCGGCGGTGTTGACCGGCGCCGGGCCGTCCGGCTGGTTCGGCACCAATGCGAACATGGCCGGCGAGGTTTCCCAGGCCTTGAAGCGATCCTTGAGTTCGACCAGAAGACGCTCGGCAGTTTTCTTGCCCACGCCCGGCACCTTGGTCAACGCCGAGGTGTCCTGGGACTGCACGCAGCGGATCAGCTCGTCGACTTCCAGACTCGACATCAAGGCCAGGGCCAGTTTCGGCCCCACACCATTGAGACGGATCAACTCGCGAAAAAAGTCTCGCTCACGCTTGCCGGCAAAACCATAGAGTAACTGCGCGTCTTCGCGTACGACCAAATGGGTGTGCAAGGTCAGCGGTTCACCGACCGACGGCAGACGATAAAGGGTGGTCATGGGCACTTCCAGCTCATACCCGAGGCCGTTTACATCCAGAATCAGGTGCGGCGGCTGTTTCTCAGCCAGAGTGCCGCGCAAGCGTCCAATCACGTTTCAGATCCTTGAGCGTTGGCCAGCCGTGGGCTGGCGACCGACAGAACATGGATTGACGGCCGACGACCCAGGCGCGAAATCCACATTCCGTGAAATTGACTGCTGATGCTATCAGAGACGCAGGCGCCCGCCACGACTGCGTGCCGCTCCCAAGCCGTGCGGCAACAGACTGGAGCGGGTGTGGGCGTGACAAATGGCAATCGCCAGGGCATCCGATGCGTCGATTTGCGGTTTGCTGGTCAGCTTGAGCATGTGCATGACCATCATCTGCACCTGCTCTTTATTGGCAGCGCCAGTCCCCACCACAGCCTGCTTGACCTGGGTGGCCGTGTACTCGGCGATTTCCAGGCTTTCTTCGGCGCCGGCAACGATAGCGGCCCCACGGGCCTGCCCGAGCTTCAGCGCCGAATCGGCGTTTTTCGCCATGAACACCTTTTCGATGCCCATGGTGACCGGGCCGTAGGTCTGGATGATTTCCCTCACGCCGCGATAGACGATCTGCAACCGCTCATGCAGCTCGCCGGCACCGGTGCGGATACAACCCGAGGCGACATAGATACAACCGCCGCGTCCGGTATCGCGAACAATGCCGTAACCGGTAATGCGCGAACCGGGGTCGATACCAAGAATTAAAGTCATAAGCCTGCTGGTTCGAAAAAACACAAAAACAAATGTGGGAGATTCCGGGTTTGAGGGAAAGCCTCAGACCCGGAATCTCCCACATTGAATCGTAGTCGCTCTCAACCGAGCTGAGCGGCCACGTCTTCCGGAATATCCGCGTTGGAGTAGACGTTCTGCACGTCGTCCAGGTCTTCCAGCATGTCGATCAGCTTGAGCACCTTCTCGGCGCCCTCCAGATCCAGTTCGGCGCTGGTGGTCGGCTGCATGACGATTTCCGCGTCATCACCCTTGAAGCCAGCGGCTTCCAGGGCATTGCGTACCGCGTAGAAACTGGTGAACGAGGTGAACACGTCGATCGAGCCGTCTTCGTGGCTGACCACATCGTCAGCATCGGCTTCCAGCGCCGCTTCCGTCAGCGCATCTTCGTCAACGCCCGGGGCAAAGCTGATCTGACCCTTGCGTTCGAACAGATAGGCTACCGAACCGTCGGTACCGAGGTTGCCACCACACTTGCTGAACGCATGACGCACGGCCGCTGCGGTGCGGTTGCGGTTGTCGGTCATGCACTCGACCATCACCGCCACGCCACCCGGGCCGTAACCTTCGTAGGTCAGCTCTTCAACGTTGTCGGCTTCGGTCGCGCCGGCGCCACGGGCCACGGCACGGTCGATGATGTCGCGGCTCATGTTGGCGCCCAGTGCCTTGTCCAGTGCCAGACGCAGACGCGGGTTGGAGCCCGGATCACCGCCGCCCTGACGGGCCGCCACGGTCAGCTCGCGGATCCACTTGGTGAAGATCTTGCCTCTCTTGGCATCCTGGCGTTCTTTGCGGTGCTTGATGTTCGCCCACTTGGAATGACCTGCCATAACTCGCTCCGAATTCTCTTGAACAATGCCCGCCATGCAAGTGCATCGGCCAGCAAAAAAATCTTGTTTTCAATCACTGCAGAAAGAAAAAAGGCGCATCCGAAGATGCGCCTTCAGGCCCGTCTTACTCGGCCTTTGGCGTTTCGCGCAAACGAATGTGCAATTCGCGCAATGCCTTCGCATCCACGACACCCGGCGCCTGCGTCATCACGTCGGCAGCACTCTGGGTTTTCGGGAAGGCGATCACTTCACGGATCGACTGGGCGCCGGTCATCAGCATCACCAGACGGTCCAGACCGAAGGCCAGACCACCGTGCGGCGGCGCGCCGTATTTCAGGGCGTCGAGCAGGAAGCCGAACTTCTCTTCCTGTTCCGCTTCGTTGATGCCCAGCAGACGGAACACCGCCTGTTGCATCTCTTTACGGTGGATACGGATCGAACCGCCGCCCAGCTCGGTGCCGTTCAGCACCATGTCGTAGGCACGGGACAGAGCGCCGGCCGGGTTGGCTTCCAGCTCTTCCGGCGAGCACTTCGGCGCGGTGAACGGGTGGTGCAGCGCCGAGAAGCTGCCGTCGTCGTTCTCTTCGAACATCGGGAAGTCGACGACCCACATCGGCGCCCATTCGCAGGTCAGCAGCTTCAGGTCGTGACCGAGCTTGATACGCAGCGCGCCCAGGGCTTCGCTGACGATCTTGGCCTTGTCGGCGCCGAAGAACACGATGTCACCGTCGACTGCGCCAACGCGATCGAGGATCACGTTCAGGTTGGCTTCCGGGATGTTTTTCACGATCGGCGATTGCAGACCGTCAACACCGGCAGCACGCTCGTTGACCTTGATGTACGCCAGGCCCTTGGCACCGTAGATGCCGACGAACTTGGTGTAGTCGTCGATCTGCTTGCGCGGCATGCTCGCCCCGCCTGGTACGCGCAGTGCGGCGATACGGCATTTCGGATCGTTGGCAGGGCCGCTGAAGACCTTGAAATCAACTTCTTTCAGCTGATCGGCCACGTCGACCAGCTCCAGCGGGTTACGCAGGTCCGGCTTGTCGGAACCGTAACGGCGCATGGCTTCTTCGAACGTCATGTGCGGGAATTCACCGAATTCCAGATCCAGCACTTCCTTGAACAGGTTGCGGATCATGCCTTCGGTCAGGCCCATGATGTCTTTTTCGTCGAGGAAGCTGGTCTCGATGTCGATCTGAGTGAACTCAGGCTGACGGTCGGCACGCAGGTCTTCGTCGCGGAAGCACTTGGCGATCTGGTAGTAGCGGTCGAAGCCGGCAACCATCAGCAGTTGCTTGAACAGCTGTGGCGATTGCGGCAGCGCGAAGAACGAACCGGCGTGGGTACGGCTCGGCACGAGGTAGTCGCGCGCGCCTTCCGGCGTGGCACGGGTCAGGATCGGCGTTTCGACGTCGAGGAAGCCGTTCTCGTCCAGGTAGCGACGGATGCTGGTGGTCATGCGCGAACGCAGACGCAGCTTCTCGGCCATTTCCGGACGACGCAGGTCCAGGAAGCGATAGCGCAGACGGGTTTCTTCGCCAACGTCGGAGAACTCGTTCAGCGGGAACGGCGGGGTTTCCGACTCGTTCAGCACTTCGAGTTCGTAGCCCAGCACTTCGATCATGCCCGACGCCATGTTGGCGTTGGTGGCACCGGCCGGACGCAGACGCACCTTGCCGGTGATCTTCACGACGTATTCGCTGCGCACGCGATCGGCGGCGGCGAAGCTCTCGGCGCGATCCGGATCGAACACTACCTGGGCCAGACCGTCACGATCACGGATATCGAGGAAAATCACCCCGCCGTGGTCGCGACGACGGTGAACCCATCCGCAAAGGGTAATTTCCTGGCCTTCCAGGCTTTCGTTCAGTTGGCCGCAATAATGGCTGCGCATCATGGTAGTGGTTCGCTTCTCGTAATTCGAAATTCGGTGGAGATCCCGCTGCACTCAAGCACTGTGCAACTAGTGGAAACTCGCGCGTGTCGTTCGACCTGGGTTTGAACCCTAGTCAGATTTGTCGCCACCGGCCAGATTCTTCTTCGCGCCGGTCTTGAAATCGGTTTCGTACCAGCCGCTGCCGCTGAGGCGAAAGCCCGGCATCGACAGCTGCTTCTTGAGTTCCGGCGCCTGGCAGGCAGGACAATCGACCAGTGGTGCGTCGCTGATCTTTTGAATGGCTTCCAACTGATGACCACAGGAAGCACATTGGTAATCGTACATCGGCATGGGGTTGTCTCGGCAATCAGATTGCCAGCACGCGCAGGGCTGTGCGGCGAAAGAGCGGGATTATATCCATTAAATGCGGCCTGTGCAGCCGGAAGACTGCACAGGCCGTCTCGTCAGTGACATCCCGCGCCGTGCATCCCCGGAGAATCCCGTAGACCATGCACCACACACACCACCCGTATCAGACCGCTGAAGTTTTTCACCCCGCCATGGCGCAGGTGAACTTCACGATCGACACGGGACAACAGCGTGCCGACCGAACAGCAATTGTCCTCGGCCATCCGGCCCAGGATGTTCCAGTAAACCTACTCCAGCCGCATGCAGGTCGCGAACCCGTTCAAGCGTACCGATCGGGACAACGGCCGGATCAGCTCCATGTCGAACCCGCCGAGAAACGGCTCCTCGAACTTGTCCTGCTGTAAAACGACAGCAATGTCGCCTCGCCTGTCTCCACCTTCCATATTGCTGACACTCCTTTGTCATTTCTGCGCCTGTGATCAAGGCGAAATCCTGAGATCTCATTAAAAGCGCAGGTGCAAAGGCAGATCCAGATGACTTTTTGACCATCCACGTAGGATAAGCCAACGCGATACGGAGGATCATGGAGCGGTGGGGTGTCTTCCTTGTTTCCTACCGTCGTGAGTGAAATTTCCGGGGGAACAAGAGAACAGCGCACGAACCATGAATGTCCATGCGCTTCCCTTCATCAAGCCTCGAGCAGTGCGCGCAACATCCACGCGGTTTTCTCGTGAACCTGCATGCGCTGGGTCAGCAGGTCGGCGGTTGGCTCATCGCTGACTTTATCCAGCAAAGGGAAAATCCCCCGCGCCGTGCGGGTGACTGCTTCCTGACCTTCGACCAGCTGCTTGATCATGTCTTCGGCACTCGGCACGCCCACCTCTTCTTTAATGGAGGAAAGACGTGCATAAGTCGCATAGGCGCCCGGCGCTGGGAAACCCAGCGCCCGGATGCGTTCGGCGATCGAGTCGACCGCCAGTGCCAGTTCGTTGTATTGCTCCTCGAACATCAGATGCAGGGTCCGGAACATCGGCCCGGTGACGTTCCAGTGGAAGTTGTGAGTCTTCAGATACAGCACGTATGTGTCGGACAGCAGGCGCGAGAGCCCTTCGACGATGGATTTGCGGTCTTCTTCACTGATACCGATATCGATTGCCATGCTTACCCCCTAACGGCGATTGAAATTCATCCAGCAGGTGTCGGTTCACTGTAGCAAGGCCACCCCCACCCCGCAGCCCCCGTATCGACCCGATAGAGGCGACAAATCGTCCCACGCGTTGCCGCTGGCCGGCGTGATTTGAGTAGCCGCAGGCTTTGCTGTTAAATAGGCAGTGTGTCGCTACGCCCCGTTTTCCGGGCCTGCGCATAGGCTGATGCCGTGCACGTGTCCAACGCCTCTTATTGTTCCGAAGCGAACCGTGCGCCTTCAGCTCTTCCTTGTGAGCCGTCATAACGTGAGTCAATAAAAATGTTGAAAATCGTCCACCTGCTAATGGGCGCAGCAGCCTTGCTGCTGTCCTTCATACCCAGCCTGAAGTCCGAAGCGGTACCTTACCTGCAACAACCCGATGCACTTTACCTGGCCTTTTTCGGCCTGCTGAACCTGATCCTTGCACCAGTTATCCCTTACTGGAACAAAGGTCCGCGCCAGCATCTGCAAAATCTGGTCAGCGCCCTGCTGGTCCTGACCGTTGTCCTGCAAACACTGACCCTGATCGCGCCGATGCCTGTCATCGCCGGCCAGCCAGCCGTGCTGTTCAGCCTGGTGATCGCACTGGTCGCCGTGGTTCTGCACCTGGCCGTCAGCTTCTACAAATCCTCCCCGGCCGCCGCCGCGCAAAGCTACGACATGAGCAACCGCGATACCGGCACCGTCAAGTGGTTCAATACCTCCAAGGGCTTCGGCTTTATCTCCCGGGATTCCGGCGATGATATTTTCGTGCACTTTCGCGCCATCCGTGGCGAAGGCCACCGCGTTCTGGTCGAAGGCCAGCGCGTGGAGTTCTCGGTGATGAACCGTGACAAGGGCCTGCAGGCCGAGGACGTGATCGCCGCCCTGCCGCGTCGCTGATCCAAGTCTCCCGCAATAAAAAAACCGCGAACAGCCAGGCTGTTCGCGGTTTTTTAATGAATGCGGTTTTTAACGGGAGCACGCCCGCGCACTTCTCAATAGTGTGGCGGCGGTGCGTCTTCTTCGAAAGAACCGAACTGGCCCACCATCTCTTCCTGGCGCTTGAGTACCGCTGCCATCTGCAATTGCAGACGCTCGACCACTCGCTGCTGCTCCACCAGCACATCGTTCAATGCCTGAATGGTGTCGTCCTGAAACGCCAAGCGACTTTCCAGCTCGGTAACACGTTGTTCGAGGCTCATCACTCAGCCCTCCAGAAAGGTGAAATCTTCGTCCAGCACCAGACGCAGGCGCTCGCGGATCGCGGCCACTTGCTCGGCAGTGTAAGGCCTGGCGGGATGTTTGCCCCAGACCGGTGCCGGCCAGGCCGCATCGTCCCGCTTACGCACGATCACATGCATATGCAGTTGGCTGACCACATTACCCAGGGTCGCGACATTCATCTTGTCGGCGTCGAAGGAATCCTTGAGCACCTCGGCCAGGGCCGTGGTTTCCTGCCACAGGCGCTGCTGGTCGGCGACATCCAACTGAAACAACTCGCTGATATCGTCGCGGCGAGGCACCAGGATGAACCACGGGTAGTTGGCGTCGTTGGACAACAGCAGTCGGCAAAGCGGGAAATCGCCGATAGTCAGCGTGTCCTGTTGAAGTCGTGGATCTAAAGCAAACACTGCGCGCACTCCCGGCGAAATGACCTGTTTTCAGCTTAGCGCCCCGCTGTGAAAGCAGCGCGCCAAGCGACTGGACGGCAGCATACCTGCGATTGGAGTGACCTTCACGGCGAACAGCGTTGCCACAAGAATTCCTCCACGCCCCGGAATGTGACATTTATGCCTCGCGTGCACCAGGACAGAACCGGAAATGCGAATAAATCGAGCAAAATGACCGGCGCACACCTCAGCGTTTACGTTCATCCAGCGACCCAACTGTATGAATTCAGTACAGCCTTTGAATTTTTTTGCACCAAAACCGCACAGTGCGTCTACGCTCAGTGCGTCGGGCATCCGCCGAATACTCACCGACGGGGTGAACCGGTAACGTTTTTGGTTGTCGCGCTGCGACTTTCAGGGAGCAACACCATGCGAAGGACGGCGTCAAGCCTGTTTGAAAGGCCCTCGAAGCCCCCGGTTTTATGAGGTTTTTACAGCGTCAGACGCGCACCTTGAAAAAAACCGGAACAATTCAGCGGTTTGTGCACGCTTGTTGCATTCATACCCATATGGACTATAAGCGCACCACAAGAAGTGGATGCCTTGAGCCCCATAAAAACAGTGGCAGGGTTGCCCGATGGAGATTCAAGCGTTTTGCCAAGGGACTCTTTTTTACCGATGCTCAAGCTCTGTAAAACAGCGCTGAAGTTGTCAGTCCCATTGCATTTGGACTGTAAATTTGCGACATCTACCAAGCCGTTTGCGACACGCTCGTAAAGAAGCTGAAAGGTTGGATTCGCAAGTATCGCCAACATGGTCGGCGTGATATAAGTTTGCGCCGACACAAAAAGAAAGAGCCGCCCAGATAATAAAACAGGTGGGACGGCAGTACTCTTCTAAAACCAAAGGAGCAAATCACGATGCGCGTGATGAAGTGGAGCATGATCGCACTGGCAGTTGCTGCAGCTGCCAGTACTCAGATGGCTACGGCCGCACCGTTCGTAAGTGACCAGGCTGAAGCCAAAGGCTTTGTTGAAGACGCGAAAGCTGATTTGCTGATTCGCAACTATTACTTCAACCGTGACAACAAAGACCGTGCCCGGGACGTGAAAGACTGGACCCAAGGTATCTGGGGCAACTTCAGTTCCGGTTACACCCAAGGCACTGTTGGTGTCGGCGTTGATGCATTCGGTTACCTGGCCATTAAACTGGACGGCGGTGATGGCACCAGCGGTTCGGGCAACATGAGCCGTAGCGACACCCGCAACGCCAATGGTAGCCGCGACGTAAACGACAGCCAGGGTAAAGCCGGCGCTGCTGTTAAATTCCGCGTCTCCAAAACCGAGCTGAAATTCGGCGAAATGAGCCCGAGCACCTCTCCAGTGTTCGCTATTGGCGGTTCCCGTATCCTTCCTCAAGTGGCTACCGGCTTCCAACTGCAGAGCAGCGAAGTCAAAGACCTTGATCTCGAAGCCGGTCACTTCTACTCGGCTTCCAGCCAGGACAAAAACGATAGCCGCGGCGATCTGTATGCAACCTACGCGAATGGTGGCAGTGGTGTTGCAGCCAAGTCGATCGACTATTTCGGTGGCAAGTACGGCATCACCGAAAATCTTTCCGCATCGTTGTATGGCTCCAAGCTGGAAGACATTTGGAACCAGTACTACGCCAACGTGAACCTCACCACCCCGTTCGGTGGTGACACGTCGCTGAACACCGACTTCAACATCTACCGCACCACCGATACCGGTAAAGCGAACGCGGGCGACATCAGCAACACAACGTTCTCGCTGGCTACTGCTCTCTCGTTCCTGAAAGCACACACCATCACCCTGGCCTTCCAAAAGGTTAACGGCGATACCCCGTTCGACTACATCGGTGTGGGCAAGAACAACCGCGGCGGCGACTCGATTTTCCTCGCCAACTCCATCCAGTACTCCGACTTCAACGCTCCTAACGAGAAATCTGCCCAGATCCGTTATGACTTGAAAATGGCCGAGTACGGCGTTCCAGGTCTGAGCTTCATGACCCGTTACGTGAAAGGTTGGGACATCGACGGTACCAAAACTCCAGCAAACAGCACTTACGCCGGTATGTACGGTGAAGACGGCAAGCACAACGAAACCAACTTCGAAGCCAAGTACGTTGTTCAGTCCGGCCCGGCCAAAGACCTGTCCTTCCGTCTTCGTCAAGCCTGGCACTTCGCTAACGCCGACGAAGGTGAAGGCGACGTGAAAGAGTTCCGTCTGATCGTCGACTACCCGCTGTCGCTTTTGTAATCGCACCGAGTTAGTTGCGGTAACAAAACAAAAAGGCCCATCTTCGGATGGGCCTTTTTTATTGCCTGTCACTTGTAATAGATGCCTGACCGATAAGTCAGGCAATTAATTAGCAACCTATCATTACACCGCCGATTCCTGAACCACACGAATCACTCGTTGCGGAAAAGGAATATCAATGCCTGCAGTCTTTAAACGATCACGGGACTGTTCGTTAAACATGAACATCACATCCCAGTAATCCGCGGTTTTAACCCAGACGCGCAGAGAAACAGTGATCGAACTGTCACCCAGTGTCGAAATAACAGCCTGAGGTGCCGGATCCTGCAGAACACGATCATCCTTGGCCAGATCCAGCAGCACCTGACGGGCCTTTTGCAGATCGGCTTCGTAATCCACACCTACGTCGAACACAACCTTGCGGGTCGGCTGACGGTTGGTGTTGGTGATGATGCCGTTCGACAGGTTGCCGTTCGGCACGATGATGGTCTTGTTGTCACCGGTGCGCAGCACGGTGTGGAAGATCTGGATGCTGTCGACAGTACCCGCCACACCCTGGGCTTCGATCCAGTCACCGATGCGGAACGGACGGAACAGCAGAATCAGCACGCCGCCGGCGAAGTTCGCCAGGCTGCCCTGCAACGCCAGACCGATGGCTAGGCCGGCCGCACCGATCGCCGCGACGAACGAGGTGGTCTCGACGCCGATCATCGATGCCACGCTGACAATCAGCAGTACCTTGAGAATGATGTTGGCCAGGCTGCTGATGAAACCTTGCAGGGCCAGGTCGGCATTGCGCAGGGCCAGCAGGCCGCCGAGCTTTTGCGTGACCTTGTTGATCAGCCACCAGCCGATGGCCAGGGTAATCACCGCCAGCAACACGCGGCTGCCGTATTCCATGATCATCGGAATCCACGCCTGGGACGCCTTGACCAGGTTGTCCACCTCAGCATTCAAATCCATCTTTTATCTCCTGATTGCCGGCTTCCCGGGCTGTAAAAAACCAGCGGCAGAAAGACCGGGCCGTAAAGGGCTCAATCGTTTCTGCCGTTGCTTGGGCCTCGGACGCTGTAAACGCCGAGAGGTTCCCGACCGAAAAGCTTAGTCGCGGAAGTTGTTGAACTGCAGTGGCATGCCGAATTCCTTGGCACGCAGGGCCGCGATGGCTTCCTGCAGGTCGTCACGCTTCTTGCCGGTCACACGCACCTGCTCGCCCTGAATGGCGGCCTGTACCTTGAGCTTGGCTTCCTTGATGTGGCCGACGATCTTCTTCGCCAGTTCCTTGTCGATGCCTTCCTTGAGGACGGCGTCCTGCTTCATCAGCTTGCCCGAGGCGAAGGAGTCTTTGACTTCGAGGCACTGCACATCGATCTTGCGCTTGACCAGGGCCAGCTTGAGGATCTCGATCATCGCTTCCAGCTGGAAATCGGCTTCAGCGGTCAGGTGGACGGTCAGGTCCTTTTCCTTGAATTCAAAGCTGCCCTTGCCTTTCAGGTCATAACGACGATCGAGTTCCTTCACGGCGTTCTCGACCGCGTTGGTGAGTTCGTGTTTGTCCAGTTCGGATACCACGTCGAACGACGGCATGTAATCTCTCCAATAAAAAGGCGCGCTCGTACGGGACGCGGCGCGCTTGGCTTGCGGTTAAAATCGGGCTCATTATAACGGGTCTTTTCCCACCGACACGGCGAGCCTTGCATGCCTGTACCTTACCGAGTGAAAAACTGATGTCCACCCCCTGGCACGTCCTCGGCGCCGGAAGTCTGGGCACGCTCTGGGCCACACGTCTGGCCCGGGCCGGATTGCCGGTCCGGCTGATCCTGCGCGACCTCGACCGCCTGCACGACTATGCAACGGCGGGCGGCCTGACCCTCGTCGAACAGGGCGTGGCCAGCCATTACGCGATCCCCGGCGAAACCCCGGACAGTCCCGGCCCCATCCGTCGCCTGCTGGTGGCCTGCAAAGCCTACGACGCCGAAGCGGCCGTGGCCGGGCTTGCCCATCGCCTGGCACCGGACGCCGAACTGATTCTTTTGCAGAACGGCCTCGGCAGCCAGGAAGCAGTCGCCGCGCGAGTCCCGCAGGCCCGCTGCATCAGCGCCTCCAGCACCGAAGGCGCGTTTCGCGACGGCGACTGGCGCGTGGTATTCGCCGGCCACGGCTACACCTGGCTCGGCGACGCCGGTCATCCTGTCGCGCCGATCTGGCTGGACGATCTTGAGGCGGCAAAAATCCCCCATGAATGGAGCGCCGACATCCTCACCCGCCTGTGGCGCAAACTGGCGCTCAACTGTGCGATCAATCCGCTGACGGTGCTGCACGACTGCCGCAACGGCGGCTTGCAGCAACATCACTGCGAAGTCGCCACGCTGTGCGGCGAACTGACCGAGCTGCTCGAACGCTGCGGGCAACCGGCGGCGGCGGACAACCTGCAACAGGAAGTGGAGCGGGTGATCCAGGCCACGGCGGCGAATTTCTCGTCCATGTATCAGGACGTGGCCAGCAAACGCCGCACCGAGATCAGCTATTTGCTTGGGCATGCCTGCAAGGTTGCAGAGCGTCATCAGTTGAACCTGCCGCATCTCAAGCAGTTGCAGCAGCGCCTGACTGCCCATCTGCACAGTCTCGGATTGCCCGTCGACTGAGCAGCGGCTACGCTGGCCACTTGTTCCTTTGCTGCGATAAACCTGATGCCATTGCGCCAGCGTCTTGAAAACCTGCCGGTCGGCCAGAAACTGCTGGCCGCCCTGCTGGTGCTGTTGACCACCGTATTGCTGGTCGCCAACCTGACCTTTATCAGCGCCGCCTATTACATTTCCCAGGAAAGCATGGCGCCCCAGGCGTTGCAGACCATCGGCCGGCTGGTGTCCAACCCGAGTCTGGTGGCCGAAGCCTTGCAGTCGCCGCAAAGCGCCGAGCGCCTGCTCAAGGAGCTCGACAGCTATTCCCCGCTGCGTGCCGCCGCTTTATATGACGGCAAAGGCGAACGTCTGGCGCAACTGCAACACGGCGACAAACTCAAACTGCCGGAACGCTACCGGCACATCGAAGCCTGGCAACTGACCGAGTTTCGCAGCAACCAACTCATCACCCTGCCCCGCCCCGGCACTGCACCGGGCCACCTGCTGTTGGTGGCCAGCAGCGAACTGCCAGTCGCGTTCTACACCGGCACGCTCACGGCCAGTCTGGGGATCCTGATTTTCAGTGTGCTGCTGTGGCTGGTCATCGCCCGGCAGATCAAGCGTCTGATCACCCGGCCGATCCATCAGCTGGAAGAACTGTCCCGCCAGGTGACCCGCGAGGAGAACTACGCCCTGCGCGCCTCCCGGGGCAACCATGACGAAATCGGCAGCCTCGCCGAAGCATTTAACACCATGCTTTCGCGCATCGAGGCCCGGGAGCAGCAACTCAAGCGCGCCCGCGATGACTCGCAAGCAGCTTACGATCAGGCCCAAGGTCTGGCTGAAGAAACCCGCCACACCAACCGCAAGCTGGAGCTGGAAGTCCAGGTGCGCAGCAAGATCGAGAAAAAACTCACCGGGTTCCAGAACTACCTCAACAGCATCATCGACTCCATGCCCTCGGCGCTGATCGCCCTCGACGAACAGCTCTACGTGACGCAGTGGAACCAGGAGGCCAGCGCCCTTTCCGGTACACGGCTTGACGAAGCGCTGAACCAGCCGATCTTCCTCGCCTTCGAGCCGCTCAAGCCGTTTCTGCCGCAACTCAAGCAGACCGTCGAACAACACACGGTGGCGAAAATCGAGCGGGTGACGTGGTTCAAGGACGACGAGCCCAAGCACTACGCCCTCACCTTCTACCCATTGATGGGCGGCGCCGGGCGCGGCGTGGTGATCCGGATCGACGACATTACCCAGCGCCTGTCGCTGGAAGAAATGATGGTGCAGTCGGAGAAAATGCTGTCCGTGGGTGGCCTTGCCGCCGGCATGGCTCACGAGATCAACAACCCGCTGGGGGCGATCCTGCACAACGTGCAGAACATCCGCCGACGCCTGTCACCAGACCTGCCGAAGAACCTCGAACAGGCCGAACAACTGGGCATCGAACTCGATACCGTGAACCGTTATCTGCAAGGTCGGGAAGTCCCGCAACTGCTTGACGGCATCCAGCAGGCCGGCGCCCGGGCGGCGAAGATCGTCACCCACATGCTCAGTTTCAGTCGCCGCAGCAACCGCCAGATGGCACCGTGCGACCTGCCGGCGCTGATCGATCAAGCGGTGGAAATCGCCGGTAACGACTTTGACCTGGCCATCGGCTTCGACTTCAAGGGTCAGGCGATCATTCGCCAGTTCGACCCGGCGCTGGGCCCGGTGCCCGGCACCGCCAACGAACTCGAACAGGTGCTGCTCAACCTGTTGAAGAACGCCGCGCAGGCGATCCACCAGCGCGAAGATGACAGCGAGCCGGGGCGAATCACCTTGCGCACCCGGCTCAATCCGCCCTGGGCCGAGATTCAGGTCGAGGACAACGGCATCGGCATGAGCGAGAACGTGCGCAAGCGCACCTTCGAGCCATTCTTCACCACCAAGGAAATCGGCCAGGGTACGGGCCTCGGCCTGTCGGTGTCGTACTTCATCATCACCAACAACCACAAAGGGCAGATGGAAGTGCAGTCGGCGCCGGGGCAAGGCACCTGCTTCACCCTGCGCCTGCCACTGGCGCAACCGGCGCCCATCGCCGCCGAAACCAATCAACTACCGAGGTAAACCATGGGCTTTCGCTTGTCGAAGATCTACACCCGCACCGGCGACAAGGGCGAAACCGGACTCGGCGACGGCCGCCGGGTGCCCAAGGATCACCCGCGCATCGAGGCCATTGGCGAGGTCGATACGCTGAACAGTCAGGTCGGCGTGCTGCTGGCCGGATTGATCGCCGAGCGCGAAACCTGCCCCGGGCTGAATGAGCTGATCGACGTGTTGGCGCCCTGCCAACATCGGCTGTTCGACCTTGGCGGTGAACTGGCGATGCCGGAATATCAGGCATTGAACGCAGCAGAAATCGAACGGCTGGAAGCCGCGATCGATCTGTGGAACGAGGAATTGGGGCCGCTGGAGAACTTCATTCTGCCGGGCGGTTCGATACTGATTGCCCAGGCCCATGTCTGTCGCAGCCTGGCGCGCAGTGCCGAGCGGCGTTGCCAGCATTTGAATGCGATAGAGCCGTTGGCCGGGGTTGGCGTGGCGTACATCAATCGCTTGTCTGATCTGTTGTTTGTGGCGGCCAGGCTGATCGCCCGGCGCCAGGGTATTGCCGAGATTCTGTGGCAACCGGCGGCGAAACCTTCAGATCAGTAGCGCCTGTCAGGCCCCCTTCGCGAGCCCGCTCGCGAAGGGGTCAGTCGCATCAATGCTAATTCAGGCCTCAGGCCAGAACGCCCGAATCCCCGCCACACCCTGAGCCCCGGCATTCCACGCTTTCTCGCGCTCCGCCGGGCCGACTCCGCCCAACAGAAACACCGGTTTGCTGAAGCCTTCGATCAGCGTCGAAGCCTGCTCCCAGCCCAACGGCTGTGCATCCGGGTGAGTCAGGGTCGGCTGCACCGGCGACAGGGTGACGAAATCCACGCCCATCTGCTCGGCCAGCGCCAGTTCTTCAGCGTTGTGGCAGGACGCCGCCAACCAGCGCTCCGCCGGCAGCGGACGCCCCGCGGCCGCGTACTTGCGCAACTGCGCCGAAGTGATGTGCCAGCCCGCGGCCGGGAAATCGCCCAGCCACTCGAACGGACCCTTGATCATCAACTGCGCCTTGCCGGCGCACAGTCCGACCGCGTCTACCGCAAGGTCGCGGTATTTCGGGTCATAACCATTGGGCGCACGCAGCTGGATCAGCTTGATGCCACCGGCGATTGCCTTCTGGATGCCGCGCAGCAAGGCCGGGGTTTCCAGGTCTTCCGGGGTGATCAGGTATTCGGCGGGCAGACGCGCGGCCGCGACGATCGGCTGGTTGGCCGCCGGGAATTCGTAATCCGTCAGCTCCTTGGCCGAAACCCAGGCCAATGGCTGGCCTTCGGCACCATGGGGTTCGCCGGTAAAGCTCGAGACTTCCCAGACATCCAGCAACACCTGTTTGTCCGGGTAATCGTGGCGCACCTTGATCAGCGGCCGCGCGGCGCCGACGACAATGCCCAACTCTTCGTGCAGCTCGCGGGCCAATGCTGTTTGCACCGACTCATCGGCTTCGACCTTGCCACCGGGAAATTCCCAGAGGCCGCCCTGATGCTGGGTATCGGCACGCCGGGCGATCAGAATCTTGCCGCTGCCGTCACGAATGACGGCGGCGGCGACGTGTACACGTTTCACGACTGCAATTCCTCCAGTCCTGCCTTTTGCCAGGCCTTGAAGGCCGGCCACTGGTAGACGGTTTCAACATAGGCTTCATCCTCGGCCGGCAACTTCACCTGATAGGTGCGCAGGCGCACGGCAATCGGTGCGAAGAACGCATCGGCCAGCGACACCCGACCAAACAGGTAAGGCCCAGGCTCGGTCGCGACGGCGCGGCATTCGGCCCACAGCGCGAGCATGCGCTCGACATCGACCTTCACTTCCGGCGGCACCGGGTTGAGCGGCGCGTCGTGGCTCAGGTTGAACGGCATGTGGTTGCGCATGGCGAAGAAGCCGCTGTGCATCTGCGCGCAGGCGGATCGCGCCTGGGCTCGGGCGAAGATATCGGTCGGCCAGAGTTGTTCGGAAGGAAACTGCTCGGCCAGGTATTCGGCAATCGCCAGAGAATCGGCGACGGTGCCACGGGCGGTTTTCAGCAGCGGCACCTTGGCGGTCGGCGAGTGCGCCAGCAGCCGCTCGCGGGTGTCGGGCTTGCCGAGTTTGACCAGTTCTTCGGTGTAGGGCGCGCCGGTCAGTTCAAGCGCCAGTGCCGCGCGCAGGGACCAGGAGGAAAGCAGTTTGTCGCCGATGATCAGGTGAAGGCTCATGTTCGGGTCCTTTCATGGGACAGAAGAAAAGGAGGTCCGCAGACCTCCCTCTTCGGCAGGGATCAGGTGCGGTATTCGGCGTTGATCTTCACGTACTCGTGGGACAGGTCGGTGGTCCAGATGGTTTCGCTGCAATCGCCGCGACCCAATTCGATACGGATGGTGATTTCTTCCTGCTGCATCACCGCCGAGCCCTGGGCTTCGGTGTAGGTCGCGGCGCGGGCGCCACGGCTGGCGATGCACACGTCACCGAGAAACACGTCGATCTTGCTCACGTCCAGATCCGGCACGCCGGCACGGCCGACGGCGGCGAGGATGCGGCCCCAGTTCGGGTCGGAGGCGAACAGTGCAGTCTTGATCAGCGGCGAGTGGGCCACGGTGTAGCCGACGTCCAGGCATTCCTGGTGATTGCCGCCGCCGTTGACTTCAACGGTCACGAACTTGGTCGCGCCTTCGCCGTCACGCACGATGGCCTGGGCCACGTCCATGCACACCTCGAACACGGCCTGTTTCAGCTTGGCGAACAGCTCGCCTTCGGCACGGGTGATTTCCGGCAGCGCAGCCTTGCCGGTGGCGATCAGCATGCAGCAGTCGTTGGTCGAGGTGTCGCCGTCGATGGTGATGCGGTTGAACGACTTGTTGGCACCGTCCAGCATCAGGTTTTGCAACATGTCGCGGGAGACTTTGGCGTCGGTGGCGATGTAACCGAGCATGGTCGCCATGTTCGGACGGATCATGCCCGCGCCTTTGCTGATGCCGGTGACGGTGATGGTCACGCCGTCATGCTGGAACTGGCGGCTGGCGCCTTTTGGCAGCGTGTCGGTGGTCATGATGCCGGTGGCGGCCGCTTCCCAGTTGTTTTCCGACAGATCGTCCAGCGCGGCCTGCAAGGCGCCTTCGATCTTCTCGACCGGCAGCGGCTCGCCGATCACGCCGGTGGAGTAAGGCAGGATCTGGCTGGCATCAACGCCGGCCAGTTCAGCCAGTTTGGCGGTGGTGCGCTCGGCAGCAGCCAGGCCCGGCTCGCCGGTGCCGGCGTTGGCATTACCGGTGTTGGTCAACAGGTAGCGCACCGGGTTCTGCACGCGTTTCTTGGCCAGGATCACCGGCGCTGCACAGAAAGCGTTCAACGTGAACACGCCCGCCACGGTGGAGCCTTCGGCGCAACGCATCACGACGACATCCTTGCGCCCCGGGCGCTTGATGCCGGCCGAAGCGATACCGAGTTCAAAACCGGCAACCGGGTGCAACGTTGGCAAAGGACCAAGACCAACAGCCATGAATGCGCTCCTTACTCAATGATGTCAGCACCGCCAAGCGTAGTGACGGTGGTGTAAATGGCAAAACGCCGCGACGGCTGGTGCCGGTCGCGGCGCGGGTATTTCAGCGATTGAAACGGGTTTTACTGGATCTGCCCGTGGCAATGCTTGAATTTCTTGCCCGAACCGCAGTAGCACAGTTCGTTGCGGCCCAGCTTCTGCTCGTTGCGCACCGGGGCGGTGGCGAGGGCCACATCGACCTCTTCACCGACCAGTTCCGGTTGCGCTTCCAGGCCAGGAGCCTCGGCGTGTTCGAACTGCATGCGGGCGGCCAGCGCTTCGGCTTCCTGACGCAGGCGTTGTTCTTCTTCGGCCGGATCTTCGCGGCGAACCTGAACGTGCGACAGCACACGGATCGAGTCGCGCTTGATCGAATCCAGCAGCTCGGAGAACAGCGTGAAGGACTCGCGCTTGTATTCCTGCTTCGGGTTCTTCTGCGCATAACCACGCAGGTGGATGCCGTGACGCAGGTGATCCATGGTCGACAGGTGGTCTTTCCACAGGTCGTCCAGAACGCGCAGCACGATCTGCTTCTCGAACGAACGCAGGGCTTCGGCGCCCGCCTGGTCTTCTTTTTCGTTGTACGCGGCGATCAGCTCGTTCATCAGCTTCTCGCGCAGGGTTTCTTCGTACAGGTGATCGTCTTCGTCGAGCCATTGCTGGATCGGCAGCTTCACGCCGAAATCGCTGGCGATCGACGCTTCCAGACCGGCCACGTCCCACTGCTCTGGCAGCGATTGCGGCGGAATGTGCGCGCTGACAGTGGCGTTCAGGACGTCCTGACGGAAATCAGCGATGGTTTCGCCGATGTTGTCCGCGGCCAGCAACGTGTTACGCATGTGATAGATCACTTTACGCTGTTCGTTGTTGACGTCGTCGAACTCGAGCAGTTGCTTGCGGATGTCGAAGTTGCGGCCTTCAACCTTGCGCTGCGCCTTCTCGATGGCGTTGGTCACCATACGGTGCTCGATGGCCTCGCCAGGCTGCATCCCCAGGGCTTTCATGAAGTTCTTCACCCGGTCAGAGGCGAAGATGCGCATCAGGCTGTCTTCCAGCGACAGGTAGAAGCGGCTGGAACCGGCATCGCCCTGACGGCCGGCACGGCCACGCAGCTGGTTATCGATACGACGGGATTCGTGACGCTCGGACGCGATCACCTGCAGACCGCCGGACTCCAGCACTTGCTGGTGACGCTTCTGCCAGTCGGCCTTGATCTGGGCGATCTGCTCAGGGGTCGGGTTTTCCAGCGACGCGACTTCAACTTCCCAGTTGCCGCCCAAAAGGATGTCGGTACCACGACCGGCCATGTTGGTAGCGATGGTCAGGGCGCCCGGACGACCGGCCTGCGCGATGATTTCAGCTTCTTTTTCGTGGAACTTGGCGTTCAGAACCTTGTGTTCGATGCCTTCCTTCACGAGCAATGCGGACATGTGCTCGGAGGTTTCGATGGTCGCAGTACCCACCAGTACCGGACGACCGGCAGCCATGCTTTCCTTGATGTCGTTGACGATCGCCGCATATTTCTCTTCGGCGGTCAGGAACACCAGGTCGTTGTAGTCCTTACGGGCCAACGGTTTGTTCGGCGGAATGACCATAACGTCCAGACCATAGATCTGGTGGAATTCGAATGCTTCGGTATCAGCGGTACCGGTCATGCCGGACAGCTTGGTGTATAGACGGAAGTAGTTCTGGAACGTGGTCGATGCCAGAGTCTGGCTTTCGGCCTGGATATTCAGGTTTTCCTTGGCTTCGATGGCCTGGTGCAAGCCTTCGGACAGACGACGACCCGGCATGGTGCGACCGGTGTGCTCGTCGACCAGCACGACCTGGCCGTCTTGCACGATGTATTCGACATTGCGGTTGAACAGCTTGTGCGCACGCAGGCCGGCGTAAACGTGAGTCAGCAGACCCAGATTATGCGCCGAGTACAAGCTCTCGCCTTCAGCCAGCAGGCCAACACTGGCGAGTTGCTCTTCGATGAACTGGTGACCGGCTTCGTTGAGTTCGACCTGACGGGTCTTCTCGTCGACGGTGAAATGGCCTTCCTGGGTGACTTCGCCTTCGACTTCTTCGACGTGCAGCTTGAGTTTCGGGATCAGCTTGTTGATCTCGATGTACAGCTTGGAGCTGTCCTCGGCCTGACCGGAAATGATCAGCGGGGTACGCGCTTCGTCAATGAGGATGGAGTCGACTTCGTCGATCACGGCAAAGTTGAGTTCGCGCTGGAATTTCTCTTCCATGCTGAACGCCATGTTGTCGCGCAGGTAGTCGAACCCGAATTCGTTGTTGGTGCCGTAGGTGATGTCGGCGGCGTAGGCGGCGCGCTTCTCTTCCGGCGGCTGGAACGGCGTCACGATGCCGACGCTCAGACCGAGGAATTCATACAGCGGACGCATCCAGTTGGCGTCGCGGCGGGCCAGGTAATCGTTCACGGTCACAACGTGCACGCCCTTGCCGGACAGCGCGTTGAGGTAAACGCCCAGAGTACCCACCAGCGTCTTGCCCTCACCGGTGCGCATTTCGGCGATCTTGCCTTCGTGCAGGGTCATGCCACCGATCAGCTGGACGTCAAAGTGGCGCATGCCCATGACACGCTTGCCGGCTTCACGGGCGACCGCGAAGGCTTCGGGCAACAGCTTGTCGAGGGTCTCCCCCTTGGCAATGCGGTCCTTGAACTCTGCGGTCTTGGCGCGCAGTTGATCGTCCGAGAGGGCGACCATCTTCTCTTCGAAGGCATTGACGAGCTGCACCGTCTTGAGCATGCGTTTGATTTCACGCTCGTTCTTGCTTCCAAAAAGTTTCTTTAACAAAGGCGCAAACATATCGGCAGGATCTTCCACACTAAAGGGATGGAGGGCGGCCCCGTGAGTCGCCCGTGCAGCCCTCATGGCCGCATGCGAACGAGCATTCTACCCGGAAACGGTGGTGAGGAAAGTGGGGATATTCCACGATGCTGGCACTGCGCTTTGACGGGGCTCACTTAAAATAGGGGCGTTTTGCTCAACTTCAAGCCGTACAGCGAAGAAGTTAGTCGTTGATTTAATGGGCAAAGCAGGGACAAAAGCAATGGGCGAGTGAAATGGCTGCCATCTGCTACCATGGCGCCTCTGTCACTTCAGGTCCTAGATCATGGCATTTCGCCCTCTCACAGCCAGAGCGCCCGCCGTTCTGCTACGCGAAGCCAGACCGCTGAAAGCCATCCTCGGTCATGCCCAGCGCCTGGCCCATCTGCAACGTCTGCTCGAAAGCCAGCTGCAACCTGCCGCCCGTGAACACTGCCGCGTAGCCAAGTGGCGCGAAGGCGAACTGTTGCTGATCGTCACCGACGGCCATTGGGCCACGCGCCTGCGCTATCAACAGAAGCGCCTGCAACGGCAACTGCAGATGTTCGACGAGTTCGCCAATCTGACGCGAATCAAGTTCGCCGTACGGCCACCGACCATCCAGCGCGAAGCGAGCGGGCCGACGATCGACCTGTCAACGGATGCGGCGGCGACCATCCAGGCCACCGCCGACGGGATCAGCGATCCGAATCTGCGAGCGGCACTGGAACGACTGGCCGCCCACGCCAAACCCAAAACCTGAGCCTTGTTGATCAGCGGCGTTTGCTGCCGCCGAGCAATGAACCCATCAGACCGCGCACCAACTGTTTACCCAGCGAATTCGCTGCCTGGCGCATCGCCGACTTGAGCGCCTGTCCCGCCGCCGTGCCGAGGAATTCTCCGGCCTTGTCCGCCAGACTCGGCTCTTCAGCGGCCGGTTTGCCCGGCGCCGCTTCAGCCTCGGGTGCCAGCCCCTTGCGCCCCATCAGGATTTCATAGGCCGACTCGCGATCGATCGGCTTGTCATAACGGCCCTTGAACGGCGAACCGGCAATCAGCACCGTGCGCTCGGTCTCGGTCAACGGCCCGATCCGCGATTGCGGCGGCGCTACCAGCACTCGCTGGACCATTTCCGGCGTGCCCTTCTCCTGCAAGGTGCCGACCAGAGCCTCGCCAATCCCGAGTTCGGTGAGCACCGACAAGGTGTCGAACGCCGGATTCGGCCGGAAGCCGTCCGCCACCGCCCGCAGGGATTTCTGTTCCTTGGCGGTGAACGCGCGCAGGCCGTGCTGGATCCGCAGTCCCAGTTGCGCCAGCACATCGTCCGGCAGATCGCCCGGCGACTGAGTGACGAAATACACACCCACACCTTTGGAACGGATCAGCCGCACCACTTGCTCCAAGCGTTCCTGCAACGCCTTGGGCGTGTCGCCGAAAAGCAAATGCGCCTCATCGAAAAACAGCGCCAGCAGCGGTTTGTCGGCATCGCCGCGCTCCGGCAGTTGCTCGAACAGTTCGGCCAGCAGCCACAGCAGGAAAGTCGCGTAGACCTTCGGCGCCTCATGCACCAGACGACTGGCATCCAGCAGATGGATGCGGCCGCGACCGTCAGCGGTCGGTTGCAGAATGTCTTCCAGTTGCAGCGCCGGTTCGCCGAACAACGCCTCGGCGCCCTGCTGCTCCAGCGTGGCCAGACGCCGCAACAGCGCCTGGCTGGAGCCGGTGGTGAACAGCGCGGCGTCTTCGCCCAACAGCTGCGGATTGTCCTTGAGGTGATTGAGCAGCGCCTTCAGGTCTTTGAGATCCAGCAGCAACAGGCCTTCGCGATCCGCCACCTTGAACGCTGCGTACAACGCCGATTGCTGGCTGTCGGTCAGTTCCAGCAGGGCGCCGATCAGCAGCGGGCCCATTTCACTCAACGTAGTGCGCAACGGATGACCGGACTGACCGTGAATGTCCCACAGGGTCACGGGATACGCCTGAGGCGTGTGCTTGAGCCACGGCATGCCGGCGATGCGCTCGGCGATCTTGCCCTGGGGGTTGCCGGCAGCACCGAGGCCGCACAGGTCGCCCTTGACGTCGGCGGCGAACACCGCGACCCCGGCGTCGCTGAACGCCTCGGCCAGACGCTGCAGGGTGACGGTTTTGCCGGTACCGGTTGCGCCGGCCACCAGTCCGTGACGGTTGGCCAGACGCATGGCCTGGGCGATCGGTTGCCCGGCGAGGTCAGCGCCGATTACAAGTTGCGAAGATTCAGGCATTTGGTCACCCAATGGTTAATCTTTGATCGAGCATGGCCGATAGCTAAAGGTGACAGATGCGACTGACATCCGCATCGGAGATTTCCCTAAGGAGAAGCGGAAATACCTGCTTGTACCCATCAAGCCCACCTGGCGAGTATCTATAGAAGCACGCCCTGAATAATAAGACCTTAGCGGAACCCCAAGCCATGAACAAAAATCTGCGTTTCAGCCATAAAATCCTGCTTGCCGCCGCCCTCATCGTCATTGCCGCCTTCGCCTCGTTCACGCTGTACAACGACTGGTTGCAACGCAATGCGATCCGCGAGGACCTGGACAATTACCTCAACGAGATGGGCGAGGTCACAGCCGACAATATTCAGACCTGGCTCAGCGGGCGCATCCTGCTGATCGAGAACGCGGCCCAGAACATCGCCATCAACCCCGACCCTGCCGCCGTCGCCAGCCTGCTGGAACAGAAAGCCCTGACGTCGACCTTCATGGCGTCTTACCTCGGCGACGCCACCGGGCACTTCACCATCCGCCCGGATGCGAAGATGCCGGACGGTTTCGATCCACGTGTTCGTCCTTGGTATAAAGGTGCGGAAAGCAGCAGCTCTTCGACCCTGACCGAACCGTACATCGACGCCGCCACCGGCCAGACCATCATTTCCATCGCCACCGCCGCGAAAAAGGCCGGTCAGAGCGTGGGCGTGGTGGGCGGCGACCTGAGCCTGCAAACCCTGATCAACACCCTCAGCGCCCGGGACTTCTCCGGCATGGGCTACGCGTTCCTGGTCAGTGCCGACGGCAAGATTCTGGTGCACCCGGACAAGGCCCTTGTGATGAAGTCACTGAAGGAAGCCTATCCGCAGGACACCCCGCGCATCAGCAGTGACTTCAGTGAAGTCACCGTCGACGGCAAGACCCGCATCGTCAACTTCACCCCGATCAAAGGCCTGCCGTCGGTGAACTGGTACATCGGCCTGTCGGTGGACAAAGACAAAGCCTTCTCGATGCTCAGCGAATTCCGCGCTTCGGCCGTGATCGCGACCGTGATTGCGGTGGCGATCATCATTGCCCTGCTCGGCATGCTGATCCGTATCCTGATCCAGCCGCTGCACGTGATGACTCGTGCCATGGAAGACATCGCCGACGGCGAAGGCGACCTGACCAAGCGTCTGACCATTCAGAATCAGGACGAATTCGGCGTGCTCGGCACCGCGTTCAACCGTTTCGTCGAGCGTATTCACGGCTCGATTCGCGAAGTGTCATCGGCCACCGGCCAGGTCAACGAAGTCGCCCTGCGGGTGGTCGCGGCCTCGAACTCGTCGATGTACAACTCCGACCAGCAAGCCTCGCGCACCAACAGCGTGGCTGCGGCGATCAACCAGCTCGGCGCCGCCGCCCAGGAAATCGCCCGCAATGCCGCCCAGGCCTCGACCCAGGCCAGCGACGCCCGCGGCCTGGCTGAAGACGGCCAGCAAGTGGTGGAGCGCAGCATCAAGGCCATGAATCAGCTTTCGAGCATGCTCAGCGCATCGAGCAGCAATATCGAATCGCTGAACAGCAAGACCGTGAACATCGGCCAGATCCTGGAGGTGATCACCAGCATTTCCCAGCAGACCAACCTGCTGGCGCTCAACGCGGCCATCGAGGCAGCACGTGCCGGTGAAGCCGGTCGCGGCTTTGCGGTGGTGGCGGACGAGGTGCGCAACCTCGCCCACCGCACCCAGGAATCGGCGCAACAGGTACAAACCATGATCGAGGAGCTGCAAGTCGGCGCCCGCGAATCCGTGAGCACCATGAGCGACAGCCAGCGCCACAGCCAGGACAGCGTGGACATCGCCAACCTCGCCGGCGAACGCCTGAACAGCGTGACCCAGCGCATTGGTGAAATCGACGGGATGAACCAGTCGGTGGCCACCGCGACCGAGGAACAGACGGCTGTGGTCGAGTCGATCAACGTGGATATCACCGAGATCAATACGCTGAACCAGGAAGGTGTCGAGAACCTGCAGGCGACGTTGCGGGCTTGCTCGGATCTGGAGCAGCAGGCTTCGCGCTTGAAGCAGTTGGTCGGTAGTTTCCGAATCTAAGATCAAGATCAAAAGCTTATCCCCTCACCCCAACCCTCTCCCCCAAGGGGGCGAGGGGGAAAGGGAGCAGATCGGGGTTAATTCAAAACCTGAGTTCGGCTCGATATCTCAGGTCGATGTATAGCGAAAGAACAACCCGGTCAATTCCCTCTCCCTCTGGGAGAGGGTTAGGGTGAGGGCCTGGCGCCCTCAACCCCACCACAAATCCC
>NZ_BQHR01000018.1 GCF_021601625.1 Pseudomonas paraglycinae | reverse complement strand
GGCCTCGCAGCAGTTGTTCGAGCAGATCGCTGGTGTTCATGACGTCGTCGTCAGGCAAAGGGGTATGACTGCGTCAGGCAACGATAGTCCGCCTGATGCGATGTGCCAGCACCGTTGGGCTGACGTGGCCCTGGGCGAGTGATTCTCCAGAGAAATTTTCCCCCGGCCAGCTAATCTTCACGAATGGGTGAACCTTGACCCGGCCCGACCGGTCGATAACTGCAACCCCGACCCGGTTGGTCGCCACCCTTGCTGCCCGAGGGTTTACGCGGCTTGCTGCACTTTCTGGAGAACGCCTTCGTGATATCGACCGTCCACATCGCCAGGCTCAAGGCCTGGGGCGCCCATGGTTTCACCGCGACCGGCGTGGTCACCGCCTTCCTGGCCACCCTTGCCCTGCTGGAAAACCAGCCGATCCACTGCCTGATGTGGCTGGGCGTGGCGCTGATCGTCGACGGCCTCGACGGGGCGCTGGCGCGCAAGGTCAACGTGCAGTCGGTGCTGCCGAGTTTCGACGGGTCGATCCTCGATCTGGTGATCGATTACCTGACCTACGTGTTCATCCCGGCGCTGTTCATCTATCGCTACATTCCCCTGCCCGACTACACCTTGCTGCTGACCGTGTCGCTGATTCTGGTGTCGTCGCTGTTCTGCTTCTGCAACGTCAACATGAAGAGCAAGGACAACTACTTCGTCGGCTTTCCCGCCGCGTGGAACGTGGTTGCGTTGTGCCTGTACATCATTGATCCGGGGCCGTGGCTCACCTTCCTGACGGTGATTGGCCTGGCGCTGCTGACCGTGACCCGGATGAAATTCCTGCACCCGTTCCGGGTGCGCCGGTTCATGCCGATCAACATTGCGGTGACGGCGATCTGGTTGCTGTGCAGCCTGTCGCTGGTGCTGAACCACCCGGTGATCAACCCGCTGGTGATGGGCCTGTGGCTGCTGGCGTCGGCGTACTTTCTCGGCATCTGCATCTGGCGCACGGCGCTGGAGTGGTTCGACAGTGCGCATCTGAAATAGAAACTCCTGTGGGAGCGAGCCGGCTCGCTCCCACAATGGCTTCAGCGTTTGGTGATGACTACCTCCAGGTACTCACTCGGCACCACCATCGATTCCGACCCCGCCCGGTTCAGCCCGTCGATCAGTAGCGTCAGGTCTGTTTCCAGCGCCTGACCGCTCTCCGGCGGCAACGCCGCGAACGCCTTGTGTACCGGGCCGTACCAGTGGCGAAACACATCAATGAAATGCGCCGCCGAGCGATAGCGGAAGTTGAAGTGGCGCCGAGTCACCTGCAACTGAAACTGGCGATCGTCGAAATGCGAATGCAGCCAGGCTTCCGCGCCCCAGTTCGAGGGCGGTTGCGCAACGGGTGGCGGTGGCAAGTATCGACCGAGGGTCTTGAACATCTGGCCGACGAAGCCTTCCGGTGTCCAGTTGGCCAGGCCGATCCGTCCGCCACGGCGACAGACCCGACCCAGTTCCTTGGCCGCTTTCGCCTGATCCGGGGCGAACATCACGCCGAACGTCGACAGCACTGCGTCGAAACTGGAATCGGCAAACGGCAGCGCTTCGGCATCGGCGACCTGAAAGGTCACCTCCAGATGCTCGGCGCGCGCCCGGTCCTGGCCGCGTTCCAGCAACGCCGCGACATAATCGGTGGACGTCACCAGACAACCACGGCGTGCCGCCGCCAGCGTCGCATTGCCGTTGCCGGCGGCAACGTCCAGCACTTCTTCATCGCAGCGCAGGTCGCAGGCCTCGGCGAGGGTTTCGCCGACGATCTGCAAGGTGGTGCCGATCACGGCGTAGTCGCCACTGGCCCAGGCGACTTTCTGGCGTTCCTTCAGGGCAGTGAGATCAATGGGGGTACTCATGAATGGGTGCTCCGCGGCAGAGGGGTCAATCGGCGGTGGTCGGGTCGATGATGCTCGTTACCCGGGACACGCTGTTGGCCGGAAATCCCCCACGCTTGGCGTGTTCGCGCACCAGCTCTTCGTTGGGTGCGATGTACACGCAATAGATCTTGTCGGCAGTCACATAACTCTGCAGCCACTGCACCTCTGGCCCGAGTTCACGCAGCACGTTGCAGGACGTTTGCGATACGGCCTTGAGTTCTTGCTCCGATAGCTTTCCGGCTCCTGGAATCTCGCGTTCAATCACGAACTTCGGCATGGCAACCTCGCTTTCTTTTTATGGATGTCAGAGCCGTTGGCGGCCCTGCTCGCCCACTATCGCGCGGGCGCTGTCCGGCGTCCCTGCCAATCGTCCGGAGAGCCCGTAAAACCGGGCGTTGGCCGATGAGTGGCGGGATTTTGTAAAGGCCCCGAAACACTGTCGGGGGGTTGCCAACGCGCCGGCTGATCGGCTCTCATGCAGACCCTCCCCCGAAACGGAATTCGATCATGTCCTTGCGCTTCGAATGGCTCGCCGATCACATGCAACACAGCGACACTTACGCGGCATGGATCCACCGCCAGTTTCACTACGAATATGCCGAGCAGCCCCTGGCCGAATGGCAGCGCGAATTTGCCGAGGGCCAGACCAATGGCGACTGGCGCTGCCTGATTGCGCTGGACGGGGATCGACTGCTGGGCGGTGCGGCATTGGCACGGGCGGACCTTGCCCTACGACCGGATCTGGGGCCGTGGCTGGCCTGTGTGCTGGTCAGCCCCGAATCACGCGGTCAGGGTCTGGCAGAGAGGCTGATCGACGGAATTGCCGAAGAAGCGAAACTCCGGGGCCTGCCGCGTTTCTACCTGCACACTCAAAGCAAAAAGGACTATTACGCCAAACGCGGCTGGACGGTGCTGGAGCGTTTTCACGCCTGGGGCAACGAACAATGGCTCATGGTGCGCGACCTGTGAGCCATTGAGTTTCGCGGTTTACGCAGCAGGTGCCTTGGCCTCTTTGAGCAGCTGTTGAATCATCTGCTCCTGCGCCTGGTAACTGCCTTCGCCAAAGTGGGTGTAACGCACCTGCCCCTTGGCGTCGACCAGGTAATGCGCCGGCCAGTACTGGTTATCGAAGTTGCGCCAGATCGCGTAGTTGTTGTCGATGGCCACCGGGTAGGTGATGCCGAGCTTGTGCACCTGATCCTTGACGTTGTCGATGATCCGCTCGTAGCCGTATTCCGGAGTGTGCACGCCGATCACCACCAGACCATCCTTGCCGTACTTCTTCTCCCACTCTTTGACGTACGGCAGGGTGTGCTGGCAGTTGATGCAGTCATACGTCCAGAAGTCCACCAGCACCACTTTGCCGCGCAGGGACTCAGCGGTCAGTTCCGGCGAGTTCAGCCATTGCACCGCGCCGGACAGCGACGGCATCGCACCTTTGCCGGCCTCGTCTTCGGTCGAGTCCGCACGGACTTTGCTGACGAAGTAGTCCATCACCTTCGGCACGTTTTCCAGCACGCTTTTCTCGACCGACGCCACGCCTTGGGACGAAGTGTTGGCCAGCAGCAGGTTGTCGGCACCGGTGGCGATCACCGCCGCCGTCGCCAGCACCGCAACACCCGCGCCGCGGCGGAACCAGCCGGTAAACGGAATCGACGGTTTCAGCCGGTTGACCAGGCCGCGACCGGCGAAGATCAGCGTCCCCAGCGACAGCGCACTGCCTGCGCCGTAGGCCAGCAGCAACAGGCTGGTCTGGGCGTTGGCGCCTTGCAGCATGGCACCGGTGAGGATCACGCCGAGAATCGGGCCGGCGCACGGTGCCCACAACAGACCGGTGGCCACGCCGATCATGATCGACGCCATCGGGCCGGTCTTTTTCCGGCTGTCCGGGTCGAGACGATTGCCCAGCAACACGAAGGGCCGCGCCAGCCAGTCACCGATACGGGCGGAAATCAGCGACAGCGCAAACAGCACCATCACCGCCAGCGCAATGTGGCGACCGGTGTTGCTGGCCTCGATCACCCACTCGCTGCTGACCACCGCCAGACTGGAGATCAAGGCAAAGGTCAGGGCCATGCCGCCGAGAGTCAGCAGGATCGAAGAACGGGTGCGGTCGGCTCCGGCGAACAGAAACGGCACCACCGGCAAAATGCACGGGCTGAGGACAGTCAACAGACCGCCCAGGAAAGCGATGAGAAACATGAGGTTCACCTTTTGAATGAGGGGTGGTCTGTTGACTGGATCGGGGGCCGCCCGTTACGGGCAGCCCCCTTCAATCCTCAAGCCGTCTGGTTGTCCAGCCATTGGCTTTGCGGCGTGCGGCTGGCACCGTTCTCGGCCAGTGTCTGGCCCTGTGGCGTGCGGCTGGAGCCGTCGGCAGCCAGTGTTTGGCCTTGTGGTGTGCGGCTGGCGCCGTCGGCGGCGATCAGGCCGTCGCTGCCCGGCTTGGCCACCGGAGCCAGTTGGAAGCAGGTGCTGCTGCCACAGCTGTCCTGTTCGACGGCAGCGTTGGCGTGGGCCGCGACGCCGGCGAGGGAGAAGGCAACAGCGGTCAGATAGCGCGATACGTTGTTCATGGCGATGTTCCTTTTATAGAGGTGGGTAATCAGTTGTCTTCGTTGCAGCCGTCGGCGAATTTGCGGTAGTCGAGCACCTGGGTCTTGCCGGCCGAGTCGAGGTAGGTCAGGCGGGCGTCGACGATGCCGCAGGTCATCGAGTTGTCCTGTTTCAGCGACACGACTTTCTGGATGTCCAGGTGGCTGCCGTAGGAGTAGGTTTGCGGGGTGACATCGGCTTCGGCGCGGGCCGACAGGGTGCAGATGTTCAAAGCGGCAAACAGGCAAGCGGCAGCGATCGATTTGGTCTTGGTGTTCATGGCGTTTTCCTCGGGCTTCAATGGTTGAATCGTTGAGTGGGCCGAGGCTTTCTGTGTGTGCCTCGATGGAGCTCATTTAAAGCTCGCGAGGTATCGCGCATGTGTCGGCAAATGCCGTGTATAAATCGCTACGTATCCGCACGCGCCCGGGATACACAGCGATACAAAACCCTGTAAAAATCCGCTTTTTGCGTCGGCGTGTATCCGTCACAGCGCTGGATACACTGCAATACAAAGGCAGGCAGGCGGCCTCGCGCAGGCTCGATAGACTGCCTGGCAATCCCCTTTGATTGAGGTTTGGCCCATGGAACATGTCGATCACATCCTGATCGTCGACGACGACCGCGAGATTCGCGAACTGGTCGGCAATTACCTGAAGAAGAACGGCCTGCGCACCACGGTGGTTGCCGATGGCCGGCAGATGCGCAGTTTTCTGGAAGCCAATACCGTCGACCTGATCGTGCTCGACATCATGATGCCCGGCGACGATGGCCTGCTGCTGTGCCGCGAATTGCGCTCGGGCAAACACAAGGCCACACCGATCCTGATGCTGACCGCGCGCAATGATGAAACCGACCGCATCCTCGGCCTGGAAATGGGCGCCGACGACTACCTGACCAAACCCTTCGCCGCCCGCGAACTGTTGGCGCGGATCAATGCCGTGCTGCGGCGCACCCGGATGCTGCCGCCGAATCTGGTGGTGACCGAAAGCGGTCGGCTGCTGGCGTTCGGTCGCTGGCAGCTCGACACATCGGCTCGGCATCTGCTGGACAAGGACGGCACCATGGTCGCGCTCAGTGGCGCGGAATACCGATTGCTGCGAGTGTTCCTCGACCATCCGCAACGGGTGCTGAGCCGTGATCAATTGCTCAACCTGACACAGGGCCGCGACGCCGATCTGTTCGACCGCTCCATCGATCTGCTGGTCAGCCGCCTGCGCCAGCGCCTGCTGGATGACGCCCGCGAACCGGCCTACATCAAGACCGTACGCAGTGAAGGCTATGTGTTTTCGCTGCCGGTCGAAGTCCTCGGAGCCCCCGCATGAATCTCGCCCTGCGCTGGCCGCGCACCCTCGCCTCCCGCTTGTCGCTGATTTTCCTGATCGGCCTGATCCTCGCTCAGGCGCTGTCGTTCGGCGCGCAATATTACGAGCGCTACGAAAGCGCGAAAAACACCATGCTCGGCAACCTCGAAACTGACGTTTCGACCTCGATTGCCATCCTCGACCGACTGCCCGCCGAAGAACGCCCAATGTGGCTCAAACGCCTGGCTCGCAAGAATTACGGCTATCTGCTGAGCGAAGGCGAACCGGGTACACCGCTGGATCCGCAGGACGTGCCGATTGCCGTCACCTCGATCACCGACGCAATTGGCGAGGCCTATCCGCTGACGTTCACCGATATTCCCGGCCCGAAAAAACACTTTCAGGGCCACCTGCGCCTGAGCGACGGCAGCCCGGTGACCATCGATGTGCGCCCGTCGATGGTGCCGCTGTCGCCATGGCTGCCGGTGGTGTTGCTCGGGCAACTGGCGCTGATGCTCGCCTGCACCTGGCTGGCGGTGCGCATCGCCATCCGCCCCCTCACCCGCTTGGCCAACGCGGTGGAAACCCTCGACCCCAACGCTCACCCGATCAACCTCGACGAAAAAGGCCCGAACGAAGTGGCCTACGCCGCCCGCGCTTTCAACTCGATGCAGGCGCGCATCGCCGCGTACCTGAAAGAGCGCATGCAACTGCTGGCGGCGATCTCTCATGACCTGCAAACCCCGATCACCCGCATGAAACTGCGGGCGGAGTTCATGGACGATTCGGCCGAGAAAGACAAACTGTGGAACGACCTCGGCGAGATGGAACATCTGGTGCGCGAAGGTGTGGCCTACGCCCGCAGCATCCACGGCTCGACCGAGGAAAGCCGGCGCACCAATCTGGATTCGTTCCTCGACAGCCTGGTGTTCGACTATCAGGACATGGGCAAGGAAGTGCAGTTGAGCGGCAAGAGTGAAGCGGTCATCGACACCCGCCCCCACGCGTTGCGCCGGGTGCTGGTCAACCTGACCGACAACGCGCTGAAGTTCGCCGGCGCTGCCGAGTTGCTGATTCAACGCGACAAGAGCAGTCTGTCGATCAAGGTCATGGATCGCGGCCCGGGCATCGCCGAAGAAGAACTGGCCCAAGTGATGGAGCCGTTCTACCGCGTGGAGAACTCGCGCAACCGCAGCACCGGCGGCACCGGGCTGGGGCTGGCGATTGCCCAGCAACTGGCGATGGCGCTGGGCGGTTCGCTGACGCTGAGCAATCGCGAAGGTGGCGGGTTGTGTGCGGAGCTGAAATTGCCGCTACAGGCCTGAACCAACAAAAAGCCCTGTGGGAGCCAATGCTCTCACAGGGCTTTTTGTTGTCGGTGAGATCAGTTGATGCCGATCACTCCGTCCTCATGCAGTTGCTGCAACAACGCCAGACCGCTGTCCATGAATGACACTGTTTCCGGCAACCCCGCCTCCAACGCCAACCCTTGCAGTTGCTCACGACCATTGAGCAACGGGAACTCCTCGATCCGCTGCAACAACCGCCACGCCAGCGGGCTCAGCTCGGAAAACTTCACACTGAAATCTACCGCACGCCGTACCAGCAACAACGTTGGCTGGGCCGGTGGTGTAGACGGTTGATGGTCAGGGCTGAGGATTTGCACCGGCCAGGTGTACGCCAACGGCCAGGCCAGTGCCGAAACCTGCAACGGCTGCTCCAGCAACTGCACCGGATCACTCGCAGGCAAGGCTTCGGCGTCGGACTGCTGCAACACCATTTCCACCCATTCGTAATGCGCCAGCTCGACCAGAAACGCCGGCCAGTCGCCCTCGCTCAACACGGCAGGTTCCGAGGCGAGGTAGCCGACAAACTCCTCGGCGATCTCGCCGAATTTCGGCGTCTGCGCGCGGTAGTCCCGCAGGAAGCCGCGGATCAACATGCGCCAGCGTTCCTGACCGATGATCCGGATCAGCACCGGAAATGTGCTGCCCAGCAGTTGCGAGACATTGTTGAACACCAGATCGCGATAGACATTGACCCGCGCCGCGTTCATGGCGGCGGGTGGCGCTTCATATTCTGGATCGCGCAAATAGCGGGTCAGGGCCTGTTGTTGCAGCAGAAGATTATCCACGCGGGCCTCCTTCGGCTTGCAGGCGGCGGACGGTTTGCAGTTCGGCCACCAGTTCAGAAAACGCCGGGAAATTGAAATCACGCTCCAGCAAGGTCGGCTGAGCGCCGAATCGGCCATAGGCGTCGGCCAGCAACGACCAGACCACCGGTTTGACCGAGGCGCCATGGGTGTCGATCTTCAGTGTGTCGGACTCGTCGAAGTGCCCGGCCACGTGCATCCCGACCACCCGGCCCGGCTCGATGGCAGCCAGAAATGTCTGCGGATCGAAACCGTGGTTGATCGAGTTGACGTAGACGTTGTTCACGTCGAGAAGCAAGTCACAATCGGCCTCGCTCAGCACGGCGTTGGTGAAGGTCACTTCGTCCATGTCCTGGCGAGGCGCGGCGTAGTAGGAAACGTTTTCCACCGCCAGTCGCCGACCGAGGATGTCCTGGGCCTGGCGGATCCGTCCGGCGACGTGGTGCACCGCCTCTTCGGTGAACGGCAACGGCAGCAGGTCGTAGAGGTGACCGTCGTCGCTGCAATAGCTCAGGTGTTCGCTGTACAGCGGTACTTTGTGATGATCGAGGAAGGTCCGCACTTCCCGGAGGAAACCGACGTCCAGCGGCGCCGAGCCACCGAGCGACAACGACAGTCCGTGACAGGACAACGGATATCGCTCGGCCAGCTCACGCAACGCGGCGCCATGAGCGCCGCCGACGCCGATCCAATTTTCCGGGGCGACTTCCAGAAAGTCGAAATCGCCGGTGCGAGCGGCTTGCAGGTCTTTCATCAGGCCGCGACGCAGGCCGAGCCCGACACTGGCCTGCAAGGTGGGGTGGGGAATCTGCATGGGCAAGGTCTCTGCTGAGGAGCCGCCGGGGGCGGCGACTGACAGGCTCAGTTAAACCGGCGGGTGTATCGCGGCTGTGTGGGTAATGCGGGGGAAGTGGCGGGATTTGTATCGGCGGCGGGCCTGTACACAGTGGGATACAGACACCGTCGCGATACACAACCCCGAAATCCACACAGCCCGCTCCCGCCGGCGCCAACAGCGGCTAGACTCAATCAGTACCCAGTCGAGGGGGACGCAGGACAGCAGTGTCGCCCTGCCCGTTTCCACGACCACCGCCCGGTGGTGAATGCCTCGACCCCCAACGCCACCGGACTGTGATCCTGTCAAAGGAGCACATGAAATGGACGAGGCCAGACTCAACGAATTCATGGGCAAACTGGTCAACGACATGGGCGGCGCGGCGATGCTGGCCAATGTCATTGTCGGCGAAGAACTCGGCCTGTATCGGGCAATGGCCGACAGCCAGCCGGTCAGCCCCGAATCCCTCGCTGCAAAAACCACCTGCAACCCGCGACTGGTGCGCGAATGGCTGAGCGCCCACGCGGCGTCCGGCTACATGGAACACCACGACGGCAAGTTTCGTTTGCCGGAAGAACAGGCGCTGGCCCTGGCCAAGGAGGATTCGCCGGTGTACGTGGCCGGCGGCCTCGGGGTGGTGGCGTCGTTTTTCCATGACAAGGACAAACTGGTCAAGGCCATGCGCGGCAACGGCGCCCTGCCTTGGGGCGATCACCATCCGTGCATGTTCACCGGCACCGAGCGCTTCTTTCGTCCCGGCTACAAGGGGCATTTGATCGCCGAGTGGCTGCCGGCGCTGGACGGCGTGGTGGCCAAACTCGAAGCAGGCGCCAAGGTCGCCGACATCGGCTGCGGTCACGGTGCGTCCACGGTGATCATGGCCCAGGCGTATCCCAACTCGCGGTTCGTCGGCTTCGACTATCACGCGCCTTCGATCACCGTCGCCACCCAACGAGCCGAAGAAGGCGGTGTCAGCAGTCGCGCGCGGTTCTTCCAGGGCACGGCGAAAAGCTATCCCGGTAATGACTATGACCTGATCTGCTATTTCGACTGCCTGCACGACATGGGCGATCCGGTCGGTGCGGCAAAGCATGCGTTTAAATCCTTGAAAGACGACGGCACGGTGCTGCTGGTCGAACCGTTTGCCAACGACACCCTGGACGAAAACATCACGCCGGTCGGGCGCTTGTTCTATGCCGCGTCAACGTTCATCTGCACGCCAAATTCGCTGTCCCAGGAAGTGGGACTCGGCCTCGGTGCGCAGGCGGGCGAGTCGCGCTTGCGCAAGGTGTTTACCGAAGCAGGTTTCAAACACTTCCGGCGTGCGACGCAGACGCCGTTCAACCTGATCCTGGAGGCTCGCAAATAACCTCGGGCAGCGGACGCCTCTGAAAAGAGGTGTCCGTCGGTGCTAACCTGCAAGGCACTTACAGCCTGCGGAGCGCTGATCATGCTCGACCGTCCCCTCCCCGACCCGCTCGACTATCTGCAACAGGTCATGGCCGACGGCGACTTCATTGTGCTGACCGGCGCCGGCATCAGCACGCCATCGGGCATCCCGGACTACCGCGACACCGACGGTGTGCGCCGTGGCCGGCAGCCGATGATGTACCAGGAATTCCTCGCGGCCCCGGAATCGCGTCGGCGCTACTGGGCCCGGGCCATGCTCGGCTGGCCCCGCGTGCGCCAGGCACGGCCGAACGCGGCCCATGAGGCGTTGGCCAGTCTGCAAAGCCAAGGGCGGATTGGCGGCCTGATTACCCAGAATGTCGACACCCTGCACGATCAGGCCGGCAGTCACGACGTCATCGAACTGCACGGCAGCCTGCACCGGGTTCTGTGTCTGGATTGCGGTCAGCGCAGCGAGCGGGATTCGATTCAGCAATTGATGGAAACGCAGAACCCGTATCTGGCCGGCGTCGATGCCGTGCAGGCGCCGGACGGCGACACTCTGCTCGATCCAGCCTTCGAGGCGCGCTTCCAGGTGCCGCACTGCCCGCATTGCGCAGGCGAACGGATGAAACCGGACGTGGTGTTTTTTGGTGAGAACGTGGCGCAGCCGACAGCAGCGCGGGCCATGGCGCTGGCGGAAAATGCCGCCGGGATGCTGGTGGTGGGTTCGTCGTTGATGGCGTATTCGGCGTTTCGCTTGTGCCGGGTGATTGCGGATCGGGGCAAGCCGCTGATTGCGATCAATCTGGGGAAGACGCGGGCGGATGAGTTGCTGGATTTGAAGATTGAGGGGTCTTGTGAGGCGTTGTTGCCGCTGTTGGCGGCAGGCTTGAGATCCTCGCCCTCACCCTAGCCCTCTCCCGGAGGGAGAGGGAACTGACCGCGTTGAATATAAGAGTTACATCGACCTGAAATATCGAGTCGAACTCAAGAGTTGATGAGCCTGAATCCATAATCGACTCGGTGGCTCAGGTCGATGTACTAAGCAGCACGACTCGGTCGGCTCCCTCTCCCTCCGGGAGAGGGCTGGGGTGAGGGGGATGGATTTCAAAGATGTCCAAAATCCTCAGCCTTGAGAATGTCAAAAAGCGCCTGAGCCGCCGCCGAAAGTTCATTCCCCGGATCCGTCAGCACGCCAATCGCCCGCTCAACCACGGGCTCGTGCAAGGTCAGGCAATGCGCGCCCAACTCGCGCATCTGCCCGGCACACAACGCCGGCACCGCACTGACGCCTAGCCCACTCGCCACCATGCGCCCGACTGTCGCCAGTTGATGGCTTTCAAATTCCACCGGCAGTTTCATGCCCCGGGCCTGCAAGTGTTCCTCCAGCATCACCCGAACCGTGGACGGTCGTTGCAGGGTGATGAACGGTTCCTGCAGCAAGGTCTGCCAATCAATGTCGCTACGGTCGGCCAGCGACGAATCCTGCGGCACCACCGCAACGAAGCGATCCTTATAAAGAGGCGTGAAGGTCAGCGAGGTGTTCTGCATCGGCTCGAACGCCACGCCAAGTTCCACCTGGCGATCGCGCACCATTTCCAGCACTTGCTCATTGATCACGTCGTTGACTGTCACGTTGACGTTTGGATAGCGCGCGCGGAAGGTCTTGAGGATCGGCGGCAGCAGGTTACCGGCAAACGACGGCATCGCCGCCAGCGTCACCCGCCCACGCTGCAGGCTGAAGCGCTGGCGCATTTCGTCTTCGGCGTTGTCCCAGTCGGCGATCAGGCGCCGGGCCAGCGGCAGCAGCGATTCGCCCTCCGGGGTCAACGCCACGTTGCGCGTGTTGCGGCTGAACAGGCGCCCGCCCAGACCTTCTTCCAGCGCCTTGATGGTCAGGCTCAGCGCCGATTGAGACAGGTGCAGGCGCTCGCAGGCCACGGCAAAGCTCAGGCTCTGGGCCACGGCGAGAAAAGCGCGTATCTGCTTGATGGTCATGAACGATTCACTCAAGGGACTAAGCTGAACACCTCATTGATCGTTCCCACGTCGAGGCGTCGAACCGTCCGCGTGGTAACGCAGCCGGTGACGCTCCGCGTCACTGGGACGCGGAGCGTCCCTAGAGGCATTCCCACGCAGAGCGTGGGAACGATCAATGAGGTCAATTATTGAGCTTTATCAATCAATCAACCTTAAAAATCAACTTAACAAATATATCCTACAGCGCGACACTCCAGTCATTCGGCTAGCCAGCCGCCCGACAAACAATAAAAGAGGTGCATATGGCAGGTTTCGACAAGCGCGTGTATTCCTACGAGGAAGCCATGGCAGGTCTTGAAGACGGCATGACTGTGATCGCCGGCGGCTTCGGTCTGTGCGGCATTCCGGAAAACCTGATCGCCGAGATCAAGCGCAAGGGCACCCGCGACCTCACCGTCGTCTCCAACAACTGCGGCGTGGATGGCTTTGGCCTCGGCGTGCTGCTGACCGACCGCCAGATCAGCAAGGTGGTCGCCTCCTACGTCGGCGAAAACAAACTGTTCGAAGAGCAACTGCTCAAAGGCGACATCGAAGTCGTCCTGACCCCGCAAGGCACTCTCGCCGAAAAAATGCGCGCAGGCGGTGCCGGCATCCCGGCCTTCTTCACTGCTACCGGCGTCGGCACTCCGGTCGCCGAAGGCAAGGAAGTGCGTGAATTCCACGGTCGCAAGTACCTGATGGAAGAGTCCATCACCGGCGACTTCGCCATCGTCAAAGGCTGGAAAGCCGACCACTTCGGCAACGTCATCTATCGCCACACCGCCCAGAACTTCAACCCGCTGGCCGCCACCGCCGGCAAGATCACCGTGGTCGAAGTCGAAGAAATCGTCGAACCCGGCGAGCTGGATCCGGCACACATCCACACGCCCGGCATCTACGTCGACCGGGTCATTTGCGGCACGTTCGAAAAACGCATCGAACAACGCACCATCCGCAAATAATCCAGGCTGACGGAGAACAAGAACATGGCACTTACCCGCGAACAAATGGCTCAACGCGTCGCCCGCGAAATGCAGGACGGCTACTACGTGAACCTCGGTATCGGCATCCCGACCCTGGTCGCCAACTACATCCCCGAAGGCATGGAAGTCATGCTGCAATCGGAAAACGGCCTGCTCGGCATGGGCCCTTTCCCGACTGAAGACACCATCGACGCCGACATGATCAACGCCGGCAAGCAAACCGTGACCGCGCGCATTGGCGCGTCGATCTTCAGCTCCGCCGAATCCTTCGCAATGATCCGTGGCGGTCACGTCGACCTGACCGTGCTCGGCGCCTTCGAAGTGGACGTGCAAGGCAACATCGCCTCGTGGATGATCCCCGGCAAACTGGTCAAGGGCATGGGCGGCGCGATGGATCTCGTAGCCGGCGCGGACAACATCATCGTCATCATGACCCACGCGTCCAAGGACGGTGAGTCCAAGTTGCTGAGCCAGTGCAGCCTGCCGCTGACCGGCGCCGGTTGCATCAAGCGCGTCCTGACTGACCTTGCGTACCTGGAAATCGAAAATGGCGCTTTTGTCCTCAAGGAACGCGCACCTGGCGTCAGCGTCGAGGAAATCGTCGCCAAAACCGCTGGTAAACTGATCGTCCCGGATCACGTACCGGAAATGCAGTTCGCTGCCGAGTGAGGAATTCGAAAATGCAAGACGTCGTCATTGTTGCCGCCACGCGTACCGCGATCGGCAGTTTCCAGGGATCGCTGGCCACCGTCTCCGCCGTGGACCTGGGCGCAGCGGTCATCCGTCAGTTGCTTGAGCAGACCGGCCTGGACGGTGCTCAGGTCGATGAAGTGATCATGGGCCAGGTACTGACCGCCGGCGCCGGCCAGAACCCGGCGCGCCAGTCGGCGATCAAGGCCGGTCTGCCCCACGCCGTACCGGCCATGACCCTGAACAAGGTTTGCGGTTCGGGCCTCAAGGCCCTGCACCTCGGCGCCCAGGCGATCCGTTGCGGCGATGCTGACGTGATCATCGCCGGCGGCCAGGAAAACATGAGTCTGGCCAACTATGTGATGCCGGGCGCGCGCACCGGTCTGCGCATGGGTCACGCTCAAATCGTCGACACCATGATCAGCGACGGCCTGTGGGATGCGTTCAACGATTACCACATGGGCATCACCGCCGAGAATCTGGTCGAGAAATACGAGATCAGCCGCGAGCAGCAGGACGCCTTCGCCGCTGCGTCGCAACAGAAAGCCGCCGCTGCCATCGAGGCCGGTCGTTTTGTCGATGAAATCACCCCGATCCTGATTCCGCAGCGCAAAGGCGATCCGGTGGCGTTCAAGGTCGACGAGCAGCCACGCGGCGACACCACCGCCGAATCCCTGGCCAAACTGCGTCCGGCCTTCAAGAAGGACGGCAGCGTCACCGCCGGCAACGCTTCATCGCTGAACGACGGCGCGGCTGCCGTGATTCTGATGAGCGCCGAAAAAGCCAAGGCCCTGGGCCTGCCGGCCCTGGCGAAAATCGCTGCCTACGCCAACGCGGGCGTCGACCCGGCGATCATGGGTATCGGCCCGGTTTCCGCCACTCGCCGCTGCCTGGACAAGGCTGGCTGGAGCATCGGCCAACTCGACCTGATCGAAGCCAACGAAGCCTTCGCCGCACAATCGCTGGCGGTGGCCAAGGATCTGCAATGGGATCTGGACAAGGTCAACGTCAACGGCGGCGCCATCGCCCTCGGTCACCCGATCGGTGCATCGGGCTGCCGCGTGCTGGTGACCCTGCTCCACGAAATGATCAAGCGTGATGCGAAAAAGGGTCTGGCGACCCTGTGCATCGGCGGCGGTCAGGGCGTGGCCCTGGCGCTGGAACGCGCTTAAGCGCAAAAGAGGTTCAACAGCGGGCGGCGGATCCACGACATCCACTGCCCGTTGGCAACAAACCCGGTACGACTCACGTCGCACCGGGTATTTTTTTGCCCGGTCGTCAGCCAAATTTCACCAGATTCAGCACCGGCAACGGCCCGCCCGGGAACTGCACCAGTCGCGCACCCACGCTCAACTCGCCCAGATCGATACCGAAGAAGCCGAGCTGATCGATCAGCGCTCCCACTTCAGCCTTGGCCTGCGCATCATCGCCGGACAGGAACAGAACACGCTTGCCCCCCTCCGACGCCGGATCCGCTTCCAGCAAACGCGCCAGCAAGTGGTTGAACGCCTTGACCACCCGCGCGCCCGGCACCCATTCGGCGAACACTTCGCTGGACGGCCGCCCCTGCAAATCCACCGGTTTGAACAATGGCGCTTCAATCGAATTGTTGGCGTCGATAACGATCCGTCCACCGAAGTCCGGGAGCCCGGCCAGTGCGGTCGGCAGTTTCGACCAGTTCACCGCGACCAGCACGATGTCCTGAGCCGCTGCTTCTTCACGGCTAACGGCACGGGCAGTCGGGCCGAGTTCCGCGACCAGCTCCGCCAGGGTCTCCGGCCCGCGACTGTTGGCGATGACCAACGGGATGCCCTGACGCGACAAGGCTTTGGCAAACGCTGAACCGATGGCGCCAGCGCCGATGATTCCGATAGTGCTCATGGTGTTCTCCTCAAAGTGGGGGTAAGACTCGAAACGAATCTTGCGCTTGCCATTCCCACTTGATTAGCCGGTAATGTCTTGAATAATCTTCAAGCATCGCTATCAGGTCGAACCTATGGAAACCCTTGCCAATCTGGAATCTTTCGTCCGCAGCGCCGAGACCGGCAGCTTCTCCGCCGCCGCACGGTTGCTGGCGCTAACCCCGGCGGCGGTCAGTCGCAACGTGGCGATTCTTGAACGCAACCTCGGCGTGCGGCTGTTTCAGCGCTCGACCCGCAAGCTGTCGTTGACCGAGGCAGGTGAAGGTTTTCTGGCGAGCATCGGCGGCAACCTCGACGCCTTGCAGGCAGCGATTGCGACGGTGGCGACCGAGCGCGGCGAGCCGGCGGGCGTGCTCAAGGTCAGCCTGCCGCCGACGTTCGGCATCGATCACATGCTGCCGCTGCTGCCGGAGTTTCTGGCGCGCTATCCGCTGATTCGCCCGGAATGGCACTTCGAAAATCGTCAGGTGGACTTGATCGCCGAGGGTTACGACGTAGCGATTGGCGGCGGATTCGAGCTGACACCCGGCGTAGTCGCCCGGCCATTGTCGTCCGCCGAAGTGCTGGCGGTGGCGTCGCCGACGTATCTGGCCGGCCGCACACTGCCGCGACATCCGGCTGATCTCGCCGATCACCACGGCATCGTCATGCGCGGCCTGCGCACCGGGCGCCTGCGCCAATGGCAGATGCACAACGAAGCCGGCGAACAGGCCAGCGCCCTGCTCAACCCGAACATCGTGCTGAATGACCCGATGGCCATGCGCACCGCGGCGTTGTTGGGTCTGGGCGTGACGATGCTGGTGCTGCCCGATGTCAGTGCGCAGATCGAACGCGGTGAACTGGTGCGACTGTTGCCCGACTGGCAATGCGATGCCGGCGCGATTTCGCTGTACTACCCCAGCCGCACTTTACTGCCGGCCAAGACCCGGGTGTTCATTGATTTTGTGGTGGAAGCGTTTGGCCGTTAGGCCGCCAGCTGCAGAATCAACCAGGCATTCGCCCCGCTGATCACCACAAACAATCCCCACGCGAGCACCTTGGTCGGCAACCGGTTCACAAACGGCCCCATCAGTTGCTTGTCGTTGGTCATGCGAATCAGCGGATACAGCGCAAACGGCAGTTGCAGGCTCAACACCACCTGGCTCAACACCAGCAATTTGCCCACCGCGCCGTCGCCCATCAGCCACACGCCGATGAATGCCGGAATCAGCGCCAGCCCACGGGTGATCAGGCGCCGCTGCCAGCAAGGGATCCGCAGGTTCAGATAGCCTTCCATGATCACTTGCCCGGCGATGGTGCCGGTGAAGGTCGAACTCTGCCCCGAGGCCAGCAACGCCACGCCGAACAGCACACTGGCCAGCGCGCCGCCCACCAATGGGTCGAGCAAGTGATAGGCGTCCTGGATGTCGACCACGTCGGTGTGTCCGGACTGATGAAAGGCTGCCGCCGCGAGAATCAGGATCGCCGCGTTGACCAGCAACGCCAGCGCCAGCGAACCGATGGTGTCGATGCGCGCCAGTTTTACCGCGTCCTGCTTGCTGGCCAGATCCTTGCCGATCAGCCGTGTCTGTACGATCGACGTGTGCAGGTACAGGTTGTGCGGCATGACAGTGGCGCCGAGGATGCCGATGGCCAGGTACAACGGCGCGGCGTCGCTGATCGCCGACAGTGACGGTTTGAAGCCTAGGGCGACGTCCGGCCAGTACGGTTTGATCAACAGCAATTCAACGAAGAAACACGCGCCGATGGTGCCCACCAGCACCAGCATGATCGCTTCCAGCCGGCGGAAACCGCGGTTTTGCAGGGCCAACACCAGTAACGTATCGAATGCGGTCAGGGCGATGCCAAACGTCAGCGAACAACCCAGCAACAAGTGAAACGCCAGTGCGCAACCAAGCACTTCTGCCAGGTCGGTGGCGATGATCGAGATTTCCGCCAGCACCCATTGCAGCCGCGCCGTCGGAGTGCTGTAGCGTTCGCGGGACAGCTGCGCCAGATCGCGCCCGGTGGCGATGCCCAATCGCGAGCACAGACATTGCACAACCATGCCCGCCAGGCTCGCCAGCAATACCACGAACAACAGGCTGTAACCGAAGCGCGAACCGGCCTCGATGGCGGTGGCCCAGTTGCCCGGATCCATGTAGCCGATCGACACCAGCAAACCGGGGCCGGCAAAGCGCAGCACGCGTTTGAAGAACGAGGCGTTGGGATCGACCGGGACACTGCCGGCCACCTCCGGCGGGCAGAACGGCGCCGTGGCGATTTTGGGCAAGCTGAATTTCACGCACACATCCAGAAACAAGTCGAAAGACGCAGCTTAGACGTTTCAGTCGGCGCGCCCAAGCGCAGATGTGCTGCGATCAGGGTTTGGCAGTACCCAGCAGTTGCTGGCGCAGTTCGGGATTGCGCGTGCGTGGATCCAGCCAGATATTGAAAAAAGCCTGGGCGAACAGAGGGTCATTGATCTCGTGCTGCAACTGTTGGCCAACAAAAAACCGCGCGCCCTGCCCTGGCAGATACACCCCGGTGATCCGCGTGCCGGCCTGCACGTCGACGAACGATTGCTGCATCTGGGCCTGCCACACCGCCAGTTGCGCAGGACTGATGGAGGAGCCTGCCAGGCGTTTGATCTCGTCGACGCTGGCCTTGACCAAATCTTCGCGGGACACGCTACGCCGATAGATCAGCTCCAGGGCGAAGGGCTGACCATCGGCCAATGGACGCGCGGCGCTCCACAACCGGGCGTTGTAAACGTCGAAACCGAACACGCTGAAATCGCCGGTGCCGATGATCTGCGCGCCGGGCACCGCGTCCTGCCAACTGGCCCAAGTGGGTGTCAGCAACAAGGCCCACAAGCCGATCCCGCAGCATCCACGCAACAACTTCGGTGTATTGCTCATCGCGGTATCGACTCCGGTAAACCCTGATACTCAGAGCATAGTCGGCTATTGCGCTCGTCATTTTGTATACATGTTTTGCATGCATATACAGCAATCCGCCAATGACAATGCTAACGTGGCCCCACTGCCCCCGACGGAGACACCTGCGTGCTGATCCTCAAACTGCTGCTGATTCCCGGTTTCCTGCTGCTGATTTCCCTCGCGGGCAAGCGTTGGGGCCCCAGTGTTGCCGGGTGGCTGTCGGGGTTGCCGGTGGTGGTCGGGCCGATTCTGTTTTTCCTCGCCATCGAGCAAGGCCCGACGTTTGCCGCGCAATCGGCGGTGGCGGCGCTGTCGGCCATGTTTGCGATGATCGCGTTTTGCATCACTTACGCGCAGGTGGCGCAGCGGGCGAGCTGGCCGCTGGCGTTGGTGGTTTCTTTATCGGTCTGGGCCGTGCTGGCGTTGATCCTGTCGCTGATACCGGCCTCTCTGCCCTTCTCGATTGCCGCCGCTGCAACTGCCCTGCTTGCCGCGCCATACCTGTTTCCCAAGGTACAACCGGTGGTAAGTGGCCCGGCGCCGAAGTCGGACAAACTGGTCTGGCGGATGATCGCCGGGGCCGCGCTCACGCTGGTGGTGACGATGCTGGCCAGCACCGTGGGCGAGCGCTGGAGCGGTCTGCTCGCGGTGTTCCCGGTGCTCGGCAGCGTGATGGCGGTGTTTTCCCAGCAGACCCGTGGCCCGGCGTTTACCGCCGCGTTGTTGCGGGCGACAGCGACGGGGATGTATTCGTTTTCGGCGTTTTGTCTGGTGCTGGCGCTGACGGTTCCCAATCTGGGTTTCGGCGGTTTCGTGGTGGCCGTGGCCGTTTCGGTGGCGATGCTGGGCGTCACCCGGCAGTTGCTGGCCAAACCCGCGCCGGCACCGTCGCCGAACTGAACCCGCCCGGACAAACCGCTCTGGAGTGCCGGGTGTGCTCCGTGGGATGATCGCCGCCCAAGCGCGACCATCCCTCGGAGATTCGAATGTCATTGCTTAGCAAGAAAGCCGTCGTCCTGTTGTTGGCGGCGGTGGCCGGTTTCGGCGCCATCAATGCTCAGGCAGCCAAAGCCAAAGAGAAGGCTGTCACCGAGAAAGTCTCGATGCTCGACGGCAAATTCAGTTTTGTCCTGCCCAAGGGCTTTGTCGGCGACCCGCTGCCAGCCGGGCCGACCGGTGCGAAGGGCACCATGTACAGCAACGACGCCACCAAGACTGTGGTCATCGTCGCCGAAAACCAGATTCCCGAAGGCAACAACGTCAAGAACAACGACAGTACGTTCCTCGACGGCACCGTCTCCGATTTCATCGACGCCCAAAGCAAGGCCCTGCCGGACTTCAACAAGCTCAGCGAAAAGAGCCTGACCCAGAAAGGTAACGGCCTGGGCTTGCGTCAGGTCGACAGCACCGCCACCCAGGGCGGCGGCCAGACTCTCAACACCACGTTGCTGGCAGGTTCCGGCACGCGCATGGCACTGGTCCAGGTGATTTCCCGGGCCAGCGACAAGAGCAGTCACGAGGCACTGGTGAAAACCATCCTCAAGGAAAAGTGACCTTCACGGATTGAGTTGCTGCAACCAGTCGTTCAAATCCCGAAGCTCGGCCGCGCTGATGCTGTGGCCGACGCCGGGATAGACATGAAATTGCGGTTTGTACGACAGCTTCTGCAACAACGCATCGGCCTCGGTGCCACCGCTGTACGGCACTCGGTCATCTGCCGTGCCGTGGCCGATGAAGATCTCCAGCGGCGGATGCTGTTGCTCTGACTTCAGCTCGCCCTTGAGCACCGGCAATATCCGCCCACTCAATGCCGCGATGCCACCCACTACCGCCGGCTGCCGCAGCCCTACCTCGTAGGTCATCATCGCGCCCTGGCTGAAACCGATCAGGTACACCTTGTCCGGTTGCGCGTGATATTTCTGCGCCGCTGCGGCGATAAAGGCCCGCAGTTTCTGGCTGCTGGCCTTCAGATCATCAGTCTCGCCGTTGTAGGCACCTTCGCCTTTCTTGCGAAACCACTGGAAACGCCCTTCACCCAACGCCATCGGTGCCTGCACCGACAGGTAGTTGTACTGCTTGGGCAGCTGAAATTTCATACCGATCAAGTCTGCTTCGTTGCTGCCATAGCCATGCAGGAAAATCACCAGCGGACGCTGCTCGGCGTCCGGGTGCACCTGGGCCAGGTAGTTGAGCGGCAGATCGTTTTGCAGCGAGGTCTGAGCCTGAACGGCAGTGGACGCGAGCAGCGTCAACAGCGCAAACACCTTCAACATAAGCCTTCCTTCACACAGTGCAGGGTTCGGGGCAGAGCCTAACACTGTGATCCGGAGGATGGGGTGTCAGTCGTTGATCAGCTTGCCGACTCGAATCGGCTCGCGCCCCGCCACTTTCGCCTGCCAGATGCCCGGCTGGGTGTAGCGTCCGCGATCGATGGCGAACAACACGCCACTGGTGCCCGCGCGCACGGTGGTCACGCGATCGTTCAACGGATCGACCACTTCGAACAGCGCATCGCCGCGCTCGACCCACTCACCGGCATCGCGCAGGAAACTCACCACGCCATGGTGCGGGGCGAACAGGTATTCGGTGCCTTCGAACGGCATGCCTTCGCAGCATTCGTCCGGCGCTTTCGGCCATTCACCGCTGATGAAGCCCTGCTCGGCCAAAAAGCCCAGTATCGCCTCGCAATTGGCCTGAGCCTGATCGACGCGGGTGTCGCCCATGCTGCCCAGTTCCAGTGTGGTAGCGAGGTTGGCCGGTGGAATCGCAGCCTCCGGGAACATCCGCGCCAGGCGCAACCACGGCGAGGAGCAGGATTCATCGAACGAACTGCCACCGGAATCTTCACACAACAGCGCCACGCCAGCCTTCAGGCGTGCGGCGAGGGATCGCCACTGCGGCCAGTGCTGCGGCAAGGCGTAGATATGAATCGCGGCGTCGAAATCGCAATGCAGGTCGAGGGTGATGTCGGCCTCGCAGGCGTGGCGCAGCAACAGACGGTGCAGTGCTTCCAGTTGCGAAGCCGGGGCTGGCAGTTCGTCGAGTATCTGGCCCATTGTCTGGCGGATCAGCGCGATGTTGGCTTGGGCATCACCGCCCAACTGACTCCCGATGCGCTCGGCCACCGGCGCACTGAGTTCGACGAAGGAGCGGTTGAAGTTCTTGCCGCTGCCCAGTTCGAAACGGCCCATGTGACTGCCTTGCAGATGCTGATCGAGGCCGATCGGGTTGGCCACCGGCACCAGTTCGATCACGCCTTGCAACTGATCGTTGCTTTCCAGCTCGGCCAGGCGCTTTTTCAGTTCCCACGCGGTGCGCATGCCCGGCAGTTCATCGGCGTGCAGGCTGGCCTGGATGTAGACCTTGCGCGGGCCGGCGCCGTAACGGAACACGCTCAGGGAACGTTCGCTGCCCAAGTGACTCCAGGGCAGAAGATGGTCGATGCGTTGCATGGGGAACTCCGGAAATTCTGTGGTCGCTGCTACCCAGTGACCGCATTGAAAATGTGCTGACAGGATAAATCACGGGCGAAAAAAAAGTGGCCACCGCATCAACGGGGCCACTTTTTTCTACGGCGTATTAATGGCCGTACACGTCAAAGTCGAAGTACTTGTCCTGCACTTGCTTGTACTTGCCGTTGGCGCGGATTTCGTTGATGGCGGTGTTGAATTTCTCCGCCAGCTCGGTATCGCCTTTACGCACGGCGATACCGGCGCCGCCGCCGAAGTACTTGGCGTCTTCATAGGTCGGGCCGACGAATTCGAAGCCTTTGCCGGCGTCGGTTTTCAGGAAGCCGTCGCTCAGGTTGACCGAGTCGGCCAGCATCGCGTCGATACGACCGGACACCATGTCCAGGTTGGCTTCCTGCTGCGAGCCGTAACGCACCAGTTCGATCCCGGCCGGCACCAGCACTTCGGTGGCGTAACGGTCGTGGGTACTGGCGCGCAGCACGCCGACTTTCTTGCCTTTGAGCTCAACCAGCGGGTCTTTCACGCCCGAGCCTGCCTTCATCACGAAGCGCGCCGGGGTGTGGTAATACTTGATGGTGAAATCGACGTTTTTCTTGCGGTCGTCAGTGATGGTCATCGAGGACAGGATCGCATCGATCTTCTTCACTTTCAGCGCCGGGATCAGGCCGTCGAACTCTTGCTCGACCCAGGTGCATTTGACTTTCATCTGCTCACACAGCGCGTCGCCGATGTCCACGTCGAAACCGGCCAGTTTGCCGTCAGGGGTTTTCATCGAGAATGGCGGGTAACCGGCTTCGATACCGATACGGATCGGTTTGGCGTCTTCGGCCACGGCGGTCAGGGACAACATCGACAGTGCCAGGGCACCGAACATAACCAGCTTTTTCATTTATTACTCCCGTGTGCGGAGGCTTTTATTGGCAGCTTTCGATTGTCAGGTTCGGCCTTGGGCTGTGTAGCGCAAAGAAACCGAAGTGGCCGGCAGTCTATGGCGGCGCGCACGGGGCAAATTGTGTTTAAGCGACAAATACTTACAGAAAATCGGCGAGTGCCATCACGTGGGAAAAGTGTGCGCCAGAGCGGTGCAAGGGTTGTAGGACAAAGCCGACAAAAGGTGCCGCCGAAGCGGCAACCTTCTGGCTATCAGCAGTCGCAAGCGATCGGCGCAGTGGCGACTCGCGGTGCCGTAACGCTCAACTGAAAGCCTTCATCCAGCCAGCCCGTCACCCCGCCGATCATTTCCTTGACCGGATAACCCAGCGCCGCCAGCTTCACCGCAGCCTTGTTGGCGCCATTGCAGTGGGGGCCAGCGCAATAAACCACGAACAACGTGTTTTTCGAGTAGTCCGCCAGCCCTTCAGCTGTCAGCAAACGCCCGGGAATATTGATCGCTCCCGGCACATGACCACGCTCGAAGGCCTGCGGCCCGCGCACGTCCACCAGCACAAAGTCGACTTCGCCGGCTTCGTGACTGCTGAAGACGTCGGAACAATCGGTTTCGAAGGTCAGACGGTTGCTGAAATGCATCAGGGCAATGGCCGAAGGGGCAGCAGGAATTTCGCGAACCAGGCTGGGCATTTTGAATCACTCCTTTGTCTGTGGGGATGAACAGACTTTATCGAGCCGCCGCTTGCCGCTACAGTGGCGCACAAGACACTCACCGGGAATTTTCCGCCAAATGCCTGATTCACCTGGATTGGTCGCGATTCTGGCCTACGACGGCCTCTGCACATTTGAATTCGGCATCGCCGTGGAGATCTTCGGCCTCGCCCGGCCGGAGTTCGACTTTCCGTGGTACGAGCACTGCATTGCGGCGGTCGATCAAGGCCCGATGCGCGCCATGGGCGGGATCCAGGTGCTGGCCGATGGCGGTCTGGAATTGTTGGCGGATGCGCGCACCATCATCATTCCTGGATGGCGCGACCGCAGTGCACCGGTGCCGGAAGTCTTGCTCGAAACATTGCGTGACGCGCATTCACGCGGCGCTCGGTTGCTGTCGATCTGCTCCGGTGTGTTTGTGTTGGCAGCAAGCGGCCTGCTCGACGGGCATGGCGCCACCACTCATTGGCGCTACACCTCGGAGCTTGCCGAGCGCTTCCCGGCCATCGATGTCGATCCTGATGTGCTTTACGTCGATTCCGGCCAATTGATCACCTCCGCCGGCAGTGCAGCGGGGATCGACGCCTGCCTGCATCTGGTGGCGCGGGACTTCGGCACCCAGATCGCCAACTCGGTGGCGCGGCGGCTGGTGATGTCGCCGCAGCGCACCGGCGGTCAGGCGCAATTCATTCCGACGCCGGTCAGCCCGACACCGCGCAGCGACCTGTCACGCGTGATGCAGTGGGCCCGCGAGCGCCTGCACGAACCGCTGGAAGTGCGCGATCTGGCCAGCGAAGCGGCGATGAGCGAACGCACCTTCCTGCGCAAATTCACGGAGGCCAGCGGCCAGTCCCCCAAAGCCTGGCTGCAACACGAGCGTCTGGCCCGAGCCCGGGAATTGCTGGAAAGCACGCCGCAGAACACCGAGCAGATTGCCCTGCGCTGTGGCTATCGCTCGGTGGAAAGCTTTCGTGTGGCGTTTCGCAGCGTGGTCGGGGTGCCGCCGTCGGTGTATCGCGAGCGCTTTGGTCGTGAGATCAAGGCTTGCGCAGAAGATAGGTGTCCATGATCCAGCCATGCTCGGCCCGCGCAGCCTTGCGCACCCGTTCTATCTCATCGGCAACGTCGCCGAGCTTGCCATGGATGAGGATTTCGTCCGGCGTGCCGAGGTAGGCGCCCCAGTAGATCTCTGTCTCCTGATCCGTCACCTGATGGTAGGAATCTTCGGCGTCGAGCATCACCACCAGACTGTCCGTGTCACTCACCTGCCCTGCCGCCAGGCGTCGGCCGGTGGTGATTTCAATCGAGCGGCCGATGGTGTTCAACGGCACCTTGTGTTGTGCCGCCAGGGCCTGAACGCTGGTGATGCCGGGAATGACTTCAAATTCAAAAGCGCATCGCCCCGAATCCAGAATCGCCTGCAGGATACGAATGGTGCTGTCGTACAGCGCTGGATCGCCCCACACCAGAAAACCGCCGCACTGCCCGTCAGACAATTCGTCATTGATCAGGCGTTCGAAGGTTTGCTGCTTGGCGCGGTTCAGATCATCGACGCTGGCGCTGTAGTCTACATCGCCGCGCTCGCGCTCCGGGCTGTGGGCCTCGGCGAAACGGTACGTACGATCAGTGATGTAACGCTCGCAGATTTCTCGCCGCAGGTCGATCAGCTTGTCCTTGCTCTGGCCCTTGTCCATCAGGAAAAACACGTCCACCCGGTTCAGCGCCTTCACCGCCTGCATCGTGATGTAGTCCGGGTTGCCGGCACCGATGCCGATCACCAGCAATCGCTTCATTGCTCTGCTCCTTCCACACTCATGCCGGACAAGCGTAGCCGCCAGCGCCCGGTAAACCGCAGATCGACCGCCGCCAGCGGCTCGACATCAATGCTGTGAAACGCCTCGCCCTGTGCGACCTGCATCAATGCAGCACGAATCACGAACGGATGGGTGACCGCCAACACGTGTCCCGGCGTGGCTTGCAGTGAAACCAGCCACGCGGCCACTCGTTCACGCAGTTGCGCCACCGACTCACCGCCATGGGGTGCGGCGTGCGGATCGTCGAGCCAGGCTTGCAATGCCTCGGGTTCGTTCCGCTGCAAATCCTTTATCGACTGACCTTGCCAGCGTCCCCAGTCGCAATCACGCAGGGCCTGATCAATATGTATGTCGTGGCCAAACCACGCCGCCGTCTGGCGAGTGCGCAGTTCCGGGCCGCAAATCAACCGTGACGCAGTGTCCAGACGCGAAGCCAGCGAGTCGGACGCCAGCGCCACGTCTTCAACAGGCTCTTTCGTAGGAAAACACGCCAATTTTTGTGCGACTGTTCTGGCATGGCAGATCAAGGTCAAACGGGTGGTCTGCACGGGAGGCTACTCGGCTGAAAGACAGGACGGTCATCGACATAATCGCTGATGAAGCGGCAATTGTGCCGTAAACCGGGATGCTCCGGGCGAGTCGATTGGATGATCCGAGCGTGTGAAAGCGGCAATGTCTGACACCATTATGGGCAATGGACTACAAAACTGGTCGACATACGTGTAACCCTTGCGTTACGGGCATCCCGCCTCATTTTGGGGCCTGATTTAAACGCGGAAAAATTCGCTAGACATGTAGCGTCAGTTACATAAATACTGTTTTAACGGATTGTGAAGCGAATTCAACACCCCATCCAGCAGGAGCCCGGATGCCCCCTTTAAGAGACCTGATCACCGACCCCGGCCTTGACCTGACGCCGTCGGAGCGCAAAGTCGTTCGCGCCTTGCTCGATCAGTATCCACGCAACGGGCTTGGCCCGATGGCGCGCCTGGCCGAACATGCCGGCGTCAGCGATCCGACCATCGTGCGGCTGGTGAAAAAGCTCGGCTTCGGTGGTTACGCCGAATTCCAGGACGCCCTGCTCAGTGACATGGACCATCGCCTGCGCTCGCCGCGCACTCTGTTGCAGCCGCGCTCGCATCAGAACAAGGACGATGCCTGGAGTCATTATCTGGCTCACAGCCACAACCTGCTGGCCGAAACCCAGGCCCTGACCCAGCCGGAAGATGTGCGAATTCTGGCCGACTGGCTGCTCGACACCCGCCATCAGGTCTACTGCTTCGGCGGACGCTTCAGCAGTTTGATGGCGACTTACCTGCTCAATCATTTGCGTCTGCTGCGCCCCGGTTGCTTTGCGCTGGAAGACAACGCGCAACTGCCCGACCGCCTGTTCGACCTGCAACGTCAGGACGTGGTGCTGGTGTTCGACTATCGCCGCTACCAGACCCAGGCCCTGCGCGTGGCGAGCGCGGCGAAGAACAGCAACGCCCGCGTTGTGCTGTTCACCGACATCTACGCCTCACCGCTGCGCGAGCTGGCCGACATGATCATCAGCGCCCCGGTGGAGTCGGCCTCGCCGTTCGACACCATGGTCCCGGCGCTGGCCCAGGTTGAAGCATTGATTGCTTGCCTGACCCTGCGTAGCCCGGACCTGGCCGATCGCCTGGAAGGCATCGATGCCCTGCGCAACGACTTCGACACCCATTTGCTGGAGGATAAATAAGGATGTTCAGCCTTCCCCATCGCTCGCCACGGGACCTGCCGTTTGTCACCGATCACACCGCCCTGTTGCTGGTGGACATGCAGCGCGCCTGGCTCGAGCCGCAGTTCGACCCGCACCTCGAAGGCCCGGACGCCGCGTATTTCCTCAACCGCACGCGCTCGCAAGTGGTACCCAATCAGGTTCGCCTGCTCAACGCCTTCCGCGAAGCACGGCAGAACGTGCTGCACACCCTGATCGAAAGCCTGACCGCCGATGGCCGTGACCGCTCGCTGGATCACAAGCTGTCGGACATGCACCTGCCCAAGGGCAGCCCGCAGGCACAGGTCATCGCCGAACTGACCCCGGCGGAAAACGAAATCGTGCTGCCGAAGACCTCGTCCGGGGTCTTCAACTCGACCAACATCGACTACGTGCTGCGCAATCTGGAAACCCGCCACCTGATCATCGCCGGAATTGTCACCGACCAGTGCGTCGACATGGCCGTGCGCGACGCCGCCGACCGTGGCTACCTCGTCACTCTGGTGGCGGACGCCTGCGCGACCTACACCGAAGCACGTCACGACGCCTGCCTGAACGCGATCAAGGGCTACTGCTGGATCACCGACACCGACACCGTGCTCGGCCGTCTGCAGGAGATGCAGCCATGAGCGAACGCCTGTCACCGTTGCCGATGACCACCATCGTCACCACCGACCTGATCGGCGTCACCCGTGGCCGCTCGTTTCCCACCGATGAGCTGGAGCATTATCAGGCCGCCGGTTGCGGCTGGGTACCAGCCAACAGTGCGCTGACGCCGCAGGACATCATCGCTTCGACCAGTCCGTGGGGCGCGTATGGCGACCTGCGGCTGATTCCCGATCTGGCCAGCCGCGTCACCGTCGGCAACGGCCCGGACGCCACAGCACCTGCGCTGGATTTCATTCACGGCGATATCCGCGAAACCGATGGCCGGCCGTGGGCCACCTGCCCGCGCACCCTGTTGCGCAACGAGGTCGAGCGCTACCGCGATGAGCTCGGCTTGCAGGTCAACGCCGCGTTCGAACACGAATTCAATCTGCACGCCGGGTTTGCCGAACATCTGGCGTTCTCGCTCGAAGCCCAGCGCCAGGGCGCCGAATTCGGTGGCTGGCTGCTCAGCGCGTTGCGCGCCGGGGGCGTTGAGCCGGAAATGTTCCTGCCCGAATACGGCAAGCACCAATACGAAATCACCTGCCGCCCTACCCTTGGCGTGGCGGCGGCGGATCGCGCGGTCAACGTGCGCGAGATTACCCGCGAAATCGCCCGGCAGATGGGTCTGGATCTGAGCTTCGCGCCGAAGACCGCCGCCGACGCGGTGTGCAACGGCGTACACCTGCACGTCAGCCTGCTCGATCTGGCCGGTCAGCCGATGTTCTACGACGCCGGCACCAGCAATGGCCTGTCGACCCTCGGCCAGCACTGGGCGGCGGGTGTGCTGCATTACTTACCGGCGCTGTGCGCATTCACTGCACCGACGCCGGTGTCGTATGAACGCTTGCAGCCGCACCACTGGAGCGCTTCCTACGCTTGCCTCGGCCAGCAGAATCGCGAAGCGGCGCTGCGGATCTGCCCGACCGTGAGCCTGGGGAACAAACCCGTGGCGAAGCAATACAACCTTGAGTTCCGCGCCATGGACGCCACCGCCTCGCCGCATCTGGCAATGGCCGCGCTGCTGATCGCCGGACGCCTGGGGATCGAGCAACGTCTGGCGCTGAACGCGATCACCGATGAAATCCCCGATTCACTCAACGACGAACAACGCAAGGCCCGGGGCATCGTTGCCCTGCCCGCCTCCCTGGCCCAGGCACTGGATTGCCTGCGTCGCAGTGAAGCGCTGGTCGAAGCGCTGCCAAGCGCGTTGCTCGAGACTTTTTTCGCCCTTAAAACCGAGGAACTGGCGCTGACGGAACAGCTCTCGCCCGCTGATCTTTGTGAGCACTATGCACGCCTGTACTGAATCCGCCGAGCTTGGGTTGTACACCCGACCGGTCTACAACCTGAGCCGTGAAGATTCGACGCACCCGCTGATTCTGGTGTGCGAACACGCCAGCCGTTACATCCCCGAGGCCCTGAACAATCTGGGCCTGGATGACACGGCGGCGCGCGAACACATCGCCTGGGACATCGGTGCCCTGGCGCTGGCCGAACAACTGTCGGAGCAACTGGGCGCCACGCTGTTGAGCGCCAACTATTCGCGCCTGCTGATAGACCTCAACCGCCCCCGGCATGCGCCCGACAGCATCCCGGCGCAGAGCGAGATCTATCAGGTGCCGGGCAACCGCGAGCTTGACGAGGCCACCCGCGAATACCGTCGCCAGTGCCTGTTCAAACCGTTTCACACACGGTTGCAACAACTGATCGATGCACGTCTGGCCGAAGGTCGGCCGGTACGGGTGGTAGGGATTCACAGTTTCACCCCGGTGTACTACGGCCAGCCGCGCGAGCTGGAAGTCGGCGTGCTGTTCGGTCAGGCCCGGGCCTATGCCCAACGGATGCTCGACGGTCTGGAGCGACACCCGCTGAAAGTCGCCGGCAACCAGCCGTACAAAATCGACCCGCTGGGCGACATGACCGTGCCGGTGCATGGCGATGCAAGGGGCCTCGATTCGGTGTTGATCGAAGTGCGCAACGACCTGCTGCGTAGCCCGGAAGCGGTTTCTCGCTGGGCGAATTATCTGGCACCACTGCTGTAAAAAATGTTGTAACCACTGCTGATGCTGTAAACGACGGACCGATATAACAACTAAAACGACCGATTGGCTGACAAGGAGTTGCGCTTCATGGAAATAGAAGAGTTCGGCTACAAACAGGAGTTGAAACGTAGCCTGACACTGACCGATCTGGTGGTGTACGGGATGATCTTCATGATCCCCATCGCCCCGTTCGGCGTGTATGGCTACGTCAACGCCGAGGCACCGGGGATGGTGCCTCTGGCGTACATCATCGGCATGGTGGCGATGGTGTTCACCGCTCTGAGTTACGGCAGCATGGCCCGGGCCTTTCCGATTGCCGGATCGGTGTATTCCTACGCGCAACGGGGCCTGAATCAACACGTCGGCTTCATCGCCGGCTGGCTGATGCTGCTCGATTACCTGCTGATTCCGCCGCTGCTTTACGTGTATGCGGCGATGGCGCTCAACCATTTGTACCCGGACATTCCGAAAGTCGGCTTCATTCTGGCGTTCCTGGTCAGCGCGACCTTCGTCAACCTGCGCGGCATCACCTTTACCGCTCGCATGAACATTGTGTTCCTGCTGGCGCAACTCGTGGTGCTGGGCATTTTCCTGTTCTATGCCTGGAATGCCCTGCACAACGGTGGCGGCAACGGCCAGTTGACCCTGGCGCCGCTGTATCACCCGGAAACCTTCAACTTCGCCCTGCTGATGCAAGCGGTGTCGATTGCGGTGCTGTCGTTCCTCGGTTTCGATGCGATCTCTACGCTTGCCGAAGAGATCAAGGGCGATCCGGGCCGCAGCGTCGGCAAAGCGGCACTGATCACGCTGGTAGTGATGGGTGTGATTTTCGTCGCACAAACCTGGATCGCTACCGATCTGGCAGCCGGCATGGGCTTCAAGTCCGCTGACACCGCGTTCTATGAAATCGCCGAAATCGCTGCCGGCAGCTGGCTGGCGACCCTGACCGGCGTGGCCACGGCCCTGGCCTGGGGCGTGGCGGTGGCGATCACTTCACAAGCGGCGGTCTCGCGCCTGCTGTTCGGCATGGCCCGCGACGGCAAGCTGCCGAAAGTGCTGGCCAAGGTCCACCCGAAACACAACACGCCGTACCTGAGCATCTATCTGGTAGCCGTGCTGTCGCTGGTGATCTGCTACCTGTTCATCAATTCGGTGGACACCCTGACTTCCCTGGTCAACTTCGGCGCCCTGAGCGGCTTCATGCTGCTGCACCTGACCGTGATCAATTACTACTGGCGCCGGCAGAAATCCGGCCAGGTGATCCGTCACCTGATCTGCCCGGTGATCGGCTTCATCATCGTCGCGGCCATCATGTACAACATGGGCGTCGATGCACAGAAACTCGGCCTGATCTGGATCGCACTGGGTCTGGTGTACCTGTTCTTCCTGAACAAGCTCGGCGCCAGTACCGCGCTGCCTGACCCGAGCAATGGCTGACAAGAAAAAGAGCGGCGTCTGACAACAAATCAGGCGACCGCCGCTTTAACGCGTGGAAACCGACAGTGATAGTCAGGTTCGGCGAATGGGCCGAACCTTTTGATACAGGAGTGCATCCATGCTGGTCTTACGCCCAGTCGAGCCAAACGACCTGCCTCAATTGCAACAATTGGCGCGCGACAGCCTGGTGGGCGTCACGTCCCTGCCGGACGACAGCGAACGTCTTAGCGAAAAAATCGCCGCGTCCTGTGCCTCGTTCGACAGCGATGCGGCGGCTCAGGGCCCGGAGAATTACTTCTTCGTGCTGGAGGACATCGACAGCCATCGACTGGTCGGCTGCTCGGAAATCCTCGCCACCGCAGGTTTCAACGAGCCGTTTTACAGCCTGCGCAACCGCCACTTCACCAGCGCCTCGCGGGAGCTGAACATCGAGCACGGCGTGCCGGCGCTGTCGCTGTGTCACGACCTCAGCGGGCATACGCTGCTGCGCGGTTTTCACATCGATGAAGCGCTGGTGCGCACGCCGTTTTCCGAATTGCTGTCGCGGGCACGCCTGCTGTTCATCGCCGCCCACGCGCCGCGATTTGCCGAAGCGGTGATCACCGAGATCGTTGGCTACAGCGACGAGCAAGGCAACTCACCGTTCTGGGATGCGCTGGGCAAACATTTCTTCGACCTGCCCTACGTCGAAGCCGAACGCCTGTGCGGTTTGCAGAGCCGTACGTTTCTCGCCGAACTGATGCCGCAATACCCGATCTACGTGCCGATGCTGCCGCAAGCCGCGCAGGACTGCATCGGCCGCATCCACCCGGACGGTCAGGAAGCCTTCGACATCCTCGAGCGCGAGGGTTTTGAAACCAACAGCTACATCGATCTGTTCGATGCCGGCCCGACCTTGTATGCACGCACCGCCAACATCCGTTCGATCGCGCAGAGCCAGACAGTCACGGTTCAGGAGGAACCCCTGATCGATGCTCGCGGTCGCTATCTGGTGAGCAACGATGCTCTGCATGGCTTTCGGGCGGTGGTCGCCGAGCTGGATTTCCAGCCCGGTCAGCCCCTGGCGCTCGATCCGGCCCTGTGCGCGGCGCTCAACGTCCGCGCTGGCGGCACGATCCGGTTGATCGCCCTGTGAACCGCGCCCCTACCCAACGACAGTGCCCGAGCTGGCGCGCAAAAGGAGTTGCAGCATGATTGTCCGTCCGGTCCAAGTCAGCGACCTGCCAGCGTTGATGACGCTGGTGCAACAGGCCGGGCCGGGGTTCACCACCCTGCCCGCCAACGAAGATCGCCTGGCCCACCGGGTACGCTGGGCGCAACGGGCGTTCGCCGAACAGGTCGAGCGGGCCGATGCCGATTACCTGTTCGTGCTTGAAGACGACGAGCAGCGCGTGGTCGGCGTCAGCGCTCTGGCCGGGGCCGTCGGCCTGCGTGAGCCCTGGTACAACTATCGGGTCGGGCTGACCGTCAGCTCGGCGCCGGACCTGGGCATTCAGCGGCAGATCCCGACGCTGTTCCTCAACAACGAACTGACCGGCCAATCGGAGCTGTGCTCGCTGTTCCTGCGCCACGACCAGCGCCATGGCAGCAATGGACGCTTGCTGTCGCTGGGGCGTTTGCTGTTTGTTGCCGAATTCCCGCACCTGTTCGGCGAAAAGATGATCGCCGAACTGCGAGGCAGTGCCGACGAGCAAGGCTGCTCGCCGTTCTGGGACAGTCTGGGCCGGCACTTCTTCCAGATGGACTTCAGCCACGCCGACCACCTGTCCGGGCTCGGCAACAAGGCCTTCATCGCCGAACTGATGCCTCGTCAGCCGCTGTACACCTGCCTGCTCACCGAACAGGCCCAGGCCGTGATCGGTCAGGCCCACCCCAACACCGAGCCGGCACTGAAAATCCTTCAGTCCGAGGGTTTCGCCCACAAAGGCTATATCGACATCTTCGACGGTGGCCCGGTGATCGAAGCACCGATCCGCAGCATCCGCACCGTGCGCGACAGCCTGGAACTGACCCTGAGCATCGGCACGCCGGACGATCAGGCGCCGCTGTGGTTGATCCACAACCGCCGCCTGGAAAACTGCCGCATCACCGTCGCGCCGGGCCGTCGGGTCGGCAGCAGTCTGGTGATCGACCGCCTCACCGCCAAACGCCTGCAATTGCAGCCGGGCAACTCGGTGCGGGCGGTGCCGCTGCCCAATCAACAGCAGCAGGCGGTGGCGGCCTGAGCGCCCATACCTGCTGCGAAAGAGCCTGAACAGGATTCTCCTGGTTAACTTCCTCGTTAATTCGTCATGATCCTTGACCCATTGGCGTGATAGCCTTTTCACCTTCGGCGTTGACACCTTTGCTCAAGCCTTTCCATTCCTTTGTATTGGTGGAACTCGTATGACCAGGCTTTCTCATCAAGATTTGCGCCGTAACTTCCGTCAGCTGCTGGCTTCCGACACCTGCTATCACACCGCCTCGGTGTTCGATCCGATGTCCGCCCGCATCGCCGCTGACCTGGGTTTTGAAGTAGGGATTCTCGGCGGCTCGGTCGCCTCGTTGCAGGTGCTGGGTGCCCCGGACTTTGCCCTGATCACCCTCAGCGAATTCGCTGAACAGGCCACCCGCATCGGCCGCGTCGCCCAATTGCCGGTGATCGCCGACGCCGACCACGGCTACGGCAACGCGCTCAACGTGATGCGCACCATCGTCGAACTGGAACGCGCCGGCGTCGCTGCGCTGACCATCGAAGACACCCTGCTGCCGGCACAATTCGGCCGCAAATCCACCGACCTGATCACCGTCGCCGAAGGCGTCGGCAAGATCCGCGCGGCACTGGAAGCCCGGGTCGATTCGGAGATGGCAATCATCGCCCGGACCAACGCCGGCATCCTGCCGAACCAGGAAATCATCAGCCGCACCAAGCAGTATCAAGCTGCTGGCGCTGACGGTATCTGCATGGTGGGGATCCAGGACTTCGATCAGCTCGAGCAGATCGCCGAACACCTGACCGTCCCGCTGATGCTGGTCACCTACGGCAACCCGGCACTGCGCGACGACAAACGCCTGGCCGAACTGGGTGTGCGCGTAACCATCGACGGCCACGGTGCCTACTTCGCGGCGATCAAGGCGACCTACGACAGCCTGCGCGAACAACGCCAGATCTTCACCCAGGCCTCCGACCTGAGCGCCACCGAACTGACCCACACCTACACCCAGCCTGAGGAATACATCCTCTGGGCCAAGGAATACATGAGCGTCAAAGAGTAACCCCGCACCACGCTACAAAGAGGCAGAGCGGCCCGACGCCATCACGAGTCCACTCGCATGGCGCCCGCCGCGAAACCGCTAGACCGCTCTCTTGAAGCCTTCCTCCCGCTGTAATGCCCGCGTCTGAATCACGTTCAGAATGGCGCAGCCCTCTCGCATCAGCAGATGCACCGCGCTGGTAATCCGCGTCAGATCACAATCGGAAATGCCCTTCAGGTCGAGACTGGAAAACGTGTCCGCCAGATCGCGCACGACCACAAAACGGTGCATCGCACACGCGGCCATGTCGCTGAGTTCTTTTTGGGTATTGATGAAGAGCACCGGGGATTCGGCGTCGTAGGTGTCGATGGGGAGGTAGCGGGGGATTACTTGATCCGACATTGGTGTAACTCCCGTAATTAGGGCTCTCACCATTCGCGGCCAAACGAAGAGGGTGGCAGCCGTGCGCGGGTTGGCCGACCGGATACAGGAACCGGCACACCCGAAGGTGTCCCACGCACAGCCGCCAAAACACAACAACTTCAGGCAAAAATCGCTGAATATGTTGGACAACTGTACGTTCCTGTATCGACCGGCCAAGGTCGTTCGCGGAGTTTTCCGCGAGCCCGAACTATAGGGGTCGATACTGAAACGCGGCAACAGGGTACGTTGTAGGAAAGGTCTTGGAAAGTTGTGCGCCGCTCACACTTTCCTCATTTCCCACAAAAGCCCCCTCACCCTAGCCCTCTCCCGGAGGGAGAGGGAACCGATTGGGGGATGCTCAGGATATTCATCGACCTGGATGCACTTCACCGAATCCATAATCGACTCGGTGTTTCAGGTCGATGTATAGCGCAAGACACCTCGGTCAGCTCCCTCTCCCTCCGGGAGAGGGCTGGGGTGAGGGAGAAATCTGCCTGACACCCCGCCAACTCCGCTACTCCACCGACCGGCTCACCGCCCCTTCGCCAACTCCATAATCATCCGCGACAACAGATAAATCCGCGGCGCCACGCTCTCCACCTCCGCGTATTCCTCCGGCGTATGAATGTTGCCGCCGACAATCCCGAACCCGTCCAGCGTCGGCGTCCCCACCCCGGCCGACAAACTCGCATCCGCCGCCCCACCGCTGCCTTCTTCGGTCAACTTGCGGCCAATCTCACCGTAAATCCCCTGGGCCATCGCCATCAAACGATCCGACTCCGCCGTCTGCGGCATCGGTGGCAAGCCGCGCTGCAATGAAGTTTTCACCTCGGTGTCAGGAATCAACTTGTCCTGCGACACCCGCGCCAGATCCTTCTCGATCCGGTCGAATTCTTCCGGCACCGCCGCCCTCACGTCAGCCTTGGCCGTGGCCTGATCCGGGATCACGTTGGTGCGTTCGCCAGCCTTGAGCACGGTGAAGTTGATGGTGGTTTTCTTGGCCTCGTCGCCGAGCTTGCCCAGTTGCAGGATCTGGTGCGCCGCCTCCATCGCCGCGTTGCGCCCCAATTCCGGCGCGACGCCGGCGTGGGCGGCCTTGCCCTTGACCTCGACCAGTGCGGTGGCGCTGCCCTTGCGCCACACCACCAGTCCATCCGCCGGACGGCCCGGTTCAAGATTGAGGGTCACGTCGTGAAGCTTGGCGGTTTTCTTGATCAGGTCGGTGGCGACGTCCGAGCCGGTTTCTTCGCTGGCATCGAGCAGGAAGGTGATTTGCGCGTAGTCCTTGAAGTCGAGGTTCTTCAGGATCTTCAGCGCGTAGATGCCGGCGACAATCCCGCCCTTGTCGTCCATCACCCCCGGCCCGTAGGCGCGGCCGTCCTTGATGTGGAACGGTCGCTCGGCGGCGGAGCCTTCCTTGAACACCGTGTCCATGTGCGCCATCAGCAGGATTTTCGCCTTGCCGGTGCCTTTGAGCGTGGCGAGCACGTGGTTGGTTTTTTCCGGTGTGTTGGGTACCAGTTCTATGGTCGCGCCGAGCTTTTTCAGCTCTTCGATGGCGATTTCGCTGACTTGCTTGAGCCCCGGTTCATAGCCGGAACCGGAATCGATATTGACCAGCCGTTCGAGCAATTTCAGGGCTTCGGGCTTGTATTGCTCGGCATCGGCCAGCACTTGTTTGTGCGGTTCGGCGAAGGCGCCAGCGGTGGCGAAAGACAGGGTCAGGCCGAGACCGGCGGCCAGCAGGGAACGAGGGAATTTGAACGTCATGAATCAATCCTTGTTTCGTGTCGGGTACTGAACCGTACCTGACATCGCGCCAAGGCTCTATCCCGGATGCGACACTCGATCCGTTCAAACCGAATCGAATACCTCGCGTCGAGGTTTGTTATCGCTGCAGCAAATCACCCGGTTACGCCCGCCGGCCTTGGCTTCGTACAGCGCCTGATCGGCGTCATCCAGCCAACGCGTCGCGTCGCCGTGAGCCGGGTCAAGCGCCGCCAGACCAATACTCAGGCTGACTTTCAGCGCCGGGTTCTGTTCGTACACCAGAAAGGAAAAACGCTCACGCAACGCTTCCATCGCCTGCGCCGCATTGAACAGCGGCAAGTCCGGCAGGATCACGCAAAACTCGTCGCCGCCGTAGCGCCCCGCCACATCGGCCATACGCAGGTTCTGCTTGAGCATCTTGCTCAGCTGACGCAGGACGATATCGCCCGCCACATGCCCGTAGGTGTCGTTGATCGCCTTGAAGTGGTCGATGTCGATCAGCGCAATCGCAGCGCCTGTCTGCTGGCGTTTGCAGCGTTCGAATTCGATTTCCAGTTGATCCTTCCAGGCGCCGTGATTGAGCAGACCGGTGAGGCTGTCGGTGCGGCTCAGGGCCAGCAATTCACGTTTATGCAGGCCGAGGGTGTAGGCCTGGCGAAAGCAGATCCAGCCCAGCGCCAACGGATACAGCATCAACAGCGGCAGACAGGCATAAAGCTGTGCCGGCGTGGTCATCGGGACGAACGCGGGGGCGAATACCACCAGCCCGACGCCGACGCCGAGCAACTGCGCCGCCGCCCCGGCCAGCAGAAAACGCAGGCCGCCGATGGCAACGTTGTTCATCGCCATCATCGAAATGGTCGTGGCACTGGGCAAGGGATTGAAGTGCATGGCGGCGACCCAGAAGCCACCGAGGAAGGCGTCGATCAACAGGTTGCGGTGTTCGGCGTGGTACGGAACCTTCGCCCGGCGGGCCCATTGATAAGCAAGGTGCGGCCAGACCAGGCCGTTGAACAGCATCAGCGCCCAGACCCAGGCCGGCGGGTCGAGCGGGTACATCGCGACGCTCACGCACAAAAGCCCCAGGACCAGCCCGAGGGTTCGCGATGTGTAGAGCCTCCTGGCCAGTGAAAGTCCCTTTCCTCCCGTTCTTCCCATAAGGGCCTCGACCACTCGACGGCACTGCGCAGACCGCAGACCCGATGTGCTGGGAGTCTATCAGGGCAACGTTAAATAGCCATCACCGGCCAGCGGGCCGAATACCTCGTCATCAGCACCACACGGCGGGCAAATGATTGGCTATACATGAAAGGAAGAAAATGGAAAAAAGACTCTAAGAAGGAGGCCCATGCAGACCTATCAAGTGTTGATCATCGGCAGCGGTTTTGGCGGCCAGTGCGCGGCGGTCAATCTGCTCAAGGCCGGTATCGACGACTTTCGCTTGCTGGAACGCCGGGACTTTTTCGGCGGCACCTGGTGCCAGAACACCTACCCCGGCGCAGCGGTGGATGTGCCGTCGCCGCTGTATTCGCTGTCGTTTGCGCCTTACCGCTGGACCCAGATGTTCGCCGAACAGGCTGAACTGCATCGCTACACCGACCATGTAATCGAACGCTTCGGCCTGCGTGACCGGGTGGAACTGCAGGCCAACGTCGAGCGCGTCGAATGGGACGACACCGAAAAGCGCTGGGCCGTACACACCGACACCAAAGGCATTTTTTATGCGCAGTTCCTGATCAATGCCACCGGGCCGTTGAGCCAACCGGTTATCCCACACTTCCCCGGTCAGGATCGCTTTCAGGGCAAGACCTTTCATACAAACAATTGGGATCACAGCTACGACTATCACGGTAAACGCGTGGCGATTGTCGGCAGCGGTGCCAGTGCGGCTCAGGTGATTCCGGCCATTGCACCGAAGGTCGCCCAATTGCATGTGTTTCAGCGCACAGCGCATTGGGTGCTGCCCCGGGCCGATCGTACGTTCGGGCGATTCCAGCGCTGGCTGCTGGGTCTGAAACCCGCCTACAAGTTGCTGCGCTGGATGATCTACTGGCAGTTCGAAACCCGGGTTATCGCCTTCAAATATTCGAAACCGGCGATTCACATGGTGCAGCGACACGCCCTGAAGTTTCTCAAACGCCAGGTGACTGACCCCGAGTTGCGGAAAAAACTGACACCGGACTTCACCATCGGCTGCAAACGGGTGCTGCTCTCCAGCACCTATTACCCGGCGCTGACCCGGCCCAACGTCACGTTGCACAGCCGAGAACAGGGCATCGCCAGCCTCGATGAAACCGGCATCGTCACCACGGACGGTCAGCACATCGACGTCGATCTGATCGTCTGGTCGACCGGTTACGACGCCACCGACGGCGTGATTTCCTACCCGGTCAGCGGAAAAAACGCTGTGCAACTGCGCGATGTCTGGGCGCAATATCCACGCGCTTACCTCGGCACCAGTCTGCCGGAATTCCCCAACCTGTTTATCGTCACCGGGCCGAACACCGGCATTGGCCACACCTCGGCGCTGTTCATCATCGAATCGCAGATGAACTACATCCTCGACTGCATCCGCACCTTGCAGAACAAAGGTCTGCGCAGCATCGAAGTTCGCCCCGAAGCAGAACGTACCTACACTCAGATGATTCACCGGGAAATGGAGCGCACGGTCTGGAAAACCGGCGGCTGCCACAGTTGGTATCAAAGCAGGAGCGGTCACGTGATCACGATGTTCCCCGGCTTCAGTTTCAGCTACCACCGGTTGACCCGGGCGCTGAAACCGGCCGACCACATTCTGTCTTGAACAAGGAAGACCCACGATGCTTTTGCTGTTTGTCGCCCTCGCGGTTTTCGTGGCCTGGAGCTGGTTGAGCTACCCGGCAGTCGGCCACTGGCTTTACGATCTGAGCGCGGCCCTGGAGGCCAGGCTGTACCGGCTGCACAAGATTGAAGTGCCGATTGCCGAAATGACCGTATCGACCTGGCAAGGCGGGCCTTATGAAGCGTCGAGCAGCATTCTGATGCTGCACGGCTACAGTGCCGAAAAGAACCTGTGGCTGCGCTTCGCCCGGCATTTTGTCGGGCAGTACCGGGTGATCATCCCGGATCTGGCCGGCCACGGCGAAACCGGCTTCAAGGCCGGCGGTGGCTACGACATTCCGGTGCAGGCCAAGCGCATGATCCAGTTGCTCGACGTCTGCGGCGTCGAGAAGGTCCACGTGATCGGCAACTCCATGGGCGGCTACATCGCCGCGTGGCTGGCGGCGACCTACCCCGACCGCATCGCATCGGTGGCGCTGATCGACCCGGCCGGCGTCACTGCGCCCGAGGCCAGCGACATGGAGCGCCACCTGGCCCGTGGGCACAATCCGTTTCTGATCAATTCCCGGGAAGAATTCCGACGCTTCTATGCCATGACCATGGCCTCGCCACCGTGGGTGCCCGGTCTGGTGCTCGACGCGATCGCCCAGCGCTACGAACAATGCCGCGACGAACTGGAAGAGATCTTCCGGGATTTTCGCGCCAGCCCGCCGATGGAGCCGAAACTGCCGGACATCAAATGCCCGGCGCTGTTGCTCTGGGGCCGCAAGGACCGGTTGATCGACGTCAGCAGCGTGCCGGTGTGGAGCAAAGGCATCAGCAATTTGCGGGTCGATGTCTGGGACGGCGTCGGCCATATGCCGATGGTCGAGCAACCGTCGAACACGGCACGTCTGTATCGCGAGTTTCTGGGGGAGCATTCGCGTCAGGACAGGTAAACGGTCAGTCGTTGGCAGAATGAAGTTCGTAGGATTCTTCGTTTGCCCGCGTCAGCGAAGGCTGCGATCTTTTCCGACATCCTCTACGTGACCGTGCCAGGAATTTTTTTCATGACCGTGCAGCCTTTCGTCAGCCCCGACCTGATCCGCCAACGCTTCTCCAAAGCGATGTCCGACATGTACCGCGAAGAAGTGCCGCTGTACGGCGCGTTGATGGAACTGGTGGAACAGACCAACCGCGACGTGCTGGCACGCGAACCGCAAATCGCCAGTCAACTGCACAGTACCGGCGAAATCGAACGGCTGGACATGGAACGCCACGGTGCGATCCGCGTCGGCACCGCCACCGAACTGGCCACCCTCGCCCGCCTGTTTGCGGTGATGGGCATGCAACCGGTGGGTTATTACGACCTGACACCTGCCGGGGTACCGGTGCATTCCACAGCATTCCGCGCGGTGCATGAAGATGCGCTACAGGTCAGCCCGTTCCGGGTGTTCACTTCGTTGCTGCGACTGGAATTGATTGAAGACCCCGAACTGCGTGCCTTTGCTGAATCGGTGCTGGATAAGCGTTCGATCTTCACACCGGCGGCGCTGCGCCTGATCGAACAGGCCGAGTCCGCTGGCGGGCTGAATGAATCCGAGGCCGGGGAATTTGTCCTGCAGGCGCTGGAGACTTTTCGCTGGCACCACAGCGCCACCGTCACCGCCGCGCAGTACCAGACGCTCAGCGCCCAGCATCGTCTGATTGCCGATGTCGTGGCCTTCAAAGGCCCGCACATCAACCACCTGACCCCGCGCACGCTGGACATCGACATCGTCCAGGCGCAGATGCCGCAGCACGGCATCACGCCCAAAGCGGTGATCGAAGGCCCACCGCGCCGGCAGCACCCGATCCTGTTGCGTCAGACCAGTTTCAAGGCGCTGGACGAGCCGATCGCCTTCACCGACCAGACGCAAACCCGCGGCAGCCACAGCGCCCGCTTCGGTGAAATTGAACAACGGGGCGCGGCGCTGACACCCAAGGGCCGCGCGCTTTACGACCGCCTGCTGAACGCGGCGCGCGATGAACTCGGCGATTTCCCCAACGAAGCCAATGCCTCACGCTACAACGCCCTTATGACCCAGCATTTCAGCGAATTCCCCGACAGCCTCGAGGGCATGCGCGAGCAGGAACTGGCGTATTTCCGTTATTTCCTGACAGACAAAGGGCTTGAGGCGGGTCGTCCCGCTGATGTTTCGCTGCAAGCTTTGTTGCGCGACGGCTATGTGAAAGCCGAACCGCTGGTGTACGAAGATTTCCTGCCGGTGAGTGCAGCGGGGATTTTTCAGTCGAACCTGGGGGACGCGGCACAGGCGCACTATGGCGAGCACTCCAATCGACAGGCGTTCGAACTCGCCCTCGGGCGTTCGACCATTGATGAATTGGGGTTGTATGCCGAGACGCAACAACGCTCGATTGAAGACTGCCTGGCGGTGTTGAATCGATAACGCGGCGATTAGCCATACTGCGCAAGAAGTTGCGCAGTTCCCCGTAATAAAACCCCTATAAAACCTTTGAAACCCTTGTGCCACGTGCCCTCCAGCCAAGTGCGCAAGAAGTTGCGCAGTACTGCGCAACTTCTTGCGCACTTTTTGCCTGGATCCCCGCCCCTTTTCGCTAAAACCAAGGTCGCTCAGCGCCAACTCATTGGTTTATAAGGCTTCGAAAATCTTGGCACGCTCCTTGATAACAGTCAGCCACCCACCGGGCGATTTCGCCTCCCGGGCACCCTAACTTTATCCGCAAGGAGCACCTCCCATGGCAACACCAGCGTACATGTCGGTTACCGGCGAAAAACAAGGCCTGATCACTGCCGGCGCCTTCACCGCCGACTCCGTTGGCAACACCTACCAGGAAGGTCACGAAGACCAGGTCATGGTTCAGGCGTTCAGCCACGACGTGATCATCCCGCGTGACCCGCAATCCGGTCAGCCAACCGGTCAGCGCGTTCACAAGCCAGTGATCATCACCAAGGTCTACGACAAGGCTTCGCCACTGCTGCAAGCCGCTCTGACCTCCGGCGAGCGCATGAGCGAAATCGTTATCCAGTGGTACCGCACTTCGGCTCAAGGTACCCAAGAGCACTACTACACCACCAAACTGGAAGACGCGATCATCGTCGCCATCAACAACAAAATGCACAACTGCCAGGATCCATCGAACGCCCACTTCACCCACCTGGAAGAAGTGCAGTTCACCTACCGCAAAATCACCTGGACCCACGAAGTATCCGGTACTTCGGGATCCGATGACTGGCGTGCTCCAGTCGTTTAATTACGGCTGATCGTTTCAAGCATCGGCCAGCTCTGCTGGTCGATGTTGTTTACGCCCCTCCAGAATTTCGCGTACGTTGACCCGCTTTGCGGGCGTCGACGAGCGCCGCTGTACAGCACGAGGAACAAGGGATGTTCGCGCCGGCCAATGAAACCCACTTTGCCCTGACCATCGAAGGTCTTTCCGCCGATTTTCAGGTATTCACCCTGACCGGCCGGGAAGCCATCAGCCAGCCTTTTGTGTTTGAGGTGGAGCTGGTCAGTGAGCAGCCGTCGCTGGACCTCGAAACCCTGCTGCACAAACCGGCCTTCCTGCAGTTGTCGCCCGACGGCAGCGGCATCCACGGCCTGATCTACCGCGCCGCGCAAGGCGATTCCGGCAAGCGCCTGACGCGCTACTCCGTGACCCTGCGCCCGCAACTGGGGTACCTCGCGCACCGGATCAACCAGCGGATCTTCCAGAACCTCAGCGTGCCGAAAATCATCGGCAAGGTGCTCGAAGAACACGGCATCCAGGGCAACGCCTACGCCTTCCAGACCGGTTCGATCTACCCCGACCGCATTTACTGCGTGCAATACGACGAATCGGACCTGCATTTCATCCAGCGCCTGTGCGAAGAAGAAGGCATTCACTACCACTTCCAGCACAGCGCGACGGCGCACAAACTGGTGTTCGGCGATGACCAGACGGTGTTCAAGAAACTGGCGCCGGTGGCCTATCAGCAGGACTCCGGCATGGTCGCCAGCAACCCGGTGATCAAACGCTTCGACCTGCGCCTGGAAACCCGTACCAGCCGCACCACCCGCCGCGACTACGACTTCGAAAAACCGCGCCTGACGCTGGAAAGCGAAAACCGCGGCGACGCCCTGCCCGACCTCGAGGACTACGATTACCCGGGCCGTTTCATCGACCGCGAGCGCGGCAAACACCTGGCCAAACGCGCCCTCGAACGCCATCGCAGCGACTTCCAGCTCGCCGAAGGCAAGAGCGACCAGCCGCTGCTGGTCAGCGGCCATTTCCTCGCGCTGAAAGAACATCCGAAAGCCAAGTGGAACGACCTGTGGCTGCTGACCGAAGTCCACCACGAAGGCAAGCAGCCGCAGGTGCTGGAAGAGTCGGTGACCAGCGACACCACCGCGCTCAAAGACGATTTCCATCAGGGTTACCGCAACCGCTTCCAGGCCACCCCGTGGGACGTGCCGAACCGCCCGCCCCTGCGCCACCCGAAACCGCGCATCCTTGGCAGCCAGAGCGCCGTGGTCACCGGCCCGAAAGGCGAAGAAATCCATTGCGACGAATACGGCCGCGTCAAAGTCCAGTTCCACTGGGATCGTGAAGGTCAGGCCGACGACAAGACCAGCTGCTGGCTGCGTGTTTCCAGCGCTTGGGCCGGCGCCCAGTACGGCGGCATCGCCATCCCGCGCATCGGCATGGAAGTGCTGGTGACCTTCCTTGAAGGCGACCCCGACCAGCCGCTGATCAGCGGCTGCCTGTACCACAAGGAAAACACCGTCCCGTACGCCCTGCCGGCGAACAAGACGCGCACCACCTTCAAGACCCTGAGCTCGATGGGCGGTGGCGGCTTCAACGAACTGCGCATCGAAGACAAGAAAGGCCAGGAACAAATCTTCCTCCACGCCCAGCGCGACTGGGACGAGAACATCGAACACGACCAGAAAATCCGCGTCGGCAACGAACGCCACGACGTCGTGGAAAAGAACAGCTACACGGAATTCAAGGCCGAAGAACACCACACCGTCTACGCAGACCGCAAAGTCGAAGCACGCGCCAACGACCACCTGACCGTGGGCGTGAACCAACACATCAAGATCGGCACCGGGCAATTCATCGACGCTGGCCAGGAAATTCACCTGAGCAGCGGGATGAAGGTGGTGCTGGAGGCCGGGGCTGAACTGACCCTGGTCGGCGGTGGCAGCTTCATCAAGATCGATGGCGGCGGCGTGACCATGAGCGGGCCGGCGATCAACATCAACTCCGGCGGCGGACCAGGCAGTGGCACCGGCGCCGCCCCGTTGATGCCGGGCGTGTTGAAACAGGCGGATGCCGACAAGGCTGGTGCCGTACTGACCCCGGCGCAAATCAACACCCTCAAACGTAATGCGCCGTTCTGCGAAGAGTGCGAAAAATGCAAGGCAGGTGCCTGTGCCATCTAATCGACTGACACCCAAGGACTGGCTGGCACAACAGCCGCTGCAAAAAGACGAACGTCTGTATCTGATCGTCAGCGCCGCCAGTGATGCCGAAGCGCTCAAGGCCTTGTATCAGAGCGAACCGTCCGTGCAGGCCATTCCCGTCTGGGGCGGAACGCCCTACTCCACCTGGCAACCGGTGATGCCATACGTCGCCGAACTCAAGGCCAACTCGGCCTTCCTGCCCTGGATCACCGAAACCGACGCCCTCGACTGGGGCTGGCTGGCGATCTCCCGCTCGGAGCCCAACGAAGTCTTCGAACATCTGCGTAGTTTGACCCAAGTGAAAATGCCGGACGGGACCGAAGTGTTTTTCCGGTTCTGGGATGGGCGGCATATCTATCCGATTCTTGAAGGGCTGGGTGAGACGGCCGGGGAAGTGTTGCCGGTGTTTGAGCGTTACCTGATCAATGGGCGGAGCCTGGAAGTCGGGCCGAGGGTGGTGCCGAAGGCGAAGGATTGGCCGTGGTGGGAGGTGCCTCAAACGCTCTTGGATCTCCTCGCAAAAAAGGATCACACCACCGTCGTTGAGAACCTGATGCAGTGGCTATCAGAGGATTGTCCAGAGCTTTACTTCGAATTCCCTGAAGCCAACCTGCGCAGAAAGGTCGAACGCTTCGTACGCCAAAACCCCAATACAGAAGAGATGGCAGAGCGTCTTGCTGCTGAGCTGACAAAGGAAGTCACGTCATGAATACCCCGATTGGTACATTGGTCCTGCGTGTGCTGGACGCCAAAACACCTGACGTGAGCCTGATTCTCAAAGACTTCAAAAACTGCCTGAGCGATTACAAGGATTGGGCTGACGGTTTCTGGACGGGCTGGGCGCTGGATGTCGACCAGACCTTCAAGGTCGGCAACGAAGTCAGCGTCACGAAACGCAAGACCAAAACCGGCGCCGTGGAAACTTATGCGACCTGCCCACTGGTGGGTGATTTCACGCTGATCCATATGTTTGAGTCAGCGCGATTCGTCCCAATTGGCAATACTCCGGTGAAGCTGGAGCCAGTGACCAAAGGCACCTTCTACGACGACGTTACCGGACCGGTTATCGAAACCATGATCGGCCCAAGCGGCATCAAGGTGGTTGAAGGCTGCAAGAAAGGTCAGACCTACCGCGTCACGTTCTTTCCCAATGTCTCGCAGAACGACGTCAAAGCGCTCTATGACTCCTATCAAGGCGTTATCGGCAAGCTTGACAGCTGGCTGCAAAGCGAATGGTCGAGCAAGTTTCAGCCGCAATGGGCCAGCTACTCGGCGGCAGACCGTGCCGGGCGTTCGGTCATTTTGCTTAAACGGGCACTGGATGGTTTTGAGAAAGCGCTGCTTCGTCTGTGGGACGACATCAAAAGCCTGTTCGAGCTGCTCGCCAATCCGCAAAAAAACTACGCAAAACTCAAAAAATATCTCTCGGACATCGAAATCGACAAGCTCTATGCCGCGTCGAAAGAGTCCATCGCTTCAGGATTGCTGATCCTCAGCGACGAGCCGCTGATGTTCATCTATGTCTCGGCGATTGTGGCGTGGGTAGGCATGCTTCCGCCGCAGGTCATCGTCGACGTTATGACGGCGATTGCTTCGGAGTTTCTGATCAACGTACTGGTGGGTATCTGCCTGACGGGTGGTGCCGGCCTGGCTGTAAGAGCAGGGACAAAAGTCCTGTCCACGGTCAAATCGGGTGAAGCGATCAAGTATCTGGATGATCTTGCTTCTACTCTGATGACACTCAGCAACAAGCACGCCCTGCCTGCTCATGCGGAAGTGTCGAAACCAATCATCGCCAGCGCCAAGAATGTGCCGATGAAGCCTGCCAAAACGGCAGCATTGAAGATCGACGAAGCCGCCACTGAAGCGCCCAAGCCTAAACCCCAGCCTCCGCAGGCCGCACCCAAAAGCCAGGTAGCCGAGCAACCAGCCAAAGCCTCGCTGCCCAAGACTTCAGATACACCGAAACAAGAGGTCAAAGATGCCTCTTCATTCCCACGTGACAAGAAACAGAACCAGACCAAGCTTGAACCGAAGGAGAAGGTCGACGACGTTCCCGATCAATCCAAGACCCCCGACGAGAAAAGCGCTACCTGCGCGAAAAAAACCTGTACCAATGGTTGCCCGGTCTCAATGGTCACCGGCGAGGAACTACTGACGCTGACCGATGGTGAACTCGGTGGTCTGTTGCCCTTCGCCTGGACTCGTCTCTATCGCACTAGCGCCGCGGAAATTGACTGCGGTCTTGGATATGGCTGGAGCCATGCCCTCGCCCAACGGGTGGACATCAATGGCGATGAAGTCGTCTGGACCGACCACGAAAACCGTGTCACGACTTTTCCTATGCCGAGCGAGCAGCGTCCGGCAATCACCAACAGCCTTTCGGAAGCCGCGATCTTCATCGGCAACGACCCTTCCGAACTTATCCTCACACAGGCTGGTGAACGCAAGCAGTTCTATCACTTCTGCTTCAACAGCAAAGGCGCGACGCTGATCGCCATCAGCGACAACTACGACAATCGCCTGCACATCACCCGTGACATCCACGGTCGAATCAAGCGCGTGGATAACGGGGCCGGTCGAGCACTTCTGGTTCGGTACGACCGCAAACACATTGTCGCCATCGACTATCAGCAATTCGTTCCGGCAGACAATCTGGAAGATGCATGGAGCACCGTCCAGACGCTGGTCACTTACACGTACGATGCTCAACAACGCCTGATCAAAGCCACGAACGCTGCCGGCGAGTCGGAGCGTTACGCCTACAACGAACAGAACGTCATTCTCGAGCGGCAACTCGCCGGTGGCGCCAGCTTCTACTGGGAATGGGAAAAGGAAGGCAAGTCAGCGCGCTGCATCCATCACTGGGCCAGCTTCTCGCAAATGGACGCGCACTACGCGTGGGATGACAAAGGTAGCGTCACGGTTACCAACGCAGATGGCAGCGAAGAGGTCTACACCCACGATGACAAGGCTCGACTCGTCGCCAAGGTCGATCCGGATGGCGCGGAACACCTCAAGGCTTACGACGATCAAGGTAGGTTGATCGCCGAAAAGGACCCATTGGGGGCGGTCACTGAATACCAATACAACGAGGCCGGTCGACTGGTCGCGATCATCCCGCCGGAAGACATGCCGACCTCCTACGAGTACTACCACGGCTACGTCCGTGTGGTTAATCGTGGCCCGGCCAAATGGATCTACTGGCGTAACGACCAGGGCGATATCACCGAACAAATTGATCCAGATGGAAACTCGACCCACTACAGCTACGATCGCCAGGGACGTTTGCTGGAAATAAGACACCCTGATGGCAGCCGTCATCAACTGGGCTGGAATAACCTTGGCCAGTTGCTGGAGGAGCGCCTGCCCGACGGCGGTCAACGCAAATATCGCTACGACGCGCTCGGTCGGCAGATCACACGTCAGGCTGAGACCGGTGCAATCACCCACTACCAGTGGGATGCTGCAAACCGTCTGGCACAGATCACCCTGCCCGGTGGTGCCACCCGCGCGTTTACCTACAACCCATACGGTCGCGTCACGGCTGAACGCGACGAACTGGGCCGCGTAACCCGTTACGAGTATGCCGATAACCTGCACCTGGTCAGCCGTCGTATCAACCCGGACGGCAGTCAACTGCGTTATCGCTATGACAACGCACGCCTGCTGCTCACCGACATCGAAAACGAACGCGGCGAACACTATCAGCTGAATTACTACTCGAACGGGCTGATCCAGCAGGAAACCGGTTTCGACGGACGCCGCACTGCCTACGAGTACGACCTCAACGGCAAGCTGCTGAAGAAAACCGAATTCGGCGACGACGGCAGCGAACTGGTCACCGAGTACCAGCGCGACGCCGCTGGCCGACTGCTGGTGAAGACCCTGCCCGATGGCGAGGAAATTCACTACAACTACGATGCACTTGGCCGTCTGGTCAACGTGGACGATGGTCATTGGCCGCTAGCTTATGAATATGATGTGCAAGATCGGCTGATCACCGAGCATCAGGGCTGGGGCACCACGCGTTACGAATACGACAGCGTCGGACAGCTCAATCACTGCCGCCTGCCGGATGGCAGCACACTCGATTATCGCCACCAACCTGGCGGGCATCTGAGCAGTATCGACCTCAACGGCACGCGCCTGACTTCCCACCAGTTCAGCGCCGGTCGTGAACAGCAACGTCAGCAAGGTCTACTGCTCAGCCAATATCAATACGATGAACAAGGTCGCCTGCAAGCGCACAGCGTCAGTCAACGCGACAAAAACCTGTTCCAGCGTCGCTACAACTACGACGCCAACGGTAACCTCGCCGGTATCGACGACAGCCGTAAAGGCAATCGCAGCTACCACTACGATCCGCTGGATCGACTGATTAACGTACGTGGCGCAACACCCGAAAGCTTCGCCCATGACCCGGCGGGTAACCTGCTCGGTCAGACCGACATGCCCGTTGCCAACCTGGCCAACGTCAAAGGCAACCGCCTGCTGATGCAGGGCGACCGCCACTACGACTACGACGCCTACGGCAACCTAATCCGCGAGCGGCGCGGCGCTAACCAGAAACTCGTCACTGAATACCGGTATGACTGCCAACATCGGCTGATCGGCGTAAGCCTGCCGGGAGGCAGTACGGCGTCGTACAAATACGATGCCTTCGGCCGCCGCATCGAAAAGACCGTCGACAGCCATACCACCGAATTCCTGTGGCAAGGCGAACGTCTGATCGCCGAGAGCGCCGACAACCGCTATCGCACCTACATCTACGAACCCGGCAGCTTCCGCCCCTTGGCGATGCTCGACGGCGCGGGTCCACTAAAGGCCACGCCGTTCTACTACCAACTCGACCACCTCGGCACTCCGCAGGAACTCACCGACTACAGCGGCGAGATCATGTGGTCGGCAAAATACCGCGCCTATGGCAACCTTGCGGCACTGGATGTCAGCGAAATCGACAACCCGCTGCGCTTTCAGGGTCAGTACTTCGACGCCGAGACAGGGTTACATTACAACCGGCACCGCTACTACAATCCGAACACAGCGCGTTTTTTGACGCCGGATCCGATCAAGCTTGCGGGTGGGTTGAACAACTACCAATACGTACCGAACCCTACGGGCTGGGTCGATCCACTGGGACTGAGTACGACCTGTCCTGGACCTGATTGCAAGCTACCGACGAACTCAGCCAACGCCACCAAGCCTGACCATTTGCCGATGAGTCAGGAAAAATTCGATGAAATAATTGATATGAATAAGGCTGATAGGCCACCGAATCCTGGTGACTATCTTCCTGAGAACTACATTAAGGCCCATCGAGAGCTCTTCGCAAAAGAGGGAGGATCCTTCGTGGTAATCGAAAGTTGGATCACCGGTTCCAGCTACCCAACCTTTCCTCAACGGAAGTTTGTGGGTCTATCTTCTGAGATGGAAGAAGTCGTTGCCAAATATCGAGCTGCAGGTAACGACTGGCGAGTTCTGAATAAAGAGCTGAACCTTGGTGCAAAGACTCTCGAAGGTGAAGGCATCTATATTGTTAAAATAAAGCCGGATGACCCTCGTTTTAAATATGAGATGCCTAATGGTAAGGAAAATGGCGCCTACCCTAACGAATGGGTTCCTGGTGGTGCAACGAAAAGCGGTACAAAAGAAGCCGCTCTGATCGGCTCTGAGAATGTCACCCACAACAGCGACATTGGAACGCTGTTGAAAAATTTCGACGATTGGGAAAAGCTTCAATGAAAACTACATTTGAAACTGCCTTAGACCAGCATGAAATTTCTGAATTCTTCAAAGGAGAAGGAATTTATTTTGCTAGAGGCTCCGATTGGGGTGACCACCTGTATGTCAGCAACTGGCAGGAAATGTGCAGCGTATTGAAAACTCAAAAAGCCGCGCAGAGTCTTTTGACAAAAATATTTGAAGATTATGCTAAATACTTGAAAGAAAACTACGAAGATGCGGCGGGCTTGCTTTCGAACATTACCGCATACTACGTTCTGAAGAATAAATTACACATTCTATCAATGGATGATTACGACCTTATTGCTAGCCTTGACGACAAGACAAAAAATAATATTGGCAAACTCTTCCGATACTTGAGAAAAGTGTATGACAAAAAAAACGAAAACTCATCCAAGTACTCTTTTGAGCAAGAAATCCAAAGACTGAAAAACAATGGCTGCAACACAGACATTGAGAATCTTTAGTCGATTCCCGGATCTAGATTTAGTAGCGAAAAAATCCAAAGGGGACAAATCCAAATGAGACAGATTTATTTTCTTCAGCGAAAAATAAATCTGTCCCCTTTTCAAATTGAAAATACGAGAACAGGCAAGGTTCCTGGTGCAAAAGACCACTATTATTTCAAGGAAAAAAATGAATTCCTGGAACGAATTAGACGGAAGCAATTTTTTTAACAAGGTATTCACCTCACCCATCCCAATCGGGGAGATAGAACTGTTCTCCATAAATATTGACAACAGTAGACCAGTTATAATAATGGAGTTTGATATTCCAGATTACCCAGATGCACCGCCAGCCAAATGGAAGCAATCTGGATTTAACACCTGCCGCATAGGTTTAAATTGCAGCAACATCGAAGACCTTTTAATAAAAAATATTCCCACCCATGAAAAAATGACAATCAAAATCACATCCAACGAACAAAAATTCAGAGTAATTGCATCCAGTGAAAATTCATTAATTGAATTCACTACTAAACATCCGCTACTTTGCGGCCCATCCGCTTACTTGAACGCCCCAGAATAACCAAAAAACCAAAGGGGACGAATAAATATCAAAACGGGGGCAGATTTATTTTCTTTTAAAAATGAATCCGCGCCCTTCCCAGTTAACTTGAAGAACAAAAATGAGCTTCCAGAAGACAATCCTTAGAAAAACATGGTGGGGGTTTGGACCAAAGAAGGGGACAGATTTATTTTTCTTCGGACAAAATACGTCCGCCCTCCTTTCAATATGTAACACACGGATTTCCGGCATCTCCAGATCAAGTTCAAAAACAAATGGAAAATACCAAACAATATGAGAAGAAAACTTAAATACGAACTCCAACCCCTCCGAGTACCCAGCGGATGGACAATCACAATCAACAACCTTTACGAGGTTGATCTCCCCCCCGAAACTGCAGATTGGTTTAGTAGCTCAGTTTTACTAGGTGGTGCACGACAAACTACGGGACACTGCTTTGACTCCAGAGTTGAACCAGAAGGAGATCCATCGGGGGAGTTTGTAGTTGATTTCCTGACAATCAAGTATGACAACAAAGGAAAACCTCTAAAAAACTCTGAAATATTCCTAGGGGAATTCAGAACAAAGGACAAGATGGAATACATTAAGAAAATCGAAGACTTTATGCTTGAAGCATAAATTAAAGGAGACCGGTTTATTTTTCGCTGAAAAAAATAGAAAATCAACCTGCCCCCTATTCAGCCCCATATGTCGCCTACTATTAAAATTGAGTAACAATCATGAATAGCAAGGCCTTCGATGAATACAACTACTGGCTGGGACAAAGCGAGGATTCTAACTGGAATGAATACATTACAGAGCAGGTAGCCAAAGGAGTTCTAGGAAAATTCAGCGCTGAAGACTGGAACCGACTTAATGACACGATCCTATCAAGGAAAGAGTATTGGCAGGAGCGAAGTGCTGCGGCTCTTGGAGAGAATCGCTCCACTCAGGCAATTGAAATTCTAAAGAAACTTTTGGACTCTCCATTTACCGAAGTATTAATAGTCTCTGCCTCAGAACTGGATTGGAGCGAAGTCCCGATCGAGAATAAATACGCAAAAAAAATACAAGCTATTATTAACTCCCTAACCCACGAAGAACTTGAATCCTACCCCGAACTTGAAAACCTTCTAAAAAATCCAGCAGCGCGCAACTTTAAATAGAACCAAATTGAAGAGGGCAGATTTATTATTCGTTAAAGAAAATATATCTGCCCCCGTCCCTTTTCCGCATTTCAAAACCAACAGGCAAAATGAAAATTTCTCTCAACATTGAACACCTGAAAAACTACAACTTCCCTAGTACATTTATAGAATTCGCGACTACGGAACCTGAACCGGACATTGAACCTTGGTGGTTACTAATATATCAAGAGGGAAAAATAAATTACTGGCATAACACGCTAAAAAATCTGTATCCCAACCGCACGTTAGTTCCTTTCGCAAAGTTCAACGCCAATGATGATATTGCTTGCTTTGACGGTGATGATTTATCCGGCAATCCAAAAGTGCTAATAATACATGCATATGCTTCAGAGGGGTGGGAGCTTCACGGAGAACATCCTGACTTTAGCGCGTGGCTAAAAATAGCCATTGAGACCCATGCGGAATGGAATAAAGAAGATTAAAAACATCCACCTCCAACATCTTATAGGTGTATTCAGTTCTCGCTGGAGAGCGCAATGATTTTCTCAATTGATATCACAGAGTGCTTTGGCGTAATCGACTCCGATAACGCAGGCGGGATTATAAGCTGTATCAGCATCCCACCCATCGAGAACCCTCAGGAAAAATTTCGCCTTAAGCTATCAAATTTTGTACTTAACCTGATCGACGAGCCCTTAATCGATTCGATCAACAGGCAGAACTCAACGTTTTTGGAGAACATGACCGAACACGGCTTCCTTATAATAAGACAAGCCTGTATTTCCTTTGAGTCAATAAAAGGCTACGAAAAACTACTGCGACTATCAAATCAAGATCACGGGTATTTAACCCACGAGCGCTACGGCAAAAAATTAAATACCGGAGACAAGATTTACGACATCAGCGGAAGAATTTTTTCGACCCCGGAGCTCTTGATTAACTTCGCATTCATTTCACCCAATACTATAACACTTGAATTTAACTCATCAGACTACACATACATAGAAAGCTACCCGGAGTTTCAAAAGGCTTTAGAAAAACTAAATTCAATAGAAAAACCTACTCAACCACCTCTCACAGGCATATTCGACTCCACATATAGCAACACTCACACCACTAGCAACTTTGACGCTGGCTATCGAATTTACAATCAATAATTAAAACACTCCACAAAGGGAACAGACTCACTTCTATTTATGCTTCAAAAAAAACAACAGGAATATCTCGATGAGTTACTTGGAAAAAGAAATCACATCAGCACTTGAAACAAACAATCTAAAAAACCAGCAAATCAAAGACATTGAATTAGAAAAAATAATCTCAGACATAAAAACCTGCTTCTTTTACTCCAACACAAAAACCCTTGACCCCTTCAATCTAAAATCCGTAACAAAACAACACGACCCAAACTTTTGGAAAAAAGTCGATCTCCTATACCCTTCTGAGAAACCAAAATTAATCGTCCTCGACAACCAAATCCATGCCTGGACGCTTCAGTCATCATCCGATTTGAAAATATTGCTTTCAGAAACGACTGGCTTTCCATTCTGGATAACTAATATAGCCCTTAGCTTCTTAACTTATGTAGACGACCACGATTGCGTACATACAGCATCCCCTTCGTTTCCTCCCGCGATTAAAAAATCATGATCTTCAAATCAGAAAACAACATCATTGACCCAACCTCTGTAACCTACCGCAGCCTTGGCTTCGGTGAACCGCTCTCCAAAAATACCAAAAAATATACTTTATCAATAAAAACTCACGAACTGCCCGAGCAATTCCACGAGCTGACAAATGCATTCATCGCCGAATGCATACAAGACGATAACAAACAAGGCTACGCCGACATCCCCGCATTACGAGATTGCAATTACCCGCCACTTTCAACCCTGATAAGAAACCGCCCAGACGTAGCAGCAACCCTCATCAAAGACTATTTATTCTTTGAGCTGTTCTATTTGCTATTCCCATCAAAGGGAAAGCTAGAACTGGTAATAAACTCGATTTCCGGAGTTTATTATCTGGACGATACGTTTCACCTATGCGGCGAAACGTATCCCTACCTAAACCCGTAATTGCGTTATTTCCGTCACAGACTCAAAACCCTAAGGCAAAAACACAACCTACTGCTGTCTTTCAATGACTTGTTCCCCGACCCCATACTTAACCACAACCCGATTCCCATACACCCGCACCCTCTCCACCAACGCCCCCACCTCCCCCCTCTCCCTCCCCTCCCGCCAAATCTCCTTCTCCCGATACACCCGCGCCCCCTCCCGCACAAACCGCTGCCCCACGTCAAACACGTGATACCGATAGGCCCGCGCCCGATCACACAACAATACCCCCTCCAACTGCGTCTCCCCGACCTTCAACTTCAGCTGAAAGCTGCGATCCGTCGGGTTGTGCAGTACCAGGTCGATGTAGTTGTAGAAGATCGCCGCGCCGGAGCCGAATGGCAGGACGCGGCCGTCGTCCGGGAAGGGGTCGAAGCTGTGGTTGGCGCGTTCGATGACGACCAGGGGTGAGTGAATGGCCATCCAGTGGATGAGGTTGCTGAGTTGGCAGATGCCGCCGCCGATGCCGGTGCGGGCTTCGCCGAATGAGAGTTCCATGCCTTCGACGTAGCCGCGTTGGCGGGTCGGGCGGCCGACGAGGCGGCAGAAGGAGAAATATTCGCCGGGGGCGATGGTGACGCCGTCGATGGCGGCGACGGCGAGTTTGAGGTTGATGACTTTGTTGCGTTGCAGCGCAAGGTCGGAGTCGCCGAGTTTGCGGATCAGTTTTGAGGTGTGTTTGAGGTAGCGGTAAGGCAGGCGCTCGGACGTCGTGGCAGGCCGTGCGTAGCGTTTGCTCGAGCAGTGCCAGGCGATGTGGCGGAACAGTCTTTTTTGCCACACGCGCAGCCAGTAAAGGGCCGGGTGGTAGAGGGAAAGTGGTTTCATCCGTGGCGAACGGCGCGGGCCGTTGTCTTCCTTGAACTTGAAAGGGCGGCGCATCTTACCGTGCAACCGCGCTTGGCCGCCAAGCGCCTCGCCGCTGTCGCAAGCCGTAACAAGTCGCCCCGCCCGGGCGCTCGGAAATTAAGCTTCAACTAAGGTTGCGTCCCTACCATCCGGGCCACAAAGCAGCGGTTCTGTGTGCTGATTGCCGTCAGCAGAACCCTTCAACTTGAAGTGAGCCCGGACCATGAGTGCGATCAATTCCACCTCTAAACAACTGCCCGCCTTCAGTCTTGTATTGGTCAATTACAAGACGCCGGAAATAACCCGGATGTGCCTGGAGTTTCTCCAGCAGTACGTCAAGGAGAATCAAATTCCGGTGTGGGTGGTGGACAACGATTCCGCCGATGAAAGCCTGATTTACTTGCGGTCTCTGGACTGGATCAACTTGATCGAGCGCCCTTCTCCCGGCAAGGAAGCGGGGCATATTGCTCATGGCAAGGCACTTGATCTGGCACTTGCGAAAGTTGAAACCGATTACCTGTTTTTGCTGCACACCGACACTTTCGTTTTTGACAGTACTGTCTTTTCGATGATGATGAATGAGTGCATGCAATCTTTGGATACAGCGGCGGTCGGTTGCGTCGAACAACTGGATCGCGGCGTCCTTAGAGACACCTGGCGTTTGTCTTCGCGTTATTTCAAACACTATTTCCGCCGAGCAAAACAGCACTTGGGGTTGTCCTCCCGAGATCCAAAACCCTACCGGGAAACTCACCTGAAAAGCTTCTGCACCTTGTGGAATGCACGGCTGATCAAGGCTCACGGGCTGCATTTTTCGATGGACGACCGGGTCCCGGGATACACGCTGCAGGATCGTTTAAGCAACCTTGGCTACGGCATCAAATGCCTCTCGCCGCGGACGATCTTCCGCTACCTGGATCACATCCAGGCCGGCACCGTGGCCGCGATCGGTGGATACGGCAAACAGCACCGCCGCACCACCATGTATCAGGAAACGCTCAAGCGCCTTCAGTTACAACAGCGCATGCGACCCGCCAAATCGTAAGACAATAAAAAAGGGCGACTTCAAAGTCGCCCTTTTTGCATCTGAATTCTTTGGCTTCCACTCCGAGGAGGTGTTCGCCCAGTGTAATGGCCTGGCAATCCATGCACCGGTAAAGAGCCCTGACACTGGGCGAACGGGAGGGATTTTAATGGAAGTTGGCGGATATGTCGTGCTAATTGAAGATGAAATTTATGTACTGAAAAGTTAAAGGACATTGCTTACCGATTTTTCCCGACAAACTTTCTGACATCACCACCTCGAATACTTCATATGACTGTTCTCATACAATTACTTGTACAAGAACAGCCATTCTGTAGAGTCAATACTCAACTTTCATGCTGACTGGTCACTTTTAATACATCGGTGTAAGTGACCACGACGCTTTGCCCGACTTTCAAATCTTTCAGTTTGGCCTGAATCTCAGGCTTTTCGACGTTGAGGGTTTTCGACTGGCCCGACGGGTTTTCCAGGGTGACCTGGTTTGTCGCCAAATCAATTTTGGTGATTTTCAGTTGCACCTGAACCTGGCGGAAGGCCTCGCCACCGGGGTTGCTGCTGCCCACGGCGTTGCGCAGTTCACCCGTGCGCTCGGTAGAGCCTGGCAGACCTTTATCCACGTCGGTGTCCAGATAAGCGGCCACAGAGCGGGTCACTTCGATCTGAACCAGATCGCCCACTTTCAAATTACCGAGGTTTTTCGCCTTGTCGCTGAGCTGAATGTGCACCTGGCGACCTTCCGCGCCTTCCAGGATCACTTGATGATTGGCCGGGTCAACCGCCAGCACTTTGGTGGTGACCCGGTCGGCCTCGACAGCGGCCGAAAGCGGTATATCGGCGGCCACCGCCGAAAAGCTGGCAGTAGAAAGGACAGTGGCAAGTGCAATGGCGTGCGTCAGTGCTTGGAGCTTCATAAGCGATACATTCCCTGTGATGGATGGCAGCACCCATCGCCAACGCGGTCAGCGACGGATGTGCCAGTGAGCATAGACGCCCTTCAGGGTTTGCTCCGCGATCGTTGCGCGGTGTCCTGCGCGGTTGACTCGCCACTGGCGGTGCCTTTACCGGAGCTCTGCCGCTGTTTGGGATCGGTGGGACGCAGTGCGTCGTTGTCGCGCTCGGTTTCACCCGGCGGACGAGGTTCGTCGGGGTGCTCGCTATCAGGAACAGTCTTCATGTCGTACCTCCTCAGGCTTCCGGGTCATCGAGTTCCCGCGCAACATTTACGGCGGGTGAGTCCTTGTGCAGGTCATCGGCCTTGGCTCTGAGGATCTGCCACTGCTCAAGATCGATGGCACCTTGGCCGAGCAAATCGTCAGCAATGCGCTGCAGATCGAAGTAATGGGCATCTGGGGATTGTTGCCAGTACGTCTGATCGTCAAACATCTGCTGCCAGGTCGTCAGGTCTGGAGATTTCAGTTCCTCGCTCATGGATCGGATCCTCGGCCATGTTCCTCGGTAGAGGGGGCATCCCGGACAGAGTTCCAATCGATTCCTTCGCGGCACGGCGCGTGGAATCAATACCCGGTCATCTCCAGATAGCCCTGCCCGCCCCGGTTGCCGCTCAGGCGCACCGGCCCTTCCCAATACGGAATGCGCAGGTTCATCCAGGCGTCGGGGTTGATTGCATCAAGGGTGATCTGCAGATTTTTTTGCGGAATGTCGATCGACCAGCGCACCGGCATCGAACGGCCGGCGACCTTCGCAGTGTCCTTCGGGGTCAGCTTGATCTGTTCGGCGTGCAGGGTTTCGGTCTGGCCATCGGCGGCAATCCACGTGCCGGTCAGGTACGGCGCCCCTTCCTTCTGGCGCATGCGGTACAGCATGACGTGTTCGCCGCCGTCCAGATGCAGGGAGAACCAGTCCCAGCCCGTCTGGTTGGCGGTCAGCGGCTGGCTGCTCCACTCACGATCAAGCCAGGCCGGGCCGTTGACGGTGTAGGTCTGGCCGTCGATCTGCAGGGTGCCGCTGGCCTGGAAAAACGGCTGACTGTAGTAATACGACGCCTGGCCCTGTTCGGATTTCTGACTGAAACCCTTGTCGCCTTGCAGCACCAGCGGGCGGCTGGAGGTCAGGCGCAATTGGTAGCTGAAGTTTTTATCCCGGGCGCTGAGTTGCAGGTCGGCCAGCGGATCGCTCGCCTGACTGACGAAACGCCAGTCATCAATCCACGCCTCGAACGGCGCCGCACGCACGCCTGCCTGCCCGACGCCGCCACGGGCGTAACGCTCGGCGGCATGGTGGACGCTGGCCGAGGTGACCGCCGCATGCCCGAGCCAGATCGCCTGGTTGGCCCAGCCCGGCTGCGGCGGCGAGGCGTTCAGAGCGCTGCGAAACAACGTCCACTGCACGCCGAAATCGTTGCCCTGCGCATCCTTGAGATTGGCCGTCACGTACCACCATTCGATACGAAAACCGTCATGGGCGCCGTGATCCGCCGGGAAGCTGAACACCCGACCCGGCACCACCGGCGTAAACGCCTGCGCCTGAGCGCCCATCCCGGCAAAGCCCTTCTGCTCCGGTACGGAGTTATCGCAACCACTGAGCAACAACGCCAAAAACACCAGCGCAAACCTAGTCTTCATGAGCAAACGTCCTCAGCAGGTCCGCCGGTTGCGTGCGGTACAGCGAATACAGCGGCCACGCCGAGGCCAGCAACGTCGCCAGCAGCGCCAGCCCCATCAGTTGCAGCAACTGCAATGGAAACACCCGCAGCGGCAGACGCCAGCCGAAGGCCTGAACGTTGATCACCGCGTCCAGACACCACGCCAGGCCGATGCCCAACGGCAAGGCCAGCACCAGCGTCAGCAGCGCCAACAGCCACGTTTGCCCGAGGTTGAGCAGCATCAATTGCCGTCGCGTCACGCCTAGGGCCCACAACGGTGCGAGCTGGCCGAGACGGCTCTGACTCTGGGTCAGCAGGCTGATGAACAGCGCCACGCCGGCGACGGCAAGCGTCAGGCTATTCAGCGCGGCGGTCGCGGCGAAGGTGCGTTCGAAGACTTGCACCGACCAGCCCTTGAGCCGCGCCTGATCGACGATCCGGCTGTCATCAAGCTGGAAGCGTGCCTGCAAGGCCGTGAGCAACGCCGGGATGTTCGGCGGGTCGATGCGCAGGTTGAAGCGGTTTGGCGTCAGCTGTGGCCAGCCGCGCAACAGGTGATTGCTGTTGACCAGCACATGGCCCTTGGGATTGCCGTAGTCGGCGTAGATGCCGACGATGCGCGGCGACCACGACCCGCCCGGCGTGGGAATCGACAGGTGATCGCCCGGCGTCACTTTCAAGCGCCGCGCCAGTTGTTCGCTGAGCATCACCGCATCGTCCTTGGCCAGCGCCGCCCACGGGTCGTCTCCTCGAGATTCGAGCAACGGCCAGTGCTGGCGATAGTGCGGATGATCGATGATCCCGAACACGTCCGCCGGCCAGCCTTGCAGCGTCACAGAGACCTGCCAGTTGGGCATGATCGCGGTGACATTCGCTTGCTGTTTGAGCCAGGTGTACAGCTCCCGCGCCTGCGCCGGGTTGCTCGGGTTCAGATAAAGCTCGGCGGTGAGCCGTTGTTCGAGCCAGTCGTTGAAGGTCTGGCGAAAACCGGCGGTCATGCTGCCGGCACCGATGTTTGCCGCCATCGCCAGCAGCAGCGCCATCAACGCCAGACTCAGCGCCGGCAATTGCTGGCGGCAATCGGCGAGAAACCATTGCCCGAGCACCGATCGGCTGCGACCGAGCAAACCGTTGAGCAACGCACTGAGCAACACCGGAAGCGCCAGCGCGGCGCCGAGCAACAGCCCCGCCATCAACACAAAACCGCTGGCCAGGCTGTTGCCCCACACCAACGCCGCCAGCGCAATCACTGCACAGATACCCGCGACCCAACCCTGACGCCGCAACCAGCGCGCATGTTGCTGATGCCAGGCCTGCGGATCCGCCACCGCCAGCAACGGCAGACGCGCCGCCCGCAGCAGGCTGTTGGCCCCGGCCAGCAACGCGCCGAGCAGACTCAAGCCGATGCCGCTGAACCACCACCACGGACTCAGGCGCAACTGCCCCGCCACTTCCGCGCCGTACAGACCGCGCAGGCTGGCCGCGACGTCCGGCAACAGCACGCTCGCCAACCAGTAACCGCTGACCACACCGAACAACCCGCCGATCAACGCCAACGCGCCGAGTTCGACGATCAGGCAAGCGATCAGCATCCGCGCGCTGACCCCGCAGGCCCTCAAGGTGCGCAGCAATCCCCGACGTTGCTCCAGCGCCAGACCGATAGCCGCGTGGACGATAAACAAACCGACAATGAACGAGAGAAATCCGAGCGCATCGAGGTTGAGGTGGAAGCTTTCGGTCAGTCGCGCAAGGTTGTTTTCCTCGCCACTGCTCTTGAGCTGCAACTGACCTTTGAACGCGGCCGGGATGTCAGCGTGAAAATCCTTTGGCAGCAGCAGGCGTGACAGTTGCTCGGGTTGTTCGAGTACGCGCTGAGCGACGCCAATGTCCACCAGCAGCACGCCGGGGGCCATGTCGGTTTGCGCTCGCAGCGGCGGCAACGTCTGGCCGGTTTCGCTGGCCGGGGTCGCGCCCTCGGCGAGGTTCAACGCCCGCAAGGTTTCGGGAGAAATCCAGGTGCTGCCCGGCGGGCTGAAGAACTCGACGATGCGCTCGATCGGCATCGCCTGTCCGGCCACCGCGCTGTCGCCGGGCAACGACACCGGTTCGATGCCCATCAATTGCAGGCGCTGGTTTTCGTGATTTTTAAGAATCAGGCGCCCTTGCAGCACCGGCGACACCGGCCAGCCCAGACGCCGCAGATCAACGAACCATTGCTGCGGAAACGTCGCGCCGTTTGGCGTACTGAGGCTGGCCTGGGGTTCGCCGCCAATCAACTGGCTGGCCCGGGCGTAACTGTCCCGCGCCTGACTGTTGAGCGCTTCGACCCCGGTCAACAGGCTGGTGGCCAGCCACAAACCGGTCAGCACGCTGAAAAACTGCACCGGATGGCGCCGCCAGTGACTGAGCAGCGCCATCAGCGCGTGGCGGAAAACCTTCACGTCAACCGACCGCTGGACAGCACCACGCGCTCCGCCAGCCGCGCCGCCACGCGCTGACTGTGGGTGACCATCAGCAAAGTGGTCGGGGTGTCGTCGAGCAATTCCAGCAACAGCCGCAGTACTTCGTCGCTGGTGGCTTCGTCGAGGCTGCCGGTGGGCTCGTCGGCCAGCAGCAGCTTCGGTTGCGCGGCCAGCGCCCGGCCGAGCGCGACCCGCTGTTGCTGGCCGCCGGAGAGTTGTTCGGGATAGCGCTTGAGTAACTCGCCCAGCCCCAGGCGCTGCACCAGATGATGCTGCCAGCGCGGATCATGCCGCCCGGCCAGCCGCGCCTGAAACGCCAGGTTGTCCTCGATCCGCAGGCTGCCGATCAGGTTGTACTGCTGGAACACCAGACCGATTTCCGTGCGCCGCCAATTGGCCAGTTGCGCCTCGTTCATGCGATCCAGCCGATGTTCGCCGCTGCTGATGATGCCGCTGTCGACTTTGTCGAGCCCGGCGATCAGGTGCAGCAGCGTGCTCTTGCCGCTGCCCGACTCGCCCATCAGCGCCAGACTGCTGCCGGGCTTGAGCGTCAGGTCGATGCCTTGCAGCACCGGCAACGGCCCTTGCGGGGTGAGGTAGCTTTTGAAGACGTTTTGAACCTGGAGCATGCCGCCATCCGATCGATCCGTGTCGGCCAAGGATAGCGGATACCGACGCGTTACTGACCCACCGCCACACTCGTCGGCGCTTCACCCGGCGTCACGATGCTGTTCAGGTCGATGTGTTTCCACTCGGGTTTGGCCCCCAGCCGCGCGTTGAAGCGGTAGTTGAAGGTGAATTCATCCGCCGTCGCCACGCTCAGCGGTTTGCCGTACACCGCTTCGATTCCCGGCAGGTCGTAGCCCATCAACTGCAACAGGGTCGGGAAGATGTTGTAGTGACTGGAGCGATCCTTGTTCGCCGCCAGTTGCGCCGACCAGTCGAGCGCCTGCAACTGGTCGCCCTGAATCACCACCAGCGGCACCAGCCCTTCTTCCTCCACCGGGTCGCCGCCGCAGTGGGTGTTCAGTCCCGGATTACCGCGCTCGTGCAAATCCTGGCCGTGATCCGAGGTGTAGATCAGCAGCGCGTTGTTCAGATTGGCCTGGGCAAATACCCGCGAAAAGAACTCGCCGACATTCCACAGCACGGTGTTCTTGTAGGCGTTGCGATACAGCACCCAGTCATCCGGCTGGCCGTTGAAGCCGGTGCGCTCGCCGGTGTCGGCGACTTCCGTGAACTGTCCGCGCGGCAAGGTCGGCCGGTAGGCCATAAAGGCGTCCGGGTATTTGTCGTGCACCGGGAAATGCGCGCCGACCTTGTTGATCAGCACCAGCTCCGGTTTATCGTCGTTGAGCAGTTCGATCAGCTTGGCGGCGGCGGCCATGTCGCGGTCGCGCACGCTGGTCTGGTCGAATTGCACGAATTCGTCGATGTCCTTTTTCTCGGCATCGTTCATCAGGTTCTGCAGGTTGCCACCGGTGCGCTGAGCGTCGATGTAGACCGTGCGCATGCCGGCCTTTTTCGCGTATTGCCAGATCGACGGCAGCGTGCTGTTGATCCGCATGTAGTCGGCGCGGGTGCCGCCGTAGCGCAGGGTGATGTTGGTGTCGGCGCTGCAATTGGCGATGGACGCCGCGTAGCCGTAATTGAAGATTTCGACGCCCGGACGGGCCTGCTTGAGGTTGCTGTGCACGCCGAACGGCGCGTTGATGTCCAGGTAATTGCCGGAAATGCTCTCGTCGATGATCAGCACGATGTCGTGGCCGACCGCCGGGCCATTGCGCGCCAGGGTCACCGGCTCACGCGGGCCGACGGTGTTGTGCAGCGCTTCGTAGCCGAACAAATTCAGATAGGCCAGCGGCGTGTACATGATCGGCAACCCGCGTGCACCCTCGCCGGCGCGCACGAACAGCACGGTGCTGAGCAGCAACACACCGCAGAGCGGCGCAGCGATCCGCAAGGCATTGGGTACGGGCATCGCGTGCCGAGGCTTGAGGCCGATTCCGAACAACAGCAGCAAGCCGTTGAGCAGTCCGTGGATGATCGCCCCCCGGTACTGATACACCGCTTCCTGAATGAAGCCGCCGGAATACACCAGCGAGACGAAACTGCTGTAGGTCAGGTAATCGGCGGTCACCCTCGTATAAATATCGAAAAACACCGCCGAAATAAACAGGGTTAATGCGAACAAATGCCGAATGAAAGTCTGACGTATATAGGCTGTTAGTAATAATGCGAAAGTCAGCGTCAAAAACATCGCGCCAAAAAGAAGTACTGCCAGACCAATACCCATCGCATTTAATCGGTCAAGGTAATATTCGAAATAAAGCAACAGATAAATAATTAAAAGCAGTTCTTTCAGATATCGAAACATGGCGATTCCGGGGCGCGTCCGACGAGAGGTTGTCAAGGGTTTGTCGGTCAAAATCTGACACTAGCACCGGGCCATTAAAGCGCAAGAAATGTCGGACATAATCAAAAAGCGTCAAAAAACCGTTGACTCAAATCTGACACACCCAAGTCGTTAAAACCCTTGAAATTCGTGGCCTACGACCGTTTATCGTTTTCTTCGAACCCGTCAAGAACGGGACAAATCCATCTACAGCAAGCACTTGATGGCCTTTCGCCCCCAAAAATGGGGGTGTTATACCCTTGCAACATGTCATTTTGCTGACACGCTTTTCCCACGCTGCGCTATACCCCTTTTGACAGTTCCATTTTCGATCTTCCATCACCGTCTTACGAGGCACGCCAATATGGACGTGAGCGTATTTGGTACGGGCTATGTTGGCCTGATACAAGCAGCCGCACTTGCCGATGTCGGACATCGCGTATTGTGCGTCGATATTGACCCGAACAAGATTAAACAACTGCAACAGGCGGTACCGCCTATTAGCGAACCGGGTCTTTCGGCAACTTTGGAAGAAAACATCAAGGCCGGGCGTTTATTGTTCAGCACCCAGGCCAGCGATGCGGTGGAACATGCCGGGCTGATCTTCATCGCCGTGGGCACGCCGGCCGACGAAGACGGCTCCGCCGACCTCAGCCATGTGCTCAACGTGGCGCGGCAGATCGCCAGCTTCATGGAAGACGATCGCACGTTGATCATCAAATCCACGGTGCCGGTCGGCACGGCGGATCAGGTGCTGCACACCGCTGAAGAAGAACTGCAACGGCGTGGCAAAAGCGCTCTGGCAGTGCGGGTGGTGTCCAACCCCGAATTTCTCAAGGAAGGCAGCGCCCTCGCCGACTGCATGCGGCCGGACCGGATCATCGTCGGCACCCACGATGACCTGGCCCGCGAGCAGATGAGCGAGCTGTACGCGCCGTTCTGCCGCAACCACGAAAAACTGATGTTCATGGACAACCGCAGCGCCGAGCTGACCAAGTACGCAGCCAACGCCATGCTCGCCACCCGCATCAGCTTCATGAACGAGCTGGCCAACCTCACCGAACTACTCGGCGCCGACATCGAAGCGGTGCGCAAGGGCATCGGCTCCGACCCGCGCATCGGCTATCACTTCATCTACCCGGGCTGCGGCTTCGGTGGCTCGTGCTTTCCCAAGGACCTGCGCGCCCTGCTGCACACCGCCGAACACAATGGCATGCCGCTGAAACTGCTGCGCAGCGTAACCGATGTCAACGATGCGCAGCGGCACATCCTGTTCAGCAAACTCAGGGCGCAATTCCCTCAGGGCCTGGCCGGCAAGTCAATCGCGATCTGGGGCCTGGCGTTCAAGCCGAACACCGATGACATGCGCGAAGCCCCCAGCCGCTATCTGATGGAGGCGCTGTGGGCCGAAGGCGCCAGCGTGCAGGCCTACGATCCGGAAGCGATGTCCGAGTGCCGGCGCCTTTACGGTTACCGCAATGACCTGCACCTGTGCGCCACCCGCGACGACACCCTGGAGGATGCCGACGCACTGGTGATCTGCACCGAGTGGAAGAATTTCCGCGTGGTGGATTTCGAGCTGCTGGCCAGCAAGCTGCGCTCGAAAGTCATCATCGACGGACGCAACCTCTACAACCCGGAACAAGTGGCAGCCGCCGGCCTGCACTACAGCGGCATCGGTCTGCGCCACATCGCGCCTGACGGGTTGCGGCCATGAAAATCCTCGTCACCGGTGCGGCCGGGTTCATTGGTGCTCATTGCGTGCTGCGACTGGTGCGCGACGGGCATCAGGTGATCGGCCTGGACAACTTCAACAGCTACTACGACCCGCAGCTCAAGCACGATCGGGTGGACTGGGTGCGCGGGCAAATTGGCGATGTCCAGCTCGCCACGGTTGATCTGGCAGATGCTGCGGCGCTGGAAGCATTGTTCGCGAGCGAGCGGCCGCAAGTCGTGGTTCATCTCGCGGCGCAGGCCGGGGTGCGCTATTCGCTGGAGAATCCACGGGCCTATCTGGACAGCAACCTCGACGGTTTCCTGAACATTCTGGAGTGCTGCCGCCGGCACCCGGTCGAGCACCTGATTTACGCCTCGTCCAGTTCGGTGTACGGCGCCAACCAGCGCACGCCCTACTCGGTGCAGGACGGCGTCAATCACCCGCTGTCACTGTACGCCGCGACCAAGAAAGCCAATGAATTGATGGCCCACAGCTACAGCCACCTGTTCGGCATCCCTTGCACCGGGCTGCGCTTTTTCACGGTCTACGGACCGTGGGGCCGGCCGGACATGTCGCCGATCCAGTTCGCCAAGGCGATCAGCGAAGGCTCGCCACTGAAGCTGTTCAACTACGGCGAGCATCAGCGCGATTTCACCTACATCGACGACATCATCGAAAGCATCGCGCGCCTGATCGAGCGGGCGCCCCGGGCCAATCCCGAGTGGAACCGCGAACAACCCGACCCGGCCAGCAGCATGGCGCCGTGGCGCTTGTTCAACATCGGCGGCCAGCACCCGGTGGCGCTGAAAACCTACCTCGCCCTGCTGGAAAAACACCTCGGTCAGAAAGCCGTGGTCGAGCTGCTGCCGCTGCAGCCGGGCGACGTACTCAATACCTGCGCCGAGGCCAGCGACCTGGCCCAGGCCACCGGGTTTCAGCCCCGGATAGAGCTGGATGAGGGACTGGGGCGGTTCATCGCCTGGTTCCGCGATTACTACCCCACTGCCTATCGCCCACGCGCCGTTCGCGGCTGAACATCAGCGGAGGACTCCATGACTGGACTTGAGAAAGGTGTACCGATCCAACAACTGGTGCGTGACAAACGCATGGATCCGGAACAGCGAATGCGCCTGGACGCGGCAATCCACCGCCAGGGCCAGGGCTGGATGACCGGTCGCGAGGGCGGTCGGCCGTGGCAACTGTCGCGCACCAATCGGGTGGTCGCCTGCCTCGGTGCGCTGACGATTCTGCTGATGATTTCGCCGCTGCTGATCGGTCTGGCGCTGGCCATCAAATTCACCAGCAAGGGCCCGGTGATGTTCGTGCAGAAACGCACCGGTTATCGCGGGCGCAAGTTCGGTATGTACAAGTTCCGGACCATGGTCGCCAACGCCGAAGAGCTCAAGGAGTCGCTGCGTCACCTGAACAAGCACGGTGCCGACGCCATCGACTTCAAGATCGACCAGGATCCGCGCATCACCGGGATCGGTGGCTTCCTGCGGCGTACCAGCCTCGACGAGCTGCCCAACCTGATCAACGTAGTGACCGGCGACATGCGCCTGGTCGGCCCTCGCCCGACCTCGTTCAACGCCTACCGCTACAAGGACAGTCACCTCGCCCGTCTGGCGATCTACCCCGGCATGACCGGCCTGTGGCAGATCTCAGGACGCAGCAACATCGACTTCGACCAGCGCGTTGAGTTGGACCTCAGCTATATCGCCGAGCAGAGCCTTCTGCTTGATCTGAAGATTCTGTTGAAAACCCCCTTCAAAGTATTCAGCGGCCACGGAGCAAGCTAATGGACGGTTCAACCAACAAAAGCCTGAGCATTGCCAGCCCCAGCGAGTCGAACCTGACTTCGACCGTGCTGGACCTGGATCTGCGGATCCTGTTTCTGACCGCCGCCAACCCCGGCGCCGGCACCACCACCAGCGCCCTGGCGCTGGCCAGTCAACTGGCGCAGATGAGCAGCGGCCAGGTGCTGTACGTCGACGCCAGCCAGTCGGCGAGCAACCTGACCCAGCAACTGAACCTGAGCAAGGAGCGCGGCCTGCGCGACCTGCTGTTCAACCCGGACAACCCGCCGCTGCTGCAGGACTGCGTGGTGCAGGTGTCGAGCCTGCCGTTTCATGTGCTGCCCAATGGCCGGCCGATCCGCACTACTGAACACCTGACTGCCGAGCGCCTGAGCCCGCTGCTGGATCAACTGGGCGCTCAGTACCGCTTTGTGGTGATCGATGGCGACGCGGTGTATTCGGCCGCCGACACGTTGGTCATCAGCACCCAGGTCGACGGTGTGGTGTTCGTGGTACGTGCCGAAGACACCCGCTGGGAAGTTGCCCAGGCAGCCGTGCAACGGTTGACCCAGGCCGGGGCCAAAGTGGTCGGCAGCGTGTTCAACCGACGCAAGTACTACATGCCTAAATGGCTCTACAAAAACCTGTAAGCAACCGCAAAGGATGACGCCATGAACGCCAGGATTCTTGTGCTGCTGATGCTGCCGCTTGCAGGCTGCTCGAGCACCTCCGAAACCCAGAACATGCCGGTGAACATTCTCACCGCCACCCCGGCCAACGCCCAGGCCACCGACATGCCGAAGGTCGAGCAGACCCTGCGCCCGCAGGATGTGCTGGACGTGATCTTCCACATCAGCACCAGCGGCTCGGACGCTTACCGCGTGCAGTCGGGTGACCAGATCGGCCTGAACTTCACCGCCGCCAGCCAGCTCAATGGCAACCAGTTGGTACTGCCGGACGGCACCATCGAACTGCCGGGCGCCAACACGTCGGTGAAAATCGCCGGGCTGACCAGCGAAGAAGCGCGCCAGGAAATCCAGCGCGCCTATCAACGCAAACAGTTGTTCCAGCCCAACCGCAATCAGTTGACGGTGCAGATCATCAGCCCGCTGACCAACGAGCAGAACCTGAAAAGCGCCCTCAACCACCCGGCCACCGGCATGAGCCGCGAGATCACCGTCGGCACCGACGGCTACGCGAGCTTCCCGGAAATCGGCGCGGTGCCGCTGCAAGGCATGACCGTCAACCAGCTCGAAGACTTCCTCAACAAAAAGTACGCACAACTGCCGGGCCGCATGACCGTGGACGTGTTGCTCAAGTCCACCGCCGGCAACGAAATCTATGTGCTGGGTGAAGTCGGCCAGCCGGGTTCCTACCCGATCCGCCGGCCGGTGTCGGTGCTTGAGGCGCTGACCCTGGCGCGCGGCACCAACGTCAAGGCGCGGCTCGATTCGGTGGTGATCATGCGGCGCAACGGCAATCAGGTGCAGGCCGTGCGTTACGACGTCGAGAAAGCGTTGTCGGGCGAGGCGCCGCAAATCGCCTACCTGCAACCGGACGACATGCTGTACGTGCCGAAAACCAAACTGGCCAGCGCCGGCGAACTCGCCCGGCAACTGGCCGACGTGGTGCTGTTCCAGGGCGTGGGCTTCAGCTTCGGCTACCGCGTCGACAACAAAGACAGCAACAACAACTGACTCTCAGGTGACCGACCATGAATCCAAAGGAAAACTACCTGCATGAGTTCTTCAGGATCTTCTTCGCCAACAAGCAATTGGTGAAACGGGTCTTCCTGGTCTTTGCAGTGATCGCGCTGGTGCTGCCGCTGCTGCTCAAACAGAGCTTCGATATCACCGCTCAGGTAATCGTGCAGTCGAAAAAACTGTCGCAGGGCGACGCCACCACGTCGCTGACCGTGGACAACGCCACCTTCATCCCGCCATCGCTGGCGGACATGGAAACCGAGAGCAACATCCTGCGTTCGCCGGCGCTGATCCGTCAGACCATCAGCGAACTGCGTGACAAGGGCGAATACACCCCGTCGCCCGGCATGTTCAACAAACTGGTGAGCGAGCCGTTCAAGCGTTACATCAGCTCGCCGCTGCGCCAGTACGTGATCAACCCCGTGCGCAACACCCTGGGGCTTGAAACCGATCCGGTGCGCGACACCGCGCTCGACGCGCTGACCCAGGATGCGATAGACAGCCTGAAAATCGAGACCCTGCCTGGCTCCAACGTGATCTCGATCATCTACAGCTTCCCCGACCCGCATCAAGGCACGACCTTCGTCTCTGCCCTGCTGCAAAACTACCTGGTGAGCCGTCAGGCGCTGCAATCGATCGATTTGCCGCAATCGTTCTACGAAACCAAGAAACACCTGTATCAGGTGCGCCTTGATGGACTGGAAGGCAATCGCCAGGCATTACTTGAAAGTGTCGGCGCGTCGGATCCGAAGGAGGAAATCACTTTCCGCCTCAACGCGATCAACACCGAAGAGCAGGCGCTGAACCTGTATCGCGACCGCCTGCTGCAAAGCCAGCGCTGGCTCGAGTACCTGAAGACCGCGCTGGCTGCCGCCAGTAACAGCAAACTCAACGACTACACCTTCCCCTACACCTTCACCACCACGGTCGACAACGTGGCGTTCGAGGATCGGGAAATCAAACAGATGGGCGAGCAACTGACCACCCAGGTCAGCCGTTACATGAATGATCTGGCGGTGTTCCAGCCGGGCAGTGAACCGATGTTGCTGACCCGCGAGCAGATTGCCCGCACTCGCCAGCAGTTCCTCAAGGTGGTGAGCAACCGTATCCAGGAACGCACCAACGATCTGGCGGTGGTCCAGCAGGTGATCGATCAGAAAACCGCGCGCATCGCCGAGTTCAAGAACCGCATCCACGAGTTGCAGCAAACCCAGAGCAAACTGCGGCAGATGGACACCGAGATCGACGCGCTGCACGCCGCGTTCTCGACCTACGCCCAGCGTTTTGCCGAAAGTAGCACCACCCGTTCGCTGAGCGACGACCTGTCCAACGCCCGGGTCTTGAGCCCACCGTTCGAACCGACCGAACCGGCGTTTCCCAAGCCGATGCTGATCATTCCGTTCGGGCTGTTCACCGGTCTGTTGCTGGCGATTGCACTGGTCTACGTGCGTGAGTTCTTCGATCACCGCTTCAAACATCCGGCGCAAATCAGCCACGAGCTGGGCCTGCCGGTGCTGCTGGTGATCAACGACCAGAACGCGCAACCGAGCAACCCGCACAAGAACTGGACCGTGCCGAGCTTCGTGCACTGGGTGCGCAATTGAACACGTCCTCTACCCCGAACGCCGCCCTGCCGATCATGCATTTGCTCAGCAGCGGTGGCTTCTACGGGGCCGAGCGGATGTTGCTCGATCATTGCCTGGCGACGCCGGGGCAGCACCAGGTGCTGTTCCTCGATGCGCCGCCGGAATTGATCGCGCGCTTTCGCGAGGCCGGCGTCGATGCACAAGGCTGCGCAGGGCTCGGTGCCCTGCTGCGGCACTTGGGTCAGCGGCGCGGTGAACGTCCGTTGATCAATACCCACAATTTCAAAGGCCTGTTGTTCGGCTGGGTCGGCGCCACGCTGTTGCGCCTGCCGCTGGTGATCACTCAACACGGCTTCACCCCGCGCAGCCGCAAGCAGAAGTTCTACACCTGGCTGAGCCTGCAACTGTGCCGCACGGCGTCGGTGGATCGGGTGGTGTGTGTCGCCGAAAGCATCGCGGTGTTGCACCGTCAGGCCAGCGTGCGTGCGGAGAAATTGCAGGTGATTCCCAACGGATTACCGGCAGCCGCCGCGCTGCTTTCCGATGCGCCAAGACAACGCTGGCTCGCCGGTTACGTCGGGCGTTTGAGCAGTGAGAAAGGCCCGGATCTGTTTCTCGACGCGCTGATCCCGCTGTGTCACCAGCACCCGCAACTCGACGCGGTGATGCTCGGCGACGGCCCGGAACGCGAAGACTTGCAGGCACGGATCGACGCCGCCGGTTTGCAGCAGCGCATCCGCTTGCCGGGTTACCAGACCGACATGCGGCACTGGTGGCAGCAACTCGATGCGCTGGTGATCAGCTCGCGCACCGAAGGTACGCCAATGATTCTGCTGGAAGCGATGCAGGCCGGGGTGCCGGTGGTGGCATTTGGCGTCGGCGGGATTCCCGACGTGCTGGAGAACCGTCACAACGGTTTGCTTGCGGCCCCCACCGACAGCGCCGCCCTCGCCCGCCAGCTCGACACCTTGCTGTCCGAGCCTGGCCTGGCACGGCAACTGCGCGACAACGCAAAACGCACGCAACAGGATCGCTACGACCTCAAGGCCCTGGCCGAACGCTGGTCGCAGCTGTACATCCGCACGGCACGGGAGGCACGCGCATGATTTTCCCGCTCTCGATCGTCAGTCTGCTTGGGCTGGCCTGCATTGCTCTGCTGGCCAGCCCCTGGCCCTACCTCGCGCCAGGCGCAGTGCTCGGTCTGGTGGGGTTCGCGGTGTTGTACCGCAAACCGACCTGGGGCCTGCTCGGCATCGTCGCCCTGGTGCCGTTCGAGGGTTTCTTCAAGGACAGTTCACTGTCCGGAAGCAAACTGATCGGCGCTTCGCTGGCGGTGATCCTGATGCTGCAACTGGCGATGCACCAGATTCCCTCGGATCGCCTGCGCAGCAATATCTGGCGCTTTCTGATCGCCTTCATGACCCTGTACTTTCTGAGCCTGCTCAACACTGACGACATGGGCATGTCGCTCGGCCACCTGCGGGAAATCAGCGTCGGCCTGATTCTGTTTGTCATCACCCTGCTGATCGGCCGCGAGCTGAACCTCGACCTGTTTGCCCGACTGGTGACCCTGGCCGTCAGCACCACCTGCGCCATGGCCATGTTCTCCACCAAATTCCAGGATCAGGGCCGCGCCGCCGGCCTGCTCGAAGACCCCAACGCTTTCGCCCTGCTGATCGCCTTCGCCATTCCGCTGGGCCTGCTGCTGGTGATCCGCAGCCCGAACCTGTTGCATCGGCTGTTCTGGGGCGGTTGCTGCCTGCTGTTGCTCGGCGGCATGACCAAGACCGAATCGCGTTCCGGGCTGGTGGTGCTGGCCTTGAGTCTGGTGATCGGTTGCTGGCACTACCGTGCGCAACTGGCGCGGATTCGTCCACGTCACCTCGGTTTTGCCATGCTCGGTGCGGCGATCGTGATTCCGCTGGCGATCTATGCGATGCCTGCCGGCTACATCGCGCGCATCCAGTCCCTCAGCGTGTTGAGCGCAGGCGCCAAAGGGCACAACGATGAATCCCTTGGCCGCCGCGCCTCGTACATCGTGGTCGGCAGCCAGATGATCCGCGAGAACCCGTTGCTCGGCTCCGGCCCCGGCACCTTCCCGCTGCACTACGCCACCACCGGCTATGCGAAGGCGTTTTCCGCCAACCGTAAGATCGGCGACCTGTATCGCCGGGCGCATAACACCTACCTGGAAATCTTCAGCGAACTGGGGGTGCCCGCCGGATTGATGTTCGTCGGCATGCTCGCGCTGGGTCTGTACAACCTGATGCAGGCGCGCAAGGCGTGGATGCTGCGACGTGACTGGCAACAGGCGGATCTGATGACCCACCTGGGGGTGAGTTTTCTGTCGCTGACGCTGTTCCTGATGTTCCTCAGCGCACCGAACCAGAAATACCTGTGGATCATGCTCGCCATGACCAGCGTCTTGCGCCTCAAAGCCGAGCAGGCACCGATGACGGAGGCCAAAGCATGAGCCGGATCAGCATCGTCATCCCGATGTTCAACGAGGCCCGGCACATTGGCCGCACCCTGCTGGCTGCGCAAAAAGCGGCGCACGCGGCGGATGTCGAGTGTGAACTGATCGTGGTCGACAACGGATCGAGCGACGAAGGCCCGCAGATCGCCCGGCAGTTCGGCGCCCACGTACTGGTGATGCCAGGCCTGCTGATCGGCGCGTTGCGCAATCGTGGGACCGCCATCGCCACCGGGGAATGGCTGGCGTTCATCGATGCCGACATCGAAATGCCGGAAGACTGGTTGCACCCATTGTTCGACATCGAAGCCAGTGGCCAGGCCGATGTCTTCGGTCTCGACCTGCACACCCCCGCCGCCGCGCCGTGGTACGCCACCGCCTGGCAGCGCCGGACCTTGCGCCCGACCACCCACACCAGCCACGTCGTCGACTGGCTGCCCAGTGCCAACCTGCTGATGCGTCGGCGCTGGTTCGACAAGGTCGGCGGTTTCAACGAAACCCTGCGCACCGGCGAAGACAAGGAGTTCACCTTGCGCCTGAGAGAACACGGCGCGCGACTGCTCTCGATCAATGAAAGCGTGGCTCTGCACTGGGGCTACGAAATGAACTGGCGCGAGTGGATGGGCAAGGAACTGTGGCGTCAGGGCAGTCATCTGCAATTGCTGCGCAGCCACGGTTTCAGCCTGCGCCTGTTGCGGTTTCCGATGCTGTCGATCTTCGTCTGGATTCTCGATTTCCTGGCGATATCCGCGCTGCTCGACGGCTTTCCCCATCACGCCGCGATCATGGTGATGCTGACGCTGGTGCCGGGGCTGGTGCTCAGCGTGCGCCAGAGCGCCAAGCACCACAACGTCTGCCTGACCCTGCAACTGTGGGGCCTGCACTGGCTGCGCCTGCACCTGGCGGGCGCCGCGTTCATTCTCAGTCTGTGTCATTGGAACGCCAGGAGGCCTGCCCGTGGCTGAATTCATTTTCTGGATGTGCCTGCTGCTGCCGGCCTACGCCTATGTCGGCTACCCGCTGCTGCTGACGCTGCTCGCGCCGCTGTTCCCGGCGTGGCGCCACAGCCCGGCACCGCCGCTGAACGTCAGCATCGTCATCGCCGCCCACAACGAAGCGCGACACATCGAACACAAGCTGCGCTCGCTGCTGTCCCAGGATTATCAGCCGGCGACCCTGCAAATCATTCTGGCCAGCGACGGTTCCACCGACGCCACCGTGGCCTGCGCACACAAGGTCGTCGACCCGCGAATCACCGTGCTCGACCTGCCTCGCCAGGGCAAGGCCGCCACCCTGAATGCCGGCGCGGCGCTGGCCACGGGCGACATTCTGGTGTTCACCGACGCTGACAACCAATGGTCGCGGGAAACCCTCGGCTACCTGCTGGCGCCCCTGAGCGACCCACAGGTCGGCGCCTGTGCCGGACACATGGTGATTCCAGTCACCGGCGGTGGCTTGAGCATCGGCGACAGCCTTTATCGGCACTACGAGGGCTGGTTGCGTCGGGTCGAGAACCGTACCGGTTGCATGGTCTCCGCCGACGGCGCCCTGCTGGCCCTGCGCCGCGAACTGTTCGAGAACGTGCCGGCCGAGGTCAACGACGACTTCTTCATCAGCACCTGCGCCCCGGTGAAATTCAAACGGATCGTCTACGTGCCCGAAGCGCAGGTGATCGACCACGGCGTCGACGAAGCCGACAAGCAATTCCGCCGGCGCCAGCGGGTCACCGTCGGCGGCCTGCAAAGTCTGGCGCAACGCAGTGCACTGCTCAATCCGTTGAAGCATGGGCTGTATTCGATTGCGTTGATCAGCCACAAGTTGATCCGTCGCCTGGCGCCGATCCTGTTGCTGCCGCTGCTGCTGAGCAATTTCTGGCTGTGGGAAGAGCACGATTTCTATCGCCTGAGCCTGATCGCGCAATTGATCGGCTACGCCATCGCGATTGCCGGCCTGCTGGATTCACAACACCGCTTGCCCAAGCCGTTCCGCCTTGCGGCATTCCTGCTGGTGACACTGGCGGGCATGAGCATCGGCTTGTGGCAGTTCCTGCGCGGCCAGCGTTATGCCCAATGGAACCCTGACCAAAACCGTTGAGAGGGATCGAGCCATGGCGATCAAGCAACTGATTAAACGCACCAGCGGCTGGCTCTATCTCAACTCGTCCGTGGGGCGAAACCAGCTGCACGGCGCCGGCGTGATACTGATGCTCCACCGGGTGCTGTCCAACGACCGCGCCGCCGACCTGCCGCACCGCAACGAACTGTGCGTCGGGCCCAAGGCCTTCGAACACTTGCTGGTGTGGCTGCGCAAGCATTTCGATTGCGTGCCGCTGATGGAGATCCTGCAACCCAATGCCTTGCGCACCGAGCGTCCGCAAGTGGCATTGACCTTCGACGACGGCTGGCGCGACAACGCCGCCAATGCCTTTCCGTTGCTGCAGAAACATCAGGTGCCGGCGAGCATTTTTCTTTCCACCGATTTCATCGGCAGCCGTCAGCGTTTCTGGTGGGAAAGCATCGGTGAAACCCTGTGGGGCAGTCATGGTGAAAAAGCCCGCACGCACCTGATCGAATGCCTGCGTGCCGCCGGCCAGCCGTTGCCAGTGCTGCTGGACGACATCGATGTGGATCGCCGCAGTCTGACCCTGTTGCATTATCTGCAAAGCCTCAAGGCGCTCGATCCGAAGATACTCGAACGCCTGACCGACGAGTGTCCGCAGGAGTCGTTGCCACAAGCGCTGGACTGGCATCAGGTGCGGGCGATGGAAGCGTCGGGGCTGGTGCGTTTCGGCCCCCACGGCGCCAGTCACGCCATCCTCACCGGCCTTGACGATGTGCGTCTGGGCGAAGAACTCAGCCGCAGCCGCGATGCCCTGAACAACGGCTGCAACCGGCCGTTGCCGGTGTATTGCTATCCCAACGGGGACAACGATGAGCGGGTGCGCGAGCAGATCGCCAATCACGATTACCCGTTTGCGCTGGGCACCGGCAGCGGCATCTATCGCGGTACCGGTGATCCGCTGAATCTGCCACGCTTCGGCGTCAGCCAGCGTACCGCGCGCAATCCGGAGCTGCTGTCGTGGCGGATCTATCGCGGGGCGCGGCCATGAGTCGAAGCAGCTACCTCAAGCATCTGGCGCTGAGCATGGGCACCAAACTGGCGATGATCGCCCTGCGCCTGCTGAGGAATGTGCTGCTGGCGCGGATTCTCGGCCCCAGCGAACGGGGCCTGTTCGCCCTGCTCAGCACCCTGCCGGATCTGATCAGCGCCGCCACCAGCGGCGGATTGAATTCCGCCGTGGGTTATCAGGCAGCCAAGCAGCGGCCGATGGGCTTGTTGCTCGCCCAAGTGCTGGTGTTCGGCTGTTTGCTGGCGGGTCTGCTGACCTTGCTGGTGGTGGCGCTGGTACGCGAGTTCGGCAGTGAACTGGACGTGACCCTGCAACTCGGTCTTCTGGCGTGGCTGTTGCTGCTGGCGGTGCCGTTGACCGTGCTCAAAAGTGGTCTGCTGACCTTGCACAATGCGTCCGGCGGCGTGGTCGCGTTCAATGCCTTGCGGCTGGTGGAATCCCTGGCGCCGCTGTTGCTGTTTCTCGCGTTGTTCTGGATGTGGAAAGAAGCGGCCCTCGAAGCCGCGCTGATCAGTTGGCTGGCCGGCATCAGCCTCGTAGTGATGGTTGGCTGGCTGTGGCTCAAACGCGCGCAGCCGTTGCAACTGCAATGGGATCGCGCCAGCCAGAACGAACTGCTGCGCTTCAGTGCCCGCAGTCACCCGGATCTGCTGTTCCAGCAAGTGATCCTGCGTTCCGATTACCTGTTCATCGGCGCCCTGCTCGGCAGCACCGCCCTGGGGCATTACGCGATGGCCAGCGCCGCCGCTGAATTGCTGCTGATCGTTCCGGAAGCGGTGACCACGCCGCTGATGAAACGCCTGCTGCAACAGGACGAAGGCATGGACAAAGTCACCCCGCTGGCACTGCGCCTGACCGCTACGGTGATGCTCGGCGCCTGCCTGACCATGGCCGTGATCGGCGAATGGCTGATCGTCACTCTGTTCGGCGTCGCCTACCAGCCAGCGTATCCGGCGCTGCTGGCGTTACTGCCGGGGCTGCTGGGCCTGTGCTACGCCAGCATCCTGCGCCTGGACCTGATCGGCAAGAATCGCCCCGGCACGGTGTCGCTGCTGATGGGGATCGGCGCGCTGCTCAATCTTGCGCTGAACCTGCTGCTGATTCCGGCCTACGGCATCGTCGGTGCAGCGGCAGCGTCGTCGATTGCCTATCTGGCGGTGACCGTGGCGATGCTGGTGTTGTACTGCCGGTTGAGCGGCGTGGCGTTCTGGCAAACCCTGATCATTCTGCCCAGCGACCTCACGCCGATGTGGCTGATGTTGCAGCGTCGGAAGGCAGCATGAAAGGCCTGGCCCTGCTGTTCGGACTTGGCCTGTCGCTGGACGCCTTCGCGGCGTCGATGCGCTGGGGCGACATTCGTGACGGCAGCCTGTACCTGCAAGCCGATCGCCCCGACACGGTGACCGTGCGCTGGGCACCGGCGTGGCAGGCGGAGGCCAACGAAGAGCACATTTACCTGCTCGACGGCCGGGGCCAATTGCAGGGCGAGCGCTTCATCAAGGCCAGTGAAACCCGTGGCAGTCAGAGCTGGCCATTGGCGCCGCGGGCCGCGAGTTATCAGCTGGAAATCCCCGGCTACAGCTTCCGCAGTTACCGGGTCGAGCACGACGAAAACACCGTGGCGCTGTTTGCCCCGGCCAAGGTGCATTTCAGTGCGGAAACCCGTAACGGCGATGAACTGTATTTCAAGGTCGCCGCGGGTGAGCACGCGATATTGGCGGGCAAGTTTCACGGCGGGGTCAGCGCCCTGCAAGCGCAGCGGGTCGGCGATGGACAACCACTGTCCTTGGCGCTGAAACCCTATCGCGCTTACTGGCAGTTCGATCAGGTGGCGTTGCCGGTCAGCGAACGCGAACAGGTCTGGCGCCTGCGTCTGCAAGGCAGCGGCAAAGCGGCGTTCTGGCTCGACGGTACGGCCAATCTGTTCGCACAGACCCCGCAACAGCTCAAGCCACTGCGTGAAGACGACGGCCAGACGCGCCTGACCCTGCACGACAAAGTCCTCGGCCGCACCCCGGATCTGGGCATCGCCCTGCCCTACGTGATGCCGCCGCCCGCCAGCCATCCGCTGCTCGATGCGCTGAAACCGACGGCCGCCAGTTACTACAGCTTTGTCGACGTGACGGCGAGACAACCGCACTTCGAAGATGCGTTTCGCCAGGTCTATCAGGATCGCTTCGGCATTCGCCAGGACATCACCTTGCTCGCCGGCAGCCAGCGACAGGCCGATCTGCGCGCCGACGTGCAAAGCAACAACGGCCTCGACGCCTGGCTCGCCGGCACCCGTGCATTGGGCGGCAAAGGCACGCACTACATCGGGTTTGCCGACGAGCCCAACCTGAATTATTCGAGTTACGAGCAATACCGTTCGATCTTCACCAGCATGGCCCGGCAGGTGCGCAGCGATCCGGCGAATGGCAAGGCCGGTGTGCGCATTGCGATGCCGGCCAGTTCGCGATTGGTCAACGGCCCGTTCGCCGACAACGCATCGAACAAGCGTGGCATCGACTGGGCCCGGCGCCTGCTCGGTGAGTCCGCCGATCAGGTCGATGCGCTGGCCTGGCACGAATGGATGATTCGCGACCTGCTCGCCACCCGCGTGTACCGCGACAGCGTGCGCCGCGCGGCGGAACTGGTCGGCCTCGATGCCAGGGGCCAGCCGCGCAAGGCCTTGCTGCTGGATCAGACCAACCTCTCAAGCGGATCAAGCCTGAGCCCCTACGATCAGGAAACCCATTTCACCTCGCTGTGGTGGGCCTCGGTGGTAATCAACGCCTCCCAGGACGGGTTGCTGACCATGCTCAACTGGTTTCAGGCCGCCGATGAGCCGCAGTACCCCAAAGGCATGTTGCGGGTGCTGGGCGATGACCGCTTCGAGTTGAAACCGGTGGGCATGGCCCAGCAGTTCATCCAGCAACACTGGCTGCACAACGTGCTGTGGCTGGAGAACGACGCGTTCGAAGTCGATGTGCTGGCGATGGCCGGCGACGATCAGCGCGGGCTGCTCGGCGTGAACAAAGGCACGCGTTTGCAGCATGTCGATCTGGCGGGCGCGAAATGTCCATTGAACAACGGCGCGCTGCGCTACTTCGGCGCCGACAACCGCAGCCGCGACGCGCCGTTTCGCTGTCAGGACGGCCGCGTGCGCTTCGAGCTGCCGGGACAGACCCTGTTTGCCCTGCGCTGGAGCGCCTCATGACCGCCCTGTTGATGTCCGGCCGCGCTGGCCTCTGGCCGCGCGATGACTCGTCATCAGGAGCAACGACCATGAACATGCTGCGCAAACTGACTGAAAACCTACGGCAGAAAGGACTCACTGCCACCGTGAAAAAGGTCTGGAAACACTACGTCTTTTCTCATCAGGAACTGCTGTGGATGGAGCGCGACCTGGTCAGCCCGGTGCCGCCCCACAGCCTCAAACCCTACCCGCCCCTGCGGGTGGTGAAGATCACCCCGGACAACGTCAGCGCCTTCGCCCGCCACTTCGGTGACCGGGTCGGCACCATGGCCGAGCTGGCCCGGGAGAATCACACCGGGCACATGCACCTGGACGATCAGGGCCATGCGGTGGCGTTCATCTGGGGCAGCGCCCGGGACTACTTCGACCGTCACTACTACGGCTGCATGTTCCCGGTGAAACCCGGCGAGTTCTTCGAGTTCGGCGGCGAACTGACCCGCTCGTACTGGGGCACCGAACTGTCGGTGGATCTGCAACTGGAACTGTGGAAAGCCATGGCCGCCCAGGGCTGTGACAAGGTCGTGGACGTCTGCGAGTTCCACAACATCCCGGCGCTCAAGCTGCACTTGCGCATGGGCTATACCGAACAGGGCCGGATCATGAACATCTACAAACTGTTCGGTCGCTGGCGCTTCTACCGCGAAACCCGCTACAGCGGATCGCGCCTGGAGGCGCTGCGCAAACCTTCCCGTCCACCTGTCACAGCAACGGCGACCTGAGCCTATGGCGCGATTCGAATGGCGCACCTCGTTGTGCGCACCTGACTTCCCGGCGGCGGCCTATGAAGCGCTGCGCCTGCGGGTGACGGATCACACGCCGTTCAACAGCCTCGACTGGCTGTGTGCGGCAGAGCAGGCGCTCGATGCACACGAGCAGCTGCATGTATTGCTGGGTTGGGAAGCAGACGAATTGCGCCTGTGCCTGCCACTGGTGGCGAGCCGTGAACGATTTTTCGGATTGCCGTTTCGGGTGGTGCATCACCTGGGTTATCCGCTGGCCGATCGCCTGGCGTTGTTATCACAGCTGAACGCCGACGACATGCGCCAAGCCCTGCGGCTGATTCGCCAGCGAGTGCCCCACGCCCTGCTGCAACTCAATGAAATCACCGAGCCGGTCGGTGCCGAAAGCGTGCTCACCGAATGGATGGTCCACAGCTCCACCGGCGAACGTCGCTTGAGCTGCCGGGTGCCGGTGCACCTGATCAGCGAGGCTGACCGCCAGGAAGTCTCGGGCGACCCGCGCTACAAACTGCGCCGGGCGCGCAAACGGATTGCCGCGTGCGGCGCCGAAGTCCGGCGGATCACGCCCGACGCGACCAGCATGGGCCCGTTGCTGCAGGTCATCAGCGAAGTCGAAGCGGTCAGTTGGAAAGGCGACGAAGGCGTCGGAATCTTTGCCAGCGACCGCAGCCGCCGCTGCATGGAAAACGCCTTCACCGCCCTCGCCGCTTCGGGCCGGGTGCGCGGGGTGATGCTGGAACTCAACGGACGTTGCATCAGCTATCGACTCGGTCTGTTCGAACAGGGCCGGCTCTACGATTACAACCTCGCCTTCCTGCCGCAATACGCCGACCTTGGCAGCGGCCGGGTGTTGCTGGAGGAATGGATTCGCTGGGGGCTGGATGACAACTGGCACTGGATCGATGCCTCGCGGGTCAGCCTGGAAAACTCCAGCCATCAACTGCACGAACGCATGACCGGGCAACTGGAACACTGGCGCTGGAGCTTCTACTCGTGGCGCCCGAGCGGCCTGTTGCTGGGGCTGGGGCTGCGCGTCTGGCACCGGATCAAGCCTGCGTTGCAACAATGGCGGGCGAAGCGTGCGGCGGCCAAAGCGGCGGTCATTGCGACACCTGTGATCAACCCCAGCAAGGAGGGCGAACATGCCTCGCCAAGTCATAGTCAACGCTGACGATTTCGGCCTGAGCCCGAACGAAAACGCGGTGATCCTCGGTGCGTTCCAGGCCGGGGTCATCAGTTCCGCCACCGCCATGGCCAACATGCCGGCGTTCGAAGCAGCCTGCGCCATGGCCCGGCTGCCGCTGCTGGAAGGCCGGATCGGTCTGCACTTCAACCTGACCTACGGCCGGCCCCTGAGCCGGGCCATTCTCGAGCGTCGCACCTTCTGCGACAGCCACGGCGTGTTCGACCTCAGCCTGGCGCGCCACAGCCTGTGGCTGGGCCGGGAAGATCGCGAAGCGGTGCAAGAAGAATTGCAGGCGCAGTGGCAGCGCTGCGTCGATCACGGCGTGCGTCCCAGCCACCTCGATTCGCATCAGCACGTGCACAACATCTGGCCGATCGGCGAGATCGTCGCGCGCTTCGCTGCCCATCAAGGTGTGCCGGTGCGCCTGGCGCGCAACCTGGGGCAAAACCTCAGCCTGCCCAAACGCGTGTTCAAGGGCTTGCTCAACCGTCGTTTACAGGGACTGGCCGGGGTCACTGCCGATTACGTCTGCACCCCGGTGGACCTGCGCAACGCTCCCGCGCCGACCGACGGCGTGCTGGAAATCGTCGCCCATCCGAATCAGCTCGGTGCGGATTTCGGTGACGCCTATCTGCAACCCGGAGAGTCCCTGAGCCGCGTGCTAGAGCTGCGGCTGGCGGGGGTTCCACGGGTTTCCTATACCGATCTGAACAAGGATTTTTTGCGGGGTGCCGAGGCGATCTGAGCCGTTACACAACTTGCAATACATTCAAAGCTGGCGCTTTGACATGAACTTGCAGGGCTGATCTATACCCACAAAAGCGTCATCCACAACACCCGGGCTCCGGCCTCGGAGGGCATCATGAGCGTCATTGAAAAGCTGCGTGAACGTATCAAGCAAAAAGGCCTGGGCCGCACCTTCGGCACGTTGTGGAAACGCTACGTGTTCTTCCATTGGGAACTGTTGTGGATGGAGCGCGACCTGGTCAGCCCGGTACCGCCGCACAAGCTGCGCCCCTACGACGGTCTACGCAAAGTCGACATCACCGCCGAGAATGCCGGCGCGTTCGCCAGGCACTTCGGTGACCGCGTGCAGACCATGGCCGAACTGGCCGACGAGGGCCACACCGGGCACATGTACCTGGACGCCGACGGCCATGCGGTCGGGTTCATCTGGGGCAGCACTCGTGACTACCACGACCGCCACTATTACGGCTGCACCTTCCCGGTCAAACCCGGCGAGTTCTTCGAGTTCGGCGGTGAAATGATTCGCGCCTACTTCGGCAGCAGCCTGTCGGTGGACGTGCAGGTCGCCCTCTGGGAAGCCATGGCCGCCCAGGGTTGCAACAAGGTGGTCGACGTCTGCGAAACCCACAACATCCCGGCGCTGAAACTGCACATCCGCATGGGCTACCACGAACAGGGCCGCGTCACCCACGTCTATTGCCTGTTCGGCAAATGGCGGTTCTTCCGCGAAACCCGCTACGAAGGCTCACGCCTCGATCCGCTGCGCAAACCGGGACGGCCGGTGGTGACGGCGGCTGCGCAGGCTTGAAACAACGAAGGCGGCCATTCGGCCGCCTTCGTAATGCTCCATTCGCGTTTCAGCGTTTTACCCCCACCCACGTAAAACACATCGGCATCTGCGCCTCACGGTTCTGGTACTGGTCATACACTTCTTCCCGGTTCGAGTGCGGGTATTCCTTGAAGTGCGTGATGGTCAGGCCGGCCTCGAGGGCGGCGGTGAAGATCGCGCCGAGGGTGTGCGCGAACCAGTAAGACTTCGCCGCCGGCTGTTCGACCTTGCCGACGTAGACGATCGGCTCCTCCTGCACGAACGGTTCTTCGCGGAAATACGAGCTGGCGAGGCGAAACGGGTCTTCGGCCTCGGGGTCGACCATTTCCAGGAACGGGTGGGTCTCGTAGATCACCAGTTGTCCGCCCGGTTTGAGGGTCGAGGCGACGTGGCGGAAGAATTCGCCGATGTCGGGCATCCAGCCAAAGACGCCGATGGTGATCAGTGCGACGTCGAAGCGACCGCGCAGCGATTCGGGCAAATGATGAATATCGGCTTCGACGAATTCGGCATTGTGCGGCGAACGCTTGTTCAGTTCGCGGGCCTGTTCGAGAAACGCGCTCGACTGATCGATACCGACCACGTTCCGTGCGCCGAGGGCGAACAGTGACAGGCTTTCGCGGCCGTTGTTGCAACACAGCTGCACGACGTCTTTGCCATCGACACCGACCTGCTCGAGCAAGCCGCGTAGGGTGTCGTCGAGGCAGGAAAAATCAGCCTGCGCGACGTCGGTCAGCAAGGCCTGCCACTCGGGGGAGTCCTGGTGATGACGGGCGGAATCGTTCCACGCCTGACGATTGCTCTCGACGGCGTTTTTATTGTTTGGCACTTCCATGGCGCACTCCGGGCGATGCTCACAATTGAGCGGCCCGAGTCTAGATCAGCCTCGCGCAGCAGGTTGTTGCGAACTTGTAAGCCGACAACACCTGCACCAACGCCTGCACCACGGACAGCTATAGTTAATAGCCTTGGGGAAATCCGCTTCCACAGGTGCTGCCATGGGAATGTTCAATCGACTGCTGTTGTCCGCCTGTCTGCTCGCCGCCACCCAGGCGCAGGCGCTGGACAGCAACTTCGACTACTACGGGTCGGACCAGCCTTTTGCCCACCCTGCTCCGCCGTCGCTGTCCGCTCAGCCGCCCCGGCCGTTCGATGACACGCCGCCACAGGACTTCATCGTCATCCCGGATCGCCGTGTTTTCCAGGACTCGCAACTGCCGACCGTGGCCGATGCGACGGTGCGGGTGTTTATCCGCACCTACGATGCCGAGCGCGGCATTTACGTCAACGACGAAGTGCTGGACCCGACGTGCGTGCTCGAATGCCTCGGCACGCCCAGCCCACGCAGCAACGCGGTCTACCACTGACGCTTGTCCGGGCGTGCCAGGCCGAGTTTTTCGATGCGGTAGCGCAGCATGTCGCGGCTCAGGCCCAGCAGGCGCGCCGATTTGGTGACGTTCCAGTCGGTCTTGTCGAGCATCTTGCGCACCATGTCGCGTTCGACTTCCGGCAGGTTCATCGATTCGGTATTGCTCGCCGGGCGCGGTTCGAAGTGCGTGTGCGGTACCTCGTGCTGATGTTGCGGTGGCAGCTCATCGCACAGGCTCATGCACACGTTCAGTTGATGAGCGGCGATGGTGTCGTTTGGCGCCAGCAGCACGGTCTGTTCGAGCATGTTGCGCAGTTCGCGCACGTTGCCCGGCCAAGTGTAACTGAGCAGCAGCTCTTCGGCCTGATCGCTGAAGTGCAGGTTCGGTTTGCCGTAACGCTTGCCGTGGCTGGCGAGGAAGTGCCGGGCCAGCAGCAGGATGTCTTCGCCACGGGCGTACAAGCGCGGGACCTTGATCGAGATGATCCGCAGGCGGAAAAACAGATCGCGGCGAAACTTGCCCTGCTGGACCATCTGCTCAAGGTTGCAATTGGTGGCGCTGATCACCCGCAGGTTGACCTTGCGCTCCTTCACCGAGCCGACCCGGCGAATGGTGCGATCCTCCAGCAATTTCAGCAGCTTGGCCTGGAGCACCAGATCCATTTCGCCTATTTCGTCGAGAAACAGCGTGCCTCCATCTGCGGCTTCCACCAGCCCGACCCGGCGGTCCTTGGCATCGGTGAACGCGCCTTTTTCATGCCCGAACAGCTCTGACTCCACCAGGTTGGCCGGAATCGACGCGCAGTTGAATTCAATGAACGGGCCTTTGCTGCGCGCGCCGTCGAAATGCAGCGCGCGGGCGACCAGTTCCTTGCCGGTACCGGTTTCGCCCTCCACCAGAACCGGCGGCAGATCGCCGTTGGCCATGCGCCGCTCGGCGTCGAGCAACTGACCGATGGTGTTCTTCAGGTGCAGCATAGGCGCCGATTCGCCGATCAGCGCCTGCACTCCGGATTTCTGCGCCTCGCGCTCCTGGTAGAACGACAGCGTGCGCTCCATCCGTTCGGTGGCCAGGGCCTTGTCCAGCAGCAGTTTGAGTTCCGGCAGCGCGACCGGTTTGGTGACGTAATGAAAGGCGCCCTCCTTCATCGCGACCACCGCGTCTTCGACGTTGCCGTAGCCGGTCATCATGATCACTTTCAGGTCCGGCGCGCTGATGCGCAGCTTCTGGATCAGATCGTGACCGCTCATGCCCGGCAGCGAGTTGTCGGTCAGGACGATGTCCGGCATGAAGCTTTCCAGTTGCCCCAGCGCGTCCTCGGCCGAGTGGCAGACCGTCACCTCGAAGTCTTTGCGCTCCAGGTAGGTCTGAATATTTTCGGCCAGCAGTTCGTCATCCTCGACCAGCAGAATGCTGTGTTCCATATTCCCCTCCCGATGCCACTCTAAAGTTGAGACTGACGCGGGTTCCTTCCTGCTCGCGGCTGGTCAGCATGACCGAACCCTGAAACCGCTCCATGATTCGCTTGACCAGCGCCAGGCCGACCCCGAGGCCGCCCTGCTTGGTGGTGAAAAAAGGTTTGAACACCAGTTGTTGCTGCTGCGCGCTCATGCCTTTGCCGGTGTCGCTCAGGGTCATGCGCACCTGACCGGCCTGCGCTGTTTCAATCTCGACACTGAGTACGCCGCCTCTGGGCATCGCTTCCAGGGCATTGGCAAACAGGCTATTGAGAATTTGCGTGAGCAGCACCTGTTGACTGACCACCGGCGGGCAATCTTGTGGTGCGAATCGCACTTCGACGCCGTTGCGCCGGATCAGCGCATCAAACGCCCCCAGGGTGTCCTCGACCGCCGCCAGCAGGTCCACCGCCTCGCCGTCGTCACTCATCGGGCGCAACGACACCAGCAGTTCGCGAACCCAGCGCGACATGCGGTCGACCTGGCTGATGATGTCGCCGATGTTGCGTTGCGCGCCGGGGCTGGCGATTTCCTGGGCCAGCTCGGCGCTGGAACGAATGGTCGCCAGCGGGTTGCGCAGGCTGTGGGCCACCGCCGAGGACATCTCGCCCAGAGCGACAAAGGTTTCATTGCTGATCAGTTGCTGCTGCTGGCTCTGCAGCAGCGTCGAGGCGCGCCGCACGATCCAGAACAAGCCGAGGTAAATCGCCGCGCCGCCGAGGATCGTCGCAGCCCAGATCGAGGCGAACCCTCGGTCGATACGGTCGACCAGATCGGCCGGCTCCTTGTAAATCTCGACCATGGCGACCACTTTGCTTTTGTCGGCGTTGAACATCGGAATGTAGTTTTCGATGAACAGGTATTTGGGTTCGCGAGAAAGCCGCTGCTCGGGTTTTTCATCGTCGATCTTGTGATAACTGGAAGACACCGGGACTTTCATCTCGAACGACTCATCCAGCTCGTCGTCGTCTTCAAACTTGACGTTGATCAGTTCGGGGTTGGTCGACCAGATGACCGTGCGGTCCAGGGCGTACACCGTGGCCAGCAGAACATCCGGCAAATGTTCGACATGATCGAGAAACTCGGCACGGGCCATTGCATGGGACAGCGGATCGACGTCGGGGTAGTTCCCGTCCTGGCGCGAGTCGAGCATCTCGCCCATGGTCCGTTGCGGCGTGATGTTGGCATGGCGCATTTCTGCATCGCCGATGGCCTGCACGAATTGCGCGGTGAGCAGCGCATCGCGCTCCACGCTTTCGGTGACCACGAAGCGCGTGGAGATATACCCCAGCCCCAGCGCCACGGCCGCGATGATGAAAAAACTGGCCAGCGAAAACCAGCGCAGCAGATTGAACTGCCCGCCCCAGCTCTTGATGGCCGCCAGCGCGAGGTTCGGTGCCGATGTTTTCTGTTCTTCCAGTCGTTGCATGGGGATGCCCTGGCGTTCTGGTATCGAGCCGGTTACAGCCGCCCTCTCTCGAATGAGTGTAGGTGGCAATGACCGTGACACACGGTTCAATGATGCTATTTAGCCGCTACTGCATTCGACTCACCGTTTCGCTGGCAGAAGCCGGTTTTACTGGCGTCAATGCCCCGTCGGCCAAGGGCTGCACGGACGGATGCTGACGCTCGGTTTCGGCACTCAGAAAGTCGATGATCGACTGCGCCGAGGCCTCGTCCAGGCGCAGATTGGGCATCGGGATACGCTCGTATTGCTCGAACAGTTGCAGTGCGACCGGATCTTTCTCCGCCAGCACACGATCCGGTTCGCGGATCCAGCGATTGAGCCAGGCCGTGTCGCGCTGACGGGTCACGCCGATCAGGTCCGGGCCGATGTTGCGCATGCCGATGCCTTCGCCATCCTGCGGGCCGAGGCTGTGACACGAAGCGCAGCGGGTGCGGAACAGTTCTTCGCCATTGCTCGGCGGACGAATCTGCGGAGCGTCGGCGTAGCTTTCTTCGGTGCTGGCCTGTTTCCAGTTCTGCAGCGTGTTGGCGAGCTGGTCGGCGAGGATCCACGGGTTCTCGAACGGCGAGGCTTTCATCCAGCGCCCGGTGCTCTGGTTGCCGACGATCAGGCTCAGGTTGTGGTCCTTGGTGCGCCCGTTGTCGACGCCTTCGATAAACAGCCCGAGCTTCTTGCGCAGCTCGGTGACGTCTTCGAACTCGCCGGTGAGGAATTTCCAGCCGGGGCCGACCTTGAAGCGTTGCGCATAGGCCTTGAGCACTGCGGGGGTGTCGCTCAGCGGATCGATAGTGATCGAGTAGAAGAAGATGTCTTTCCCGACCCGGTCCCCCAGCAGTTTCTGCACCTGGCGCAAGCGTGCGGTTTCCAGTGGGCAGGAGTCGCTGCACGAAGTGAAGATGAAGTTGATCACCACCACCTTGTCTTTGATCAGGTCATCGAAAAAGCGCACCTGCCGACCGTCCTGGTCGGTCAGCAGGGTGTTGGGGAAATAGTCGCCACCCCACGGGGTGGCGGACTCACTGGCGCCTTCGGGCTGCGCCTGATGGGCGATGAGCACCTGGCTGCCGAGCAGGCAGGTGACCAGCACCAGAATCAGGTGCATGCCCAGGGCGCGGGAGCGCGGCGTTGGCTGGTTCATGTCGGCTCCCTCCCTTTTCATGGTTTCACGGTCACTTGCGGGCCGAAGCCGTCGCCGGTGCGGAAGGTTGGCAGCGCGGCGGAGTTGACGTAGCGCACGCCATCCCAGCTCGGCAGCGGTGTCGGCATCAACTGCAGTTGCCCGGGTTTCTCGAGGTCCCAACGCAGCAGCATCGAGTTGTCCTCATGCTGGGTGTTGTGACAGTGCTCCATGTAGGTCCCGGCAAACTCGCGGAAGTTGATCGCCATCTCGACGTTGTCCAGCCCGTCGGCCTCCGAACCGATCCGGTAGACGTCCTTGCGCGCCCATTTTTCCCACTCAGGCGGGGCCTTGCCGCCACGGCTGAGGATGATCCCCTCCTCGAAGTGCACGTGCACCGGATGGCTCCAGCCCGTGCCGCCAGCCCTGATGTTCCAGACTTCCAGGGTGCCGATGCCGTTGACCCCGGCGTCGGTCGGGCCGCTGGCCAGTTTGGTCGAGGCATTCAACCGGCGTGGGTCCATGTGGAAACCGAAGCCGCCATCGGTCTTGATCGTCCACGGCGCTTCATCGGTGCCGTCGGAGCGGCCGAAGATGAAGGTCCGGTGCAGCGCTTTGGCGAGCAAGGCCTTGTCGGCAGCGTTGTCGCGGTGAATCTTCAGCGGAATCATCACCATGCCTTCGGCCTTGCCCGGTTTGGCCGGTTCGTAGGCCGCCGGGTTCATCGACAGATCCTGACCGGTATAAGCCTTGACGTTGAGTTGCAAGACCTTGCCTACCACCGGGTCACCCCGATCCCATTGCGGACCCTTGCTGGTCTGTTTGATGACTGCCAGGTATTTCTCCGAAAGCACGTCGGCCAGCGGGATCACTTCTTTCGGACCCTTGCCGTCGTCCTGGGCCTGCAGGTTGACGAAGAACAGCTTGTCGCCCGGTTTGATGCCGTTTTTCGCGAAGTTGACGATGATGTCGAACCGCTCGGCGATGCCCTGGGTCGGCAGGATCGCGTTGTGGTTCTGCTTGTCGCCGTCGGCATCGAGGTCCATCGAGCCGTCGAACGGCACGCTGTGCTCCATAATGTTGCCGTCGTTGGCGATCATGTGGAACGGCACCCGGCTGTACGACACACCGGAGTTTCTCGGTCCCTGGAATTCGCCGCCGGTGCCTTTGACTTCACGCACCAGGGCGAGCTTGAAGTAGCGCGACACCGAACCATTGAGGAGGCGGAAGCGATAACTGCGCGCCCGCACGTCGAGGGTCGGTTTCCATTGCCAGTTGACCAGCACCTGATCGCCGATGAAGCCGTCAGTGTTGAACGGGTTGAACCACAGCTGACCCTGCTGATCCCAGGCCTTGTCGGCGAACACAAGATTGACGTCGTAGTCGCGGTTGCCCCACGGCAAGGCGCTGCCGCTGGGGAAACGCAGGTTGACGCCGTCGTTCACCGATTCGTTGCCACGGTCCAGGGCGCTGTAGTAGTTCATCATCGCCGCGTTGCCCTTGTAGACGTTCTGCGCGGTGAAATCGAGCATGTGGTCGTGGAACCAGTGGGTGCTCATGGTTTCGCGCCAGTCGCCACGAATCCTGATGGTGCCGTGGTCGCAGGTCTTTTTCGCAGGCTGCAGGTCATTGACCCACAGGGTTTCCCCCGGTGCGCAGGGGAATGCAGCGCGTGGATCTTCAGCCTTGGTGTTGATGCTGTCGTAACCGGCGAGCTGGATCGGCCAGCGATAGTCGTAGTACTGCCCGGGGAAGAAGAACGCGTTGGCATAACCGTCGCTTTCCGCCGGCGCGTGGCCGTTGTGCTCGTGGGTGGTGATGGTGTGCAGACCGAAACCGCGGTTGGCGGAAGGATCGATCGGCAAGCCGTTGTAGTGCCGCATCAGCACTGGTTGGCCGTAGCGCACCATCAACAGTTTCGGCGGCAGCGTGCCGTCGAAGGTCCACACCGAGTTGTGGTCCTGCACCGGCATCGCCGGGTGGAACCGTGGGTCGACACCCTTGGCCGTGCCATCGGTCGCCGGCACGCCCGCGACGTTGTGGTACAGACCGCCGGGGCCGAATTCGCCCACCGCATAACCGTGCATCTGCCGACTGTCACGCAGACCGCCGTTCAGCCGCGCGCCGGTCTGCACGGTCTTGTAGGCGACTTGCGGGTAGAACTCGTTCCAGCGCTGATGAGCCCAGCCTTTTCCCGGTGGCCGGCCTTCGGCGGAGGAACCGATGTGACGGTTGAGAAATAGTTCGATCTGCGCCTGCCAAGGGTTGCGGTCAACCGTGTTGGCATACTGGCTCGGAAATGGCGTGAGCCCCGGTTGACGCAGAAACGCATCCAGCGCCGTGCCGGGAGGCGCGCTGCGGGCGATGTTGTTCGGGTCTTGCGCCGGCGCCGGACCGATGGCGGCTGGCGGAAAACTCAACGGCGCGGCCGGTGTGGTCGGGTCGAGTTTTTCCGGGCCGAACTCTTCGAACAGCACCAGTTGCTGAGTGAACGGCTGGGCACCGTACAGCGGGCTCGGCTTGCCGTTGGTGGGGTAATTGAAACTGGTCTGGACGGTGGGCGGCAGGATGTTTTCCGTGCGCGTCGTGTTGCGCGTGCCTTTGACCCCGTCAGGCAGATCGAAGGAGTCTACGTTGGCCTCGGGCATCGTCAGGATTGCATTGAGCGCGCCAGCGCGGTCTTCGGGCTCGTCGTAATAGGCCGACGGGTCGGACGCTTCCGGCTGATTCTCGTCGTCGATCGGGCTCGCTCGGACCGCGGACATCTGGCCCAGGGTCAACATCAGAAAGACGCTCAGTGGCGTCAACAGGAAAAGCTTTTTGGGGTCACGCATTGCTCTGTCCATCACCAGCCGCCTCATCTAAGGAAGGGGTGATGGTGTTTTGCAATTACCTCGCCAAAAAATCATTTCCAGTTGTTACAGGGACTTGCACGCGCTGTTGCATTCCCCACTCCCCGGTGACCGGGGCCTGACACCCACTGCTGGGGGAAAGTTCACCCCAATTTACTGAATGAGCTGAAACGCCAGACGAACGGTGGTGCCCTCGCCTTCACGGCTGTCCAGGCTCACGCCCCCGCCGAAGCGTTCCATGATCCGTTTGACCAGTACCAGCCCCACGCCGAGGCCGCCCTGCTTGGTGGTGAAGAACGGCCGGAACGCCATGCTGCGCTGTTCCTCGTTCATGCCTTTGCCGGTGTCGCTGAGTACAACGCTTACGCCACGGCTGTCGCTCGGTTCGAGGGTGATGGTCAGTGTGCCGCCCTTGTCCATCGCTTCCAGCGCATTGGCCAGCAGGCTGTTGAGGATTTGTGTGAGCTGCACCGGCTGGCTCAGCACCATCGGCGTCTGCTGAGGTTGAAACACCACGTGCACGCCAGCCTTGGCAATCTGCTGCTCGAACGCCATCAGGCTGTCGTGCAGCGCCGCCACCAGGTTCACCGGTTCCGGGTCGTCATTGAGCGGTCGCAACGATTGCAGCAGTTCGCGCACCCACTTCGACATGCGGTCGACCTGGCCGATGATGTCCTTGATGTTCTTCTGTGCCGGCCCCGCGTCGAACTCCAGCGCCAGCTCGGCGCTGGAGCGAATGGTCGCCAGCGGGTTGCGCAGACTGTGGGCCACTGCCGAAGACATCTCGCCCAGCGCGACAAAGGTTTCGTTGGCGATCAGTTGTTTTTGCTGGGCCGCCAGCAGAATCGCCGCCCGCCGCACGATCCAGTAAAGCCCCAGGTAAATCAGTCCGCCGCCCAGCGCGGTGGCCAGCCAGATCAGCGTCAGCCCACGTTCCATGCGGGCGATCAGGTCCTTGGGCTCTTTATAGATCTCGACCATCGCCGTGACGTTCTTGCCCTCGGCGTCGAACAGCGGGATGTAGTTTTCGATGAAGATGTATTCCGGCGGCACCACGAACTTTTGTTCTTCGCGGGCCTTGTCGACGTCGTGATAGCTGGCCGAGACCGGGATCTTTTCATCGAAGGCCCGGTCGAGGTCTTCGTCGGCATGAATCCGGGTGTTGATCAGCGCCGGGTTGGTCGACCAGATCACGGTACGGTCCGGCGCATAAATGTTGGCGAGGATCACATCTGGCAAATGCTCGATGTGATCAAGAAACTCGCCTCTGGCGCTGGCTCGGGCCTGCGGGTCGACATCGGGAAAATCGTTGTCCTGACGAGGGTCGAGCAACTCCCCCATGGTGCGGATATTGGGAATCGAGACGTGGCGCACTTCCGCCGACGCGATGGCCTGAATGAACTGCGCGGTCAGCAAGGCATCGCGCTGCACGCTTTCTTCGATCACGAACCGTGTCGACACCGCCCCGAGCGCCACCGCCACGGTGCCGATCACCGCCATGCTGATCAATGAAAACCAGCGCAACAGGTTGAACGGCTGCTTGCGCGAGTTCAGCCGCTGGCTGCCCTCCTCGACCGGTAGCGTTTTTGACTGCATGTTCATGGCGGCGACTTCCCGATACGTCCCTATAGGGTTATAGCCCACGGTTGGGTGTTTGCCCGGATGCGGGGGGTGAACGGCCCCACGTTCGGCCGATTTCCCGGTCAGGCGAAAACCGCCAGGCGTTCATGCCCCCACAATCCCCAATGCTGGGGACAGTCGCCCTATCCGGGCGTGCGCCCTTTTCCCCCACGATGAGCCTCGAACCCTTGCACCACGGGCGTTTGCCGCCGGTTGGCCAATCGTTGGTATGGAAGTTGTAAAGCCCTCAGCAACTGACCCAACCCCACGGGGCAGGTACTTCGATAGAGGGATTAACTCATGCACCCTTTACTGTCCAAAACCGCGACCGTCCTGGTCGTGAGCGCCTTGGCCCAGGGCATTGCCCAGGCCGCTCTGTTCGCCGTCGATCCGGGTCCCTACACACCGGCCAATGGCGGTTTCGCCAGCTGGTATCAGGACAGCCACGGTCGCACCCTGGATCTGTGCCTGTCCAAAGCACTCAGCTCCCGCGTACCGAGCACACCCGGCGCCCCGTCGTACATGTGCTCGCTGCTGCCGACCCCCGGCGTGTTCGATGACGCGCAGCCGATCGTGTTCCCCACCAACTTCCCCGATGAAGCGTTCTGGTTCACCGGTGAGACCACCGTCGTCGATGCAGCACGGGGAATCGACCTGACTTACGTCAGCGCCATCGAAGCCGCGTTCGCCGCCGAAGAGCCGGTGGAAGGCGATCAGGTCAGCTTTGCGCGGATCCGCATTCGCGTGGATGTGCCGACCGCCGGCACCTACGTCATCACCCACCCGTACGGCGTCGATGTGTTCACCGTCGATACCCCCGGCCGGCGCGCGATCAACATGACCCGCGACATCGGCATCGGTACCCCGCAAACCTACGACGGCGCGCTCAAGGGTGACATCGGGCCGTTCCTGCGCAGCGTCAACGGGCCGTACACCGAGACCAATCCGTTGACCGGCGCAGCCGAACAGTTTGTTGGCGATCCGAACCTCAACGAAGCGGTCACCGGCAGCCCGTTCAACACCAACTACGTACGCATCGAAGGCCCGGGCGGCATCGACCTGCGCAGCACGACTTTCGCCGTGTCCGGCAAGTTGTCGACAGTAGTGCGGCCAACGCCTCTGATCACCGAGCGCAGCACCTACTCGCGCAAGCCCGGCGAAAGCGCACCAGTGGCCCAACAAGACGTGTTCGTCAAAGCCCCGCCCGCGCCGGGCACCGCCGCCATCACCAGCAGCACGCCCGTGGTGAACATGACAGAAGCCGACAGTACCGGCAGCTGGTACGCGCAATCAGCGGTCAACCCGACTTTGCCCTCCGTGCTGCAGGTGACCGCCGACAACCACCTGGCGATCGCGACCAGCTCGCCGACCACCCTGCCCATGAACCTGACCGACCTGGTGGTGATCCAGCGCGCCGAGTACAGCCTCACTTCCGGGCAATTGACCGTGGTGGCCTCGACCAGTGACGAAACCTCGCCACCGGTGCTCACCGCCACCTCCGGCACCGGCGCCACCATCGGTGCGCTGGGCGGTGATGGCGCGGTGAAAACCCTGGCCACCGGGATCACGCCGATTCCACCGGCCAAGGTTCGGGTGACGTCGTCCAACGGCGGCAGCGATACCGAAGAAGTGGTCATCGTGCAATGAACGCTCACATGCCCAGATCCGCATCAGGAGGCATCATGAACAAGTGGCCACGCTTCGCGCTCAACGCGCTCGGGCTGACAATCTCGCTGACCGGCAGTGCGTTCGCGCAACTGGCCGCTGTCGATCCCGGCCCCTACACCTTCGCCACCGGGAAATTCCCGATGTGGTACCAGGACAACAATCAGCTGTCGATGGAACTCTGCCAGTCGCGCGCCGCCAGTTCGCGGGTGCCGGCCAGCACCCCGCCGGCCTACATGTGCACCCTGCTGCCGGAACCGGGCGTCTTCGATGACAGCCTGCCGATGGTGTTCCCGGACAACTGGCCGCCGGAAGCCTTCTGGTTCCTGGCTGAAACCGCGATCCCCAACAACGGCGCCGGTTTCGGTGTCGACGCCTACGTCGCAGGCATCGAAGCGGCGTTCGCCTCGGAAAATCCGGTCGATGGCGATCAGCAAAGCTTCGCGCGGATCCGCATCCGGGTGAACGTCCCGGTGGCCGGCACCTACACCATCACCCACCCGTACGGCGTTGAAACCGTCAACGTCACCACCCCTGGCCGGCGGGCGATCAACATCACCAAAGACATCGGCATCGGTGCGCCGGGCAACTTCAGTGGCGCGCTCAACGGTGCCATCGGCCCGTTCCTGCGCAGCATCAACGGCCCGTATACCGAAGTGAACCCGGACACCGGCGGCATCGAAACCTTCGTCGGCGACCCGAACCTCACCGAAGCGGTGACCGGCAGCCCGTTCAACACCAACTTCCTGCGGATCGATGGTCCGTCGGGCGCCGGCTCGATTCAGACCAACCTGTTCACCGTCGCCGGCAAGGTCCTCGACAATCGTCAGCAAACCCAAGTCGCCATCGACCGCGCCACCTATCGCCGGACCTCGGCCGGTGTACGCGCCGAGGTGTTCGCCAAGGCTGACAGCAGCTCGACCCTGTGCTTCCGCGAAACCGTGGCGTTGCTGCCCGGCCCACCACCGACGCCGTGCCAGACCAGTCTGCTGGGCGACAACAACGGGTTGTTCTTCGGCCAGCGCCTGGGCACCGGCACCCTGCCGTCGGTGGTGGTCGTGACCGCGACCAACCCGGCCGGCACCACCCGTCCGACCGCTGTCTCGGCCAAGCTGACCGACGTGGTGAAAATCCAGACCGCCCGCTACAGCTGGGCCAACCACAGCCTGCTGATCGAAGCCACCTCGACCGATGAAGTCGCGGTGCCGGACATGGTCGCGCAAGGTTACGGACGCCTGTCGAAAACCGGCACGCTGCAAAAAATCACCGTGGCCGACCTGACTCAGCCACCCGCCACCGTCACGGTGAAATCCGCCGCCGGCGGCAGCGATACCGAGCCAGTCGTAGTGGTCGGTGCAGCACCGGACACCGGTGAGAACCAGGCGCCACTGGCCAACGCCGACACCGGCAGCACCAGCTTCGGCTTGCCGATCACCCTCAGCCTGTTGACCAACGACAGCGACCCGGACAACAACGTGCCGCTGACCATCACCGCGTTGACTCAACCGGCAGCCGGCCAAGGTACCGTCGCGCTGAGCGGCACCACCTCGGTGGTCTACACCCCGCCAGCCGTGGTCAATACTCCGCTGACCACCACCTTCACCTACAAGGCGCAAGACAGCAAAGGCCTGGCCTCGGCCAATCCGGCGACCGTGACGGTGACCGTCGCGCCTAACCGGCCACCGACCGCCGTCGCCGACAGCGTCGCCACCCTCGGTGTCGCGATCCCGATCAACGTCCTGGCCAACGACACCGATCCGGAAGGCAACACGCCGCTGGGCGTCGCCAGCCTGACCCAACCACCGGCAGGACGCGGCACGGTCAGCACCGACGGCACGGTGATCACCTACACCCCACCGGCCACCGTGACCACGGCCTTCACCACGACCTTCACCTACATCGCCCGGGACAGCTTCAACGCCCAGTCGACGCCGGCGACCGTCACGGTGCAAGTGTCGCCACGGCCAGCGGCGGAAACCTTCACGATCACCACCTCGACCGTGCAGGCCCGTTCCGGCGGCCGCTTCAACTGGGACTTCGCCGGCACCTCGTCGGTGACCACCGGCAACACCATCACCGTGCAGGTCACCACCCCGACCGGGCTGGTAACGCTGGGCACCACCACGGTACCGGTGACCGGACGCTGGCGGCTGACGCTGAACAACACGCTGGTCGTGCCATCAGCCAACCCGACCGCCACCATCCGCTCGTCCCAGGGCACCGTTCGCACCATCTCGGTCAACACGCTGTGAGCCAACGCCCCGCCTGCTTTCGGGCCGGCGGGGCAACGCTCAACGGTTAACGCCCCACAGGATATTTGCCATGAACACGCCGACCGCCGCCCTGCTTTGCCTGCTCGCCCTGTGCGTCAGTGCGGGCGTGCGCGCCGACGACCTGATGGAAAACGACGACCTGGCGCCCAACAGCGCCGATCTCGGCGAACTGCCGCCCCCCGTGGGCCAGCAAGCCCTGATCGACCAGAACGGCCAGGTCAACCTGGCGCTGCTGTCGCAGAACGGTCAGTCGCTGCTGGGCAGGATCGTGCAGTCGGGCAGCAATCAGGAGGCGTACATCCTGCAACAAGGCAGCGACCTGATGGCCCTGATCACGCAAAACGGCTCCGGCAACGCCGCGTCCATCACGCAAACCGGCAGCCACAACCGTGCGCAGATTTCGCAAAACGGCAACAACAACGACGCCAGCATCGAGCAGGCCGGCACGGGGCTGCAAAGCGCCGTGACCCAGTCGGGCAACGGCATGAGCGTTTCGGTCAAGCAATATCGCTAAGCACTGCAATCATCGGAGAGTTCATCATGTTCAAACTGACGCCCCTCACCGCCGCCATCCTGGTCATGATCAGTGCCCAGGCCATGGCCGACGACAGCCTTTCCACCCAGAGCCAGTTCGGTACGGCCAACATCGCTGATGTGAAGCAGACCCAGGCGCCGTTCAGCACCGCGACCCAGACCCAACTGGGCCAGGGCAACAACGCCGCCGCCGTGCAGGACACCGCCACCAGCGTCATCACCCAGGACGCGGTCGGTGACTACAATGCCGGTTACGCCGAGCAGCTGTTCGAAGACAACAGCACCATCACCCAACAACAGGTCGGCGCCTTCAACACCACCCACGCCAGCCAGTCCCTGGGTTTCGGCGCCGGCAACCAGGCGCTGCAACAACAGCAAGGCACCGGCAACTTCTCGTTCGTCTATCAGGACTCGCAAAACGGCAGCGAAGGCAAGACCTTCCAGTTCGGCGACAGCAACGAAGCCAACATCGAGCAACTGTACGAAGGCACCGGCAACAGCTCGGTGATCACCCAGTACGGCACCGCCAACTACGGCACCGCCGAACAGGTCCTGCACAACGGTGGCCAGATCGGCATCAACCAGGCCGGCGAAAACAACTACGCCTACGGCGACCAGCGCAACGGCACCGGCGGCAACATCACCATCAACCAGTTCGGCAACCTCAACGGCACCGAAATCTGGCAAGACTCGCAACTGGCCAGCCAGGCCACCGTCAACCAGTACGGCGACAGCAACGAAACCGTGGTCGACCAGAGCTTCGGCGAAAACAACACCGCCGCCGTGACCCAGGTCGGCAACACCAACGCCATCTATGCCGACCAGTTCGAATCGGTCAACTCGACGCTGGCGCTGTATCAAGTCGGCAACGGCAACGTGCACTTCACCTACCAGAACGGCGACAGCCACACCCTCAACGCTACCTCGGTGGGCAACGACAACAAGGTCTACGCCAGCAACTGGAAAGGCCCGCAACATGGCGGCCAGTTCGGCAGCAACCAGCGCGCCACGGTCAATCAGACCGGCAACGGCAACATCGCCAGCTTCACCCAGGACGGCATCGGCCAGATCATGACCACTAACCAGACCGGCACTGGCAACAAAACCACGGTCAGCCAGGCTGATTCCTACAACGAGCTGTACTTCGACCAGAACGGCAGCGACAACATCCTCATCGCCGACCAACGCGGCACCACCAACCTGGTTCAAGGCTCGTCGAACGGCTCGGGCAACAGCGCCGAATTCGATCAATCCGGCACCGGCAACCAGGCCTACACCGCGCAGCTGTATGGCAGCGACAACATGATCACCGTGAAACAGGCTGACACCATGAACGTGGCGTATGTAACCCAGGGCGGCACCGGGAACATTGCCAATGTGGATCAGAGCGGGATGACGCAGACCGCGACGATTCAGCAGTTCGGGTCGGCTAACCAGGCGACGGTTTTGCAGCAGTAAGTGTTGGGTGTTGGAAAACCGCGATCTTGAGGTCGCGGTTTTTTTTGCGCTGATGATTGGGTATTGATCGTTCCCACGCTCTGCGTGGGAATGCCTCAAGGGACGCTCCGCGTTCCAACTCGCGAATTTGACGCGGAGCGTCAGGGGCTGCATTCCCGCGCAGAGCGTGGGAACGATCAATTTGGTGCTGCGGTGCAGTCCTTGTTCGACGCCTCAAGTGTCTGGTACCTGCATTGAACCTCTTCCATCAATACCTGTATTTCAGCCATCACTTGCTCATGCGGAATACTTGGACGCGGGTCGTCGATTGACGCTTGGACTTCGGCACGGAACCACCGGTCGTAGCTGGCGGCCTGCTCTTCGCTTTCGAAGTCTGAAACGATGGTGGAGATCAGGGGATCCATGGTGACTCCAGTTTGAATGTGAAAAACGCGACCCGTTGCTGGGCCGCGTTTTTTTATTGGGCATGTGCTGGATCAGCCCTTCAGCTCGACGTGATCCAAGGCCTGATTTACGGCCAATTCACCCAGCATGAGGATCTGCGCGATGCCCAGGGCGGTCTTGCGGTGGGCGGGGTCGAGGGTGGCGGCGAAGTTGTTGAGCATTTCGCTGGCCGAGCCCAGGGATTCGCTGGCGTTGGCGAGCAGGGATTCGGTGTTGTAGGCCGGGTTGGCGAGGTACATCCGCGCGGGTTCGTTGACGCTGCCCATGATGTGGGCGCCGGGGCAGAGGTAATGATCGAGGGCGCGTTCGGCGGCTTCGTGGAGTTTTTTCGAGTTGACGGAGGTGTATGGGGAGGTTGGGTCGGTTTCGGGGTTGGCTTGGGTTTCGGGTGGGTTGGGTGTTGGTTTCTTCATGATTTTTTACCCTGTATGACGGTTATAGCTGGCCCTATTCGGTTTCCAAGCGAATAGGTGGCAGCTGTACGCAGGCTGGAAACCCGGGACAGAGCAACCCGGCAGACACGAGGTCTCCTACGCACAGCCGCCATAACAAAGTGCACACCATGAGGGTGCGCAGGATACGTTATGAATGGCGCTTGTGCGCTCTGTTGTTACGCGGGTTTCCATGCCCGATCGCTGAATTGGCAGCGACCGAAACAGGCTAGAGCCCGCGCTTCCGACGGACAACCTGAAAACCTTGTGGGAAGGTTCGGTGTATTCAGACACGTTTTTAAACAGACTTCAGGACGCTGGCCCTCACCCCAGCCCTCTCCCGGAGGGAGAGGGAGCCGATCAAGTTGTTTGGGAGAGGTACGCCGACGTGAAATACCGAGTTGAATTCGGGTTTTAAAAACACATACATCTGCTCACACCAACACCAACACCAACACCAACAAGAGCGACAGGAACGCCAAAAGCGCCAGGAACAACATCAACATCAACATCAACCAACTACCACCCCAGCACGCGGCGAAGCCGCCGCACTCAACACAATGAGCGTTAGCTCGAGTAACGCTCTTGACGTGCCGGCCCCATCGGAAGGCTGAGTGGAGGGATTCATCCGGGGGTGGGAGCGAAGCGACCGTTTGGCGAAGCCAAACACATCGAGAGGAGGTGCAGCGAAGCAAACCGGAGGCGATGCCCCCGGATGAATCCCGGAGCGAAGGAACCCCGAGCCCCAGCGAGGGGCCGAACGCCGGGGCCCAGACCTTTTGGTTCCTTTTGGGGCGTTTGCCAAAAGGGACTCGCCGTAAGGGCGAAACCATAAGAAGCCGTTACCGCAGCAACGGATATGTACCCAAAACAACCAAAGAACCTGGTCGGCCCGAAGGCCGCCACGTTCACTCCGCATCCGGATCAATCTTGTTCTGAGTCAGGTACCGATTCAAAACATCATCCTGCGAAGGCGTAGAAGCATCCCCCGCCACCTGCCACAACCGCCGCTCAATCCCCTGCGCCACCATATGCCCCACCGCCGCCTCAATCGCCGAAAGCACACACAACTGCGCCGGCTCATTGGTCGTATACCCGACCTCAGCCTCAAGCAACTTCTTGAACTCGATAAACTTGAAAATCCCCGCACTGCGCGCCACCGAATAAATCGTCTTGCTGGTCATTACATTCGCCAGCACCTGCCCGCTACGCACATCCACCGCACGCAAATTCACAGTCACCTGATCCACCCGATACTCACGGGACAGATCAATCCCCAGATACCGCGCCCCTTCCCCACCGCTGCGCACGTTGGTGTCATAAGCGATGATCCCGCCCTCGAGCATCATGTTCGCCGCCTGCAACGGTGGCAGCTCGCCCTGAATGTTCACCGGCGTATTCGGTTTCTTCTGCGAAGCGCGAATGATCTTGCGTTCAGTCAGCAGGTTCTGCAGCCCTTCCCGTTCGAGCACCACAAACCAGCCGCTGGCCTGCATCGCGTCCATCAACATCGACGCCGCGCCCTGGGTGACGCTGGTGGAAAACGAACTGGCCGGGGTCGGTTTGTACTGCCCGGTCTGGTCACGGAAGCCGTACACCACCGCCATCAGCCGGCCCTTGGGTCGCGGCATTTTCAGCAAGTCGTAATAAGTGGAGGCCCTGGGGGTCAGGGTCGGGGTATCGGTGTCCTGCTCGGCCGGCATCGGCTCGCGCAGACTGCACCCTTGTAATGCTGCCAACATCAGCCCTAGCGCAATTATTTTTTTCATGTCCATCACTCCCCGGAACCGTCATCCCGTCATGGGTTGAGGCCGTTCACCTGAATTTCGGAAACTTCGCCGCTCGCTCGGTCGGTCACTTCAATCGTCAGTGCCCCCGAGTCATCAACGACGTTGACGATAAAAGCGTCGGTGGACAGGCTCCCCGTGTTGCCGGTGGAGATGTTGTCCAGCAGTTGCCCCAGCAACCGTGACTGCAATTGACTGGTGAAGCGTTCGAGCGCCGAAGTGCCGGCCACCGTCGAGCGTTTCTTGAGGTCCGGATCGTCGTGGTCGTTTTGCGCCTGGGCGTTGTTGAGCAGCCAGGTGCCGTTGAGCGGGTTGCCGCCGAACGACGGGTTGACCGGCGTGTAGACCAGTTCGGTGGCCTGGACGGCAGCGGCGCTGGCAAGCCCGATCAACAACCCCGAGATCCAGAATCCGCTGCGCCGTGAGAACGTTGTCGTGTTCATAGTTCGTCCTTCTCAAGGTCGGTGGTGTCCTGCAACAAGGCTTCCAGCTTGCGCCGGACGACCTCCAGTCGAACCGAGTCGGCGGCCTCGTAGGCCTCGTCCTTCAGTTCCACGGTGTTCGGCGGCAGGAAGCGCCGATACACCAGGCGTTGTTGATACTCGACGGTCACAAGGCTCCCCCAGCGCGCGTCGGGGCGCTCGCGCACCACCAGGTTGAAATCCATGCGGCTGGTGTCGCGCAGGCGCTCGCTGAACGAGTAGTAAAAGTCGTGGCCGATGTGCGAGATCGTGTCGTCGACGATGAAGCCCATCATTTCGTCTTCCTCGCCGGCGCTGGCGAAAGACGCCACAGCCGTGAGGATCAACGCGCACCACCATTTCCGGCTCATGGCTGCAACGCCTGCGGCAGCGCTGACTGGCCTTTTGCAGGGCCGTTGGTGCCATCAAGAAAGGCTTTCTCGGCCACGAACTGCCAGTCCGAATAACGCTGCATGCCTTCGAAATCCGACCACTGCGACGGGAAGTCCGCCTGCTTCAACGGCACCTCGGTGGAGGCACTGTTGATGCCGGTAATGCGTCCGTCGAAACCCCGCTGCAGGGCCCATTCGCCGCCGCCGATCGGGTCCGGGTAGAGCTGGCGCAGATGGTGGCGGGCTTCCGGAAAACGTTCGTCCTGCAACAGGTCGACCAGCTCTTTCGGGTACTGCGCCAGGCCAGGCGAACTGCGGTAGTAGCTGCGCAGCGCCTGGGCGTACTGGGTGCCGACCCACAGCAGTTGCTTCTCGCGATCGCGGCGCGACACGGTCGACCACAATTCGCCGGCACTGGCCAGGCCCATGCCCATGATCACGATCAGGAACAGCACGCCCAGGTAGGTGAACCCACCCTGCTCCACGTGCTTACCACTCGGAATACTGGCTGCCATCACGCGCCCTCCCGGTAGCTCCGCTCTTGATGTCGGCGACGCCGCCCGCCACACCGTCCGGTGGAGCGATCAGCACCCATTGGTCATTGCGTTCGGTGATCGGGTCCAGCGGCGCGTTGCGCAGGTAACGCATCTCCACCAGTTGCTCGATGGAATCGGGATAGCGCCCGGTGTCGCCGTAGTAGTGATCCAGCGCCTCGCGCATGGCCGACAGGCTCTGGTGCAACGTGGTCTCTTTCGAGGCCTCGAGGCTGTTGAAGTAGCGTGGCAAGGCGATGGTCATCAGGGTCGCGATGATCGCCATCACCACCATCAGCTCGAGCAAGGTAAACCCCTTTTCCCGGCGCATGAGAATCACCACTCGCGGTAAGCGATGCCGTTGAGGCCATGGCCCCGGGCGAGGGAGTAGACGTCGAACACGTCCTCGCCATCGCGCGGGTTCTGGGCCGAACTGTTGTAGGCCCGCAGGCCCCAACCGCCGTTGTCGTCACGTTTGGCCGGCACCAGCGGATCCCGCGGTATCCGGCGCAGAAAGTAGAACTTCGCACCCTTGGCACTGCGCACGTCGCGCACGCCTTCGACCAGCACTTTCAGGTTCGGCGGATAGCCGCTGCTGTTCAGGGATTTCTCGATGTAGCCGGCATCGAAGGCACGCTTGTAGGCGTCGATGCCATCGCGAATCTGATACAGCGCGGTGCGCAGTTCCTGCTCCTTGCCACGCCGTACCAGGGTCTCGGTCAGCGGCGCGGCCATGCCGGCCAGCAGGCCGATCAGGGCCAGCGTCACCACGACTTCGATCAAGGTAAAACCGCGTTGGGAGGCGTTCATGATCAAGGCTTCTCGACGGTTACACGGGTGGTGGCCACGGCCGCTTCACCGACTGCACGAGGCTGCGCGGCAGGCGCTGGCATCGAGTAGCTTTGCGAGCGATCCGGCGCCTGGATGTGCATGCTGGTTTCGGTGCCGGTGGGGAATTCCATGTCCGACGGGCTCTGGTACGGCAGGTTGCGCACGATCCGTGGGGTGATCGAGAGCACCAGTTCCGATTTGCCGATGGTGTCCTTGTTGCTGCCGAACAACCGGCCCAGACCCGGAATGTCGCCGAGGCCCGGAATCTTGTTGCCGGTGGCGCCGTGGTCGTTGCGCATCAGGCCGGCGAGGATCTGGGTTTCGCCGTCATGCAGACGCAGCGAGGTCTGGGCGTTGCGGGTATCGACCTGCACCGGAATCGTCCCCTGGCGGGTCGGCTCCAGCGGCGTGGCGTTACTCACTTCCAGAGCAATCTTGATCGCCACTTCGTTGTTCAGGTGTACGGTCGGTTGCACTTCAAGCTTCAGACCGACATCGAGGTAGGTGACGCTTTCGGTGATCACCGGGCCCTGGGTCGACGGCACCGACGTGGCGCTGATGATCGGCACCCGCTGACCGATGTGGATGCGCGCCTGTTCGCGGTTGCTGACGCGGATCACCGGGCTGGCCAGGGTGTTGATGTCGTTGTCCTGCGCGTTGATCTTGGCCTGCGGCGACGGCGAGATCGAAATCCGGCTGGAGTTGATGCCCTTCAGTTGATCGAGAATGGTCACCGCCGAACCGTCGCTGTTGACCACACCGAAGGTGTTCGGCCATTGCAGGCCCAGATCGAGAATGCGCTGGGTGGCAACTTCCATCACTTCCACTTCCAGCACCACTTCGGGGTTGGACTGGTCTTGCGATTGCAGGAGTTTCTCGGCCATGCGCACGGCGTCTTCGGTGTCGCGCATGGTCAGGGTATTCAGGCGTTCGTCGACGAACACGTCGCGAGTCTTGAGCATGGTCTTGATCATGTTCAGCGCGGTGTTGGCGTCGATGCTGGTCAGGTAGAAGGTGCGCATCACCAGCTCTTGATAATCCTTCAGCTTCTGCGGCGAGTCCGGAAAGATCAGCAAGGTGTTTTCGTTCACCACTTTCTGGTGCAGCTGGTTCTGTTGCAGCAGCAGTTGCACGGCGTCCTCGATGCGCACATCACGCACGAAGATCGTGGCTTTCATGTCCGGGCGCAGGTCCTTGTCGAAGATGAAATTGAGGCCGGCCACCTGCGACAACACTTCGAAAATGGTCTTGAGGTTGGCGTCGCGAAATTCCAGGGTCACCGGACGATCAAGCCGGGTGCGCAGTTGCGGGTACTGGATCACGTTGCGGCTCTGCACCAGACGGATGTTGCCTTGCAGTTCCAGCGCGCCGTCGTTTTTCGGGTCGAGTTCGAGGATCTGTTTGACCTGGCGGTCGGCGCCGTAGATGTCGCCCCGGCGCAGGTCACCACGGGCCAGCTCCAGCTTTTCGTCCATGCTGCGCAGGTAGTCGAGCTGGCGCAGGGCATCCTGGGCGCGGCGGTTGTTCGGCTCGATGGTCAGCACCCGGCTGTAGGCGGTGCGGGCCGAGGCGAAATCGCGGCGGGCGCGGTCGGTGTCACCGGAGGTCAGCAGCGCGGTAATGGCTTTGGCCCGTCCGCTGTTGAGCAGCAAATGCAGTTCGGTGTCGCGAGGATCTTCGCGCAGGCCTTCTTCGATCCGGGCCAACCCGGCCTCATATTGACCTTGCTCGATCAGGTCGGAAGCCTCCTTGTTGGCGACCTGCGCGGAACTGCACGCGGCCAGCCCGGCACACAGGCCGAGGCTCATCAGCAAACGGGATCTGTTCATTGCGTACTCCCCACAGACAAGGTCTGCGACAAATGCAAAGGCAGGTAGACCAGGCTCAGTTCCACATCGGAAATCGCCGCAATCTTCCAGGTGTCGTCGATCACATCCCCGCTGCGCACGACGTAGATTTTCTCGCCGTCCTGCAAGAACACCTGCAGATCGCTGCGGTCATGCAGCCTGCCGACGAACTGAAACGGCACCGGTGGCAGGCTCGGGGCTTGCACCACCGGGGTCGGGTTGATCGCTTGTTCGGTGACCGTCGCCAAGGTCGGCGCGGCCTTCCAGGATTTGCTCGCAAACAGGTCGCCAGCCGGGCTCAGGTCCTTGATCGGCGCTGCATTCGCCTTGGCGCTGCTGGCGGGCAAGGCGCCACGGGCGCTGGCTTTGACCGGGCTGGCCACGGCGACTTCGGTCGAATCCGCCTCGTCGCTCGGCGAGAAATATTCCGGCAACCAGGCCAGTGCCGCCGCCACGCCGAAGAACGCCACCCAGCCGGTTATGCGTTTGGTGTCCATCACGACCTCGACAGGTAGAGGGTCATACGGATCCGGCCGCTGAGGTCGGTGTCGGCAATCTTCTTGCGTTGAAACTCGACGTCTTCCACCACCACCGCCGGCAACTGGCCGAGCAAGGCGTGCAAGAAGCGGCGCAATTGCGGGTAGCTGCCGCGCACCGGCAACAGGATCTGGTAGCGCGCCAGATGGGTCTTGGGATCGACGCCGAGGGCGTATTCGCCGCGCGCCAGGGTGATGTGTTCCTGCGCGGCCAGCGCGTAGATGCGGTCGATGGCGACGGTGGCCTGCGGCTGGGCCGGCAGCTTGTTACGGAAATCATCCAGCTGACGTTGCGGCACCACCGGCGGCGCGATGCTGCCGTCCTCGACCTTGGCCAGGTATTCGGTGGCTTCCTGGGTTTGCTGGCTGAGCTGTTGCAGCGATTGCCAGCCCGGCAGCAAACCGCCGAGTGCCCACGCCAGCGTGACCAGCAGCAGCGCCAGACCGGCCAGGCCCGGAACACCGAGGCCTTGCAGGTATTCGTGAACGATCAGTCTAGGGATTCGCATCGCCTATCTCCCAGGTCGCCGACAGGTTGAATTGCACCGGTTGCTCCGGCGATTTGACGACGATTTCGTGGCTCAGCAGCGACACGTCGGACAGCTCGTCACTGGCCTCCAGCCGTTTGTGGAAATCCAGCATCGCTTGCAGATCCCGCGCCTCGGCGCTGATCCGCACTTGGCCCTTGCGGGCATCCGGGGTCAGGGTCAGCAAGGCAATGTCGTCGCGCGGCATGGCTTCGAGCATGGCGAACAGGCGTTCCCAGGGCCGGCGCAGTTGCTGCGAGACCTTGCGCATTTCGGCGAGGTTCTGCGCCTGTTCGCGGGTTTCCGCCGGGCTCAGTGTTGTCTTGCTGCCGCTGTCGCCGGTGAGCTGGCGCTGGGTGTGTTGCAAGTGACCTTGTTGTTGTTCGGCCTGATCGCCGAGGTGCTGCTGCACGCCGAAGCACACCAGCGCGAGCAACACACCGCCGCCGAGCAGGCTCCAGCCCAACGGGCCGGAACGCGGACGAGGCTGGAAGTCGAGGTTCAAGGCGCGCATGTCAGGCCACCGCCCGGGACATGACGTACAAGGCGTCACGCACGGTCATCGAGTTGTCTTCGAGGGTGCGCAGGTGCACCCCCGCCACCTCCGGTTGCGCATCGAGGCGCGCCGGGGCGTGCAGATAAACGTTGAAGGCGCGTTCGCTGGTGGAGGCTTGCAGTTGCCGTTCGCGACCGATCAACGCGCTGAGTGCCGCATCGCTGTCGCTGCCGCCCACCGAACGCACCGACGACCAGCGCCCTTCCCTTGCCAGCAGCAACACGCTGCGTTGCGGTTCGGCGACGATGAACAGGAAGTCGCCGGCATCGAGGCTTTTGTCGAAGCGGTTGAACGCAGTCATCATGTACGGCTGCACCGAACGCAGGCGCAGACCGCGACCGCTTACCAGCGTGCGCAGGCGTGCCAGCAAATCCTGCGGCAAAGCACTGGCGATCCGGTCATGCCCGGCCGGCTCGGCCGACAGCACCAGACTCCACGGTTGGGTCGGGGCGCCGAACAGGTCTTCGAAGCACAGTTGGGCGAAGCCGCGCAGTTCGTCAGGGCTGCTGATCTGCTCGCTCCACGGCACCAGGCAGAAGCGGCTGAAGTGGCCGGAGATCACCACGCTCAGCTCGGCACCGGTGCGGGTGTGTTCGCCGAGCAGACGGTCGAGGGTGTCCAGCGCCACCGCGTAGCTCTGGAAGCCTTCGTCGATGTAGCCGACGCTGCCCAGCCACAGGGTGTCGCTGCCCCGGCGCTGGCCGAGGCCGACACCGCTGGCGCCGAGCACGGCGATAAATTGATCACGCGATAAAAGTGACACGATTGATCTCCTCCAGCGTGGTCCGACCGTGCTCCACCAGCTCCAGCGCCGATTCGCGCAACAGGCGCAAACCACGGGCGCAGGCCAGGGCTTTGATCTGGGTGATGGGTTGGCGCTCGACGATCATTTGCCGCAGTTCGTCGTCCAGGTGCAGCAGCTCGGCAATCGCCGTGCGGCCGCGATAGCCGCTGCCCCGGCAGTGGCCGCAGCCCTTGCCGTGGACGAAGTGGTAGTGATCGACTTTCTGTGGATCGAGGCCCGAAGCGCGCAGCTCTTCATCGCTCGGGTTGACCGGCGTGCTGCAACTGCTGCACACCAGCCGGATCAGACGCTGGGCAAGAATCGCGTTGAGCGCCGAGACCAGGCTGTAGGGGTCGATTTCCATTTGGGTAAAACGACCGATCACGTCGAACACGTTGTTGGCGTGGATGGTGGTGAACACCAGGTGACCGGTGAGCGCCGATTGCACGGCGATCTGCGCGGTGTCCGGGTCGCGGATTTCGCCGACCATGATCTTGTCCGGGTCGTGGCGCAGGATCGAGCGCAAGCCACGGGCGAAGGTTAGGCCTTTTTTCTCGTTGACCGGGATTTGCAGCACGCCGGGCAGCTGATATTCCACCGGGTCTTCGATGGTGATGATCTTGTCCACGCCGTGGTTGATCTCGGTGATCATCGCGTACAGCGTGGTGGTCTTGCCGCTGCCGGTGGGGCCGGTCACCAGCACCATGCCGTAGGGTTCGGCGGCGAGGCGACGCAACTGGCGCAGGGTTTCGTCTTCAAAGCCCAGCGCTTGCAGTTGCACGCCGCAGACCTTGTCGGCCAGGTCCTGTTTGTCCAGCACCCGCAGCACCGCGTCTTCGCCGAAGATGCTCGGCATGATCGACACCCGGAAGTCGATCTGCCGGCCGCTGATGCCGATCTTGAAGCGACCGTCCTGGGGCACGCGTTTTTCGCCGATGTCCAGCTCGGCCATGACCTTGACCCGCGAAATCACCTGCTCGGCGAACTCGCTGCCCTGGATCTTGCCGATGTTGTTCAGCACGCCGTCGATCCGGTACTTGATCACCAGGCCCTGGCCGGTGGTGCCGAGGTGGATGTCGCTGGCGTGCATTTTCAGCGCGTCGTACAGGGTCGAGTTGACCAGTTTCACCACCACGCTCGAGTCTTCGCTGATGCTGGTCAGCGACAGGCTTTGCAGGGTGTCGGTCTCGCTGCCGGCGTCGGCCTGGGCGTTGAGCGATTCGACGGCGTGGAAGCTTTCTTCGTGGCGGGCCAGATAGGCCTTGAGGTCGTCGGCGTGCACCAGGTACAGCGGCGCGCCGTGCAGGCATTCGTCGATCCAGGCCAGGCGCGCGGTGTCGAAGGGGTCGGCGAACACGCCGATGACTTCGTCGTTGTGGCGCAGCAGGATGAATTCACGTTTGAGGCATTGCGCGAGGGTGACCCGGTCGAACACCGGGCTCGCCAGAAACAGCGTGTCGGTGTCGAGCACCGGGTAATGCAGGGTGGCGCCGAGGCTGGCAATGAACGGCATCGGCGCCAGTTCACAGAGCACGGCCAGTGCATCGAGCACCCGTTCTCCGGAAGTGCTGGCCCGTGCCCGAGCCTGGGCCAGTTGCTCACTGGAAAAGCGTGGCGGGGTCTGTGCCTCCTGTGGAGGATTGACCGACAGCGGTTCGACGACAACGGACAGACGATCCATGGCTTGCTCTCCAACACCCGGGGCTTGAGGCCCTGACGGCGCGGGAGGCGAATTCGGCGAGTGCCGGAACGTCTATCGCGCCATTACTCCCCGGTGAGCATTTGATCGTCGTCCGGTGCCATGACCTCCGACCGGTTTCGTCGGCGGTCCGCCAGCACCCAACTGCCATCGTACAACTGCAACGGGAAGCTCTCGGTCCTGCTCTGGCGTCGTTCGACAAAGCCTTCGGATGGGCTCGCACCGGGTTTCGCTTCGCGCTGGATCCCCAGAAGGTCGCAGACAGCTCGGGCAAGTTCCGCCAAAGGAAACGGTTTGAACAGGATGTGACTGACCCCCAGTTGCCGCGCCCGCTCACAGACTTCAGCGGTCGGGTGACCCGTTATCAGCACGAAATGACACGTCCTGTTCTGGCGGACCGCGTCGAGCACCTCGAACCCTTCCATATCGGGCAAGCGGTAATCGAACACCAGCACGTCGGGGGCGAAAGTCTCGGCCTGGCCGATTCCCTCTGCGCCGTCATGTGCAATCCGGACTTCCAGCCCTTGCGCCGACAGATAATCCTGAAGGTTCTGTGCAAGCAGCTGTTCGTCTTCGACAACCAGTACTTTGTTAACCAAGGTGGACTCCCTGAAACCTCAAGTGCCGGCAATTGAAATTCAATGACCCGAACCTGCTGGAGTGCGCCTCACAAGAGGTAACGCACACTTCATGCCAGGCTGAATGCCGGTAATTTTTTGTCTTCATGTCCTTGAATTGAATGGAAATGCCCGCTCGTCCCGGTACCCCGTTCCCCAGAAACGGGGAAGCACCTGAATGGGCATCGAAGCCATTCCCCACTATTGGGGGGGAACCTTCAGTCGTCGTCAATTCGTTCGATCCTGTTCTCTGCCCGTAATTGCGCGAGCACCTGACGACGAGCCTGGGTCTGTTGCTGTCGGGCGAGGTACGCCCTGACTGTTTCCAGCCCTTGCTCCTCTGGGACATCGGCCGCCTCCTTGTGGTTCTCGACAAAGATCAAATGCCAGCCGAACGGTGTGCGCACCGCTTCGCTGACTTCACCAGGCTTGAGGGCAAACGCTGCCGTTTCGAAGGCCGGCACCATCTGCCCACGGGCGAAATACCCCAGGTCCCCGCCCTGGCTGGCGGTGACATCTTCCGATCCCGATTGCGCGACGCTAGCAAAGGTTTGCCCCCCTGCGATAGCGGCACGCATCTGCATCAAGCGTAGTCGTGCCGCTTCAACCGTGGCGGCATCGGCATCGCCGGCAACCTTGATCAGAATGTGCCGGGCCTGGACCTGCTCCGGTGCGCCCATTTCGGCGCGGTGTTCGTTGAAGAAAGCCCGCACGGTCTGCTCGTCCGGGGCCTGGACTTGGGTCAGTACGGCGAACATCCGCTGCGCCGCCAGTTCGCGATGGGTGTACTCGGTGAACGAGGCCTCATCGAAACCGGCGTCCTGCAAACGCTGGAGGAATTTATCGGTGCCGCCGATGGCGGTGCGGGTCTGTTCGACCTGTTCGCGCACGGCTTGCTCATCGATCTTCACCCCGCGCTTGCGCGATTCCTGCCAGAGCAGTTCCTTGTCGATCAGCGTGTCCAGCGCGGCCTGACGCAATTGTTTATAGGCCTTGGGGTTGCGGATGCTCGCCACGGCGCGGCCCTGATCTTCCAGGTACTCGGCGAAAAAACGTTCCAGGCGAAACTCGGAAATAGCCTCGCCGTTGACCCGGGCGGCCACCGGCTCATTGTTCGCCATTCCCACCGACAACCAGCCTGTCAGCAGCCAACACAGGGTTTTGAGCTTCATGATCAGGGCCTCCGGTCAGGGCGTGGCAATAATCGGTTTGTAGGGAGCGACCAGATAAAAACGCTGGTCGGGCAAGTCAACGGTGACCACGTGCGCCCCGCTCAGGCCCAATCGTCGGCCGGGGCCGAAGCTCAGGCGCGGGGTCAGGCCGGTGTCGAAGTCGTGCAGGCCTTCGAGGGCCGCCACCAGTTTTTCGCGGCTGGCGTCGCGGCCGGCCTGCTTCATGCCTTCGCTGAACAACAGCATCGAGGCGTAGGCGCCGACTTGCAGCACCGCGTGCTGGGCGCCGAGGCCTTGATGCTCGCGCAACAGCGTCAGCGCCATGCGCCCGGCCTGGGTCCAGTCGCTGGGCACGAACGGATACGCCAGAAACACCCGCCGGGAAAAACCCTCCGGCACTTGCAGCAAATCCCCCGCCACCTGGCTCGATGCGGCAAACAGGTACGGCACCTGCCCGGCATTCTGCAATCCGGCCGCCAGCCGACTGAAACCTCCGCCGCTGCCCAGGTAAAACACCGAGCGTGAGCCCAGCGGCAAGCTGTCCGCCGCCGGGTCGTAGGCCTGCAGATGGACTTTTTCCCAGCCGTGTTCCTGCAGATAGCGGCCAAGGGTCTGCGCCGCCAGCACCTGGGCCGGGTCATCGGGATAGGCAATCAGCGTCGGCCCTTGCAGCACTCGCAAACTGGCGGTGGCGTAATCGGCCAGCGCGATCAGTTGCTCGCGCAGGCCCGGCAGCGGCTCGAAAATCTGTGGGCTGGCCTGCACCGGGCCGAGCAACGACAGGGCCCCGATCAGCGGCACGCCGGACTGCTCCAGACGAGGCGCCAGTTCGCTGTCCAGCGCCGGGGCCAGCGGTGCAATCAGGGCAAAGACTTGCTCTTCCTCGATCAGCCGTTGCAGGGCCTGTTCGGCGCTGGCGCGATCCGGGCCGGGATCGGCCACGGTCAGGCGCAACTGCCGACCGTGAATGCCGCCGGCCTGATTGATCCGCGCAACGCTGCCGTTGAGCACCGCCGCGATGGTAGCGCCCTCCTCGGCCAGTGGCCCCTGGCTGGGCAGCAAGGTGCCCAAATGCAAGGTCTGGTCATCGAGCCCCGGATCGCGGTCATCGGCCAGGCGTTTGAGGTAAGCCGTGAGATTGCGCTGATCCTTCATCGACAACAGGAAGCGCGGCATGCTCGGGTCGAGGCGATTGTTGCCGGGGTCGCGGCCCTGCTGGATCACCCGCGCCAGACTGCTGTCGGTGTAGGCCGGGTAGTTGCGGCCATTGATCTGTTGCTGACCGTGGATGCTGGTCAGTCGCGACCAGTTGAGCTGCGGCGGGCGCACCCCGCCTTCGGGTCGGCCCAGACCATCGGCGCCGTGGCAGTTGGCGCACGGCAGGCTGGTGGCCGGCAGCAACACATCCGCCGCGCCGACCCGCGCCATGATCGGCTCGCCGCTGGCGGACAGGCCTTCGCGGTACAGGCGCTTGCCGGCGTTTTCCTCATCGGTCAGCTGCAACGCGGCTGCGCCGAGGCTGACGCCAGCGAGCAGGATCAGGGCGAGGACGCGGCCGAGGTTCATGGCGCGGACTCAGCGGCCGGCCACGGGCATTGTCAGCAGCTGCAAGCGCTGGGCAATGGCGGCGGCCGGGGCATCGGGACGGATTTTGCTCCAGCGTTTGTTGGCCACATCGCCGACGATCAACTGGGTCGAGTGCTGCTCGGGCGTCGGCACGATCTGACCGATGCGGCCCAGCACCAGGTCCATCTGCGCCTTGTCGCCGGTGAGGAAAAGCCAGTGAGGGTCATCGGCGCCCTGCTTCAAGGTGTAAGCCTTGAGCACCGCCGGCGTATCGCGCAGCGGATCACTGGTAAGGGAAATGAAGGTGATGCCGTCGGCCTTGTCGCCCAGCAGCTCGCGGACTTCCTTGAGCTTGCGGGTGATCAGCGGGCAGGCGTCATTGCAACTGGTGAAAATCACGTTGAGCAGCACCACGCGGTTGTGCAGTGCATCGCTGTAGAAACGCTGGACGTCGCCGTTCTGATCCAGCAGCGGCGTGTCGGTGAACCAGGTTTTCGCGTCGTGGGTGCCTTTGGCCGGTGCGGGCGCAGCGCTGGCCGTTGCCGGTGTGGGCTGTTCGTGGCCTTCGTGAGCCAGGGCCATGGCGCTGAAAATCCAGAAACACACTGTCAGGGTAAGCCAGTCCAGGGTTCTCATGGTTGTTGCTCCATGGCAATCGCGGTGTGTTTGGCGTGGGTGCGCAGGCCGCTGAGTTTCTCGACTTCCTTGGCCAGCAATGCCGGATCGGTGAAGCCGTAATAACGCGTCCAGTGGCGACTGTTGCCGTCACCAACGAGGATCAGTGGCTGATGATTCTTGAAGTCGCCGCTGAAACTGCCGAGGCCCTTGAGGGTGGCGGTGATCGATTGCGGCGAACCGGTGAGCCAGCTCCAGCCCGGGCCTTTCTGGAAGGTGCGGGCGTAATCCTGCAGACGTTTCGGGTCGTCGCGCTGCGGGTCGATGCTGATCGACACCAGTTGCACCTCGGTGCCAACCCGGGCACCGAGCTGTTTCTGCACCTTGCCCATGATCGACGAGACCACCGGGCACACCGTCGTGCAGCTGGTGTAGATGAAACTCATGACGACGATTTTGTTGTGCACCAGATCCTGTTCCAGGTGCACAGTCTTGCCGTTCTGGTCGAGCAGCGGCACGTCGGCGAACTTGACCTGGGCGTGTTCCTGGCTGTTGGCGGCCGGTGCGGTGTGGCCGGCATGCTCGTCCGCCGAGTGGGCGCTGGCCTGCTGGATACCGACGGCCAACAGGCACAGGGTCAGCAGGCCACGGGATGCAAATCGGTTCATGGTCGTTTCCTCGTCACTGAGTCTGGCCGGGCAGCACCCGGACACTGGCAAATGTCTTGTCGTCGAAACCGGCGCCCAGCGAGGCCGCGCGCACGTGCAGGTACCAGGCGCCGCTGCGATCAAGCGTCACCGGTGCTTCGTACACGCCGTCGGCGACTTCCCGTGCGGCCACTTCACGGGGCCGGGAAGTCGGCGCGAGGAAGTAACGCAACTGCACGTCGGTCACGCCGCTGCGCTGGATCTTCTGTTTGCCCTGGACGATGCGAAAGCGCACCACGTAAGGGTCGTTGAGGGTCACGGCGGTCTTGTCCAGCAGGAACTCGACTTTTGCCGCGCCCAGGTGTTTTTCCGGCGCGCCGTCGGACGCCACCTGGGCGCTGAAGCAATGAATGATGTTCGGCTGGTTGAGCAGGAACGCCACGTCGAAGCGCCCCGCCGCAGGCAGCTTGACCCGGGCGCTGTAGAGCCCTGGCGACACTTCGCGCAGGCTGCGGTCGATCACCAGCGCAGCGCGGGCGATCTGCCCGCGGTTGGGGTAACCGGACATCGGCGCGTTCATGCCTTCGGCGTAGAAATAGGTGGTGTTGTCCACCGGGTTGACCACGAACACCGCGTTGTCATCGCGCGATACCGCGAGGCTCGATGCCAGCGGCAGATCGCCGGCCAGCCGTGGCGGCTGCGGCCCGGCCTCGAAACCCTGGGTAATCGGCTGACGCCCTTCGCCCAGCGAAGACAGGTTGATCATGGTGACTTTTGGCGAGGCCAGTCCGCGCACGTAGGCATAGGCCTGGGTGAACACCACTTGATAGGGTTCGGCTGAAACCTCCAGATCATGGATCGCCGAATCGTTGGCTGCGTCGATCACCGTGGCGCGGTTTTCCACCGTGTTCAGCACCACGCCAAAACGGCCGTCGGCGCTGAAACCCATCGGGCCGAGGCCCTGTTGCAGCTTGATCACCCGGCGTACGGCGCGGCTGTTGCTGTCGATCACGGTGACGGTGCCGTCCTTGCCGTCGGCCACGTACACCGCGCCGGACAGCGGTGAGTACGCCACCGACAACGGACTGGAACCGGTCTTGACCTGTTGCACCAGGCTCAGGCTGGCGACGTCGATGACGCTGAGGGTGCCGTCGTCGCGGTTGCTGACGAAGGCGAAACGGCTGTCCTTGCTGAACGTGATTTCATGGTGGCCGCGCCCGGTCGCCAGGTGTTTCAGCGGTTTGAGGCTCTGGGTGTCGATCACCGTGACCCCGGACTGTTCAGCCTTGCTCGCGTTGTTGCCGACCCACAGCAGGCGCTCGTCCGGTTGCAGCGCGACCCGCACCGGTTGGCTGCCGGCGGCCACCGAGTCGATGACTTTGAATTGCTCGCTGTCGATCACCGCCACTTCCCCCGCCTTCGGCATCGACACGAAGACCTTTTTGTTGTCCCTGGGCGTGACCCAGTCCATCGGCGACTGCTTGAGTTCGATCCGCGCCAAGGTGCTGGTGATGCCGCCCACCGACACTGACGGATCGACCACCGAAACGCTGGCATCGCGATTCATCACCAGCAGGAAATAGCTGTTGAGATCAAGCAGCGGCCGCGCGCCGATGTTGGATTTGAGGAACGTACCGACCCGCGACTTGCAGCTCTGGTCACGGCCCTGGGCCTGGTCGGCGGCGACGGCTTGCGGATCGATCCACGCCCCCGGCGCCACACCGGACAACGGCTGGCCGGAGGCGCCGTCGGTGACGCGAAACTGCACGTCGGCAAACTCGCCCTCATGCAACTGGCCGTCGCTGGCCAGCGGCTTCAGATCGAAGGTGATCGACACGCCGTCGCGGGTCAGCACCTGCCCGGCGCCGGTTTGCGCCAGGGCAATCTCGCTCAGCGTGAGCAGTGCGCCGACCATTGCCAACAGGCAGACGCCGATGATGTTGATGATCCTGTTCATGTCGCTCTCCCCTGACACATTTTCCGAAACACCGCCGTCCCCTGTGGGAGCTGGCTTGCCAGCGATGGCGGCTTCAGCCACACCATCCAGAACCGAGTTGCTGCCAATCGCTGGCAAGTCGAAACGTCGAACCGCAGCTCCCACAGGTTTTTGCACTCACCGATCCATCGCATTCCAGCTACTGAGCAGGCGGCGCCGGCTCCGGCTCATTGGTCACCCGCAGCAATCCCCACAGCCCCGAGGTGTTGCCATAGGCGCCGTAATCGCGGAACAGGTAGTCCCCCGGTATCGCGTTGCTGCCCCCGGCGCTCGGGATCATGAAGCTGAAGTGCGCCGCCGGCAGGATGCTTTCGTGAGCGCCGATGTACATCGACATCGGGTTGTAGCCGAAGCGCACCGAACCCACGCCCGGCGTGCCCATCGGGTAGCCGCCGGTATCGCTCTTCTCGGCCTGGAACGGGTTGAGCGACCAGACGTGTCCGTCGAGCTGGAACGTCGTGCCGCGGCTGCCGCCACTCGGCATCAGAATGTGCGTACGGAACGGCTGACCCGGTTTGGCATACAGCACCGGCGTCTGCGGATCGCCCCCCACCAGCGCATTGCTGTAGGCCATGTGCGCGTTGGTCATGTCGCCGTAACCCGCGCCATCGGCATGGCCGAACGGCGCATCCGGGGCGAGGCCGAAGCGGTACCACAGCGGTTCGGTCTTGTAGTTGATGGCCATGCTCGAGTTGTCCTGCGGATCGGTCGGTACACCGAAGCCCTCGGCAGCGATGCCTTCGACCGGCCGGCCATTGGCCCAGCGGGTGTTCAGCGCCTTGTGCCAGACCATCGCGAAGTCGCGGTAAGTCGTCTGCCCCGGTGCGGTGACCGTGGCGTTGACCTTGCGCGCATCGTCGACCCAGGTCGCGCCGATCGGCAGGATGCTCATCGCACCACCCAGGCCTTTTTGCGGTTGCTTGATCACATCTGCCGGGGTGAAGTTCAGGCCACCGAACTCCACGGCCGTGGCGTTGATGTTGTCGACACTGCGCCCCAGTTGCGTGACTGGTTTGCCTTCACGCTCCAGGTGCCCGGCGTAGTACTGATAGGTACGGGTCGGGTAGGCGCCGCTGCTGCCCAACCGTGGCGGCACGGTCTGGATCGGGTTGGCGCCGACGTTGGCACCGTCGGACTTGGTGATGTCATAGGCCAGCAGTTGCGCGTGCAGACCCACGTGGCTGGACGGCCGCATCAGGTTGTTGCTGAAAGTGGTCGAGCCCAGGCCGCTGTTGCGATCACGTTTGACGATGCCCTGCATCACGGCAGTCTGAGTCAGGTCGGGCATCACGCTCGGCAGACGGTTTTCCAGGGTGATGTTGATGCAGTCCCCGGCCGCTGCGCGCAGCACCAGCGGTTCGACCGGAATGCCGGGTTTGAGCTTGCCGCTGACCGGATCGAGGTCGGATTTGCGCACGTACAGGATCGCCGTCGGATCATGCAGCGGCCCGCTCTGGCCACCGATGGTGATGGTCTCGCCGTCCTCCGGATCGGTCACGGTCACTTGCGGGATGCTCACCGTGCGCGAGTTCAGCACCAGGGTGCCGCCCGCCGGATTCAGCGGCCCGCCGACATGCTGACCGAGCCCGGCCGAATCGCCGATGCTCAGGCCCAGCGAATTGCCGAGGATGTCGTTGGCCAGCGCCGCGACCACTTCATAGTTGCGCTGCACCGTCGGCCGGGTGCCGATGCCGTTGGGGTTGGCGCTGATCCGTGGGCAACTGCCTTCGAACGCCACGGTGTTGCGCATGCCCGCCGGACTCGGGTTGTTGGGGATGGCGAACAGGTCATTGCGTTTGGCCGTGTAGTTGCGCATCACGCCCCAGATCCCGCTCCAGTAGCCTTCGATCGAAGCATCCATCGAGTACAGATAGTCACCGGTGGTCGCCGCAGAGCTGGACAGCATCGACACCGGTGCGATGAAGCCCATCTGTTCGGAGATGCCGATCATCTGCGAGGCGCGCCAGCCGGAGTTGGAGCTGTTGCCGAAACCGGAACCGCTCTGCAGCCACTTCACGCCGTGCAGGGTGACGTTGTGCTCTTCCTCGTGGCCGCCGGCATGCACCCGCAGACGCACGTTGTCGCCGGTGTAGGTGCGCAGCATCGGGGTGAACGGGTCGCCCGGCTCGCTGCCGCCCTTGTTGATGTGCGGCGGGAACAGGGTGGTGCCGCCAGTCGGGCCGGTGGCGGCCGTCACCAGGTTCGGTGCCAGGTTCATCGCCGGGATCGCGCGGTCGGTGCGGCTTTGCATGGCGTACGCCAGATCGCCGCCGAGGCCGTCGGCCTGCATGCCGCGCTTGCCGTCCGGGCCGACCTTGTTCGGATCGTAGACCCGCAGGGCCAGCGGCTCGTTGCGATAGTTGACGACGAACATGCCCGGATCATCCACGGAGATCGCTTGCGGGCATGGCCGGCTCGGGCAGCCCGGCACCTGACCGCCCTGCACTTCCAGCACGCCTTCGAGCAGGGTGCTGGCGTTGTTGCGCACCGGCGGGTTGATCGCGTAGCGGAAGCTGTCGGCGGTGGCCGGGAACGCTTGCGGATTCGGCACGCCGTTGGGGCCGGCGCCCACGTACACACCGGCTTCATAGGCATGCTGGAAGTCGCTGTATTCGAGGAAGAACTCACGGAAGCTGTCGTTCTTGCCGTCGCCGTCGAGGTCGCCGGTGTTGATCACCGCCTGCCACGAGGTCGGCCCACCGTCCTGGCGCACGCCGCTGTACAGAGGCTCGCCGGTTTCGGCGTGGAACCAGGTGGAACCGGCCGGTTCCGCCAGCACCGTGGCATACAGGCCGATCTGCTGGTGAGTCGATGGGCCGAGGTGGTCGTGGGTGAAGATGGTGCCCAGGCCCCGATCCACGCCCTTGGCGTTGACCACCGGGTCGACGAACCAGCGTTGCATGGCCGTGCGTGCGCCCATCCAGTCACTGCGCCCGAACTGACCGAAGAACGGATGCGCCTTGGCTTTCGGGCACGCCTGGGTGCCGTCGCGCGGGTCGGTGCCCTCACACTGGTTGAATTCACGGATCGCGTGAATGCGTTCCTGAACGGCACCCGGGGAGAGCACGCCGTCCTCGTAGTTCCAGCCGTTGGAGGAACCGTCGGCGGCCGTCAGGTCCCACTTCGGCAAGTGAATGTGCTGGCCGATCACGTCGGTCGGCGTGCGCACCTGATAGTCATCCATCTCATAGGTGGCGGGCACCAGGTTGGTTTGCTGGTATTGCACGCAGTCGAAGGTGTTCATGCGCATCACCAGCGGCTCTGGCGGACGCTGTTTGGTGATCACCGGCCAGGCGTCTTCCCACAGCGCCAGAATCCGCGCTTGCGGGAAGTGATAACCGACCTTGTTGTAGACCGCGTCGAACTGGATGTTGGCGGCCTTGTAGATCCGTGGCCGGTCGGCGGTGAAGGTCGAGGCGCCGACGAAGGACATGCCGTCCAGCCGATCGCCGCTGGCGAATTCACCGCTGCCGGCGCTGCTGGTCAGGCGTTTTTGCCGGTCGTCCATGCACGGTTCGTAGTACGGCGCGCCGGCCATCGGCAGGGCGCCGTTGGTGCGGAAGGCCTTGGCCACGATCTGGTTGCCGGGCAGCAAGGCAAAGCTTGGGTGATCCTTTTTCGCGTGGAACGCCATCGCGGCCTGTTCCACTTCAGTGCCCTCTTCGGGCAGGTAAATCGGTTTGGCGCGGGTGACTTCCTTGGAGAAATCCAGCGAAGTGGTCACGGTGTACGCCTCGCCTCCGGCCGCCACCCCGTCGAGGGTGTGACGCTGCAAGCCGCCGTCCCAGCCGCCGGACTGATTCGGATCGAGGTTGGCCCACAGCGCTTTGCCGCTGGCTTTCAACGATTGCGCAGTGGCGGCGTCAAGCATGTCCAGCGGTGGGGTTGGCGGACGCTGACCCACCGAACTTTCCATGCCGCCGATCCAGAACGGATAGCCAGGGTTTTTCAGGCTGCCGTCGGCGTTGCGGTTGGCTTCGCTGCGATCGACCAAGGCCAGTGAGCCAATGGCTTGCGAACCACCGTTACCGCCGTGGTGTTCGCCGTCGTCATCGCCCTCTTCTTCCTCATCGTCGTCATCGTGTCCGGCGACCAGGGTTTCACCGATTTTCGGCACCACCACCACTTTGCCCGGCATCGGCGCCATGGCTTTGCCGGGCAGCGGCACGACGGCAGGAATCGGCGTGCCGGCAATGATCTCGCCATCCGGCAAGGCGCGGGCACCGGCGGCGGGTTTACCGCTGCGCAGGGCGTAAGGTTCGCTGTGATAACCATCGGCGCCCTGTTGCGAGACTTCCAGCCGGGTGCCTTCCTCGAACACATCGTGCACCCGCCACATCGACCACATGCCTTGGGCGAAATGCGGGTAGAAGTGGCAGTGATAGATCGCATCGCCGGCCACCCGGTTGCGGTTGCCGGAGCCGCCGTTGGCAATTTCGTAGGTATAGCCGGCGCCTGGGCCAATGCCTTGAGCATCGACGTAATCGGAGTTGTCGTCGTTGGGGTTGAACAGCCACTGATGGCCGTGCAGGTGAAAGATGTGCTGCTCGTGGCCGTTGTGGGTATTGCGGAATTTGACGAAGTCACCGATGTAGCTGTGGTTGACGTTCGACGGCTCCGACGGATACAGGGCCATGGTGGCCTTGACGCCGACCTGATCGGCGCTCGGTGTCTGGCCGGGGGCGATGTTCTCAAGCCCGGTGTTGGCCGGCACATCCACCAGCATCGCCACGTCGCCGACGGTGTGCGAGCTGAGGAAGAATTCTTCGTAGGCGCACGACAGGCAATCGTGCATCGGCCCCACGCCTAGGCGGTTGGCGACCACTTCGGCGCCCATGCCGCCGGAACCGTAGTTGATCATGAACGAGTCGCGGGTCGGCTCCAGCACATGGGCCATGACCGGGTCGGCCCAGTAGGCGGGGAATGCCTGGGTGGCAGCGGTTTCGTCCTGGAACTGCGAAGCGAAATCGCGAAACGGCTCGAGGCGGTTGGGGATCGCCGGGTTGCGCTTGCCCACCGATTCCAGCGGATAGGTGCTGGGCGCGAAACTGCCATCGGCATTGCTGCCCATGACGATCGCGTCGCTTTCGCTGGAGATGATTTCGTTGCCGTCGACCATGCTGATGATCGGCGTGCCGGCCTTGCCTTCACGCAGCCACGGTTCGCGCTGCGGGTAGCGGGCCTGGTAATCGACGATCGGGTGACCGGCCGGTGTACGGCCGGTGGTCGCCAGACGCATTTCTTCTTCAGTGAGGGTGTTGCGATAGGTGCGTCCCGACTTCGGCACCACCACGACCTGGCCGAACAGGCCATTGGCGGTGTTGCCGGCCGCGCCTTCCCCGCCGAATGTCGCGCCACGGCTGCTGACGGCAAATGCCCCTTCGCGCTCGGCGTACAGCACGTACGAACGGCTCGCGCCCGGCGGCACCAGGGTGTTGGCGTTGCGCCCGGTGTAGGAGGAAATGTCGTCGATGCTGTTCACCGCTTGCAGGCCGTTGACCTGGAAACCGACATGGCGGTCGGCTACCTGCTCGTCGACCTTGAAGGCATCGGCGCCACCGGGGTTCACGGTGCCCTCCTCGCCTTCAGGCCCTTCGAAATGCTTGTTCGGGTTGGCCTGGTAGTCGAGCAGGTTCTGCAGGTTGATCGTCAGGCAATCACCGGCGGCCACCCGCAGCACCAGCGGCCGTGGACGCTTGTCCGCACGCAGCGAGACCTTGCCCGGCACCGCGCTGCCGCCATAGGCCAGCGAGACGTCATGCTCATCGACCACATCGCGGCGCAAGGCGTACATCATGCCGTTGGCATTCTGCGCACCGAGGCGGTTGAACATCAGCGGTTGATCGAAGGCGACTACATTGGCCACCAGATTGCGCTCGCAGCGCACGGCGGCGCTGGCCAGTTCGACGCTGAGCATCGAGACCAGCAACAGCAGCCAGTTCAACAGGGGCGGTGCGTGGTGAATGCCAACCATGATCGGAAACCTCGTAGTGGGTGCTCACAGGGAACGATTCTCGATAAACCCCTTGGAGCAATCCGCGTGCCACAAAAAATTGCTTTTCATCTCAATCAGTTACACAAACCACTTGAGAACCCGGGGGATATTCCCCACCCGATTCCCCACTTTTCCGGGGCCATCGGTTTGCCCCGATAGTGGGGAAAGCCGGGGCTGGATTTTCAAAAAAAGCTTTACAACGGCGCATCCACCGCCAGCCCCTGCAGGCGCCGGTACTGACGCAAAACGCTCGGGACGTAACGCTGGGTTTCGGCGAACGGCGGGATCACCCGGCCGCGGCTGAGCACCGCGTCAGGCCCGGCGTTGTAGGCCGCTACGGCCAGGGCGATGTCGTTGTCGAACAGGGTCATCAGGCGCTTGAGGTATTTGGCCCCACCCTGGATGTTGGCCTTGGGGTCGTAGACATCTTTCACCCCCAGCTCGCGGGCGGTGTCGGGCATCAATTGCATCAGTCCGCCGGCGCCCTTGGGCGAGGTGGCACCGGGGTTGTAATTGGATTCGGACTTGATCACCGCGTGCAGCAAAGCCTCGGGCAGGTGATTGGCGCTGGCCGCCGCTGACACCAGCTCGGCGTAGGGCTGGTTGGCGATCAATTGCGGTTGCTGGTCAAGGCTGACCAGCGGCGCATCGGCCTCGCGAATCACCCGCTCGTAAGTGCGTCCGGGACGGTGGACGTTCGACAGCACGTAGCTGCCCTTGGCGTCCATGGAAACGAAGACATCGGCTTGCGCGGCACCGACCGACAGCACGCAGCCGAGCAGTCCTGCAGTGAATGAATGGATCATTGGGCCTCCCCTGACAGGCCCCGAAAAATTGGGGGAAATGCCCCACTGACCCGTCGTTGATCAGCCGTACGCAAGCACTGTGCCGACTCTTGAAAAGCCCGTAATACAAGGGTTCCAGCCGGACAGCCGAATTTATCGGGGGCTGAGCATGGCAATTGCATAAGCCCTTTCGGCGACACGGCTGCCACTCACGGGAGGTCATCATGAAGCTGCAATTTCGTCCGCGTGCCCAACGCGGTTTCACCCTGCTCGAATTGCTCGTGGTGCTGGTGGTGCTCGGCCTGTTGGCCGGGATCGTCGCGCCCAAATATTTCGCCCAGCTGGGGCGTTCCGAAGTGAAGGTCGCCAAGGCGCAGATCGAAGGCCTGAGCAAGGCGCTGGATCTCTACCGGCTGGAGGTCGGCCACTACCCGTCCACCGAACAGGGCTTGCAGGCGCTGGTGACCGCACCGAGCGACGAAGCCAAATGGACCGGCCCGTACTTGCAGAAAAAACTGCCGCAGGATCCGTGGGGGCGTAACTACACCTACCGCTATCCCGGCGAAAACAGCGAGTACGACCTGCTCTCGATGGGCAAGGACGGCCAGCCCGGCGGCGATGGCGAAAACGCCGAAGTCACCAACTGGCAATAAGCGGAGCACACGGCATGCGATTTCAACTCAAAGCAGTGGGCAAGGCCGGGGTGGTGTCGCTGAGCGTCGAGGCACCCGGACAGAGCGAGGCGCGGCGCATCGCCGAGGATCAGGGCTTGCGTGTGGTCAGCCTGCACGCCGAGCGCCACTGGCGTTCGTTGCGCCTGAGCAAGCGTGAAACTTTCAACCTGGTGCTGTTCAGCCAGGAGCTGACCACCCTGCTCAACGCCGGCCTGCCGCTGATCGATGCGCTGGAAAGCCTGGCCGAAAAAGAAACCGCCCCCGCCGCCCGCAAAACCTTGAGCGAGCTGGTGCGGCTGCTGTACGAGGGCAAATCGTTCTCCCAGGCGCTCGGCCAGTTGTCGGCGGTGTTCCCGCCGTTGTACGTGGCGCTGGTACAGTCCAGCGAGAAGACCGGCGCGGTCGGCGATGCGCTGGGCCGTTACGTGAGCTATCGCCAGCGCATGGACGAGGTGCGGCAGAAGATCGTCAGTGCCTCGATCTACCCGCTGCTGTTGCTGGTGGTCGGCGGTGGCGTGGTGCTGTTTCTGATGGGTTACGTGGTGCCGCGCTTCAGCCTGGTGTTCGAAGGGCTGGGCTCGAACCTGCCGTGGCTGTCGCAGATCCTGATGAGCAGCGGCATGTTTTTGCATGCGCATCAGGGTGAGTTTTTCGGCCTGTTGGCGACGATCGTCATCGCCCTCGCCGTGCTGCAGAAACAACCGGCGTTTCGCCGTGGGCTGGATCGGCTGGTGGAGAAACTGCCCGCCGTGCACCAGCGAATTTTCATGTATGAGCTGGCGCGGTTTTACCGGTCGCTGGGGATTCTGCTGCAAGGCGGGATTCCGCTGGTGACGGCCATGGGCATGGTGCGCGGCCTGCTCACCGTGGCCTCGCGAGCACGGCTGGACCAGGCCTGCGAACGGGTGCGCGAGGGGCAATCGTTGTCCACTGCGCTGGAGCTCAACCGTCTGGTGACGCCCGTGTCCCTGCGCCTGCTGCGCGCCGGCGAACAGTCCGGCAACCTCGGGCAAATGATGGAACGCAGCGCCGATTTCTACGACGAGGAAATCAGCCGCTGGATCGAGTGGTTCGTGCGGTTGTTCGAACCGCTGCTCATGACCTTCATCGGCCTGTTGATCGGGGTGATCGTGATCCTGATGTACATCCCGATCTTCGAACTGGCTTCGAGTATCCACTGACCTCGGGAACGGGTCGGATCACACGCAACAAGCCACATCCACGTTCCCAATCAAGACAACAAAGACGGAGAACGATATGCACATTCAAAAGCTCGTGCTCGCAATGGCCATCGGCGCAGTCCTGTCGGCGTCTACCGTACTGATTCCGGACAGCCTGTCCGGGGTGTCGAGTGTTCAGGCCAAGGATGGGGGAAGTGGTGGTGGCGGCGGTGGTG
>NZ_BQHR01000017.1 GCF_021601625.1 Pseudomonas paraglycinae | reverse complement strand
GTCGCAGCCGGGGCCCTGTGGTTCACCCTGAAACCCGCCCCGGCCAAACTCGTAGCCCCCACCGCCATCCCGGTGCGGGTCGTCGCCGTCAGCGAAAAAGACGTCCCCCGCTACACCATCGGCATCGGCTCGGTCCTCTCGTTGCACAGCGTCGTGGTGCGCCCACAGATCGACGGCATCCTCACCAAGCTTCTGGTCAAGGAAGGTCAGCTGGTAAAACAGGGCGACCTGCTCGCCACCATCGACGACCGCTCGATCCGCGCCAGCCTCGATCAGGCCCGCGCGCAACTGGGCGAAAGCCAGGCGCAACTGCAAGTCGCCCTGGTCAACCTCAAGCGCTACAAACTGCTCAGCGTCGACGACGGCGTATCGAAGCAGACCTACGACCAGCAGCAGGCACTGGTCAACCAGCTCAAAGCCACCGCCCAGGGCAATCAGGCCGCGATTGACGCGGCACAGGTACAACTTTCCTACACCCAGATTCCCTCCCCGGTCACCGGCCGCGTCGGCATTCGCACGGTCGACGAAGGCAACTTCCTGCGCATGACCGACACCCAGGGTCTGTTCACCGTGACCCAGATCGACCCGATCGCCGTCGAGTTTTCCCTGCCCCAGCAAATGCTGCCGACCCTGCAAGGCCTGATCAGCGACCCGCAGCGCGCGCAGGTCAAGGCGTACATCGGCGCCGACACCGACGGCGAAACCGACAACCTGCTCGGTGAAGGTCACCTGACCCTGATCGACAACCAGATCAATGCCAACACCGGCACCATCCGCGCCAAGGCCGAATTCGACAACCCGAACCAGAAGCTCTGGCCCGGCCTGCTGGTGACGGTAAAGATTCAGACAGCGCTAGATAAAGATGCGCTGGTGGTTCCGCCCACCGTCGTACAACGCGGTCTCGATCAGCACTTCGTGTACCGGGTCAACGGCGACAAGGTTGAAGCCGTGCAGGTGCAAATGGTTTATCAGGGCAGCGGCCAGGACATCATCAAGGGCGTGAAACCCGGCGACATATTGGTCAGTGACGGCCAGTCGCGGCTCAAGCCCGGTTCGACCGTGCAGGTCATGAGCGAACCGCCGCAGGTGGTGCAAGCGGAGCCCAAGCCATGAAGCAGCACAAAGGCGTTTCGACCTGGTGCATCGATCACCCGGTGGCGACGATTCTGCTGACCATCGCGCTGGTACTGGTCGGGTTGATTGCCTTCCCGCGCCTGCCGATTGCCCCGCTGCCGGAAGCGGAATTTCCGACGATCCAGGTCTCCGCCCAACTGCCCGGCGCCAGCCCCGACACCATGGCTTCGTCCGTGGCCACGCCGCTGGAGGTGCAATTCAGCGCCATCCCCGGCATGACCCAGATGACCTCCAGCAGTGCGCTGGGCTCCACGTTGCTGACCCTGCAATTCACCCTCGACAAGAGCATCGACACCGCCGCCCAGGAAGTGCAGGCCGCGATCAACACCGCCGCCGGCAAACTGCCGAAAGACATGCCGACCCTGCCGACCTGGAAGAAGGTCAACCCGGCCGACAGCCCGGTGCTGATCCTCAGCGTCAGCTCCACGCAAATGCCCGGCACCGAGCTCAGCGACCTTGTGGAAACCCTGCTCGCACGTCAGATCAGTCAGATCGACGGTGTAGGCCAGATCAACATCACCGGTCAGCAACGTCCGGCAATCCGCGTGCAGGCCTCGGCGGACAAACTGGCGGCCATCGGTCTGACCCTCGCCGACATTCGTGTGGCGATCCAGCAGACCAGCCTCAACCTCGCCAAGGGCGCGCTGTACGGCGACTCGAGCATTTCCACCCTGTCGACCAACGACCAGTTGTTCCACCCCGAGGAATACAGCCAGCTCATCGTTTCCTACAAGGACGGCGCCCCGGTTCACCTCAAGGATGTGGCGAAAGTCGTCAACGGTTCGGAGGATGCCTACGTGCAAGCCTGGGCCGGCGATCGACCGGGCGTGAACCTGGTGATTTCCCGCCAGCCCGGCGCCAACATCGTCGAAACCGTAGACCGGATTCAGGCCGCCCTGCCCGGCCTCGAAGCCATGCTGCCGGCCTCGGTGCAAGTCAAAACCCTGATCGATCGCACCCAGACCATCCGCGCCTCGCTGCACGAAGTGGAAATCACTTTGCTGATCGCGATCCTGCTGGTGGTTGCGGTGATGGCGCTGTTCCTGCGCCAGTTGTCGGCGACGATGATTGTCTCGGCGGTGCTCGGTGTGTCGCTGACCGCCAGCTTCGCCCTGATGTACCTGCTCGGTTTCAGCCTGAACAACCTGACCCTAGTGGCCATCGTGGTGGCGGTGGGGTTCGTGGTCGACGATGCCATCGTGGTGGTGGAAAACATTCACCGCCATCTGGAGGCCGGCGACAGCATGCGCGACGCCGCGATCAAGGGCGCCGGCGAGATCGGCTTCACCGTGGTGTCGATCAGTTTCTCGCTGGTGGCGGCGTTCATTCCGCTGCTGTTCATGGGCGGCGTGGTCGGGCGCCTGTTCAAGGAGTTCGCCCTGACGGCCACTTCGACCATCATGATTTCCGTGGTGGTATCCCTGACACTGGCGCCGACGCTGGCGGCGCTGTTCATGCGCAAACCGGTGCATCACGCCCATGACAAACCGGGCTTCAGCGAACGCCTGCTCGGCTGGTACGAAAAAGGCCTGCGCCGCGCCCTCGCCCACCAGAAACTGATGATCGGCGTGTTCGGCATTTCCGTCGCGCTGGCGATCGGCGGCTACGTGTTTATCCCCAAGGGTTTCTTTCCGGTGCAGGACACCGGTTTCGTCCTCGGCACCACCGAAGCCGCTGCCGATATTTCCTACAGCGACATGGTGAAAAAACACCTGGCAATGGCCGAAATCGTCGCCGCCGACCCGGCTGTCCAGGCGTTTTCCCACTCGGTCGGCGTGTCCGGCAGCAACCAGACCATCGCCAACGGCCGCTTCTGGATCGCCCTGAAAAAACGCGGTGACCGCGATGTTTCGGCCAGCCAGTTCATCGACCGCATTCGTCCGCAACTGATGAAAGTCCCCGGCATCGTGCTTTACCTGCGCGCCGGCCAGGACATCAACCTCAGCTCCGGCCCGAGCCGTGCGCAGTATCAATACGTGCTCAAGAGCAACGACGGGCCGACTCTCGCCACATGGACTCAGAAACTCACCGAGAAACTGCGCAGCATCCCGGCGTTCCGTGACATTTCCAACGACCTGCAACTGGGCGGCAGCATCACTCACATCAGCATCGACCGCAGTGCCGCCGCGCGTTTCGGCCTGACGGCGAGTGATGTCGACGAGGCGCTGTACGACGCCTTCGGCCAGCGGCAGATCAACGAGTTCCAGACCCAGGTCAACCAGTACAACGTGATTCTGGAGCTAGACACCAAACAGCGCGGCAAGGCCGAAAGCCTCAACTATTTCTACCTGCGCTCACCGCTGAGCGGAGAGATGGTGCCGCTGTCGGCGCTGGCCCGATTCGACGCGCCGACCATCGGCCCGCTGTCCATAGCCCACGATGGCATGTTCCCGGCCGCCAACCTGTCGTTCAACCTGGCGCCCGGTGTGGCACTGGGCGACGCGGTGATTCTGCTCAATCAGGCCAAGGCCGAGATCGGCATGCCGACCGCGATCAGCGGCAACTTCCAGGGTGCGGCCCAGGCGTTTCAGAGCTCGCTGAAAAGTCAGCCGTGGCTGATTCTGGCGGCGCTGGTGGCGGTGTACATCATCCTTGGCGTGCTCTACGAGAGCTTCGTCCATCCGCTGACGATCATCTCGACCTTGCCGGCAGCAGGCCTCGGCGCAGTGATCATGCTGTGGATCTGCGGCCAGGACTTTTCGATCATGGCGCTGATCGGGCTGGTGCTGCTGATCGGTATCGTGAAGAAGAACGGCATCCTGATGATCGATTTCGCCCTCGAAGCGCAGCGTCATCGCGGGCTGTCGCCGCAGGATGCGATTTTCGAGGCGTGTATCACGCGGTTCCGGCCGATCATCATGACCACCCTCGCCGCCCTGCTCGGCGCCCTGCCGCTGATGCTCGGCTACGGCACCGGTGCCGAACTGCGCCAGCCATTGGGGATCGCGGTCGTGGGCGGCTTGCTGGTCAGCCAGATGCTGACGCTGTTCACCACACCGGTCATATACTTGTGGCTTGAGCGGCTGTTCCACAAGCCCAAACCTGCGCCCATCGCGGCGCTGGCAACGACAGACTGAGGCGGGTCATGCGCGTTCTGATTATCGAAGACGAAGAGAAAACCGCGGACTACCTGCACCGCGGCCTGACGGAACAGGGTTACACCGTGGATCGGGCCCGCGACGGCGTCGAGGGCCTGCACCTGGCGCTGGAAAGCGACTACGCGGTGATCGTCCTCGACGTGATGCTGCCGGGCCTTGATGGCTTCGGCGTGCTGCGCGCGTTGCGTGCGCGCAAGCAGACGCCGGTGATCATGCTCACCGCCCGCGAGCGGGTCGAAGACCGAATCCGCGGCCTGCGCGACGGCGCCGACGATTACCTCGGCAAACCGTTTTCCTTCCTCGAACTGGTGGCGCGCCTGCAAGCGCTGACCCGCCGCAGCGGCGGCCACGAACCGGTGCAGGTGAGCATCGCCGACCTGTGGATCGATCTGATCAGCCGCAAAGCCACCCGCGCCGGCACCCGGCTGGATCTGACCGCGAAGGAGTTTTCGCTGCTCAGCGTGCTGGCCCGGCGCCAAGGCGAAATCCTCTCGAAAACCGCGATTGCCGAGATGGTCTGGGACATCAATTTCGACAGCGACGCCAACGTGGTCGAAGTCGCGATCAAGCGCCTGCGCGCCAAACTCGACGGGCCGTTCGACGAGAAACTGCTGCACACCATCCGTGGCATGGGTTATGTGCTGGAGAGCCGTGGTGTCCAGTAATTCCATTGCGCTGCGCTTGAGCGGGATGTTCACGCTGGTGGCGCTGCTGGTGTTCCTGTTGATCGGCGGCGCGCTGTATCAACAAGTGGACAAAGGCCTCGGCCTGCTGCCGGAAGCGGAGCTCGATGCGCGTTACAGCGTGCTCGAATCCGCGCTCAACCGCTATGGCACCCCCGAGCATTGGGTGAAGATCAACGCCAAGCTCAAGCTGCTCGGCGAAGAAGACAAACGCATCCGTTTCTGGGTGGTCAGCGGCAATCCGGGCTACGAGTTTGGCGAGCCAGATGCCTTGATCCGCGCGTTTGCCCAAGGGCCTTTAGGCATGCGCGACCTGCAACTGCCCGATCATCCCTATCCGCTGAAAGTGCTGCTCACCGAACTGCCAGCCAAGGATCAACGCCCGCCGCTGCGCTTCATGATCGGCATCGACACCGAGACCTTTCACCAGACCCAGCATCAGTTGCTGATCGCGCTGGTCAGCCTGGCGGTGATCGGCGTGCTGCTGGCATCGGCATTGGGATATTGGGTGGCGCGGATCGGCCTCAAACCACTGATCAAACTGTCCCACGAAGCCCAGCGTCTGGCGCCGCCGTTGCGGGCCGGGCGCCTGCGTCTGTCGCCGTTGCCGCCGGAGCTGGAGCAGTTCGTCGACTCGTTCAACTCGACGCTGGAGCGGGTTGAACAGGCCTATTCGCGGCTCGAATCCTTCAACGCCGACGTCGCCCATGAGCTGCGCTCGCCGCTGACCAACCTGATCGGCCAGACCCAGGTCGCCCTCACTCGCGGGCGCTCCGCCGAGCATTATTTCGAAGTGCTGCAATCCAACCTCGAAGAGCTGGAACGCCTGCGCTCGATCATCAACGACATGCTGTTCCTGGCCAGCGCCGACCAGGGCAGCAAGGCCACCAAACTGACGTCCACCTCGCTGGCCGATGAAGTGGCAACCACCCTCGAATACCTCGACTTCATCCTCGAAGACGCGCAAGTCCAGGTTCGGGTAAGCGGTGATGCGCAAGTGCAGATCGAGATCGCTCATCTGCGCCGGGCCTTGATCAATCTGCTGAGCAACGCGGTACAACACACCGCGCCCGGTCAGGTGATCGAAGTGCAGATCGCGGTCGAGGAACATCAGGTCAGCATCGGCGTGGCCAACCCCGGTTCGCCGATTGCCAGCGAACATTTGCCACGCTTGTTCGAGCGTTTCTACCGGGTCGATGCGTCGCGCAGCAACAGCGGCAACAACCACGGACTGGGGCTGGCGATCGTCAAGGCGATTGCGCTGATGCATGGCGGCGATGTGTTCGTGCGCAGTGATCGCGGGATGAATACTTTCGGAATCCACCTCCCGGTCTGAAAAGCCCCCTCACCCTAACCCTCTCCCAGAGGGAGAGGGGACTGACCGAGTTGTTCTTTCGAGTTACGCCGACCTGAAAAATCCAGTCGAACTCAGGCTTTGAAAAGCATGAAGATCGGCTCCCTTTCCCCCTCGCCCCCTTGGGGGAGAGGGCTGGGCGGGCGGCGTTCCGATGAGGGGGTGACTTTTGCTTTTGCTGTAACAGTCATTTATGAAAATCACGCTGTTTCCCAACGCCCGGCAACCTTATCTTTGCCCGCACCAAACAGCACTTGCCAAGCAAGAAGGTTTTCAAGATGTCCAACAGTATGGGTATTGCCAGCGCTTTCGTTTTGTCCTCATTGATCCTGTCGCCGATGGCGATGGCTGAAGAATCGCAGTCGTTCGTAGCGCAAAACGCCGCTCGCGCTCACGCATTCGAACAGCATCAGGCAGAAGTGATGGCCAAGGCTCAAGACGCCACGCAAGCCCCTCAGGCCGCAACTTCCCAGACTCAGGCTGCAGAGAAAGAGAGCTGAGTCGCGCACCGCTCCGTTTCCCTCGACGCGGTTGTTTGGCTCTTCCCGTTCAACCGTCGTCCTTGCAGGCCGCTGATTTTCAGCGGCCTTTTTTCGTTGTGGTCTGTAAGCTGTCCGGTTCGTCTTTAACAATTAGAAACATCCCGCACCTCAAGACATTGAAGTGTCAGTTGACCCCAAGGAGCTTTACCGCACGTGCGTTACCCAGTTCGCTTCACCCCGCTGTTCATTGCAATTGCCGCAACGATTGCCCCCGCCGCCCACGCTGCCGAATCCGAGAAACAGGGTTTCGTTGAAGGCGCGAGTCTCAACCTCAACGCCCGCAACTACTACATGAACCGCAACCGCCTGCAGCAGACGGATGACAACATCGAGTGGGGCCAAGGTTTCCTCGGCAAATTCGAGTCGGGCTACACCGAAGGCACGGTTGGTTTCGGCATCGATGCCCACGCCATGCTCGGTCTCAAACTTGATGGCGGTGGCGGCACCGACAACTCCAGCATCCTGCCGGTCAGTGACGGCAGCGGCAAAGCGCCGGGCTCGTTCTCCACGGCGGGCGGCACTCTGAAAATGCGTGCGTTCGATACCGAGCTGAAGTCCGGCGATCTGTTCCTCGCCAACCCGGTGATCGCCGGTGGCGAGACGCGCATGCTGCCGCAGACCTTTCGCGGCCTCAGCCTGACCAACCACAGCTTCGATGGCTGGATGATCGAAGGCGGCCAGGCCAGCTTCACCAAGCCCTACAACCAGAGCGGCCACAAACGCATCGGCACCTCTTACGGCACCCTCGCCGACGGCGACAAGAGCCAGCACCTGAACTGGGCCGGCGTGGCCTGGAGCGGCGTCGAAGGCCTGACCAGCAGCCTGTACGCGTCCGAGCTGAAGGACATCTGGAACCAGTACTACTACGACCTCGACTACACCTGGGCGCTGAATGACCGGGTGACCCTCAACCCGGGCCTGCACTTCTATCACACCCAAGACACCGGCGACGCGCTGCTGGGCAATATCGACAACAACACCTACAGCCTGCATTTCACCGTCGGTATCGGCAACCACAGCGTTACCGCTGCATACCAGCGGGTCAACGGCAACACGCCGTTCGATTACATCAGCCAGGGTGACAGCGTTTACCTCGACAACTCGCAGCAATACTCGGACTTCAACGGCCCGAACGAGCGCTCGTGGAAACTCAAGTACGCCTACGATTTCGCCGGCGTCGGCCTGCCGGGCCTGACCTCGGCGCTGTCCTACTCGCGCGGCACGCTGGACCTGACCAAGGTCGATCCGGGCAGCAAAGGTTACGCCTTGTGGTACAGCGCCGAAGGCCGCAACGCCAAGCATTGGGAGCGCGACATCGATCTTAAATACGTGGTGCAGAGCGGCCAGGCCAAAGACCTCGCGGTGCATCTGCAATGGGCGACCAACCGTGGCGGCAACGGTTACGGCGCGCTGGATACGGACACAGATGAATACCGTGTGATCATCGACTACCCGATCAACGTCTTCTAAGATCGGCGCTACAGTAAAAGGCCAGCCTGATGCGCTGGCCTTTTTCTTGCCTGTGGCAGCGAAGCGGGTACAACTACGCTTACAAGAATCCCTTACCGAAACCGAACCATGATCGCGAGCCGCACCCCTACCGTTCACGGCACGACCGGACGCTCCGAGCTGCTGCTGATCCTCGGCAGCCTGCTGAGCGTGATCGCGATTGTGTGCATCGTCACGTTCCTGCTGATCCGCGAACACGCCAACGCTCAGGAATCGGCCACCCGCGGCGCCACCACCATCGCCCAGTTGATCGACGCCGACGTGCTGCGCACCGTCGAGCTGTATGACCTGACGCTGCAAGGGCTGATCGCTGCCGCCCAGCGTGACGACCTGAAAGATGTGTCGCCGCAGATTCGCCATCTGGCGTTGTTCGATCGCTCTACTACCGCGCGCTTCAAGGGCGACATCCTGTTGCTCGACAAGCATGGCGAGGTGATCGCCGATTCCTCGCGGGTCGATCCGCTGCCAGGCAATTTCGCCGACCGCGACTACTTCCTCGCCCACGCCTTCAACCGCGACACCGGCATGTTCATCAGCCGTCCGTTCAAACCCCGCTGCGACTGCGATGACGCGAACCAGTGGCGGATCAGTTTCAGCCGGCGCATCTCTTCGGACACCGGCGAGTTTCTGGGCGTGGCCGTGGCGTCGATGAAACTCGATTACTTCGATCAGCTGTTCAACAGTCTCGACATCGGCATCGACAGCACCCTCAACATCATCAACAACGACGGCATCCTGCTGGCGCAGAAGCCTTATCTGCAGAGCGATTCGATCGGCAAGAGCTTTGCCGCCCGGCCCAATGTGGTGCGGATCCTGCGCGACAGTAACGGCAATGGCAGTTTCAACAGCATTTCGAGCATGGATTATCAGCAACGGCTGTACACCTATTCGCGGGTCGGCAATCTGCCGCTGACGGTGATCGTTGCCCTGTCCAGTGAGGAAGTGTTCGGCGCGTGGCGACGCACGGCGATCCTGATCAGCGGCGCCACCGGCGTGCTGTGTGCCGGCCTGCTGTGGCTGACCTGGCTGCTGGCCCGGGAGCTGCGACTGCGGCAACGGGCCGAACACGAACTGGCGCAACTGGCGGCGACCGATGCCCTGACCGGGGTCGCCAACCGGCGGATGCTCGACCAGTCGCTGCGCCACGAGTGGTTCCGCGCCCAACGCTCGGGCCAACCCCTGTCATTGCTGATGATCGATGCGGACCACTTCAAGGCATTCAATGACCGCCACGGGCATCAGGCCGGCGATCAGGCGTTGCGTGAACTGGCGAGAGTGATCACCGCCAATGTGCGGCGTCCGGCGGATCTGGTGGCGCGGTATGGCGGTGAGGAGTTTTCGGTGATCCTCGCGGAAACCGACAGCGTCGGGGCGCAGCAGATCGCCGAGCACATTCGTGCAGCGGTGGAGCAATTGCCGAGCCTGAATAAAGACCAGTCACCGATGACCGTGAGCGTCGGTATCAGTACCTGGACGGCGACGAGCGAAATCAGTCTGGAGCAGCTGTTGTTCGCGGCGGACAAGGCGTTGTATCAGGCCAAGGAAGGTGGGCGAAACCGGGTCGTCGTGGCCTGAAAACAGGCATAAAAAAAGGCCACCCAAAGGTGGCCTTCAAAAAACTAGAGAGGTTTTTTACTTACACCGCCGCAACCGGGCGCATGTAAGAGATCGGTGCAGTGCTGGCGTCTTCGAACGTCACGACTTCCCAGGCATCTTTCTGCTCAATCAACTTGCGCAGCAGCTGGTTGTTCAGTGCGTGGCCGGACTTGAAGCCCTTGAACTCACCAATCAGGCTGTTGCCCAGCAGGTACAGGTCGCCAATCGCATCGAGGATCTTGTGCTTCACGAATTCGTCTTCATAGCGAAGGCCGTCTTCGTTCAGTACGCCATCGGCATCGACCACGATCGCGTTTTCCACGCTGCCGCCGAGTGCGAGGTTGTGCTTGCGCAGGTACTCGATGTCACTCATGAAACCGAAAGTACGGGCGCGGCTGACTTCTTTTACGAACGAAGTGCTGGAAAAATCCACGCTTGCACTTTGGGTGCGGTCCCGGAAAACCGGGTGATCGAAATCGATCTCGAAGCTCACCTTGAACCCTTCGAAAGGGACGAAAGTGGCGCGCTTGTCGCCGTCTTCCACTGTCACTTCACGCAGGATGCGGATGAATTTCTTGGCGGCGTCCTGTTCTTCCAGGCCAGCCGATTGAATCAGGAATACGAAAGGTCCTGCGCTGCCATCCATGATCGGGACTTCAGACGCGGAGAGCTCGACGTAGGCGTTATCGATGCCCAGGCCAGCCATGGCCGAGAGCAAGTGCTCCACCGTGTCTACCTTCACGTCACCGTTGACCAGCGTCGTCGACATGGTTGTCTCGCCGACGTTGGCCGCACGAGCCGGTATCTCGACAACCGGATCGAGATCGGCACGACGAAAGACGATCCCGGTGTCGACAGGTGCAGGCTTGAGGGTCAGGTAAACCTTCTCCCCGGAGTGCAGACCTACACCGGTGGCACGGATAATATTTTTCAGTGTGCGTTGTTTAATCATGGCATGGGCCGCTTCAGCGCAAATTGCGAACTGGTATCAACAAAGGCTGGCGATGATAGCAGACCGAGCCTTTGCTGAACACCAATCACCTGAATACCCCTGATACATTTCATCAATCGGCCTGACGACGCAGGAAAGCCGGGATGTCCAGGTAGTCCAGGTCATCTTGCGGATTCATCTTCGCGGCAGTCGCAGCACCGGCCTGAGCCTGGTTGCGCATGACGGTCGGACGGTCCAGGTCACGGTAATTCACCGCTGGCTGCTCCTGACGAGCGGGTGCCGGTTGCTGCACCTGAGCAGCCGCCATCGAGGTGTGAACGGTGTTGTCGATGACCTTCACAGGCTTCTCGATTTTCGCGCCCAGACCAGTGGCAACCACGGTCACGTGCAGTTCGTCGCGCATGTCCGGATCGATAACGGTACCGACCTTGACCATCGCGTGCTCGGAAGCGAAGGCTTCGATGATCGAACCCACGTCGGAGTACTCACCCAGGGACAGGTCAGGACCGGCAGTGATGTTCACCAGGATGCCGCGTGCGCCTTGCAGGTTCACGTCTTCCAGCAGCGGGTTGCGGATGGCCGCTTCAGTGGCTTCACGTGCACGGTTCGGACCGCTGGCGCAGCCAGTGCCCATCATCGCCATGCCCATTTCGCTCATCACGGTGCGTACGTCGGCGAAGTCGACGTTGATCATGCCCGGACGCTTGATGATGTCGGAGATACCGCGAACGGCACCGGCCAGTACGTCGTCAGCCTTGGCGAAAGCCGACAAGAGGCTTGCGTCCTTGCCGAGGATGGTCAGCAGTTTTTCGTTCGGAATGGTGATCAGCGAGTCGACGCTTTCCGAGAGCATGCGGATGCCTTCATCGGCGATCTGCATACGCTTGCGGCCTTCGAACGGGAACGGACGGGTCACGACCGCAACGGTCAGGATGCCCATTTCCTTGGCCACTTCGGCGATGATCGGCGCAGCACCGGTACCGGTACCGCCGCCCATGCCGGTGGTGATGAACACCATGTTGGTGCCGGCCAGCACTTCAGCGATGCGCTCGCGATCTTCCAGCGCAGCCTGACGGCCGACTTCCGGGTTGGCGCCGGCGCCCAGGCCTTTGGTCACGCCGGTGCCCAGTTGCAGAATGGTGCGCGCGCCGATGTTTTTCAGCGCTTGAGCATCGGTGTTGGCGCAGATGAATTCCACGCCTTCGATGTTGCTCTTGACCATGTGATTGACAGCGTTGCCGCCGCCACCGCCAACACCGATAACTTTGATTACCGGGCTTGCGGGGATGTTGTCTACGAGTTCGAACATTTTCCCTCTCCTTACATTCTCTAGTTTTTTCGCCTACTGCTGTTTGTTGCGGTGTTGCGGTAAAGCGTTAGAAGTTGCCTTGAACCCACTTCTTCAAACGGTCCAGCAACGGCGCCTGCGGCTCATCGTTGCTGTAGCTGTCGCGGCTGCCGATGCCCGAGAACGAGATCCCGTCGGACTGCTTCTGCAGGCCGTACATCAACAAGCCAACGCCAGTGGAATAAATCGGGTTGCGTACCACGTCATCCAGGCCTTTCACCCCATGCGGCACGCCCAGGCGGACCGGCATGTGGAAAATTTCTTCGGCAAGTTCCGTGGCGCCTTCCATCTTCGAGGTACCACCGGTGAGCACGATGCCGGCCGGGATCAGGTCTTCGTAGCCGCTGCGACGCAGCTCGGCCTGGATCAGGGTGAACAGTTCGTCGTAACGCGGCTCGACCACTTCGGCCAGGGCCTGACGGGACAGTTCGCGCGGCGGACGGTCGCCGACGCTCGGCACCTTGATGGTCTCGCCGGCACCGGCCAGCTTGGCCAGCGCGCAGGCGTAGCGGATCTTGATCTCTTCGGCGTACTGGGTCGGGGTGCGCAACGCCATGGCGATGTCGTTGGTCACCTGGTCACCGGCAATCGGGATCACGGCCGTGTGGCGGATCGCGCCTTCGGTGAAGATCGCGATGTCGGTGGTGCCGCCGCCGATGTCGACCAGGCACACGCCCAGCTCTTTTTCGTCGTCGGTCAGGACCGAGTAGGCCGAGGCCAGTTGCTCGAGAATGATGTCGTCGATTTCCAGACCGCAGCGACGCACGCATTTTTCAATGTTCTGTGCGGCGTTTACGGCGCAGGTGACCACGTGAACCTTGGCTTCCAGACGTACGCCGGACATGCCCAGCGGCTCGCGCACGCCTTCCTGGTTATCGATCACGTAATCCTGCGGCAGGGTGTGCAGCACACGCTGGTCGGCCGGGATCGCTACCGCCTGGGCGGCGTCGAGTACCCGCTCCAGGTCAGCCGAGCTGACTTCGCGATCACGAATCGCCACGATGCCGTGGGAGTTCAGGCTGCGAATGTGATTGCCCGCCACGCCGACGAACGCCGAGTGAATGCGGCAGCCCGCCATCAGTTGGGCTTCTTCGATCGCGCGCTGGATCGACTGCACGGTGGACTCGATGTTGACCACCACGCCTTTCTTCAGGCCGCGGGACGGATGAGTGCCGATCCCGACGATTTCCAGCGAGCCGTCGTCCGCAACCTCGCCGACCAGCGCCACCACTTTGGAGGTGCCGATATCGAGACCGACGATCATTTTGCCGCTTTGCACGTTTGCCATGGGTCCTGCCTCTTCTTAATTCTTTGCGACAGCGGGTTGGGCTGTCGTCGGCGCTACTGGTTCCCGCCAGCCAACAGCAAGGCCGTTGGCGTAGCGCAGATCGATGCGCGCAATGTTCGTAATCTGTTCTTTGAGCGTCTTGTCATAGATGGCAATGAAGCGGCGCATCTTTTCCACCAGGTTGCCGCGTCCCAGCAGCAGCTCGATCCCGGGGCCGGAACTGCCGGCACCGGTGGTCAGGAACCAGCTGCCACGTTCACGCAGCTCGAGCCGCGCAATCGAGAAGCCCAGTGGCCGGAGCATCTGGCTCAGCACCTGGTATTGCTGCATCACTTGCTGCTGGGCCCGCTGCGGACCGAACAGCTGCGGCAGGTGTTCGTAATTCGCCAGTTCCTTGGGCGTGAACGCCTGGCCCTGGTTGTTGAGCAACGACTCGTCACCCCAACGCGCCACCGGCAGTTGCTCTTCGAGGCGGATCACCACCTGGTCCGGCCACACCCGACGTACTTCGGCGTGGGCGATCCACGGCATCTGCTCCAGCTCGGTGCGCATGCTCGCCAGATCGATGGTGAAGAAGCTCGACGCCACGTAAGGGGCGATCCGCTGCTGCACCGCTTGCTGGCTGATGTAACTCAGGTCGCCCTGCACCGCTATCTTGGTGATCGGCCGGTCGGCGTACGGCAGCAGACGCTGTGCGCCTTCGTAAGTGCCGAACCCCAGGGCCACCAGCAGCACCGGCCAGAACAGACCTTTCAAAAAGCCGAAGTTGGCTTTTGGCAGGCGCGCGGACATCGGCTCTTTGGCCACCATTCGGCTGGCACCCCGCGGCACCGGCTTGCGGCCGGGTGCGGGTGGCTGATGTCTGAGCTGTGCGCCTTGCATGGTTTTAACCTCGCGCCTCTTTCTTGCCGTCGGCATCGACACTGGCGGCCAGAATGGCCAGAACCAGCTGCTGGAAATCCAGACCGGCCGCTTTCGCCGCCATCGGTACTAGGCTGTGATCGGTCATGCCGGGAGCGGTGTTGACTTCCAGGAACCAGAATTTGCCGTCGGCGTCCTGCATCACGTCCGCACGGCCCCAACCGGCAATACCCAGCGCCTCGCAGGCTTGCGCCGTGAGGTCCATGAGTTCTTTTTCCTTGGCGGCATCGAGCCCGCACGGAATCCGATACTGGGTATCGTTGGCGATGTACTTGGCGTCGTAGTCGTAGAACGTGTGTGGCGTACCCAGGGCGATAGGAGGCAACACCTGGTCACGCAGGGTGGCGATGGTGAACTCCGGACCGTGGATCCATTGCTCGACCAACACTTGCGAATCGTAGGTACTGGCCGCTTTCCATGCGTCGATCAACTCGGACGCAGAACTCACTTTGGCCATCCCGATACTTGAACCTTCATGCGCCGGTTTGACGATCAAAGGGAAGCCCAGTTCCGTCGCTGCCGAAATACAATCGGCCTCGCTGCGCAGCACGGCGTGACGCGGCGTCGGAATCCCGAGCGTGTGCCAGACCTGCTTGGTGCGCAACTTGTCCATCGCCAGTGCCGAAGCCAGGATGCCACTGCCGGTGTACGGAATGCCGGCCACTTCGAGCAGGCCTTGCATGCTGCCGTCTTCACCGCCGCGACCGTGGAGGATGATGAACGCGCGGTCGATCTTTTCGCTCAGCAGGCGCTGCAGAATATCGGCGCCGACGTCGATGCCGAACGCGTCCACACCCGCGCTTTGCAGCGCAGTGAGCACAGCGTTGCCGGACTTCAGCGAAACTTCACGCTCGGCACTCAGGCCACCGAACAGCACGGCCACACGACCGAAATCCTTCGGGGCGATGGTGGAGAACAGATTGGCGTAGGCAGCAGTCATTTCAACTTCCCCTCGACCGATGCCGCCACGGCGCCGGCGAACAACTCGCTTTTCAACAGTTTCGGTGCGAGACCGCCGATATCACCGGCGCCCTGGCACAGCAGAATGTCGCCGGCGCGCAGCAGCGGCTTGACCAGCGGCGCCAGGTCTACGCCGCGCTCGATGTAGATCGGGTCGAGCTGACCGCGCTGACGGATGCTGTTGCACAGCTTGCGGCTGTCCGCGCCCGGGATCGGCTCTTCGCCGGCCGGATAGACTTCCATCAGCAGCAGCACGTTGGCGTCGGCCAGTACATTGACGAAATCGTCGTACAGGTCGCGGGTGCGGCTGTAGCGGTGCGGCTGGTAGACCATCACCAGACGGCGCTCTGGCCAGCCACCGCGCACGGCCTTGATCACGGCTGCGACTTCGGTCGGGTGGTGACCGTAGTCGTCGACCAGCATCACGCTGCCGCCGTCCACCGGCAGTTCGCCGTAGACCTGGAAACGTCGGCCGACACCCTGGAACCCGGACAGGCCCTGAACGATGGCCTCGTCGCTGACGCCTTCGTCGGTGGCGATGCAGATGGTCGCCAGGGAATTGAGCACGTTGTGATTGCCCGGCATGTTCACGGACACATCAAGAGGCTCGCGATCAGGGCGCAGCACGGTAAAGAAGGTCTGCATGCCCTGCTGACGAACATTGATCGCGCGCACGTCGGCGTCTTCGCTGAAGCCATAGGTCACGGTCGGACGCTTGACCAGCGGCAGGATTTCACGCACCACCGGATCGTCCAGGCACATCACCGCCAGACCGTAGAACGGCAGGTTGTGCAGGAACTCGACGAAGGTTTTCTTCAGCTTGTTGAAGTCACCGTCGTAAGTCGCCATGTGGTCGGCGTCGATGTTGGTGACCACGGCCACCAGCGGTTGCAGGTGCAGGAAGCTTGCGTCGCTTTCATCGGCTTCGGCGATCAGGTAACGGCTGGTGCCGAGCTGGGCATTGGTGCCCGCGGCATTCAGACGGCCACCGATGACGAAAGTCGGATCCAGGCCACCGGCCGCGAACACCGAAGCGATCAGGCTGGTAGTGGTGGTCTTGCCATGAGTACCGGCGACGGCGATGCCGTGACGGTAGCGCATCAGTTCGGCGAGCATTTCGGCACGCGGCACCACCGGGATGCGGCGTTCCAGCGCAGTCGCCACTTCCGGGTTGGAAGTATTGACGGCGCTCGACACCACCAGCACATCGGCGGCTGCGGCGTTCTCGGCACGGTGGCCAATGAAGATCTGCGCACCGAAGGATTCCAGGCGCTCGGTCACCGGCGAAGCTTTCAGGTCGGAACCGGACACTTCATAGCCCAGGTTCAGCAGCACTTCGGCGATGCCGCACATGCCCACGCCGCCAATGCCGACGAAGTGGATGCGACGGATGCGGCGCATTTCCGGTTGCGGCATGGCTTTCTGATTCTCAACCATGGGCCACCTCCAGACAGGTATCGACCACGCTACGGGTGGCTTCGGGTTTCGCCAGACGGCGGGCCGCTTGGGCCATTTGTTCGAGTCGTTGCGGTTGCATCAAGACCTCTGTCAGGCGCGCGGCAAGGTCCGCGGCGCCAGTCGTTCTTTGCGGCATCAGGAAGGCAGCGCCTTCACGGGCCAAATAATCGGCGTTGCGGGTCTGGTGATCGTCGATCGCGTGTGGCAAGGGCACCAGCATCGAGGGCAGACCGGCGGCGGCCAGTTCACTGATGGTCAATGCGCCGGCGCGGCACACCACCAGGTCAGCCCAGCCATAGGCCTGGGCCATGTCTTTGATGAACGGCTGCACCTGCGCATCCACGCCGGCGGCGCGGTAGCGCTCTGCAGTCACTTCATCGTGGTTTCTGCCAGCCTGATGGAACACTTCCGGACGCAAGTCGACATCGACTTGTGCCAGGGCTTCAGGCAGCAACTTGTTCAACGGTTCTGCGCCCAGGCTTCCGCCCAGGATCAGCAAACGCGCCTTGCGTCCGGCCAGGGCCGGGCGCGGTGTTTCGAGGAACAGCTCGCTGCGCACCGGGTTACCGGTGGTACGGCGGCTGTCCGACAGGGTAAAGGTGTCGGGGAAGGCTTCACACACCCGGGCGGCGAACGGCACCAGCAACCGATTGGCGGTGCCGGCCACGGCGTTCTGCTCATGAACGATCACCGGCACGCCGGCCAGTTTGGCGGCAAGACCACCGGGACCGGTCACATAGCCGCCGAATCCGACCACGCACACCGGACGCAAGCGGCGAATGATCGCCCGCGCCTGCCACACCGATTTCAGCAGCATGAACGGCGCCTTGAGCAGCGACAGCTTGCCCTTGCCGCGCAGGCCAGTGGCGTTGATACGGTGCAGTTCAAGACCCGCCGCCGGCACCAGATCGTTTTCGATCCCGCGCGGCGTGCCGAGCCAGTGCACGGTGTAGCCGCGCGCCTGGAATTCGCGGGCACAGGCCAGCGCCGGGAACACGTGGCCACCGGTGCCGCCGGCCATGATCAATACGTTAGCGCCCATGGTTCGGCTCCTCGGCGAAGTCGCTCTCATGGAATTCCATCTCTTCACTGCCCAGGTGGGTCCGGCTCTCCCACTCGATTCTCAACAACAGGCCAAGGCAGGCGCAGCAGATCACCAGGGAACTGCCGCCGTAACTGAGAAACGGCAAGGTCAGGCCCTTGGTCGGCAACAGGCCGACGTTCACGCCGATGTTGATCAGGAACTGGCCGATCCACAGGAACGACAGGCCGTAGGCAACATAAGCGGCAAAAAACTGTTTGGCTTTCTCGGCCCACAGACCGATGTACATGCCGCGAATACACACGAACACGAACAGTGCCACGGTGCACAGCGAGCCCACGGCCCCAAGCTCTTCGGCCAGAACCGAGAACACGAAGTCGGTGTGGGCTTCCGGCAGGTAGAACTGCTTCTGCACGCTGTTGCCCAGGCCAACGCCCAGCCATTCACCGCGACCGAACGCGATCAAGGCTTGCGACAATTGATAACCGGCGCCGAACTGGTCGGCCCACGGGTCGGCGAAGTTGGTCAGACGCGCCATCCGGTACGGCTGCATCTGAATCAGCAATACCACCGCACCGACGGCCAGCACCACCATCAGCGAGAACCGGAACAGCCCGACCCCGCCGAGGAACAGCATCGCCGCCGCAGCGCCCATCATCACGACGGTGGCACCGAAGTCCGGCTCCATCAGCAACAGGCCCGCCATCGGCAGCAGCACGATGAACGGCTTGAAGAAGCCCATCCAGCTCTCGCGCACTTCTTTCTGACGACGCACCAGATAACCGGCGAGGTAGATCACCACGAACACCTTGGCGATCTCGGACGGCTGAACGTTGAAGAAGCTGAAACCGATCCAGCGCATCGAGCCGTTCACCTCACGGCCGATCCCCGGGATGATCACCATCACCAGCAGACCGAACGCACCGATCAGCATCAGCCAGCCCAGCCGCTGCCAGGTGGCGATCGGGATCATCATGGTGACGACGCACGCGCCCAGGCCCAGCACCACGTAGATCAGGTGACGGGTCATGTAATAAAGAGCACTGCCCGACTGCGCCGCGCCGACTTCTGTCGATGCCGAAGCGATCATGATCAGGCCCAGACCGAGCAACGCCAGGCAACCGGCGAGCATCGGGAAGTCGAGGTCGATCCCGCGTCCGGTGATCAGCGGCGACGGGTATGGCTTGATGATGTTTCTCAAGCTCATGCCAGATCCTCCACGGCGCGGACGAACTGGTGACCACGGTCTTCGTAGTTCTTGAACATGTCGAAACTGGCGCAGGCCGGCGACAGCAGCACGACGTCACCCGGTTGGGCGGCGGCGCGGCATTGGGCCACCGCATCGACCAGCGTGGTCGCGCGAATCAGCGGCACGGCATCGCCGATCGCTTCGCCGATCTTGTCGGAATCGCGGCCCATCAGGATCACGGCGCGGCAATGGGCCGCCACCGGATCGCGCAGGTCCTTGAAGTCGGCGCCCTTGCCGTCGCCACCGGCGATCAGCACGACCTTGCCGTCGATGTCCGCACCCAGGCCTTCGATGGCAGCCAGAGCGGCGCCGACGTTGGTGGCTTTGGAATCGTTGTAGTAACCGACGCCGTCCAGATCACGCACCCACTGGCAACGGTGTTCGAGACCGGCGAAGGTGCGCAGCGCTGCCAGCATGGCGTCGAACGGCAGCCCGACCGCGTGGCCGAGCGCTAGCGCCGCCAGGACGTTGGACTGGTTGTGGGCGCCGCGAATCTTCAATTCGCGCACCGGCATCAGGTTCTGGAATTCAAAGGCCAGGTATTTCTCGCCATTCTCTTCACGCAGGCCGAATGCCTTGAAATCGGGTTTGGTCAGGCCGAAGGTCCAGCACGGCTGGCCCTCGCCCATCAGCGGCCGGGTCAAGGCGTCTTGACGGTTGACCACGAACTGCTTCGCACCACGGAAGATCCGGTGCTTGGCCAGGTGATAGGCCGGCAGACCGCTGTAGCGGTCCATGTGGTCTTCGCTGATGTTGAGCACGGTCGCCACTTCGGCGTTGAGCTGGTCGGTGGTTTCCAGCTGGAAGCTCGACAGCTCCATCACGTACAGCTCGACGTCATCGCTGAGCAGATCCAGCGCCGGCGTACCGAGGTTGCCGCCCACGGCCACGCGCTTGCCGGCCGCAGCCGCCATCTCGCCGACCAGGGTGGTGACGGTGCTTTTCGCGTTGGAACCGCTGATGGCCACGATCGGCGCCTTCGCGTTACGCGCGAACAGCTCGATGTCGCCGGACAGCTTCACGCCACGGGCCGCGGCGGCTTGCAGGGCCGGGGTCGCCAGCGCCAGGCCGGGGCTCACGTAGAGCTCATCGGCACGGCACAGGAATTCGACGTCCAGCTCGCCACAACGCACTTCCACGTGCGGATAGTCACGCTGGAGCGTGGCCAGTTCCGGTGGATTTTCCCGCGTATCGGCCACGGCAAACGCCACGCCCCGGTTCGCCAGGAAGCGAACCAGGGACATGCCGCTCTTGCCGAGGCCGACAACGATGCGGAAGTGGTCAGAAGCGATCAGAGACACTCGTTCTACCTCAGCTTCAGGGTGGCAAGGCCGATCAGCACGAGAATCACGGTGATGATCCAGAAACGGACGATCACGCGCGGCTCGGGCCAGCCTTTGAGTTCAAAGTGGTGGTGAATCGGCGCCATACGGAACACACGGCGACCGGTCAGCTTAAAGGACGCAACCTGAATGACGACTGACAGGGTTTCCATCACGAACACGCCGCCCATGATGAACAGGACTATTTCCTGACGGACGATCACCGCGATGGTGCCCAGGGCTGCGCCCAGCGCCAGTGCGCCGACGTCACCCATGAAGACTTGCGCCGGGTAGGTGTTGAACCACAGGAAGCCCAGGCCGGCACCGATCAGCGCGCCGCAGAACACGATCAGTTCGCCTGCGCCCGGTACGTACGGGATCAGCAGGTATTCAGCGAATTTCACGTTACCCGACAGGTAGCAGAAAATGCCCAGGCCACCGCCGACCATCACTGTCGGCATGATCGCCAGGCCATCGAGGCCGTCGGTGAGGTTGACCGCGTTGCTCGAGCCAACGATCACGAAGTAAGTCAGCACGATGAAGCCGGCGCCCAGCGGAATGCTGTAGTCCTTGAGCATCGGCAGGATCAGGGTGGTTTCCACCGGAGTGCTGGCAGTCATATAAAGGAAGATCGCCGCACCGAGGCCGAACACCGACTGCCAGAAATATTTCCAGCGACTCGGCAGACCACGGGAGTTCTTCTCGATCACCTTGCGGTAGTCGTCGACCCAGCCGATGGCGCCGAACAGCAAGGTCACCAGCAACACGACCCACACATAACGGTTGCTCAGGTCAGCCCACAGCAGGGTGCTGACACCGATCGAAGACAGGATCAGCGCGCCGCCCATGGTCGGCGTACCGGATTTGGACAGGTGCGATTGCGGGCCGTCGTTACGAACCGATTGGCCGATCTGACGGTTCTGCAGGGTGCGGATCATCCACGGGCCGTAGCACAGCGACAAGACCAGCGCGGTCAGCACACCGAGGATCCCGCGCAGGGTCAGGTACTGGAAGACCGCGAAGCCTTTGTAGAACTGTTGCAGATACTCCGCTAGCAGCAGCAGCATTAATGTTTCTCCAGACTGGACCCGCACAGGGCCGCAACGATGTTTTCCATCGCTGCGCTGCGCGAACCCTTGATCAAAATGGTGGTGTTTTTGTCCTGCTCGGCGTCGAGGGCCTGGATCAGTTCGGCTTGGGTGCCGAAGTGATGCGCCTCGTTACCGAATGCGTTCACGGCGTGGACCATGTTCGGCCCGACGGCGTATAGCGCGGAAACCTTGCCTCGGGCGTATTCGCCCACGTCGCGGTGCCCCTGCTCCGCCCAGTCGCCCAACTCGCCGATATCCCCGAGCACCAGGACGGTGCGGCCGGAAAAGCCGGCGAGTATATCAACGGCCGCGCACATCGAGGTGGGGTTCGCGTTGTAAGTGTCATCGATCACGCGCATGCCGTTTTTAGCCAGTTGCGCGACGGTGCGACCCTTGACCGGTTGTACCGCGCCAAGCCCGGTGGCGATGCCGAACAGCGACACGCCCAGTGCGTGAGCGGCAGCGGCGGCGGCCATGGCGTTGGCGACGTTGTGGGTGCCGAGCAGGTTCAGTTGAACCCGCTCCACACCTTCAGGACTGTGCAGGTTGAACGCCGGGCAGCCGCGGGCATCGGTAGCCAGGTCGCTGGCGTAAAAATCCGCCTGAGTGTTGCTCAAGGCAAACGTCAGCACCTTGCGGGCGCCGGCGCGGGTCTTCCAGATACCAAACGCCTTGTCATCGAGGTTCAGCACGGCGACGCCGTCGGCCGCCAGCCCTTCGATGATTTCGCCTTTGGCTTCAACGATTTTCTCCGGCCCGCCGAACTCACCGACATGGGCGGTCCCGGCGTTGTTGAGGATCGCCACGTGCGGCTTGGTCAGCCCTACGGTGTAAGCGATTTCACCCAGGCGCGAGGCACCCAGTTCGATCACTGCCGCGCTGTGTTCCGGGGCGAGTTCGAGCAGGGTCAGCGGTACGCCGAGGTCGTTGTTCAGGTTGCCACGGGTCGCGTGCACCGAGCCGCGCGTGCGCAGGATGCTCGCGAGCATTTCCTTGACCGTGGTCTTGCCGCTGGAACCGGTAACGGCCGCGACCGGTTTGGTGAACGCGGCACGGTTCAGCGCACCCAACTGGCCGAGGGCCTGGCGGGTGTCCTTGACCAGCAATTGCGGCAGCGTGCTGTCGGCGACTTCGCGCTCGACCAATGCCGCAACGGCGCCTTTGGCGGCGACTTCATTCAGATAGTCATGACCGTCGAAACGCGGGCCGGTCAGGGCAATAAACAGTTGGCCAGCCTTGATCGCGCGGCTGTCGATGCTCACGCCGTCAAAACTGGCGTCGGCACTGACCAGACGGGCGTCGAGCGCGTTGGTCAGTTCGCTGAGTTTCAGGGCCTTAAGCATGGGCCACCTCCCACGCGGTCAGGGCGTGATCAGCCTCGACCAGATCGGAAAACGCATGGCGCTCGCCGTTGATTTCCTGATAGTCCTCGTGACCTTTGCCGGCCAGAACGATCACGTCATCCGCCGAAGCGCCGGCAATCAGTTGCGCGATGGCCTGGCCACGGCCGGCCACGAACGTCACGTTATCCACAGCCGTGAAGCCAGCGCGGATGTCATCGAAAATCACCGCCGGATCTTCGGTGCGCGGATTGTCATCGGTCACCAGCACGCGGTCAGCCAGACGCTCGACCACTTCGGCCATCAGCGGACGTTTGCCGCGATCGCGATCACCGCCGCAGCCGAACAGGCACAGCAGCTGGCCTTTAACGTGCGGGCGCAACGCGGTCAGCACTTTTTCCAGCGCGTCCGGGGTGTGGGCGTAATCGACCACCACCAGCGGCTGGGTGCCACCGCCGAGACGCTGCATGCGTCCGGCCGGGCCTTCGAGCTTCGGCAACACCTTGAGAATTTCGTCGAGGGCGTAGTCCAGACCGAGCAAGGCGCCGACGGCGGCCAGTACGTTGCTCAGGTTGAAACGACCGAGCAGCGTACTGCGCAGATGGTGCTCGCCCTGCGGCGTCACCAGCGTGGCGCGCACGCCATGGTCGTCGAACTGCGCTTCACGCACATAGAGGTAGGCGCTGCTGTCGAGGAGGCTGTAAGTGATCAGCCGCGACTCGCGCTTTTCAACGGCCAGTTGCCGGCCGAAATCGTCGTCGAGGTTGACCACGCGGCAATTCAGGTCATTCCAGGCAAACAGCTTGGCCTTCGCCTCGGCGTAGGCCTCCATGGTGCCGTGGTAATCCAGGTGATCACGGGACAGGTTGGTCATCACTGCGACGTCGAACGCCAGCGCAGTAACCCGGCCCTGATCCAGACCGTGGGACGAAACTTCCATGGCCACGGCTTTGGCGCCGGCCTTTTTCAGGTCGCCCAGAGTCGCCTGCATGGCGATCGGATTCGGCGTGGTGTGCAGGCCGCTTTGCAGCGCGCCATGAAAACCGGAACCCAAAGTGCCGACGATGCCGCAATGCTGGCCGAGCAGGTCCAGCGCCTGCGCCACCAGTTGGGTCACGCTGGTCTTGCCGTTGGTGCCGGTCACGCCGATCAGGTTCAGGTGATGACTTGGCTCACCGTAAAAACGTCCGGCGATGTCCGACAGCTGCGCTGCCAGGCCTTTGACCGGAATCAGCGGCACTTCGGTGATCGGCAGCACGGTGGCGCCTTCCACTTCATAGGCCACGGCGGCAGCACCGCGCTGCAAGGCGTCGGCAATGTGCGCACGCCCGTCGAACTTGCCGCCCGGCACCGCGAGGAACAGGTCCCCCGCGCGTACATTGCGACTGTCGAGCGCCAGTTCACGGATCAACAGATCGTGGCCGGCGTGGGGGAAAATCTTGTTCAGACTCAGAGACATCAGCCGCGCCCTCCATTGGCTTTCAGCGGAACGGCCGGGGTGGCGTTGGCCTGTTGTGTGGTCGGCAGGTTGTCCGGGGTGACGTTCATCAGGCGCAGAGTGCCCGACATCACACGGCTGAACACCGGCGCCGAGACCAGACCACCGAAATAGCCGGCCTTGGTCGGTTCATCGATCACCACGACGATTGCATAACGTGGATCGCTCATCGGGCCGAAGCCGGCGAACAGCGAGCGGTAAGAGTTTTCGGCATAGCCCTTGGTGCCGACCGACGTTTTACGCGCGGTACCGGACTTGCCACCCACGTGATACGCCGGCACCTGCGCACGGAACACGCCGCGCGGAGCTTCGATCACTTGTTGCAGCATGCCTTGCATGGTTTTCGCGACGGCTTCCGGCAGCACCTGGGTGGTCTGCGGTGCCTTGTCGGTTTTGATCAGGGTCAGCGGTGCGAGACGACCGTTGTTGGCCAGCGCCGAGAATGCATGCACCAGCTGAATTGCCGTCACCGAAATACCGTAGCCGTACGACAGCGTTGCGGTCTCGGCCTTGCGCCACTCGCGGTAGTTCGGCAGGTTGCCGACACGTTCGCCCGGGAAGCCGAGGCCGGTGTCCTGGCCGAGGCCGACTTTCTGTGCGAGGCGGAAAATGGTTTCGCCGCCGATATCGAACGCGACCTTACTCATGCCGACGTTACTGGAATTGATCAGAATGCCGGTCAGGTCGAGCACCGGACCTTCGGTCTTCGATACGTCCTTGATGGTGTACTTGCCGATCTGCAGGGAGCCCGGATACACCTCGACGGTGTCGCTCGGTTTCCAGCGGCCGGTTTCGATCGCGGCGCTCATCGAGATTGCTTTCATGGTCGAACCGGGTTCGAACACGTCGATCATCGCGCGGTTACGCATCATCGCCGGTTGCAGGTTGCGACGGTTGTTCGGGTTGTAGGTCGGCTGGTTGACCATGGCGAGAATCTCGCCGGTCTTCACGTCCATGATCACCAGACTGCCGGCCTTGGCGCCGTTCTCGATGATCGCGTTGCGCAGCTCACGGTTGGCCAGATATTGCAGGCGCAGGTCAATCGACAACGCCAAGGGCTTGCCGGCCTTGGCGTTTTTGGTGACCTGGACATCCTTGATCAGCCGTCCGCGCCGATCCTTGATGACTTGCCGCTTGCCGGGCACGCCGGCCAGCCATTCATCGTAGGCCAGTTCGACGCCTTCACGACCGTGGTCATCGATGTCGGTGAACCCGACCATGTGCGCCGTCACTTCACCGGCCGGATAGAACCGGCGGAATTCTTCGATGCCGTAGACGCCCGGCACTTTCAGGTCGAGCACGGCCTGGCCCTGCTCGGGGGTCAACCCGCGCACCAGATAAATGAATTCTTTGTTGGCCTGGGCTTCGAGACGTTCGGCCAGGGCTTTCGGATCCTGCCCCAGCGCGGCAGCGAGCGCAGGCCACTTCTCTTTGGCGGTCTGCATTTCCTTGGCGTTCGCCCACAGCGTGGTCACCGGGGTACTCACGGCCAGAGGCTCGCCGTTACGGTCGGTGATCAGACCACGGTGAGCCGGAATCGGAATGTGCCGAAGACTGCGCGCATCGCCCTGACCTTTGAGGAAGTCACGGTCAACCACTTGCAGGTCGATGATGCGCCAGCAGATCGCCGCGACCATCACGCCGAGAAGTGCCACCATCAGACGGAAACGCCACGGGAAGAGAGCCCCCTCGAGTTTCATCATGGCGCCACCATCTTCACGTCAGCTGCGCCTGGGATGTGCATCTTCAGTTGTTCAGTGGCCAGCACTTCGATCCGGCTGTGGGCGGTCCAGGTGCTTTGCTCCAGGATCAGGCGCCCCCACTCGGCCTGCGCCTTGTCGCGCACGCTCAGTTCGTTGTACAGGGTGTTGAGCAACTGCCGGTTCCAGTGGGCGCTGTAAGACACGCCGATGGCCGACACGAGCACGCCGATGAACAGCAGCAGCATGAAAAAGCTGCCGCCGGGCAGTGGCTTGGCGAAAAGCTTGCTCACCGCAGCTTCTCCGCGACGCGCATGACGGCGCTACGGGAACGTGGGTTGGCTTTGAGTTCGGCGTCGGAGGCCGTCTGCGCTTTGCCATGGACTTTGATTTTCGGTTCGAACGCAACGTGGCGAACCGGCAGGTTGCGCGGCAGGTTGTCGGCTTCGCCTTTCACCAGCTTGCGCATGAACAGTTTGACGATACGGTCTTCCAGCGAGTGGAAGCTGATCACGACCAGACGGCCGCCCACTTCCAGGCATTCGAGCGCGGCTACAAGACCCGCTTCCAGATCGCCCAGTTCGTTGTTGACGTGAATGCGCAGGCCCTGGAAAGCGCGGGTTGCCGGGTTCTTGCCCTTCTCCCACGCCGGGTTGGCGACTTTCAGGACTTCGGCCAGATCGGCGGTGCGCTCGAACGGCGTGATGTCACGGCGTTCGGCCACGGCACGGGCCATGCGGCCGGAGAAACGTTCTTCGCCGTATTCCTTGAAAACACGGGCGATTTCTTCCACTGGCGCGGTATTGACGAACTCGGCTGCGCTGATGCCACGGGACGGATCCATGCGCATGTCCAGCGGGCCATCGTTGAGGAAGCTGAAGCCACGCTCGGCATCATCGAGCTGCGGCGAAGAGACGCCCAGATCCAGCAGAATGCCGCTGACCTTGCCGGCCAGCCCCTGTTCGGCAACCACCGAACCGAGCTCGGCAAAGCTGCGCTGCACAACGACAAAGCGGCCGTCTTCGGCCGCCAGCGTTTGCCCGGTGGCAATCGCTTGAGGATCCTTGTCGAATCCGATGAGCCGACCATCCGGCCCGAGCTTGCTCAGGATCAACCGGCTGTGCCCGCCGCGCCCGAACGTGCCGTCCAGATAGCAGCCATCAGGACGTACGGCGAGAGCCTCGACGGCTTCGTCAAGCAGTACGGTGATGTGGTTAAAGCCGCTATCAATAGTCACAGGATCAGATCACGCAGTTCGTCAGGCATGGCGCCCGGTTGTTGTATGGCAGCCAGGTCAGCGGCAGAAACCGCATTCCAGGCATCTTCGTCCCACAGTTGGAACTTGTTCAGTTGGCCCACCAGCATCGCGCGCTTGTCGAGCTTCGCGTATTCGCGCAGGCGCGGCGGCACCAGGAAACGACCACTGCCGTCGAGCTCGAGGTCAACGGCATTACCAATCAATAAACGTTGCAGACGACGGTTCTCTTCGCGAAGCGAAGGGAGCGCGCGCAACTTGGTTTCAATAATTTCCCACTCATCGAGCGGGTAGACACACAAACATGGATCAACGGCATCAATGGTCACGATCAACTGGCCGGAACTGCGCGAATCGAGCTCGTCACGGTACCGGCTCGGCATGGCGAGACGGCCCTTTGCGTCGAGACTGATAGCGTTAGCTCCGCGAAACACGTCTGCGTTTCTCCAATTTTTATCGTTTTGAGCTCAAAAAACCCACTTCATGCCACTTTCCGCCACTTGCGCACACTATAGGAATGCGCCCACCACACCGTCAAGGCGCGGATTAAAGGAAAACCCTTACAGAACGGAGATTTAGGAGCATAAAAGGAGGAGCAACGAGAATCTGGCGGATGCTTTTATCCAATAACTTGAAGCAGCACTGAAAGCTGCGCTCGAAAGTTAAAGTAATTTGTTAAGAGTAAGATTTTTTCGGTATTACAAAAGCGCTTCTGCTGTTGATTGAAGCACGGTGGGAACTGGCTATTACTGCGTTTGCCGCTGCCGGTTTCAGCGCAGGCCTGCTGATAATAAACAGCCCTGTCGCCTTTAATTCAAGCAGGGAAAAGAAAAAGGTGGAGAGTCGATCTGTAAGCCGGGTTCTGTCTTGAACAGTCATTCGTCTACGATGGCCATCACTGGACATCTTTAGCAACCTACCCGGTCCCAGCGCGGGCCACGCCTTGGGACCCTATTTGGTCTTGCTCCAAGTGGGGTTTACCTAGCCACGAACTGTTGCCAGACGTGCGGTGCGCTCTTACCGCACCTTTTCACCCTTACCGGCGCCGAAGCGCTTAGGCGGTTATTTTCTGTGGCACTTTCCGTAGGCTCACGCCTCCCAGGCATTACCTGGCACTTCGCCCTATGGAGCCCGGACTTTCCTCCCCCCCCTAATTTTCATAGAGGGCAGCGACTGTCCGATCGACTCTCCGCCGCGCAGGTTAACGGCAGAGCGGCCGAAGAACAAGCGCTAATAGCCCGCAAACCGGTCTGCGCGACGGGTTACGCGTCTTTTTGCCGGTCCAGCGCCACCTGATACAGCACGTTTTTGCGCTCACCGGTGATTTGCGCCGCCAGAGCCGCCGCACGCTTGAGCGGCATCTCTTCCAGCAACAGGTTGAGGATGCGCATCGCCTCGCTGCTGACGGCATCTTCAGACTCCGGCGCGGTCCAGCCCGCCACCACCACGACGCATTCGCCACGCTGCTGATTGCTGTCGGCCTCGACGAATGCCCGCAACTCGCTCAGCGGCAAGCCCTTGAGCGTTTCAAAGGTCTTGGTGATTTCACGAGCGAGCAATGCCGGACGATCAGCGCCGAACACCGCTTCCATATCCCGCAGACATTCCAGAATGCGATGCGGCGCCTCGTAGAAAATCAGCGTGCGCGGCTCTTCTTTAATGGCTTCCAGGCGTGCTTTGCGCCCCACAGCCTTGGCCGGCAGAAAACCTTCGAAGATAAAGCGGTCGGATGGCAGACCGGCAGCCGACAACGCCGCGATCAACGCGCACGCACCTGGCACCGGCACCACATTGATCCCGGCCGCACGCGCCTGACGCACCAGGTGATAACCGGGATCGGAGATCAGCGGCGTACCGGCATCAGAAATCAGTGCGACGTTGTCGCCCGCCAACAGACGGGTAATGAAGCGACTGCCCTCATCCCGCTCGTTGTGTTCATGACAGGCTGCCAGCGGCGTGGAGATGCCAAAGTGCTGCATCAGGCGCTGGGAATGGCGCGTATCTTCGGCGGCGATCAGCGCCACCTCGCGCAGGATCTTCAACGCCCGGGCGCTGATGTCATCCAGGTTGCCGATGGGCGTCGCCACCACATAAAGCGAGCCCGCAGCGGAATTCAAAGGACCTGGAGCAGTCAAAGCGCACACCTCATGATCGGTAAAAGCCGCCATTGTAGCGCGTCGTGCGCCGGTCGACGCGCCCGGGTCGGACACGGTTTGTCGCACCATTGTGAGGCTGCGCACTCTTTGTATCAGCTAAATTGACGGTTTCACGCCAGTAACATCGCGCCCCGGCCAGTGCTTGGGTACAATTCGACGCTAATTTGATCGAGTATCAGGAACACTTACATGATCGCTTGCCTGCGGCTGTTCACTGCCCTCTGCCTCGCTGCCTTGCTGGCGGCTTGCGCCAGCTCCCCTTCCTCCAGCCTTGGCGAACTTCCACGGACCCCGGATGCCACCATCGAGCAACTGCTCGAACAGGCTGCCCAGGCCAAATCGCCGGACAAGGCCGCTCTGCTGCGCCTGAGTGCGGCAGACATGGCATACCGCCAGGGCAATGCCGGACAGTCCGCGCAAATCCTGCAGCAAGTGCCGATGGAGCAACTCCAGCCGGGCCAGCAGGCATTTGCCAGCACGCTGTCTGCTGAGCTGGCCATGACTCGCAACCAGCCGAAAGCCGCGCTGACTGCCTTGAGCCATCCAAGCCTGCAACGCCTGAGCGAAATGTCGGTACCGCTGCAAGTTCGCGCCGGCACCGTTCACGCCCGCGCCCTTGAAGCCGACGGTCAGACCCTGGCCGCCGCCCGCGAGCGCATCTTCATCGCGCCGATGCTGGAAGGTGAAGCCGCCAGCAAGAACCACGAAGCGATCTGGACCCTGATTGCATCGCTGCCGGCCGATCAACTGCAAGCGAACACCACCGATGACCTCGGCGGCTGGATGAGCCTGGCTCTGGCCGTGAAAACCGCCGGCACTCTGGAACAGCAGCAAGCCGCCATCGACAACTGGCGCAATCAGCATCCAAAGCACCCAGCCGCGATCAACCTGCCGCTGCCCCTGACCAAACTCAAGGAACTGGCCAGCCAGCCCCTGAGCAAGATCGCCCTGCTCCTGCCGCAGGACGGCCAACTGGCCTCGGTCGGCAAGGCCCTGCGTGACGGCTTCATGGCCGCGCACTATCAGGCTCAGCAAGCCGGTCAGAAACCGCCGGCCATCGAGTTCTATGACAGCTCGAAACTGACCAACCTCGACGAGTTCTACCGCAAGGCCCAGGCCGATGGCGTGCAACTGGTCGTCGGCCCGTTGGAGAAACCGCTGGTCAAACAGTTGAGCACTCGCCCGCAACTGCCGATCACCACCCTCGCCCTGAACTACAGCGAAGGCGATCAAGGTCCGGCGCAGCTGTTCCAGTTCGGTCTGGCCGCTGAAGACGAAGCCCGCGAAGTCTCACGCCGCGCCCGTGCCGACGGTCTGCATCGCGCCGCCATCATGGTGCCGAAAGGCGAATGGGGCGACCGCGTCCTGCGTGCTTTCAGCCAGGACTGGCAAGCCAACGGCGGCAGCATTGTCGCCACCGAACGCGTCGACCAGCCGGTGCAACTGGCCCAGCAGATCGCCGACATGTTCCAGCTGCGTCAGAGCGAAGCTCGCGCCAAGAGCCTGCAGAATGCTGCCGGCACCAACGTTGCCGCCCAGCCTTCGCGTCGCCAGGACATCGAATTCATCTTCCTCGCCGCCACCCCTCAGCAGGCGCAGCAGATCAAGCCGACCCTGAACTTTCAGTACGCCGGTGACGTGCCGGTCTATGCGACCTCCCACGTGTTCAGCGCCAGCGGTGACGTGAACCAGTACAACGACATGAACGGCGTGCGCTTCTGCGAAACCCCGTGGCTGCTGGAAACCAGCGATCCGCTGCGCCAGCAGGTCACCGCGCAATGGCCACAAGCCGCCGGCAGCCTCGGTCGCCTGTATGCTATGGGCGTCGATGCCTATCGTCTGGCGCCACGTCTGGATCAACTGAAAGCATTGCCGGACAGCCGCATCGAAGGCCAGTCGGGCAGCCTGGGAATGACCCAGTCCCAACGCGTCGTCCGTCAGTTGCCATGGGCACAGTTCGTCAGCGGTCAGATCCAGCGCCTGCCGGACACTCCACGCTGATGCCCGACAGGTCACACCTGCAAAGCGGCAAGGATGCCGAGCGTCAGGCGCTCGAGCATCTGCAACACCAGGGTCTGCGCCTGCTGGCGCAGAACTGGTTATGTAAACGCGGCGAGCTTGATCTGGTCATGCTTGATGGCGATACAGTAGTATTCGTCGAAGTCCGTTACCGAAAGAACACTCAATGGGGTGGCGCACTCGACAGCATCGATGGGCGCAAACGGCAGAAACTGATTTTCGCCGCACAGTATTTTCTTCAGCGCGAGTCGCGTTGGGCCAATTCCCCCTGCCGCTTCGACGTGGTGGCCATCGACAGCCACCAGGGTCAGCTGAACTGGTTGCAGAATGCGTTCGACAGTTGACCGCCTGCTCCGACCCGGACACTTTCACTCAACACTTTTGCTCTTTGCTTTGCGGGCTGCACATTCACGTGCCGGACAGCCGCGCTAATTAAGGTCACACAGATGGACATGCAATCCCGAATTCGCCAGCTTTTCCAGGCCAGCATCGACACCAAGCAACAGGCGATGGACGTACTTGCACCGCACATCGAGCAAGCCAGCCAGGTGATGGTCAACGCGCTGCTCAATGAGGGGAAAATGCTCTCGTGCGGCAACGGCGGCTCGGCCGGCGATGCCCAGCACTTCTCCTCGGAACTGCTCAACCGTTTCGAGCGTGAGCGCCCTAGCCTGCCGGCGATCGCGCTGACTACCGACAGCTCGACCATCACCTCGATCGCCAACGACTACAGCTACAACGAAGTGTTCTCCAAGCAGATCCGTGCACTCGGCCAGCCGGGTGACGTATTGCTGGCGATTTCGACCAGCGGCAACTCGGCGAACATTATTCAGGCGATCCAGGCCGCACATGATCGCGAAATGATTGTCGTAGCATTGACCGGACGCGATGGCGGAGGCATGGCTTCACTGCTGCTGCCCGAAGACGTCGAGATTCGCGTACCGGCCAACGTCACCGCACGTATTCAGGAAGTCCACTTGCTGGCGATCCATTGCCTTTGCGATCTGATCGACAGCCAACTGTTCGGGAGTGAAGAATGACCCCTAATCGCCTTGGCCTTCTGGCCTTGACCCTGTGCCTCGGCATCAGCGGCTGCACCTCGGTGGTGAATGCCAGCCGTGAAGCGCCGATCGAAGACGACCGCGGCACCCGCACTTTCGGCAGCAAGATCGATGACTCGCTGATCGAAACCAAAGTCGGCGTCAACGTAGCCAAGGCCGATCCGGCCCTGGACAACGACTCGCACATCGTCGTCACCAGCTTCAACGGCGTCGTTTTGCTGGCTGGCCAGACCCCGCGCGCAGACCTCAAGGAAAAGGCCGAACAGGCTGCCGCCAACGTTCAGCGCGTGAAAAAGGTCCATAACGAACTGCAAGTGTTGCAGCCCTCCTCCCTGCTGGCCCGCCAGAACGATGCCTGGCTGACCACCAAGATCAAGACCCAGATGCTCACCGACGCCAGCATTCCCGGCTCGCGGATCAAGGTCGTGACCGAGAACGGCATCGTCTATCTGCTGGGCCTGCTGACCAAACAGGAAGCCGCCCAGGCGACCAATCTGGTGCAGGGCGTTTCCGGTGTGCAGAAGATTGTGAAGCTGTTCGAATACATCGACTGACCGCAAAACGCAGGCACAAAAAAGGCGATCCAACCGGATCGCCTTTTTTTATTACTTCACCACTTTAAGGCTTGGCCGGCCGCTTGGGCGCGGTGGCTCGCTGTCCGGTGGCGGAACATCGTCATCCTGATCGATCTCGTCTTCGTCATCCATCGGCGACTCCAGATCGAACACCATGCCTTGACCGTTCTCCCGGGCATAGATCCCCAGGATTGCAGCAATCGGCACGTACAGACTGTGCGGGACGCCACCGAAGCGACCTTCGAAGGTCACAACGTCGTTGTCCATGTGCAAGTGCCGCACGGCACTCGGCGAAATGTTCAGGACAATCTGCCCGTCACTGGCAAAGCCCTGTGGCACCTGCACCGCCGGGTACTCGGAATTGACCAGCATGTGCGGGGTGCAATCGTTATCCACAATCCACTCGTAGAGCGCGCGGACCAGATAAGGTCGACTGGAGTTCATAGCGGCTCCTTAAGCCTTAGCGCATGTCGCGTTCGACACCAGACAGACTCGCCTGGAAAGCCTCACGCGCAAACTGGCGCTCCATATAATCAAGCAGCGGCTTGGCCGGCCGCGGCAGTTCTATACCCAGAATCGGCAAACGCCAGAGTATTGGCAATAGGCAGCAATCCACCAGACTTTGTTCCTCACTGAGGAAAAACGGCTTGTCGGCAAACAGCGGCGACACGCCCGTCAGGCTTTCGCGCAATTCCTTGCGCGCCACGGCACGGGCCGCTTCCTTGGTGCGCGAATCCAGAATCAGATCCACCAGACCACACCAGTCACGCTGAATGCGGTGAATCAGCAGACGGCTGTTGGCACGCGCCACCGGGTACACGGGCATCAATGGCGGATGCGGGTAACGCTCATCCAGGTATTCCATCACCACGGTCGACTCCCACAACGCCAGGTCACGATCGACCAGCGTGGGCAGACTGCCGTAAGGGTTCACTTCAATCAGTTTAGGCGGCTGACGACCAGCCTCCACAAAAATGATTTCGGCGCTGACACCCTTCTCTGCAAGCACGATGCGCACTCGGTGGGAATAGTGGTCGGCGGGGTCGGAGTAACAGGCCAACCGATTGGTCACGCCCATGGCGATCCTCCTCGCTTGTTGAAATAGTCGGAGCCGGAAAAACGCGCGCGCCCAGAGGGCGCCTCCCGCAACGGCTGGCGAACCAGGCGTTGCGTTTTCAGAGGCGCCCTTGGGCGCGCGCGATTAACAGCAATTGCTTGAAGCGTATCAGTGCACGTCTTTCCAGTATTCACGCTTGAGCAGATAGGCGAACACAAAGAAGAACGCCAGGTACAACAAGACGTAAGTACCGATGCGCTGATGTTGCAGCTTAACCGGGTTAGCCGAGTAAGCCAGGAAGGTTACCAGATTCTTGACCTTCTCATCGAACTGCTCTTCGTTGAGGGTTCCGGTTTTCGGCACGATGGTCAACTGATCGCACGCTTCATGAGTCAGAGGCGTACCGGTCAGCGGGTCATATTGCTTCTTGCCGTCTTCGACAATCTGCACCTGTTTGCAACCTACGACCTGACGACCTTGCAGGCCGACCAGCACGTTAGGCATGCCGACGTTCGGGAAGACCTTGTTGTTCACGCCCCATGGACGTGCAGGATCTTCGTAGAACGACTTGAGGTAACCGTAGAGCCAGTCAGTGCCGCGAACACGAGCCACCAGCGTCAGGTCCGGCGGCGCTGCGCCGAACCAGGTCTTGGCGTCGGCCGGCTGCATGCCGATGTTCATGTGATCGCCGATCTTGGCGCCGGTGAACACCAGTTTTTCCAGCATCAGTTCGTGCGGAACGCCGAGATCATCGGCCACACGCTCGTAACGCTGGAACTTGGCACTGTGGCAACCCATGCAATAGTTGGCGAAGGTACGCGCACCATCCTGCAGGGCAGCCTTGTCGGAAACGTCGATGTCGACCTTTTCCAGTTCCGGACCACCGTGTTCGGCCGCGAAAGACAGCACTGGCAGAGCAGCAAAAATCAGAGCAAAAAATAACTTTTTCATCAGCCAGTCACCCTTTCCGGAACCGGTTTGGTCTTCTCGAGCCTGGTGTAGAACGGCATCAGAATGAAGTAGGCGAAGTACAGGAAGGTGCAGACCTGCGACAGCAGCGTACGGCCTGGCGTCGGGGCCAGAACGCCCAGGATGCCGAGGATCACGAACGAAATGCAGAACACCACCAGCCAGATCTTGCTCATCCAGCCTTTGTAGCGCATCGACTTGACCGGGCTGCGGTCGAGCCACGGCAGGACGAACAGCACCGCAATCGCCGCCCCCATGGCGATAACACCCATGAGCTTGTCAGGGACCGCACGCAAGATTGCGTAGAACGGTGTGAAGTACCAGACCGGTGCAATGTGCTCAGGGGTCTTGAACGGGTTGGCTTGCTCGAAGTTAGGCTTTTCGAGGAAGTAACCGCCCATTTCCGGGAAGAAGAACACAATGAAGCAGAAGATGAACAGGAACACCACGACGCCGACGATATCTTTTACGGTGTAGTACGGGTGGAAGGCGATACCGTCCAGCGGGATACCGTTTTCGTCTTTGTGCTTCTTGATGTCCACGCCGTCCGGGTTGTTCGAACCGACTTCGTGCAGCGCCAGGATGTGCAGCACCACCAGACCGAGAATCACGATCGGCAGGGCAACCACGTGCAGGGCGAAGAAGCGGTTCAGGGTGATCCCGGAAATCAGGTAGTCACCGCGGATCCACTGGGTCAGGTCGTTGCCGATGACCGGGATCGCGCCGAACAGCGAAATGATCACCTGGGCACCCCAGTAGGACATCTGGCCCCACGGCAGCAGGTAACCCATGAAGGCTTCGGCCATCAGCGCCAGGTAGATCAGCATCCCGAAGACCCACACCAGCTCGCGCGGTTTCTGGTACGAACCGTAGAGCAGGCCACGGAACATGTGCAGATAGACCACGATGAAGAACGCCGAAGCGCCGGTGGAGTGCAGCAGGCGCAGGATCGAACCGTACTCGACGTCGCGCATGATGTATTCGACGGAGGCGAACGCCTCTTCCGCCGACGGGGTGTAGCTCATCGTCAGCCAGACACCGGTGACGATCTGGTTGACCAGAACGAGCAGCGCCAGCGAGCCGAAGAAGTAGAAGAAGTTGAAGTTTTTTGGAGCGTAATACTTGCTGAGGTGGTCTTCCCACATCTTGGTGGCGGGGAAGCGCGCATCAACCCAATCCATGAACTTGCTCATCACGCTTTCTCCGTATCGACGCCAATGACAATCAGGTCATCGGTCTCATAGGAATGCGGGGGTACTGGCAGGTTCAAAGGCGCAGGTTGCGACTTGTAGACGCGGCCAGCCAGATCGTAGTGGGAACCGTGGCAAGGGCAGAAATAGCCGCCTACCCAGTCTTTGCCCAGATCTGCGGGTGCCACTTCGGGACGGAAGGTCGGTGAGCAACCCAGGTGAGTGCAAATCCCGATCAGCAGGAGGATTTCCGGCTTGATCGAACGCACTTCAGGGTCGACATAAGTGGGTTGCGTGGAGTTTTTGGAGGTCGGATCGGAGAGCTGGCCCTCGATCTTCTTGAGATTCCCCAGGATTTCCTCGGTACGGCGGACAATGAACACCGGCTGGCCGCGCCATTCAGCAATCATCTGCTGTCCTGGCTCGATTTTGCTGACATTCACTTTCACCGGTGCTCCGGCAGCCTTCGCCTTGGCACTGGGAAACCATGACCCCACGAACGGGACCGCAGCCCCCACCGCTCCTGCAGCACCCACCACGGATGTGGCTGCTACCAAGAAGCGACGCCGGCCTGCATTCACGCCGTCATTGCTCATTCAGTCCTCTCCCATCAGCTTTGTGGCCTGTTAAATCAGGCATCTACTAAATTGAAACTATGTACTTATAAAAATTTTGCCGAATGGTAATGAAAACCCCCAATTCTGACAAGGTAATTACCCGGAGGGCTGGCCCTCAAGCCTTGTAGTATAGGGGGTCTACGAATGTGGCAAGTTGTCACAGCGCAATTATTCAAGAAATCGCACGCATAAAAAAACGCCCGGTTCCGTGAGGAATCGGGCGTTCTTTTTGAACGTGGAAGCGAAATTAACGCTTCGAGTACTGCGGACGCTTACGCGCTTTACGCAGACCAACTTTCTTACGTTCAACTTCACGGGCGTCGCGGGTAACGAAGCCAGCTTTGCGCAGAGCGCTACGCAGGGTTTCGTCGTAGTCCATCAGAGCGCGAGTGATGCCGTGGCGGATTGCGCCAGCTTGACCACTTACACCACCACCGATGACGGTGACGTAGATGTCGAACTTCTCGACAGTCTCAGTCAGTTCCAGCGGCTGACGAACTACCATGCGGGCAGTTTCGCGACCGAAGAACGTGTCCAGGGAGCGGTTGTTGATGGAGATGTTACCAGTACCCGGACGCAGGAAAACGCGTGCGGTTGCGGTCTTGCGACGGCCAGTGCCGTAATTTTGAGTCGCCGACATAATGAACTATTCCGTTAAATCTTCAGTTCTTGGGGCTGCTGAGCAGTATGAGGGTGTGCAGCGCCCGCATAGACTTTCAGCTTACGGTACATGTCGCGACCCAGTGGGTTTTTAGGCAGCATGCCTTTAACCGCGGTCTCGATCACGCGCTCAGGGGCCTTGGCGATCAGCTTTTCAAAGTTGATCGACTTGATGCCGCCCGGGAAACCGGAGTGGGAGTAGTACATTTTGTCAGTGGTTTTAGCACCGGTAACACGGATCTGCTCGGCGTTGATTACGACGATGTAGTCGCCGGTGTCAACGTGAGGAGTGTACTCAGGCTTGTGCTTGCCACGCAGACGGCTCGCGATTTCGGTGGCCAGACGACCCAGGGTCTGACCAGCAGCGTCGACGACAAACCAGTCGCGCTTTACTGTTTCCGGTTTAGCAGTAAAAGTTTTCATTCTTTATAGCCTCAGGGGCCGCCTGTAAATAAGACGGCGGATCTTACTGAATAGTGCGTACTTTGACAAGTCAAAGGCAGCCGGATACAGACGCTTTCGGGGGCTCGGGTCGGCGCGTCCGTTCAACGGCAAGATTCTTCGGCGGCGGCGCATCACTTCCACTGCAGAAAGAGGTCGGCAATTATGCAGATTGCGAAAAAAATTTCAACCTGCTTTTATGCTTGTTTTGCCCAAGGAGCACCCGATGGACTATCGCCAGCTAGGCCGTACCGACCTGAACGTGAGTGCAATCTGCCTCGGCACCATGACCTGGGGCGAGCAAAACACTGAAGCTGAAGCCTTCGCCCAGATCGAACGGGCAAAAGAGGCCGGGATCAATTTCCTCGACACTGCCGAAATGTACCCGGTGCCGCCAAAAGCCGACACCTACGCCACCACCGAGCGCTACATCGGCAATTACTTCAAGAGCCGTGGCGACCGCGCCGACTGGATTCTCGCCAGCAAGATCGCCGGCCCCGGCAACACCATCGACTACATCCGCGACAAGAACCTGCGCCACAACCGCCAGCACATCACCGAGGCCGTGGACGCCAGCCTCAAGCGCCTGCAGACCGATTACATCGATCTGTATCAATTGCACTGGCCGGAGCGCAGCACCAACTTTTTCGGACAACTGGGCTACAAGCACCAGACCGAAGCCAACCTGACGCCGCTCGAAGACACCCTCGAAGCGCTCGATGAGCAAGTGAAGGCCGGCAAGATCCGTCACATCGGTCTGTCCAACGAGACCCCGTGGGGCACCATGCGTTTTCTCGCCCTGGCCGAAGCCCGTGGCTGGCCGCGCGCCGTCTCGATCCAGAACCCGTACAACCTGCTCAACCGCAGCTTCGAGATCGGCCTGGCGGAAATCGCCATCCGTGAACAGTGCGGCCTGCTCGCCTATTCGCCGCTGGCGTTCGGTTTCCTGTCGGGCAAGTACGAAGGTGGGGCGCGCCCGCCGAAAGGCCGCCTGAGCCTCTACAGCCGCTTCAGCCGCTATTTCAACCCGCAATCGGAGGCGGCCTGCAGCCGTTACGTGGCGCTGGCCCGTGAACACGGCCTGGATCCGGCACAAATGGCCCTGGCCTTTGTGAATCAGCAACCGTTCGTCACCAGCAACATCATCGGAGCGACAACGCTGGAGCAACTGGACAGCAACATCGCCAGCTACGAGCTGAAACTGTCGAAGGAAGTGCTGGAAGGGATCGAAGCGATTCACAAGGATCATCCGAACCCGGCGCCGTGATCCAGGACGATGATCGTTCCCACGCTCAGCGTGGGAACGCATACCGCGATGCTCCGCGTCACTCCCAAAGCGGACGCAGAGCGTCCATGGCGGCATTCCCACGCAGAGCGTGGGAACGATCACACGCTCGGATCAAAGCGACCGCGCAATGATCTCCTTCATGATTTCATTGGTGCCGGCATAGATCCGCTGCACCCGCGCATCCGCCCAGGCCCGGGCCACCGGGTATTCCCACATGAAACCGTAGCCGCCGTGCAGCTGCACGCACTCGTCGAGCACCTTGCATTGCAGGTCGGTGCCCCAATACTTGGCCATCGCCGCCGTCGGCACATCGAGCTTGCCTTGCAGATGCAGCTCCAGGCAGCGGTCGACGAACACCCGGCCGATCTGAATCTCGGTGGCCATTTCCGCCAGTTTGAAGCGGGTATTCTGGAAGTCGGCAATCGACTTGCCGAACGCCTTGCGCTCGCGGGTGTAATCCAGCGTCCATTGCAGCGCCGCCTCGGCTGAAGCCAGACCGCCAATCGCCACAGTCAGACGCTCCTGCGGCAGTTCCTGCATCAGATAGGCAAACCCTGCCCCGGCCTGACCCAGCAGGTTTTCTTTCGGCACTCGCACGTCCTGGAAGAACAATTCCGACGTGTCCTGCGCCTTCATTCCGACCTTCTCCAGGCGCTTGCCCTTGTCGAAGCCCGGCGTGTTCGCCTCCACCAGAAACAGGCTGGTGCCCTTGGCGCCGGCCTTGGGATCGGTCTTGGCGACGACGATCACCAGATCCGCCAGGAAGCCATTGGTGATAAAGGTTTTCGAGCCGTTGATCACATATTCGTCGCCATCCAGCACCGCCGTGGTCTTGACCCCTTGCAGGTCGGAACCGGCACCCGGTTCAGTCATGGCGATCGCGGTGACCATCTCGCCGGACACCAGTTTTGGCAGGTACTTCTGCTTCAGCGCCTCGCTGCCGTAATGCAGGATGTACGGCGCAACAATGTCCGAATGCAGCGAGAAACCGATGCCGGTCAGACCCAGCCGCCCCACTTCCTCGATGACAACCGCGCTGTAAAGAAAATCTGCGCCCAACCCGCCGTATTCCTCCGGCAGGTGCGAACAGAGCATCCCCGCCTCCCCCGCCTTGTTCCACAGTTTGCGGTCGATGTAGCCTTGTTTTTCCCATTGCCCATGGAACGGCACGGCCTCTTTTTCGAGGAATGTTCGTACGCTGTCGCGGAACAATTCGTGCTCGGAGCTGAACAAGGTTCTGGGAATCATGCGTCACCTTTTCTTTATTGTTGGAGGAATCATTCCTTCAGAGACTAAGCCCCGCTTCCGATACAGGACACTGGACACATCCGACAAAAAATAAGACGATCCAGCCGTCTGGTGACCACTTTCCCTTATAAAAACAAAAGTTGAATTATGTCCAAGCAAGTCTCCACGCCCTTGCGGCGCGTCAGCATCCTGGCGATCGACCGGGTTTTCGCTTCCACCCTCATGCAAGCCAAGGATTTCTTTCATCTGGCCAGCCTGCGTTACGGCAAACAACTGGGCCACGGCCTGACTCCGGCGTTCGAAACACGCCTGGTCAGCCCCGACGGCAAACCGGTGAACAGCTTCAGTAACGTGGTCATGCCGGTGGACGGCGGCCTGGAAAACGCCGACGTCATCATCCTCCCGGCGTTCTGGGACGATTTCGATACGCTGTGCCAACGTTATCCACAGATCCTGCCGTGGCTGCGCGAACAGCACGCCCGGGGCGCCGTGCTGTGCGGCGAGGCCACCGGGGTGTTCTGGCTGGCCGAAGCCGGGTTGCTCAACGGCAAGGAAGCGACCACCTACTGGCGCTTCTTCAATGCCTTCGCCGAGCGTTTCCCGCAGGTCTACCTGAATCAGGACAAGCACCTGACCGACGCCGACAACCTGTATTGCGCCGGCGGTACGACCTCGGCCTGCGATCTCTACATTTATCTGATCGAGCGCTTCTGCGGCGCCAATGTGGCCCAGGCTGTGGCCCGCGACATTCTCTATGAAGTGCAGCGCAGCTACGCCCCGGGACGCATTGGTTTCGGCGGTCAGAAGTTGCACCAGGACGTGATCATCCTGCAGATCCAGCACTGGCTCGAAGAGCATTTCGCCGACAAGTTCCGCTTCGAAGACGTGGCGCGCGAGCACGGCATGAGCATCCGCAACTTCATGCGCCGCTTCCAGACCGCCACCGGCGACAAGCCGCTGCACTATCTGCAACGGCTGCGCATCGAGACCGCCAAGGGCTTGCTCTCCGGCAGTCGCAAGAGCATCAAGACCATCAGCTACGAAGTCGGCTACGACGATGCGAGCTTCTTCGCACGGCTGTTCCGCCAGCACACCGAACTGTCGCCGAACCAGTACCGGCAGCAGTTCCAGCAAGCTGCCTGACGATTCGACCAGACACAAAAAAGGGCCTGCATCTGCAGGCCCTTTTTGTTTGCCGAATCCGCTTAAGGCTTGTGTGCCCGGGACAGGAATTCGTGGGATTGCATTTCCAGCAGACGGCTGAGGGTACGCTGGAACTCGAACGTCAGACGTCCGCCGGTGTACAGGTCTTTCAACTCCACTTCGGCAGAAATGATCAGCTTGACGTTACGGTCGTAGAACTCGTCGACCATGTTGATGAAGCGTCGGGCAATGTCGTCGGTGGTGACGCTCATCTGCTCCACGCCACTGAGCAGCACGGCGTGGAAGATCTTGCCCAGTTCGATGTAGTCGTTCTGGCTGCGTGGGCCGTCGCACAGCTCGCGGAAGTCGAACCAGGCCACATCATCGCAAGTACGCAGGGCACGGATTTCGCGGTTCTCAATGATCAGCACATCGTTTTCCACCGCCGCCGTGCATTCCGGCGTCAGCGCGCGGAAGCTCTTGCGCAGGCTTTCATGGGCGGCTTCGTCGAGCGGGAAGTGGAACAGCTCCGCTTGTTCGAGGTGACGCAGACGGTAGTCGACGCCGCTGTCGACGTTGACGATCTCGGTGTTCTGCTTGATCAGCGCGATGGCCGGCAGGAAGCGCGCGCGTTGCAGGCCGTCCTTGTACAGGCCGTCCGGCACAATGTTCGACGTGGCGACCAGGGTCACGCCGTTCTTGAACAGCTCTTCCATCAGCGTGCCGAGAATCATGGCGTCGGTGATGTCAGAGACGAAGAACTCATCGAAGCAAATGACCCGCGATTCCGTCGCGAAGCGCTTGGCGATGATGGTCAGCGGGTTTTTCTCGCCGCCGAGGGTTTTCATTTCTTCGTGCACGCGCTTCATGAAGCGGTGGAAGTGAGTGCGGGTCTTTTCCTTGAATGGCAGTGCTTCGAAGAAGGTGTCCACCAGGTAAGTCTTGCCGCGACCCACGCCGCCCCAGAAGTACAGGCCCTTGACCGGCGTCTGATCCTTTTTGCCAAACAGCTTGCCCAGCAAACCCGGCTTGTTCTGCTCGGCCGCGATCAGATCGTCGTACAGGCGTTGCAGATGACGCACGGCAGTTTCCTGCGCCGCATCATGGAAGAAGTCCGGGCGTTTCAGATCAGCTTGATATCGTTCTAGGGGCGTCATAATTCGTTAGCAAGGCAACAAAAACGGGCCGTCACTGTAGCGATGGCCCGTGGGAATGGCAATCGGCCCTTGGTCGGGCCGGCCCGTTGATTATTCCTGAACCGGTGTCAGAGCGACCCGCAAGGCCTCGACGGCCGCATCCCGCGCAGCCACGTCGGCGAACGCCGGGCTGTCGCCAACGCACTCGCCTTCCAGCCAGACGCTGAAGCTCAGCTCTTCGCTGCGCACATCCAGCGCCTGACCCGATTGCAGCTGCTTGGTCACCTGACCGGCGGTTTTACCGTCGGCGAAGTTGCGCGACAGCAGCAATTGCTCGCCGTCGGCCGCCAGCAGACGGAAACGGAAGCTGCCGTCGTCTTCACGGAAGCTGACGAAACGTGCGGCTTTCGCGGCTTTCTTCTTGGAGGTCGCGGCCACCTGAACCTGATTGACGAAGGAGCGCAGGCCGACCGCTTCGCGCAACTCGTTGAGGAACGGCGTCGCCACCGCACGAGCCTTCTTGGCGCCGTGTTGCAGGATGTCCTCCAGATCTGCCGGACGCTCGATCAACTGGTGATAACGCTCGCGGGACTCGCCCAACTCGTTGTCCAGCAGCTGGAACAGACGGTTCTTCGCCTCGCCCCAACCCAGACCGCCCAGCAGCTCGCTGCGGAACTCGTCGGCCTGCGCCGGTGTGGCGAACGCCTGGAACAGGGTGAACAGGTGCGAGTTGTCCGGATCTTTCGCTTCGCCCGGCGCTTTGGAGTCGGTAACGATTCGCGAGATCGCGTCCTTCATTTCCTTGGCGCTGGAGAACAGCGGAATGGTGTTGTCGTAGCTCTTGGACATCTTGCGACCGTCCAGGCCCGGCAACGTGGCCACGCTTTCCTCGATCAGCGCTTCGGGCATGGTGAAGAACTCCTTGCCCTGGCCGAACAGGTGGTTGAAGCGCTGGCCGATGTCACGGGCCATTTCCACGTGCTGGATCTGATCGCGACCGACCGGCACCTTGTGCGCGTTGAACATCAGAATGTCCGCCGCCATCAGTACCGGATAGCTGTACAAACCCATGGTGATACCGGCATCCGGGTCTTCGCCGCTCTCGACGTTCTTGTCCACCGAAGCCTTGTAGGCGTGGGCGCGGTTGAGCAGGCCTTTGGCGGCAACGCAGGTCAGCAGCCAGGTCAGCTCGGGGATTTCAGGGATGTCGGACTGACGGTAGAAGGTCACTCGATCCACATCCAGGCCACCGGCCAGCCAGGTCGCGGCGATTTCCAGACGCGAGCGCTGGATGCGCAGCGGGTCATCGCACTTGATCAGGGCGTGATAGTCGGCCAGGAAGTAGAACGAGTCGGCGTTGCTGTCGCGGCTGGCGAGAATCGCCGGGCGGATGGCGCCGGCGTAGTTGCCCAGGTGCGGGGTGCCGGTGGTGGTGATGCCGGTGAGGATGCGGGTACGGTTCGTCATGGGTAATCGCTTGTCAGACTGCAATCAATTCGAGAGACGCGGCAGGATCAGATCCTTGAGATCGGTCAGCTTGCCATGAAAAAAGTGTCCGCATTCTGCCACTTTCAGCAGCTCATGGGGGCGCGGGAGTTTTTCAGACCAGTCGTAGACCAGCTGCGGATCGATCACTTCATCGGTTTCCGGCTGGATCACGGTCAGCTCACCCTGCTGCGGCAATTGATCCTGATCGCCCAGACGCATCACCGCCGGCGCGACCATGAACAGATGCTTGAGCGTGATGCCCCGGGATTCGAGACGACCGCCGAGACTTGCTGCAACAAATCCACCGAAGGAGAAACCGAACAGGGTCAGCGGCAGATCCGGATGTTTTTCCAGCAGCCATGCGGCAGCGGCTTGGGCGTCATCGACTTCACCGGTGCCCATGTCATGGGAACCTTCGCTGGCACCGACGCCGCGATAGTTGAAGCGCAAGGTGATCAGGCCGGCGTCGCGCGCGGTGCGCTGCAGGGTCGAGACGACCTTGTTGAGCATGGTGCCGCCCTGCACCGGGTTCGGGTGGCAGATCAGCGCGATGCCGCGTGGCTGCTCATTGTCCAGATACAAAGACTCAAGTTGCCCCACCGGGCCATCAATCACTACAGGGGTTTCACGCATCAGCAAGGAAGGAACTCCGTGACCTCGGATCGGGTCGACTCGTCTAGCAAATTGTCTGTGCCAGTCTATTGCGAGTGAATCGCGGTATACAGCGCAGGTTCGAGCCGTTAACGTAAAGCAAAGCCGTTTATAGAGGAAGGACTCGTGGAACACTCGCTCTTAGTTTGGTTGTTACCGACTCTTGCCCTGGTTGTGGGTGTCGCCATTGGTTTCCTGATCGCTCGCGTTGCGCCGAACGCCGCGCCCAGCCGCACGCAGCGTCAACTGGATGATATTCAGGAACGTTTCGACAGTTATCAGAACGAAGTGGTGACCCACTTCAACAGCACCGCCAATCTGGTCAAGAAGCTGACCCAGAGCTATCAGGAAGTGCAGGATCACCTCGCCGAGGGTGCCAACCGCCTGGCCCTGGACGAGCAGACCCGTCAACGCTTGCTGGCCTCGCTGCACGCCGACGCGGCACAGGCCCCACGGGAACGCCTGACGCCACCACGGGATCAGGAACCGCCGCGTGACTACGCGCCGAAGACCCCGAACTCGCCGGGCATGCTCGACGAGCATTACGGCCTGAAGAAGTAATCAGCTTTCGCGCCAACAAAAAGCCCCCGGACAATCACTTGTCCGGGGGCTTTTTTGTACCTGACGGTTACGGGTACTGCTGAACCGTGCCCGGCTGCTGCTGACCACCGTACTGCTGGCCCGGAATCGCCTTGAGGTTAACCTCGACGCGACGGTTCTGCGCCCGGCCATTGACGTCACCGTTGCTGGCGATCGGATTATCCGGACCGGCACCGCGGGCACTCAGGTTGGCACCGCTGACGCCTTGCGAAGTCAGGTAGGTCGCCACGCTCTGCGCACGACGCTGGGACAGGTCCATGTTGTGCTGACGACTGCCAGTGCTGTCAGTGTAACCGACGATTTCGATCTGGTTCTGGTTGAACTCTTTGAGCGAGTTGGCCAGGTTGTTCAGCGGCTGATAGAAACTGGAAGCTATGTTCGCCGAATCGGTGGCGAAGGTGATGTTGCCCGGCATGATCAGCTTGATCTGATCGCCCTGACGCTGCACTTCAACCCCTGTGTTGGCCATGCTGGCGCGCAGTTTTTTCTCCTGCTGGTCGGCGTAGTAGCCGTAACCGGCGGCCGAGGCACCGACGACGGCTGCGCCGATCAGCGCACCCTTGCCGCGGTTGTTGTGGTCGATGGCGGCACCGGCCAGCGCGCCGGCCAGCGCACCGAGGCCACCGTACTTGGCGGTTTTGCTCATGCCCTGGGAGCCACCGTCGGCCTGACCCTGATTGTCATACGGGTTGGGCGAGGCGCAGCCGGACAAGACGGCCACGGCAGTAGCGACAATAATCAAACGACGCGTGGTGAACATGGAGTGCTCCTACATTTTGCATTCTGTGGTGCAGCGGCCATTGGCAACTGGCCCGTGCGGGCGTTGGATCATGACAATGCACAAAAATTCCGCCGGGCACCCGTGACAAAATGTTTAGGCACGCACAAACGGGTTCTCGCGCATCTCATCCCCCAGACGCGTATCCGGACCATGCCCGGCTACAACGGTCGCGTCTTCATCCAGGGTGTATAGCCGTTGCTTGATCGATCGCACGATGGTCGCCTGATCGCCGCCCCACAAATCCGTGCGCCCTACTCCGCGACGAAACAGCGTGTCGCCGGCAATCAACAGCTTAGCCTCGGAAAACCAGAAGCTCATGGAACCTGGCGTATGCCCCGGCGTGTGCAGCGCCACGCCACAGCCGCAGGCCAGCTCTTCATCATCGCTCAACCAGCGATCGGGAGACGGCACCGGGGTGTAAGGCACGCCGAACATCTGGCACTGCATCTCGAGGTTGTCCCACAGGAACTGATCCTCTTTGTGCAGATGCAAGGTGGCGCCGGTCTTCTCTTTCATCTGTCCGGAAGCCAGGAAGTGGTCGAGGTGCGCGTGAGTGTGAATGATGCTGACCACTTTCAGACCGAGGGCATCGAGCCGGGCCATGATCAGGTCAGGGTTGCCGCCCGGATCGACGACAATGGCTTTTTTGGTGATCGGATCGCCGATGATCGTGCAGTTGCACTGGAGCGGGCCGACGGGGAAAGTTTCGCGAATGAGCGCGGGATTTGCAGCGGTCATGGGAGATCCTGAACAGACATTGAAGACAGTGCGCAGAGGCTGATTTCCGCCATTTTACGTTGTTGGCATCGCAGGATGCCGACACAGCGCAAAACAGCAGATTCAGTTCAACACCCCCAACTCTTTCGCCCGCGCCACCGCTTGCGTGCGCCGTTCCACACCCAGCTTGCTGTTGATGTGACTGGCGTGCGTTTTCACGGTGTGCAGCGAGATGAACAGCTGATCACTGATTTCCTGATTCGAGCAGCCCTGAGCGATCAACCTCAGGACGGCGAGCTCACGACTGCTGAGCGATTCGGTCGTCGTGGATTCCGCTGCAGGACGAGCCGGCGCCTGGGGGAAATGTTCCAGCAATTGCTGACCGGCAGCTGTCGGTGCAGTCAGTGACAGTTGCCCGCGCAACCAGTCAGCATGCTCTTTGACCAGCACATCGAAAGGTTGCAGGACGCCGCCGGACGCCGCTTCCAGTGCCTGACTCAATGCCTTGCGCGCTTCAGGCTCACGATTGTTTGCCAACAGCAACACCACTTTTTGCGTCAGCGCCATCACGCTGAGCAGTTGCCGTCCGGTTTGCTGGCCGTTCTCCAGCAGCACGTTCAATCGCCCTTCGGCGAGCATCGGTTGCCCCTGTATGACGTCCAGCAACGCCTGTTGCAGCTCGACGTGCAAGGGCAGTTGCGGATGAAATTCCGGCGGTGCCGCCGCGTATTCACCGGTGTAGGTCTGGCCCAGTCGCGCCAGCCAGGCTTCGGCCAGATCGATACGCCCCTGAGCCAGCCACAGCTCACATTTGACCAGGGTGATCATCGCCAGGTAGTAGATCGGCGGGACATCCCATATGTGCATCAGCCTTTCGGCTTCGGCCAGTTCGGCGAAGGCCTTGGCGAAATCGCCGCTGCTGCCGTCGAGCCGGGCGATCACGCAGTGGCCGATCAGCACGCTGATGTCACGACAGGCCCTTGCTTCAGTCAGGCCCGCCTGCAATCGCGCCCTTGCCGCCTGAGGCTGCAATCGCATGGCCAGCAGAAAACCCTCATACAGCGTCAGTCGCGCACGCACGGCGTACAAACGCTGCGCGGACAATCCGCGCAAGCGCTCCAACCCTTGGCGCACTTCATCGAGCGCGCGCAGGATTTCGCCGCGGGCCTGCAGGACGCGGGCACGATCATAATGCGCCAGCGCCTCGAACAAGGGATTGCCGACCCGCTGCGCCAGCTCAAGCGACTCGCGGTTCAGGCCCCGTGCACGCCACAGATCGCCGTCGGCAATCGCGAGATTGGAGAGGGTCGACAGGCACATCAGACGCTGGCCGTAACGCTTGGCCGGCAGGCTTTCCAGTGCTTCGCTGCAATACTCGATGGTCTGCTCGCGATGGCCCCGCCCGCGGGCGATGATGCCCTTGAGGGCCAGCCATTGGGCCAGCATGGATTTCTGGGCGGTGGCCGAAGGTGCCGGCAGAAAACGACTCAGATGACTGGCGAGCTCTTCGGCCGCATCAAGCTGACAGGCCAGCCCCAGCGCCCAGCTGTACAACACGATCAGGCGCGGGGTGCTGATCAGCAGGCTGTCGGGCAAGTCCATTTTCCAGCGCAGCAGCATGCCGACGTTCTGCTCAGCCAGCAGTTGCTCCTCGGAAAGGTTCTGTACCAGATTGGCAGCGACGTCCAGATGCCCTGCGCGCAGTGCCTGCTCGACAGCTTCATCCAGAAGGCCCTGGGCATTGAACCAGCGGCAGGCGCGCAGATGCAGCGTCGCGGCCGGCACCAGTGCCCGGGCGATAGGCCGGCTGCGCAACAGGTCGGAAAACAGGTGGTGATAACGATACCAGTGCCCATGCTCGTCCAGCGGCACGAGGAACACCTGGTGCGCCAGCAGGAAACGCAGGATTTCCGCACTGTCGTGGGCTTCGCGCACCGCGTCGCACAGCTCGCTGCAAAAGCGTTCCTGCGGCGCGGTGTCATAAAGAAACGCCTGGACCTCGGCGGGCAGGCAATCGATGACTTCTTCCAGCAGATATTCGCGGATCAGCCCTTCCCCGCCGTTCAACGCTTGTGGCAAGGCTGATTCGGTGCCGACTTCAGCGATCGCCAGCAGCCAGAAACGCAGCCCGGCCACCCAGCCTTCGCTGCGCTGGATCAGGTTTTCCAGCGCTTCACCGCGCAGGGAACTGCTGTGACGATCAAGCAGTGCCAAGGCTTCGTCGTGGGTCAGGCGCAGGTCCTGTTCGTGCAGTTCCAGCAACTGGCGCGACAGGCGCAGACGTGCCAGGTGCCAGTCCGGGCGCTGCCGACTGGTGACCATGACCACCAGGCCGTCCGGTAAATGATTGAGGAAAAATTGCAGGCAACGGTCGAGCACCGGCCCTTGAGCGAGGTGGTAGTCATCCAGTACCAACAGCAGCGGAGCCGTCGGTTGCAGATGCAGCGCCAGTTCATCCAGCAGGCCGTCGAGCCATTCTTCGAACGCAAACGGCTGATGACGTTGACGCATTTTCAGCAGTCCCAGTGCCCGGCTGCCCAATTGCGGAAAATAGTCCTGCAGACCTTCGAGCAGTCGCTCGAGAAACCGCCCCGGATCGTTGTCCCGCGGACTCAGACCCAGCCACAGGCTTTGCCAGTGCGCCGGCAGACTCTGACAGAACTCCACCGCCAGCGAGCTCTTGCCGAACCCGGCCGGGGCGCTGACCAGCAACAAACGCCCTCCGAGCCCGGCGCTCAGGCGCTCGCACAAACGGGGTCGCAGCACGTAGCCGTCGGGTAGCGGCGGACGGAAAAAACGTCCGTCCAGTGCCGCGACGGCAACGCTTGCAGGGCCCGGAAGTGGGGACAGATCAGTCATGGCCGGCTCTTGTTTGTAGGGCTGTTGGCGGCGTAGCAGATGCCCGCAGACTAGCCTTAAACGGAGCGGTTATGAAGGTCGTTGCTACAAATGGCTACAAAAAGGCTACGGAAAAAGCGACAGGCAAAAAAACGCCCCGAACCGGTCGGGGCGTTTTAACGAGGATGCGGCCTCGGTTTACAGGAGCTTAGCGAATACCGTCCTGGCGCAGGGCTTGGGGCGTGAAGTCTGCGGTGGTTGCAGTGAAACCGAAGTCATACGCCGATTTCTCTTCGTTCTTCATGCCCAGAGCCAGGTAGCGGCCGGACTGCAGGTCGTAGAGGGTTTCCAGGGTGTACCAAGGCACCTGCACGTTGTAGTAGTCCTGGGAGTGAGCTTCCGCCACGCGCCACAGTTGGTTGCGACCGTCATAGTGATCGATCACGGCCGCTTGCCAGGTGTCTTCGTCGATGAAGAAGTCACGCTTGGCGTAGATGTGACGCTGACCTTCCTTCAGGGTCGCGGTCACGTGCCAGACGCGACGCAGTTCATAGCGCGCCAGATCCTGGTTGATGTGCCCGGCCTTGATGATGTCGGCATACTTGAGCTTTGGATCGTCGAGCTTGTAGCTGTCGGAGGCGATGTACATCTCTTGCTTGCCGACCAGTTTCCAGTCGTAGCGATCCGGTGCGCCGTTGAACATGTCCAGGTTGTCGGAAGTACGCAGACCATCCGCCGCGGTACCCGGGCCGTCATAGGACACTTGCGGTGCGCGGCGCACACGACGCTGACCGGCGTTGTAGACCCACGCCGAACGCGGTTCCTTCACCTGATCGAGGGTTTCGTGCACCAGCAGTACACCACCGGCCAGACGTGCCGGCGCGGTCACTTTCTGCTTGAAGTAGAACAGGATGTTGCCCGGGTTCGCCGGATCGTAATCTTTCATCTTGTCGCGGAACACGAACTGGTCCTGGAAATACACCAGGCTGAACGAGCCGTTCGGTTGCGGCGTGGCCTGGGTCACCAGACGGGTCACGCTGCCGCCGCGATAGCGGGTGATGTGGTTCCAGATGACTTCCACACCGGTTTTCGGAATCGGGAACGGCACGGCGGTATCGAAGTTTTCCAGGCCGTTGCCGCCCGACACCAGCGTCGTGGTGGTGGCGTTCTTCTTGATGGCGGCGAATACCGCATCCGGCACGGTGGCACCGCGATGGGATGGGTAGACCGGCATCTTGAAGGTATCAGGGTAACGCTGGAACATCGCGTACTGACCCGGCGCGAGCTTGGCCTTGTACTGATCGACGTTCTGTTTGGTAATGGTGAACAGCGGTTTTTCACTGGCGTACGGGTCGGACAGGAAGCCTTTGCTGTCGACAGTGCCGGCGTTCTTCGGCATCGGTTTCCAGGCCGGGATCGAGCCGTCGGCGTTACCGGCCATTTCGGCGCCCATCGGGGTCAGGCTCTTGCCCAGTTTGTCCGCTTCGGCGGCAGGCACTGCCGCCATGACGCCGGTCGCCAGCAGCGACAGGCCCAGAACACCGGCGTGGAACAGACTCTTTGTTATTTTCATAAATTCGTTCGTCCTGAATGCAGTGCTTAGAAGTTCACGCCGAGGCTGAGCGCCACGAAGTCGCGGTCATCCACGGTGGTGTACTTGCCGTCGAAGAAGTTGGTGTAAGCCAGGCTCGCGGTATAGGTGTTCTGGTACTCGGCATCGACGCCCAGGCTCACCGCCTTGCGACCTTCTTCAAAGTTGCCGCCAGGGCCTGGCGAGTAGCCGCTGACGTCATGGGACCAGGCCACGTTCGGCTTGAGGTTCACGCCGGCGAACACGTCGTTGTATTCCCAGATGGCGCGACCGCGATAACCCCAGGACACCGACGTGGTGAAACCGTCATTGTTGCAATTGCGGCTACGGTTGTTCTGTGGGGAACCTGGCCCGGCGCCATTGATGGTGCCGTTGTTGAGGATGTTGACGCAGGTGTTGGTGCCGCCGGTGGCTGGCAATTCGCCCGGGCCGAAGACCGGGTCGCGGCCATAGCGCTTGTCGGATCGGCTCTCCAGACCGCCCACGTAAGTCGCGCCCACTTCACCCACCAGCGTCAGACGGCTCGCGCCCATGACCTGATCGAAGAAGTGCGTGAAGGTGGTCTGCAGTTGAGTGATTTCCTTGCGCTCGTAACCGTGCAGATCCTGACCCGGCACGCCGTCGAGCAGCGATGCGTTCGCAAACGTGCCGCCCAGGGGACGCACACCGGCGAACAGGATGTCGGTAGAGTTCAGTTGTACCGGCGCATTCGGACGGTAGCTGATTTCACCGCTCCAGGCGGTGCCGGTAGGCAGGGTGGTGGAGAAGCTCAGACCGTACAGGCGGATGTCTTCTGGATACTCGACGAAGTAGTTCGAGTTGCCTGCAACCACCAGCGGCCCCAGGGCCCGGAATGCTGCCGGCAATGCCGCCACGCCGTTGTAGACCGATTGCGGTGCACCCGTGGCGCTGAAGATCGGCGCACGGCTGTGATAGTTCATGAAGTAGGCACCGAACTCGGTGTCCAGTGGCTCGAACATGTATTTGAGGGACGCGCCCCACTGACCGCTGTCTCGGGCATCCCGATCAGGACCGCGACGTACCAGCACGCCTTCCTCGTTGACGTCGACGCCGTTGGCAGCCAATGGCCCCAGGGCAATGGCCGGGATCTGCGAACGCTTGTTCAGCACGCGCAGGTTGTCGGTGCAGCCGTCGGCAATGATGTCCGGCTGGGAGAAGAAGGTGCCGCAGTTGTCGACGACAGTCTGGTCCCACTCGAGCTGATAGAAGGCTTCGGCGGACAGGTTTTCGGTCAGGCTCTGGGACACGTAGAACATGTTGACCGGGATCAGGCCTTCCTTGATCTCGGCGCCCGGACGACGGAATGCGGACACGTCGATCGGGTTGATCGAGTTGATGCCACCGCCGATGAAGGTACTTTCACCCCAGCTCACCACCTGTTTGCCCAGGCGCACGGAGCCCGGCTGATCGGCGATCGAATAGTTGTGGTAGACGAAGGCATCGAGGATCTGACCGCCGGCGGACTTGGCGCCTTCCTTGCGGTTGCTGTCGCTGATGTCCTTGAACTCGCGACTCTCGTCCTTGAGTTCGAAGTCGTACCAGTACTTGCCACGGACGAACACGCCGGTATCGCCGTATTTCAGTTCGAGGTCATGGATGCCCTTGAAGATCTTCGAGAACGTTTCGCCGCTCTTGAAGTTGGCATGGCCGTCGTCGGAAGTCTGGGACAGACCGTGACCGCCGTTGTTGACGCCGATGAGGTTCTTGTTCGGGCTCTGGGTGGACCAGCTGGCACCGATCGACAGGGAGGAGTCGAACTGGCCTTCGATTTCACCGACGTTGAAACTGACGCCGAATGCGGGCCCGGCGAGCGAAGAAGCAAGACTGACGGCCAGAGGCAGCTTTGCCCGGCGCCAGAACTGGTTTACTGAGGTCATCGACGCTACTCCATGTGCATTATTGTTATGGCAGTGAGTACTTTTAAAAACGCCTGAAGGACCGGGCGCCAGAGGCTTCCCGAGATCGCTTCAATGTTGCATCGCCCCGTTTGTGCGTTTGCCCCGTTCTTAAAAATCCTTGAGCGGACTATAGCCAGCAGGTGGTACTGCTTGATCCCTCTAAAGTGTGATTTGCAGCTGCCGGCCACTCTGGAACAGTCCTTTCGCCAGTCCGACACATGTCGGCACGGCAAGGATGGCTGAAAATTCGAATTTCACAAGCCAAGCGCTTGCTTGGTGGGTCTGGCGCGCCGTTTTCGGCGCGCCAGAGGAGGCTCAGAGCGTCGAGAGGAAGGTGCTGTTGTTGGCCTGCCATTCGGTGATGTCGAGGCGGATGCGCTTCTTGTCGAGCTTGCCGACACTGGTCTTGGGAATTTCAGTAACAAGCGCGATCTGGCTCGGAATCGCCCACTTGCTCAAGTGCCCCAGTTCAACGAATGGCTTGAGGTGTTCCTTGAGCTCGCGCGCCCCGATGGCGTGCCCTTCGCGGACCACCAGCAAGGCAAACGGACGCTCGCCCCACTGCGGATCGGCGATGCCCACCACTGCTACTTCACGTACCGCGACGTGACGGCTGATCAGGTCTTCGAGGTCCAGCGAGGAGATCCACTCGCCGCCGGTCTTGATCACGTCCTTGATCCGGTCGCGAATGTCGATCACGCCCATGCTGTCGAGCGTGGCGACGTCGCCGGTGTGCAGCCAGCCGCCGGCCCACAGCTCGGCGCCCTTCTGCGGTTCGTTGAAATAACCCTCGGTCAGCCACGGTGCACGCAACACCAGTTCGCCCTGGGTCTCGCCGTCCGCCGGGAGGAAATTGCCCTCGGTGTCGACAATCGCCGCTTCGACCAATGGCCCCGGCACGCCGGCCTTGATGCGGTAGGTGGTGCGCTCGTCTTCGGTGCCTGCCATCAATTCATCGTTGAGGTGCGCGCACGAGACCAGCGGCCCGGTTTCCGACATGCCATAGGCGGCCGTCAGTTGAATGCCCTTGCTCTTGGCCGTTTCGTACAGCGTACGATTGAGCGCACTGCCGCCGATGACGATTTTCCAGCCGCCAAAATCGGTGCCTTGCGCGCCCTTGGCGTTGAGCACCATCTGCAGGATGGTCGGCACACAATGGGAGAATGTGACCTTTTCCTTGCGCCACAACTCGACCAGAAACTCCGGGTCGTAACGCCCCGGATAAACCTGCTTGAGCCCGAGCATTGTCGCCACATACGGCAGACCCCACGCATGCACGTGGAACATCGGGGTGATCGGCATGTACACGTCGTTGGTGCCCAGCAGCCGCACGCTGTCGATGGCGCCCATGATGGTCGACACGCCCATGGTGTGCAGTACCAGTTGCCGATGGGTGAAGTACACGCCCTTCGGATTGCCGGTGGTGCCCGTGGTGTAAAACGTAGTGGCGACCGAGTTTTCGTCGAAATCCTGGAAGTCGTACTGCGGACTCGCGGCCGCCAGCAGTTGCTCGTACTCCCCAACCAGATTCGGCAAATCCGCGGTTTTTTCCGGCAGATCAGTCAGCAGCAAGGTTTTCTCCACCGTGGTCAGGTGTGGCGCGATGGCCTGGTACAGCCCGACAAACTCGCTGTTGACCAGCACGAAGCGGTCCTCGGCGTGGTTCATGGTGTAGAGGATCTGTTCCGGCGACAGGCGCACGTTGATGGTGTGGATCACCGCGCCGATCATCGGGATCGCAAACATGCACTCGAGGTAGCGATGGCTGTCCCAGTCCATCACCGCCACGGTGTCACCGGCCTTCACGCCGGCAGCCGTCAGTACGTTGGCCAGCCGCGCAACCCGCTCGATCAGGGTCGGGTAGCTGTAGCGCAGCTGGTCACGGTAGATGATCTCGCGGGTTTTCTCGTAACGGGCGCCCGACATCAGCAGCCGTTTGATCAGCAGTGGATACTGGTACGCCCCTTCGGCGGGCGGAATAACGCGAGTCTGCAACATAAGAATCCCTTTTCTGACTGCACGGTGTTGGCTTTGGAGTTTCGTACTCTAGAACCGTTATACGTCAGCCAAATCAGCCAAAGGAATGATTTGCAGAGCCGTACAAATGCTAGCTTTGCGCCAGCATTTGCCGAAACAGATGACAGCCCAGAAGGATCAATGCATCTCGGTGAACGCGAGTTTCACGCCGATGGCGATCAGCACCGCGCCCATGGTGCGGTCGAACCAGTGGCCCATGCGGGCGAAACCGGCGCGCACGCGCTGCTGGCTGAACAGCATGGCCACCAGGCAGAACCAGGTGGCGGTCGCGACGGCGAGATAAATGCCGTAACCGGCCTGGACTGTCAGCGGGGTGTGCGGGTTGATCACCACGGTGAACAGCGACAGGAAGAACAGCGTGGCTTTCGGGTTCAGACCGTTGGTCACGAAGCCTGAGGTGAAGGCGCCCCGAGCGGTGCGCTCGCCAGCTTCTTTGTGCAGGTCGTCGGTCACGGTTTTCGCCGGTTGCGCACGCAAAGCCTTGAAGCCGATGTAAAGCAGGTACGCGGCGGCCGCCCATTTCAAGGCGTTAAACAATACGATCGATTGGGAAACGATCAGCCCGATTCCCAGCAGCGAATAACCCACGTGCAGGAAAATCGCCGTGCCCACGCCCAACGCGGTCCAGGTCCCCGCGCGTCGCCCGTGGGTCACGCTTTCGCGCACCACCACGGCGAAATCAGGACCGGGGCTGGCGACGGCCAACAGGTGGATCAGGGCAACGGTCAAGAATTCGGTCCAGTACATGGGGGCTCCTTTCGGCCAAGCGTAACGAGTTGTTTCATCTGGTAGGCTCGGCAGATTACGCCTTCCCTTCAAAGCACAACAGGTACAGTTGATGACGAACGCCCACCGCGCCGTATTCCTCGATCACCCGTCGCTGGATCTTGGCGATCTCGATCTGAGCCCTTTGCGTGACTGCTTCAGCGACCTGCAACTGTTCGCCCAGACGTTGCCTGCGCAGGTGAGCGAACGCCTGCAAGGTGCGACCGTGGCAATCAGCAACAAGATCCTCATCGACGCCGACGCCATGGCCGCCAACCCACAGTTGAAGCTGATCCTGATCACCGCCACCGGCACCAACAACGTCGATCTGGCCGCCGCCCGCGCCCACGGCATCACGGTGTGCAACTGCCAGGGTTACGGCACGCCGTCGGTAGCGCAGCACACGATCATGTTGCTGCTCAATCTCGCCACGCGTCTGGCCGATTATCAAAAAGCCGTCGGCGAAGGCCGCTGGCAGCAGGCGAAACAGTTCTGCCTGCTGGATTACCCGATTGTCGAACTGGAAGGCAAGACCCTGGGTTTGCTCGGTCACGGCGAACTCGGCGGCGCGGTCGCGCGTCTGGCCGAAGCCTTCGGCATGCGCGTGCTGCTGGGGCAGATTCCGGGGCGCCCGGCCCGTCCGGATCGTCTGCCGCTGGAAGAACTGTTGCCGCAGATCGACGCCCTCACCCTGCACTGCCCGCTCAACGAACACACCCGGCATTTCATCGGCGCCCGCGAGCTCGCCTCGATGAAACCTGGCGCGTTCGTGGTCAACACCGCCCGGGGCGGGCTGATCGACGAACAGGCCCTGGCCGACGCCTTGCGCAGCGGTCATCTGGGCGGCGCGGCCACCGATGTACTGAGCGTCGAACCACCGACCAACGGCAATCCGCTGCTGGCTGCCGACATCCCGCGCCTGATCGTCACCCCGCACAACGCCTGGGGCAGCCGCGAAGCGCGGCAGCGTATCGTCGGCCAACTGGTGGAAAACACCCAGGCGTTCTTCAGCGGTAAGGCGCTGCGGGTCGTCAGTTGATAAACTGCGGCACTTTTTTTCACAGGAGCAGTTATGGATCCGCGCAGTGAAGTACTGCTTCGTCAGGCCGAGTTATTCCAGGGTTCGGTGTTGCTGGCCGGTTTGCCTGCCGATGATCTGCTGGGGCGCCTGCCCGATGCGTTTGGCTGGTGCTGGCACGCCGGCGATCAGGCCGCACTCGAAGCCCGCTTCGCAGGCCGCAGCCATTTTGGCGTGAACGTGCCGGAGCGCGAATTCACCAACGCCGTGGTGTTCCTGCCCAAGGCCAAGGACCTGACCGATTACATCCTCAACGCCGTGGCTTCGCGCCTGGCCGGGCGTGAGGTGTATCTGGTCGGGGAAAAACGCAGCGGTATCGAAGGCGCCTCCAAACAGCTCAACCCGTTCGGCAAACCACGCAAGCTCGACAGCGCGCGCCATTGCCAGCTGTGGCAAGTGACCGTGGCCAACGCCCCGCAAGCCAAACCGCTGGAAAGCCTGGCGCAGACCTACGAACTGCCGCTGGCCGAAGGCCCGTTGAAAGTCATCAGCCTGCCGGGCGTGTTCAGCCACGGCCGACTGGATCGCGGCAGCGCCCTGCTGCTGGAGCACCTGGACAAACTGCCAAGCGGTCATCTGCTGGACTTCGGTTGCGGCGCCGGCGTACTCGGTGCGGCGCTCAAGCGTCGTTACCCGCACAATCAGGTCACGTTGCTCGACGTTGATGCCTTCGCCGCCGCCAGCAGCCGGCTGACCCTGGCGGCCAACGGTCTGGAAGCCGAGGTACTGACCGGTGACGGCATCGACGCCGCGCCGATGGGTTTGAACGCGATTCTGAGCAACCCGCCGTTCCACGTCGGCGTGCACACCGATTATTTCGCCACCGAGAACTTGCTGCGAAAAGCTGCCAAACATCTGAAAAACGGCGGCGAACTTCGCCTGGTTGCCAACAGTTTCCTGAAGTATCAACCGTTGATCGAAGAGCATCTCGGAGTCTGCGCGATCAAGGCCGAAGGCAATGGTTTCCGGATTTACCGGGCCAAGCGCGGCTGAAAATTAGCACTTGCCGAATGGGTTCTGCCTAGGCAGAATCCGCTCCGTCCTAGGGGAGTAGTCTCCCACGAGCGCCAAGCTCGTCCGGCATACGTCAACATACTTGATCCTCAGATCATGGCGTATGCGACCCAAGCGTCCGCAGCAGACGGATCGCAGGGTTTGACAAGACCTATGACACGCACACCTTACCCGGGGCGGGAAGGCTGTACGTGTCATAGCCGTGTCGACCCGCCCCTTAGGAAATCCTGATGCTGGACTCGTTACTCGTTCCCACCGCAATCGTTGCCTTGGCCGAAATCGGCGACAAGACGCAACTGCTCGCGCTGATTCTCGCCGCTCGCTTCCGCAAACCCTGGCCGATCATTGCCGGTATCGTCGCTGCGACCCTGGCCAACCACGCGGCAGCCGGTGCGGTCGGCGCCTGGTTCGGCAGCTTCTTCTCCGATTCGGTACTGCACTGGATTCTTGCCGCGAGCTTTGCCGCCACCGCTCTGTGGACGCTGGTTCCGGACAAGATGGATGACGATGAAGCCAGCACCGCCCGCAAGTTCGGGCCATTCCTGACCACGCTGATTGCGTTCTTCCTCGCGGAAATCGGCGACAAGACTCAGATCGCCACCGTGATGCTGGCCGCGCAATACCCGGAGCTGTGGCTGGTGATTATCGGTACGACGGCGGGGATGCTGATTGCCAACGTGCCGGTGGTACTGGCGGGTAATTTTGCGGCGGAGAAACTGCCGTTGACCCTGATCCGTCGATTGGCCGCCTCGGCGTTCCTGATCCTGGCGATCGTCGCGGTGTACAAGGCGATGCAGAGCAGCGGCTGGGTTTGATCCGGCAGATCGCTCCCGCACCGAGTGCGGGAGCGATCATGGTTTCAGGACTTGGGCGCTTTCTCGTAAAGCGGCATGACCTTCGGAATCGCCGCCTGCAACGCAGCCGTGCGGCTGCTGGAAGACGGGTGAGTGCTCATGAACTCCGGCGGTGCGCCTTCAGAGGCCTTGCTCATCTTGTTCCACAACGTGATGGCGGCGTTCGGGTTGTAGCCGGCACGAGCTGCCAGTTCCAGACCGATCAGGTCAGCCTCGTTTTCGTTGGCGCGGCTGTTGGGCAGCGTCATGCCGTAGTTGGCCACAGTGTCGGCCAGCGCCAGGCTGTCCTGACCCAGGCCGAGCAACGCACCGGCACCCTGCTTGGCCATTTCGATGCCATAGGCCTTGGACATGGCTTCACGACCATGCTCGCGCAGGGCGTGGGCGATTTCATGGCCCATGACCGCGGCGATTTCATCGTCGGTGAGCTTCAGACTGTCGATCAGCCCGGTGTAGAAAATGATCTTGCCGCCAGGACCGCAGTTGGCGTTGAGCTCGTCACTCTTGATCAGGTTCACTTCCCATTTCCACTGCGCCGAATCCGGACGGAAATTCGGTGCTTGGGCGATCAGCCGGTTGGCGATGGCCTGAATGCGTTTGGCATCGTTGCTGGTCTTGTCCAGCACGCCTTTGCTGGACGCCTCGCCCACGGTCTTCTGGTAGGACTGGGCATACATCTGGTCGACCTCTTGCGAGGACAGCATGCTGAACATGTACTGCTTGCGCTCCACGCCCACGGCACCGCCGCTGGTGGTGTTGACCGACTGACAACCGGCCAGCAACAGCGCTGCGCTCAGTGCACTTACAACCAATGTCTTGTTCATTCAAAAGCTCCCTGAAAACCTGCCGCGTATCCTAGGCGGGTAATTGTATCGACGCCAGATACAACGGACGTGTTGCATCTACTTTCAGAAAACTCCCGCCAGACCTGTAGGAAAAAATTCACATCCGCCACCAGGCCCGCTGCAACTACGTCGCGCACTGATCCATTTGCGACATTGCGCTGCAATTACTCCCTCTTTACCTCATGGCGCAATAGTGGCTGCCGATACAGCAGCGCAGACGTCCTCTCGCGTGCGGAGCTCCCATGAAGTTCAAGTCGATCCAGTTTTCCGTAGCCGCCCTGGCCGGCGCCATCGTACTCAGCGTAGTCGCCGCGCTGGTGCTGTACGCGCTGTTCTCCGGTGCCCGCACCCAGGAAATGGTCCAGCAACGAACCCAGGCCCAGTTCGAGCAAGTCATCGAACAGCGCCTGACCTCGCTGGCACAAACCCAGGTCAGCCAGATCCAGCGCGAACTGGAAGCGCCGCTTCTGATTGCCGGTGGGCTGGTGCGCGTCAACGCCCTGCTCGGCACGCCGGGCGCCGATGGCCAGCCGCGACTGACCGTCAGCCGTGAGCAACTGATCAGCCTGATCAAGGAAAACGTCGAGAAGAACCCGAAGATTCTCGGCACCTACATCGGTTGGGAAAAGAACGCACTCGACCACAACGATTCGGCCTACGTCGGCACCAGCGTGGTCGGTATCGACGCCGCCAACGGGCGTTTCCTGCCGTGGTGGTTCCGCAACGACGATGGCACCCTCGGTCTGGACAAACTGGTGGACGTCGACGACCAGAAAGTCCTGTCCACTGGCGTGCGCGCCAGCGAGTACTACCTGTGCTCGAAGGAAACCAAAAAATCCTGCGTGATCGATCCGGCCCCGTACAAGGTTGGCGACAAGATCGTCATGCTCGCCTCCTTTATTGAACCGATCATGCTCAACGGCGCGTTCCAGGGCATCGTCGGCGCCGACCTGTCGGTGAACTTCATCCAGGAAATGCTCCTGGGCGCCAACCAGAAACTGTACAGCGGCGCCGGACAGATGGCCCTGATCGGCGGCAACGGCCGGATCGTCGCCTACACCAAGGACCCGAGCAAATTCGGCGAGAAGGTCAGCGACATCCTCGACGCCCAGCAGATTGCCAACATGGCCAATCTCAAGCGCGGCGAAGTGACGTACACCGTCAATAAAGAGCAAGGCCGGATCGAGTTGTACCTGCCGTTCGGCATCGGCCAGACCGACGCGCGCTGGACGCTGATGCTGCAACTGCCGCTCGACGCGGTAATGGCCGACCTGCAAAAGCTGCAAGGCGACCTCGACGCCCAGCGCAAATCCGACACCTTCGGCATGGCCATGGTCGGTCTGATCATTGCCGGTCTCGGCTTGCTGGTGATCTGGCTGGTGGGCCACGGCATCGCCCGTCCGCTGAAGCAAATGGTGACCATGCTCGATGACATCGCCCAGGGCGAAGGTGATCTGACCCGTCGTTTGACCAGTGATCGCAATGACGAACTCGGTTCAATCGCCAAAGGCTTCAATACCTTCCTCGCCAAATTGCAGGGGATGATCACGCAGGTAGTGTCGTCGGTACAGAGCGTCAGCGATTCCTCGGAGCACACGGCCGACATCGCGATCCGGACCAATATCGGCATACAGAAACAGATGGCCGAGATCGATCAGGTCGCCACCGCCGTGCAGGAAATGACCGCCACCGCGCAGGACGTGGCGCGCAACGCGACCCAAGCGGCACAAGCCGCCAGCCACGCCGATCAGGCCGCCAGTCAGGGCATGCAGATCGTGCGCGACACGTCGAATTCGATCGGCGTGCTGGCCGTAGAAATCGGCAAGGCCGTGGACGTGGTGCAGACCCTGGCCAAGGACAGCGAAAACATCAACGCGATCCTGATCGCCATTCGCGGAATCGCCGAGCAGACCAACCTGCTGGCCCTCAACGCGGCGATCGAAGCGGCCCGCGCCGGTGAACAAGGACGCGGTTTTGCGGTGGTGGCCGATGAAGTGCGCAACCTGGCGCAGAAAACCCAGAAGGCCACCGAAGAAATCCAGAGCATGATCCAGCAACTGCAACAGGGCACCCGCGATGTGGTGCGGGTCATGGAAGACAGCCAGAACCGCACCGACGAAAGCGTGCAGCACGCGGCCAAGGCAGCCGAGGCGCTGGAGACCATTACTCAGGCGGTATCGGTGATCAACGACATGAACACCCAGATCGCCAGCGCCGCCGAAGAACAGAGCGCGGTGGCCGACGATATCAACCGCAACGTGATCAATATCGGTCAGGTGGCGAATGAGGTGGCGGGTGGTGCGGATGAGTCGAGTTCGGCGAGTGCCGATCTGACCAAACTGGCGGAGCAGCAGCGGCGGTTGATCAACCAGTTCAAGGTTTAAGAGCCACCCCCTCACCCCAGCCCTCTCCCGGAGGGAGAGGGAGCCGACCGAGCAGTCTTCCGTCATACATCGACCTGGTAATTAGTGTCGATTATGGATTCAGCAAAGAACTTTCAAGTCGGTGTATTACTGCAATATCTCTCGGTCAGTCCCCTCTCCCTCCGGGAGAGGGTTAGGGTGAGGGGGGCTCTTGATCTGCTGCTAGGCCGGAGTCAGGCACTCCGGCCCGTTGAGCTTCGGATCATTGACCAGATTCGCCAGCACCCGCTCGCGCAAGGCGGCGGGTTCGCTGGCGAGCAAACCCTGCAGAACATGCAATGGCGTTTCAGGATCAAGCCACGCCGCCTGCCCCGCCTCATCAAGAATCAACGGCCGGCGCTGACTGGCCGCTGACTGAGTGATCACCGCCGTGCTCAGCCACACCTGTTCCTGCACCGGATACGCTTCCCAGATCGCCGCAAAAAACAACGACGCCCCTTCCCCCGGCGTCAGCCAGTACGGCCGTTTGCGCACGTTGCCGCGCCATTCGTAGAAACCGTTGGCCGGCAGCAGGCAGCGGCGCAGGCGCAGGGCTTCGCGGAACATCGGCTGTTCGGCAACGGTTTCGGCCCTGGCATGGGCCGGGGTGCGCGACATGTCGGTCAGCCATGGCGGTGTCAGCCCCCAACGGGCACGGGCCAGCGTGCGCTGGCCGTCGGGTTCGGCGCGCAGCATCAACACCGAATCGTTGGGGGAAATGTTCCACTGCGCCTGCTGATCGGCGGGAAAACCTGGCAGGCTCGCGAAATCGCGGTTCCAGCGAAACAGGGCATAACGTCCACACATGGGGCAGCACGACTCACAAATAAAACGAACGCCAGCCTAACAGACCAGCGTCCCGGGATAGCTGTCCGGTTCATCGCCGGGCAGCGGCAGCGCGGCATTGTACGCACTGATCAGCTCGCGGGCGTATTCGGCCTGGTCGTTATCGACCGACAGGCCCAACAGTCCGAAGATCGGCAACTCCCCCGTGCCGCCCAGCAGATCGCGCCCGACCAGATGCGCCTCGATGCCCTCGCTGGCGAGCATGCCCTTGAGCATCTCGCCTTCCATCAGGTTTTCCGGCTCGTAGATTCGCTGCATGGCCGCGCCTCACTCGTTTTCGCTGAAGACTTCCAGAAACCAGTCCTCTCCATGGACCTGCAATACAAAGGTGATCGGCCGACAGCACACCTGACAGTCTTCAATATAGGTCTGGTCGCCAGCGGAGAGATCCACGGTCGTCTCGACCTCTTCACCACAATACGGACATTCATATACTGCGCTTTCCAGCATCGCGGTCTCCCGGGTGACTTGTGCGTATAATCGCCGGTCTATTTGCAGGGCTATTTTTGTCTGGCTACTTTTTCAGACCGTGCCCCGTTGGTTTTCGATCAAAACCTTTACTTACCCTAGCCGTTTCCAACAAGAGAGCATGATGGGCGAATTCGATGCCATCCGACCTTACGACGACAGCGAAGTACCTGCGGTACTGGCGCGACTGCTCGGCGACAAGGCGTTTCTAGATATCCTCACCCACTTCCGCTTCCCGCGTTTTGCCGGTGCCTTCGGCTGGATGCTCAAACCACTTATAGCCCATCGGCTGCGTCGTGAGTTTGCCGACGTGACCTCCGTGGCCACTTTGCAGGACAAGGTCGAGTTCTACGTCGACCACACCATCGAGCGCGCCACCGACGGCGTGACCTACACCGGTGTCGAGCAGTTCAAGTCCGGCAGCGCTTATCTGTTCATCGCCAACCACCGCGACATCGTGATGGACCCGGCCTTCGTCAACTACGCCGTGTACCACGCCGGCCTGCCGACCCCGCGCATCGCGATTGGCGACAACCTGCTGCAAAAGCCGTTCGTCAGCGACCTGATGCGCTTGAACAAGAGCTTCATCGTGCATCGCTCGATCACCGGGCGCCGCGAGAAAATGGCCGCTTACCAACTGCTGTCGGCCTACATCAACCACTCGATCCGCAATGACTGCGCCTCGATCTGGATCGCCCAGGCCGAAGGCCGCGCGAAGGACGGCGACGACCGTACCGAGTCGGCGATCCTCAAGATGTTCCACATGAGCCGCAAGGACGAGCCGTTCGGCGAAGTCATTCAGTCGCTGAACCTGAGCCCGGTGTCGATCAGCTACGAATACGACCCATGCGACCAGGCCAAGGCCCGCGAGCTGTACATCCGCGCCACCACCGGCACCTACAGCAAGGCGCCGGGCGAGGATGACGTGAGCATTGCCAAGGGCATCACCGGCTACAAGGGCCGGGTGCACGTGAACTTCGCCGCGCCGATCACCGAGCTGTTCGAGGACACCAAGCAATTGGCGGTCGAAATGGACAAGCAGATTCTCGGCGGCTACCGGTTGTTCCCGGTGCATTACCTGGCATACGCGCAGTGGGCTGATGCCGATCCGCAGTTGAACGTACCGAAGGCTGCCGAAGTGTTCGGTGCCGAGGAACTGGCCAAGGCCCAGGAAGAATGGCAAAGCCGTCTGGACGCTTGCCCGCAAGAGCATCGTCCGTATCTGGTGCTGCAATATGCGACGCCGGTGCGCAATCAGTACCGGGTCAAGGCTGGACTGCCGCTGTAAGCGGTGTCGGCTGGATACAAGAACGGCGCCTTCGGGCGCCGTTTTTCGTTCAGAAGCGGGTACTGATCCAGGACACCAGCAACGCCAGGCCCAGGCAGGCAAAACCGAAGCGGTAGAAGAAGCGGTTCATGCGCAGGGTCGCCCAATCCAGCACCGGTTCCTGATCCGGCTGACTCTGACGCTGGGCCGCGATACTGGCCATCGCCCGTTGTTCACGGCGGCGGGTCGCGTGCAGCAGCCAACTGCCGGGGAAGGCCAACAGCAGGGCCAGCAGGTTGATCAGTTTGGCGGGATGGGCGGTAAACAGCGTCATCAAATGCAGCGACATCACAGACCTCAATCTAAACCGGTATGGCGAACGCCAGACCGACGACCGCGGCGCGGATTCTACCGAAACCCTCCCCGACTGCCCTAGCCTTTGCGACAAATAACCCGTCAATCGACCGATGGCTGTCCTGTGTCACGGCATCGTCATTTGTTTCAGTCACCCTGCGCGCCTCTAAACCGACACGGAACGCGACATGCTTCACGCTGAAAACCAGGATCGCCTGTACCTCATCTCCCCGTCCGACGAACAGCAGACCCTCATCGGCAGCCTTGCCTTCAATGTTCAGGACCGTCACTGGCTGGTGTATTGCGCCCTCGGCGGGCACCAGCATGCGGACTTGCCCGAGACTGATTTGCTGACTGGTGTCAGCGTCCTCGACTTCTATTCGCAAGCTGCCTGAACGAAAAAGCCCGGAACCATCACTGGCCCCGGGCTTTTTCACATCAACCGAAAAATTATTCGGCGAGGACCTGACCCACGGTCGGATCCTTGAACAGACGGGTCAGCGCATCGCTCAGCACATCGCTGACCAGTTTGGTGTTGGTTTCCTGGTTCGGCGCCATGCCGAAACGCTGGTCCAGCGAGGCACCGTAACGGCCGCTGTAGCGACGGTTGGCGTTCTGCACGTCGGAGCGGAAGGTCGCACCGATGGTGGCTTCAGTCACGTACATGCCTTCCTTCGGCGACTGGTATTTCAGTTCGGCCAGGGTCACGGTCAGTTGCGGTGCATTGGGCGCGTTGTTGGTCGGGGTGAACCCGAGCAGACGCACGGCGGCTTCAGCCTGGGCCTGCAGCTTCGGCAGGATCTGCTCGCGCTGCACGGTGATGGCGCTGGTTTCCGGGTACAGGCCGCCACGGGTGCCGAGAGTTGGCGACGGACGACCGTCGACCACGCGGACCACGACAGGCTGACCATGGCCGACCGGTGCCAGCTGAGTGGTCAGCTTCGGTTCCGGGCTCAGTTGTTGCGGGCTGTGGGCGCAGCCAACCAGGGTCAAACTGGTCACAGTGATCAAACCGAACAACAGGCGTTGCAACATGCTCTTCTCTCCAGAATCAGGCACAGACAGGCCGGCAGTATAGCGGTGGGCCACTGTGGGTCACCAGCACTGAAATGTCAGACAAAACCCGCCGCCAGCGGTTCCTGTCACACATTCTTCACTCCCCATACACGTTCGCGTCACGGCCTTTTGACAATCTTGCTCACAGATCCCCAAAAGGAGCACTGCCATGCGCTATCTGATCTCGTTGTTCGCCCCACGCCCGCTGCACCGCAGCTTCGCCCTGCTCGACCGCAACGGCCATTGCCAGGCCTTCAAGCAATGCAGCCTGCAACCGATGGGTGACGGCTGGGTGGAAATCGAGGAAATCCGCCTCAACTGGCTGCACCAGCCACTGCCCGCCAGCGCCCGGGTCGAACAGCAGCGCCCACGCGCACGTGCTCAGGCGATGTTGAGCATCTGACCGGATGCCTAATAAAAGTCATTAAACTCGACCAACTCCCCGCATTTCTTCGATACAATCTCCCCCCGATTATAAGGACGTCTCCTGATCGGGCCCCGCAACAGCGTCAATGCGCTTGCATTGGCATCCAAATCGCCCACAGAGAGCCGCCCACACAGATCGAGTGAAGCTGGCGTGCTTGCTGTTTCCCTGGCAAATCCCGCTTTTCGCGAATCTGCAGAGCTGTCATGACGCTCGGCCACTGAGTTGTTTGCCCCCTCGGGCACGGTGCCAGCCCCGGACAGCCCTTTTTGAGGTTCACGTCTTCAAAAGAGCGTGAAAAAAACGGGTTTTCACAACTTCACAAGAGTGTGGCGAGCAAATGAATAGTTTTGCGTCTGAACATGCACCATTAGCGTCTGAAACAGCCCAACGACACAGGAACGGGAACGCCTCGAATACCGGAGCCTGAAGCCTGTCCGCTACGGATTTGGTTGCACAAACGGATGTCTCGACCATAAGTCGAATTGCCAGCCCCGTGCCGAAATGAGTTCATAGGACTCTTGAAGCCAGGCCGCACGCATCCGTCGAAGTTGCGAAAAATTGCGAAGATTCGGACATGGCACACCTGACCAAGGATACCCGGGGCTCAACTGACCTGCCCTGGACGCCTGGCAGCCATGCCGACAATTTGGTGCTGCAGATTTTGGAGACGCGTTAAATGGCGCATAACGAAGCAGTCGACGTAGTTCTGGTTGGGGCCGGCATCATGAGTGCCACCCTCGCAGTACTGCTCAAAGAGCTCGACCCGGCGATCAAGCTGGAAGTCGTCGAGCTGATGGATTCCGGTGCCGCGGAGAGTTCCAACCCCTGGAACAACGCCGGTACCGGCCACGCCGGCCTGTGCGAGCTGAACTACACGCCACAGGCTGCCGACGGCACCGTCGACATCAAGAAAGCCGTGCACATCAACACCCAGTTCGAGGTGTCGAAGCAGTTCTGGTCGTACCTGACCAAGAAAGGCACGTTCGGCTCGTGCAAATCCTTCATCAGCCCGGTTCCGCACCTGAGTTACGTCGAGGGTGAGAAAGGCGTGTCGTTCCTCAAGGAACGTTTCAATACGCTGCGCAAGCACCACGCCTTCGCCGACATGGAATACACCGAAGACAAGGCGAAGATGGCCGAGTGGATGCCGCTGATGATGCCGGGTCGTCCAAAAGACCAGGTGCTCGCCGCCACCCGCGTGATCAACGGCACCGACGTCAACTTCGGCGCCCTGACCAATCAGCTGCTCAAGCACCTGACCAGCGCACCCGATGCCCAGGTCAAGTACTGCAAGCGCGTGACCGGTCTCAAGCGCAACGCTAACGGCTGGACCGTCAGCATCAAGGACGTCAACAGCGGCAGCAGCCGTGAAGTCGACGCCAAATTCGTATTCCTCGGCGCCGGTGGCGCGGCCCTGCCGCTGCTGCAAGCTTCGGGCATCGAAGAAAGCAAAGGCTTCGGCGGCTTCCCGATCAGCGGCCAGTGGCTGCGTTGCGACAACCCGGAAGTGGTCAAGCATCACCAGGCCAAGGTTTACAGCCAGGCCGCCGTGGGTTCGCCACCGATGTCCGTGCCGCACCTCGACACCCGCGTGGTCGACGGCAAGAAATCCCTGCTGTTCGGGCCATACGCCGGCTTCACCACCAAGTTCCTCAAGCATGGCTCCTTCATGGACCTGCCGCTGTCGGTTCGCGCCGGCAACATCGGGCCGATGCTGGCCGTGGCGAAAAACAACATGGACCTGACCAAGTACCTGGTCAGCGAAGTGATGCAGTCGATGGAACAGCGCCTGGAATCCCTGCGTCGTTTCTACCCGGAGGCGAAAGCCGAAGACTGGCGCCTCGAAGTGGCCGGCCAACGGGTACAGATCATCAAGAAAGACCCGAAAAAAGGCGGCATCCTGCAGTTCGGTACCGAACTGGTGGCTGCGAAGGACGGCTCCCTCGCCGCCCTGCTCGGCGCTTCGCCGGGTGCTTCGGTGACCGTTTCGATCATGCTGGAACTGATCGAGAAGTGCTTCCCGGCCAAGGCCAAGGGTGAGTGGGCTGCCAAACTGGCGGAAATCTTCCCGGCCCGTGAAAAGGTCCTGGAAACCGACGCTGCGCTGTATCGCAAGATCAACACGCAGAACAACGTCGCGCTGGAACTGGTTGAAGCCAGCAACGAGACCGAAAGCTACGCCTGATTCGTCTCCATGAAAAACGCCCCGCACTCGGTGAGTGCGGGGCGTTTTTTTATGCCTGTGGAAAACTTCGGGCGATCAGCCGCGTGCTTTCTCGATCAGCTCGATGTATTCCGGGGCGTTGCGCTGATCGCGGATCTGGTCGACGAAGGTCTTGCCGTGCTCGTCCTTGCCGTCCACGTCATAACCGGCTGCAACGAAGAACGTCAGAAAACGCTCGAAATCGTCGATGCGCAGGCCACGGTAAGCCTTGACCAGTTTGTGCAGCGACGGCGAGGTGGCGTCGACCGGCTCAAAATCGAGGAACAGCTTGATCTGCTCATCGCCGATCTCGTCACCAATCACTTGCTTCTTATCTTTACGCATTGCCGACTCCAGCTCGCAGACATTTCACGGGGCGGGCAGTTTACCTCTGCGCAGGCACAAGGCTCAACGCGAGCGCGTGCTGCCGGTGTGCAAATCGGCCCAGATGTGGCCATTGGCATAGGTCAGGAACTGGCAATACACGGTGTCGTTGCGCAACAGATCGATCACCACCCGGTACTGGGCCAGCGGGTAGAAGAGCGTCAGGGTCTTGCTCTTGTCGTCATAAATCGGTTTTTTCAGGCTTTTGCTTTCGCCATCGAAGTTGACCAGCACCTGATTGATCGTCGCGCCCTTGTTCAGGGATTTGCCCTTGAGGCGGATCATCAATGGCGAGGTCACCGGGATCGGCTGTTGGTTGGACTGGCGCTGGGCCCCCACGACCACGGAATAATCGGTGACCTGCAACAGTTGCTGCTGCTCGGGTTCGGCATCGCGCAGGGTCAGGTCGTCCGGCGGCAGGAATTGACTGTGCATCGGGGCGGCGGCCAGGGGCAGGCTGAGGGTCAGCAACAGGGCGGCGCAGCTGCGGATCAAGAGGCTCATGACAGGCTCCGGGGGGCGGGGCCGAGCACTCTAGCACGGGTTTTACAGGGTTCTGTAAAGCAAAAGGCGCAAGCTTCACCTACGGACGCTTGCGCCTTTTCATTGCGGATTCGCTCAGTCGAATTGCGCGTGCATCCAGGCCTGATACTCCGCAACCCCGGCCTCGCCTTCGCGTGGGGCCCAGTGCGCAAGCTCGCCCTCTCCAACCGGACGATAGGGCCCAGCCTTGCACTCGAACATCAGACTGTCGGCTTCCAGAACGACCAGACCGTGGAATACCCCGACTGGCAGATCCACCCCAAGGCACTCGCCACCGGCCTGCAATACCTGCTTTTTCACCACCGCACCGGTTTCGTCAAAGATCAGCAAACCGAGCTTTCCTTTGAGTACCAGCAAGGTTTCCGCCTTGTTGTCACCCAAATGACGGTGTGGCGGAATGTAGGTGCAAGGTTGCAGCCCTACCGCCATGCGGTGGCAGGCCTCCTCCATCTGATGGAAGTTGTGGTGCTGACGCCCGCGAGGACTGGCCGCGGCTTTCTCGGCCAACTCGGCAAACAGCGTTTGATCAAGAAAGCCCGGCGTGTTCATTGATTACATTCCCTTGACGGCAAAAATTCCGTTGGCGTTGCGCCAGTAACCTTTGTAGTCCATGCCGTAGCCGAAGATGTAACGGTCGATGCACGGCAGACCGACGAAGTCGGCTTTGAGGTCAGGACGAGCCTTGCGGTCGTGGTCCTTGTCGATCAGCACAGCGGTGTGCACTTTGCGCGCGCCGGCGTGACGGCAGAAGTCGATGATCGCGCCCAGGGTGTGACCTTCGTCGAGGATGTCGTCGATGATCAGCACGTCGCGGTCAATGAACGAGACTTCCGGCTTGGCTTTCCAGAACAGGTCGCCGCCGCTGGTTTCGTTGCGATAACGGGTGGCGTGCAGGTAGGACGCTTCCAGCGGGAACTGCAGATGAGTCAGCAGTTTGCCGGAAAAAATCAGACCACCGTTCATCACGCAGAACACCACCGGGTTGCTGTCGGCCAGTTGTTCGTTGATTTGTGCACCGACGCGGGCAATGGCAGCCTCGACTTCAGCTTCGGTGTACAGGCAGTCAGCCTCTCGCATGATTTGACGGATATGCTCGAGATCAGCGGACATGGCGCTCTCCAGGGGGGACGGATTTCGGAAAAGCGGGCAAAGGTACGCATCAACCGGGGCCGAATCAAGCATTTGTGGACTAACGTACTGTATGTCCTATAGGACATCACCCTCGGATAGATTAATCTAGGCCGGTTTTTTTGCCCGCCGCCGGAGCCTTTCCCCATGTCCATCCAAGAGATCCGCCATCCGCTGATCCGTCACAAACTTGGCCTTATGCGCCGTGCAGACATCAGCACCAAGAATTTCCGCGAACTCGCGCAGGAAGTCGGTGCCCTGTTGACCTATGAAGCTACAAAAGACCTGCCACTGGAAACCTACGACATCGAAGGTTGGTGCGGCACCGTGTCGGTCGAGAAAATCGCCGGCAAGAAGATTACCGTCGTGCCGATCCTGCGTGCCGGCATCGGCATGCTCGAAGGCGTGCTGAGCCTGATCCCGGGTGCCAAGGTCAGCGCTGTCGGCGTTGCCCGTAACGAAGAAACCCTGCAGGCCCACACCTATCTGGAAAAACTGGTTCCGGAAATCGACGAACGCCTGGCCATGATCATCGACCCGATGCTCGCCACCGGCAGCTCCATGGTTGCGACCATCGACCTGCTGAAGAAGGCCGGTTGCAAGGACATCCGCGCGATGGTGCTGGTTGCCGCGCCGGAAGGCATTGCCGCTGTCGAGAAAGCTCACCCGGACGTGATCATCTACACCGCGTCCATCGATCAGAAACTCAACGAGCACGGTTACATCATTCCTGGGCTTGGCGATGCCGGTGACAAGATCTTCGGCACCAAGCAGAAGGACGCGTAAGCATGCAGCAAGAGTTCAACGATCCGCTCTGGCGCACGGTGCTGTCCGGCGCACAGATGCTGTTCGTGGCTTTCGGCGCCCTGGTGCTGATGCCACTGATCACGGGCCTGGACCCGAACGTGGCACTGTTTACCGCGGGTCTGGGCACGATTCTGTTCCAGATCGTCACCGGGCGTCAGGTGCCGGTGTTCCTGGCATCGAGCTTCGCCTTCATCACCCCGATCATTCTCGCCAAGGGCCAGTTCGGCCTCGCCGCGACCATGGGCGGCGTGATGGCGGCCGGTTTCGTCTACACCTTCCTCGGCCTGGCCGTGAAGATCAAAGGCACCGGTTTCATTGACCGTCTGCTGCCGCCAGTCGTAATTGGCCCGGTGATCATCTCCATCGGCCTGGCCATGGCGCCGATTGCCGCGAACATGGCGATGGGCAAGGCCGGCGACGGTTCGGAGTTGATCCATTACCAGACCGCAATGATGATCTCGATGCCGGCGCTGCTGACCACGTTGATCGTGGCGGTGTTCGGCAAAGGCATCTTCCGTCTGGTGCCGATCATTTCCGGCGTGCTCGTGGGTTTCGCCATGTCCTTCTATTTCGGTGTCGTCGACACCGCTAAGATTGCGGCGGCCCCATGGTTTGCGCTTCCTCATTTCACCGCGCCGGAGTTCAACTGGCAGGCGATCCTGTTCATCGTCCCGGTAGCATTGGCCCCGGCGATCGAGCACATCGGCGGCGTGATTGCGGTCGGCAGCGTGACCGGTCGCGACTACCTGAAGAAACCAGGCCTGCATCGCACCCTGCTCGGTGACGGCATCGCCACCACCGCAGCCGGCCTGTTCGGCGGTCCACCCAACACGACCTACGCGGAAGTCACCGGCGCGGTGATGCTGACCAAGAACTACAACCCGAAAATCATGACCTGGGCGGCGATCTTCGCCATCACTCTGGCGTTCATCGGCAAGTTCGGCGCCCTGCTGCAAAGCATTCCGGTGCCGGTGATGGGCGGGATTCTGTGCCTGTTGTTCGGTTCGATCGCGGCGGTGGGGATGAACACCCTGATCCGTCACAAGATCGACCTGGGCGAGGCGCGCAACCTGGTGATCGTGTCGGTGACCCTGGTGTTCGGGATTGGCGGTGTGCTGGTCGGCACCGGCACCGGCCCGGACGACTTCGGCCTCAAAGGCATCGCGCTGTGCGCGGTGGTGGCGATTGCGCTGAACCTGATCCTGCCGGGCAATGACAGCTGGAAGCACAAGAAGGCGGATGAGCCGCTGATCTAAGCCTTGGCTTCAAGATCGTTCCCACGCGGATCACCCCACACTGATCGTTCCCACGCTCTGCGCGGGAATGCCTCTGGGGACGCTCCGCGTCCAGTGACGCGGAGCGTGGGAACGATCAATCATCGACGATCATCAAAGGGCCAGTGGCGCCCGTTCACACAGCGTTGCCAACGCCTTCGCCCATTGCGGGTCGTCATTCAGGCACGGCACCAGCACCAACTCCTCTCCCCCCGCTTCGCAGAACTGTTCCTTGCCGCGATCGCCGATCTCTTCCAGGGTCTCGATGCAATCGGCAACAAACGCCGGGCACATCACCAGAATCTTCTTCACGCCGTTTTTGGCCAGCTCATCCAGCCGCGCTTCGGTGTAGGGTTCGATCCACTTCGCCCGGCCCAGCCGCGACTGAAACGACACCGACCACTTGCCGTCCGGTAGCCCCATGCGCTCAGCGAACAGCGCCGCTGTGCGCAGGCATTGGGCGCGATAACAGGTGGCCATTACGGCCGCCGAGGCGTTCTTGCAGCAATCTTCATTTTTGAAGCAATGATTGCCGGTCGGGTCGAGCTTGGTCAGATGCCGTTCCGGCAAACCGTGGAAGCTCAGCAACAGGTGATCGTAATCCTGCTGCAAGTGCGGCTTGGCGCTCGCCACCAGCGCGTCGAGGTATTCCGGCTGATCGTAGAACGGCTGCAACACCGACAGCTGCACATCGAGCTTTTTCTCACGCACCACACGCTTGGCTTCTTCAATCACCGTGGTGGTGGTGCTGTCGGCGAACTGTGGATAAAGCGGCGCGAGGGTGATGCGTTTATGCCCCGCCGCGACCAGCTTCAACAGGCTTGTCTCAATGGATGGCTCGCCGTAACGCATGGCCAGCTCAACCGGGCCGTGAGTCCACTGCGCCTTCATCTGCTGCTGCAGACGGCGACTGAGCACCACCAGCGGCGAACCTTCGTCCCACCAGATCGAGGCGTAGGCATGGGCCGACTGCTCCGGGCGCTTGATCAGGATCAGCGACACCAGCAGACGCCGCACCGGCCACGGCAGGTCGATCACGTACGGGTCCATCAGGAATTGATTGAGGTAGCTGCGCACGTCGGCCACCGAAGTGGAGGCCGGCGACCCCAGGTTGACCAGAAGCAAGGCGTGATCGGTCATGCAACGTCCTATTTCAGAGGCGGCCGGAAAGATCGTCCAGGGCCGCGCGTAAATCCGTGAACCGGAAAGTGAATCCCGCTTCCAGCAAGCGTTTCGGCGTGGCCCGTTGGCCACCCAGCAATAGCAATGACATCTCGCCGAGCCCGACCTTCAACGCGAGGGCCGGCATCGGCATGAACGCCGGGCGGTGCAGCACGCTGCCCAGCGTCTTGGCGAATTCGCGATTGCGCACAGGTTTCGGCGCGCACGCATTATAAGGACCGCTCGCCTGATTGCGGTGCAGAAGAAAATCAATCAGGGCGATTTGGTCATCGATATGAATCCACGGCATCCACTGCCGACCGTTGCCCAAAGGCCCGCCCAGCCCGAGCTTGAACGGCAGCAGCAGGCGCGACAAAAAGCCGCCCTCGGCCGACAGCACCAGCCCGGTGCGCACCAGCACCACACGAATATCCATCGCTTCGGCGCGTTGCGCGGTTTCCTCCCAGGCGATGCACAACTGGCTGGCGAAATCGTCGATCACCGGCGGCGAGTCTTCGGTCAACTCGCGCTCGCCGCCGTCACCGTACCAACCCACGGCCGAACCCGAGATCAGCAGCGACGGTTTCTGCCCGCGATGTTCCAGCCACGCCAGTAACGATTCGGTCAGCGTAATCCGGCTGCTCCACAACAATGCCTTTCGCCGATGGGTCCACGGCCGGTCGGCAATCGGCGCGCCGGCGAGGTTGACGATCACGTCGACCGGCTCGTCGCCAAGTTCTTCCAGACGCGCAATACCACGCACCTGGTCGCCACAGATTTTCGCGACTTTTTCCGGACGACGACTCCAGACCGTCAGGCGATGACCCTGCCCGGACCAGTGCCGGCAAAGCTGACGTCCGATCAATCCAGTACCGCCGGTCAGCAATATGTGCATGACTTCAACCTCGCGTGGCGTTTTACCCCGATCACTAGTCTATTTTTATAAACAGGGATCTTTTCTATCGGGCAGGCTCTATTGTTTAACCATAGGCCAAGCTGTCAGAACCAGAACGCTGGAAGTTATACCAAAAAACAGAATTGTACAGGTTTCATCCACGGCGTAGTCTGTACAGAAAGGTAAACGAGGCCCCTATGACTGTACCTATCGCAATCATTGGCACCGGCATCGCCGGACTCTCCGCCGCCCAGGCCCTGACGGATGCCGGGCATACCGTTCAGTTGTTCGATAAAAGCCGAGGCAGCGGCGGGCGCATGTCGAGCAAGCGCAGCGATGCCGGCTCGCTGGACATGGGCGCGCAATACTTCACCGCCCGTGACCGACGCTTCGTGACCGAAGTCCAGCGCTGGCAAAGCAAAGGCTGGGTCGCCGAATGGGCACCGCAGCTCTACACCTTTCATGGCGGGCAATTGAACCTGTCGCCGGACGAACAGACCCGCTGGGTCGGCACGCCGCGCATGAGCGCCATCACCCGAGGCCTGCTCGATGGACTGGAAGTGCAGTTCGCCTGCCGGATCACCGAGGTCTATCGCGGTGAAGAACACTGGCACCTGCAGGACGCCGAAGGCTTCACCCACGGGCCGTTCAGCCACGTCGTGATCGCCACGCCGGCGCCTCAGGCCACCGCCCTGCTGGCCGCCGCGCCGAAACTCGCCGGTGCCGCCGCCGGGGTAAAAATGGATCCGACCTGGGCGGTCGCCCTCGCCTTCGACACGCCGCTGGATACGCCGATCGAAGGCTGCTTCGTCCAGGACAGCGCCCTCGACTGGCTGGCCCGCAACCGCAGCAAACCGGGACGCGACACCACGTGCGACACCTGGGTCCTGCACGCCACCAGTGCCTGGAGCCGGCAGCACATCGACTTGCCCAAGGAAGCGGTGATCGAACAATTGCACGGCGCCTTCGCCGAATTGCTGCACAGCGCCATGCCGGCCCCGACCTTCAGCCTCGCCCACCGCTGGCTCTATGCCCGGCCGGCCAGCAGTCATGAATGGGGCACTCTGGCCGACGCCGACCTGGGTCTGTACGCCTGTGGTGACTGGTGCCTGTCGGGTCGGGTCGAAGGGGCATGGCTCAGTGGTCAGGAGGCGGCAAGACGCTTGCACGAACACTTGCAGTGAACCGTATCAATCCGCGCAAATTACTGCTGTCGAAATGGACAGCAGCCCACCCGCAAAACCGTGAAAAGCATTTTCTGGTGACCGAACTGTTCCGCGACGAAGAAGGTACGGTGCTGGCGATCGAATTGCAGGCGGTGCTGACCCGGCGTACCGAGCAATGCGACTGGCAGGTCCTGCAGGATGACTCACGCTGGAAAATGGGCTGGCGCTAAAAACCTCAAAAAAACTTATACAAACAATTTGACTTGTACACCCATGAATCTATGCTGAAGGCATGTTGTACAGATCAGTTTGTCTGTACAGGTTTAGATTCGAGGTTGCTGCATGTCCGACTCATCGACGTCCCTACCGAAAATCGCCATCAGCGCCTGCCTGATGGGCGCCGAGGTCCGCTACAACGGCGGACACAAGGAATCGCGGCTGTGCAGCCGCACCCTGGCCGAGCATTTTGAATTCGTTCCCGTCTGTCCTGAAGTAGCGATCGGTCTGGGAATTCCCCGCGAGCCGATTCGACTTGTGGGCGACCCGGCCAAGCCTGAAGCGGTCGGCACCGTCAATCCGTCGATTAACGTCACCCAGCCACTGGCCGCTTACGGCGAGAAAATGGCGGGGGAACTCAGTGACATCTGCGGCTACATCTTCATGCAGCAATCGCCCTCCTGCGGTCTGGAGCGCGTGAAGGTCTACCACGCCAACGGTGCACCGGTGAATGGTGGCGGGCGTGGCATTTACGCTGAGGCGTTCTGTGCGCAGCATCCGGATCTGCCGGTGGAGGAAGCCGGGCGCCTGAACGATCCGGTGCTGCGGGAAAACTTCATCACCCGCGTGCTCGCCTACCGCGAATGGCAGCAGGTGCTCGAGCAGGGCTTGAGCCGCCGTGCACTGACCGAATTTCACTCGCGCTACAAATACCTGCTGATGGCCCACAACCCGGTGCAATACAAGACGCTGGGCAATCTGCTGGGCAACATGGGCCAGACAGCGCCGGACGAGCTCGGCCCGCGCTATTTCAGCGAACTGATGGCGGCGCTGAAAAAATGCGCCACCCGCCGCACCCACAGCAATGTCCTGCAGCACATCAGTGGCTACCTGAAACAGGTCATCACCCCCGAAGACAAACAGGAAGTGCAACACATCATCGGCCAGTACCGGCACGGCATCGTGCCGCTGGTGGTGCCGCTGACGCTGCTCAAGCATCACTTTCGCCTCCACCCGGATCCCTACATCGCGCAGCAGGTGTACCTGCAACCGCATCCGGAAAACCTCAGCCTGCGAAACGCCATTTGATGAACGACTCACCCGACACCAGCGCCCGTGAAGACCTCGGCGCCGACTTCAAGAAAGCCCTCGACGAAGGCTGGCTGCCGATCCGCGAAGTCGCGCGCCAGACCGGCGTGAATGCCGTGACCCTGCGCGCCTGGGAAAGACGCTACGGGCTGATCGTTCCGCAGCGCACACCCAAGGGTCATCGTCTGTACAGCGCCGACCATGTGCAGCGCATCCAGAACATCCTCACCTGGCTCAACCGCGGCGTGGCGGTCAGCCAGGTCAAACCGCTGCTCGACACGGCACAGGCGTTAAACGAACCGGTTGAAGACGAATGGCATCCGCTGCGCCAGGCTGCTTTGCTGGCGGTCACTCACCTGAACGAGCGCAGCCTCGACGACAGCATCAACCAGGCGATGGCGTTGTATCCGCCGCGCACACTTTGCGAGCAATTGCTGCTGCCGCTGCTGAGCGATCTCGAACAGCGCTGGCAGGGCCAGTTCGGCGCGCAGATGGAGCGCGTGTTCTTTTTTGCCTGGTTACGCAGCAAATTCGGCGCACGCATCTACCATAACAACCGTCAGTTGCGCACCGCGCCGCTGCTGCTGATCAATCACTCGGATTTACCGCTGGAGCCGCACCTTTGGCTCTGCGCCTGGCTGATCAGCAGCGCCGATTGCCCGGTGCAGGTGTTCGACTGGCCGCTGCCGGCCGGAGAGCTGGCACTGGCAACCGATACCCTGCAAGCCCGTGGCGTACTGCTGTATTCCAGCAAAGCCCTGAACCTTGCGCAGCTACCGAAACTGTTGAATGGCGTCAGCTGCCCGAAACTGATTGCCGGACCCACGGTGTGCATTCACCACGCCGAGTTGTCCGCAAAGACTTCCGACTTCGCTGATCTGCTCCTGGCCGAAGATCCTCTTTCGGCGCATCGGGTACTCATTCAGCGTGGGTTGATTTAATGATTCAGACAGAGACCGACATGCAATTGATCTGGCTGCGCAGCGACCTGCGCCAACACGACAACACCGCCCTCGCGGCCGCCGCCGAGCGTGGCCCGACCGTGGCTGTGTACCTGTTGAGCCCGCTGCAATGGCAGGAACATGACGACGCGCCGTGCAAGATCGATTTCTGGCTGCGCAATTTGCGCGATTTGAGCAAAAGCCTTGGTGCCCTGAACATCCCGCTCCTGATCCGCACCGCGCCTCACTGGGATCAGGCACCCGCCGTGCTGCTGGAACTGTGCCAACAGCTGAAGATCGAGGCCGTGCACGTCAACGAGGAATACGGCATCAACGAAAGCCGTCGCGACGAGGCCGTTGCCGAGGCGTTGCAAGCCGAAGGCATCACCTTCCACAGCTACCTCGACCAATTGCTGTTCAAACCCGGCAGCGTACTGACCAAAACCGGCACTTACTTTCAGGTGTTCAGCCAGTTCCGCAAGGTCTGCTACGAGCGCCTGCACCGCTCGATGCCGTCGCTGAAACAGGCCCCGGGCAAACAGCAAGCGCTGAACATCGCCAGCGACCCCGTTCCAGAAGCCATCGAAGGGTTCCCGACACCGGTCGAATCCCTGCGCGCCCTGTGGCCCGCCGGTGAGACCGAGGCCCGGCGCCGACTCGACACGTTCGCCGATGCGCAGATCGACTACTACAAGAGCGAACGCGACTTCCCCGCCAAACCCGGCACCAGTCAGCTCTCGGCCTATCTGGCCGCCGGCGTGATATCGCCGCGCCAATGCCTGCACGCCGCCCTGCAAAGCAATCAGGGCGAATTCGAAAGCGGCAAGGTCGGGGCTGTCACCTGGATCAACGAGTTGCTGTGGCGCGAGTTCTACAAACACATCCTCGTCGGTTACCCACGGGTTTCACGCCATCGCGCATTCCGCCCGGAAACCGAGGCCCTGGCCTGGCGCGATGCGCCTGCGGATCTGGCCGCCTGGCAGGAAGCCCGCACCGGTTTGCCGATCATCGACGCGGCCATGCGCCAATTGCTGGAAACCGGCTGGATGCACAACCGCCTGCGAATGGTGGTGGCGATGTTTCTGACCAAGAACCTGCTGATCGACTGGCGCGAAGGCGAGCGTTTCTTCATGCGCCACCTGATCGACGGCGACCTGGCCGCCAACAACGGCGGCTGGCAGTGGAGCGCCTCGACCGGCACCGATTCGGCGCCGTACTTCCGGATCTTCAACCCGGTCAGTCAGTCGGAAAAATTCGACAGCGAAGGCTTGTTCATCAAGCACTGGCTTCCGGAACTGGCCGGCCTGAACAAGAAAGAAGTCCACAACCCGGCCAGTGCCGGCGGACTGTTCGGCGTGGCGGACTATCCGGCGCCGATCGTCAATCTGAGCGCATCACGGGAACGGGCGCTGACAGCGTTCAAGAACCTGCCGTCACGCGCATCTCAAGGAGTGAGCGATGAGTGAATTTCTGCGCAGTTTCGCCCAGCGGTTCGCACAGTTGAACAAAGACAATTTGCGCACCCTGGACGAACTGTACAGCGAGGACATTCATTTCACCGACCCGCTACACGAAGTGCAGGGGCTGACGAACCTGCGCGCTTACTTCAGTGAGTTGTACGCCAACGTCAACGAACTGCGCTTCGATTTCCACGGCTTCGACCAGATCAGCGACGGCGAAGGCTATCTGCGTTGGGTCATGAGCTACCGCCACCCGCGTCTGAGCGGTGGGCAACTGATACGCGTCGCGGGCTGCTCGCACCTGCTCTGGAGCGACAAGGTTTACCGCCACCGGGATTACTTCGATGCCGGAGCGCTGCTTTATGAACATTTACCCGTATTGGGCCGGGTGATCGCCTGGCTGAAAAGGAGATTGGGATGAGTCGTACAGCTCCACGGCGATATTGGCTGACCGGTGCCAGCAGTGGCATCGGTGCAGCATTGGCAGAAGAAATCCTCAAGACCGGTGCACATCTGGCGGTGAGTTCCCGTCAGGTCGCACCGCTCAAAGTGCTGTCGCAACGTTATCCGGGACAGGTACTGGTGGTGCCCGGCGATCTGACCAACAGTCAGACCGTGCGTGAAATCGGCGAACAGATCGCAGCGGACTGGGGCTCGCTGGACTCGGTGATCCTCAACGCCGGCACCTGCGAATACGTCGACGCCCGTCAATTCGACGCGTCGATCATCGAACACGTAGTACGCACCAACCTGCTCGCCAGCAGCTATTGCATCGAAGCCGCCCTGCCGTTGCTGCGCAACGGTACGGCACCGCATCTGGTGGGGATGGCCAGCTCGGTGACCTATGTGCCGTTGCCCCGCGCCGAAGCCTATGGCGCGTCGAAGGCCGGGCTGCGCTATCTGTTCGAATCCCTGCGCATTGACCTGGCGGCCGAAGGCATTGAAGTCACGGTAATCAGTCCAGGCTTCGTCGACACGCCCCTGACCGCCAAAAATGACTTCCCGATGCCGCTCAGTTGGCCTGTGGATAAAGCCGCGCGGCATATCTTCGCCAAGCTGAAGGACCGGCCGCTTGAGATCGCTTTCCCGGCGCTGTTCATCGCGGCCCTGTGGCCACTGTCGAAAATGCCCGCGCGGGTACAACTGGCGATCGGCAAGCGCATGGTGCGCAGCAACCCGCCGCTCAAGGATGCAACATGAAAATCGCCATTATCGGCAGTGGCATCGCAGGATTGACCTGCGCATACCTGCTTGCTCGCCGACATGACATCACCGTGTTCGAAGCCGACGCCCGGGTCGGCGGTCATACGCACACGGTGCCGGTCACCGTGGACGGGCGCGAGTATGCGGTGGACACCGGCTTCATCGTGTTCAACGACTGGACGTATCCGAACTTCATTCGTTTGCTCGGCCAGTTGGGCGTGGCCTTCAAGCCCACCGAGATGAGTTTTTCGGTCAACGATCCGGACACAGGCCTGGAATACAACGGCAACAACCTCAACAGCCTGTTCGCCCAACGCAGCAATCTGCTGTCCCCCGGATTCTGGGGCATGTTGCGCGACATTCTGAGATTCAATAAAGAAGCCCGGCGCGACCTTGCCGAACAGCGGATCACCGCGGACACCACACTCGACGATTACCTCAAGGCCGGCGGTTACGGCGAGCGTTTCATCCTGCACTACATCGTGCCGATGGGCGCAGCGATCTGGTCGATGCCGATGGCCGAAATGCTCAATTTTCCGTTGCAGTTCTTCGTGCGTTTTTTTGAGAACCACGGGTTGCTGTCGGTCAGCAACCGTCCGCAATGGCAGGTCATCGAGGGTGGTTCCAGCGCTTACATTGCGCCGTTGACCGCATCGTTCAAGGAGCGTATCCGCCTGAATTGCCCGGTGGGCCGGATCGATCGCGATGCGCACGGCGTGGTTATCCACAGCCCGGCCGGCATCGAACGTTTCGACAAAGTGGTGCTGGCCTGCCACAGCGACCAGGCCCTGCGACTGCTGGGAAATCCTGACGATAAAGAACGGGAAATCCTCGGCGCCCTACCCTATGCCGATAACGAAGTGGTGCTGCACACCGACACCCGCCTGCTGCCCACACGCAAACGGGCCTGGGCCAGCTGGAACTATCGCCTCGGCGGAGCCGGTCATACCCGGGCGGCCGTGACCTACGACATGAACATTCTGCAAGGCATCCAGAGCGACACCACGTTCTGCGTCAGCCTAAACCAGAGCGCTGGCATCACGCCGTCCAAAGTGCTCGCGCGCTTCACTTATGCCCACCCGCAATTCAGCCTCGCGGCGGTGACGGCACAGCAGCGCTGGGCTGAAATCGACGGCGCGCAACACACGCATTACTGCGGCGCCTATTGGGCCAACGGTTTTCATGAGGACGGCGTGGTCAGCGCCCTGCGCGTGGCCGCAGCCTTTGGAGAAAGTCTGTGAACAGCGCGCTCTACAGTGGCTGGATTGCCCATCGGCGATTCGCACCGCGCCGTCATCAATTCCGTTACCGGATCGGCATGCTGTATCTGGATCTGGCTGAACAGGAAGCGGTGCTGGGCCTGTCCCGACTGGCAGGCGCCAGCCGCTTTGCACCGTTTTCATTTCGCGAAACCGATTACCTGAAAACCTTCACCGGCCGGGGCGTGCGCCTGAGCGATGCGGTGCGCCAGCTTGTCGGCGAAGCCCTGGGCCATGCGCCGCAAGGTTCGATCTGCCTGCTGACCCAGCCACGCAGCTGGGGCCTGTCGTTCAACCCGGTGAGTTTTTTCTATTGCCACGAGGCCGACGGCCAACTGGCGGCGATTCTCTGCGAAGTCAGCAATACCCCGTGGCGCGAGCGTTTTCACTACGTGTTGCCGGCCAGAGCGCCCAGCAATCTGCAGGACTTTCACCAGCACTTTGCCGTGGCCAAGGCCTTTCATGTGTCGCCGTTCCTGCCGCCGGATCTGGAATACCGCATGAGCTTCAGCCCTGCCGCGCAGGTCCTGGGTGTGCACATGGCCGACTGGCAAGGCGAGCAAAAACTGTTCGACGCCACCCTCGACCTGCGACGTGAACCCCTTGATCGACACCACTTGCACCTGCACCTGTGGCGCTTTCCCTGGATGACCGCCAAGACCGCGCTGGCGATCTATTGGCAGGCGTTGCGCCTGTTGCTCAAGCGCACCCCGGTGTATGACCACCAACGCGCCGACGACCGTTTTCGAACCGCCACTGTACCGACCGAGGAACGCCACCATGAAATCCACTAGCGTCTCGGCCAAAGCGAGCCTGTTCAGCCCTCACGGCCTGAGCGGTTCGCTGCTGCGCCGGGGAGTACTGCGCCAGCTGGAGCAGCTCAAGCAGGGTCAACTGATCGTCATCGAGGACGGCGAGCGCCACGTCTTCGGCACGCCGGGCAGCGCGCTGGTAGGAGAAATTCAGGTGCTGGATCCGGCCGTCTGGGGCCTGGTCGCCGGCAATGGTTCGATCGGTGCGGGTGAAGCTTTCATCCATGGCTACTGGCGCTCGCCGGACCTGACGGCCGTGGTGCGGGTCTTCGTCAGCAACCTTGAAGTGCTCGACGGGATGGAAGGTGGCCTGGCCCGGCTCGGTCGCCCGCTGGTGCGCGGGCTGCACTGGCTCAACCGCAATACGCGCAAGGGCTCGCAGAAAAACATCGCCGCGCATTACGACCTCGGCAATGACCTGTTCGAGCAGTTCCTCGACCCGACCATGATGTATTCCGCCGCGCAGTTTCTCAGCCCCGACGACAGCCTGGAGCAGGCGCAACTGAACAAACTCGAGCGGATCTGTCAGAAGCTCGCGCTCAAGCCCGGCGACCATCTGCTGGAAATCGGCACCGGCTGGGGCAGCATGGCGCTTTACGCGGCGCAGCACTACGGCTGCAAAGTCACCACCACGACGCTGTCGAAGGAGCAGTTCGCCTTCACCGCAGCCCGTATCGAACGCCTCGGCTTGCAGGATCAGGTGACGCTGCTGCTCAAGGATTACCGTGATCTCACCGGCCAGTACGACAAACTGGTGTCGATCGAAATGATCGAGGCGGTCGGCCACCGCTTCCTGCCGACCTATTTCAAGCAATGCGCGCAGCTGCTCAAGAGCAACGGCCTGATGCTGCTGCAAGCGATCACCATCCGCGAACAGCGTTACGAACAGGCCCGCCGTGGCGTGGACTTCATCCAGCGCTACATTTTCCCCGGCGGTGCCCTGCCCTGCGTACAGAAAATGCTCGAAATCGTCGGCCGCGACACCGACATGAACCTGCTGCACATGGAAGACTTCGGCCTGCATTACGCCCGCACCCTGCGTCTGTGGCATGAGAACTTTCGCCATGCTCACGGCCGTCTGACCGAATTGGGCTATGACGATTACTTCCTCAGGCTGTGGGAGTTCTACCTGTGTTATTGCGAGGGTGGATTCCTAGAGCGCACCATCGGCACTGCACAGCTGGTGCTGGCCAAACCGGCGGCGATGACCGCGCCTTTGCTGGGCCGGTTCGATGCTTGAACGGTTGGCCAACGCGGTGCTATTCCAGATCGGCTGGCTGGCCTGCGTGCTCGGTGGTAACAGTCTGTGGTTGCTGCTGGCGCTGGCGGTGCTGGTGATTCATCTGTGCTGGATCAGCAGTTGGGCGCAGGAAGGCCGATTGATCCTCAGCGTGGTGATCATCGGCACGGCGGTGGACAGCGTGTTGCGCGGTTTCGGGGTTTTCGAGTTCAAGGACCTGTCACCGCTGATTCCGCTGTGGCTGATGTTGCTGTGGGCGTTGTTTGCCACGACATTGCGTCATTGCCTGCAATGGAGCGCGAGGCCGTGGTGGCTGGCCAGCCTGCTGGGGGCGGCAGGTGGCCCGCTGTCCTATGGCGCCGGCGGACGACTGGCCGGTGTGCAGTTTCCTTTCGGTGAGTTACCGACTCTGATCGGCATCGCGCTGCTGTGGGCGTTGCTGTTTCCGCTGCTGCACCAGTTGTCCCGGCGACTGGCGCGCTAAACGCCTGTCAGGCCTTTCACACGGTCATCGGCCACTGCCGTACACTGGCGCCATGAAAACCATTCCCCACCGGCAAATCGCCGAACCCGTGGTCACCTGCTCGACCTGCGCAGCCTGTTGTTGCCAGCTCGAAGTGATGCTGATCACCGACACCGGCGTACCCGAGCGTTTTATCGATACCGACGATTGGGGTGGTGAGGTGATGCTGCGTCTGGACGACGGCTGGTGCGCGGCGCTGGATCGCGACACGATGATGTGCACGATTTACGAGAAGCGTCCGCTGATCTGCCGCGAGTTCGAGATGGGCGCGCCGGAATGCATCGACGAACGTCAGGGGATTGCCACGGCGTATCGCTGAATAAAAAAAGGAGCGCCAGGCGCTCCTTTTTTATGGGGCTTACTTTCTGGGGGCTTATAGCGGCATCGTGTAATGCAATGCGTAGCTTTCGACCCCATCGTTGTCGCTGCTCAGACCGGCGTTGGAATAGTGCGTCGCACGGATTCCCACCTCATGCCCGCCATTGAAGCGCAGGCCGAAACCGATACGGTCTTCGAACTGGAAGGAGCCGCCGAGCTTGTTGTCTTCGTACTCGGTGTTGGAGAACAGCGCCACGCCGATCCCCGCCTCGACATACGGTTTGACCGACTGACCGGCAAACTCGTAAACAAACACCGGCGAGAACGACAGGCTGTTGTTGCTGGAGGTCTTGTCACCTTCCCAATAGGTATAGGCGCCGCTCCAGTAACCGGTCAGACGACCGACGTCACTTTGCAGCCAGCTCTTGTCCCAGTCGAAATTCATGCCCAGGCGATAAGTCATCGTCGAATCGCTGGTGGCACCCACTGCAAACTCGACGCCAGCAGCCTGTGCGGTAAAACTTTGCCCCATCAGTGCAGCCGCAATCGCGGCCAAGCAGAATAGTCGCTTCACGTTGAAACTTCCTTTTCCGGAACGATCGTTTGGTTTTTCTAGGTCACTCTGCGCTATAGAAATCTGCGCTTGGTCAGAAGTTCAGCTGACTTTTTAGATATTTCACATTTTTTTTACAAGTTGAATTTCTCGACTTCGCCGGCGACTTGCCCCAGCAGGGCCAGGGTCTTGCGTAAAGACGCGGGATCAGCGCTGGTCCAGAATCTGACCGGTCGGTTCGGTCCTTCGGCGAGCAGATCCCGCTCGGCGAGCAGCCGCTGCAATTGGCGGGCTACTGCCGCGCCGGTGTCGATCAGGCTGATGCTCTCGGGGATCATCGACTTGAGCATCGGCTTGAGAAACGGATAGTGGGTGCAGCCCAGAATGATCGTGTCGCAACCGTTCGCCAGTAGCGGATCGACGTAGTGCTTGAGCAATGCACGCAACTCGGGGCTGTGAAGATCGCCGCTTTCAATCCGCTCGACAAGTCCGGGGCACGGCTGCGTGATGACCCGCACATCCGTGGCAAAACGATCGAGCAGCGCTGCAAACTTCGCACTCTGCAAAGTGCCGGTAGTGGCTAGCACGCCCACCACGCCGCTGCGGGTGGCGGCGGCGGCCGGTTTGACCGCCGGCTCCATGCCGACAATCGGCCACTCGGGAAAGTCCCGGCGCAAATCAGCGACGCCGGCCACGGTCGCGGTGTTGCACGCGATCACCAGCGCCTTGGCGCCCTGCTCGCGGAAAAAACCGGCCATCACGCTGCAACGCTGGCGGATGAATTCCGGAGTTTTCTCGCCATAAGGAATATGGCCGCAATCGCCGAGGTAGAGCAGCGATTCAGTCGGCAGCAGACGCTGGATTTCCGCCAGCACCGACAATCCGCCGACGCCGGAATCGAATACGGCGATCGGCGCTTCACGCATGCTGCGAACCACAGACGCTGCAACCCGGATCGCGCTTGACCCGCAGCTCACGGAATCGCGAGCCCAGTGCATCGATCAACAGCAGACGCCCCACCAGCAGCTCGCCGAATCCCGCCAGCAACTTCAAGGCTTCCAGCGCTTGCAGGCTGCCGACCAGACCGACCAGCGGCCCGACCACACCCGCTTCGCTGCAAGTCAGTTCGGCTTCGCTGCCGTGACCGTACAGGCAGTGGTAGCACGGGCTTTCGGCGCTGCGCGGGTCGAACACCGAAAGTTGTCCTTCGAGGCGAATCGCCGCGCCGCTGACCAATGGCTTGCGCGCGGCCACGCAAGCGGCGTTGACCGCTTCGCGGGTGGAGAAATTGTCCGAGCAGTCGAGCACCAGATCCACCGACGCCACGGCTGCGGCGAGAGAATCTTCGTCCAGCGCCTGACGATGAGGAATCAGTTTGATTTCAGGGTTGATCGCGCTCAGGCGCTTGAGCGCCGAGTCGACCTTGCTCATGCCGACGCTGTCGGTGTCGTGGATGATCTGGCGTTGCAGGTTGGTCAGGTCGACCGTGTCGAAATCCGCCAGGTGCAATTCACCAACACCCGCCGCCGCCAGGTACAGCGCCACCGGCGCGCCGAGACCGCCGAGGCCGACGATCAATACCCGGCTGTCCTTGAGCTTCAACTGGCCATCGATGTCGATGTGTTGCAGCAGGATCTGCCGACTGTAGCGCAACAATTCCTGATCATTCAGCACGGCAGGCGCCCCAGGCTGATCCGTTGATGGCCGCCCAGATCGGTGCGGCTGTGGACTTCGTCGAAACCTTGCGTCAGCAGCAGATCGCGCACGGCTTCGGCTTGATCATAGCCGTGTTCGAGCATCAGCCAGCCACCGGCCTCCAGATGGGCCGGCGCCTGGGCGATGATCAGGCGCAGATCGTCGAGCCCGTCGATGCCGGCCACCAAGGCGCTTTCCGGCTCGAAGCGCACATCGCCTTCCACCAGATGCGGATCGGCCGCGCGAATGTACGGCGGGTTACTGATGATCAACTCGAAACGCTTGCCTTCGAGGGCGCTGAACCAGTGGCTGCTCAGCACCGTGGCGTTGTTCAAGTGCAGGCGCTGGCGATTGCGTTCGGCCAGGGCCACCGCTTCCAGCACGCGATCCACGGCGGTGACTTTCCACGCCGGGCGCTCGCTGGCCAGAGCCAGGGCAATCGCCCCGCTGCCGGTGCCCAGATCGAGAACTTTGGCCGGGGTCGCCGGCAGCAATTCCAGTGCGGCTTCCACCAGCAGTTCGGTGTCCGGGCGCGGGATCAGCGTGTGCGGCGCGACTTCCAGATCCAGCTTCCAGAAACCCTGCTGACCCAGAATGTAGGCGACCGGCTCGCCGCTGCGACGACGTTGCAGGTACTCGGCAAAAACCAGTGCGGCTTCGCTGGGCACGATGCGCTCGGGCCAGGTGTGGAGAAAACTGCGCGACTTGCCCAGCGCGGCGGCCAGAAGCAATTCGGCGTCCAGACGCGCGGTGGGCGAGTCCGGCAGTTCGGCGGCGCGCAACAGGCTGGCGATGATGGTCATTTACTCACCTATCGCTGCGAGCTGGTCGGCCTGGTATTCGGCCAACAACGGCTCGATCACCGCTTCGACGCCACCGGCGAGGATTTCGTCGAGGGAATACAGGGTCAGGTTGACGCGGTGGTCGGTGACCCGGCCCTGGGCAAAGTTGTAGGTACGGATGCGCTCGGAGCGGTCACCGGAACCCACCAGCAATTTACGTTCGCTGGCGATGGCGTTGGCCGCCGCCGCCGTCTGCTGGTCGTTGAGTTTGGCCGCCAGCCAGGCCATCGCCCGGGCACGGTTCTTGTGCTGGGAACGTTCTTCCTGGCACTCGACAACGGTGCCGGTCGGGATGTGGGTGATGCGGATCGCCGAGTCGGTGGTGTTGACGTGCTGACCACCGGCCCCGGAGGAGCGGTAAGTGTCGACGCGCAAATCCGCCGGGTTGATCTCGATGGCTTCGCGCTCGTCCGGCTCAGGCAATACCGCCACGGTGCAGGCCGAGGTGTGGATTCGGCCCTGGGATTCGGTGGCGGGTACACGCTGTACGCGGTGCGCGCCGGATTCGAATTTCAGCTTGCCGTAAACATTGTCGCCTTCGATGCGGGCGATGACTTCTTTATAGCCGCCGTGTTCGCCTTCGTTTTCCGAGAGTATCTCCACGCGCCAGCCACGCCGTTCGGCGTAACGCGAGTACATGCGGAACAGGTCGCCGGAGAAGATCGCCGCCTCGTCGCCACCGGTGCCGGCGCGGATTTCGAGAAACACGTTGCGCCCGTCGTTGGGATCCTTGGGCAGCAACATGCGTTGCAGGTCAGATTCCAGCGTGATCAGCAACTCCTTGGCTTCGCGGACTTCTTCCACGGCCATTTCACGCATGTCCGGGTCGCTGTCCTTGAGCAGCGCCTGCGCGCCTTCAAGATCGCTTTGTACGCCGAGCAGCTTTTTATAGCCTTGTACCACCGGCTCAAGTTCGGCGTATTCCTTGGAATAGGCGCGGAATTTGGTCTGGTCGGAAATGACTTCGCCGTCGCCGAGCAGCGCGGTCAGTTCCTCGAAACGGTCCTGGAGAATGTCCAGCTTATTGAGCAGTGACGCTTTCATTGCGGTTTTTTATCCGAAAAGCTATCCGGTGAGCCCTCGAGGGCAAAGAGTTCCTGAGCCATGGCCAGCGCATCGAGGCGGCCTTCGGCAGAAAGCTTTTTCAACTGCACGCTCGGGGCGTGCAGGAGTTTGTTGGTCAGGCCACGGGCCAGTTGCCCGAGCACGTCTTCGGCGTTGCCGCCATTGGCCAGCAGGCGCAGGGCCTTTTGCAGTTCTTCGTCGCGCAGGCGTTCGCTCTGTTGACGATAGGCCTTGAGCACGTCGACCGCCGCCAGCTCGCGCAGGCGCACCATGAAATCGTCGGCGCCGACCGAAACCATCTCTTCAGCCGCCTGCGCTGCACCCTGACGGCTCTTGAGGTTTTCGGCGACCACTTCGTGCAGATCGTCGACGCTATAGAGGTAAACGTCGTCGAGTTCGCCGACTTCTGGCTCGATGTCACGGGGAACGGCGATGTCGACCATGAAGATCGGCTTGTGCTTGCGCAACTTCAGCGCGCTTTCCACCGCGCCCTTGCCGAGGATCGGCAACTGACTGGCGGTAGAACTGATGACGATGTCGCTGCGCACCAGTTCGGCCGGGATGTCCGAGAGCAACACCGCGTGGGCACCGAACTGTTCGGCCAGCAGGCTGGCGCGCTCGAGCGTCCGGTTGGCGACCACGATGCGCTTGACCCCCAGTTCATGCAGGTGACGGGCGACCAGGGTGATGGTCTCGCCGGCGCCGATCAGCAGGGCCTGGCTGCGTTGCAAGTCGCTGAAAATCTGTTTGGCCAGGCTAACGGCGGCAAACGCCACGGACACCGGGTTCTCACCGATCGCGGTGTCGGTACGCACTTGCTTGGCGGCGTTGAAGGTCGCCTGAAACAGTCGCCCGAGCAGCGGCCCGATGGTGCCGGCCTCGCGGGCAACGGCGTAGGCCGATTTCATCTGGCCGAGAATCTGCGGTTCGCCCAGCACCAGCGAGTCGAGCCCGGAGGCGACGCGCATCATGTGACGAACTGCCGCATCATCCTCATGCACATAAGCACTCGCGCGCAGCTCATCGAGGCTTAAATGATGATAGTCGGCCAGCCAGCGCAGCACGATATCGGCCGAAAGCTGATCCTGTTCTATATACAGCTCACTGCGATTGCAGGTGGAGAGGATCGCAGCTTCGCGGCTGTCGGTGAGTCGGCAGAGCTGCTGCAAGGCCTCCACCAGCTGCTCAGGGGTAAAGGCCACGCGCTCGCGGACGTCTACTGAAGCAGTCTTGTGGTTGATACCGAGTGCAAGGAAGGCCATTCAAGGTCGCTGATGGTGACGTGAAGCCGGCAATTGTCCTACTTCGTCAGATTCAGAACAACTACCGCTGACTATTGTCCCAATTGTCGGCCCCTATAATGGCCACAATCGAGACTCGGTTATGTTTGGCCGAAGGCTTGTGTCATGATGATCCGACCGCAGGTTAGTCGTCCTCTTCCTATATGAATAGATCTTCCGCGTTGCTCCTCGCTTTTGTCTTCCTCAGCGGCTGCCAGGCCTTGGCCCCCGTTTCGCAGGACGGTGCCTCACCGGTCGAAGACACCACGCCGGCCCCTGAAAAGCCCAAGGTTTACAGCTCGTTCAGCCAGGAAACGGTGTTCAGCCTGCTGAGCGCCGAGCTCGCTGGCCAGCGCAATCGTTTCGACATTGCCCTGGACAACTACGTGACCCAGGCCATCAACACCCAGGACCCGGGCGTTTCCGAGCGTGCGTTCCGCATCGCCGAGTATCTGGGTGCCGATCAGCCGGCTCTCGATACCGCGCTGATCTGGGCGAAAAACGCCCCGGACGACCTCGAAGCGCAACGCGCCGCCGCCGTGCAACTGGCTCGCGCCGGGCGTTATGACGACTCGATGGTCTATATGGAGAAAGTCCTGCAGGGCAAAGGCGACACCCATTTCGACTTCCTCGCGCTGTCGGCCGCCGACACCGATCAGGAAACCCGCAACGGCCTGATGAAAAGCTTCGACCGCCTGTTGCAGCGTCACCCGAACAACAATCAGCTGATTTTCGGCAAGGCCCTGCTGATGCAGCAGGATGGCGACACCAAAGGTGCGCTTGCCCTGCTCGAAGACAACCCGCCGGAAGACGGCGAGATCGCCCCGATCCTGCTGCGCGCGCGCCTGCTGCAAGGGCTGAATCGCGGCGACGAAGCGCTGCCGCTGCTGCAAAAGAGCATCAAGAAGTATCCGGACGACAAGCGCCTGCGCCTGACCTACGCGCGGATGCTGGTGGAACAGGACCGGATGGACGACGCCAAGGTCGAGTTCTCCACCCTGGTTCAGCAATACCCGGAAGACGACGAACTGCGTTATTCCCTGGCGCTGGTCTGCCTGGAAGCCAAGGCCTGGGACGAGGCCAAGGGCTATCTGGAAGACCTGATCGCCCGGGAAAGCCATGTCGATTCGGCGCACCTGAACCTGGGCCGCATTGCCGAAGAACGCAACGACCCGCAAGGCGCGCTCATCGAGTACGCCCAGGTCGGCCCGGGCAACGACTATCTGCCGGCGCAGCTGCGTCAGGCCGATATTCTGATGAACAACGGCAAGACCGCCGAAGCCCAGAGCAAACTGGCCGCCGAGCGTGACGAGCAGCCGGATTACGCGATCCAGTTATACCTGATCGAAGCCGAAACCCTGTCCGCCAACAATCAGGGCGACAAGGCCTGGAAAGTCCTGCAACAAGCGTTGCAGCAATACCCGGACGATCTGAATCTGCTTTACACCCGTGCGATGCAGGCGGAAAAACGCAATGACCTGGCGCAGATGGAAAAAGACCTGCGCCTGATCATCAAGCGCGATCCGGACAACGCCATGGCCCTCAACGCCCTCGGCTACACCCTGTCCGACCGCACCACCCGCTACGCTGAAGCCAAGGCGCTGATCGAGCAGGCGCACCAGATCAACCCGGAAGACCCGGCGGTTCTCGACAGCCTCGGCTGGGTGAACTTCCGCATGGGCAATCTGGAAGACGCCGAGAAATACCTGCGTCAGGCCCTCGAGCGCTTCCCCGATCACGAAGTCGCCGCGCACCTGGGCGAAGTGCTGTGGGCCAAGGGCAAGCAGCGCGAAGCGAAACAAATCTGGGGCAAGTTCCTCAAGGACCAGCCTGACAGCACCATCCTGCGCAGCACCATCAAGCGCCTGACCGGATCCGAGACTCTTTAACTCATGTTTTTGCGCCACGTCATAGTTTTCAGCTTCATCGCCCTGCTCGCCGGTTGTGCGGGCTTCGGCGCCCGTGAGTCGGTCGAAGGCCACGGCAATCCGGCACAGTGGGCCGCGAACAAACAACACCTGACCGGCCTCGACGGCTGGCAGATCGACGGCAAGATCGGCATCCGCGCCCCGAAAGACTCGGGCAGCGGCACGCTGTTCTGGCTGCAACGTCAGGACTACTACGACATTCGTCTGTCCGGCCCGCTGGGTCGTGGCGCCGCTCGACTGACCGGCCGCCCGGGCGCGGTGTCGCTGGAAGTGGCGAATCAGGGCCGTTATGAAGCGCCGACTCCGGAAGCACTGGTCGAAGAACAACTGGGCTGGAAACTGCCGGTCTCGCATCTGGCCTGGTGGGTTCGCGGCCTCCCGGCACCGGACAGCAAAAGCCGTCTGACTCTGGACGGCAACAGCCGTCTGGCCAATCTGGATCAGGATGGCTGGCAGGTCGAATACCTCAGCTACGCCGAACAGAACGGTTACTGGCTGCCCGAGCGGATCAAGCTGCACGGCACTGATCTGGACGTGACGCTGGTGATCAAGACCTGGCAACCGCGCAAATTGGGGCAATAACGCATGACCGCTCCACGCCTGACGCTGCCCTCGCCGGCCAAACTCAACCTGATGCTGCATATTCTTGGTCGCCGTGAAGACGGTTATCACGAGTTGCAGACGCTTTTTCAGTTCCTCGACTACGGCGACGAAATTACCTACGCCGTGCGTGACGACGGCGTGATTCGCCTGCACACCGAATTCGACGGCGTGCCCCACGACAGCAACCTGATCGTGCGCGCGGCGAAGAAACTGCAGGAACAATCCGGCTGCTCGCTCGGCATCGACATCTGGATCGACAAGATCCTGCCGATGGGCGGCGGCATCGGGGGTGGCAGTTCGAACGCGGCCACCACCCTGCTCGGCCTCAATCACTTGTGGCAACTGGGTTGGGATGAAGATCGCCTGGCTGCACTGGGTCTCACACTGGGCGCGGACGTGCCGGTGTTCGTGCGTGGCCACGCAGCTTTCGCCGAAGGTGTCGGCGAGAAACTGACCCCGGTCGAGCCCGCCGAACCGTGGTACGTCGTGCTCGTTCCGCAAGTCTCTGTTAGTACGGCAGAAATTTTTTCAGATCCATTGTTGACACGTAACACGCCGCCCATTAAAGTGCGCCCCGTTCCCGAGGGAAACAGTCGAAATGACTGCTTGCCGGTGGTCTCGAGGCGTTATCCAGAAGTACGTAACGCATTGAATTTGCTAGGTAATTTTACCGAAGCAAAACTCACCGGAACTGGAAGTTGTGTGTTTGGGGGCTTCCCAAGCAAAGCTGAAGCTGATAAAGTCTCGGCCCTTCTGACAGAGACCCTTACAGGGTTTGTAGCGAAAGGAAGCAACGTTTCGATGTTGCATCGCAAGCTGCAAAGTCTGCTCTAAAGGAACCAAGTGCCCGGCACTTGCAAGCAACAGATACAGGGGCGTCGCCAAGCGGTAAGGCAGCAGGTTTTGATCCTGCCATGCGTTGGTTCGAATCCAGCCGCCCCTGCCATTTTCCTATACTCATCCAGGTATACCCTCAGCCTTCAGGTACTGCGCGTGTCCAAGATGATGGTCTTTACGGGGAACGCTAACCCCGATCTGGCTCGGCGTGTCGTACGTCAGCTGCATATCCCTCTCGGTGACATCTCTGTCGGTAAATTTTCCGACGGCGAAATTACAGCCGAGATCAATGAAAACGTTCGTGGTAAAGACGTCTTCATTATTCAGCCGACTTGCGCTCCGACCAACGATAACCTGATGGAACTGGTAGTGATGGCTGATGCCTTCCGCCGCTCCTCGGCTACTCGTATCACTGCTGTTATTCCTTATTTTGGTTATGCCCGTCAGGATCGCCGTCCGCGTTCCGCACGTGTGGCTATCAGCGCGAAAGTCGTTGCTGACATGCTCACCGTAGTCGGCATCGACCGTGTTCTCACGGTTGATCTGCATGCTGACCAGATTCAGGGTTTCTTCGATATTCCGGTAGATAACATCTACGGCTCCCCGGTTCTGGTGGATGACATCGAAGATCAGCGCTTCGAGAACCTGATGATCGTGTCCCCGGACATTGGTGGCGTCGTGCGTGCACGTGCCGTTGCCAAATCCCTGGGCGTGGATCTCGGGATCATCGACAAACGCCGTGAGAAAGCCAATCACTCTGAAGTGATGCATATCATCGGTGATGTCGAAGGGCGTACCTGCATCCTGGTCGATGACATGGTCGATACCGCCGGCACTCTGTGCCACGCGGCCAAGGCCCTGAAAGAGCATGGCGCAGCCAAGGTCTTCGCCTACTGCACACACCCTGTGCTGTCGGGTCGGGCCATCGAGAATATCGAAAATTCCGTGCTGGACGAGCTGGTGGTCACTAACACCATCCCGCTGTCCGCTGCAGCACAAGCCTGTGCACGTATCCGTCAACTGGATATCGCACCGGTTGTTGCCGAAGCGGTTCGCCGCATCAGCAATGAAGAATCGATCAGCGCGATGTTCCGTTAAGGGCCCTGCCCTTCTCGAAATGTCTCGTTGACGAAAAGCGCCCCGCCCCGGCATTCCTGCCGGGGCGGGGCTTTTTTGCCCATACCGTGTTCGGCGCTGGTCGCAAACGCCACTCGGTCATGGCTATTTTGGAGATACAAAATGAACGATTTTACTCTGAATGCTGAAGCGCGTTCCGACCTGGGGAAAGGTGCGAGCCGCCGCCTGCGTCGTCTCGCCGCCCTGGTTCCAGCTGTTGTTTACGGTGGCGACAAAGCCCCTGAATCCATCAGCATGCTGGCCAAAGAAGTTGCCAAACTGCTCGAAAACGAAGCTGCCTACAGCCACGTTATCGAACTGAACGTTGGTGGCACCAAGCAAAACGTGATCATCAAGGCTCTGCAGCGTCACCCGGCCAAAGGCCACGTGATGCACGCTGACTTCGTACGCGTTGTAGCTGGCCAGAAACTGACCGCTATCGTTCCTGTGCACTTCATCAACGAAGCTGCTCCAGTGAAGAAAGGCGGCGAAATCTCGCACGTTGTTGCCGAGATCGAAGTTTCCTGCCTGCCAAAAGACCTGCCTGAGTTCATCGAAGTCGACCTGGCTAACGCTGAAATCGGCACCATCGTTCACCTGTCCGACCTCAAAGCTCCTAAAGGCGTTGAGTTCGTTGCTCTGGCACACGGCGATGACAAGGCTGTTGCCAACGTCCACGCTCCACGTGTTGCTCCAGAAGCTACCGAAGAAGGCGCAGCAGAGTAATTCACTCTGTCATGCCTGAGTGAGCAGGTAACATCGCGGACTGGAACGTAGCGAGAAAGCGGGCGGGAACGCGGAGTTTACATCCATGGTAAATGAGCATTTTTCGTCCACTTTCGCCGCCTTCCCTGATCGCGGCGATGTTATCCACCACTCAAAGGAAGGGCCCCTATCGTGACTGCCATCAAACTGATCGTTGGCCTGGGAAATCCAGGCGCTGAATACGAGCAGACCCGGCATAACGCAGGGGCCCTTTTTGTTGAGCGCATCGCCCACGCACAGAACGTGAATCTCGTGGCCGATCGCAAGTATTTCGGCCTGACCGGGCGCTTCTCGCATCAGGGTCAGGATGTTCGTCTGCTGATTCCCACCACCTACATGAACCGCAGCGGCCAGGCCGTGGCGGCACTCGCCGGTTTCTTCCGCATCAAGCCTGAAGAAATCCTGGTGGCGCACGACGAACTCGATCTGCCTCCGGGCGTCGCCAAACTCAAAGTCGGCGGCGGCCATGGCGGTCACAACGGGTTGCGCGACATCATTGCGCAATTGGGCAATCAGAATACGTTCCACCGCCTGCGGCTTGGCATCGGCCACCCGGGCGTCGCCAGTATGGTTTCAAATTTCGTCCTGGGTCGTGCGCCACGCGCCGAACAGGAAAAACTCGATGCCAGCATCGACTTTGCCCTCGGCGTGCTGCCGGATATCCTCGCCGGTGAATGGAACCGCGCGATGAAAAACCTGCACAGCCAGAAGGCCTGACTCTAATCCGAGGGGAAACACCATGGGATTCAATTGCGGCATCGTCGGCCTGCCTAACGTCGGCAAGTCCACCCTGTTCAACGCCCTGACCAAATCCGGGATCGCGGCCGAGAACTTCCCCTTCTGCACCATCGAGCCGAACAGCGGCATCGTGCCGATGCCGGATCCGCGTCTGGACGCTCTGGCGGCCATCGTCAATCCAAAGCGCATCCTGCCGACCACCATGGAATTCGTCGACATCGCAGGCCTGGTTGCCGGCGCGTCGAAAGGTGAGGGCCTGGGCAACAAGTTCCTGGCCAACATCCGCGAAACCGACGCGATCGCTCACGTCGTGCGCTGCTTCGAAGACGAAAACGTGATCCACGTTTCCAATAGCGTCGACCCGAAGCGCGACATCGAAATCATCGACCTGGAACTGATCTTCGCCGACCTCGACAGCTGCGAGAAGCAACTGCAGAAAGTCGCGCGCAACGCCAAGGGTGGTGACAAGGACGCAGTGGCCCAGAAGGCCCTGCTCGAGCAACTGATCCCGCACTTCACTGAAGGCAAGCCTGCACGCAGCCTGATGAAGAACATGAGCGCCGACGAAAAAGCGATCATCAAGGGCTTCCACCTGCTGACCACCAAGCCGGTCATGTACATCGCCAACGTCGCTGAAGACGGTTTCGAGAACAACCCGCACCTGGACGTGGTCAAGGCCATCGCCGAAGAAGAAGGCGCCATGGTCGTTCCGGTCTGCAACAAGATCGAAGCGGAAATCGCCGAGCTGGACGACGGTGAAGAGAAAGACATGTTCCTCGAGGCCCTGGGCCTGGAAGAGCCTGGCCTGAACCGCGTGATCCGCGCCGGCTACGAAATGCTGCACCTGCAGACCTACTTCACCGCCGGTGTCGAAGAAGTCCGCGCCTGGACCGTCCGCGTCGGTGCCACTGCACCGCAAGCCGCTGGCGTGATCCACACCGACTTCGAGAAAGGCTTCATCCGCGCCGAAGTGATCGCCTACAACGACTTCATCCAGTACAAGGGCGAAGCGGGCACCAAGGAAGCCGGTAAATGGCGCCTGGAAGGCAAGGATTACATCGTCAAAGATGGCGACGTGATGCACTTCCGCTTCAACGTGTAAAAGCTGCACCCATGAAAAAGCCGCGTTTGATACGCGGCTTTTTTGTGCCTGACATTCGGCCCGTCAGGCCTTTTTGGTTCTCGGCAGGAAGATCGCCAGCACCCCGAACAGCGGCAGGAACGAGCACAGGAAGTACACGTACTCGATGCCGTGAATGTCCGCGAGATGACCGAGCAACGCCGCGCCAATCCCGCCGAAGCCGAACATCAGACCGAAGAACACCCCGGCAATCATCCCGACATTGCCCGGCACCAGCTCCTGCGCGTACACCACGATCGCCGAGAACGCCGAAGCGAGGATGAAGCCGATCACCACGCTCAGGACAGTGGTCCAAAACAGATCGACATGCGGCATCAGCAGCGTGAACGGTGCCACGCCGAGGATCGAGAACCAGATCACCGCCTTACGCCCGATCTTGTCGCCAATCGGCCCGCCGAAGAACGTGCCCGCCGCCACTGCGCCGAGGAACAGGAACAGATGCAGCTGGGAACTGGCCACCGACAGGTCGAACTTCTCGATCAGGTAGAAGGTGAAGTAACTGGTCAGGCTGGCCATGTAGAAATACTTGGAGAACACCAGCAACCCGAGCACCACCAACGCGCTGATCACTCTGCCCTTCGACAGTCCATGAGTGGCGGCCTGGCCAGCCTTGAGCTTGAACAGGTTCAGGTGATGGGCGTACCAGCGGCTGATGCGATAGAGCACGAACAACGCAAACACCGCGAACAGCCCGAACCAGGCCACGTTACCCTGGCCGAAAGGAATGATGATCGCCGCTGCCAGCAACGGGCCGAATGCCGAACCCGCATTACCACCGACCTGGAACGTCGATTGCGCCAGACCGAAACGCCCGCCCGACGCCAGCCGCGCGATACGAGAAGCTTCAGGGTGGAAAGTCGAAGAGCCGATACCGATCAACGCCGCCGCCAGCAGAATCAACGGGAAACTGCCAACCATCGACATCATCACAATCCCGATCAGCGTGCACACGGAACCTGCCGGCAACAGCCACGGTTTCGGATGCCGGTCGGTGTGATAACCGACCCACGGCTGCAGCAGCGAAGCGGTCAATTGGAATGTCAGGGTAATCAGGCCGACCTGGGTGAAACTCAGGCCATAGTTGGCCTTGAGCATCGGATAGATCGACGGCAGCACTGACTGGATCAGGTCGTTGATCAAATGCGCCAGCGCCACCGCGCCGATGATGCGCATCACCAAAGGGCTGCTTTGTGGAGGAGCGGACGCCGAGGCAGCGGCGGTCTGAACGTTGCTGATAGCCATGGGAGTTTCCGGACTGCAGATGGATGCACGCGGGCAGGTGCGTCAATGTGCCATTTTTCGGTGCGCCAGCGCCATCCCCTTAGCCAGCTAACGAACTATTCAGTCGTCGCGCTACAAGTGATAGCGCAACGCCATGGTCTGAATCTTGCCTTGCTTATCCGCTTGAACGCGGCGCCCTTACAAAGGGCATCGAGAATGGGAAGTTTCGCTACAGAGCCTGCCTACAGAGCGGGCAAGGGTGAACTTTCGAGGCCTTTTAGCAGGGCACCAATCCCGGTCGCAACGACCGCGATGCACGCCGATGGTGCGTGGTGTCCAGAGGAGTCATGGGGCATGCAGGCTTTCTTATCACCGGGGATCAGGTTGCTGGGGCGGTTTGGCTTCGCGCGTAAATTCCAGTTGTTGTTTCTGCTGTTTATCCTGCCATTGGCCGGCAGCCTGTTGATGATCGGCCAGGACTATCGCGACAAACTCAACCTGATCGCCGGCGAACGTGCCGGTGTGCGGCAGTTGCTCGCCCTCGATGCTCTCGACAACCTGCTCGCCGCCCAACGCGACCGCGCCGCCCGCTGGCGCGCCACGGAAACCAACCGCCAGCCGACGCCAGCGACCCTTGCCGCGATGGCTGCGTTCGATGGCGTACAACCTGCTGCTGCCCAGGCGACGCTGGACTTGGGCAATGCCTTGCAAGCCGAAGGCGCGGAAGGTGAAACCCAGACCCGCTATCAGGCCCTGCAAGCCGCGCTGAATGGCCTGGACTCGAAAAGCCTTTCCGGTGTCGGTTGGTGGCCGGACGGTTACGACCGTTTCACCAACGCCCTCAGCGCCCTGCAAGCCTTGCGCGAACAGATCGCGATGGACAATCGCCTGATCCTCGCGCCGTGGCTGGAGACCTATCTGCTGACGCAGATTTCCACCCAGCACGCACCAGACCTGATCGAGCGGGTCGGTCGGCTGGCAGCCGTCGGCCAGGCGTCCGTGGTTTCCGGCCAGTTCACCCTGCAAAGCCGTCTGCAACTGCGCGACCTGCGCAGCCGCATCGGCGATGCCCGCGAGCAGCTGGTGAAAACCGCGAGCCTGCTCGAAGCGCGTCTGCCGCCAGCCCTGCAAGGCTGGGCCGGGCAATATCACGACAGCCTTAAACAGCTGGACGCCGGTTTGAAAGTGCTGGATGACGGCGTGTTCGGCGGCAGCATCAATCTCAAGCCTGAAGAATTCGAGCGCACTCTCGATGCCCTGCTCGGCAACCTCGCCACGCTGCGCCAGCAATCGCTGATGTCGCTGGATCAGCGGCTGGATGACTACCACGGATCGGCAATTCGTCAGTTCATCATTGTCGCGGCTGTGTTCGGTTTCCTGTTACTTGCGGCGCTGTACCTGTTCGTCTGCCTGCAAGCCTCTATCCGCCGCAGTGCCAGCGGCATCACGCTGCTGGCCGAGGCTCTGCGCGACGGCAATCTGAGCCTGCAGGTGCCGGTCGTGGGTCGCGATGAACTCGCCTCGATCAGCACCGCACTCAACGTGGCCGTAGTGCAACTGCGCACCAGCCTGCTGGGTGTCGATCACGAGACGTCGCAACTGAGCAACGCCGTGCGCAGCCTCAACGATCACTCCAGCGGCGCTCTCAGCGAAGTCGAAGCGCAGCAATTGCAGATCAGCCAGATCGCCGCAGCCGCCACGCAACTGGCGGCGACGTCTCAAGGCGTGGCGCAGAGTTGTGAACAGGCTTCCGGCAGCGCTCAGCACACCCGGCGCATTGCCGCCGACAGTAGCCGTGACAGTCAACGGACCACGGCGAGCATCCAGCAGCTCAATCAGCGCCTGAACGAAACTGCCGCAGCGCTCGGCCGGGTCAGCGAGCAAGGGCAGCAGATTCAACTGGTGGTCGATACCATTCGCGGCGTCGCCGAGCAGACCAACCTGCTGGCGCTCAACGCGGCTATTGAAGCAGCTCGCGCCGGCGAACAAGGTCGTGGTTTTGCCGTGGTAGCCGACGAGGTGCGCAGCCTGTCGCAACGTACGCAATCGTCCACAGCGCAGATCGCCGGTACGGTCGACAGCTTGCGCAATACGGTCAACGAAGCCGTGAGCCTGATGGAGGCTGCGTGCGGCCAGGCGCAATCGGATGCCGCTGCGGTCACGGGACTTGGCGAACGCCTGGGGGAAATCGCCAGCGCCGTGCAGAGCGTCACCGACACCCTCGCCCAGATCGCCACGGCAGTGGAAGAACAGGCGAGCACCGCCGATGAGGTCAGCGGCAATATCCAGCAGGTGGATCAAGCGGCGGTTCGCCTGCTCGAGGGCGCGCGGGCAGTGAACCTTGCGGCGGACACCTTGAGCCAGGGCAGCCATGCCTTGAGTGCCAACACCGGAAGATTTCAGCTGCGTTGAAAGCCCCTCCCGCCCCGATTTTCGGCGCGGGAGGATAAGCGGTTGAAAATAAGAAGAAATATTTTGAATTTACGCTTGACGCTTTTCCATTTCAGGGGAATAATGCGCGCCACTTGGCTACATAGCTCAGTTGGTTAGAGCATAGCATTCATAATGCTGGGGTCCGGGGTTCAAGTCCCTGTGTAGCCACCAAGTACTAAAAACGGCTTACCGAAAGGTAGGCCGTTTTTTTATGCCTAGAGAAAAGTGCCCTTCCTCAGTGAGTCGGCTGGCTCCGTAGGAACCGGGTGCGAAAAGCGTACGAAGAGGATTTTTCGTTCGATCAGGCCCCTGCATCCCTACCAGTCGATTTGATCGCCATCCCCACTGACCCACAAGCTCCCCTGTCTCGATCCAACGACAGACAGGGAGTTGTCATGGACCTGGACCAAGACCTTTTCGATGATGTCTGGCGCCGAAAGCTTCCAAACGGCGGCGCCTCATGGGCAGCATGGAATCCGCCCCGAGAGCCAGAGCCCGTCTACGTTCCAACAGATGAATGGCCAACCCCAAAGCCCCGCGACGATCTGGTATTTGCCAAGTCCTGCACACCGGACAACTGGTGTCGAACGGATGCCGGCACAACACCTGAGCCCGCCTCCAGTTTCGGCAAGATCATGGTGGCGGGCGCCATACGCTTTCCCGCAGCCAGTAAGGTCGTAGCGAAAGCAATCGGCGCCGATCTGGCCTTGGGGCGCATGGCGGGCGGTGGAATTCTGCAGCAACGTCTCAACTGGGCAATCCGTGGTGCGACAGGCCCGGCCAGTGTTTTCATCCTAGGGATGCTGCCGGCCAGAATGGGCGACGGCACCCTTTATACCGACGAACAACTGCGCACCCTACCCCGCGCCACCACTCGCGTGCGCTTCCAGTTCCGGCGTGATGCCGGAGGGGTCATGCAGGTCTACGGCATCCACACCGGCGTCTCGGGCGACGACTCGGTGCGTACCGTAAAAGTCGAGTGGAACAGCGACAAGAGCGCCATGGAGGCGAAGCTCAACGGCATCACGATTTTGTGGACGCCGCAACGCGGGCCGCTGGGATCGATGCCGCCGCTGGTTCACCCGGAGCACGGCGAAGCACTGAGTACGATCCTCGTCCACCCGATCGCCGCGAACACCGACAGCCAGATTGAAATCCTGCCCGGCGAAGACATCACCGCCGAGGATTGCATTCTGGTGTTTCCGGCTGAGACCGGGCTGAAGTCGCTGTATGTGGTGTTTTCGAAACCGGCGAGATTGATGCCGGGGACGGTGACGGGGGTTGGGGAGAATTCGTCGGGCATATGGCTCGTCGGAGCAAACTCGGGGGTGGGAGTTCCAATTCCAACAGACGTGGCAGACTCACTCAGGGGACTCGAATTCCAAAGCTTCGATTCGTTCCGAAGGGCTTTTTGGAAAGCCGTTTCGGAGTCTGCCGTGGCGGATCAGTTCATAAAGCAAAGTGTTGGCCGTATGCGTAAAGGTAAAGCACCAAGGGTGCGCAAAGCCGATAGTGTCGGCGGCAGAAGATCTTACGAGCTTCATCATCTCGAAAAAGTATCCGAGGGTGGCGACGTCTACGACGTTGATAATCTACGAGTAAATACACCTCGAAACCACATCGATATCCACCGGAACGAATAGGCCAGTCATGAAAGACAATCTACTGAAAAGCAGCATTTCGGAGTACACAGAGACCGAGTTCGTTGCGTTGTTGGAAGAACTCGTTAAAGAAGATGAAGAAGCCGAAGACGATGGTCGGGCTGATTTGTTACTGTTGCACTTCGAGAAAATCAGCGAACACCCGGCCGGATCCGATCTGATCTATTACCCGGAGACAGGCGCGGATAGCTCTCCTCGGGGGGTCACGCAGATTGTGAAAGAATGGCGAGCTTCACAGGGTCTGCCTGGGTTCAAAGGTCAGTAATGACTCAACGCCGTGTCATTGACGAGATCAGAAAGGAAGACAAGGCACCTACAGATGAACGGGCAGATATTCTATTGCTGCACTTCAACGAGATCGTTGGGCATCCGAGCAAGATGGACCTTATCTACTACCCTGAGCCAGGTGCTGACACGTCGTCCTCTGGCATAGCCCGTACAATCGCGAAATGGCATGAAGCAAACGGACTGCCTGGCTTCAAGAAGTGAAGATTCATGGTCAATCACTGAAAAGACTTCACACCACTAAGTATTAAAACGGCTTACCAAAAGTTAGGCCGTTTTTTATGCCTCAAGAAAAGTGCCCCACTTCAGTGGGCCGGCATGATTCCGTAGGAACAGAGCGCGAAAGGCGTACGAAGAGGATTATTCGTTCGATCAGGCCTCTGCATCCCGGCAAGTCGATTTGATCGCCATCCCGACTGACCGACAAGCTCCCCTGTCTTGATCCAAAGACAGACAGGGAGTTGTCATGGCCCCGGACAAAGACCCTTTCGACGATATCTGGCGCCGAAAACTTCCGAACGGCGGCGCCTCGTGGGCTGCCTGGAATCCGCGCCCGGAGCCAGAGCCTGTCTACGTCCCGACAGACGAATGGCCATCGCCAAAGCCTCGCGACGATCTGGTATTTGCCAAACCCTGCACACCGGATAACTGGTGTCGAACGGATGCCGGCACAACACCTGAGCCCGCCTCTCACTTCGGCAAAGTCATGGTGGCAGGCGCCCTGCGCATTCCCGCTGCCAGTCACGCCGTAGCGAAGGCCATCGGCGCCGATCTGGCGTTGGGGCGCATGGCCGGTGGTGGAATCCTGCAGCAGCGCCTTAATTGGGCAATCCGCGGTGCGGGAGGCCCGGCCAGTGTGTTCATCCTCGGGATGCTGCCGAACCGAATGGGCGACGGCACGCTCTACACCGACGATCAGCTACGCACCTTGTCTCGCGCAACCACTCGCGTGCGGTTCCAGTTCCGACGCGATGCCGAAGGGGTCATGCAGGTCTACGGCATCCACACCGGAGCCTCGGGCGACGACTCGGTGCGTACCGTAAAAGTCGAGTGGAACAACGACAAGACCTCCATGGAGGCGAAGCTCAACGGCATCACGATTTTGTGGACGCCGCAACGCGGGCCGCTGGGATCGATGCCGCCGCTGGTGTATCCGGAACACGGCGAACCACTCAGCACGATTCTCGTCCACCCGATCGCCGCGAACACCGACAGCCAGATTGAAATCCTGCCCGGCGAAGACATCACCGCCGAGGATTGTATTCTGGTGTTTCCGGCTGAGACCGGGCTGAAGTCGTTGTATGTGGTGTTTTCGAAACCGGCGAGATTGATGCCGGGGACGGTGACGGGGATTGGGGAGGATGTTTCCGGTGTATGGCTGGCAGGAGCTGGAACAGGGATTGGAGTGCCGATTCCGACGCGGATTGCGGACAGACTCAGAGGGAGGGAGTTTTCAAACTTCGACGCGTTCAGAAAAGCATTCTGGCAAGCCGTGCGGGATGATCCAGAACTTTTCGATCAGTTCAATTCGGATGCCCAAGATCGTTTAATGTCGGGCAACGCACCAGCGGTTCGAGACAGGGAGTCTGTAGGCACAAGAGGGGTATTTGAAATACATCACGTCGAGCGGATCACTGATGGCGGCGCTGTCTACGACATAGACAACCTCCGAATCAACACCCCTAAAAACCACATCTTTCAACACAAAAAACAGTGAACGCACATGGAAAAAATATCTGAATACACTGAAACCGAATTTATCCGTTTCATCGAAAAAATACGTGCCACCAATAAAAGTGGATCGGACACGGAGCTTGGCGAGCTGCTGGCACAATTCAGAAAGCTTACCGGTCACCCGGACGGCACCGACTTGATTTTTTATCCCGAACCAGGAGAGGACAACTCTGCCATGGGCATTACGAAGACCGTAAGAGAATGGCGCGCCGCCAACGGGCTGCCAGGATTCAAGCAGTAACCCTCCGGCATCCATAGTCAAAACCGATGCGCATCACCAGGCAGTCAAAACGGCTTACCGAAAGGCAAGCCGTTTGTTTATACCTCTTCCCCCAAGGCCAAGAGCCCTTTCGCCCAAATCTGCCGCGTCCGTAAACCGACCATCGCCCGCCAGTCCGGATCCGCCGGATAAAACTGCTCCAGCAGATTCAACTTGATCGCCCGCCCCGTCGCATCCAGCGGATCGCCATGCAGATGCAGCCAGTGATCGTCGCGCAGATAACGATGCACGTCCGGCCCCGGATAAGTCCCGCACTCGATCACGAACGGCATCAGTTGCACATTCGGCAACGCGTTGAGCAACGCCTGCGAGGTGTAACCGGTAGCGGTTGCCGCGACACCGGTTTCGCTCAGGGTTTCGGCGCCGGTGTGCAGCGTGTAGAGCCACGGGCCGTAAATCGATTGCGCTTGGGCCAGTGCTGGATACGGCGCTTGGGTAATCGTCAGCAGCATCGGATGCCCGTACTCCCCGGCGCCGGTGTGCAGGTCGAAACACATCACGGTTTCAGCACCGGCCAGATGATTCTCGATGATGGAATGCAGCGTGCGATTCGACCAGCTCGGCGCGAGTCCGCCAAAGAACAATCCGTCGGGATGACTGTGCTGACCGCCCTCGACAATCGACATGACAGCCGGCCAGCCGTGCTCGGCAATTTGCGCATCCAGCAAGGCATCAGCCTTTTGCCGCTCGGCGCCATTCAAATCGGTGCAGGCGTAAATTTCATGGAGCGCCGCGTAAACGCGGTTGTCCGGAAGCAGTCGGTTGAAATCCAGGTGATTGCGGTTGAGGTCGATGTTGTCTTCATTGACCCGCCGCAGCCACGCCGTGCCCCACGGGTTGATCAGGTGAACCATCACCACCGCGACGTCCTTCGGCAGTGAGTCCGGCGTGAAATGCTTCAGCCAGTCGATCTGGCACTCCGAGCCGTAATATCCCTCAACCCCGTGGGTGCCGCTGAGCGCCACCAGGCGCCGTTTGGCCGCTGGATCCCCCAGCACCGCAACATCGGTACTCAAAGACTCGCCAAACGGCCCATTGAGCGGATGCGCGTACGAAGAGAGCGTTGCACCCGCCACCTTCGCGGCGGCTAAAAAGCGCTCGCGCTGTTCGCGATAGCTGGGCTGGGTCGGAAACTCGTTGTGCATGGCGGCCTCTTGTTGATTGTTCTGGCTTCACGTTTGCCCATGACCCTACAGAAATTCCGCCAAGGCATGAAGGACAAAGGTGCCTGCGGTTTGCGTCGTACACGGTCGGCCGATACAGTCCGTCAGACCTTTATCCCACGGACGGAGAGCCCCGCGTGTTTCCAGCCCTGCCCCTGAACCGGTTTCGCCTGCCCGCCCTGACGCTGATCGTCAGCGCCATCGCCCTCACGGCCTGCAACGCCCCGCCTTCCTCGACCTTGCCGCTGGCACCGGAAGCCGCCTCCGGTTACCGCACCGGCCTACAAGCCAGCCACGCCGAAAAACACATGGCCGCCGCTGCCAATCCGCTGGCCGCCGAGGCCGGTCGCGAAATGTTGCGTCAGGGTGGTTCCGCCATCGATGCCGCCATCGCGATGCAAGCCGTGTTGACCCTGGTCGAACCGCAATCCTCCGGGATCGGCGGCGGCGCGATGATCGTGCTGTGGGATGGCAAACAGGTGCGCACCTACGACGGTCGTGAAACGGCACCGGCGGGTGCGACCGAGAAACTGTTTCTGCAGGCCGACGGTAAACCGATGCCGTTCCCGCAGGCGCAGATCGGTGGACGCTCTGTCGGCACACCGGGGGTGATGCGTGCATTGGAGCTGGCGCACAAAAAGCACGGCCGCTTGCCGTGGGCAACATTGTTCGAGCCGGCGATCAAACTGGCCGAGCAGGGTTTTGCGATCTCTCCGCGCCTGCATTCACTGCTGGAATCCGACCCGGTGATTCGCCGTTCGCCGGACATGGCCAGGTACTTTCTGAACAGCGATGGCAGCGTCAAAGCCGTCGGCACGCGACTGCAAAACCCGGCGCTGGCCGCCGTGCTCAAACGCATCGCCAACGAAGGTGCGGACGCGCTGTACAAAGGCCCGATCGCCGAAGAAATCGTGGCCAAGGTTCAGGGCCACGCCAACCCCGGCAGCCTGTCGCTGAACGACCTTCAGCACTATCAGGCCAAGGAGCGCGCGCCACTGTGCACCGACTACAAGCGCTGGCAGGTTTGCGGGATGCCGCCGCCATCATCGGGCGGGATTGCGGTGGCGCAGACTCTCGGCACCTTGCAGGCGCTGGAAACCCGCGATCCGCGTCTGGCTCTGACGCCGCTCAAGCCAGTGAAAACCGATAAACCCGCCGGCATCGAACCTGCGCCGCAAGCCGTGCACCTGATCGCCGAAGCCGAGCGCCTGGCCTACGCCGACCGCGCGCAATACGTAGCCGATACCGACTTCGTGCCGGTGCCGGTCAAAGGTTTGGTCGACCCGGGTTACCTGGCCAGCCGCGCCAGCCTGATCGGCGAACGCAGCATGGGCACCGCCAAACCCGGCACACCGCCGGGCGTACAGGTCGCCTACGCGCCGGATCGCTCGCCGCTGCGCATTTCCACCTCGCAAGTGGTGGCGGTCGATGACTTCGGTGGCGCCGTGTCGATGACCACCACCATCGAAGCAGCGTTCGGCTCGCACCTGATGGTTCAGGGTTTCCTGCTCAACAACCAGATGACCGACTTCTCGTTCATCCCCGAAGAGAACGGACAGAAAGTCGCCAACCGCGTGGAGCCCGGCAAACGCCCGCGCTCGTCGATGGCGCCGACCCTGATCTTCGACCGCAAAAGCGGCGAGTTCGTCGCCACCGTCGGCTCTCCCGGCGGCTCGCAGATCATCGAGTACGTGGCCAAAACCACCGTCGGCCTGCTCGACTGGAACCTCGACCCGCAAAGCGCCATCAGCCTGCCCAACTTCGGCAGCCGCAACGGCCCCACTGAACTGGAACAGGGCCAGTTCAGCCCGACGCTGATCCAGGCACTCAAGGACAAGGGCCACACCGTCAACGAAATCGACATGACCAGCGGCACCCAGGCCATCGTGCGGGTCAAGGATGCTCAAGGGAAGGCAACGCTGGCAGGCGGGGCAGATCCTCGGCGTGAAGGGGTAGCGTTGGGGGATTGAATCAGCACTGCCAACTGAAAAAGGCTTACCGAGAGGTAAGCCTTTTTTGTATGTCCATGAATTCATTTCCAGCGCCAACTGAAACCCTCAGGCGTCACCCTCCTCCCCCGCCACCCGAACCAGCAGATCCCCGGGCTGACAGTTGAGGTACTCGCAGATGGCATCCAGGGTCGCCAGTCGCAGCCCTTTGACCTTGCCCTGTTTGAACAGCGACAGGTTGGCCTCGGTGATGCCGATGGCGGCTGCAAGGTCTTTGGATTTGACCTTGCGCAGCGCGAGCATCACATCCAGTTGAATCACGATAGGCATGAGGACCTCAAATAAACGTACGGTTTTCCCGATCCACTTCGCTGGCCTGCGCCAGAATCCGCGCGATGATCGAAATGCACGCGGCCAGAAACAACGCGACGAATGAGGCCGCCGTGATGCTCAGGGTAAACAACCGCTCACCGACCGGCGCGTTCTGGGTGACCCACAGGCTGAGCATCGGCTCACAGAGGAAATCCAGCAGCACCCAGATCGCCACGGCTCGCCCGACCTTGCCCAGATGCTCCGCTGTTTCCCGGGCGAAATACTCACCCCGCGCATAACTCTGAAACAGCCGGCGCAAATGGTTCAGGCCCGACGCCAGCGCCAGCAGGGGAATGCTCGACAGCACGATCCCGCCCAGCTTCTGCCACCATGGAAACAGCGTGGCGGTGTCGGCCATGTGTGACAGCTGGCGCTCGGTCAGCGCAAACCCCAGCCCCCAGCCTTCCTTTTCCGCCAACGGTGGGTAAACCCAAATGACAGCATTGAGCAGCAGCATCACGACGATCAGGATCAACGTCACCGTCGCCATGCGCCGACTGAATTGCACGAGCCCGTGGGTGGTCATGGGAAAGCCTCAGAAGAATGAATGTGAGCGCCACCCTAACGAATAAAATTATCGCAAAACAATAATTAATTGCTGCAAAACATTAATAACCGTCAGGCATCAAGATTTTTACCGACCACCGGATCACCGATCTTCAGAAAGTTGCCACCGGCCACGTGATGCAGCGTGCGCAGCTCATCGTGCCCTTCAAAATGCCAGCGTCCATCGCTGAACACCCGCGAATCAGCCTGCGCCGCGATCACCTCGGCGAGGAACAGATCGTATTGCTCGTGATTGTGCGGCTCCGGCAGCAACCGGCATTCGAGCCAGGCCACGCAACCGTCCAGCATTGGTGCCTCGACCTGCTCGCCAGCAAAGCTCTGCAAGCCGTACGCCTGAAACTTGTCCTGACCTTGATCGCGATTGATTTCCAGGCCCGATGTCGAGCCGACGGTCTGCACGATGTCGGCCTGATTCACACAAGGAACGTTGAGAACAAAGGTGCCCGAAGCCTCGAGCAATTGTCGGGTCCAGGTGGATTTGTCGAGCACTACCGCGACTTTCGGCGGTTCGAAATCCAGCGGCATGGCCCACGCAGCCGCCATGATGTTGCGCTGCCCGTCATGAGCGGCGCTGACCAGCACGGTCGGCCCGTGATTGAGCAGACGGTAGGCTTTGTTCAGGGAAACCGGGCGACGGAAGGACTCGCTCATGGGATCTGCTCCGGGAAAAAGAGCCGATTGTAGCGGGATAAAAACAACGAAGGGATGGCCGTGTACCATCCCATCGCCTGGCAGGCATCAGTTGGATAACTGGTTGGCGAACTGGCCGACTGCATCCACCACTTTCTGCGCGCCGTCCTGAATCTCGACGATCACCGTACCGGCCTCCGCCGCCAGCGCCAGCCCTTGTTCGGCCTGTTGCTTGCCGTCGGTCATCAGGGCCACGGCGTTGCGCGCCATGTCCTGGTTCTGGCGCACCACACCGACGATTTCTTCGGTCGCCTGGCTGGTGCGCGAAGCCAGTTGCCGCACTTCGTCGGCCACCACCGCAAAGCCTCGGCCTTGCTCACCGGCGCGAGCAGCTTCGATGGCCGCGTTAAGCGCCAACAGGTTGGTCTGTTCGGCAATGCCGCTGATGGTCTTGACGATGGTGCCGATTACCTGGGATTGCTCGTTCAACGCCTCGATGCCTTCGCCGGCGGTCTGCATGTGCTTCGACAGATCGCGCATCACGTTGACCGCTTCAGTCACCACACGAGTGCCGCGCTGGGCGGTGCTGTCGGTCTGCAGGGACGTGCTGTAGGCGATGTTGGCGGCGTCGGCGACGGCCTGTTCCTGATTGACCTGATCGGTGATCACCGTGGCGAACTTCACCACTTTGTAGAGCTTTTCGTTGGCGTCGAGCACCGGGTTGTAGGACGCCTCCAGCCAGACCGTCCGGCCATGGCTGTCGACCCGCTTGAAACGGCCGGCAACGAATTCGCCGTTGTTCAGGCGACGCCAGAAGTTCTGGTATTCGGCGCTGTTGTACTCCTCCGGCTCGCAGAACTGGCGGTGATGTTTGCCCTTGATCTGCGCCAGGCTGTAACCCATGCCTTGGAGGAACCGTTCGTTGGCGCTCAGCACGTTTCCGCTGAGGTCGAACTCGATCACGGCGGTCGAACGCACCAGCGCGCCGATCAGGTTTTCGTGTTCGCGGGAGGCCTCGATAGTGCGGGTCAGGTCGCTGGAGAAAATCGAGAAGTGCTTGATCCGGCCATCCGATGAGCGAACCGGTTGGACGATGGAGCGCAACCACGCCTCTTCGCCGTTACCGCGTGAAAGGCGCACAGCGCCGGCGAAATGCTCGCCACGGGTCAGGGCGGCCTTGAAGCGGTGATGAAACTCGTCCGACTTCACATGGGCCGGCACGATGTCTTCGATGGCGCGGCCGATCAGATCGTGACTCTTGTAGAGCATTTCGTTGAGGAAGTTCTGGTTGACCGACTGAATCCGTCCGTCGGGCTCAAGGGTGAGCACCAGCATCTCGCTTTCCAGGCTCTCCTTCACTTGCAGAAGGCTGGAGAGTTCTTCACGAAGAGCCGCCAGCTCTTGCTTCAGGCGTTTGTTGAACATGGGAAAGCACCGATGGACTGGATGGAGAGCGGGTATGCAGCCTAACCATCGGCCTTGGAAATCTTTTCTGAAGAGCGCTTGAGGCGTGTCCTACAAAAATAGTTACGCCTCGACAATTCAGGCGGTGCCGGCCACCGGGCACTGTTCTGCGCGCGGCATGCGCGAGCCGAAATACGCCGCGCTGACGACGCCCACCGCGCCCATCACCGTGCAGAACATCACGCAGATCCACGGACTCCACGGCATCAGACCGATCAGCAGCAACGGTGTGACACTGGCCCAGGCGGCGTAGGCAATGTTGTAGGTGAAGGAGATCCCGGAAACGCGGATCCGCGCCGGGAACAGGCTGACCATCACCGACGGCACCGCACCGACCACGCCACAGCACAAGCCGGCGATGGCGTAGGCCAGACCGACCCAATCCCCGCCGCTGATCAGGCAGCTATAAAGCAGACCGATGCCCAGCGGCAGCAGCAGACTGTAAAGCATGACCGTGCGCCAGGCGCCGATGCGATCGACCAGCCGGCCGGCGATCACGCAGCCGATGTTCAGGAAAACAATGCCCAGCGCGCTCAGCGCGAAGGTGTGGCCGGCGGTCATGCCGAAGGTTTTTTGCATCATGGTCGGGGTGATGACCACGAACACCACCACTGCCGAGGTCAGCACGCAGGTCAGGAGCATCGCCGGCAACATGGCCAGCCGATGATCGCGCAGCACGGTGCGCAACGGCAGTTCGACCCGCGCCTCGCGCTGCGCTTCCATGGCCATGAACACCGGGGTTTCGCTCAGCCAGCGGCGCAGCCAGACACCGATCACGCCGAACACACCACCAAGCAGGAACGGATAACGCCACGCGTAATCCAGCACTTCGGCCGGGGTGAACACTTGCGCCAGAAAAGTCGCGGTCAATGCGCCGATCAGATAACCGAAGGTCAGCCCGGCCTGCAGAAAGCCCAGGGCATAACCGCGATGCCCGGCCGGAGCATGCTCGGCCACGAATACCCAGGCGCTCGGCACTTCACCGCCCACCGCCGCGCCTTGCAGGATGCGCAGCGCCAGCAGCAGCAACGGTGCGAAATAACCGATCTGTGCATAAGTCGGCATGATCCCGATCAGCAGGCACGGCAGCGCCATCATCAGGATGCTCAGGCTGAAAACCTTCTTGCGCCCCAGCCGGTCGGCGAAATGCGCCATCAGGATCCCGCCCAGCGGGCGCGCTAGATAGCCGGTAACGAAGATCCCGAAGCTTTGCAGCAGGCGCAGCCACTCGGGCATTTCCGGCGGGAAGAACAGCTGGCTGAGGGTCAGGGCGAAGAACACGAAAATGATGAAATCGTAGATCTCCAGCGCCCCGCCCAGGGCCGCGAGGCCGAGGGTCTTGTAGTCGGAACGGCTGAACGGCGCCGGTCGGGCAGTGGAATGGGCAGTCATGGCAAAGAACTCTGGCAGGCAAAAAACCAAGGCGCCCATGGTCTACGCAAACGGGCCGCCGGACAACCCGTTAGACCATAGTCTGATTCAGCAAAACACGGTCACAAAAATCCGCCGGTTGATTTACTGTTGGCACCTGTCCAGACGGGCCGGCCAAGCCCCGAAGACCACAATAAACATAAAAATCCGAGGTACTCCCGTGGCCGTTGATATCGAAGATAGCCGCTCTGCGCGCTTTGCCTTGCGCTGTTCAAGTTTCGCCGAACGCTGGTTTCCCGACTCCTGGGTATTCGCCGCGCTGGCGGTGATCATCGTCGCGCTGGCGACCCTGGCCATGGGCGCCAAACCCACCGACGCGGCCATGGCCTTCGGTGACGGGTTCTGGAGCCTGATCCCGTTCACCATGCAGATGGCCTTCGTGGTGATCGGTGGTTATGTCGTGGCCAGTTCGCCGCCCGCCGTAAAACTGATCGATCGCCTGGCGCGGATCCCGAAGAACGGTCGCTCGGCCGTGGCCTGGGTCGCGCTGATTTCGATGGTCGCGTCCTTGTTGAACTGGGGCCTGTCGCTGGTGTTCGGCGGTCTGCTGGTGCGCGCTCTCGCCCGCCGCACCGATCTGAAAATGGACTACCGCGCCGCCGGTGCCGCCGCCTATCTTGGCCTCGGCGCCGTTTGGGCGCTGGGCCTGTCGTCGTCCGCCGCGCAGTTGCAGGCCAACCCGGCCAGTCTGCCGCCGTCGATTCTGTCGATCACCGGGGTGATTCCGTTCACCCAGACGATTTTCCTCTGGCAGTCGGGAGTCATGCTGCTGGCGCTGATCGTGATTTCGATCATCATCGCCTACGCCACCGCGCCCGGCCCGAACTCGGCGCGTGACGCCAAGGCCTGCGGCATCGACCCGGCCTTCAACCTGCCACCGCTGCAACCGCGTACCCGCCCAGGCGAATGGCTGGAACACAGCCCGTTGCTGATCATCCTGCTGGTGCTGCTGGCGGCCGGATGGCTGTTCCACGAGTTCTCGACCAAACCGGCGATCACCGCGATTTCCGGGCTCAACACCTACAACTTCCTGTTCATCATGCTCGGCGCGTTGCTGCACTGGCGCCCGCGCAGTTTCCTCGATGCGGTGTCGCGTGCCGTGCCGACCACCACCGGGGTGCTGATCCAGTTCCCGCTGTACGGTTCGATTGCCGCGCTGATGACCACGGTCAAGGGCAGTGACGCCCAGACCCTGGCCCATCACATCTCGACGTTCTTCGTCAGCATCGCTTCCCACGACACCTATGCACTGCTGATGGGCGTGTACTCGGCGATTCTCGGTTTCTTCATTCCGTCCGGCGGCGGCAAGTGGATCATCGAGGCGCCGTACGTGATGCAGGTGGCCAACGATCTGAACTATCACCTCGGTTGGGCGGTGCAGATCTACAACGCCGCCGAAGCCTTGCCGAACCTGATCAACCCGTTCTACATGCTGCCGTTGCTGGGCGTGCTGGGGCTGAAGGCGCGGGATCTGATCGGTTTCTCGTTCGTGCAATTACTGGTGCACACGCCGTTGGTATTGGTGCTGCTGTGGGCGCTGGGCACGACGCTTTCGTACTTGCCGCCGGTCATGCCTTAAACGATGACCACAGGGCGCCGGCTCCGGCGCCCTGTCTTTCCCTTCGACAAAAAGCGACCCGGACCATCCCTCCTGCGGTTGCCTGTCGTAAATAATGGCTCAGAGCCATCATCTTTCTTTACCGCGCCACTGCCTCGGTAATATTCTTGCGCGCCCAATATCTGTTTCATTTTTTGTCTGAGCGCAAAGGGAGTTCGTTGCAATGATCGTCGGGATTGACCTGGGAACCACCAACAGCCTTGTTGCCGTATGGCGCGGCGATGCCACTGAGTTGGTGCCTAACGCCCTGGGGCAGTTCCTGACACCCAGCGTGGTGGGCCTGGACGATCAGGGCCGGATTCTGGTCGGGCAAGCTGCTCGCGAACGCCTGCACACTCATCCGCGCCTGACCGCTTCGCTGTTCAAGCGCCATATGGGCAGTGCGACGGAGGTCTACCTCGGGGATAAAAAATTCCGTCCGGAAGAGCTGTCGGCGCTAGTGCTCAAGAGCCTGAAAGAAGACGTCGAGCGCACTTACGGCCAGACCGTCACGGAAGCCGTGATCAGCGTTCCGGCCTATTTCAGCGACGCCCAGCGCAAGGCCACGCGCATTGCCGGTGAACTGGCGGGTCTCAAAGTCGAAAAGCTGATCAACGAACCCACCGCGGCTGCACTCGCCTACGGCTTGCATCAACGGGACAAGGAAACGTCGTTCCTGGTGTTCGACTTGGGCGGCGGTACGTTCGACGTGTCGATTCTCGAACTCTTCGATGGGGTCATGGAGGTGCGCGCCAGCGCCGGTGACAACTTCCTCGGCGGCGAGGATTTCGACAACGTGCTGCTTGAGCACTTTATCGATCAGCATCGCAACGTGTCGGACTTCCCCGAGCGCTCGACCATCCTCCAGCCGCTGCGCCGCGAGGCAGAACGTGTGCGCCGTGCACTGGGTCAGGACGCCAGCACCGAATTCAGATTGCAGGTTGGCGAAAAGCAATGGACCCAGACCATCACTCAGGCGCAAATGGCGACGCTGTACATGCCGCTGCTCGAACGTCTGCGCGCGCCGATTGAACGGGCCCTGCGTGACGCACGCATCCGCGTCAGCGACCTCGATGAAATCCTGCTGGTCGGCGGCACCACCCGCATGCCGCTGGTGCGCAAACTGGCTGCCGGGCTGTTCGGCCGCTTCCCGTCGATCAGCCTCGATCCGGATCAAGTGGTCGCTCAGGGCGCGGCGATTCAGGCAGCGCTCAAGGCCCGTTCGGCCGCGCTGGAAGAAGTGGTGCTCACTGATGTCTGCTCCTACACCCTGGGGATCGAGACTTCCACGCAGGTCGGTCGTCAGTATGAAAGCGGTCATTACCTGCCGATCATCGAGCGCAACAGCATCGTCCCGGTCAGCCGGGTCAAAACCGTGCAGACCCTTCACGACAATCAGGAACAGGTGGTCGTGAAAATCTTTCAGGGCGAAAGCCGCCTGGTCAAAGACAACGTGGCGCTCGGCCAACTGGACATCAAGGTGCCCAAGCGCAAGGCCGGCGAAGTCGAACTGGATGTGCGTTTCACCTACGACAACAACGGTTTGCTCGAAGCCCAGGTCAGCATTCCCCTGACCGGTCAGCAACATTCGCTGGTCATCGAAAACAACCCCGGCGTGCTGACGCCGGAGGAAATCCAGCAGCGTCTGCAAGCCTTGGCGCAATTGAAGATCCATCCGCGCGAGCAACAGGTGAACACCCTGCTCAGTGCACGGCTGGAACGTCTGTATCAGGAAAGCCTGGGCGACCTGCGCGATCAGATCGGTTACTGGGCCAAGCAATTCCAGCAGGCGCTGGATTCCCAGGACGAGCGGCAGATCCGTGAAACCCGTACCGAACTGAGCAAGCAGTTGAGCGCCCTCGACCGTAACCCCTGGCAGTAAGGAAGCACGACATGGAATGCTGGTCCGTCCTGCAACTGCCCGAAGACGCCGGGCTGCGCGATATCAAGCGCAGCTATGCGCGCCTGCTGAAAGTCTTTCGGCCCGATGAAGATGCCGCAGGCTTCCAGCGCCTGCGCGAGGCTTATGAGCGTGCTCTGTCGATTGCCCAGTGGCGCCTTGAAAACGAGGAGAGCGAGGAGCACGGCGACGTCATGCTGGCTCCTGGGATCGCCGCTCTGGCGGTGCAAGAGCAATCCATGGTTCAGCCGCTGCAGAAGACCGGGACCGATGCGTGGGATTACCCTGCGGCGCTATTCGAACCGGTGACCCCGGCCGCGCCCGAAGCACCGCTCGAGTCGCAGACCTTGCGGGTACAGCCCCTGAGTCCGGAGCCTCTTAACCTGGAACCCGAGCAGCCGACTGCCGACCCGGCCATTGAAGCCGCATCGCAATTGCTGAACGGCCTCTCGGACACCAATCTGGACCAGCGCTGGGAGCAAGCGCGCCAGCAGGATTGTGCGCAAGCGTTCCAGGCGCTGTTGCTGACGTTGTGCTTCGATCATCCCGCCCTGCGCCTTCCGATTGCCCGCTGGGCGGTACAGCACCTGGGTTGGCTGGGGCCGTGGCAGGAGATCGTCATCGGCGACGGGCAGCGCAGCATTATCGCCAACGAGTTGCTGACGGATTACCGGCAATCGCTGGAAACGCTGCTCGCCTCGCAAAACGAGCGTGAATGTCTCGCGCAGCTCAAGACTTACACGGTCCAACCCTGGCTCCAGGTGTTCGACCGTCGGGAACATTGGCAGCAGATCATCCTGCAACTGCTGCAGGACACAGAGTGGAGCGTTCCGCTGTTCGACCGTATCTCCCAATTATTTGGCTGGGACGACACCAAGGGTATTCATCCGCAACCGGACTGGCTCTGGCAGGCGCTGATCGAGCGCTGCAACCAGGAAAGCCTCTACGACACCCTGTGCGCCCGGGCCGAAGATCAGCGCAACGGGTCGCCCGACGCTCTGGCCGCGCGGATGCTGATCAGCCCGATGAAGCCGCGACAGCAGAAAGACATGACCGACCGGTTCATCCCGGCTGACTGGCAGGCCTGCCAGCAGTTGTCGGAAACCCTCAAGTGGCGCTTTCCCGACCTGCTCGCCCGCCTGCCCTACGCCGATGTTTTCTACTGGCGACGGTTTCTGCCGCGCTACATCGCCGCCGAAACCTGGTTGCGCTCATGGGCCGCGATTGCGCTGGCGCTGTGGCTGTTCTATCTGCCCGCCGAGCACAAGACCACGGCGATGAGCATCGTCATTCCCCTGGCCTTCGCCTGTGTTCCTGTCTGGTTTTTCCGGATCGGCTTGAGTTATTGGTTTCTGATCAGCGCCCATTTGATCGTTCAGGATCTGTGGTTGACCGAAAGGATCATTCCGCGCCGATGGAACCCTGATACCCGCTGGCTCGTGCTGCGCCATGGCGTACCGCAAGCCGTCATGATCCTGCTGTTCTCGGTCATGCTCGGTGGGCTGGGAGCCTTCACCTATATCGGAGTGATCCTGATCGGGCTCTGGCACAAGCGGCGCATCGGTACGCTCGACCCGGAGTTCAGCGACAAGCACCCGTGGCTGACCGCGCTGCACTGGGCGCATTTCAGCCCGTTGCAACTGCTGTTTCTGGTGGTCATGACCGGCGTGATTCTCGCCAGTCAGCTTGGTTATTCGCTGAAACACCTGTTCCCCGGCTAGGCTGGACGCGGGCCGGATTGCCCTCCACCAAGGTTTTACCCTCGCTGAAAAGGATCTGAGCATGTTGAAACTCGCAGGCCTCACCCTCGCGGCGCTCACGTTGAGCGCCGCCGCCCACGCCGATGTCGACCTGAAACTGGGCAGCACCGAACGCGTCACCCGCCTCTTCGCCTACCCCAACAATTGCAGCGTGATCTGCTTTCGCAACTGGACGCTGGAGCAGACCGTCGCCCATTACCTGAGCCAGAGCGTGCAGCGCGACGGCTACACCAACGCCAAAGTGCTGGTGAAAAACGACAACGATCAGCTCTACGCCGAAATCAGCGGCGTACCGAAGGGCTACGACAAGCCGCTGACCGCGCTGCTGGACGCCGGCGATCTGGCCTACAAAGGCGCCAGCAAACTCAATGCCGACGGCAAATGGGCATACAGCTGGTACCTGTTCCTGCCGCTGGGCATGGCCTTGGAAAACCGCAAAAGTGTCGAGCTGTTGCACTTCCCGCCGGATTACTCACTGACCCAGGCCCAGGATTACCTGCGCTCGAACACCACCGACCGCTGGGCCGCGCTGCTGACCGACAATGGCATCCCCGCCGACCAGACGCCGGCCTACCAGACCATCATCGACATCGCCCCGATCGCCGCGCCCGCCAGCGCCGGCAAGGATCTGGAAGGCGTGTACGACTACTTCAAGGATTACCAGACCACCATGGTCAAGCAGGTCAGCCAGAACGCCAGCGGCGCCGTGCTGCCGATGGTTGCCTTCGGTGCGCCGGTGCGTAACTGGATCAAGCAGCAATACGGCGCGACCGTGAATGTACTGGGTCTGGCAACCATCAGCCCGAGCACGGGAGTGAACGTGCCGGTGCTGGGTTCGAACCACCCGAGCTACATCTGGTACGCCGCCGACCCGAGCAACTACACCGGCGACGATGCCCAGGCCAAGGCCGATGCAGCCGGTCTGAAGGTAATGGGGCAAGACCTGAGCGCCGCCTGCTGGCAGGCCGGGATGGGCAGCAAACCGGGCACCGATCCGAAGACACTGCTCAACAGCTGCACCCAGACCTGGCAAGTGACGCAGAAAGCCAAGACCTGCGAGCTGTTCTACACCACGATCCGCAACCAGACCGTGGCACAGGCGGACAAGACCTGCTCGACCGCACCAGTCAAATCCCAGTTGCAACAGCTCAAAAGCCCATTGCCGGACATGGCCGCGCCCGCCGCCCATCTCTGAAAGGACATGCGATGTTCCCGTGTCAGCCTTGGCTGACCCGGGAAAGCGTCTATTTCGCCTGTCAGATCTGACAGTAGACCGCTAATGTGATTTACGGGATCTTGGATCCAATGATCGTGTTGCAGGACTGACAGGACGTCAGCTCGGGAAAGTCGCGACACCTGGCCAACAGGGAACGTTATGAACACTCACGCATTACCGGGTAAACCGGCACGCGATACCGAGGGCATTTATCCTTTTGCCGGACTCCCCGTGCGCATGGGATTTCCGTCAAAACAGGATTTCGAGATTGTTCACGATCCCGAGGGCGTAGCCACCGCTGTCGTAGCGTGCCGGGAGTTCCTGCGCATCACCCGAATGTGCCGGGTTTCAGGCCAGTTGCTGCCCTATCGCTGCCGGCAGACCCGGCAACTGATGCCAGGGATTCATATCTACGATCCACGCTTTTGCGGACTTTTCGAACACTCATGCGATCCAAACACCTTCTTTGACGCAGTAGAATTATGGTTCTGGGCTCTGCGCGACATTGCCGAAGGTGAACGATTGACCATGGACTACACCGCCACCGAAGACAAACTGTTGCGGCAGTTCGCCTGCGGTTGCGGCTCCTCGCGCTGCCGTGGGTGGATCACCGGTTACGACGAATCACCCAATCTTGAAGGCCAGCGCTATTTGCTGAGCTGGCGGCGTCGGCAAGGTTTACGCTGAACGACCGATCAAGGCGCGTCGACCGGACGCAAACGGTATTGCGGCGGCAATTGCTCGAAACCGCTGATCGTGGTGTTCAGGCTCTTCCAGCGACCATCCTTGATGCCGTAGATGCAGCCGTGGATCGACAGGCTCTGCCCGCGATGCCAGGCGTTCTGGATGATGCTGGTATGGGCGACGTTGGCCACTTGCTGGATCACGTTGAGCTCGCACAGACGGTCGACCTGCTCTTCTTCGGTCGGCAGCCTGGCCAGTTCTTCGCGTTTTTCGTAGTACAGGTCGCGGATCGAACGCAGCCAGCCGTCGATCAGGCCGAACTGACGATCCTGCATCGAAGCACGCACACCGCCGCAGCCGTAGTGCCCGGTCACCAGAATATGTTTGACCTTGAGCACGTCCACTGCGTACTGGATCACCGACAGGCAGTTGAGGTCAGTGTGCAGCACCACGTTGGCAACGTTGCGGTGAACGAACAGATCGCCCGGCAGCATGCCGACGATTTCGTTGGCCGGCACCCGTGCGTCGGAGCAGCCGATCCACAGATATTCAGGCGTCTGCTGACGGGCCAGCTTGGCGAAGAAATCCGGGTCTTCCTTGGTGATCGCGTCAGCCCAACGCTCGTTGTTATCAATCAGGTCTTGTAAGTCATGCATGCTGTAAGGCCTCAAGAAAGATGCGCTGGTATGACAGTCGACCGCCCGTCGGGGTCACGCGGGGATCGTGGGTGATTTGCTTTGAATTTCTCGTGCACCCGGTGAGTCCATCCCAGTAAGGCCCACAGTATGAGGAATTGCCATGACTGATTCACGACGTCCCTTCGATGCGGTGCAACCGGAGCCCATCGATGATAACGAAGACCGCATGGGTTCGGTGCACGAGCTGGACTTCGACGACGAACAGCCCAGTGCGAAGATCGGCGATGAACTGCCCGAGCGCGAACAGCTGATGCCCCGTGACCGCGTGCGCGAAGCCGGTTTCACCGGGGCATCGACCGCCGATCACGAACCCACCGACGATGACCTGAGCCCGGAGACCCTGATTCATGAAGATGGCGCCCGGGATGCTCATGAGGTCGGCGAAGGCAATCAGGCCGATTGGGATCTGAGCGTGGTCGACGAGGACGATATCGGCGGCGGCAACGGGCTGGATGAAGCGGAACTGGCGCGTCGCGATCCGCTGGATCGCAAGCGCTGAGGACACCTGCCGCGATCAGTCGACGAGCGTGCAGGCCATGACTACGGCATCTTCACGCCCGCCGACCGCCGGGTAGTAATCCCGGCGCCGGCCGATCTCGTTGAAGCCATAGCGCTCGTAAAGGCGAAAGGCCGACGTGTTGCTGTCGCGCACTTCCAGGAAACATTCCCGGGCATCGGCGGCGTAGGCGCGGGACATCAGGTATTCGAGCAGGGTCAGCCCGAGCCCGCGACCCTGGTTTTCCGGTTTGACCGTGATGTTGAGCAGATGCGCTTCATCGAGAATGATCTGCACCACCCCGTGGCCCACCTGCTGCTCACCTTCGAACATCAGCCAGATCTGGTACTTGCCCAGGCCGTCGAGAAAAATCCCGCGGGTCCACGGATGACTGTACGCGGCATATTCAATCTTCAGCACAGCGTCCAGGTCCGCCTCGGTCATCGGGCGAAACGATACAGCGTCACTCATTCGATTCTTTCCAGCGCGCCATCAGCCGACGCATGGCTTGCCACACGGCGGCCTTGCGCTGTGGCTCTTCCATCAACAATTCCAGCCCGGGCACGGCCCACGCCAGGCCAAGCCCCTCGATTTGCAATTCACGGTTGAACGCCTCGGCCTCCGCTTCGCCGGCAAAACGCACCGCCGGCAGGCCGATCAGCCACAGACAGGCGCACGGCGACGCCTCCATCTGCACCGACAGGAAACCCTGGACGAAATCCCGGGCCGCCTCCGGGCCCTGATCCATCGTGCCGCGGTTCAGCCATGGCCAGCGTACCGGCTCACCGACAATCTGTGGCGCGTCCGGCAGACCGGCGGCACGCAGCATGTCCTTGAGCAGCAGATAAGCCGGATCGCGGGACTGGAAGGCTTCGCCTGTGGGTAACTCCACCAGCAACAGGCAACGGCCGGCGCGCAGCAATTGCAGGGCAAAGCGCGGTGGCGGCACCGGCGCCGGCCTGGCCACCACAGGTGTTTCGTCGACTTCTTCGACCGGTTTGGCGCCCGTGCGGGTGCTGGCCAGCGAAGGACGCGGAACCTCGATCTTCGGCCGTTCGACCGGACGTGCAGCCGGCTGCACCGGCGCTTCGGCCGGGGTTGCCGGCATTACCGGCGCGGCAATCTCGGGCTCGGGCATGTCCAGCAGCTCGGGCCGCGACGGCGCGGCAAAGGGCAATTCGGTGCGCGGCAGCCAGTTGACCACCTGCATGGCGTTCAAATAGGCGCGGCGGCGGGACTCGATTAGCAAGGGTCGGCCACTTGTGGATAACTGAAGTGCGCTGATTCTACCGCCCTTCGCTCAAGATCGCGCGCTGTTGATCGATAGTCTTGACCGATACCTTGACGCAAAGAAAAGCGACAGCCCGTCCCGAGAGTGAATCGCATCCTTCGTGATGCAGTACAATCGCGGCTTTTAATCGCCAACCAGCCGGCCATTCCGATGATCGAACCCAAGCGCGTCTTGCGCGCCCTCGCTGAACACTGGGCACTTCTGGAGCCACTGTGCGAGCACTTCGACCAGGGCACCCTGAGCCTCAACGAACTGCGCACGCAACTGGCCGCCCAGCAACTGGACAGCACGCCGCAGGACATCACCAGCCTGCTCGACGTGTGGATCCGCCTCGACATTCTGGTTCCCGTGGCGAAAAGCCCGAACCGTTTCGAGCTGAACGCGCAGATTCACGACTTCCTCGCCTATCTGCGTCGGGAACACCGTCTGGGCCTGTGCCTGGAAATCGAAGCCTATCTGCGTCACCTTGAGCGTCTGGCCGGTTATATCCAGGATGCGTTCGACGTCCGTGACGGCAATGACCTGGCGCGTCAGTTGCGCCTGCTCGACATGCGCGTGCGCGACGTTCTGAAGAAACTCGACAACGACGAACAGGCGCTGGTGGCCGTGGCCGAACGGGCCAAGACCAGCGACCGGCAGATTCCGCTGCGTCAGCGTTACGCCGAAGTGCTGGCGACCTGGGACGAATACGTCGAGCCGATGATCGATCTGGTGAACGCCGACGGCGCCTTCGAGCAAGGCGTGCGCAAGGTCGAAACCGTGCTGCTGAAGATGCTCAGCGAACAGCAGCGCCTCGGCCATCTGGTCGATGACGACATGCTGCTGCGCACCCACGCGCGCATCCTCGAAATGCAGACCAGCGCCCAGTTGACCCTGCGTTACGCTCGGGAATTGCTGCTGCCGCTGCGTGAAGAAGCGCGCCGGCACAACGCCGTGACCCGTGGTGCCGCACTTGCGCTGGCCGCGATCCGCCGCAAAGGCATCGACGCCGTGCCGCAAGCCGCGATGCCGCTGTTCACCCGGCCGCAAAGCACCTTCCTCGGTAGCGCCAGTCAGGTTGAAGCCTACGTCTACGCCCTGGCCCGTTTCGAGCCGAAACCGGCGCGTTTCCCCAAGGCGCACAAATCGCAGAAGACTGGCGATGCCCCGCGCGCACCGCGCACCGTGCGCGAGATGGTCGACCGCTGCGAAGAATCCCTGCCGATGCCGGACCTGATGACCTGGTTGCTGGAGCAGGAACCGGACGGCGCCACCGACGAATTGCTTTACTGGTTCTCGCGCCTGTCGCGGGAGAAACGCTTCAAGCGCGAGCGTCTGGAACGCCGCGAATACCACACTCACGAGCACCAGGTCAGCCTGCGCTCCTTCGCCCTGCTCTCGGCCGGCGACACCGCCGCCGAGGATTCTGCGAGCATTCCCAATGCATCTTGATCTTTCCGAACTGTCTCAGCTGGCGCCGATCTTCCGCGAGCTGTTCAAGGGCTACCACGTCAGCCGCCGCGACCCGGAGCTGTACGCACAACTGTCGAACTTCCAGGACCAGTACCGCACGCTGTTCAAGGCACTGGGTTTCGAACTGGTCTGCGACACCCGTGGTTTCTATTACTTCGTGCCGGACATGGCAGCAGCGGCGGTGAACAAGACTGCTCAGCGTCTGGCGCTGTTCACCTTCATCCTCGTCGAGCATCTGGCCGATCAGGGTCGCGATCCGATCGCCGTGCTCGACGGCGGCAGCCTCGGCCGCGAAGAACTGCCGTCGCTGCTGGAAAAGTACCGCGACCTGTTTATCCAGGCCGAAGTGCAGACCGTTGAAGAGCTGGAAGAAAAAATCATGCGCCGCATGACCCAGCTCGGCTTCGCCAGCGAGGAAAACGGCGTGTACCGTTTCCTGCCGCCGATGCATCGCTTCCTCGACGTCTGCCTGTCGGTCCAGCAAGACCGCGATCTGGCGGCCAGCGTGCACAGCGTTCTGCCGCTGCCGGCACCGGTACTGATTGACGAAGCCGCCGAGGCGAAATTTCTCGCCACCGACGACCCGCTCGATCTATCCGAATTTGAAGAAGAGAGCGAAGAAGACGCACTGGCCAGAGCCATTGCCGAAGAACAGGAGTCCGACGCATGAGCCAGGAACGCTACGGCATCCGCCGCTTTGCCCTTTTGAACACCGCCGGTTACAGCCTCGGCCTGTTCCCGCTGGAAGAACCGCTGTCGGTCTACGGCGCGAACAACCTCGGCAAATCCGCCTCGATCAACGCCTTGCAGTTTCCGATTTTGGCGCGCATGTCGGACATGAGTTTCGGCAAGTACAGCCTGGAACAGTCCCGGCGTTTCTACTTTGCCTCCGACACCAGCTACATCCTCGTCGAAGTGAACCTGCCCCACGGCCCGCACGTGATCGGGGTGGTCGGTCGCGGCCCGGGTGGCGGTTTCGGTCACCAGTTCTTTGCCTACGCCGGCAAGCTCGATCTGGCGCATTACCAGAAGAACGACACCTGCCTGCGGCAGAAAGAGCTGTTCAGCAACCTTGAGAAAGAAGGCCTGAAAGCCTACGAACTCAAGCCGGATGAGCTGCGCCGATTGCTGGTGGGCGGTCATACGTCGATCCCGCTCGATTTGACGCTGATTCCGCTACGCTCCACCAGCGAGCAGAGCCTGAAGACCTTCCGCGCGCTGTTCATCAACCTGCTGCACATGCGCGAAATCACCGCAGCCAAGCTCAAGCAGCTGTTCCTCGATGCGTTCGAACACAGCCTGCGGTCCGGCAGCGTCGATTACATCGCGGCGTGCGAAGAAGCCTTCCGCGACGTGCGTCGCATGGAACAGGACTACAACTCGCTGGTAGCTGCCGGCCCGCTGGTCGAAGCCTTGGCCAACGGTGTGAAACAGCGCGACGTGCTGCGCGGCAAACTGCATCGCCTGTCGCCGCTGCTCGACTCGTTGCTCGGCACCTGGTCGGACTACGCCACGGCGCGCAAGGAAGAGCTGACCATTCAGGCCGAGCACTACCGTCGCGAGCAGGACGACCTGCAAAACGATCAGCGCGGCGGCACTCAGGAACTGATGCGTCTGGAGCGGGAAATCTCCGGCATCCAGCGCTGGCTCGGCGAGTTGTCCGTTCTGAAGAACCGCTTCGCATTGGTCGATGACGTCAAAGTCCTGGAGCAGCAACTGCTGGCGGCCAAGGACGCTCACGACGAACTGGCCGGTGCGCTGGCGCAGTCCCGTCAGTTCAGCGCCGAGGATCTCGAAGAACGTCTTCGCGATCTGGAAAAACGCCTGAAGTCGGTGAAGCAGCAACTCGATCACGCCGACAACAACAGCTACGCCCGCCTGCGCGAAGAGTTCTCGCAACAGGATGTCGAGCGCCTGATGCGTCTGTTCAACAGCGCGCTGTTCAGCCTGCCGCTGGGCGAACACGGCATCACCCTCGACGAGAACGGCGAGTGGGTAAAATCGGTCGAGCTGATCCTCGACGGCTTCAAGGGCGAGCGTTTCGAAGTGCCGGGCCTGTCGATCGACATCTCGCACATCGAGCCACCGGCCCTGCAAGCGCTGGCCGACCGTGCCGCGCTGCGCGATCAGAAAGAACGTCTGGAAAAAGAACTCAAGCAACTCAAGACCCAGCAAGCCGTGGCCGCCGACCGCGCCGCGAGCAAGACCCAGACCGAAGCGCTGTACCAGCAGGTGCTGGATGCGCAGAAAGCTTTGGAAGACTTCCGCCGCACCCAGACTCTGAGCGCCGAAGAAGGTGACAAGCTGGAGCAACTGGCGCAGATGGAAGCCGCGCAGGACGAACTCAAGCGTTCCAGCGATGCGTTCACCGAGCGCGTCCAGCAACTGTCGGCCAAGCTGCAACTGGTCGGCCGGCAGATTGCCGACATGGAAGCCAAGCAACGCACCCTCGACGATGCCCTGCGTCGCCGTCAGTTGCTACCGGCGGATCTGCCATTCGGCACGCCGTTCATGGATCCGGTCGACGATTCCATGGACAACCTGCTGCCGCTGCTCAATGACTATCAGGACAGCTGGCAAGGCTTGCTGCGTGCCGATGGCCAGATCGAAGCGCTGTACGCGCAAGTGCGCCTCAAAGGCGTGGCCAAGTTCGACAGCGAAGACGACATGGAGCGCCGTCTGTCGTTGCTGATCAACGCTTACGCGCACCGTACCGACGAAGCCCTGACCCTCGGCAAGGCGCGTCGCGCAGCCGTGACCGATATCGCGCGGACGCTGCGCAATATCCGCAGCGACTACGACAGCCTCGAGCACCAACTGGCGCTGTTCAACCGCGAGATCAACAAGCGTCAGGTGTCCAACCTGCAGAGCTTCCGCATCGTGCTCGCGCCGAACAAGGAAGCGCTCAAGCACATCGACCAGATCATCCACAGCGCCGGTCAGTACGAAGAAGGCGAAACCCTGTCGGTGTTCGACCTGAGCCAAAGCGCCGAGCAGGACAACAAGAACGAAGAGGCCAAGGAATACCTGGCGCGGCTGGTGGCGGCAAACCACAACCAGCTCGGCCTCAAGGACTTGTTCGAACTGGCGTTCGAGATCACAAAGGTCAACAGCCAGCCGGTGATCCACACCGACATCGATGGCGCGGCGTCCAACGGCACCACGATGACCATCAAGGCGCTGACCAACATGTATTTGTTGCTGCACTTGATGGACCGCGACCTGGCCGGTCGCGTGCGCCTGCCGTACTACCTCGACGAGGCGGCGGACATCGACGAGAAGAACCAGGCTGCGCTGCTGGAAACCAGCCTGCAACTGGGCTTCGTGCCGATTCTGGCGAGTGTGAAGCCGCAGGTCTGCGCCAGTGTCGCCATCGACCTGGAAGGCGGCAGCGGCCCGGCCGGAATCTATATCGACGAGGCGGACTGGAAGTACATCCGCCGCCACGATGTGGTGAAAGCCACCGTCAATGTCGAAGCGGACGAGCCGGAACTGGATGCGGTTTGATGCATAACTGACGGGCACAAAAAAGGGCCGCGATCCATTGGATCGCGGCCCTTTTTCATGGGCTCTCGATTATTTACCGAGGGGGATTTTCGGTGCCCAGTTCAGCCACTCGTCTTCGAACTTGTCGAACAGCGGGAAGGTTTGTTCGGCGCGGGCCGGATTGCCCATCTTCTCGCCGTCCGGTGTGGCGAAGGCGATACCTCCCTGAATAACGGTCTCGAGCGACTCAGTGCGCACCGTTACACCCTTGAACAGGCCAATGTCGAAACCGACGCCGCTAGTGTTCCAGAAGCGACTTCCGCTGCGCACCAGTGGCGCGTATTTCGGTTCGATCAGGATGTGCACCAGTACGCGATCCGCTGTCTGGCCCAGTTCGTAACCGGTGACTTTGCCTACGGTGATCTCTCGGTAGGTCACCGGAACACCCGGTTTCAGCGAGCCGCGACGGGCAGCGCTCAACACAAGGCTCAAGCCTGCCTCCTGCTTGGTGACTTCCGGCGGATTGGCCAGGGCCACGAAGTTCTTCTGCGGGCCGAGGTTCTTGGCCGCAGGTTGCACTTCGATGTACTGGCCGGTGACCAAGGTCTCCAGGTTCGAGGTCTTGATCAGACCCAACTCCGGTTTGACCACCCAGAACTGACTGCCGACTCGAGCAATCTTCTCCGGCACTTCAGTGATGCGCGCGGTGAGGATTACCGATTGCAGATCATCGGTCAGGTCGACACTTTCGATCTTGCCGACGTCCAGGCCTTTGAAGCGAACCGGGGTGCCACTGCGCAAACCGTCCGCGCGATCGACCTTGATGGTGACGACGGCACCTTTCTGATTCGCTTCATCATGGCTGGCGAACAGACGGAAGCGCGGGATGCGTTTTTGTAACGGTGCTTTGGCTTGTGGCGTTTCGAAGGCAATGCCGCCGGCCATCAGGGTCTGCAGCGATTCACTCTTGACCTGAATCCCGCCGGTCAACCCGCCGGTCAGCGTGACACCGCTGACGTTCCAGAACCGGGTCGATGCGTTGACCAGGTTTTCGTATTCCTTCTCGATGTGGACGCCAATCACCAGTTGTTTGCGGGTCTTGGAGAACTGATAGCTCTGCACCGAACCGACCTTGACCTGCTTGTAGAGGATCGGGCTGCCGACGTCGATCGAGCCTAAGGTATCGGTGAACAGCACCAGGTGCAGGCCGGGTGCACGCAGATCGAGCGGCGGTGCTTTGGGTCGGGCTTCGAATTCACGCTGTGGCGCACCGCCCTTGTCGCCCGGGCGAACGGCAATGTAGTTACCTTTTACCAACGCTTCCAGACCGGTGATGCCGGCCAGGGAGATCGATGGTTTGACTACCCAGAACTGCGTGCCGGTGACCAGATAGTCTTCGGCCAGCGGATCGAGGGTCAGTTCGGCGGTGGCGCTGGACAGGTCCGGATCGATCTTCAGCGCTTTCAGGTTACCGACCTGAATGCCCTTGTACATCACCGGGGTGCGCCCGGCTTGCAGGCCCTCGAAATCGCTGAGTTTGACCTTCACGCGGATACCGGCGGCGGCCGCATCGAAGTCTTCGTAGAGACGGAACGGCAGGCTTGGATCGGTGGGCGGGCTGTCCTTGCGGTTCTCCGGCGTGGCGAAGGCAATACCGCCGGCGACGATGCTGGCCAGGGATTCGCTGCGCACTTTCACGCCGGACAGGTTGGCGTCGATGCTGATGCCGCTGGCGTTCCAGAAACGGGTGTGTTTGCGCACCAGTTTGGCGTAAGTCGGTTCGATGAACACCTTGAGCTCGACCGTACTCTGGTCTTCCGACAGCACGTAACTTTTGATCTGACCGACTTTGATCTGCTTGTAGAACACCGGGCTGCCGCGATTCAACGAACCCAAACGGTCGGCCTTGATCGTCAAGTGCAGACCGGGCTTCGAATCCGATAGCGGCGGCTCTTCGGCCAGTGCCTTGAACTTGCGGGTCGGCTCGCCTTCGCCGGGACTGATGGCGACGTAGTTACCCGATACCAGGGTTTCCAGGCCGGTGATACCGGCCAGGGTCACGCTCGGTTTGACCAGCCAGAAACGGGTGCTGGTCTTCAGGTACTGATCGACATCCTTGTTCATCTCGATGGTCGCGATGACACCTTTGGAGTTGCCTTCATCATCGAGCTTGAGGGTTTTCACCTTGCCGACCGGCATGCCTTTGTAGACCACTTCGGTCTTGTTGGCCTGAATGCCTTCACCGCTTTCAAACCGCACCTGAATCTCGATACCGGTTTCGGTGTAGGCACGCCAGCCGAGCCAGCCGCCGATAATCAGGGCGATCAGGGGCAGCACCCAGATGGCAGACCAGTTCGAAGCCGGTCGGGTTTTCGCTACAGGCAAATCAGTCATGGTCGGCGTCCGACTCCGTGTTATCCCAAATCAGTCGGGGATCGAAAGTGACAGCGGCGAGCATCGTCAGAATCACCACACTGGCGAAGGCGATGGCGCCAAGATTGGCTTCGACACTGGCAAGCCGGCCGAAGTTGACGACCGCCACCAGAATGGCGATCACGAAAATATCGAGCATCGACCAGCGGCCGATGAACTCGATGAAGCGGTACATCCAGATCCGTTGACGGGCGGACAACGGCTGGCGGCGCTGTACGGAAAACAGCAGCAGCGCGATGCCCACCAGTTTGAAGGTCGGCACCAGGATGCTGGCGATGAACACCACGGCAGCGATCGGAATCATGCCGTGCTGCACCAGCTGGATGACGCCGGACATGATCGTACTCGGGTCACCCTGGCCCAGAGAGCTGACGGTCATGATCGGCAGAACATTGGCAGGGATGTAGATAATCGCGGCCGTGATCAGCAGCGCCCAGGTTCGCGCGAGACTATTGGGCCGCCGGGCGTGAACCAGCGCACCGCATCGGGTGCAGGTCTGCACATCGCTGTCGGTATCGTGCCTGTTCAGTTCGTGGCATTCGGTACAGATCAGAATGCCTGCATCAATCGCCCGCATGGGCATCTTCTCCTGATAACGCCTGCCAGATCTGGTGCGGCGACATCACCACTTCGAGCCAGACCTGAACCAGTAACAAGCCGATGAAACATGCCAGACCGAGACCGACGGTGATGGCGGCCATGTCCGCCAGTTTGACGATCGCCACCAGGACGCCCATGAGGTAGACCTCAAGCATGCCCCAGTCTTTGAGGTGGTGATAAATGCGGTAGAGCAGCAGGCCGTAGCTACGACCGATGTTGAAACGGATCGTCAGCAACACGATCAGCTGACACAGCAGTTTCAACAGTGGAATCGCCATGCTGCAAAGGAATACGACAACCGAAACACCGCGCATATCGGTGTTGAACAGACCGATAACACCGCTCCAGACGGTGTCCTGCGACGATTGCCCGAGAACATTGAGCTGCATGATGGGTAAAAAGTTCGCCGGCACGTAGAGCAACAGCGCGGCAATGACCAGGGCGAGGCTGCGCTGCACCACGTTATGACGGTGAGCGTACAGTTCGTAACCGCAGCGTGGGCAGAGGGCTTTTTCGCCGTGAGCAAGCTTGGGCTTGCGCATCAGCAGATCGCACTCATGGCAGGCCACCAAGTCATCCAGCGGTAAATCTGACAGCCCGGGGGCGTCAACCGAATCCGACATAAGGGCTCTGGCTCCGAGAAAGTTGGGATCTATTCTAGTGTTCTGATTCGAAAATAACTGTGCAAATTTGTTCGCTGACGCGAGCAAAAAACTTTCCTGCGGGCAAAACAAAACCCCAACTGCTTTCGCAATTGGGGTTTCGGAATTTAATCTTGACGATGACCTACTCTCACATGGGGAAACCCCACACTACCATCGGCGATGCATCGTTTC